>JBFNFA010000009.1:0-182535 GCA_040797845.1 Clostridiaceae bacterium
TCTAGTGATAGATTTTTTATTTTTTAATCTGTCTACCTTAAGGGGAGCATATCAAAATGAATTTTACGGTATTTTTATGTGATGATTATTTCTTTGTAAAATGTACTGAAGCTAAGTTAAAAAAATTCTTTTGGATAAACTACAACTCCTGACACATTAACAAGGCTACCACCTTCAAGTTCTAATGCCATAAAGGATTCCTTTGGTACATCAAAGGGAGGCTTTATATCCCATATGTCTGCAGGCTTAAATCCAAATCGTGGATAATATTCATCATGTCCTAGAACAATTACTGACTTAAATTGAAGTTCTTTTGCAATTTTCAGGCTTTCAATGATTAGTTTACTGCCTATACTCTTATTTCGATGTTGTGGTAGCACCGAAACAGGAGCTAATGCCAATGATTCATACTCTTCTTCGTCATTTTTAATAAGAAGTTTTGTAAGCATAATATGTCCCACAATTTCTCCATCAAGTTCTGCAACTAGGGAAAGCTCTGGTACAAATACGTCACTTTTTCTCAATCTTTCAACTAAAAACTGCTCCTTATGATCACTATAATCAGCATCTTCAAATGCTTTTTCTATAATATGCTCCGATATCTTATAATCCCTTTCAGTTTCCTGTCTTATTATTATATTCATGTTAAAATACTCCTTTCTGAATTGAATTACATTGATTTTTTTATTAACTCATAAAAATTCTTCCTTTAGTATAGAATAATATTTACAATCAACTAATAATCCTGTATTGGTTTTAGTAATTTTTCTCAAAGTTCCCTCATATCTTAAACCACATTTTTCCATAACCTTCCCTGAGGCTAGGTTGTTTATATGGTGTCTACCAGTTATACGCTCAAATCCAACTCCTTCAAATGCAAATTTAATTACTCTTAAAAAAGCTTCAGTTGTTATACCTCTATTCCAATAATTTTTACTTATGCAATAGCCAATTTCACAATTCTCTTTATGATTATTAATATTCATAAGACAAATTGAACCTATTACACTACCCCTCTCTTTTAACTCTATTGCCCAATTATAGTTTTCATAAATACTATATTCACTAATCCATATTTCAAACACTTTTCTTGTTGCTTCTACATCTTCATGAGTTGTCCATGTTAGATATTTAGTAACCTCTGGATCAGATGTCCAATTATCATATGCATCTCTAGCGTCCTCCTTCCTAAAAGGTCTTAATATAAGCCTCTCAGTTTCTAAAACTTTTGTTCCTAAATGATTTAGCATATGTCTTCCCCCAAATTTTTTTCCATTCAATGAGAATATCTTTTATCCACCCTAAATCAAATTCACTAAAAATGATTCTACAATATAGATTTAAATATTTTATTTCTTTTTCATTAATACCGTCCAAAGAAAACTTTTTCCAAATATATTGTCATCGATACTTTCTTTCATTTCTCTAAATTCAACTATTTCAAAACAAGTCTCTAAAATACTTTTTATTTTATATTCAGAAAATCCAATTCCTCCATGCATGGAATATTCCCTATAAACATCGTAATCAGAGATGTTTGCCCCACCCTTTAAATTAAAACATGTCATACCAAAATATCCTTCTGGCTTTAAATACTTTAAAATGGTTTTTAGATACAGGTTTCTTCTATGAGGTTTTATATGATGGAGACAACCACTATCATATATATAATCAAAACTCTCTGATTTAGCTTCAAAATTAAATATAGATTCACATAATAAATTTACTTTTATAGATTGTTCTTTTGCTATTTGTTTTCCCCATTCTATAGAAGTCATTGAAATGTCTATTCCATGAGCTTCAAACCCTTTTCTTGCAAGATAAAAAGAGTTTCTACCATATCCACAACCAATATCAAGTGCTTTTCCTTGTTTAAATAGCCCTGTCTCCACATATGAAACAAGATTTTCATCAGGAGCGTTTTTAAAAAACGGAATTGGTTTATCCTTATCAGAATAAAATTTATCCCACCATTCACTCTCTCTTCTATCTAATAGATTGTCCAACATAATAAATACATCATTTTCCGTCATAATGGTTTCTGAATCAATTTTGTTTAACATTGTTAATACACCCCATTTTCTATTACTTTTAATATAATCAATCAAACCAGGTATATTTTATTTGTATTACATTTATAAAATCCCATTATATAAAGTAACATTTTCTATATTTATATTTTTACTATAGAAGGTTTCATTATTACATTGAGTAAAAACATCAACATGATATTTGTCATTTTCTTCAAATAGTAACGTTTGTCTTTTATCTAACTTAATAGTAATTGGATTTTTATCTATAATAGATTCATGAAAAATATCATTTATTAATTTAATATCCTCTATGGTAAAAGGACCTTTAACCACAACCTTACTTATGCCAATAATGTTGTTATCTCTACTATTAGGAACCATATATTGATTCATAAATTCACGAGATTTCTGATCTTTCATTTGTTGTATTCCAATTTGCAAAGGAATTCCTTGAAAAAAATTAATATAACTATTTTTCCATGGCATTGTTCGAGTAAATATATTAAAAAACCACTTAAATTTTAGAAATTCAGGAGTTGTAATCTCAACATTCCTTTTCTTTAATAAATCATAAACTCTATTAATATTATCTGTATCTAACATAAGACAAATCATTCCTCTATGTCCTTGGTTATATAGTTTAACCCAATTTTCTTTCCATCCTCCACCATTAGGCCTTAAGATATTTATCATCTCAAAATATTCATTTCCAATCCATAAATTTGATGCTTTAAACCCTTTAGTTCCTTTCCCCCACTTAGGCTCATAGGGAAAGCCAGCATTTATTATTTGTTCAATAATTTTTGAATTACATTGGTAAGCCACATCAATATTTATTACAAAGTGATCTAATTTAAACATTTTGCCCCCCTTATTTATTAAAGAACAATATATAATTATAGTTGCAAGACCATATGTATATCATATGGTTCCAATTCATATAAGTCTTTATTTATCTCATTTGTCACTTTTGCACCCATAGCAAAATAAAAATCTACTGTATTTTTAAAAGGTGTAGCGGATATATAGAGACTATTAGCATTTAATTCTTTTGCTCTTTTAGATAGTAAATTAACTAAATTTTTACCTATACCTTTTTTACGATAATTATTACTTATATATAACATATCAAGTTTAAGTTGGTCATCATTTCTTCCAATAAATTTGCTTTCTAAAGCCCCTAAACCTACAATTATTTTATCGTCAAAGGCCCCATATATAGTTCCATTTCTATCATATATGTCTTGTAATCTATCAATATATTCATGGAGTTCTTTCAAGATCCAGCCCTCAATATTATAAAATTCATTTACTATTTCAAGTTTATTACTTCTAAAATAATAAACTTCATTTACAATTTCTTTTCTATTAATTTCACCTAATAGTTTAAGTTCTGACCTCTCAAGTAATCTATAGTTCAAAATAATCAACTCACTTTCAAATAAAGTTAAACCTTGTTTTTAATACATAATGTTTAATAATTGTGACGTAATTTTATCTTAAATAATCTATTTCCATAGCATTACAAATGTACCTGCGATGATGGGTAAACTAGCAATCAAAGTTTTTACAGTAGCTAAAGGCTGTACTTATTTACATAGTGCTGCTTTTTCATCTTTTTAGATGAAAAAATAAAAATTAAAATAATGAATAAAATTGTTCCTCCTGCAATTACCGTAGAGAAATTATCAAATACAGGAAATTGCTCTATTTTTAATAAATAGGTCAAAATTGCATTTGGCAAATTTACAAAATATGAAACAATGACATTGTTATCTGATAGTTTAAAAGCCACTGCAAACCCTATACCAACCGCAAACAAGAGTAGCAAATCACTTATAGTTCTAAAACCTGGATATCCTAAATGATAAATTGAAAAGAAAAAACCAGATATCAGTATTGCTGGCAACCATCCATATTGTTTCTCAAATCTGGTCTGCATAAATCCTCTGAAAAGAAATTCTTCAAAAAATGTAGTCATAATAAGTGGTACTATACAGAGGGAAAGCAGTTCAAATGGAATAGAAATAGAATTTATAATTAAAGGAATGCATTGACCACCTACGGAAAAAATCACAAAAGCAACCAGAATAACAATTTGCCTTATTCTAATTTTTCTAATACCAAGATCGTAAAATGCTTTATGCCCACGGCTTTTATATGTAAAATATAAAGGTAAAATTGTGCTTAGCAATAATCCATAAATCAGATTATAGAATATATAAAATCCTTTTCCCCTAACCATATTTGCCAATGAGATAAAAAAAATGATCGCTACTATAAGAAGCATGGACAAAAGTAAAAATTTATGCTTTTTCATTTTAATTCTCCAATCTAATATACATAATTTCACTTCACATTTTAACGCATTTTCAATCAGCAGTTATTTCAACTTTCATCCTATCTGGGTCTTCAAAATATACAGCATAATAATTTTCCCCTCCTGCATAAGGATGCCTATCTTCATACAATATTTTTATACCTTTTTCTTTTAGCTTTTCTGTTATACCATCTACAAACTCACGACTTTCCCCGTGAAAAGCAAGATGATTTAGTCCAGCCCTACACCTATGATAAGGTATATCTAAAAACCGCTCTTCAGCTTGTACAAATACAATATATGTATCCTCTAAAACATAGCTTATTCCTCGTTGCCATTTTTGATATTCTCTATATCCTAACTCTTGTAATAACCATCCCCAAAATTCATTACTTATATTTAAATCTCTTACATAAATCTCAACATGATGTAATGTACCTTTCATAATTTCCACCTCTAATATTACTTTCTCCCTTTCATCAAAAACAATGAATATTTCACTTTTTCATCTCCTATAATCTTTTCACTATAAAAAAAGGTATTTGATTCTACATCCTTAAAACCTGAAGCAGTTAAAATATTCTTCAAATTCTGCTGATTAAACCCATTATGCCCATGAAAATCTTTATATTCTTTATGGAAGCTGCCATCTTCTTCATCTAAATCTACTATACATAATTGGCCATCTTTATTAAGCAATTCATAAAATTTTCTTATTGTAGATTCAGTATCATGGATGTGGTGGAGCACCATGGAATTATAAATAACATGAAATTCCTCATTTAATGTATTTTCAGTGAATATATCTAAATGATAGGGAAACATGTTCTTTACTTTGTATTTACAAATTTTAGAGTTTAATATGTCTATCATTCCTTTTGAGGAATCAATGAGAGTAATACTTTTAAATTTATCATAAAGATTAAAACTTATAAGACCAGTTCCACACCCAAACTCCATAGCAGAATAATTTCTATTGCTATCAATGGATTTACTTATTTCATTTGCTATTATTTTTGCTCTATTAATTCTTTCTTCAGTATCCCAATTCTTAGCATCATTATCAAATCTCATTGAAGAACTCCTTTCCAATCCATATCTAGATCTCTTAATTCATTATATTTTATGCACTTTTTGTTACAGTATAATTTACCTTTTAGAATCTAAGCTACCTTTAATATCAAATATACTGATACTTCCTATTATACTATATTTTTATTTATAACTATAATTTTACATTATAATTTTATAAAAAGAGAGAGCATATAATTAAGTAATTTAGAAGATATGAAACACTTATGTTAATCAAAAATTTTTTCAATAAAAAATAGCCACTTGAGGCTTTTATTCTCAGGCGACTATTATTTCTATACTATTACTAGATGATTATTGCACATCTATTTCGTTTATCCCTAAAGCTAAAGCACCTAATATACCAGAACTACTACCCAGCCAGACTTGGTGCAGTTATATAATTGTCCATATCTTTTAATTCTTCCGTTACTATATAGCCGTTTAAGAGTTCTTTTACATTCTTTCTTATAAGTGGATATAAAAATTTTCTATCCATTACTCCTCCACCTAATATGATATTTATTGGAGATAGCACTAATATATAATTTACTATGGCCTGAGAAATATAATCTGCTACATACATCCATGATTCATGATCCTCTGGTATTTCAATGCCTTTTAATTTAGTTCTTCCCTCAATTGCAGGGCCTGAAGCTAATCCTTCTAGGCAAGTTCCATGAAAAGGGCAGTTTTCTTCTTTTGTGCCTGTAGCTAATACAAACTTTGTACCTCCTGCTTCTATAGCTCCAAAAATCATATTCTATTCCCTTCTTCCTACATATACTATATCTACTTTATTTTAATGATTTATCTATTAACCCTATACATGCAGTACAAATAATTTCTTAGTAATTTTAATTATTCAATGCACTTATGGAAAAATTAGGTATATATTGTATCTATATATAGTATGACTGTTTTGTTAAATTTCTGCAAGCCAAATCATTATATTAGTGATTATCTATTTATGTGTGTTATATAAATAGATATTTCTATTGTTTAAAACTGAAATCTACTAATAGATAAGTAGTTATGCACTGTGATATAATAACCTTGGTGATTAATATGTGTTATGTATATATACTTCAATGCTCAGATGGTACTTTGTATACTGGATGGACTACTGATTTAAATAGACGAATAGAAACACACTCTAAGGGTAAGGGTGCTAAATATACTCGTTGTCGATTGCCTGTAGAACTTGTTTATTTCGAAGAATTTGAGGACAAGATATCTGCCCAAAAGAGAGAGTACGCAATTAAGCAATTTAGAAGAAATGAAAAACTTATGTTGATCGAGAAATTTTTCATTAAAAAATAGCCATCTGAGACTTTTCTATTCTCCGATGGCTACTTATTTTACTTAGTTATTTTATTTCAGATACCTTATTTCCTTGCTTTTTCTGCTTTTAAAATCTTTCCTTTTATGGTTACGGATTTTAACCCTTCTAATACAACTTTCCCTTTTCCTTCTAATATATCTATATAGGAAATATTATCCTGTATGTCTATTATTCCAATATTATCAGCAGTAATTCCTGGAATACTTGTAATGCCTCCTACAATATCTCCCGGTCTTATCTTTTTCTTTTTACCAGCATTTATGTATATTTTCATGATATCTTTATTTAAATCTCTGCTCTTATCTTTTTTTATTTTTGGTGTAGCTTTTATTTTCTCTAGAAAGGCTTTTTTGGCATTCTCAACCTCATACTCCATAGGTTCCTCTCTTTTAGGTATAGAAAATCCTATGTATTCTTCTATATCCTTCAAAAATCTATCTTCATATGGTGTTACAAAAGTTATAGCCTTTCCTTCTTTACCAGCACGAGCTGTTCTTCCTGTTCTATGGACGTAGCTTTCCTTCTCCATAGGTAGGTCATAATTGATTATATGAGTTACTTCTTCTACGTCAATGCCTCTAGCCGCTACATCAGTGGCTACTAGATATATAAACTCTCCTCTTTTAAATTTTTTCATGGCTTCTAATCTCTCATCTTGCATCATTCCACCATGAATTTTGCCACAAGGATAATTTTTGTTTTTAAGTCCATTATACACATTATCCACGTTCTCTTTGGTTCTACAGAATATAATACAGCTGTCTGGATTTTCAGTGATTATTACTTTATTTAAAACTTTAGGTTTATATTTATCTTGAACTTCATAAAGTATATGTTCTATATTTTCTTCTGTAACTTCCTCTGGGCTAACTTCTATTGTAATGGGGTTTTTCATATATTTTTTACATAGTTTTTCTAATTCTTCTGGTATTGTTGCAGAAAATAGCATGGTCACCCGGCTTGAAGGTAGCTTATTAATAATTGACTCTACCTGCTCAATAAATCCCATATTGAGCATTTCATCCCCTTCGTCAATAATCAGATATTTAATCTCATCTAATTGTAAAGTTCCCCTTTCAATATGATCTAAAGTTCTTCCTGGGGTTCCTACTACCACATGAGTTCTTTGTTTTAACTCCCTTGACTGAACGCTAAATGGCTGCTTCCCAAAAACTGCTGTAGCTCGTATTTTTTTAAACCTTCCAATATTAGATATATCTTCTTTTACTTGGATACACAATTCCCTAGTTGGAGTAAGTACCAGCATTTGAGGTTTTCCATTTTCCACTTCTACCTTTTCACATATGGGAATACCAAAGGAGGCAGTTTTACCGCTTCCTGTTTTTGATTTAACTATTATATCTCCTTCATTTAACGCCTCTGGAATAACTTCCTTTTGCACCTTTGTAGGTTCTTCATAACCTAATTTAGCTAAAGCTTTTAATATTTCTTCGCTTATATGGAAATCTTTAAAATTTAATTCTTTCATTAGTTTTACCTCTTTATCATTAGTGTTCTTATAATCTTAGTTATTGCTTATTATTATCATACTCAATGTTACATATTCTAAATATTAATGGCTAATATTAAACCACTTTCAATAATTCTTCTGTAAGCCACACTACATTTTCTAAATCTAATACCTTATCTTTATATGAGTGTACTAGTGGAATATAATATCCCCCAGGAATTAAGCTCTTATTACAGAATATTATTCCTGATATATTATACTTTCTAAAGTTATATTCATCGGATAGGGGTACTAGCTTATATTTATATTTTACAACTTCTTTTCCTTTGCCGGATTCTATTAAAACCCTTTCTATATTTTCTGCTAATTCCTCATTCTTTCCATGGGTAATCATAACATTATCCCCTGCTCCTACGCAATCTATATTTATAATTTTTTTATTTTCTAATAAAAATCCGTTGCTTGTCCAATGTTTTTTCATATATGCTGACCCTAGCAATCCCCACTCTTCATTATTAAAAAGCACCAAAGCTATTTTATTCTTTTTATGCTTATAATTGTCGTTATTGGAAATTTCATTAGCTATATTAAGCAAAGTCACTATTCCTGATGAATTATCATTATAGTTATTTCTATTTGGAATCAAAATAGTTATAAACCACAAAAATAATATATTATTTATAATATTAAGATTGAAATAGTTTAGAATTGAAATTATTGCAAAGATCAATATTCCCATGGTAATTTGTCTAGTGTGGCCTGATAGTTTCATAATATAATTCATCCAATGAGGCATAATCCCTGGAGTATCATAATGTGCTGTAAATATAGTTTCTGCCTCATTTACATTTCCAACTACCAAATTTCCTTTTATCACAGTATATTCAAGTCCTAAATTTTCAAGTTCATCTCCTACATATTTTAAAAATCTTTTCTTTTGTTTAGGAAAAAATCTTATTCCATAGGTCTTAGTAATATTATCTTTCAAGTCTTCTAAAAATTGTCCCATAATTTACCTCGTGCTTTCGTATTAATTTATTAGTATAACATATATAAGAATATAAATTGCAAAATTTATGTTATAAAATTTACTCATTACTAATTATAACATTTGCCTTTGCTAAATATTAGTGAGTAAAGTAACTATATCTAATATTATTCTTCAAGCATTAAAAAATAGCCCTTAGGCTATCTTTTAATCTTCTCCTCTATAAACTCATTATATCTATTTAGTGCAGCATTTAACACTTTGCTGGCTGCCACCACCTCTGGATCAATAAGATTACCATTCTTTTTATCTATTAAGTATTCTAATTTCTCCCTTAGGATATTAACATCCTTCAATAAATCTTCTACTTCTGACAACTCAGTCACCTCCTAATGCTAGTTTATCCAAATGAAATTTTTTTATATACTAAATGTATTTATTAATTAATCGAAACATCATTTAAAGGAGGAGAGGTGTTCTTTAACCCCTCCCCTTTTTTTAGTTACTACTTATCTTTTTTCTTTTCAAGAACTTTGTAGTACTCATAAAGAGCTGAGTCTAGCATTTGACTTGCTGCAACTACTTCCGGGTCCACTAGGTCTGATTTTTCTTCGATTAATTCATACATGTACTTCCTAAGTGCGTCAATTTTTTTCATAAGTTTTTTAACTTCCATAATACCCCTCCTTTCTTATTTGATACTACCAAAGTCGGGGTATTATAGTTATTAAATATATATGTGAATAAAAAATCATTAATATTTTTTACTATTTTCGCAAAAGCAAAACCCTGTAATTTTTTCTTACAGGGTTTCTACCTTCTAATTAATTATTTTAAAATACTATTCAGGAACAATCATAACTAAACATTGTGGCTGCTTAACTACTTTTGCTGTTACTGAACCAATCATTCTAGTTAATCCTTTTCTAGTGGATTTAGTCATAATTATTATATATATATGAATTTTATTATAATTAACTCGACTGTTGTATTCATATATTTTTTAATCAAAAAGAGGCATTTACTGCCTCTTTCATCTATTATCTATATATTATTCTTTAAAATTATCTTTTTCTGGATTAATTTCTTCACTATTATTTGCATTTGGTTTAAAATACGGTGGTGGAGGAGTTAATAGTGTAATCGGTGATATTCCTGATATTGCTTGATTAAATACACCCATATTCACTAAGGAAGCAATGGTATTTTCTGCAGCATTTTCAAGATTATATAAATCCCCTACTTTTTTATCCGCCATAGCCTTCACCTCTTTTAGTATTAGGCTATCCATAATAAATCTTTATTATTCTTTTTATTTTATATAAAAAGAACCTTCCTTATGGAGTCAATTCTGGATCTTTAGTCACAGTAACTGCTTTAAGTCTAGGTTCTTTCTTATTACTAATATATTATTTATATCGATATAATGTTCCCTATTATTTAAAAATCATAATTAATAATATATTTTTAACCTTATTCCTTTTGTTCTCAAAATAAAAAAGAAGGCTATTACTCTTCTTTTTCACTTTTTATTTCTTCAGTATTTTCTTTTTCCTCAACTTTATCAATTAAATGACTAAAGTCAGTTGGTGTTTTAGTTTTTCCTCTGTTATTTTTACGTCCCAAGTTAACCACCTCTTTACTATATTATACCACTATATCATTTCTATATGTATTTATTTGTTAGATAAATGAAACTTTTACTAGTTTTTAGCGTATTTTTTATTTCATTTTAAAAAGAGCCTTATTTAGTCTCTTTTCTTATGGTCTTATATTTTGATTTTTCCTTTTCTACTGGATCAATATAATCATAATCACCGTTTTCAGTCTTCCTTATCCCCAATGAAGCCATTTGTTTCTTAGTAAATTTACGTTTATTAACCATACATATCCCTCCTCTTTTAACTTTAGAATGTTCTTTTATAATTTTTTTATTCTTTATTAGTTAATTTCTTGTAAAAATTCAAATATATCAAAAAGACCTAGCACCAAATCTGAAGCCGTTGACATGATTACAAAGAAATATGCGGATAGTATCTCAGTATATGACCAGATTGAGAAGCAGGCTCTAAAAATGGCTGATGTGATGACACAAGGAATTGTAAAACAGTTCCCAAATAATTTTAAAGAATAGTTTTAAAGTTCATTTCAAGACTTATAATGTTTTTGAAATGAACTCTTTGATTTAAATTAAATATTTTATTTGTTAAATAAAATAAGGCCATCAACTAAATATTAATCTCATACATGACCTTTACTTTAATACCTTGTACTATTTATTTTATATAAAGAGTTAATTCTAATAAATTTTTATTTTGTTCTTAGTCATTTAATAATATTTTCAATCTTTTTTTTATTACTTTAAATAAGTCTTCACATTCTTCATTAATGTCATATATTAAACTAATAGTATCCTTAAGTTCCGATCTTTTAGGATGAACTATAGAAGATGTGGTTAAAATGTTCACTGAATTTGATAGATTTAGAGATGTTGTTGAAATCAAATATAATATATTTACTAATGGAAAAACACTATTAGAAATATATTCACTTTCACATGGATCCAATGGTAATTTGCATAATTCGTCTTTAATAGAATTTATATTTTTTAATGTATCTGCTGTTTGATTAATAGTATCATTTATTGATAAATTAGAACATATGTCTTTATCTACATTGCCTTGAGCTGCATTATCTTGAGTTAACATATTATTTAATTTTTTTGAGTTTTCAATATCAGAAAGCAGATTGCAAAGATTTTGATTTATTGACTTTGCACCTTTATTTTCCGAATTATCATTAGAAGACTTAACTGATGGATTAATATCATTAGATTGATCCATAGATTTGATATCGGAAGATTTTGCTGGCAAATCATTTATTGGAATATTATTGTTGCTCATTGTTACCTCCGGAATATAATGTAATATAACCCGACATTTATGTAAATAATTATAACATGCAATCAAAAAAATTTAAACTCATCTTATGGTTGAAGCTAATACTATGTATATTATTATTTTTAAAATTATTTCATTCATGTCCATCTTCTCTCTTAAAAATAGGCAAAATAAAAAACTATCTCTAGTCCCTATTTTGCCATTATGTTTTATTTAGTTTTTAGAGTTCCAGTATAAATTTCAAATGAGCTAAATTTCAATTTATTTTCTTAGTAACCTATTGAAATTCTTTTTTAAGTTTTCTAGTTTATTAGAATGCCAATTACAAGAATGGGTTAACAATAATATTCTCTTATCATTATTTTCTATAGAATCATAAATTGATACGTTATTTTTCCAAAAAGGTCTATACATATCATCGGCTATGTAACTCTGAAAACTATTTAATAAATTTTCGTCATAAGCTTCAATTAATATACCTAAGTCATCATATTTAAAATACTTAAATATATGATGATTTGGTACACCTATTTCCCTATTATAAAAATCTCCATGACTTGCAATTGTCTTAATATCATAATCTTTAAATTTACTTGTTATATTATTTTTAAACATTTCATAAATACTATTCATATCTTCATCACCTAAAGAATCTTTATTTTTTATTTTATTTTTTTTACAATAGGTCGCTAATTCTTCATAGTGATACCCTACTTCACTTCCACAATCTATAATTTCGTTTGCAATCTCATTATCAAATGTATTGACTCTAAAATAGTATGAAGATTTTACTTTTAATTCTTTCTCTATCTCAAGAAATTTTTTAGTCCCTTTCAAATCATCATCTACATCATGTCTTAATATAATAATCTTTGCATCATCTATTTTATTGTAATGATTATTATAATAATCAATCATAGACGTTAAATAATATCCTTTATTGACAGCGTACTTTAAAATCTCTTTATACTCATCAAATCTGTGAGGCATAATAAAATCTACATAGATTCTTTCTAAAATTACATTCATAAAATTATCTCCTATCAAAGAACTTTCATATTAAAATAGTCATTAATAGTTTTATCCATTGATAGATATTTTATCCTAATATTATAAATATAATCATATAATCTCATATACTATAAGGAAAAAAGACATAAAACCGAAGATTAGGTTTCATGCCTTTTTTCTTATTGTACGGTATAACGGTACATATAAACATCCATCGTGGTTTCCCTGTGTTCACGAGTTATCATCATGCCTTTTTCGCTTAATCTCTCAAAGCCTTGGCTCTCATAAAAGCCCACATTACAAAATGAATCTGTGTAGAGGTAAATGTGTTTTACGCCGTTCTCTTTTAGATAATCCAGCAGTTTGTGAAGCAATGTCTTGCCTACGCCTAAACCACGGCACTCCTCTGAAACCGCAAACAGTGTCAGCACACCATCAAATTCCTTTTCTCTACCAATCAAAAACTCGTGATAGATTTGATGAAGCCTTTTGTAAACATCAATATCACAATGGTGCAGTGCTGCTTGTGCGTTCATTTTTAACGAATACCAAATTAGCGAAATCGCTGGAGTAAGGTGCGCTAAAGCATGATACTTATTTTTCGCCTGCCCCATAATAACGCCAATGACCTTTCCATCCTTTTCAGCTACGCAATGAAATGTCTGCTCTGCAAGACAGCTTTGCAGATAGGCATGGAGCATACTGTCCAAAATCTTACCATTATCCACACACTTGTATAATCCAAAACTCTGGTTGATAATTTCTCTGATTTGGTCATAATCAGATCGTTTAATTTCTCTGTAAATGATACTACTCATACAGTTCTCCGCCCTTTTAAAAGTAATATAGTGATTTACATTATACTCCGGTAAATGTGATTGTCAACATTAAAATGCTATTTTAGGGTCATTCAAAAATGTTGTTTTTAAGTCAATATAATTATATTTAGTTCTCTTATTTTATAGGGTGATAATATTCATCTTCAAAAATTATATTGTTATCAGAGTCATACCCTTTAATATTCTTGAAGTTCCAGTCTTCGTTATTATCCGATCTCCAAGTAAACAAAAATAAATCATCGTAAAACTCTGTTTGTGTAAAAATCTTTCCATTGTTCAAAGTAATTTCGATCTTTTTCACTTTATCATCATTTATAATACCGTAAAGCTTATAATACGGTCTAGACATGTCCCAAGTATAATCTATAGCTTTAGTCTTATCATTTTCAAATCCAGTTACCTGGCTCCCAAATCCCCAAAGGAAAAATAATTCTCTATTCACTGTATTACAGGAAACCCATTTGTCATATTTGCCAAGCATATATTTGCCTTTATCAAAATCTTCTACATGCACCACTTCTGATGGACCGTAGTGTATACTACGTTCAGAGTGTTCATGAGCTGATAATGGACTTAAATAAAGACCTGACCCCATAAGAAATAAAAAGAATAAAATTATTAGGACAATAATATTTCTCACAACTTTTTTAGACCTACTCATCGTTATCACCTACTTGTAGAGGGATTTCTACCTTGTATTTTCTATTATAGCTATCATAATTTATAATCAATGTGTCTGCTTCATTTGAAAAGTTGGCAGCCGTCCATATGCATTTGGATTTTATTCTACCACCACCGCGGCCTGAGCCAGTGACATACTTGTTTCCTAAATTATCAGTTATATCTCCAATTGTACCAAGGCTCCATCCAGTTCTCCAAAACTTGGTATTGTAATACTCGTAAAAAATATTCATATCTCCATTTTTGTCATAAATAATATTTGTAAAGTTGATAACTCTATCATCCAATTTAACCTTTTCATCTAAATCAATTCTATAAACTATATTTGACTTTGGAATATCATTAATGGGATTATTATCAAATAAAGTAATTATAAGATGAGCTCCTATAATATAGACGTTAAATATTACAAATAATATAACCATTACATTTGTTATCTTCCATATCCAACCAAGAAATGGATCGTGTTGTTTATTAAGTTCAATTCCAATATCCTTAGCATCTCCCATATCATTTATGGATAGCCGTTCCGCTGTTTCTTTATCATATCCCTGTTCAGTATAATAATCTATTTTCTCTAATATGTGACACTCAAGCTCAAATTTGATATCACCCCTGTCAAAAGGAAATTTAATATAAGACAAGACCTCTTCTAAAAACTTTTCTTTTTTAGGCGAAGGCATTTGATTCACCGCCTATTACTTTATTAACAGACATGGAAAATAATTCCCATTTTTTCTTTTCCTCTACAAGCTGTTTTTTCCCGTTTTTAGTTATCTGATAATATCTTCTCTCTTTACCTGTATCACCTTTAGCTATATAAGATTTTACATAGCCGCTATTTTCAAGTTTGTGTAAAACAGGATAAAGTGTACCTTCCTTGAATTGGAAAGCCTTATCAGAACGCAATTCAAGTTCCTTTATTATCTCATATCCATATCTATCCGTTTCTTCTAGTAAAGACAGCAATAGCAGAATAGTACTTCCACCTATTAAACCTTTATCAATTTTCATATGAATACCTCCAAAAATTATACCTTGATCATCTAAGTATAATTATACTTAGATGATCAAGGTATGTCAATTAAAATCTCTCCGTTAACTAAAGTTACTATTAAACTTAACAATTCATATTTACTAAAAAATCTTTTTTAAATTTGTTCTCCACTTTCTATCCTTTCTTTTCCCTATTTATTTTTTAGTAAAATGCACAAATTAAATAGTAACTTTTAAGTTCACTTAGCTTTCAAAGAATATTGTGATCTATATTTAAAAATTGAAGTCAACTTCTTAAATTCTGAAACTGTAAATAAATCAGGATTATTTTCCTTTACATTGTAATTTGCTATACCAATTCCCATAAGTTATAATATATTTAATAATAAAAGAGGTAAAGTTATGGAAAATAAAAGATTTAAGATTAAATATAAATCTGAAAAAAATATAAAGATAACAATCCGTTTGAATTATCAGAATTTATTAATATTCATATATAGTTTTTGAATTTTCCTAAAAAAATGAATTGCTTATACCAATATGAGAAGAGGAAGAAATTTATATACATAAATTCTAATCTCTCTTCTAAAAAGAAAATTCTCGCTTATGCCCATGAACTTGGACATGCTATACTTCATCCAACGCTCAACTGCACATTTTTAAGAAAATATACCTTCTTAAATACTGATAGATATGAAGTAGAAGCTAATTTATTTGCCGCTGAGCTGGTAATTCAAAATACTTTATTATAAGAATATCCAGGCTTTACATTAGAACAAATAGCCATAGCAGAAAACTTACCAATAGAGTTACTGAAGCTCAAATTTAAAATTTGAGTATTTTTTTACACCTTTATTCGGAAGAATATTCAATATATGTATTGTGTCGGAAAATATCTAATTAAGTAAAATTCAATACATTAAAATATTATTTTAGAAAGGATATAAGTAAATATGAATAGTTGTTTTGATTTTATTACCATTGATTTTGAAACTGCCAATGATGATTACAATAGCGCCTGTTCAATAGGCTTGGTTGCTGTTAAAAATAATAATATAGCTGAAACTTTTTATTCGTTAATAAAACCCGAACCATTAAAATTTAATGAAAAGAACATAGAAATTCATGGGATAACCCATGAAGATGTAAAGGATGCCCCAACCTTTTATGATATTTGGAATAAAATAAAGAATTATTTTGATGGAAATATAATTGTCGCTCATAATGCAATTTTTGATATGTCGGTTTTGAAAAATTGTTTGTTTTATTACAATTTGGGCATGCCTAATTTTGAATATTTATGTAGTATTCCCATATCCACTAGAGCCTGTAGAGGTGAAAAAATAGGAAAATCACTAAAAGATAGAACTGAGTATTTTAATATTGAAATCAACGACCACCATAATGCACTTAGTGATGCAACAGCATGTGCCGAGCTAGTCTTAGCATGTATAAAGAAACAACACCATAAATCTTTTGAAAGTTACTGTAGTACTTATACTAGCCTTCCTATAAAACTTTTTGAGGATTTAATTCCTCAAAGGAAGTTTGGAAAAGAATCCCCTAGATTCAATAGAGTTTCTGTTTCTGATATTGTAGCTTTAACTGATTCATTTGATACATCTCATATTTTATATGGTAAAAATATAGTATTTACTGGTGATCTTGAAACTTTAGATAGAAAAACTGCTATGCAAAAGGTTGTTGACCTAGGAGCAATTATTAAAAGTGGCGTATCTAAAACTACAGATTATTTAATAGCTGGGGTTCAGGATAAATCCTTAGTGGGGGATGCTGGCATGAGTACTAAGGAGCAGAAGGTATATGATTTAATAGAGAAAGGTTATGATATAAAAATACTATCTGAATACAACTTTCTGAAACTCCTCAACACTGAATTTGATAACACTCTAAACTCAATGATTATTTTTGACAATACAAATGAAAAAATAGATAAATTAAAAGAATGGAAGTTGTTAAGTCCTAAGGCAGATGAATTAAAGGATATATACTACAAAGATAAAAGTGATACTTACAAATGTGAGGTCATAGGATACTTTAGTAGAAAAACAAATTCAAATTGTTTAGATAGATCTTATGAAACAATTGCAATTAAAGTTAATAACAATATTATAAAAATAGCACCGGCTTATTTATTCGATATGCAAAAGAAGGATTTTTCTTTTTTATCTCAATCAAATGAAATAACAGAATAATGATAAGGAGTTTTAGATATGCTTTTACAAGAACGTATAGAAGAACTTGGTAGTGGAATCTTGACAATAACTAATTCAAAGGTGGAGTTAATTGGTTTTACCTGTCCTGAAAGATTAAATGATTATTACTACAATAAAGATAAATGTTACTTTTCTGTAGGTCTTTATGATTTAGAATCATTAGATTTCTCACGCATACAAGATAATGCCTTATTTGTAGTAGATAATAAGGATAACAATACTCTACATAAATACCACTTTGAGTTATTAAAAAAAGATACAATAAAATATAAAGATAATGAAAATAAAATGTTAACTAGACAATATCATATTAGAAAATGTAAATATACAAATAAATTTAGTTATAAAGATATGAATGTTAGCATTCTTTTTGACACTAAAGAGGAATTATTAAATTATTTCAAAGACAGATTTAAGAAAAATCTATTCTTTTAAAATCAATGAATTGTAATATATAAAACATGAATAATCTCAAGTCTTAAATTTAAGTATTTTTGCACCGTTGCAAGAAAAAACTGATAAATCAGCTAGAAAAATTAAAATATTAGATTTGACTATTCAAGAGCTAAATGAATGGAAAATAGAACAAGAAAAAAACAGAGAACTATTATAGAAAGATTATCATGCTAGTAATTTTATGTGTACTTAGGAATATAGTAGATTAGTAAGACCTGATTATTTAACTCAACAGTTTTCTAGAGTAATCAAAAAACTAGGATTACCATATGTTAGATTCCACGATTTAAGACATACTTACGCCACTATGTTATTACTACAAAACGTTTATTTCAAAGCGTTTGAGGCATTCTAACATTAGCACAACATATGATATATATGCTCATGTGCTTCCTGAAATTTAGACGGAGGCTGCTGACAAATTGAATGATTTATTTGATAAAAAAGAAAAGTAATTTCAATGTCGTCAAAATGCCGTTAACTATAAATTCATGTGAAAATTAACAGTAAATAAAAAGCCTGTGACTTCAATAAGTTACAGGCTTTTTACTGGTCTGGGTAACTGGACTTGAACCAGCGACCTCATGCACCCCATACATGCGCGCTACCATCTGCGCCATACCCAGATAATACTAATATTATAACATAATTATACAGGAAATCAATATATCTCCCTTTTAGCTATACTTTTTAGTTGTACTTTGTTGCCATGATAATTTAAAGTGGAAAGCTTTCAGTTTATAGTAATTTATTATTACTTTAAACCTTGGCTCTCCACTCATAAATATTTTACTGTAAAACACTATAAAGAGACACCCCTAAAGGATAATGCAAATTAGTCCGCCACTGCCTTCATTTATGATTTTCTGAAGGGTTCTTTGAATTTTTGTTTGAACATCTTCTGGCATCTTATATAATTTATTTTGAAGTCCTTCTTTAACTAATACTTCTAGAGACTTACCAAATATGTTACTTTGCCATAGCTTTGAAGGGTCATTTTCAAATTGCTCTAATAATGATTTTACTAACTCTTCAGTTTCCCTTTCACTTCCCATTATAGGCGATATTTCTGTTTGTATATCTGCCTTTATGAAGTGCAGTGATGGAGCGCTGGCTTTTAATTTTACGCCATATCTACTTCCATGCTTTACTATTTCTGGCTCTTCTAATCTCATTTCCGTAAGTTGAGGAGCCACTAATCCATAACCAGTATCCTTTACATCTTGTAGAGCTTGAGATATCTTATCAAATTCAACTTTAGCCCTATGCATCTCATTCATTATTGACATTAACTCATTTTCATTACTAATTTCTCTGTTGCAGACCTCTCCTAAAATCTTATAGAATAAGCCTGGTTTTGGCGCTAAGTTAACTCTTGCTGTTCCTTCACCCATGTTAACTTCACTTAAATCTGAAGCTCCTAAAAATTCAAACTCCTTAAATCCATCTAGAGTTTTCCCAATATCCCTAACTTTATATATGTTTTTGCACATATCTTTAACCAGATTCATAAAATTAATTTTTAGCCAATGCTCACCTTTTAATTTTTCTATCCATTCTGGCATATCTATGTTAACTTCTTTAACTGGGAATTCTTTAAGTACTCTGTTAAACACATGAGTTACATCTTCTGTCTTCATGTTTAATATGTCCATTATTTGAACAGGAACGTCGTACTTAGCTTCTAATTCCTTTCTTAGTTCTATTGTTTCAGGCTCATATGCATGTCTAGTGTTTAAAACTATTATGAATGGCTTATTTATTGATTTAAGTTCATTAACTACTCTTTCCTCTGCCTCTAAGTAGTCTTCTCTTGAAATATCTGTTATTGAACCATCAGTAGTTACAAGTAGCCCTATAGTTGAATGTTCATTTATAACTTTTTTGGTCCCTATCTCTGCTGCCTCTTCAAAGGGAATTTCATAGTCATACCATGGTGTTGTAACCATCTTAGATTTTTCTCCATCCATATGACCAGAAGCTCCTTTTACTATATATCCTACACAATCTACCATTCTAACCTTAAATTTTGCTCCCTCTTTGAGCTTTATTTCAACAGCTTCATTGGGCACAAACTTTGGTTCTGTGGTGTGTATAGATTTCCCTGACGAACTTTGTGGTAACTCATCCTGAGCTCTTTTCTTTTTGAATTCATTATCCATATTGGGTAATACCATAAGCTCCATAAATTTTTTAATAAATGTGGATTTACCAGTTCTAACAGGACCCACTACGCCGACATAAATATCTCCTTGGGTTCTTTCCGCTATATCTTTGTATATATCAAAATTTTCCAAGCTATTATACCCTCCTATAATATAATATTAACACTATATATATATTTATAAGGCCTTGCAAATATAACTATTTAAATAAAAAACCCAAGTATTTTTATGCATTTAGCAGTTGAAATTTTCTTAGATTTAAATAAAAAAGTTTGCTCTAAAAAAGAACAAACTTCTCCTATATTTTTTCACTTTTTAATTCTCACTAGAGTAACTAGTAGATTTCACTCTTTTTATCCCTAGTCATTAATTCATATACACCGTATTTAGGATCTTTTCCTTCGAATAAAGCCTTATATAAAACATCAGTTATTGGCATAGAAACATCTAATTCTTTCTTCAACTCATAGAACGCCTTACAAGCTTTTATTCCTTCTACTACCATTCCTACTTCTTCTATGGCTTCTTCCATGGAATAGCCTTTGCCAATTAGTATTCCAGCCCTTCTATTTCTACTGTGCATACTTGTACAGGTAACAATTAAATCTCCCATACCTGTTAGCCCAGCAAAAGTTTCTCTTTTGCCCCCTAGTTTTTCTCCTATCCTTATGATCTCATTCATGCCTCTAGTCATTAAAGCTGCCTTTGTATTATCACCATAGCCTATACCATCTGAAATTCCTGCTGCTAGAGCTATAATGTTTTTTACAGCCCCTCCAATTTCAACACCAATTAAATCTTCATTAGTATATACTCTAAATTTACTAGTCATAAATATTTCTTGTACTTCTTCTGCATACTTCATATCCTCTGAGGAAACTACCACTGTTGTAGGAATATCTAAACCTACTTCTTCCGCGTGGCTCGGTCCTGATAGAATTACCACATGATTTTTAGGTAGCTCTTCTTGTATTACTTGAGATAATCTTTTTCCTGTATGCTCTTCAATTCCTTTAGACACATTTATAATTATTACATCTTCATTTATGTAGGATTTTAAACTTTTACTAACTTCTCTAATTGCATTAGATGGTACAGATAAAACTAGATACTTGCTTCCATTGATGGCTTCTTCAATATTATTATAAGCTGTTACATTGGAAGGAATTATAACATGAGGTAAGTACTTCATGTTTTCTCTTTTAACATTTATATCTTCTATTACATTGTTATTTCTATCGTATATTCTTACATCTAGGCCTTTTTTACCTAACATAACACCTAAAGCCGTACCGAAGCTTCCACCACCGATGAAAGTAATATTACAATTCATAACTATTCTTTCCTTTCTCTAAACTCCATTTTAATACCAGTTCCTTCAAAATCAAAACTGTCTCTTAGCTGATTTTCTAAATATCTTTCATAAGAGAAATGTAATGCCTGTGGGTTATTTACAAAGAAAACAAAGGTTGGCGCCTTTACACCTATTTGTGTTACATAAAATATTTTTAATCTTGTAGTCCCTACCACAGGTGGTTCCTTCATCATTATTGCCTTACCTATTACATCGTTTAGTACACCAGTTTTTATTCTCTTATTATAGTTATCATAGCATTTCTTCGCTAATTCTAATACTTTATGCACTCTTTGACCACTTAGAGCTGATATAAATAGGTATGGAGCATAATTCATAAAGCTCAACTCTGATTGTAGATCTTTTTTGAATTTACTCATGGTGTTAGTTTCTTTTTCAATTAAGTCCCACTTATTTACTAATACCATAATAGCCTTACTCATTTCGTGAGCATATCCTATTATTTTTTTATCTTGTTCACTGATACCTTGTTCTGCATCTATCATTAGTATACATACATCTGCTCTTTCAATAGCTGTATATGTTCTAATAACGCTATATCTTTCTATCTCATCTTTAATTTTACTTCTTCTTCTAATACCTGCTGTATCTATAAGTATGAACTTTCCTTCATCTGTTTCTAAATAACTGTCTATAGCATCTCTTGTAGTTCCTGGAATATCACTTACTATATTTCTATCTTCTCCAAGCAATTTATTTATTAAAGAAGATTTTCCTACATTAGGTCTTCCAACGAAGGCTATTCTTACATACTCATCATTTTCATCCTCTTCAATTATCTGATCGAAATGCTCAACTACTCTATCTAGCATATCTCCAAGTCCTAATCCTTGAGAGGCAGATATAGTTATTGGATCGCCTATGCCTAAATTGTAAAATTCATAAGCATTATCTTCTTCCGATAACCTATCTACTTTGTTTACAACCAAAACTATAGGCTTATCGCTTTTCCTTAACATTTGAGCTACTTCATAATCTGCTGGGGCTAAGCCATTTTTTCCATCCACTATGAACATTATTACGTCAGCTGTTTCTATGGCTATTTGCGCCTGTCTTCTCATCTGTGCTAGTATGATATCATCACTACTAGGCTCAATTCCACCTGTATCAATCATAGTAAAGTTATACTTTAACCATTCCGCTTCTGCGTAAATTCTATCTCTAGTTACACCTGGAGTGTCTTCAACTATTGATATTCTCTTTCCTGCTAACTTATTAAATAATGTAGACTTTCCTACATTTGGTCTACCAACTATAGCAACTATAGGTTTTGCCATTATTACTCCTCCTTACCGTACTCATTTAGATTTTCTATTAAATCTTCTCCTGTATATTCGCATATAATAACTTTTCTACCGTAGTAGTTTTCTAAATCCTTTAATGTAATATCGTCTAGAAACACATCATCACCTGCTCTTAACATATTTCTAGGTATGAATATGTAATCTCCTACTTGATTTTTATCTAAGGATTCCATTATGTCCTTACCCGTAATTAAACCGGCTACAGTTATAGTTTCACCAAAGAAGTTATTTATAACTTTAATTACATCTATTTTTATATTACTATTGTTTTCTTCAATTTTGTCTTTGCATTTTTCAAGTTCATTATAGGCTAGTGCTCCAGTGATAAAAGTGAAGTTTCCTTTTATATTTTTCCTCAAATCTGGTATGTTATCCTCTATATTATCTCTAAATATTCTTATCATACCTACTCCATCTTCTAACTGTTCATAACCTTCATAAAAATCACTTTCTGGCAAATCTACCTCTGATAAAACATAGAATTCATCAGACAACCTTACAAAGGGGCTATTGATCTCTTTTTTATATTTATCTTGGAGTTTTAATACTTGACTTATCTCTTTTAACGCCCTCTCTTTATTAAATAAGTTCATATTAAAGAGCCCTTCTCTATATTTAGTTACCCCCACTGGAACTACTGCCACATTTTGTACACTTGGATAGAGTTTATATAAATCTTCTAAGGTTTTAACCAATTCTTCACCATCATTTACTCCTGGGCAGAGTACTATTTGACAATTTATTATTATACCAGCACTGCTAAGTTTTTTAAGTCTCTCATAAATATTTCCTGCAAATCTATTATGAAGCATCTTTTGCCTTAATTCAGGATTAGTTGTATGCACAGAAACATTTATAGGACTTATTCTATACTTTATTATTCTATCAATATCCTCATCTTTCATGTTTGTCAATGTAACAAAATTACCTTGTAAAAATGAAAGTCTTGAATCATCATCTTTAAAATATAAAGATTCTCTCATGCCTTTAGGTAACTGATCTATAAAACAAAAAATACATTTATTTTGACAACTCTTTGCCTCATCCATTATAGATTTTTCAAATTCTACACCTAAATCTTCATGATATTCCTTTTCAATTTCTATTTCCCAAACTTCTCCGTGGCTTTTTTCTACTTCTACTGAGATGTATTCATCTGCCATTAGAAATCTATAATCTATAATGTCATTAACAGCATTCCCATTAATGGTCATTAGCACATCTCCTGGCTCAATTCCTACTTCTTCTCCTATGCTATTTGGTAGTACTTTACATATTTTATTTTTCATTTACCTAACCCTGCCTTTGCTTTAAGCATCTTTTTGAAGATGCCCTATATGTAACACTAGTAATATTACATTAATCTTCTTATTTAGTCAATTCTTATGACTAAAAAGAGACTGTCTATTAATATGTACAGTCTCTTTTAAACTATTCATTTAAATCTTTTAATTCACCTGTAATTAGGTATATTGTCCATTCGCAAATATTTGTCACGTGGTCTGCTATTCTCTCTAAATATTTGCATACAAATAGGAATTGTGTAGCTTGATTTATAGTACTATTATCCTTTGTCATTATTGGAATCATTTCTTTAAAAACATCTCTATAGATTTCATCAATTTGATCATCCTTTTTACAAACTAAATAGGATTTTTCTACGTCTCCTTCTACATATGCATCTAGGGCTTCTTTAATCATTTCTTTTGCGATATCTGCCATCTTTGGTATATCAACTAATGGCTTTATAAATTTTTCATCTTTCAATCTTATAGCGATTTTTGCAATATCTACAGCATGATCTGCCATTCTTTCTAAGTCCGTAACAATTTTAGTAGCCGTAAATATCATCCTTAAATCCTTAGCTAATGGTTGTTCCCTTGCGATTAATTTTATACATTTATCTTCTATTTCCTTTTCTAGATTATCTACTAAGTCGTCATTTTTTATTATTTGTTCTGCTAACTCATACCTTTGTTCTATTAAAGCTTCAATACATCCATGAATTTGTTTTTCAACAATACTTCCCATTCTTAAAATGTAATTGTGCAACTCTTGAAGATGAAAATCAAAATTACCTCTTACCAACTCAACCACCTCTTTTTTATTCTCTAACTCTTCCTATTATCCAAATCTTCCTGTTATATAGTCTTCCGTTCTTTTGTCCTTTGGTTTATAAAATATGTCTTCTGTTTTTCCAAACTCCACTACTTCTCCATTTAAAAAGAAAGCTGTATAGTCCGATACTCTTCCTGCTTGTTGCATATTATGAGTTACAACAATAACTGTGTATTTTTTTTTCAAACTATCCATTAATTCTTCTACTTTTAAAGTGGATATAGGGTCTAAGGCTGAAGTAGGTTCATCCATTAGTAATATTTCTGGCTCTACTGCTAATGTTCTCCCTATACACAACCTTTGTTGCTGACCTCCTGAAAGTCCTAGAGCACTTTTCTTTAATCTATCTTTAACCTCATCCCAAAGGGCTGCACCCCTCAAACTTTTTTCTACTATTTCATCTAACATAGCTTTGTTTTTTATGCCGTGTACTCTTGGACCATAAGCTACATTATCATAAATAGACATAGGGAATGGATTAGGCTTTTGGAATACTATCCCTATGATTTTTCTTAATTCGATTTCATCAAATTCTTTATAGACATCCTTCCCATTAAATAGCACATTGCCTTCAATTCTTACTCCTTGAATTAAATCATTCATTCTATTTATAGTCCTCAAAAACGTTGATTTACCACAACCTGAAGGGCCAATAAGAGCTGTAACTGCGTTTTTTTCTATGTTTAAGTTTATTTTCTTTAATGCTTGAACATTACCATAATATAAATCTAAATCCTTAACTTCTATTATAGACATGCTTTCCCCCTCCTTATCTACTTCCTGAATATCGTTTATATATTCTATTTCCTATTACTCTTGCCAATATGTTGAATGCTAATACCATTATTATCAATACCGCCGAAGAAGCATCTCCTATTTTAGTTGCATCAGGTATCATTCCTTCAGAGTTTACTTGCCATATATATACGGACAAAGTCTCAGCTGGTCTTAATAAGCTAAATGGTGATGATTTTGAAAATAAATTACTTGGAGCAAAGGATAGTGGTGGAGCACTCATACCTGATGTATATAAAAGCGCTGCCGCTTCTCCAAATATTCTTCCTCCAGCCAATATTATTCCTGTTAAAATTTGAGGCATAGCTGTTGGTAATACAACTCTCCATATAGTTTGCCATCTTGTAGCTCCTAAGCCTAAACTAGCTTCTTTTATTCCTTTTGAAGCTTCTCTTATTGCATTTTCACATACTCTAGTTAGGGATGGTAAATTAATTATGCCTAAGGCTAAAGCACCTGATAGTAAAGTGAACCCCCACCCTGTTAATTTTACAAAAACCAACATACCGAATAAACCTACAACAATGGAGGGCAATGATGCCATTGTTTCTATACATAATCTAATTATATTAAGTAATTTACCTTCTTTTGCATATTCAGCTAAATAAATACCTGCTCCTACTCCGAAAGGGATAGTAATTATTAAAGACACAATTAACATATAAAAAGAGTTAAATAACTGAGGACCTATTCCTCCTCCTGCTTCTCCAACTTTAGGATCACCAAATAAAAAACTTGGAGTTAAGTGTCTTACTCCCCTAAATAGTATATAGCCAATTAATAGTACTAATAAAAGCAGTACTAATGAGGATATTATATAAGTTATAATTGTAAAAACTCTATCTTTTCTTCTTTCAGTCATTATTTAACTTCACCTCTTAAACCTATACCTCTTATTATTAAAATAAATATAAATGAAACCAGTAAAAGAACTAATGCTATGGACCATAATGCGTCATTCCACTCTGTTCCTGATATGGTGTTTGCCATATCCATAGTCAATACTGAAGTTAATGTAGTAGTAGGGCTTAATAGTCCATCTGGAAACTTTATTGTGTTACCTATAACCATTTGTACTGCTAATGCTTCTCCAAAAGCTCTTGCTATTCCTAATACTATTGCTGTCAATATCCCTCCCTTAGCTGAAGGTACAGCAACTTTACTTACTGTTTGCCATCTAGTTGCCCCTAATCCATAGGAAGCCTCTAAATAATCCTTAGGAATTGATTTAAGTGCATCTACAGATAAGCTAGCTATTGTAGGCAATATCATGATACTTAGTACTAAAACACCTGCCAACAAGCTAAATCCTATTCCACCAAATATGTTTTTTAAAAATGGCAATAGCACCGTTATTCCCAACCATCCATATACAACTGAAGGTATTCCTATAAATAATTCCAATGCTGGTTTTAACACATTATTACCAAGTTTAGGGGATATATAGTTTATAAATACTGCCAAAGCTATGCTTATAGGTGCACTTATTATTACTGCTCCAATTGATACTAAAATTGAGCCCACTATAAATATCAATGTACCAAACTGTGGATTATCTGCCTCCGGTGACCACTTTGGTGAAAATATAAATTCACTTATGGGATAATCCCATTTAATAAATGTATTGATGCCCTTCCATGCAATAAATCCTATTATAATTAAAGTAAGTACTACAATTAAAGCACCACATAGTATAGTAAATCCTCTTCCTAAATATTCAGTTCTCATACTCTTCCAAAATTTTTTATTCATACTATCTTCCTTCTTCATTATTGTAGTAAGGCTGGCATAGGTTTAGCCAGCCCTTTAGAGTACAATTATTTAAAATCTCCTATTGGAATATATCCTAACTTTTCTACTAATGCTTTATTTTCACCGCTCATAACATATTCTATAAATGATTTAGTTAAACCAGTTGGTTCTCCTTTTGTATACATATGTTCATAAGACCAGAAAGGATATTTCTTACTTACGATATTTTCCTTTGAAGCTTCCACTCCATCAATTTTTACTAATTTTAAATCGCTTCTTTTTTCTTCTGTTAAATATGATAATGCAAGGTAACTTATTGATCCTGGAGTACTTGTTACTGTTTTTTCTACGCTACCGCTGGAGTCTTGAATTGTACCTAAGCCTTCTTTTTCACTCTTACCATCCATAATAGTATCTATAAATGTAGCTCTTGTACCTGATGAAGCTGGTCTATTTACCACATTGATTGGTAAATCCTGTCCTCCAACATCCTTCCAGTTTGTAATTTCTCCTGTAAATATCTTTTGAAGCTGTTCCTTTGATAAAGAATCCACCTTTACATCTTTATTAACTACTATAGAAAATCCTATAGCACAAACTTTATGATCAACTAATTCTTTTAATTTTTCTTTGTCTTTTATTTTTGATTCTGCAGTTACGTCAGAGTTTCCTATTTCTACTGAACCCTCTATTACCTGATTTATACCCGTACCGCTTCCTCCACCTTGAACATTTATTATAGAATCAGGATTTTTTGCTCTATAGTTTTTTGCTGATTCCTGCACTAATGGTTGAAGTGCTGTTGAACCTACAGCTGTTATGGTTCCTGATAATGTATTCTTATTTTCATTTTTCTCTCCTCCACCACATGCTGCTAATACCCCTGTCATTAAAGTCAATGACAATGCTGCTGCTAAAGTTCTTAATGATTTTTTACTCATTTAAGTATCCTCCATTCAAAAACTATTTATTTGTCTTGTTATATTTATCATATTATATGGACGTTAACCGAATATTATAGGTGTGTTAAATTTAATTTACATGAATAAAAAAAGGAATTTTGGTTACCCAAAATTCCTACTAAGATTATTACTATTTAATTTTAACCCTTTACTATTGGTATGGTGACTATAAATTTACTTCCTTTACCTATTTCGCTTTCTACATCTATCCTTCCATTAAAGGAAAGAACAATATGTTTTACAATTGCTAATCCTAACCCCGTACCACCTTCTGCCCTACTACGAGCTTTATCCACTCTATAAAACCTTTCAAATATTCTCCCTATATGTTCTTTTGGTATACCTACTCCAGTATCTTTTATAGTTATTACTAAATTCTTATCTTTTAATTCTTTCTTTATCAAAACTTTTCCATTATCTTCCGTATACTTTATGCCATTATCCACTAAATTTAATATTATTTGTTTAAATTTATCCATGTCTCCATAGATTCTAGGGCATTTCTCCCCCTCTATACTTAAAGATATATTCTTCTTTTCCGCATAATTACTAACTAAATGGCATACATCCTCTACTACCTTATCAACGTCAATCAATTCTTGTTTAGCATCTTTGCTATTTTCAATATGAGATAGAGCTAAAATATCATTTATTAGCCTAGTTAGCCTTTCAGCTTCATCGTTAATAATATTTAAAAATTTTTCTTTGTTTGCTGAATCCTCCACATATCTTAGTGTCTCTGCAAATCCCTTTATAGAAGTAAGAGGAGTCTTTAATTCATGAGATACATTGGCAACAAATTGAGTTCTCATGCTTTCCAACCTTTTTATATCTGTTATGTCTTGAACAACCGCAACAGTTCCTATTAATTGCCTACCATTATTAATATCCGCTGTTCTTATTCTTAAATCCCTTTCTTTAGGAGTTAAGATTTTTATTTCTCTATATTCATCTACAGTATTTTTTAAAATATCCTCTAATTCAAAGCTCCTTACATAATCTAATAAATTGCAACCTATTATATCCTTATCGATACCAAATATTTTATTTGCATAAGGATTTATCATTATTACCTTAAAGTTCTTATCTACAGCAATAACCCCACTGTCCATACTAGTTAATATTGCTTCTAATTTGTTTTGCTTATCAATTACATCATTTATATTTAATTGTAACTTATCAGCCATCTTATTAAAAGTCCTAGATAACTGCCCTATTTCATCCTTTGAATATATGTTAACTCTTCTATCTAACTCTCCTGCGGTTATTCTTGAGGTTATAAACTCTAAATCCTTTATAGGTTTTACAAAACCCATAGAAAATTTCGAGGAAAAGAACATAGAAATAATAGTAGATATTAATATTATCATTATGTAGTACTTTCCATATTGTTTCTCAAAGCCAGATACTATTTTCATACCTATAGCACTTCTTACTACATACCCATCATTAAATAAAGTAGTAAAATACATACTATCTACTTTTGTAGAACTACTATGTCTTATTGCATACCCACTTCCGTTAGTTCTTGCTGAAATTACCTCTTCTCTATCATTGTGATTCTCCATGGTATTTGGATTCACTTTAGAGTCCCCAATAACCACACCATTTTTATCTATTATAGTAACTCTTATTTCATTTTCCTTAAAACTTTTTTTTATAACACTGTCTAACTCATCTTTTTCTACATTTGCTAATATATTTATAACTAATTGATTGTTAACTTTTAAGGTCTTTTTAGTATTTTCAGTATTTTGGTAATTAACAATTATTATAAAAGACGTTACCACAATGGTTAAACTAAAGAGCAGTGTCAAAAACATATATAACATGAATTTTTTCTTCATTTTATCACCTTGCAAGCTATTCTGAGTAATTAAATCTATAGCCTACTCCTCTTATAGTTTCGATATATCTAGGACTTTTATCATCTTCTTCAATTTTTTGTCTTAAATGTCTTATGTGGACATCCACCGTTCTAGTTTCTCCAATGTATTCATAGCCCCATATTTTATCTAACAAAAAATCTCTTGTTAAAACTCTACCTTTATTTTTTATAAATGTCTCTAACAATTCATATTCTTTCAATGTTAGATCTTTCTTCTCTCCTTCTTTTAAAACCTCATGCTTTTCAAAATCTATTATTATATTGCCAAAACTAAAGTTATTATTCTCTATTGATGATATAGTTGTTCTCCTTAATAGGGCTTTTACTCTTGCTACTAATTCCCTTATAGAAAAAGGTTTAGTTATATAGTCATCGGCACCTAGTTCTAATCCTAATACCTTATCCAATTCTTCTCCCTTTGCGGTAATCATTATTATAGGAGTAGTTGAGATTGCATTATTCATTCTTATTGATTTACACACATCATATCCGTCCATACCTGGTAGCATTACATCTAGTAATATTAAATTAGGTTTCTCAGCCTTTGCAACATTATAGGCATCCTTACCATTATCTGAACAAATAACATTGTATCCTAGATTTTCTAAATTAAACTTAAGTAATTCCCTTATATTCTCTTCATCATCTACAACTAAAATTTTCTCATCAGACATAATACCCCTCCAAGACTATTATAGTTATTGGTTTTCTAACTATTTATTTTTCTAACTACATTGTAACATCTTTTTAAATAAAGTTAATTTAAATTCCATATATTTAACATTATTTAATGTATATTTAACATAAAAATGGTTTTACGATTATCATAAAACCATTTCAACTCATTATTTATTAGAAATTAATCTTTTAATTTCATCTATAAAAGTATTTACATCGGTAAATTGTCTATAAACCGAGGCAAATCTAACATAAGATACTTCATCAATTTTTTTTAAATTATCCATTATCATTTCTCCTATGTATTCAGATTTTACTTCTGTTAACATTTGATTATTAATGTTCTTTTCTACGTCATCAGCTATATTTTCAATTTGATTCCTTGAAACTGGCCTCTTTTCACAGGCTTTAATGATCCCATTAATCATCTTAGTTCTATCAAAGTATTCCCTGCTCATATTCTTTTTGATAACTAACACTGGTATATTTTCTATCTGTTCATATGTTGTATATCTTTTATTGCATTTTAAACATTCTCTTCTTCTCCTTATTGATACATTCTCTTCAGTAGCTCTTGAATCTACAACTTTACTTTCAGTATATCCACAAAATGGACATTTCATATATTCTCCCGCCTTTTTCCTTATTAGTTATATAATATATTATACAGGTTTTTTTCTATATTTTCACTAAGGTTTATCAATAAAATATTCTTCTCCATCTACTAATATCACATCTATACCTATTTTCTTTATTTTTTCCCAGGGTATTTCAATATCATTATTCTTACCAAACCAAGATATTTTTTGTGATGGAATTATGATTGATATTATTTTACTATTTATTACATCTATTTTAAAGTCTCTCATATATCCTAACTTAGCCCCTGAATTAATATCTATTATCTCCATAGTTCTTATATTGTTAATAGAATGATATGTTAACTCCATTTTTCATCCCCCTTTTATCTTATACTATATTTTATGTTTTTTAGAATATTATATAACTAAATTTATAAAACAAAAGAAGAGGCTACAAGTATGAATTAAATTCATCTTTAAGCTAGCCTCTTCTTTAGTTTTACCTATTAAATTTTTATACGTATTTTTTCATGTGCTTTAAAGCTGTCTTTTCTAACCTAGACACTTGCGCTTGAGAAATTCCTATTTCTTCTGCTACTTCCATTTGAGTTCTACCATCAAAAAATCTTAAAGTTAATATTAGTTTCTCTCTATCATTTAATTTTTTCATGGCTTCTTTAATAGCTATATTCTCAAGCCAACTATCATCTAAATTTTTACTATCACTTATTTGATCCATAACAAAAATTGCGTCTCCCCCATCGTTATAAATTGGCTCAAAAAGAGACACAGGATCTTGTATGGCATCTAGTGCGAAAACCACTTCTTCTCTTGGAATTTCCAGCTCTTTAGCAATTTCAGCTACCGTAGGCTCCTTGTTATTTTCAGCAATCAATCTATCCCTAACCTGTAGAGCTTTATAAGCAATGTCTCTAAGAGATCTACTAACTCTAATGGAGTTATTATCCCTTAAATACCTTCTTATTTCACCTATAATCATAGGGACAGCATATGTTGAGAATTTTACATTCTGACTTAAATCAAAGTTATCTATGGCCTTAATAAGACCAATACAGCCTACTTGGAATAAATCGTCAACATTCTCTCCTCTATTGTTAAATCTTTGTATAACACTTAGAACTAGTCTTAAATTACTTTTAATAAAGGTTTCTCTAGCTTCATTATCTCCAGTATCACGCATTAGTTTCAATAATCTAATCATTTCTTTTTCTTTCAAAACCGGTAGTTTAGATGTATTTACTCCACAAATTTCAACTTTGTTTATCATCATATGTAATCAGCCCCTTCTATATTGTTGCATTTTAATTATCTCCTTGGAAGCTGATTTTTATACACGAACAAGCTTTATAACATTTTATTAATTTCTTTTTTAAGTCTTTTTATAATTCTTTTTTCTAATCTTGAAATATAGGATTGGGATATTCCTAGCATATCCGCCACTTCTTTTTGAGTTTTCTCATTATGTCCTCCTAATCCAAATCTTAAATTTACTATCTCTTTTTCTCTATTAGTTAGTTTTCCCATCGCTATAAAAAGTAGTTGTTTATCAACCTCATCTTCAATTAAATTATAAACCACATCATTTTCTGTTCCCAATATATCTGATAATAAAAGTTCATTCCCATCCCAATCTACATTTAATGGTTCATAGAAAGATATTTCTGCTTTAACTTTACTATTGCGTCTTAAATACATTAGTATCTCATTTTCTATACATCTTGATGCATATGTAGCAAGCTTTATTTTTTTATCAGGATCAAAGGTATTAACTGCTTTAATAAGACCTATGGTTCCCACTGATACTAAGTCCTCAACATTAACCCCAGTGTTTTCAAACTTCCTAGCTATATAAACAACTAATCTTAAATTTCTTTCTATTAAAATCGATCTTACACTTTCATCTCCATAAATTAACCTTTGTACTAAATTTTCCTCCTCTTCTTTTGTCAAGGGTGGGGGAAGAGCGTCATTCCCTCCAATATAATAGACCTTTCTAGCAAATATCTTTAGTTTGCTAATTATATTGTTTAGAAATAATTTTATGTTTATCATATTCTAACCTCCCTATAATATTCCCCTAGATAATAAACCTTGGTAATCGTCTTCACCACTTAATTTGTTGTGGCAAAAAGCTATCAGTGCTTCCTTTTCTTCTACAGCATCTTCTTTATATATCATAATTTTCTCTGGTTTAATTGCTTCTAATCTACCATAGCTACCATTTATAACATTGTAAGGTATATAATAATATTTATAATTTTTAATCTCTTCTTTTGTGAATAAGTTCTCTTCTACAATAATTACTGGTAAATTGGTTACAGGCTCTACAAGCTCATTACCTGTATCTAAAAATGCTCTTATCTTTTTTACGGAGCTATCTAATACTATTTCAACTCCGTAAATGTAGTTATTCAATGTTTTTCTATCTTTTATAAAGAATACTACTCTTCTTAAGATTAAATATATTAGCATTAAAGCTATCATAAGTTTTTTATAAGAAAAATTAATTATTATACCGTAATCTAATCTCCCACCACTTTTATTAAATTCAATAAAAACGCATAAACCAGCCAGTAACATAGAGTATAAAATAAATATGGCAGTTGCTTTTAAATTAAACAGTATATTTTTTCTTCTAAAGGAAATTAAAATCATTATAAACGCCATAATAATCTTAACCGGTACATTGGTAAATAAATTTAAGCTTTTAAAAAATAAAGTTATAACATACAGAGTTCCTACTAAGGCACCTATTAATACATTTAATTTCTTTGCTCTTATTTTTAACGTATCTGATGTTAAAAAAATTAAAAAGGTGTTTACAATAAAATTTTCCAAAAGAACTACATCTAAATAAATAACCACATCCCTTCACCTCTCTAGATAATTATATAACTATTCATTTCAAAATTTTGTCATATTTTATTAATTATTCCTATTTTTATTTTTTATATTTCCCCATAAAAATAAAAAAATCTGACCATTTTGTTAAATGATCAGATTTTTTTAATATAATATGTTGTTTATAGTCTTTGTCTACGTAAAAAAGTTGGAATTTCTAAATCTTCTGGGCTATAATTGTCAAAATTATCTTCTACAGTTGCAGCTGCTTCTGAGTTAGTTTTTCCTGCTTTTGTGTTAATAGTTGATCCGCCCTTTTCTTTTCCAATTGATTTATCTTGTTCAAATCCTGTTGCTATAACAGTAATTCTTATTTCATCTTTTAAACTTTCATCTATAACTGCACCAAATATAATATTTGCATCTGGGTCAGCAGCTTGCTGCACAATTTCAGCCGCCTCATTTATTTCCAATAATCCTAAATCAGCTCCGCCAGTTATATTTAATAATACTCCTGTGGCACCAACAATTGAGGTTTCTAAAAGTGGACTGGATATAGCTTGCTTAGCGGCATCTTGAGCTCTATTATCACCTGTTGCATTACCAACACCCATGTGAGCAAGTCCTCTATCTGTCATGATAGTTCTTACGTCAGCAAAGTCAAGATTAACTAATCCAGGTATGGTAATTAAGTCTGATATACCTTGTACACCTTGTTTTAATACATCATCAGCATATCTAAAAGAATCCATTAATGTAGTTTTCTTATCTACTATATTTAACAATCTTTCATTTGGTATTGTAACTAAAGTATCTACACTATCTTTTAGGTTATTAACCCCCATTTCAGCATGGATCATTCTTTTTCTTCCTTCAAACGGAAAAGGTTTTGTAACAACTCCTACTGTAAGTATACCCATAGATTTTGCAATTCCAGCAATTACTGGAGCAGCACCGGTACCAGTTCCTCCACCCATTCCTGCAGTTATAAATACCATATCTGCACCTTTTATAGCTTGAGAAATTTCCTCTTTACTTTCTTCAGCTGCTTTTTGTCCAATTTCTGGATTAGCACCTGCTCCAAGTCCTTTTGTTAATTTATCTCCAATTTGAATTTTCTGTGAAGCTTGTGACAACATTAATGCTTGTTTATCTGTGTTAACTGCTATAAATTCAACATTTCTAAGTCCTTCCTTAATCATTCTATTTACAGCATTATTTCCTCCACCGCCACAACCAATTACTTTTATTTGCGCAAATTGTTTTACATCTACATCGAAATCTAGCACAATAATACCTCCCTTAATTCATATTAAAAAAAGTCTGTAAAAAAATCTTTTATTTTAGAGAAGAATCCTTCATCATTTTCTTCATCATTATCCTCATCATCTTCATCATTCCAAATAGATTTAACATCATTTTTCTTTTTTTCTTTAGTTACTTTTTCTTCTTTGAAATCTACTTTCCCTGAGTTTATTACATCTTTTACAACTCCAATAGCAGATGAATACATTGTGTTTTCTGCACCAATGTACTCTGGAATTCCTATTCTAACAGGCTTTCCTAAAATTTCTCTACAAATATCAATGCTACCTTTTACTAAACTTATACCTCCCCCTATTACGACTATACCTGAAATTTCTTCTAAATAACCATGTAAGTCCAATTTCTTTTTTAATAAATACATAATCTCTTCAATTCTTGCAGCAATTATATCATTTAATAAATTATTGCTAACTTCTACAACACTATCGTAGTTAGCATTAATTCTAATTTTAAAATCCTCACTATCAAGAGAGTCCGTAATATTACCATATTTAATTTTAATTTTTTCTGACTCTGATTGAGGAAGTTTTAAACAAAGCGATATATCATTTGTTATAGTGTTTCCGCCTAAAGGTAATTTATCATTTAATACTAATTTATTATCTTTAAATACTGAGATATTTGTTGTTTCAGCACCAATATCTAATAAAAGAGTTCCTATTTTCATTTCCTCACTCTTCATAACAGCTAAAGCAGTTGCTATTGGCTGAAAAACCATTCCTTTACTTTGAAATCCAGCTTTGTTGATGCTCTTAAATAAATTACTAATTATAGTAGATTGACACATTATTATTTGCGCATCTACCTCTAATCTCATACCACACATACCAACTGGATCTGTAATATCATCATATCCATCTACAACAAATTGTTCAGGCACTACACCTACTATCTCTTTATCGGATGGAACTGAAATAATTTTAGCTGCTTTTAACACTCTATCAACATCATTTTTTGTTATTTCTCTATCCTCAGCTGAAACTGCTACCACTCCTCTATTGGAAGTGATCTCACAAATTTCTCCTGAGATGGAAATATAGATGTCTTTAATCTTAGAATCAATCATTCTTTCGAGTTGTTCTAAAGCCTTTATTATCCCATCAGCGGTACTATCTATGTCAACTACTATACCTCTCTTTAAACCACTACAAGGAGTTGAAGTAATACCAATAATTTGAATTTTATTGTTTTTATCTAATCTACCTGCTGCTGCACAAACTTTTGAAGATCCTATATCGATTCCTACTACATATTCATTCATGTTATCCACAACCTCCTTAAAGAGAACCGTTAAGTTATATATTCAACAAAAAAGAGTTTTTTCCTCTAAAAGCAGAAAAAAATTTAACCTATATTTCAGCCTTATTTAAAAAATATATACATTAATATACATATTTTTTAACGAAAAAAGAAAGATTATGAAATCTTTCTTTTAATTGGCTTTTTCTAGTTCATTAATGTGCACATCCCTCGTGTGAGGAGTATGACTCCATACCTTATCATTCTTCCTTAAAATACCTTGAATGGATATCGGTAACCAAGTTATTGCATATATAGGATAAATTAAATAATACCAAAATATTTTAGGGCTTAATTTTTTATCCAATAGCAATATGAAAGGTGTATAAATAAACTGCATAATCGATACCAATATACCAAGTAACGCCACTAATTTAAAATCCATAGAATAAATATTTATATGTGTATTAAAATTAATCATCACATTATAAGCTCTTACTAAATAATTAAAGGTTGATGCCACTATTGAAAAGCCAGTTAATATTATAACTATTGGTTGAATAGTATATAATGCACAATCTAATGCTTTAAAATCAAATTTTGTTATTGACCTCTTTACTAATTTTAAAAAATATCTATGTGATACATCAGCAAAACCTTGCATCCATCTTCTTCTTTGAGCCCATGAATGCTTTAACGTTAATGGTTTTTCATCGTATATTATTGCATCATGAGCCCATCCCACCTTGTAACCGTTTAGCACTAGTTTACAGGTGAACTCTAAATCTTCTGTTAGGCATGTAGCTCCCCATCCTAGTTCTTTAAGCACATTTATGTCGATACAAAATCCTGTACCCCCCAGCTGATTTGACAATCCTAAATTGCTTCTTGAAAGTTGGAACATTCTATTTGATGTCCAGAATGCAATTGAATAGCTGCCAGTAATCCAGGTGTCTACAGGATTCTTACTATCAAGGTAGCCTTGAACCACCTTATAATTTTTGCACATCTTTTTATTAATTTCTCTTAAAAAATTCTTATGTACTAAGTTATCAGCGTCGAAAATAGCTACAGCGTCATATTTTTTATCCATTTTGAATAATTTATCAAACATCCATTCTAAAGCATATCCTTTACCCACTTTTTTGATATTATTCCTCTCATAGACAAAAGCACCTTTTTCTCTAGCTCTATGTGCTGTTCTATCTGTGCAATTATCTGCTATAACATATATGTCATATAGCTCTCGTGGATAATCTATGTCCAATAAACTTTGAACGGTGTTGCCTATAACTATTTCTTCATTGTGAGCTGCGATTACTAACGCAAAGCTCTTCTTCGGCGGAATTTCCTCTTCATCCTTTCTTCTCCACAATCCGAAAAAGGAAATAAACAAATAGTACATAGAAATTATGTATACTATATAGGTTGCTACTTTTGATACTTCGAGAATTAAGCTATTTATAATTTCCATTTAATATTCCCCCCTAATTCACAGTTATTTTAGCACAAAAATTTCATAATTACTATATATACGCAATAATTATTTACAATTAATTAAATAATTATTGCGTATATAGCTAAATCTAAGGATTTAATAGGAACATTGAAGAAAATAATAATCATTTAAATATATAAAAAATAGGTGTGAATAAGTAGCTCATTATGCAATATAATCAACTTTGAATTTCTCAATTATATATGATATCATATATATAAATAAATATCCATTCTATGGCGCCATTAAAGGGGGCTAAAACGATGAGATACTTTTATTCTATATATTTTTTAGATTTGAGAAAATTGCATAAAAAAGATGAATCTTTCTGGTAGATCCTTCATATTTCTTTATTTTCAGAAATTAAGGGGGATAATTATGAGAAAGTATAGTAAAAAAAATATAAAAATATTTAATAATAAAAAAGTACGAAAATATTTATATAGTCAAAAAATAAACAAGCTATATAACAAATATTGTTTAAAGATGCACGATTATACTATATTTTAACAAATTAAAGAGAGATAGTTTTAACTATCTCTCTTTTTCATTTCTTATAAATTGATCAACCTACTTAACATTTCTCTGTCCACAGAATATGCAATAGCATCTTCTTTACTTATAAGTCCTTTTTTTACTATTTCAGATATGGACATATCCATAGTTTTCATTCCATATTTTCCACCTGTTTGTATTGAAGATTCTATTTGATGCGTCTTACCTTCTCTTATTAGGTTTTGTATTCCATGAGTAGAAACCATAACTTCAAAGGCAGCAATTCTTCCATTGCCATCAGCTTTTGGAATTAATTGTTGTGATATAACTCCTTTTAACACTGCAGAAAGTTGTATTTTTATTTGCTGCTGTTGATAAGGAGGAAAAACATCTATAATTCTATCTATAGTCTTAGCTGCTCCTATAGTATGAAGGGTTGAAAATACTAAATGACCAGTTTCTGCAGCTGTTAAAGCAATAGAGATAGTCTCAAGATCTCTCATTTCTCCTACTAGTATAACATCTGGATCCTCTCTTAAAACGGATTTTAGCGCATTAGCATAACTTTTACTATCCTTACCTATTTCCCTTTGATTGATTATGGATTTATTATGCTTATGTAAATATTCTATTGGATCTTCTAGTGTAACTATATGAGCTGCTCTGTTGGAATTAATTTCATTGATCATTGCTGCTAAAGTTGTACTCTTACCACTACCAGTAGGTCCAGTTACTAGCACTAATCCTCTCTGCTTATTAGTTAAATTAGTTATTACTGGTGGTAAATTTAGTTCTCCTATTGTTGGAACTTTAAGTCCTACTACTCTTATTGCAGCAGCATCGCTGCCTCGTTGTTTAAAAACATTCACCCTAAATCTTCCTAGCCCAGATACTGAAAAAGATGTGTCAATTTCACCTTTTAACATATATTCTTCATATAAGTCACCTAAAATTTCCCTAACATATTTTTCAGTTTCTATTGGGGTTAATTTGTCCTCTCCTATGTTTTTTAAATCACCGTTTACTCTAATTACTGGTGATACACCAACAGTGATGTGTAAATCAGATGCTTTTTCTTTGATTGTGGTTTCTAATAAACTATTTAAAGATACCAAGTTAATTATCTCCTCTCTAACCTATGTTGTTTCCAAATTTCTATTGCTTTGTACGCTTGTAATTTAAGCATGAGTTCTCCGTTAATTATTTTAGCTCCTAAAAGCTCTCCTTCTTTTAATAGCTTAGTTTTACTTGGCGAGTAATTCAAATCATAAATTATTAAATTTTTATTAATTTTACCAAGATTTATTGGTGAAATACCTTTATAATTTTCTCCACCCACTGGTGTACAATTTATTATTATATGATAAGGTGAATAATCATTTTCTTCTCCTAAGATTAAAAACTTATTAATATTCTTAAATTCATCCTTATCTTTAATAATACTTCTACTCACCATATCCATGCTATCTATGGTTAAAGTTCCAAGTGCTTCATAAACACATTTTGCTGCCCCTCCATTGCCAATTATAAGAGCTTTCTTATCATATAAATTTATTTCATTTATTTTTAAGCTTTCTAAAAAACCATAATAATCTGTATTGTATCCTACTAATCCTTCTTCAGTTAAAACCACCGTATTAACTGCTCCTATTTTATCTGCAGGATATTTTACTTTTTTTAAGTAGTTCAATATTACTCTCTTATAGGGTATAGTTACATTGAAACCTAGTATATCATTTTCTCTAAGATTATCTATAAAATTTGATATATCCTTCTCATCAATATCAAAAATTTTATAACAAAAATCAATATTGTTGATTCTATAATAATTATTATGAATTTGAGGAGATTGAGAATACCCTATATTTTTTCCTAAAAGTCCAGTATATTTCATTTTTTTCTCCTATGGTATACTATTCATTAATTATATTTTATTACCAATTTAATTTTATAATAAAAATACAAGAATTGCTAGTGTTTAATACATTTTTATACCTTATTGTTTAATTCTTTGTAAAGTTTTTTTAATGCTCTCTTTTCAATTCTAGATACATAAGATCTTGATATACCTAATATTACCGCTATTTCTCTTTGAGTTTTAGGTTTACCATCAACAAGTCCATATCTCATTTCAATAACAGCTCTTTCTCTTTCTAAGAGACAATTGCATATTTTATTATACAATTTTTTTACTTGTATTTTATGCTCTACCATTTCTACTATAGAATCTTCCTCATAGCTAAGCACATCCATAAGAGATATTTCATTGCCTTCTTTATCAACACCTATAGGGTCTTGAAGATAAACTTCTCCCTTAGTTTTTTTATTATTTCTAATTAACATTAATATTTCATTTTCAATACACTTAGCGGCATAAGTAGCAAGTCTTGTACCTTTATTAGTATTGAATGAATCGATGGCCTTAATTAAACCCACGGTCCCTATAGAAATCAAGTCATCCATATCTTTCCCAGGATAGGAATATTTTTTCACTATATGAGCAACTAATCTTAGGTTTCTTTCGATTAATATATTTTTTGCATTGAGATCTCCATCTTCTTTTAATTTAGTTAAATAATATTCTTCTTCTTTTTCATCTAAAGGTTGAGGAAAGGAATTCCTTCCACTTACATAGGCAGTTAGTAAAATACTATCACTTAATAGGTTTAGTAAATTATTAATGAATAACACATTTGTTCCTCCAAATAGTGCTTATTATTATATTATTCAAAAACTGTAATTTTAGTTCCTATTTGCCTATATTTTTTTACAAGTTAGTAAAATCAATGTAATTTAGCTTCTTTATATATTTTTTATTTCTAGTATTTAATTTTTATTTTAAATATTTGCTTGTTTTTTATACGAAATAAAAATCCCCGCTTAATCCTAGGGATTTCTATTTGAATCTATTATTTTAATATAAATGTTTTTTAATTTACCTTTTTAAGGAAACTTGATTGATTTTATATGCATATTTCCTATAAGCCATTCCTTCATAGCAAATCATAAATATCCAACCTATAATAACTGCATAGCAAACACTTGTTACTCCTAAATAAGGTGCAAGCATATAGGAAAGAATAACCCTAATAGATATTTGAAGAAGAGTAGCAAACAAAGTTACACGTAGTTCTCCTACTCCACGAAATAATCCTTGAAACACATTACAAAGTCCTGAAACTACATAAAACAATGACATTGTTTTTAGATAATCAACGCCTATTAAAATAACTTCTCTTTCAGATTCTGACACAAAAAACTTCATGATTATATCAGCTCCAAAGAAAATAAGTGTAGTTACAATAAAGCAGTATACAATAATAATTATATTACCTTTCTTATATCCTTCCTTTATCCTGTCTTGTCTTCCAGCACCATTATTTTGAGCTGTATATGTAGTAACAGCATCGGCAATACTACCTCCAGGCGCCAATGCAAAGGCATCTATTCTTGTAACAGCGCTAAATGCAGCAATTGCATTTGTTCCAAAAGAATTAACTACTCCTTGTACTAATAATTTACCAACATATAAACAAGTTTGCTGTGTAGCAGAAACCCAACTGTAATTTATAGTTGCTTTTAAAAGCCCTTTATCAACAACTAGTTCATCCTTTTTAAGGCGCAATATTGGTATTTTAAAATAAATATATAGTATGCAAAGTACCGCTGATATTGCCTGCGCCAAAACAGTTGCAATTGCTGCACCAACTACACCCCAATTAAAAACTACTACAAAAACCATGTCTAAAATAACATTAATTATTGCTGAAATAATCAAAAAAAATACAGGAGTTCTTGAATCTCCAGTTGCCCTTAAAGCTGAAGAGTAAAAATTATACAAAAAAGAAAATATAAGTCCAATAAATATTATTTTCAGATATGCATCCGCATCATTGATTATATTATCAGGGGTTTGAGTTAATATAAGAATAGTTTTCGACAACATTATACTCACTATAGACAACACTAAAGTAAATATTGTTCCAATAATCAGCGATGTAGATATTTCTCTTTTTAGTTTGTCTTTCTCCTCTGCGCCAAAAAATTCTGCCATAAGCACCAAAGCACCCATACAGATTCCCACAATAAAGAAAATTACAATGGACATAATTGGATTGGCAACACCAACAGCTGCCAATGCTTCTTTTCCTACAAATCTCCCTACTATAATAGAATCAACTGTATTATATAATTGTTGAAATATATTTCCAAGCATCATAGGTACTGCAAAAGATACCAGTAGTTTTGATGCACTCCCCCTTGTCATATCTCCCTTCATAAACTTGCTCCTTTTTTAAAATTAAGATAAAGTAAAATTATGTCATATAAACACTATAAAAAACTGTATTTGATATAAATATACCTTATCCATAGTTATATTACTAAAAAAATGTCTAATTTAAGTATACCATATTATAAGATTATTCAGATACGTATTTTCTAAAATTTCTCTTTTATTTAATTGAAAATATATACTAATTGGTATACATTGCAGCAAGTATATTTTCTTTTTTAAAGTGTCTTATATTATTTCTTAAATAACAATATGCTTCTATATCATTATCGTTAATTTTGATGACTTTTATCTTTCTTTGTGTAATTTCATTACCTCTTAAATACATTATGTCAATAATTTTATGCTCTACTAAAGATGTTCTTAATACGTAATCATACATTTTTAACACCTCTGATTCATATTGAGCTATAAGATTATTATACTATTTATTTTACAGAAAATCAAACATATGTTCTGTTTCAAAAGATAATAAAATTCATAATATTTTACCTATAAATGGGTTTTAATACCGATTTATTGAATGTATAATAAATATAGTATATACTTTGGAATTGAGGTGAAATAACGATGACTTTAAATTTTTATGGTTTAATTATCGGACTAGTTATGTTAATTTCAACTGGTCTAGGACACATTATTGTTATTAAAGGTGAATATCATTTTGGAATTAAATTGTGGCCATTATTTCTTATAGTAGGAATCTTATGCACCCTTTCATCTTTCATAGTTAAAAATGATTTAATATCAGGATCTCTTGGAATTGTTGGGGTGACTTTCTTATGGGGAATTCACGAACTTATACAGCAACGTGAAAGAGTAAAGAAAGGATGGTTTCCTAAAAAGTAAAAATCCTCTCCCTACCTAAAATGGTATATGGGAGAGGATTTTTTATTTTATTTTTACAATATCACTAAATATTGGAGATGCAGTGCTACCTCCACTTTCATTATTTTTATCTATTCCCTTTACAAATACAACCATGGAATAATACTTACCATCTTTATTAAAGTATCCAATAAACCATCCATCAGAATATTTTTCTCCATTTTCTATTCTTTCTGTAGAACCGGTTTTCCCACCAATTTCCATCCCCTCTACCTGAGCACTTCTTCCAGTACCTTCCTTCACAACTCTGTTCATCGCTTTTTTCATTTTAGTGGCTGTATCCTTTGAAAAAACCTGCCATTTACTAGTCTCTATCTTTTCACATATCTGTCCATTCTTATCTACTAATCCTTCTATAAGTCTAGGCTTTATGTACACTCCACCATTTACTATGGTATTTACTATTCCAATAGCCTGAACTGGTGTCATTCTTATGTTTTGTCCTATGGCTGTAATGCCTAAGCTTCCATCTTCTATTTTTAATTCTTTCTTCTCTAAAGCCCCACTTTGCTCTCTTTCAAAACCTAACACTTTGGAAAGTATATTTTGTTTTTCTATTAGCTCTAATATTTTTTCTCCCCCTAATTTATTAGCCAGTTGAGAATATACATCATTACAAGAGATTACAAAAGCATCCTCAACGCTTAAAGTGCCATGACCAAGATTTTTTTTGTCTTTGTCACCCTCGTAAAGTCCTTTACAGGTCACTTTATCATCTAGAGACATCTCTCCCTCTTCTAGTATTCCCTCTAGTATTATGGTCTTAAAAATAGATCCTGGAAAAAAGCCATTCAATGTTTCAGCACCTATATTTACATTAGGCAACTTATCATTTTTTTGAACCATTGCTTTTATGTTGCTTGTTTCACTCTCCATTACTATTACACCAATTTGCTCATATTTATTATATTTAGTATTTAAGAGTTCTCTTATTTTATCTTGAAAATCTCTATCTAAAGTGAGCATAATGTTTTTATTATTTAAATAATCTTTTTCATTTTCTTTATTGCTTATATTGCCGTCCATGTCTAATATGAACTCTTTAGAAGGTCTCTTGTTACTTTTCACCTTATTATTCAAAAACATTTCTAAGCTATTTTCATTTTTCAATGAATTATCCACTATATTCCTTGTATTAGTTATTAAATTTTCTATTTTCCATCCTTCACTCCTATCCACTTCTTCATAGGAATAAACATAAAATCCTTTTACTCCTTTAATTCTTTTAAGCTTTTCATAAGTTATTTTATCTATAGGAAAATATAATTTTTGACTTATATTATTTATTTTACCTTCTGTTAAATCGTATTCTTCATTGTAATTTTTTAATATATATAATAATTTAAGCATCTCTTCCTTTTCTGATTCTGTATTATTTTTTATAAATACACTTGGAAGTATAACGGCATTGTATTTTGTATTATATTCTAAAAGGTCTTTACCACTATAGTCCAATAATTTATAGTTAAGCTCCTCTACCCATTCCTTTTGAGTATATTGAGAATCTGCTATAACACTTAATTCATCAGCTTCTTTATATTGTAAATTAAATATTCTTGCAAATAAATATATAAAACAAATTGTAAAAACTAAAAATATATACTTTACTCTATCTCTACGCATGAAAAAACACCTCACTTTCAACTATGATTATAGCCAAAATGAGGTATTATATTCTTCTGCTTTATTTACCGTATTGTAATAACTGTTTTATATTACCAACAATTACATCTATAGCAACTTTGTTGTGTCCGCCTTCTGGAATAATTATATCTGCATATCTTTTGCTTGGATCAACAAATTGCATATGCATAGGTCTAACCACATCCAGATATTGATTTATAACTGAATCTACTGTTCTTCCTCTTTCTTTCATATCTCTTAGAAGTCTTCTTATTATTCTCACATCTGCATCTGTATCTACAAATATTTTAATATCAAGCATGTCTCTTAATGCCTTATCTTCCAATACCAATATACCCTCAACAATTATAATATCCTTTGAATAAACTTTTACCGTTTCTTCTTTTCTATTGTGTTTCTCAAAGTCATATATTGGTTTATTTACTACTTCATTTCTCAATAATTGTTTTAAATGCTTTACTAATAATTCATTATCAAAAGCATCCGGATGATCATAGTTAGTTTTCATCCTTTCTTCAAGAGTAAGATGACTTTGGTCTTTATAATAGCTATCCTGCTCAATCATAGCTATGCAGTCCTCATTGAACTTTTTATAAATCTCCTTAGCAATTGTACTTTTGCCTGAACCTGTTCCACCTGTTATACCTATTAAAACTGGCTTTCTCATGTTGTAAAACTTCTCCCCCTTGAATTATGCTTATTCATCCTTGCTTTTAATAAGCATATAATTTTCTTCTAATGATTTATCTACATTTGCCTTGTATATCATTTGAGCTACTGGGGTAGCATCTATTTTATTTCCCTTTTCATCTCTTAAATTTTGAAGTTTAATCTTAAAATTGTCTCCAGTAGGTCTTAATACTTCGACAACATCTCCTTCAAATAATTTATTTCTTTGTTCTATTATAGCATCTCCTGTAGCCTCATCATATCCTCTTACTATACCAACTATATCATAATCTCTTATATAAGACGAACTCTCATATACAACACTGTCTTTATCACCAAGATAAAATCCTGTATAGTACTCTCTATGGCTAGTCTTTAAAAGATTATCCATCCACTCTTCTTTAAATGTATATTCTTCTGGATTTTCAAAGTAACTATCTAGAGCCTCTCTATAAGATTTTACTGCAGCGGCAACATAATAGGAACTTTTCATTCTACCCTCTATTTTTAAAGAATTTATTCCTGCTTGAACCAATTCTGGTATATGCTTAATCATACATAAATCCTTTGAATTGAAAAGATATGTTCCTCTTTCATCTTCAATTACAGGGAAATATTGATTTGGTCTTTTTTCCTCAACTACACTATACTTGTATCTGCAAGGTTGAGCACATTGTCCTCTATTTGAATCTCTTCCAGTCATGTAATTTGAAATAACACATCTTCCTGAATAAGACATGCACATGGAGCCATGAACAAAAGCTTCTATTTCGCAATCCTCAGGTAGTTTATTTCTAATTCCTTTTATTTCTTCTATAGATAATTCTCTAGCCATAACTATTCTTTTGACCCCTTGATTATACCAAAATAACCCTGATTTCCAATTCACGTTATTAGCCTGAGTACTTAAATGTATTTCTAGGTTTGGTACTACCTCCCTAGCTGTCATTATTATTCCTGGGTCAGCTACTAATACAGCATCTACATTTAAGTCTTGTAATTGAATTAAATATTCATCTAATCCTTCTAAATCCTCATTATGAGGGAATACATTTACTGTTACGTACACTTTTTTCCCTCTGCTGTGGGCAAACTCTATTCCTTCTTTTAATTCTTCATCAGAAAAATTATCAGCAAAGGCTCTTAAATTTAATTTGCTTCCCCCTAAATATACTGCATCTGCTCCAAATAAAATAGCTGTCTTTAATTTTTCTAAATTCCCTGCAGGAGCTAATATTTCAGGTTTATTCATATTTATTCCTCCTTGTTATAACTGCTATTCCATCTCCCATAGGGATTATGGAAGTTAGAAAATCATCTCCTGAAACCTCTTCTAAAAAGTTTCTCATTCTTTTTACTATAGTAATTTTTCTTCTTTTTACAAGATCGTCTGAGGCTATCATTCCTCTAAATAATACGTTATCTGCTATAATAATTCCATCTTCATTTAACATCCTTAAACAATGGGGAAGAAAGTGATTATAATGACCTTTTCCAGCATCCATAAATATAAAATCAAATTTGTCATCTAATTTTTCTAAAACTTCTAAGCATTCACCCTCAATTATATTTATATTGTCGCTATAACCATACTTCTCAATATTTTTTTTAGCAAGTTCTATCATAGTTTCATCTCTATCTATGGTAGTTATTTTGCATCGCTCTTTGCAATTCATTGCCATAAGAATAGAGGAATACCCTATAGCCGTTCCAAGCTCCAGAATTTTCTTTGGTTTTTTTATATTTAATACTACCTCTAAAAATTTTCCAACTTCTTTTTGAATTATAGGAACATTGTTCTCTAAAGCATATTTCTCTAGCTCTAATAACGGAATTCTATCTTCAGTTATCAGTCCCCTTAAATATTCTTCCATGTAGTCATAAGTAATACCGCTCATATTATCCTCCTGGTGACTTTCTAATTTCCTTGAGTTTTTTCCTTTACTTTTAAGAATTCATTATAATTGTCCGTAAAAAAATGTGTTCCGTCATTGTAGGATACAAAAAACAAATAATTAGTTTTTTCAGGTTTTAAAGCAGCTTCTATAGAAGACATACCTGGACTTGCTATGGGACCTGGTGGGAACCCTTCAACAATATAGGTATTATATGGTGATTTAACCTGTAAATCTTTATTATATAATTTCTCCCTATGCTCACCTAATGCATATAAAACTGTAGCACAGGATTGCATTTTCATGTTCTTATTCATTCTATTATAGAATACAGAAGCTACTTTTCCTCTTTCGCTGTCCACTTCCGCTTCCTTCTCAACCATAGATGCTACTGTTATTATTGTATCTATTTTATCATCATCTATTCTATATTCTTTCCTTAACTCATTTAATGCCTTATTAAATCTATTATGCATAATATCTATTATGTCTTCTGCTTTCATATTTTTAGCCAGCATATAGGTATCAGGGAATAGATATCCCTCCATAGCATACTTTCTATTTCCCTTTTCTTTGATATACTTAGGTAAAGGATATGCCTCTATTCCCTTTATAAAATCTTCTTTACTTATTATGCCCTTTTCTTCTAATACATCTCCAATTTTACTTATGTCATATCCTTCTGGTATAGTTACAGTTACTAAATTTTTATTATGAAGACCTTCATTTAAGTCTAAAATTAAATTTTCTAGAGTAACATCTGAATCAATAACATAATCTCCAGGCTTTATATTAGTGTTTAATTTATTTTGTTTAATGTAAGCTTTAATAAATAGTAAGTTTTTTATTTCTCCCTCATCTTTTAGTGTATCTAATACTTTATATAAGCTATCACCTTTGTTAACAAGTATTTCTACTTCCTTATCCTGTCCTTTAAAAGGATGTTCAACAACAGAATTATAATAAAAATAACCTAGAAAAGCTATTGATAAAAGTAAAATTATAGAGATTATAAAACCCTTCCTTTTCATATTACCTCCATATTTTATTTCTTCCTACTAGCTCTCTTTCTTAACTCAGGATTAAGAATTTTCTTTCTCATTCTTATACTTTTTGGAGTTACTTCTACAAGCTCATCAGAAGTTATAAATTCTAAACAATTTTCTAGTGACATAGGATTTACTGGTGTTAATTTTAAAGCGTCATCTGATCCTGAGGATCTCGTATTACTCAAATGCTTCTTTTTACAAACATTAACTTCAATATCTTCTCCTCTTGAACATTCCCCTGCTATCATACCTTGATAAACTTCAGTTCCTGGCTCTATAAATAAAATACCTCTTTCCTGTGCATTATATAGTCCATAAGTTATAGAAGTTCCAGTTTCAAATACCACTAAAGATCCTCTACTTCTATCAGGTATTTCTCCTTTAAATGGTTCATGATCACTAAATACATGGTTCATTATACCATTTCCTTTAGTATCAGTCATAAACTCTCCTCTAAAGCCTATAAGTCCTCTAGCTGGTATTTTGAATTCAAGTCTTGTATATCCATTTACAGCAGAAGTCATATTAACCATTTCCGCTTTTCTTGGTCCCAGCTTCTCCATAACCACTCCCATAAACTCTTCTGGTACATCTATAGTTAAGTTTTCTATAGGTTCATGGAGTTTACCATCTACTTCTTTATAAATTACTGTTGGTTTTGAAACTTGGAATTCATAACCTTCTCTTCTCATAGTTTCAATAAGAATTGAAAGATGTAATTCTCCTCTTCCACTTACTTTAAAAGTATCTGCTGTTTCTGTTTCTTCAACTTTTAAACTAACATTGGTTTCCACTTCTTTAAGCAATCTATCTCTTAAATGTCTTGAGGTTACATATTCTCCTTCTTTTCCTGCAAAAGGTGAATCATTAACTAAAAAATACATACTTAAAGTAGGTTCATCAATCTGTATAAATGGAAGTGCTTCAGGTTCATCTTTATCTGCTAAAGTTTCACCGATATTAATATCTGTTATACCTGAAACTGAAACTATATCACCAAATTTAGCTTCTTCAGCCTCTTCTCTTTTAAGTCCATTAAATACATATAAATTACTTACCTTTACATTATCTATTTTACCGTCTTTTCTAATTAAAGCTACCTGCTGATTTTTTCTAATAGTTCCTCTTTCAATTCTACCTATAGCTATTCTTCCTACGTATTCATTTGAATCTATATTAGAAATTAACATTTGTAGTGGCTTGTCTGTATAACCCTGCGGTGCCTTTACATTATTAATTATAACATCAAATAGGGGATCCATGTTATTACTTTCTTCATTTAATTCCGCCTTTGCTATACCTTTTTTTGCAGAACAATAAGCCACTGGGAAGTCTAACTGCTCATCTGATGCTCCTAATTCTACAAACAAATCGAAAACTTCATCCAATACTTCTGCAGCTCTTTCATCTGGTCTATCAATTTTGTTTATTACAACAATAGGCTTTAAGTCTAGTTCCAACGCCTTTTTTAATACAAATTTAGTTTGTGGCATTGGCCCTTCATAAGAGTCTACTACTAGTACAACGCTATCTACCATTTTTAGAACTCGCTCTACTTCTCCACCAAAATCTGCGTGTCCTGGAGTATCTATTATGTTTATCTTAACTCCTTTGTGTACAACAGAAGTATTTTTAGAAAGAATAGTAATTCCTCTTTCCTTTTCTAAGTCGTTCGAGTCCATTACCCTCTCTTCGACTTTTTCATTTGCTCTAAAGATATGGCTATGTTTTAACATTGCATCTACCAGCGTAGTTTTTCCGTGATCAACGTGAGCAATTATTGCTATATTTCTTATATCTTCTCTTGTGTATAAATTCATTTTTGTTCCTCCATCTTTTTGTAAAATTTCTCAAAAAAATTGGATACTTCCAAGTATCCAATTGAATTTTGTCATTAATATCAATTCTAATATTTTAGAGAAAAAAAGTCAACTTTACGGAAATTATTTTCCTATTCCAAAAGTTAAATCAATATCTATTGCATCATTCAATATTTTCATAATATCTTCCCATATAACTCCAAATTTTGCTTCTGCTTGAATATAAGCAGCAACATCTGGATTCGTCGATATTATTGATCCTAGGCTATTTAATTTATTTTCAGTTTCTGAAGATAGTTTACCATTTTTTATTTGCTCGGAATAAGCTTCATATTGCAATTTTCTGAAGTCGTTCAACATTTTTTTGTTTATTTCATTAGTTTCAATTTTTTTACCTGCATTTCTTAATTCAACAACTTCTGGCGAAATTTTTAAAACTTTAGCAAATTCATGAGCTTTGTCATAAATATTCATAGTAATCCTCCCCTAAAATTAAATTTCCATTATTATTGGCAATATCATTGGCTTTCTCTTAGTTCTTTCATATAAAAATACTCTAAGAGATTCCTTTATATTTGATTTTATGGTTGCCCATTCTGTAATATGCTTTTCTTCACATTCTCTTAGGGCATCTCTTACTATGTTTCTTGCTTCTTCCATTAAATCTTCTGACTCTCTAACATAAACAAATCCTCTTGATATTATATCTGGACCTGCGATTACAGAGCCTGACTCTCTTTCTATTGTTACAACTACTGTTAATATACCATCTTGTGATAGATGTTTTCTATCCCTTAATACTATATTACCAACATCTCCAACCCCTAGTCCATCTACAAATACATGTCCTGAAGGTACTGTACCATTTTTTCTTATTGTATCCCTAGTAACTTCTATTACGTCTCCATTTTCAGCAATTATTCCATTATTAGGACGTAGTCCTAATTTTGCAGCTAATTCAACGTGTTGTTTTAAGTGCCTATATTCTCCGTGAACTGGTATAAAAAACTTAGGCTTTACTAAAGTATGCATCAATTTTAATTCCTCTTGACAAGCGTGTCCTGAAACGTGGACATCTGCTAAAGTTTCGTATATTACTTCTGCACCTTTTTTAAAAAGCTGATTAATCACTTTGGATATAAGTTTTTCGTTACCTGGAATAGGGTTAGCTGAGATTATTACCATATCTCCTGGAATAATATTTACCTTTCTGTGTTCTGAAGCGGCCATTCTTGAAAGTGCTGACATAGGTTCTCCCTGGCTTCCTGTGGTAATAATAACTATTTTATCATTAGGATATTTATTTATTAGGTCTATATCAATTATCACTTCACTAGCCTCATCAATATACCCTAATTCTTTTGCCACCTCTACTATGTTTTCCATGCTTCTTCCTGAGAAGGCTACTTTTCTACCATATTTATTGGCAGCACTTATTACCTGCTGAATTCTGTGTATGTGCGATGCAAAGGTAGCAACTACAATTCTACCTCTTGCTGTAGCAAATATGTTTTCAAAAGCTTCCCCTACGGTGCTTTCTGACATGGTATAACCCGGTCTTTCAACATTTGTACTATCAGCCATCATTACCGTTACACCCTTTTTTCCAAGCTCCGCAAATCTTGCTAAATCCGCTACACATCCATCAATAGGGGTGTAATCAATTTTAAAGTCGCCAGTATGAAGTATAACTCCTACAGGCGTATGGATAGCAATTGCTACTGAATCTGCAATGCTATGACTAGTTCTTATAAACTCTATGGAAATATCATCCAATTTTATGAAATCTCTAGGTTTAATACAGTTAAGTTTAACACTGCTCAATAGATTATGCTCTTTTAATTTTGTTTCTAAAATGCCTAGTGTAAGCTTTGTACCATACACTGGAACGTTTAATTCTTTTAATATATAAGGAAGTGCACCTATATGATCCTCATGACCATGGGTTAAAAATATTCCTTTAACTTTGTCTCTATGTCTTGCAACATAACTAATATCCGGTATAACTAAATCAATACCTAACATTTCTTCATCAGGAAATTTCAATCCACAGTCTATGACAATTAGATCATTTTTGTATTCTATTACTGTTAAATTTTTTCCTATTTCATTTACTCCACCTAATGGAATAATTCTTACTTTGTCTTTTTCCTTCCTCATCTTTTCCCTCCTTTATTTTTTATTTTGAGCACTCACTGCATAAACCATAGAATTTTAAACTATGATCTTTTATTTGAAATTTATATTTTAATTCTATTTTATTCTCTAAATTTTCCAAAAGGTCTCCTTCAACTTCTATAACCTTGCCGCAATCCATACATATAAGATGATGGTGGTGGTGACTTTCATCTTCGTTCACTAACTCATATCTGCTACAACCATCATTTAAATCCAATTTAGTTATTATACCCATTTCTTCTAATAGCAATACTGTTCTATATACAGTAGCTAACCCTATTTCAGGGCATTCTTTTTTTACAAGGTTATATAATTCTTCTGTGGTTAAATGATTCCCTTGATTTTTAATAATTATATCAACGATAGCTCTTCTTTGAGGCGTCAACTTATAACCTTTATCTTTTAAAATATCCTTTAATTTATCTATTTGAGTATAAGAATTTTCTCCCATGTTAATACCCCATTTCATAAAAATATATCATAGTCTATTATAACTATTAAATATAATCAATGTCAATTGATAATCATTTAATAAAATAATAAAAAGCTATGTTGAGCTCACATAGCTTTTTATTATTTTAATTTAGTTCATTATTGTCTTCTGAAAATAATGCCTCATATGCTTCAGCTACTAAAGCGAATTCATCTTCGTCATCAATGGTTATTAGTATATCATTATCATCTTCGTCTTTTTCAACTTTTAAAGCTATTGCTTCATCTGTCTCTTCCCCTAGTGGTACAACTATTACATATTCATTTTCTTCTATATCGAGTTTTGTAAGGACTTCAAACTCAATTTCTTCTCCATCTTCATCTGTTAATACAATTGTAGTTACATCATTCTCCATAGTAATTCTCCTCTAAAATTTATTTAAATATGCTATCTAAATATCCTTGCAATATATAGGTAGCAGCTATTTTATCTACTATTTTTTTTCTTTTGGCTCTTGATAAGTCTGCTTCCAGCATTATCTTATGAGCTGCTACAGTAGTAAGTCTTTCATCCCACATAATAATTTCTAGTGAAAGACTCTCTTTTAGTATATCACAAAATTCCATTACCTTTTCACTTTGAGGTCCCAAAGTTCCATTCATGTTTTTAGGTAACCCAGCTACTATTTTTTCTACAGCATATTGAGAACATATTGATTTAATCTCTTCTATGTCTCTTTCAATTCCTTTTCTTTTGATAGTTGTAATTCCCTGAGCTGTAAACCCTAATGGATCGCTTATAGCAACTCCTATGGTTTTGTCTCCTACGTCAAGACCTAAAATTCTCATAGCCATCTCCTTTTGTTATGTACGATTTAAAAATAAAAATGCCTTAAAAGGCATTTTTATTTAATATTTAAGTAGCTCTTTAACACCTCTTCTAGGATCTCATCTCTTTCCAATTTTCTAACCATAGTTCTTGCTCCATTATAATTTGTAATATAAGTTGGATCTCCAGATATTAAATATCCTACCATTTGATTTACTGGATTATATCCTTTTTCTTTTAATGAAGCATAAACTTCTGTAAGTATTTGTTTTGTCAAATCTTCTTTATTTTTTACTACGTCAAATTGTATAGTATGATCATTTCCCATCATATCTCACCCCGCTTACTATATGTAAGAAATGAATAGTTTAAATATATTATATAGCATTATTGTAAAAATGTATACTATTTTGATAAATTGGCTAACAACTCTTCTCCTTTTTGTATAGCTTCTTTAACTTTCTCTGGTAGCTTTCCTCCTGCTTGTGCCATGTCTGGTCGTCCTCCACCGCCGCCTCCAGCAACAGTTGCAACTTCTTTTATTATCTTACCACAGTGTACACCTTTAGCTACTGCACCTTTAGAAGCCATTGCTAAAAATTGCACCTTACCTTCGTTTATGCTACCTAATAAAACTAATCCATCTCCTATTTTATCTCTTAGTTTATCTCCTAAATCTCTTAGTGCATCTCCATCTATATCTTCCATTACACCTGAAACTAATTTGATTCCATTTACTTCTTTTAAATTATTTAAAAGTTCATCTTCAGCACCACTAGCCAATTGTTTTTTTAATTCATTCATTTCTTTGTCTTTAATTTTCATTTCGGCTATTTGCCCGTTTACTTTATTTATTATATCCTTTTCTCCACATTTTAATATATGTGAAAGATTTTTTATTACATTTTCTTTTTCTTCCATGTAATCTATTGCTCTTATTCCGGTGAAAGCTTCTATTCTCCTAACTCCTGCTGCAACTCCTGTTTCAGAGATTATTTTAAATAATCCAATCTCTCCTGAATTGCTTACATGAGTTCCACCACAAAGCTCTTTGCTGAATTCTCCTACAGATACAACTCTTACATCTTCCTTGTACTTATCATCAAATAATGCAATGGCACCATTTTCTTTAGCTTCTTCTATTGTCATTATATCAGTTTTTACAGGTAATACACTCATTACTTTGTTGTTAACTAATTTTTCAAGACTCTTTAATTCCTCTTCCATTAAAGCTGTAAAATGATTAAAGTCAAATCTTAATCTTTCCTCATCAACATAAGAGCCCCCTTGTTGTACATGTTCCCCTAACACTTCTTTAAGTGCTGTATGAAGAATATGAGTAGCTGTATGATTTTTTCTTATATTATTTCTTCTAATATCATCAACTGCTAATTTAACTTCTTCATATTTTTCTAATTTCCCTTGAAGAACTTTTACAAAATGAAGGGTTTTTCCAGCTAAATTCTTTTTGCAATCTAAAACTTCCGCTCTTCCTTCTTTTCCTATTATAAGCCCTACATCTCCTACCTGGCCTCCCATTTCAGCGTAGAAAGGAGTTTTTTCAGTTACAATTACTCCTTCTTCACCTTCCATTATGGAGGTAGAAGACTCATCATTTACAACCATAAAAGTTATTTTTGATTCTACATCTAATTCAGTATACCCTACAAATTCTGTTTCTAATTCCTTTGGAAGCTTATTTAATATAGTATTTTCTGCTCCCATGTAGTTTGATTCTTCTCTTGCCGCCCTTGCTCTTTCTCTTTGTTCAGTCATTTCCTTATTAAATCCATCTATGTCAAGTTTGATTCCCTTTTCTTCTAAAATCTCTTCTGTTAATTCTAAAGGAAATCCATAGGTATCATAAAGCTTAAATGCTTTTTCTCCTGACAATATTTTTTCATTATTATTCTTTATCTCTTCGATATAATCATTTAATATTTGTATTCCACCATCTATGGTTTCTCCAAATCTCTCTTCTTCTAATTTTATAACTTTTTTAATATAATCTTCTTTTTCCTTTAATTCTGGATATGCACCATAAGAGTTTGAAATAACAGTTTCACATATTTGATGTAGGAAAATATGGTCTATTCCTAAAATTTTACCATGTCTTGCAGCTCTTCTAAGTAATCTTCTCAAAACATATCCTCTGCCTTCATTTGATGGTAATATTCCATCTCCAATCATGAAGGTAACACTTCTAATATGGTCTGTAATAACCCTTAAAGAAATGTCATTATTTCTATCTTTGCCATATTCTACACCTGATACTTTACTTATTTCTTCTAATATAGCTGTTATTGTATCTACTTCAAAAATACTATTTACACCCTGCATTATTGTTGCAATTCTTTCCAATCCCATTCCGGTATCTATATTAGGATTGGCCAATTTATTATAGTTACCAAGTTCATCTTTATCAAATTGTGTGAATACTAAATTCCAAAACTCCACTACCCTATCTTCATCTGCAGCTTTTAAAAACTCTTCTACTGTGGTAATCTTTCCTTCTCCTCTATCGAAATGAATTTCAGAACATGGACCACATGGACCTTGGCCTATTTCCCAGAAATTATCCTCTTTACCTAGTCTAAAAATTCTAGTAGGGTCTATATCTGTACTATTTTTCCATATTTCAAAAGCTTCATCATCATCAAGATATATGGTTACATATAATTTATCTTTAGATAATTTTAAAACCTCTGTTACAAACTCCCAAGCCCATGGAATTACTTCCTTTTTAAAATAGTCTCCAAAAGAAAAGTTCCCTAGCATTTCAAAAAAAGTACCATGTCTTGATGTTTTTCCTACATTCTCTATATCTCCAGTTCTTATACACTTTTGACAAGTAGCTATTCTATTCTTTGGTGGAGCTTGAACTCCTGTAAAGTATGGTTTTAATGGTGCCATACCAGCATTTATTAATAATAAACTATTATCATTTTTAGGTACTAATGGAAAACTAGGCAGTGTTAAATGTTCTTTACCTCTAAAAAATTCTAAATAAGCTTCTCTTAGTTCATTTAAGCCCATTTTTTTCATAAATATCTCCTCCGTATTTTATATATTTTAACATTAATTAAATTTTACGCAACAAAAAAAGCCTTCGAATCCAAGGGACGAAAGCTTATCCGCGGTACCACCCTATTTATACAAGCTAGTGCTCATATCTCTTTAAAATACTATAGCTCCAAAACAGCATTCAATATCTATACTAAGAAGTTTTCACCATCCACTTCCTCTCTTTATAGCAAAGAATATCTACTCCTTTTTTTCATAGCCAAATTATTCATTTTGATAAAGATTATAAATAAAAAACTCTTTTATGTCAATACTTGAACTTTATTTATGATCATTCTTTATTAAAAAATATAATAATTTAAATTTTCATATATCACTTTAATTATCACTCCTATAGGTACTGCTAATATCATACCTAGAAATCCCCAAAGTTTTCCTCCTAACAATAGCAATACTATTACTACTAATGGATGAATGCTAATATTATCTCCTATAATTTTAGGGGATATTATATTTCCTTCTAGTTGCTGTAATAAATAAAAACTTATTGCAGTCCAAAGTGCTGTATAAGGTGATTTTAAGAATGCAATTATAATCGCTGGTAAAGCCCCAAATACTGGTCCGAAATAAGGTATTATATTAAAAAAAGCATTCAAAAAAGATAATACAAAAGGGAATTGAACTTTTAATGAAACTAATAAAATAAAAGTTATTACCCAAATTATTATTGATAGTATTACCTGAGTTACTATATATCTGGATAAAATTTTATCTATGTCTTCTAATATTTTTTTAAAAATTTTTCTACTTTTCAATGGAAATAATGTTATAAATACTTTATATATATCGTTACTATCTACTAAAAAGTAATAAGCTAATATAGGAACTAATGTGAGAGCAAAAAAGCTCTCCCCAAATTTTAAAGTTTTTTCAAATATATTATTAAATATATTATCTACGGCTAAATTTGCTTTTAAATATAAATTTTGCAATGCATTATAAAACAATCTATTGTTTTGTACTGGCTTTATTTTATTATAGATTCCATTTATTATTTCTTCTAGCTGATATATTGCACTCCCAATATTTGAGGTTTCTTTCATCAATACAGGGATTAAAAATACTATATTTATTACTAATATTAAAATCAATCCAATGATCAACAAAAATGCTGCAAAACTTTTATTAATTCCAATAGAAATTAATTTTCGATATAAGGGTCTTAATATATAGGAACATATGAAGGACAAAAATAATATAAAAAATATTTGCCTAGTAATTTCAAATTTAAATAGCAATAAGAATAAAATAATTCCTAATATAATGATTATGTTTTTATATTTAATAATGTTTAACTTCATTGTTTTATATTCTTAAATAACAAGGTATTAGGTATGTTTGAAAAAGATAATGTATCCTTATTACCAAAATAAAGTATTGAGTCATCACCCAATAGCATATCTTTAACTAGCAAAACTTTTTTACCATAAATTAGACTTGTTAAATAACCTGTCCATAGCACTACACCATTTATAATAAAATTCTTTCCTTCTAAAATTAAATCTTCCAATGTTCCTATTATATTTCCATTTAGATCAATAACATCCATTAATCTAATATGACTTAATTGAGTTAAAGATCCTTTTCTACATTTTGATACCACCATATATTTGTTAAAAGATATAATATCTTCTTTCAGTACATATTGAGAGGATTGAAAAATCTTATAAGAAATAATGGAAAATCCTATAACTTCTCCTTTATTAAAGTCAATTAATAAGTCTTTTATACATCCTATATTCTTACCTTTTATATCAAAGACATCCATAAATAAAAAGTCTTTTTTCCTATACACCTTATCACTCCATTTTTTGTTAAGATTATACTTATTTTTACCCTATATCTTAAAAATATCCCTCATATTTACTCTATAAAAATAAAAAAGCGAAGCTATTAATTATAACTTCACTTTAATTTATTAATTTTCAAATATTAATGTTAGTTAACCTAGAAAATTTTTATATGAATCAACTAAAGCATGCTATCAATAATTCCTCCACCTAAAAGAAGATTTTCTAAATAAAATACTACAGATTGGCCTTTAGTAATGGCTCTTTGTGGTTCATCAAATATAACCTTTAATTTATCACCATGGATTACTTCTATAGTAGCTGGTGAAGGTTTTGCAGCATATCTTATTTTTGCTTCCACCTTCATCTTATTTTCTAATTTATCAAAAGGTATGAAGTTAAAGTCTTTAGCAATAAGCTCTGTTTTAAATATTTCTTCTTCATCTCCTATTACCACTTGATTCTTAGAAGGAATTATATCTATAACAAATGAAGGCTTACCTAAAGCTATACCTAATCCTTTTCTTTGACCTATAGTATAATAAATTAATCCCTTGTGCTTTCCAAGAACTTTACCATTCTTGTCCACAAATTCGCCTTCTTGTATACTTCCTTTATAGTTCTCTAATATAAATCTTCCATGATTGTTATCTGGAATAAAACAAATTTCTTCACTGTCTTTTTTATTATGCACTTCTAATCCAATTTCTTTGGCAATTTCTCTTATTTGAGACTTTGTATAATCACCACAAGGCATTAACACATGCTTTAACTGATGCTGTTGTAAATTATAGAACATATAGCTTTGGTCTTTTCTTTCGTCATCCCCTCTATATATTAAATATCTATCCTCTATTTTTTTAACTTTACTATAATGTCCAGTAGCAATATAATCAGCTCCTAATTCTAGAGCTTTTTTTAAAAAAGCATCAAATTTTATGTATTTATTGCATTGAACACAGGGGTTTGGCGTTCTTCCATTTACATATTCATTCATAAAATAGTCTACTACTTTATCATTAAACTCTTCGATTAAATCCACAGCTACAAATTCTATATTTAAATCTTTACATACTTTTCTAGCATTTTCTATTATCATCTCTGATTCAGTAAGACCATTTTTACATTTATTTCCTGGGAAAACTTTCATAGTCATCCCAACTACTTCATATCCTTGTTCTTTCAAAATGTGGGCTGTAACAGAGCTATCCACTCCTCCGCTCATTCCAACAAACACTTTCTTTTTCATAACTTCACCTAACTCTTCATAATATTTAAATTGATATCAATTAATTTTATATTAATTAAAACATAAAAGTTGAGAGTTGAAAATCAACTTTCAATTTTCTACTCTCAACTAATTAATTATTCTCCGGTTAATTATTCTCCGTGTACTTCTTCATGAATATGCTCGGAATGATGTTTTGTTTCCCAAGGTTCTAATCCTATTGATTTCCTATAATCGTTAATTGCATCATGTATAGCTTCTTCAGCTAAAACAGAGCAATGCATCTTTACTGGTGGAAGTCCATCCAATGCTTCAGCCACCGCTTTATTAGTTAATTCCCACGCTTCATCAACTGTCTTACCTTTTATAAGTTCAGTTGCCATACTTGAGGAAGCTATAGCTGAACCGCAACCAAAGGTCTTAAACTTAACATCTTGAATAACATTATCTTTAACCTTTAAGTATATCTTCATAATGTCTCCACATTTTGCATTTCCTACTTCTCCAACACCGTTAGCGTCTTGAATTTCACCAACATTTCTTGGGTTTCTAAAATGATCCATAACTATTTCACTGTATACCATAATTATTTTTCTCCCTTCTTAACGAAATCTTCCCATAATGGTGACATATTTCTAAGTCTTTCCACTATTTTAGGTAAAACTTCTAGTACATAATCTACTTCTTCTTCAGTAGTTCCAGCTCCCATTGAAAGTCTTAAGGAACCATGAGCTAATTCATGTGGTAATCCTAAAGCTAGTAACACATGGGAAGGATCAAGTGAACCAGATGCACATGCGCTACCAGTTGAAGCATAAATACCTTCAAAATCTAAAGAAAGTAGCAATGCTTCCCCTTCTATTCCAATAAAACTAAAGTTAGCGCTACCTGGAAGTCTGTTTTCTCCAGTTGGACCGTTTAGCTTAGTATGAGGTATTCTTTCCATCACACCATTTATTAATTTATCTCTTAGTTTTATTAATCTTTCGCTCTCTTCCTTTAATTCAGAAACTGCAAGCTCTATAGCTTTACCCATACCTATCATTCCTGGTACATTTTCAGTGCTTGCTCTTCTTCCTTTTTCCTGTCCACCACCGTGTATTAAATTATCAATTTTAATTCCTTTTCTAATATAAAGGGCACCAACGCCTTTAGGTCCATAGAGTTTGTGAGCAGCTATAGATAATAAATCAATATTCATATCTTCTACATCAACAGGTATATGTCCAATGGCCTGAACTGCATCTGTATGGAAAATGATTTTCTTCTCCTTACAAATTTCCCCTATTTCTTTTATAGGCTGTATTGATGCCACTTCATTATTAGCAAACATTATAGTAGTTAATATAGTAGTATCTTTTATAGCATTTTTAAAATCCTCTATTTTAATTAATCCCTGTTCATCTACAGGTAAATAAGTAACTTCGAAACCATGCTTTTCTAAATATTGGCATACATACAACACCGCATGGTGTTCAGTATTAGTAGTTATTATGTGATTACCTTTATTCTTATTAGCCCAAGCTACACCTTTAATAGCCCAGTTGTCTGCTTCACTTCCTCCAGCTGTAAAGAATATTTCATCCTTCTTAGCATTAATAGCTTTAGCAACTCTTTCTCTAGCTTTATCTATAGCAGCTATAGGTTCTTGTGAAATAGAATAAAATTTTGAAGATGGATTTGCAAATTTTTCTGTGAAATATGGGAGCATTTCCTCCAACACCTCAGGTTTTGTATATGTGGTTGCTGAGTAGTCCATATAAACATTTTTTCTTTCCATTTTATTATTTCTCCTTTCGTGAAGAACTTTTTAATCTATTATTGTCGTCTATTAGATCTTGTAAGGTTGTTGTTCTTGTTACATTTTCTATACTTTCTTTTATCCTTACCCAAAGAAGCCTAGTTGAACAAAGATCACTGTTTTCACAACTATCTTCAGAAATACATTCTGATAGAAATACAGGCCCTTCTAATAACTCTATAATTTCTCCAATTGTTATATGTTCTGGGTCTCTACTAAGAATGTACCCTCCTTGTGCTCCCCTAATACTTTTTACTATTTTTCCTTTTCTAAGTACAGCAAAAAGTTGCTCTAAGTAGTACTCGGATATATTTTGTCTTTCTGATATCGTTTTTATAGAAACTGGTTCACCGCGATAGTTGATAGCTAAATCCACTATTGCCTTTACCCCATATCTCCCTTTTGTAGACAATTTCATATAATCACCCCTTTGAGTAATTAATGTTGAGTGTTTTACTATAATTTCAAGATTATAATATCAAATCAGAGTAAAACTGTCAACTATAAATTTAGTAAATTTAACTATAAAATTTATTTATTCATAAACAAATAAATAATAAAAAATATAAAGAGATCTTATCCACTTAAAATCTCTTTATATTTAAACTTATTAACCTTCTTTATTTTAGATTTTTCAAGCTTTTTATGTAGTTTGAAAATTGTTCTTCCATTTTATTATTGCCAGGATTATAGTATAGGGCATCCTTAATGTTATCTGGTAAATACTGCTGTTTTACATAGTTATTCTTATAGCTATGGGGGTATTTATAGCCAATTCCTCTTCCTAAATCTTCTGCACCAAAATAATGACTATCCTTTATATGAGCTGGAATATCACCTATCTCTTTAGTTCTTAAATCATTTATAGCTCTATCAATGGCACATATAACAGAATTAGATTTGGGCGATGTAGCAAGGAGTATAACCCCTTGAGCCAAAGGTATTCTCCCCTCTGGCAATCCTAACTGCAATGCAGAATCAACACAGCTTTTAATAATAGTAATTGCATTAGGATAGGCTAACCCTATATCTTCACTAGCTATAACTAATAGTCTTCTGCAAATGGAAATTAAATCGCCACTTTCAATCAATCTAGCTAAGTAGTGTAGTGAAGCATCTACGTCACTTCCTCTTATGGATTTTTGAAAAGCACTTAATACATCGTAATGACTATCTCCTAACTTATCATAGCTTAGTATTTTACCCTGTGTAGAATCCATCACTATATTTAAATCAATAATAATTTCACCATGTGAATTAGGTGGAGTAGAATAAATTGCTACCTCTAACCCATTTAATGCTTTTCTTAAGTCACCACCACTAACTTCTCCCATATAATCTAATGCTTCATCCTTAACTATAACATCATTTTTTATTTCATCTTTTATTATAGTTAGCCCTCTTTTTAATCCCTTTATTACATCCTCTTTGACTAACATTTTAAATTCAAAAATAGTAGATCTACTAAGTATTGCCTTATAAACATAGTGATATGGATTTTCAGTGGTACTGGCAATTAGTGTTATCTTCCCATTTTCAATATACTCCAATAGAGACTGTTGCTGCTTCTTGTTAAAATTTTGTATTTCATCTAAATATAATAGCACTCCATTCATGCCCATAAGGGTATTTGTAGTAGCTATAACTTCTTTTACATCGTTTAATGAGGCATTGGTAGCATTAAGCTTATAAAAACTTTTATTAGCTTTTTTTGCTATTATGTTTGCTACAGTAGTCTTTCCAGTGCCTGGTGGTCCATAGAATATCATATTTGATATTCTCCCTGAGTTTACTATTCTATTTAAAATTTTATTTTCACCTAAAATATGTTTTTGACCAACTACTTCATTTAGTTCCATTGGTCTTATTCTCTCCGCTAAAGGTGCTGTATTCAATTATAATTTCCTCTCCTTAATTAACTTATCTAAGGTATTATCAAGTATTTTTTCAATGGTGTTAACCATCTTAGTTCCTTGACTTATAGCAGCATTTGATCCACCATTTATAATTGCTTTAACTTTATTATTGTTGTATGAATACTTAAATTTTCTAACTTTATTTTTCTCTATTACGCCTAAATAATATAATATCTCATTTCTACAGTAAGGCGATGCAACTTTTAAAGCTTCACTTAAATATTTTTTTGAAAGTATTGAATAATTATCCTTTTCCGCAGGATCTTTTGTCCATAAAGCAATAAGTTGCGCACTTCTACCTATACATACTAAAGTCTTTTCATCTTTTAGCCTACTTTTTAGTCCAATGTTTATACTCTTTAAAAGTGCTCTTTTATATGTCCATTTATTTTTATCTAACGCACTTTCAACTACCTCTCCACCAAACTCAACTCCTATATCCATTGCAGTTCCTAATGGATCTATTGGGGCTTTAGCCAAGTTTAAAAAAAGAAAAACTCTTTTATAATATTTAATGCACTCCGCTAGTATTAGCCAAGATAGAGGATCATCGGGGTTATTTTCCACCATGTTTTTAATTTTTTCAATTTGTGATGCTCCCTCAACCATATCATCAACTACTGATATCACCGGTATACTTTTAAATTCTTTTTGTGCTCTTTCTATTAGGGATAGATCTTTATTGCTTTCAGCTCTACACTTTTTAGATATGGTTATTTCATTTTTTAGCTCATTTAAGTAAGTTTCTCTTTTATTTCGCTCTTCTGCTTCAATTAATTCTTTTGATATTTTTTCGTTGTTTTTTTTAGCTTTTCTAGATAGATATTCATATTTAACTTTTTCTTTAGCTTTGCTATAAGCTAATTTATTTATTATATTTACCTTTTTAAGCAACCCCATAACATCTACTTCCTTTTTAATCAATGTACCAATCTAATATTTCTCCATAATATAGCACATGATAATCTCCATTTTTATATGATCTATATTTGATTTCATTACAAAGCAAGGAGGGTTCCATTTCTTGTTTATATACTATTTTACACTCAAAGTGCATATCACAGTTACCTATGATTGGTGTGGTAGTTTCCTTTCCTTCTTTGAGAATTAAATTGCACTCCTTAAATTTATCTATATCTCTTCCTGATTTAGTTCCGCAAATGGTTAATTCTTTTTTTAAATCTACATTCAAAGGCATGCTTACTGTAAATTCTTCAGTGTTTTCTATCAATTCATAACTATATCTTGACTTTCTTACTAATACAGTTAATATTGGCTTTCTCCATTGATATCCTATATTGGCCCATCCTATAGTCATTGTGTTGACTTTCTCTTTATCTTTTACAGTTAAAAAGGCTCCTTTATCTCTTATTACCTCCATTGCCTTTCCCATTATGCTAGTAAAGTCTTTCATAACTTATACCTCCTTTTTAATATTTCATGTATTCTTTTTTTCTATTCCTAAAATATATAGGCTTTAATTTACAATTTTCCGCTAACTCAAATGCATCTGAAAAATAATTACCTATGTTTTTGTTTACATGTGCGTCAGAACCTATAGTAACATATTTACCGCCTAATTCTCTAAACTTACTATATAGATTCATTAAATTCTTTACAGCTTTTTTATCTCCAAATCTTCTAGTATTTATTTCTAGGGCAATTTCCCTTTCCACTAATGTTTTAAAGATATTATCTATAATCTCTCTATAGTTTTCATAGTAGATTTCCTTATCCTCATAAGGAGAATATCTACACATGAAATCAATATGCCCAAGAGAATCTATAAAGGTATGCTCCTTTATGCAATTATACATATGATTGAGATAATTACTATATACCCCTTCTTTTTTCTTACCTTCATATAATTCATGGCCAAAAATGTCATAATAATCACTTCCGTATTTAACTAAATGAACTGACCCTATAACATAATCAAAAGGATGATTTTTAGCTATCTCTTCATTTTCCATAACACAATCCATTCTCATCCCTAATTCTACTCCGAGTAATAGTTTATCACCCCTATATTTACTATACTCTTTAAAGTATTCATCTATATTGAATATAAAATCTCCTTCTTGTGGAAAATTTAAATCTAAATGCTCAGTTAAAATTACTCCTAGGTTATTGCTTTGCGTTTCCTTTATTACTTCTTCAATTTTCATTTTACAATCTGATGAAAATTCCGTATGAACATGACAATCGAACATTTTTACCTCCTAAATTTTATCTAATAATGTTATTAACCTATTACCACATAAATCGTTGATGCTACTACCATAGATGATAATATAACATATTAATATTATATATTAAAGTCCTCATAGTTTTGATAATGTTTTTCTTGAGTATGGAAAAACTGAAGTAAAACTTTATCCCTTATTCTTGTGTCAAAAATTATCCTTGAGCAAGTAAAGTTAGGCTCATCTTCTATGCCTAGTATAGAGTCTTCATAATTTCCCCCTCTATAATCTAGTATATTTACGAAATCCTCACCTAATATTTCATTGCCTTTTTCATTTATTTTTTTCTTTAATAACTCTTTGCCTTTTTCAAGTCTAAAAGGAGATGTACTTCCCTCTCCAGTTATGCTGTTTCCATTTGATATTGATGGATGTATATAGTGATTTGTATGTACATAATAATCATTAATCTCTTTTACACTTATATCTTTATGAGTAACTTCTATAGATAGACATTGATTTTTGTTTGTATCTAAGGCTACTGCATGAAAACCAGAACCTCTGTTTTTAATATTGCACCTATCAATAAAGTCTTCTAAGCTTTTAGCCTCACTTATATATCTTTGCAAAAAATATCTTGGTATACCTGTTACGGAAACATCTTCACTGTAACAGTAGTTTATTGTCTTGACTATACCGTGGCTATTAAAGCTAAAAGCATTTCCAAAGGGCATATTACAATAATCATAAGTTACAAACCAGTTCTTATCATTCCAGCATTTTGTTAGAGCTGCATTGCCTGGGGTATAGTTATCATCTTCATTATGCCCCAATAATATTGTACCATCTTTTCTTTTACAAACCAAAGTTGTGCAACCTACCCCTTCATTTAAAAGTTCAGCACACATTATTAAAAAATATAAATCTTTGTCTACTCCAGCTCCCTCTGCTCTTCCCTCTATCTCCAAAACATAATCTAAAAATCTTTCTTTGGTAATCTCTTTAATATAAGCAGATTTTTTTATTAAATTCTCATTATCAAGTAAATGTATATAATTTTTAATACAATTATTTATGGCCTCTTTTAATTCTACTCCAGAAGTCCACCCTCTTTCATAAGGACTTCCCTTTGCTTCTATAAACTTAATCTTATTTCTCAAAATAATCCCCCTTCCATTGCTAGCTATTTTTACTAAATTAAAGCTTCATAATTTATATTATAATACAAAAAAGAATAAAATGAATTTTTATATGCATTAATATGTAGTATAATATACATAAAATTTATTTGATGAGGGGGCAATAATATGAATAACTTAAATGACGAAAGATTGAAATACCTTGAAAAGGTAAAAACTATAGTTGTTAAAGTTGGATCATCAACCCTTACTTATAACAATGGACTTCTTAATTTAAATCATATAGAAGGCCTGGTAAGGCAATTATCTGATCTTCATAATATGGGATATAATGTAGTATTAGTTAGTTCGGGTGCTATTGGTGCAGGTATGGGAAAACTAGGATTACAGGAAAGACCAAAGACTATCCCTGAAAAACAGGCCGCTGCTGCAGTGGGCCAAGGAATACTTATGCATATGTATGAAAAAGTATTCTCTGAATACGGAAAAACCGTTGGACAAATACTCTTGACAAAAGAGGATATGACTGATGAGACTAGAAAGAATAATGCTCATAATACATTTTCATCTCTATTAGAACAAAGGGTCATACCAATAATAAATGAAAATGACGCAGTTGTAGTAGATGAAATAAAGGTTGGAGATAATGACACTCTTTCTGCTTATGTTGCTCAATTGGTAAATGCAGAACTTTTAATTCTTATGTCCGATATAGACGGTCTTTATAATTGCGATCCTAGAAAAAACTCTGATGCAAAAATACTTTCTTTTGTAGAAGAAATAACAGAGGAAATAGTTGCCTGCGCTGGAGGAGCTGGTAGCAACTTAGGTACTGGAGGAATGGCAACAAAAATCAATGCAGCAAAAATTGCTACCGCATCAGGTATCTCAATGGTGATAATCAATGGTGAAAATTCTAAGAACTTAAGAGATATACTCAATGGAAAAAATATAGGTACCTGGTTTAAAGCTAATTTATAATAGGAGGACTGAAAATGGAAAATTTAATGGATTATATAGTATCCAAAGGTAAAAATGCTAAAAAAGCTTCTAAAATTCTTTCAATTTTAGATTCAAATACTAAAAACAAAGCATTGATTCATATGGCAGAGAATTTGGTTAACAATTCTCAAGCTATAATTGAAGCTAATAAAATAGACATGGAAAAAGGTAAAGAGAAAGGACTAAGCAAAGCTCTTTTAGATAGACTTCTCATCACTGAAAAAAGAATCTCTGATATGGCAGAAGGTCTTAGAGAAGTAGCAGATTTACCTGATCCAGTTGGAGAAGTTATTAAAATGTGGAAAAGACCTAATGGCATAAGAGTAGGTCAAAAAAGAGTACCTCTTGGAGTCTTGGGCATCATATATGAGGCTAGACCTAATGTTACTGTAGATGCAGCAGGTCTATGTTTAAAATCAGGAAATGCAGTTATTTTAAGAGGAGGATCTGAGGCTATAAATACTAACAAATGTATAGCTCAAATTCTTAAAGATTCATGCGTACAATGTGGTCTGCCAGAAGGAGCCATTGAATTAATAGAAGTTACAGACAGAGAAGCTGTAAATATTATGTTAAAGCTCAATGAATATATAGATGTTTTAATTCCACGTGGTGGTAAAGGCTTAATTAAGACAGTAGTAACTAATGCCACAGTACCTGTAATCGAAACTGGAGTTGGAAATTGTCACGTATTTGTAGATGAAAGTGCAGATATGGCTATGGCCAAAGATATTATAGTTAACGCAAAAACTCAAAGACCTGGTGTATGTAATGCAATAGAAACCATATTAATTCACCAAAATATTGCAGAAAAGTTTTTACCTTATATAGCTAATGAACTATATAAACATAAAGTAGAATTAAGAGTTTGTAATGATAGCAAGAAAATATTGTTAAACACCATAGAAGATAAAGAAATTTTCAACTATATAAAAGATGCAACAATGGAAGACTGGAGCGAGGAATATTTAAACTTCATTCTTGCAGTTAAAGTAGTACAATCCATTGAAGACGCAATTGATCATATTGACTTATATGGAACAAAACATTCGGAAGCTATAATAACAAAGGATTATTTTAATTCCGAAAAATTCTTAAATGAAATAGATGCAGCTGCAGTATATGTAAATGCTTCCACAAGATTTACTGATGGATCTCAATATGGGTTTGGAGCAGAAATTGGAATAAGCACACAGAAGTTACACGCCCGTGGCCCAATGGGAGTGGAGCAGTTAACTACAATTAAATATATTGTGTATGGAGATGGGCAAGTTAGAATTTAGTATATAACAAATTATTTTTACAGTTATAAGTTTCTACAGTAGTAATTTGTTGTACGAAATAGAGAGCTAAGTATGTAGTGAAGTCGCTCCAATAAAAAGTCGCTATTTCACTACATACTTAGCTCTTTTGTGTTTTACAGATATATTTTCAAATATATCTTATGGCAGATTAATTTCTCAAATATTTATCTTTATAATTTCATTGTCCAAAACTTAAAAATGTTATATAATGCGCCCTATGCATTTGAGCAAAATTTAGAAATTCTTAATTTATTTTAGAAATATGCCGTTAAGATGAAGTTCTTATTGCAGCGAGCTAGCATAATAAGCATTGTATAGCATTTTTATTTAAATCAAACATAACTAATTTCCTTATCCTTACTACATATCACTTCGATTGGCTTTTTATTTAATTTAGTCTTTAGTATTACTTTATGTTTCCAAAGAGATACTATATGTTTTAAAGTTTCTCCTGCGTAGTTTAAATCTAGTTCCCTACCATCATACTTGTGTTCTAATAATAGAGTTTTGTTTCCAATATCCTTCACTTCTATAAATGGTATACTTCCCATTCCAACGGACTTACAAAAAGTATCTTTTATAGTTTTATATCCTTCTTCATCTGATATTTCCTCTACTATAAAAGTTTTTTCATCTATTTTATATTGAAATAAATTCATATCCATGCATAGTTCTTTAGTTAAATACCTTCTTATGAAAGATTCATCCCTTTCAACCGTTCTTGCTTCGAATAATTTATCCATTCCATATTGTTCTTCCAATTTAGTAAATATTTCAAAACCTAAATAATATGGATTTATTTTTTCTTTATAGGGTGCTACAACAGCATTGTGTCTATTTAAAAATTCTAAATATAGACTTTGTGGTAGTTCTAAATTTTTTAGTATTTTATAATGCCAAAAGCTTGCCCATCCTTCGTTTATTATCTTCGTTTCTATTTGAGGAATAAAGTATTTAGTTTGTTCCATTACAATATCCAAAATATCTCTTTGCCATGAATCTATTTCTCCATTCTCTTTAATAAACTCTAGCAGATCTATTTGAAACTTCATAGAGTGAACTGCATCTAATATCTTCTCAACCTCTTCATTACCAAACTTATCTATATATCCTCTAATTCTATCTCCATGGCTTTTAAACATCTCAAAGGTATATTGAGAAGTTGTGTTTGCTATATACAGTCTATTGTTTTTAAAAAAATCATTATGCCCATAGACATGTGCCATTGTAAGTATTTGCATTAATAAGCTATTTTCCTTCAAAAGATAAGCAGTACAAGGATTTGAATTTATAACTATTTCATATGGTAGTCCAATTAAGTTATGCCTATAAAAAGTTTTTAATTTATCATACTTTTTCCCAAAACTCCAGTGTGGGTACATTGAAGGCATACCTAAATATACTTGATAAGAAAGCATATTATTATAATTTATAATTTCGAATTCCTGAGGATAACAACTTAATCCAAATTGTTTAACCTTCTCCTCAATTTTATTATTCCAATATTCTAATTCTTTTATTGTATATTGCAATATCCTTAACCCCTCTCTTCTTCTATACTTAATTCTGCTTTAAACATCTCTTTAAGCGCCTCCCAAAGATCCTCTTTTTTTTGCATGGACACTGCAATAAAATTCTTTTTATTAATTTCTTGTAGATACTTCTTTTTAATACTACTGGCATATCCATAAGTCATGATTTCCGCATATCCAAATAAATTACAAATCTCACATAATCTTATTGCCGACTGTAGAGCTTTTTCATTATCCTCACTCCAATTATCCCCATCTGTGGCATGAAAAGCATATATATTATAACTATCCTCAGGATACTTTTGGCTAATTAATTCCAATGCTTTTTTATATCCACTAGATATATAGGTGCCCCCTGATTCAACTTTATGAAAAAACTCTTCTTCTGTCACAATCTTAGCGGTAGTAGAATGAGATATAAATACTAAGTCAGCACTTTCGTATTTACTTTTTATAAAGTTATAAATCATATAAAAGAAAGAACGTGCTAAGTATTTCTTAGTTTGATCCATAGAAGCTGAGGTGTCCATAATGCATATAACAACAGCATTATATTCCTTTCTTTTATCACTTTTTATTCTAGAATATCTTAAATCCTCCTTCTTAAAAGGGAACCTAGGGATTGTACTATTTGTATTATATTCTCCAACCTCTTTTAACCCTCTTTTCATGGCCTGCTTTCTTTTTAGTTTCTCCATTACCGTTCTTTTTTTTGAAAGTCTTGGAGGAATTCCTCCCTTTTGAAAACCGCTTCTCTTCTTGCGAGACTGCCCAACTATTTTAGATTTTTTTTTATTCCTCAGATGTGGCAATTTCAACTTATCATATACATATTCTAAGACATCCTCTAAAGTTATTTCCGTTTCAAAAATATCTTCTCCTTCTCTATTTCCAGCACCGCTATTCCCTCTAGCGTTATCATTATTTTCTAGAGGAATTTTTTCACCTTTTAACTCCTCTCCATCGCCACAACCTATAATTGAAATGTTATTTCTAAATACAAAGCTATATTCTTTAATACCCTTAATTGGAACTTTTATTTTTTTATTATTATAACTATCCCCAATTAAGCTTTCCTCTGATAAAATATCTACTAAATTTTTTTTAATACTTTCCTCTACAAGCTTTTGGTGCCTTTCCCTATCCCCTTCAGCTCTATCATAAGGAATTCCACTATACTCTCTAATTACTGCCATAAAGTCAATCCTTCCATAGATTATTAGCGGCATAGTTCAGCACCATTTCGCAACAATGAGTACAATATCCATTCTGCTCCATTTCCTTTAGCATATTATTATATTTTTCATTTTGTTCTTTATCTCTAATTTTTGATTTTGTTATTATCCTAGAAATTTCCCTAGCCGAAAAAGTTAACTTCTTTTCTATAGCCTCTTTTAATGGCTCATAGCAAGTGTAATCTATTTTTCCGCCCTTTCTTAACAAATATAACATGTAAGAAGTTACATCCATTCTAAAACCTTTAGAAGAGCTTTCCGATATTCCAACTTTCTCTTCTATACTCCTCATAAATTTTTCATCAGGGTCCAACTCCTCTCCTGTTATACTATCTTTTATTTTACTGTTATTTACATAGGCTTCTGCATTATCTAGATAATTATTAAAAAGTGTTTCTGCCCCTTCTTTAAATCCTTGTATAAAAGCCATATTGATTTCATTCTCTAGTATTTTGTTATATTCTTTTCTAATTATATCTTGTATAAATGAAAGATATCTCTTCTTGTCCTCCTCTGATATGTCTAAATCTTTTATGGACTTTATTAAACTTTCCATAATACTTAAGGGATTAATACAACTGTTTTTACATTCACATATAGCATTATCTATAGCTTTTATAATAAACCTTGTAGATATTCCACTCATCCCTTCTTTAATACCACTTTCCTCTTTTAATTCTAAAATATCGATTCTCTTTATTCCGCCCTTATCAATAATATCTTCCCCATTGTATATTCTAAGCTTAGTTAATAAATCTACTTTTAAAGATGGAGATAGTCTAGTTAAAATAGCAAACATAGCCGCAACATCTATAGTATGCGGTGATATATGAACATTAAAATTACTATTACTTAATATTTTTTCATATATTTTCTTCTCTTCATTTAGCTCTAAACAATATGGTACTTCTATTCTTACTATTCTATCTAATATAGCTTCATTAGTATGGTCTCCTTTAAACTTATTCCATTCCGCTTCATTAGAATGAGCGATAATTACTCCATCAAAATATATCATTGCCGCTTTCCCTGGAGATGGAATAGACTTTTCTTGGGTAGCTGTTATTATTGAATGAAGATATTCCACATCATTTTTGAATACTTCTATAAATTCAACCAATCCCCTATTGCTCACATTGAAAGCTCCATTTAATGAGAGAACCCTTGGATCGTCTTCTGGATATAAATCCATTTTTGATATATCTACAGACCCCACCAATGCTGATGCGTCTTGATTATTTGGATCTACAGGTGGGACTATTCCTATGCCCTTTCTTGATCTAATAGAAAATCTAGATTTTTCCACAATAAATCTTTCATATTCTCCATTATATTCTTCCTTTAATCTATATTTGCAAACTGGGCATAAGTCTCCCTCTATTTTTATTCCTAGTATTTTTTCAAATTCTCCCCTTAAATGCTTAGGGATTAAATGTAGAGGTTCTTCTCTCATGGGACATCCTTTTAATACATAGATATCCTCACTTTTTTCTAAAGCTTTTTTAATACATTCAACTATAGAAGATTTTCCTGAACCTACAGGTCCTACTAAGTATAATACTTGTCTTGATTCTTCCCCTTTCATGGAAGCTGAGTAAAAATAATTCATGATCTTCATTAATGTTTTATCTATACCAAAAAAGTCTTTACTAAAAAAATTATATTTTTTTATTACTTCGTTTCCATAGATTCTTTTTAATCTTAAATTTTCCTCAGTATCTAATACTTCCAATCCATCTTCTAGAATAATATCGTAAATTCTTTTATGGGATAGCTTACATATGTCAGGATTATTTTTTACTATTTCTAGATAGTGTAAAAAACTACATTGGAAATCCTCAGTTTTTCTTTCTCTTCTATCTATCTCTATTAATTCTTTAAAATTCATATTTACCTCCATAGATGTTCGTAATATCCCCTTATATTTTTATTGTATTTATATTATATCTTTACCTAATTTAGAACAAATCAATTTTCCCCTTTTAATTTACACCTCTTTGGCATTATAATAAAATTAATATATTCTAAAGGGGGATATTGTTATGAAGTTTATTGATTTAAGAAGTGATACTGTAACTCAACCAACAGAAGCTATGAGAAAAGCTATGTTTGAAGCAGAAGTTGGAGATGACGTTTATGGAGATGATCCTACAGTAAATCAGTTAGAAGAATTATCTGCTAAAATTACTGGAAAAGAAGCAGCACTATTTGTTCCTAGCGGTACTTTTGGTAATCAGTTGGCATTATTCAATCACTGTCAAAGGGGAAATGAAGTTATATTAGGTGAGGATTGCCACATAATAATGCATGAAGTAGGTGCATCCTCTGTTATTGCTGGAGTACAGTTAAGACCTGTAAGAACAAATAAAGGACAATTAGATGCAAGAGAAATAGAAAGAAAAATTAGGGGCATAGATATTCACTTTCCTGAAACAGGGTTAATATGTGTTGAGAATGCACATTCAAACGGAAGAGTAATTCCCTTAGAAAATATGAAAGAGATTTACAACATAGCTAATGATCATAATATACCTGTGCATTTAGACGGTGCACGACTATTTAATGCAGCTACATATTTAAATGTTCCAGCTTGTGAAATTACTAAATATTGTGACTCTGTTATGTTTGCTCTATCAAAGGCTTTATGTGCTCCAGTAGGATCTATATTGGCAGGTAGTAAAGAGTTTATAGATAATGCTCGAAAAAAGAGAAAACTTATGGGTGGAGGATTAAGACAAGCAGGTATATTAGCCGCTGCTGGATTAGTTGCTTTAAATGATATGATAGAAAATCTAAAACAAGATCATGAAAAGGCCCTGTATTTAGGTAGCGAACTATCAAAAATACCAGGAATAAAGGTAAGGCTTGACGATATTCATATAAGTATGGTATTCTTTACCATAGATACAGCTTTGGATGATAGCATTATAGTTAATGAAATGCTTAAGAGAGGTATAAAGATAAATCCTACAGAAGATGGAGAATGGAGATTTGTAGTTCATTACTGGATTTCAAGAGAAAATATAGATTGTATAGTGGCTAATTTTAAAAATATATTGGCATAAAGTAAATATGGATAGCTCTGCAGCTGTCCATATTTATTTTCTAATATAATATAACTTATATATGTAAATTATCGTACTATTTAATATAAGGAGGCTGATTACTATGAAAAACATAAAAAGAATTTTATCAATTTTTTTAATACCAACTTTATTGTTAGTTGGTTGTGGTAAAGGAAAAAATAGTGATGATAATAAGAAACCTGAAACCTCAGATAAAGGAAATATTACTTACACTATTAAAGACTACTACCCATTTAAAGAAAATATTAAAATAAAATATAAAGGTATTGGAAACGAATTTGCTGAAAAAACAGTATTTACTGATTATATAAGGGGCAATAGAGTTCAGTTAAGAGTTGTTAATCCTGGTACCACTTCAGTTCAGGTTATGGAAATAAAAGATGGAGAACTAAGGCTTATAACTTCTAAGGGAGAATATTATCATAGAGATAGTATAATTGATATAGAAAACAAAGATTATGAAGTTTTGTTAAAAGAGCCTTTGATAAAGGGAACAACTTGGTCATTACCTAATGGAAGTAAAAGATTTATTTCTGATACAGAAAAGGAAGTAGAAACTCCTGCAGGAAAGTTTAAAGCACTAGAAGTTACAACAGAAAATCCAGATTATACTTCTCATGACTACTATGTATTGAATAAAGGATTAGTAAAAAGTATATATACAGCAAAGGATATGGAAGTTATTACAACTTTAGAATCCATAGAAGAAAATGTTCCAGTAACCCAAACAGTAAAATTCTATTACTCCGATTATGCTGAAGATAAGATATACTTTACCAATAAAACAGTGAAGTTCAATACAAATGACGATGTCAAATCAGCTTTCGAGAAAGAATTTAGGGAAAATTTAAACACAAATATTAGCAAGTTAATTGGAGATGAAGTTTCAATTAATAAAATATATCTAGATAGTAACACAAATACAGCTAAAATAGATTTATCAAGCAACTTTGTTAAAGAAATGAATGCTGGCGCTGGTTATGAGATGGCTTTATTAAAATGCATAACCAATACATTAGGAAACTACTATAATGTAGATAAAGCTATAATTACTTTAGATGGAAGACCATATTCTTCTGGACATATATATATGAAAGAAAATGAACCTATAAAGGTTGATTATGAAAATGTGAAAGAATATAAAAAATAGCACTAAAAAATCTGTTGAGAAAGCTCAACAGATTTTTTTATCTTTAACTATATTATAAATATCTATTACCGAATCCACTACATAATCAGGTTTATGCTTTAAAATATCTTCTACAGAAAGAGCAGTATATTTTACCAAGCAGGTTTTTGCATTAGCATTTTGTCCACATAATATATCATTATGGCTATCTCCTACCATTAGAGCGTATTCAGGTGAAATACCTAGCAACTCGCAAGCCTTTAATACAGGTTCCCCATGTGGTTTATGTATTTTGGTATCCTCTGGAGTTACTATTACATCCATAAATTTTTCTAAATCAAATAACCTTAAGCCTCTAAGAGCTGCTGCTCTTCTTTTAGAAGTAACTATCCCTATCTTCAATCCTGTCTCTTTAAGAAGTTTTAATCCTTCCTCGACTCCATCTATAGATTTTATTAAGCTATCGTGCACCTCTTCATTATAGGTTATATAGGCTTGAAACAATTCCTCCGCTCTGTCTTTACCATATCTCTCTAAAACACCCATTAATGGCTCTCCAAAGGTATTAACTATCTCCTTATCATCTACTTTCATATTTAGATGGTTTTTAAAAACATATTTAAAAGTTTCTAAAATTAGCTCATTAGTATTAACTAAGGTTCCATCTAAGTCAAATAATATAGCTTTAATCATAAAATCCTCCTTAAATATTTGAACTCTTAAAATAATAAAAGGCCATTATGGTTTTATCGTCTACTATTATTTCTTTTTTTATTAATTCTTCTAGCTCATCAATAGTAATCCATCTACCATCTAATACATCTTCATCTCTTATATTTTCAGGTATAAAGGAAGCTTTACTTATTTTTACTTTAAACATATGCATGGTGCTTGAACTAAAGCCTAATATAGGTTTATAGCTTATGATTTTAGATATATCATTTTTCTCTATCACTAGCGCCGTTTCTTCCCATAATTCTCTTATTAAACAATCTTCTATACTTTCTCCTTCTATATCAATAATTCCCGCCGGTATTTCTAAAGTTTCTCTCATTATAGCAGGCCTAAATTGTTTCACTAAAAGTATCTCATCAAATTCATTTACTACTAGCGCTGATACCGCATCATGGTTTTTTACTATTTCATACTCTCTGTCCCCTACTGTTTTTTTAAATAGCTTCAACCATCCATCATATAATAGCTTCCCTTCCATATCAACCCTCCATTATTTTTTAAAAAAAGTCACATTGAATGTTCATATCTTTTAAAAATTTAACTTTTCTATTATATATTTCTTCTCTTTCTTTAATGATAGCATTCATTGGAGTATCATTGCAAATTGGATTTTGTGTCAATTGCCAAGCTCTTAAGTATTCCATTGATTTAATTATTGCACTCCCTTGAGAGTAAAATTTTTCATTTCCCATAATATTAGTAAGTTTATTACAAAAATCAAATATTAACTCTTTTTCTATTTTACCTCCACCTGCCCAAACTAATTTAGGAGGCAATCCGCTCCAGAGTTCGGATTTAATCACCTTCCATTCCTCTATAGCTTTATTCATGTCCTTATTATTTTTTAGATTTTTCAGCTGACTATCCATAGTCTCTTTTATTTCACCATGTAATATGTTTAATAATCCACCAGTTTTTTTATAAACTGATTGATATAAAAACTCTAAACTATCCATTGGCAACATTTTCTTATACTCTTCTAGTATAGGTGAATTTCTTAATCCTGGAAGCACTTTTAGCACACCGGACTCATTTTTGTTTATTATTGTATATTCATAAAGAGTTTTATCTTCAAGCTCTTTGTAACTTTCATTTATAGAACACTCTATTTGAATCAAAAATAGCTTCACAGCTGCTAATTGAGTTGGAAACCACACATTATTATCTTTTTTATTTATGATCATCTTACATCTCTCCTTTTAGCCTCTTTAGTGTTTCTATTGCTTTTTCATGATTCGGCTCTTCTTCTAATAAAGAATTTAGTATCTCTTCTCCCCTATCGAGATCTTTGTTCACTGTTATATAATAAGCTGCTACATTGTATAAGGATTTAAGCTTAATATCTTTTGGATTTGTAGAATTATCATAATAATATATAGCTTTATTATAATACTCTAAAGATTTATCAAATACACCTAAAAGGTTATATATAAACCCTAGTGAATAGTAAGCGTTTCCATCATTCTCTCTTAATGCTAGAGCTTTTACAAACCTATCTTTACTTTTAAAAATATCTCCATAGAACATTAGGTCAATATCACCTAATATGTACTCTACATAATAATTGTCAGCATATCCTTTTAACTTCTTAGAATATTCTACAACAGAAGTAGCATTTTTCTCTTTTACACTATGTATAAATAAAAACATTAAATATGCCCACTCTATTGACAATTTTTCTTTGTTTTCATTTATATACTCCCTAAAATACTCACTTAGGTATGCTGAATATGATAATTCCCCTAAAAGAATATCTGCATAATTATCATCATTAATATTGACTACATATTTTTCATTAATGATTTTTGCATACTCTTTAAGTTCACTCTTTTTATTACTCATGTATTTCACTCCTTATTCTTTGGTTAACATAAACATTATATAATGTACTACCCTTAATGACCAGTAAAAAATTTATTAAAATCTCCCCATTTACATTCAATATACTAGATATTATGTTATAATAGTAATGTTTATGGTTCATATTACAACATATCGCATAAGGTGGGAAGCAAATGAATAAAAAAATCGTTTTAGGAATAATACTGTCAAGTTTTTTATTATTGACCTCCTGTGGTCAAAAAGTAGCAAAGGAAGAACCTTATGTTACAAGAGAAAACTACCTATTAGGTACTATTGTGCAACTTAAGGTATATGGCGAAAATGCTGAAAAGGCAGCTAACAGAGCTATGGATGTAATATCAAATATAGATGACTTAATGTCGCCAAGCAAACCAAATAGCGAAGTTTCTCAAATAAATTCAAATTCGGGTAAAAACTATGTAAAGGTCAGTGATGATACTTTAAATGTAATAAAAAAGTCCCTATACTATTCATCCTTATCTGAGGGCGCATTTGATGTAACTGTAGGCCCTTTGGTTAATATTTGGGGTATAGGAACAGATCATGCCAGAGTTCCAGAGGAAAAGGAAATTAAAGAAAAATTGAGTTTAATTAATTATAAAGATATAGAAATAGATGAAAAAAATAAATCTGTTAAACTTAAGAGAGAAGGACAAGGAATAGATTTAGGCGCCATTGCTAAAGGTTATGCTGCAGACAAGGTTAAAGAGGTATTGATAGAAGAAGGAGTGGAAACTGCATTCATAAATTTAGGCGGAAATGTAGTAACTCTTGGTAAAAAAACTGATGGATCAGACTGGAATATCGGAATTCAAGATCCGCTAGAGACCCGTGGTGGATACTTTGCTATAGTGAAAGCTTCTGATAAGTCTGTAGTTAGCTCTGGTAATTATGAAAGATTCTTTGAAAAAGATGGAGTAAGATATCATCATATATTAGACACTAAAACTGGTTATCCCTCAAATAATGAAATAATGGCTACTACTATAATTTCTGAAAAATCTATAGACGGAGATGCCTTATCTACTTCCGTCTTCGTATTAGGATTAGATAAAGGTATGAAATTAATAGAAAGCTTAAAAGGCGTTGAGGCTGTTTTTGTAACAAAAGATAAGAAGGTTTATACCACTTCTGGATTAAAAGATTCAATAAAGATTACTAATAAGGAGTACGTTTATGAAGAAAGGTGATAAGTTAATTTTTTCAGTAATATTAATTATTACCGTAGTAGGATTTTTAGGAACTTATTTCTATAAAAATTTTACAAAGTCTAAAGATACAATGGCGGTAATTAAGCAAGATGGAAAAGTTATCAAAGAGATTGATTTTAAAACTTTAGATAAAGAAGAGGAATTTATTATATATTCAGCTGATAAGAAGCACTATAATAAAATAGTTGCAACAAAAGATGGAGTATATATTTCTGAAGCAGATTGTCCTGATCAAGTTTGTGTTAAGACGGGAATTATTTCAGAAGTTGGAGATACTGTAGTGTGTCTTCCTTTTAGGCTTATGATAGCCATTGAAGGCGAAAAGGCCAACAAGGAAATTGACGCTACTACTTATTAAAATATTGCTTTATAGGTGATGTAATGAAGAATATAAGAAAATTAGTATTTATTAGTTTACTAGTCAGTATCGCTTTAATAATATATATTATCGAAGCTCAACTACCAGTATTACTTCCTGGAGTGCCAGGGATAAAATTAGGACTAGCTAACTCCATATCTCTATTCGCTCTATTGACTCTCGGTGGTAAAGAAGCCATACTAATCATGTTTTTAAGGACACTATTAGGCTCTTTTTTAGGAGGAAGTATGTCATCCTTCTTTTATAGCCTATCTGGCGGACTATTAAGTAATATAATCATGATTATATTGTATAATAAGTTTAAAGATAACTTAAGTATATGGAGCATAAGTGTAAGCGGAGCGGTATTTCATAACATAGGACAGCTATTAATAGCTTCCTTAATAGTTCAAGATTTCAGGATATATTTATACTTACCAGTTCTAATGATATCTGCCATAATTACAGGATACTTTATAGGAGTTGCTACAGAGTACTTATACAATCATGTTAAAAAAGTTCCTTTGATTAGTAAGCTTAAAGAATTAGATTAAAATAAAAAAGCGTGGTTCTTACCACGCTTTTTTATTATTAATTTTTAGCTGCTTCTTTAACTTCTATTTTTCCGTCTAAATTAACAATAGCCTTTGTTGGACATTTTGATATACAAATTCCACATTGTGTACATTTGTCATAATCAATTGTAGCTAAGTTGTTTACCATTGTTATAGCCTGTTCTGGACAGTTTCTTACACATAGTGTACATGAAATACATCCAACAGAACAAGAATTCTTAACAGCAACACCCTTTTCTCTTGAGTTACATGAAACACGTACTCTCTTTGATATTGGTGTTAACTCAATAACACTCTTTGGACAAACAGCTATACATTGAGCACATCCTGTACATGCTTCCTCATCTATTACAGCTATTCCATCTTCTATTGTTATTGCATCAAAAGGACACGCTGATACACATGTTCCTAATCCTAAACATCCATACGTACATTCCTTTGAACCTTCTCCTGGTATATTAGCTGCATCAGTACAAGTCATAGCACCATAGTATTGATATTTTTCTTTTGCCTGACCGCATGTACCATTACATTTAACATATGCTTTTTTAGGTTCTGATGTATCTGCTGTTACACCCATAATTTCAGCTATTTTTGCTGCACAACCTGCTCCACCAACTGGACATCCGTTAGCTGGGGCACCTTCATTTACAACTGCATCTGCAAAGGCGTCACAACCAGCAAATCCACAACCACCACAGTTAGCTCCTGGTAGTACTTCTCTAACCTGAGGTATTCTTGGATCAACTTCAACGGCAAATTTCTTTGAAGCATATCCTAATAATAGACCAAACACTATACCTAATCCGCCTAAACTTAATACTGGATATATTAATTCCATGCTGACACCTCCTAACTAAATTAAGCCCTGGAAGCCTAAGAAAGCTATCGCCATTAATCCTGCAGTTACCAAGCTTAGTGGTAAGCCCTTTATCGCTTCTGGAATATATTCATTTGTTTCTAATTTTTCTCTAATTCCTGCTAAAAGTACTAGTGCTAGGGTAAATCCTAATGCTGCACCAGTTGCATTTACAACGGATTCAATTAATCCATATCCTTCATTACTATTAATAACTGCAACCCCTAGAACCGCACAGTTTGTTGTTATAAGTGGTAAGTAAATTCCAAGAGCTTTGTATAGATCTGGACTCACCTTTTTAATAACCATTTCAACAAACTGAACTAGTGATGCAATAACTAATATAAATGCTAATGTTGATAAGTATTGTATATTTAATGGTATTAATATAAAATTTTCAACCATCCAAGTCATTAATGAAGCAAGTGCCATAACGAAAGTAACCGCTGCTCCCATACCTGTTGCTGTTTCAACTTTTTTAGAAACCCCAAGGAATGGACATATTCCAAGGAATCTTGATAAAACGAAGTTATTAACTAATAGAGCACTTAAAAATATAGTGAAAATATTCATTTTTTCCTTTATCCACCTTTCTTTTTTAAACTAAGGCATCTTCAAAAGACTAGTTCGCTTTAGCTTTCTTTAATTTTCTAGCGTTTAAGATAGCCATTAAGATACCTAGTGTAAAGAAACCACCTGGTGCTAATATCATTATTAGTGCTGGCTGGTATGCTTCAGGCATAATCTGCATTCCGAAAACTTTACCTGCTCCTAGTATCTCTCTAATAATTCCTAATACTGTTAATGATAAAGTGAAACCTAATCCTTGACCTATAGCGTCAAATAGAGATGCAACCACATTGCTTTTATTTGCATAAGCTTCTGCTCTACCTAATATAATACAGTTAACAACTATAAGAGGAATAAATATACCTAAGGATTTATTTAAAGCTGGTAAGTAAGCCTTAAGCATAAATTCAAGCACTGTAACTAGCGTTGCAATGATTGTTATATATGCTGGTATACGTATTTCATCTGGAATTACCTTTTTAAGTAATGATATTAGTACGTTTGAGCCAATCAATACAACTGTTGCTGATAATCCCATACCAAATCCGTTTATAGCACTTGTTGTAACAGCCAATGTTGGACACATACCAAGTACTTGAACGAAAGTTGCGTTTTCTTTAATAATACCGTTATATAATCTTTCGCGAATTACTCCCATTATTAATTGCCTCCCTTCAATTTAGAGTCATAAAACTTAATAGCTTCATTAACTCCGTTTGTAACAGCCTTTGAAGTTATCGTTGCACCTGTGATCGCAGAAATTTGATTATCTGCTGTTGCTGCACCTTTCACAACTTCTAATTCTGTCACTGGTTTGTCCTTATATTGATCTGAGAAGGATGGTTCTATCGCTTTAGCACCAAGACCTGGAGTCTCTGAATGGTTTAATACTTTTATACCTGTAACTTTACCTTCAGTAGATATTCCAACCATCATTTCTATAGCTCCAGCATATCCTTTTGGAGCAACTTTTAATGTATATCCTTTTAAATCTGCTCCATCTTTTCCTTCTGTAACTTCTAGAACTCCACCTTCACCTTTAATATCTTCTCTAATATTAAACTCTTTTCCTAAAGGTAATATTGCTGCATTAGCTTCATCTAAAGTTTTCTTTTGTTGAATATCAATAGGATCCTTTGTAACTCCGCTAACCCAACCTAAAAGTAGTCCACAGATTGCTGCTATGGTTAATAAAATTAATCCTAATCTAACACTTAATTTTACTCCGGATTCCTTTTCCATCTATTTCACCTTCCCAAAAATTTTTGGAGCTGTCCATCTTTCAATTAGTGGAACGAATAAGTTCATTATTAAAATTGAATAAGATACTCCTTCTGGGTAACCACCAAATATACGGATAAGACCTGTTAAAAGTCCGCAACCAACTCCAAATATAATTCTTCCTATTGGTGTTATAGGTGATGTTGCATAGTCTGTAGCCATAAAGAAGGCTCCTAGCATTAAACCACCTGCAAATAATTCATATAGTGGATGACCAGCTCTTCCAGCTATGGCTGTTATTATAAATGTTGTTCCAATATAAGTAACTGGAATTCTCCAATCTATTACATGTTTAAATATTAAATATACTCCACCTATAAGTAAAGCTAATGCTGAAGTTTCTCCAATACATCCTCCAACATTTCCTAAAAATACATCCATTAAGCCTGGAGCTTGTGTTCCTGCTTTTAATGCTGCAAGCGGTGTAGCAGTTGTTACTCCATCTAATGTCCATGTAGTCATTGGTGTTGGCCATGATGCAAGTAAGAAAGCTCTTGCTATCAATGCTGGGTTAACTATATTTTGTCCTAGTCCACCAAAGAATTGTTTAGCTATAATAATTGCAAAAAATCCTCCTATAACTGGTATCCATAGTGGAACTGATGGTGGTAAGTTAAAAGCTAGAAGTAAACCTGTTACAACAGCACTTAAATCACCAATAGTAACCTTTCTTTTTAATGCCTTTTGCCAAATGTATTCAGCTGCTACACAAGATAGAACTGAAGCTAAAATTACCAACAATGCTTGTAATTTAAAGAAATAAACAGAAGCAAATGTTGCTGGTAGCAACGCTATTACAACATCTCTCATTATTGATTTTGTTGTATCATTAGCACGAATATGTGGAGATGATGAGACAGTATACTTAGTTGTTTGAGACATTTAAAATTCACCTCTTTAAAGTTAGTTTTTTATTATCTTTTACACACTACTTTTTTTCCAGAACGTATTCTTTGTAATAAATGACGTCTTGCTGGACATACAAATGAACAACATCCGCATTCAATACAATCTCTTCCGCTACATTTATCAAATGTATCGTAATCTCTAACTGCAGCGCATGTAGCAAGCTTTGTTGGCATTAATCCCATTGGGCATACTTGTAAGCACTTTCCACAGTTTATACAGTTAGATTCTTCTTCAGCCTCAGCTACTTTTTTAGTTAAACAAAGTATTCCTGAAGTACCTTTAGTAGATGGAACGTCTAATGAGTACATAGCCATTCCCATCATTGGTCCACCAGAAATAACCTTCATTGGTTCTTCAACAAATCCACCTGCTGCTTCAACTAATTCTCTTACTGATGTACCAATCTTGAATCTTAAGTTTTTAGGTTCTTTTATAGCATCACCAGTTACAGTAACAACTCTAGTAGTCAAAGGTTTACCGTTTACAACCGCATTATAGATTTCATATATAGTATCAACATTTTGAACTACACATCCTACATCTGCTGGAAGTTTTCCTGATGGAACTTCCTTTTTAGTGATTGCATAAATTAATTGTTTTTCAGCTCCTTGTGGATATTTAGTTTTAACTGCTTTAACTTCAATGTTTGAAATACCCTTTATAGCTTCTTTCATAGCTTGAATAGCATTTGGTTTATTATCTTCTATTCCGATATAACCCTTTGCTTCTGGAAATAATTTTAAAACTATTTTTAATCCTTCAATTATTTCTTGAGTCTTTTCAAGCATCATTCTATGGTCGCAAGTTAAATAAGGCTCACACTCAGCTGCATTAACAACTATAGCGTCAATTTTCTTTTCTGGCGGTGGAGCAAGTTTTACATGTGTTGGGAATGTAGCACCACCCATACCAACTATACCAGCCTCTTTAACAATATTTACAATTTCTTCTTTAGATAAGCTTGTCCAGTTTCTCTTTACACTTTCCACTTCTTCGTATTGTCCATCGTTTTCTATTATTACAGCCATCGACTTAATGCCATTAAATAATACAACTTCTGACACATTTTTAACAATACCAGAAACGCTTGAGTGTACATTTGCAGAGATAAATCCTTTTGCTTCTCCTATTTTTTGTCCTACCAATACTTTGTCACCTTTTTTAACTATAGGTTCAGCAGGTGCCCCTATATGCTGTGACATAGGAATAACTAGGTCTCCCTTTGGTAAATACTCTTCTATTGGTTTATTTTCAGTATAGTGTTTACCGTGAGGAGGATGTACTCCATTCTTAAATGTTAATAATTCCATAAAGACCCTCCAATCTATTTATTTATCCAATAAATACTAATAAAATCATAGGTAGATTTAATAGTACGCCCATCATCAATATTAAATTGTTATGACAAGCATGTCAAGAGTTTTTGAATATTTTTAAATAATATACTTTAACATATGAAATTATAATTTCAACCTATAATCGTTCTACAATTATCTATTAAATCCTTTATTTAACAACAAAATCTATGATATTTATTTTTTATAAATAAGTGTTATATATTTAATTATATATATATATTATGATATAATACATAGGGAATATCTAGTAAAGAAGTGGAGTTTTAACTATGGATTACAATAGAGTGCTTCATTTAGCTACCTATGCAGGTGAAGTAATGTTACAAAGCGGTGCGGAAATATATAGGGTTGAAGAAACTTTAACAAGAATATGTACTTCCTACGGAATACAAAGCGCCCAAAGCTTTGTTACTCCTACTGGAATTATAATGTCTATAACAGATAATAAAGATTACGTAATGACAAAGGTAGTAAGAATTAATAGGAGGACTGTAGATTTAGATAAAATAGCTAGAATTAATGACCTTTCTAGAAGGATAAGCAGTGAGAGACTAGATTTAGATTATGTAGAAAGTGTACTAGAAGAAATTAAACGTAGTGTTAAATATAATGATAAAATACTCATCTTCTCATCTTCAATAGCTGCAGGATTTTTTACCTTGGTCTTCGGTGGAACATTGAGAGATTTTTTCGTGTCTTTATTTATTGGTTTTGTTATAGAATGTATACGTATAATTCTTAATAAAATTGGTACTAATAGCTTCTTTATAAATGCAATTGGTGGTGCTACTTCTTCACTTATAGCTCTAATTAGTACCACACTAGGTTTTGCTAATAATACTGACCAAATAGTAATTGGTTCTTTAATGTTACTCGTGCCTGGATTAGCGATAACAAATGCTATAAGAGATACTTTAGCAGGTGATTTATTAGCAGGTACATCTAGAGCTTCAGAAGCATTTTTAATAGCCGTGGCTATTGCTGTTGGAAGTGGATTAATTTTTACTGTATGGATTAAATTCTTTGGGGGATCCTCTATATGATTTATAATGTTCTTTTGTTTTCATTTTATTCTTTCATTGCCACTTTTGCATTTAGCGTAATATTTAATATTAAAGGTAGAAATTTATTTTTTGCCGCCGTAGGTGGAGGAATAAGCTGGTTTTTTTATCTTATTTCTCTTGAAAGCAATATGTCAAATACCTTATCCATTTTTAATGGCGCCTTACTTACCGCTATTTACTCTGAAATAACTGCAAGGGCTTTAAGGACACCAGTAACTACCTTTATTATATCTGGTATACTTCCCTTAGTCCCAGGTGGAGGAATGTATTACACCATGCTAGAGTTTACTAGAGGAGATGTAAATAAGGCCTTAGAAATGGGATTAAGCACTTTAACAACCGCCGGAGCCATAGCTATTGCATTAGTTCTCGTATCTTCAATAACAAAACTTATTACATATAAAAAGCGAAGAATAAAAAAATAATTAATTGAATTTTGCCACATTAATTCTATTTGTTTAATTAAAAAGAGTTTGCTCCAATGCAAACTCTTCATTAATAGTGTTAATTTTAAACTATCAATGTAAACTAAATAAGACTATTTAATAAACATTGTAAGAGTATTTACTAAATCCTCTACTTTATTTTCAGAATCCTTATCTTCATTCTCCGCAAAACATTTCGTTGCATAATTTTCAAATATTAAGGTTCCTACTTTGTTGATGGCAGATCTAATTGCAGCTATTTGTATAAGAATATCCTTACACTCTACATCATTATCCACCATTTTCTCAATTCCTTTTACTTGACCTTCAATTCTTTTTAATCTATTTTGTATATCTTTTTTCACTTTATTCTTTTCCATTAAACAATCACTCCTACGTTCATTATACCCATACCCCGTATAAATTATATCAATCAATTCTTATTAAATCAATTCTTAATATAAAAATATGAATATTATTTTTTATATTTCATATTGTTTATATATAAATATTTTATTATTAGGGTGATAAGCTTTGAAAAATAAATTTTATTTTATACTTATATGCATATTAATATTATTTACATCCTGCACTTATTTATCAGAAAACAAAAAAGTAGATAATTATTATACCTCAAATTTAATAGAACTAATTAATGCAGAAGATAACTATACATGTTCTATATTTGATATGAATCTTTATAAAGAACGGGATTTAAATACTGATGATTTTTATATTGTAGAGAATTTTACTAAAGCCTTGAATGAAAAATCTTTTACTAAGAAACCTAGTGATCTTGATGAAAAACCCGCTTATAAAATGATACTAACTTTTCACAAGGACAAATATGTTATAAATGTTTATAATAGTAAATATGCAACAATACATCCTTGGGATGGAGATAAAGAGATGGACTATATCGATATGAGTAATATCCCCATTTCATATAATTTATTTTATTTATGCAATTATATTTTTTCAGGAAAATATTAAAAGCTATATCCTTTTTAGGATATAGCTTAGCTTTTGTCTATGCTTCTAATAAGAATGCAAGGTATCCTCTCATAGCTTCATATATATCTGCTTTACTAGCGATTTCCCAAGGCGCATGCATGTTTTGAAGTGCTACCCCACAATCTATAACTTCCATACCATACTCAGCCAATATATAAGCTATAGTTCCTCCACCGCCTTGATCTACTTTTCCTAATTCTGCTGTTTGCCATGTTACATTGTGTTTTTCCATTATATTTCTTAATTCAGCTATAAATTCAGGATTTGCATCATTACATCCTGATTTACCTTTAGCTCCAGTGTACTTGTTGAAAACAAGTCCTTTTCCAAAATATGCAGCATTTTTCTTCTCCATTACTGATGGGAAGTTTGGATCATAAGCCGCACTTACATCTGAGGATAGCATCTTTGAATTAGCTAAAGCTCTCTTTAGTTTTAATTCACAGTAATCCTCACTTAAAGCAATGATTTCAGCTACTGTGTTCTCAAAGAATTTTGAGTGCATTCCAGTAGCACCTACACTTCCAATCTCCTCTTTGTCTACTAGCAAAGTAACTGAGGTTTTCTTTGATCTATTTAGAGACATCATAGATTCAAAAGAAGTATATGAACATACTCTATCATCGTGTCCATAGGCCATAACCATGCTTCTATCTAAACCATAGTCTCTAGCTTTTCCTGCTGGAACAACTTCTAATTCTGCTGATACAAAGTCTTCTTCCTCTATACCATACTTCTCATTCAATAATCTTAATACATTAAGTTTTACTCTATCTTTTGTATCTTTATCTTTAGCTGGTATACTACCAACTAATATATTCAAATCTTCTCCCGTAATAGCCTTTGACATCTTCTTTTCCATCTGCTCTGCAGCTAGATGAATTAATAGATCTGATATACCGATTACTGGATCATTTTCATCCTCACCTACTACAACATCTACAACGGTTCCATCTTTCTTTACTACCACCCCATGGATAGCTAGTGGTATTGTAACCCATTGATATTTCTTCACCCCACCATAATAATGAGTTTCTAACAGTGCTAAATCACTATCTTCATATAATGGATTTTGTTTTAAGTCAAGCCTTGGAGAGTCCACATGAGCTCCTAATATATTCATTCCGTTTTGTATTGACTCTTCCCCTATTACAAATAATGCTAAAGTTTTATCCTTGTTATTTGCATATATTTTATCTCCAGCTTTTAATTTCTGTCCTTTATTAATATACTCCTCAATGTTTTTATAACCATTATTTTCAGCTATACGGACAAATTCCTTTACACATTCTCTTTCTGTTTTGCATTTTGACATAAATTCTTTATATCTTTCACTTAATTCAAAAACCTTTTTTAAATCTTCTTCAGAATATTTATCCCATGCATACTCATATTTTTTCACTAAATCTTTTTTCATTTCTTCCATATATTTCGCTCTAGTTAGTAAAATAGAGCATTCTCACCTCCACCTAGTAATTTTACTATATTTTATCATAAATACTATCAGTTATACAGTTTATTTTTAGAACCAATTTTTATTTTTAAAAAACCTTATCAATAGAACAGAAGTAAGCACCATAAAAATTACTACTAAATAATATCCGTACTCATGCTCTGAGAAGGGAATTTTCTTAACATTCATTCCATATATACTTGTAATTAAATTGAGGGGAAGAAATATAGTAGCTATAATGGTAAATATCTTCATTAAATCATTTGTCTTATTTGCTATTTCTGCTTCATAAGCCTCTCTAACCAAGGCTATATCTCCATATAGACTATCTAAAGAAAGCATTAATTTATCAATTTTATTATTTAACCCTTGAAAATGCTTGATATATTTTTTTTCAATAATAGAATTGTCATTTTGTAAAGTATCTCCTATGTATCTAAGAGGATTTAAATATTTTCTTAGTTTATATAATTGTCTTCTAAGATGTATTAGCTGAACTAACAGTTCATGCTTAGGATTTTTTAATATTCTAAGCTCTATTTTATCTCCCTCTTCCTCTATGATAGAGATTACATTATAATTTTTTACTATTATTCTATCTATAATATAATAAAAAAGTATAGTTGTAGATGGATCTTCTTTAAGCATAGAACAATTTTTATAGCTACTTATATCCATAAGTAAATTATTAAGTAAATCTAAATCCTCTTTAAATGAAGTTATAATGAAGTTATTATTTAAAAATATATATAATTCTCTAGAGTGAACTCCTTCATCATAGTATTCTAATATATTGAAAACAACAAAAATATACTCTTCATAATATTCAATTTTTGTAGATTTGTTAAATTCTTTACAATCCTCTACATTATCTTTTCTTATAGAAAATCTAGTTTTTATATCTTCAAGTTCATCTACATAGCACCATATCCAGTATTTTCTTCCATCAGTTACTTCATGGATTTCTACTAAATTGAAATTATTATCAATATCAAGAATCTTCATTCTAAACATCACCCATTTGTTATTATGTCATTTACCATCATATCAAATTCATTTCTAGGCACTTTATTAACAAATTGAACACTGTAAGCTAGGGCAACTATTGGTATATCATTTTTTAGGGAGCTAATAAATTTGTCATAAAAGCCTCCACCATATCCTAATCTGCCCCCAGTTTTATCAAAAGCAACTCCTGGTGCAAGGATTAGGTCTATTTCATCTTTATTCATTATATTATCGTGGATTGGTTCTAGTATACCGTAGTTACCTATTCCTAATTCATTAAAACTTTTTATTTCTACGAGGTACATACCTTCATCCTTGTTCTTTATTTTCGGCACTGAAACTCTTTTGCCATCTTCTAATGCTTTTTTAATTATATTATGTGTATCTACTTCTGTCTTGTAACTGACAAAAATAAATAAGGATTTTGATTCTTTATAATATTTACTTTCTATAACATTATTATAAATTTCTTCATCATACTTTCTTCTTACCTCTAAAGATAAATTATCCCTTAGGCTAATGACTTTATTTCTTAATTCTTTTTTATTCTCCATACTTTCTTCTCCTTAATTCTTCTTCATCCATCCTTGTTGTTATTGTATCCACAGGAGTAATATCTGAATTTAAGCTATATCTATAATTCACCGCTGCAGTTTCTATTATTATTGCTATGTTTCTCCCTGGTCTTATTGGAAGGGTAATTTTTCTTATAGATGCATTTAGTATTTGCATAGTTTCTCCATCTATACCTAATCTATCATAGGTTTTATCTTGTACCCATTGCTCTAAATGTATAACAAGCCCTATGGTTTTTACATCTAATACGGAGCTCAATCCATAAAGTGCAGGTACATCGATTATACCCATACCTCTAACTTCCATCATGCCTGAAGTAACATAGGGAGATCTTCCTAGTAGTTTGCCTTCAATTTCTTTTATATCTACAGCATCATCTGCTACCAGTCTATGCCCTCTTTTTATCAGCTCTAATGCAGTTTCACTTTTGCCAATTCCACTTTCTCCTGTTATTAATATTCCTATACCATGTACATCCACAAGTACTCCATGAAGTCTTGTTTCAGGAGCAAGCTTTTCATCAAGATAATTTGTCAATTTATTTATAAATCTTGTAGATATATCTTCTGACCTAAGCACCCATCTCCCATATCTAGATGCATTCTCTAACAACTCTTTATGAGGTTCTAATCCTCTAGTCATGATTACACAAGGAGTTTCAAACTGAAAAAACTTCTTAAGTCTTTTATTTCTTAATTCTTCCGGCATTACATCTAGAAAACTCCACTCCGCTTTACCAATGAGTTGTACTCTTTCATTTGCAAAATAACTATAAAAACCAGAAAATTGAAGGCCCGGTCTATTTATATCATTAATTGTTATATGTATATTTTCCCCACCCTTAGTAATTACCTCTAAATTAAAATCTTTTATCAAATCTTCAACGATAACCGCCATATTTCTCCTCCTAATAAATTGTATACCTCATTATAACATTTTAACAATTGATAAGTTATATAATTTTCCCTATAAGTTTTACAATTAAAAATAACAAATATAAATTAAATATAAGAATTTTATCATCTTCTTTATCTATACCCTAAAAAGAGTATGACTCTAAAGTCATACTCTTTTTAATAATATTCATTTTTTATTATTATCTATTCATTTTATTTCGTCAGTTAAAAAACTAAAATTTACTTGATTAGATTAAATTACTTTTGGCAAGTAAATGATTCGCCGTTACAAATCTAATTGTACCCGTTTTAGAACGCATTACCACTGAGTTTGTGCTAACACAATTGTTTTTGTTATAAACTACACCTTTTAATAAATCGCAGTCGGTAATTCCTGTAGCTGCAAAATATACATCATCACTTTTTACTAAATCATTTATATATAATACTTTGTTTACATCACAAATCCCCATGTTTTTGCACCTAATTATTTCTTCTTCTGATTGGGGAACTAGCTGGGCTTGCATATCTCCACCCATACACTTTATAGCAGCTGCCGCAATAACTCCTTCTGGAGCTCCACCGGTACCTATCATTAAATCTATGCCTGTACCCTCAAAACCACAAGCTAGTACAGCAGCAATATCTCCTTCTGAGAACAATTTTACTCTTGCTCCTACTTCTCTAGCATCACTTATTATACTTTCATGCCTTTCTCTCTCTTGTACAATTACAGTTAATTCTGATACATCTTTATTCAATGCCATGGCCACATTAATTATGTTATCTTTATTAGATTTATTAATATTTATAGCACCTTTAGCTGCTGCACCAACGGCTATCTTTTTCATATACATATCTGGGGCATGCAATAAGCTTCCCTTTGGTCCCATTGCCACAACAGCAATTGCATTAGGTAATCCTTTCGCAATCAAAACTGTACCATCTAATGGGTCTACAGCAATATCCATCTCCATCATTCCATCTTTCCATAAACCTACCTCTTGGCCTATGTAGAGCATAGGAGCGTTGTCCATTTCCCCTTCTCCAATAACTACTTTACCTTTTATCGGCATCAACGAAAATGCCTTTTCCATTCCATCAACTGCCGCTTGATCTGCCGCTATCTTATCTCCTCTTCCCATGTACTTAGCTGAGCGAAGTGCTGCTGCTTCTGTAACTCTCACTAGTCCCATTGCTATATCTTGATAAATCATATATATACCTCCTAAATGAAATAAAAAAGTAAATATATAGCATTATATAGTATATAATCTACTCTAATTCCGATAAATTACTTAATTATTATATCATATTAAAATAAAAGTGTCAGGTATAGTTTTAAAATAATAAAATTAAAAAAGCTGAAAGTATAAAACTTTCAGCTTAACATTCAATAAAATGCATATATCCCAATATGTCGTTGCACTTATCATTTCACACCCGCACTCTCGCAGGTGGGTTCTTTGCATTAGCCTTCTGTCTACTACTTTTAGCTAAATATATTAGCGTCAGAAGCCTGACATTGGACTAAATTTAAAAGATCCCTTATACATTATGTAGGTTGAACGAATAAGTCTGACGATCATCTCAGGATGCAATTTAATTATAACATATTTTTTTGTTTTTTCAATGGAAATTTATTAAGTTCATCTAAATTTTTTACCTAAGCTGTATGCAGCCTTTAATATTTCCTCATCTTTTTCAACTGGATTTTCATCTGTATTTATTGCACGAAGTTCTCCTTCTATTTTAGCATCCATAGCTCCAAAAGCTAATTTTAATGTTTCATCAATAGGTTTAAACATTCCTTCCCAATAAGTACCTCCAGTAATTATTGAAACACCCTTTTTTATCCTTATATTATCTCTATCTTCTCTAATATACTTTTTGCTCCAATAAACTTGCAACCTATCGATAAGATTCTTTAGAGGTCCCGGTACGGAAGCAAAATACATTGGAGTAGCTATTACTATTAGATCACTATCATTGATTTTTTTGTAGATTTCCGTCATATCATCCTTAATAGAACAAGCTTCTACCTTATAACAATACCTACAATCGATGCATGGCTTTATATTAGCTTTAAATACATCAACTATTTCTACTTCTTTTCCTAATCCTTTAATAAATTCATTCATCAACTTATAGGTATTGCCATTTTTATTTGGAGAAGAATAAAAAATCAAAGTTTTCATTATAACATCCTCTTCTGTAAAATTATTTATCTATTTTGTCTAATATTAAATCTAAATCCACATCTTTATCTTTTGGGTAGAACGCTGCAGCAAATTCAGCGTAATCACTTTCTTCTTCATCTATTTCATAGGATGAGAATTGGCAATCTATTTCTAAATCATCAACTATCTCCTCTATAATCTCTGAAACTGTATCTAATGCTAAGTCATATAAGTATGATTTAAATAAATCCTCATCCCCCTCTTCTTGTTCATCTATTTCTTCCTTTTCATAAGCTTTAGCAGCCTCTATTTCATCCTCATCAAAATCATAATATATTCTTAGCAAGCATAAATCTTTATCTTCCCATTCTATTTCTTCTACTTCGCTTATATTACCATCTAATAATAAGTTAATTATTTTGTTTTTATCCATTTTCAATCCTCCGATTTTATTTATTTTTGCAACAGTGATATAAATTTTTCTACAAATTCATCTGCTTTTTTGAATTCTTCTTTATTAGGAACAAATTTAAACTTTAATCCTTCATCTACTACAGAAAGTTTTAATGATTTTAATCTTTCGGTCATCATAAGAACACCTTCTCCACTCCATCCATATGAACCAAAAGCACCTGATGCCTTTCCTCTATTTACTATTGGATTTACACAAGATAATAAATCCCAGGCTGGTTTTACTGAATCTTGATTTATTGTTGGAGATCCAACTAAAAACCCTTTAGATTTATCAATAATTGAAGCAGCTTTCTCTTCACCTATAGAAGTTATTTCTATTGCCTTACACTCTATACTTCTTTCCCTTAATTTATCACATATATAATGTGCCATAGCTTCAGTATTTCCATAAGCTGATATGTAAAATACCGGTATGCAATCTTCTAAATTTTCAGCCTCTGTTGCAAACTTTCTATACATCTCCATATACTTAGCTATGTTCTCTTTATTATGTATTGGACCATGACTTGTAGCCACTAAATCAAACTTTAAATCTTTAATTTTATTTAGTCCAGCTAAAACAAACTTTGAAAAAGGTGCCATAATCACATTATAGTAATATATCATTTCTTCCTCATAGTCCTCATCAGCACCTGCTATTACGTTGTCCTCAGGGCAATAGTGACATCCTAAGAAATCACAACTAAATAACATATCTCTTTCTTTTACATATGTAAACATAGTGTCCGGCCAATGTAAGTTAGGAGCTGTTATAAATTTAAGAGTAGTTTTTCCTAAAGAAATATCTTCTCCTGCCACTACTATATTAGCTTCTTTATTTAATATATCCTTTAAATAAATACTAGCAGCTCTTGAACAAACTATTTGAACTTCTGGATAGTCTTCAATAAACTTTGAAATTATACCTGTATGATCTAATTCCGTATGATGAACTATTAAATAATCAACCTTTCTCTCCCCAATTACTTCTTTTAGATTTTTTAAGAATTCTTCGTAAAATCCATCTTTAACAGCATCTAGAACAGCTATCTTCTCATCATCAATAACATAAGCATTGTATGTAGTGCCGTTTTTAGTTTCCATTATAATATCAAAGACTCTAAGCTCTGGATTTTTTACTCCAACCCAATATATATTATCTTTTAATTTTATACTTCCCACTCTAATCACTCCTATTCTTTCTACATAAATTTGTCTGTTAATATAATTATAATATACATTTCCATCATTTAAAATAATTTCATTTATATTTTAACCATATGAATTATATTTATAATAAATAAATCTCTGGCCTTTTAAATACCAGAGATTTATTTTAGACTTTAGACTTACTTTAAACTTTTTTGACCAATGATATATTCAATGCCCTATATAAGGCTTGTACAACTACAAAAGCTATTAAACCATCTATAACATGATGCAATGTAGATCCTAATCCTACCGTTATTAAAATTTTTTCTAAAGTTATTCCAAAAGGAATTACTATAAGAGCTTCTAATATTCCATGTATTGGAGCAGTTATCATTACCATGTTTCTATAAGAAATACCTCTTTGAATTAATAATCCCCCCGCTACACCTACAAAGGTATGCATAAAAGCTCTTGCTGCTATGTATGACCCTTTAGTTATTAGAAATCCTAAGCCAGAACCTATCCCTACCATAGCCGCTGGTCCTGGTCCTAATAATATGGCTATGAATAATGGCACATGAGAAGCCAATGTAGCTGAAAATGGACCTAATTGAATAGATAAAAAACCAAAGGCTATAGGTATCACTACCGCTAATGCAGTTAATAGAGCTGTGTAGGTTATCTTTTTAATACTGTTCATGAAAGCACCTCCGAGTATACTAGTGTATATACATTAGTATACTCCCATTCTACTCTTTTGTAAATAAAAATATAGGTTTAGAATATTTTTATAACATTCTAAACCTATATTTTTTAAATTAATAACTATGTGTGTAGTTAATATTACCTGCTAATCCAATATTAAAGAATTTCCATTTTCCATTATCAATTTCATATCCTTTGCAATATATGCTTCCAGTGTCAAAATCATACCCAACTTTGTTAAGTTCTTCACGATTCTCAGAACAATTTCTCACTTCATTCAAATCCTCTAAGGCCATATCTACTAAATTATTTTTATTTGTCTTTACTATTGCTCTGAACTTTGGCAAACAATTTTCTTCTCCATCAATATAATATAATTCCATTATTTTTAAGCTTGTACATTCTTCTAATGTTATTTTGTCTCTATACAATCCCCATCCTTGAGCTAATGCTGTATAGTCTCCTATTTTAAATATACTTTCTCCCATCATACATGAATTCACTTTAGTATTTTTCATGATAACCCCTCCCGCATACACTTTTTTATATATATTTTCTCATTGATTTACTTGTTGATTTTATTATATATTATTGTTAAATATTTGTCAATACATCTTGTAGTAATTTTCTGATTATTTTTTTAATTAAATAGCAAAAGCCGAGAATATACTCCTCGGCTTTATACTATAGACCTTCTTTTTCTTTCATCATGCTCTTAACTTTCATTAATCTAGTTAAATTACCTCTTTCATTTTCATCTAATTTCATCACGATATATTTTATAGTTTCTTGTAGTTGAGGTATTGTCATATACTCTAGAGCATTAACTCTTCTTCTAGTCTTTTCAATCTCATCTGCCATGAGCTGGCAAGACTTTTCAACTTCAGCAAGTTCTAATAATTTAGGCAATGTACCATATAATTTTTCTATGGCAGTATCTAATTCTCCTGAGGTATTTACAAAACCATATGGATATATACTACCTTCATCTTCTTCCATCTTTCTTTTAAACTTCATTACAGGTACATTAACACTCATAATGTTTTTTCTTTCAACTTCAAGAGAAATACTTTCTTTTGGGAAGACTATAGCTTCTTCAAGGAATTCCGATGACATTAAAGCTCTAGCCATAACAAAATCCTTTAAGGATTTTTGCAACTCTTCCTCTACGCTTTTTCTAAGTTCATTGTTATATTTTACCAAGTCAATGAATCTTCTCATTAATTCATCTTGCTTATCCTTTAAAAGCTTATGTCCTCTGGTAGCCGTTACTAGCCTTTTCTTAAGCTTGGTGAGCTCCATTCTTGTTGGATTAACATTTAATCTCATAAACAATCATCCCTTTAATTTTCATTAGGTGTTTCAGGAAGATATTTTTCCAAATATTCATCCCTAATTCTCTTGAGCTCAGTACGAGGTAAAATAGATAACAGCTTCCATCCTAAATTTAATGTTTCTTCTATAGTTCTATTTGCTGTAAATCCTTGTGAAACATACTCTTTTTCGAAGGCCTCAGCAAATTTTGCGTACTGCTTATCTGCATCGGAAAGGGCAGACTCTCCAAGTATAACTGCTAATTCTTTTGCCTGCTTACCCTGTGCATATCCAGCAAATAACTGGTTCATTGTATCTGCATGGTCTTCCCTAGTTTTTCCTTTTCCTATACCCTTATCTTTTAATCTTGATAAGGAAGGTAAAACGTCTATAGGTGGCATTATACCTTTTCTATATAGTTCTCTGCTTAAAATTATCTGACCTTCTGTAATATAACCTGTTAAGTCTGGAATAGGATGGGTTTTATCGTCTTCCGGCATTGTAAGTATAGGTATCTGTGTTATAGAACCTTCTCTTCCTTTGATTCTTCCAGCTCTTTCATATAGAGTTGAAAGGTCCGTATATAGATATCCTGGATATCCACGTCTTCCTGGAACTTCTTTTCTTGCTGCAGAAACTTCACGCAGTGCTTCACAATAATTTGTTAGGTCAGTCATAATAACAAGTACGTGCATTCCTTTTTGATAAGCTAGGTACTCTGCCGTAGTTAAAGCCATTCTTGGGGTTGCAATTCTCTCTATAGCAGGGTCATTTGCTAAGTTCATAAACAGAACGGATCTATCTATAGCTCCAGTTCTAGTAAAGTCGTCAATAAAGAATTGAGCTTCTTCAAAAGTTATACCTATTGCAGCAAATACAACGGCGAACTTAGAATCTGAACCTAAAACCCTTGCTTGCCTTGCAATTTGAGCAGCTAACTGAGCATGTGGCAACCCTGAGCCTGAGAACACAGGTAGTTTTTGTCCTCTAACTAAAGTGTTTAGTCCATCAATCGCTGAAACCCCAGTCTGAATAAATTCTGATGGATAGTTTCTAGCCACTGGATTTATAGGCTCACCATTAATATCCATTCTTTTTTCTGGAATTATTTTAGGACCATTATCCTTAGGTCTTCCAAGACCGTCGAAAACTCTTCCCAACATATCTTCTGAAACGCTAATTTCTAATGGTTTACCTAAAAATTTAGCTTTACTTCCTTTTATGTTTATTCCAGCAGAACCCTCAAATAACTGAACAAGAGCTTTATCTTCATTTATTTCCAGTACTCTACCTCTTCTGATTTCTCCAGTTTGGATTTCTATTTCAACTAGTTCATCATACTTTACATTTTCTACTCCATCAACAACCATCAATGGTCCTACAACTTCTCTTACTGTTCTATACTCCTTAAGCATTCATTATCCCCCCTTTGCTGATAAGATCATCAATGTCCTTTTCAAGTTCTTCAGAAACTTTATCTATATTTTCAATGTCTTCCTCAGAGATGTATTTAGATCTAGCTATTCTATCTCTGATCTCCATGTTTAATACATCCTTTAGGTAAACTCCAGCCTTTAGAGCTCTTGATGCTTCATCTCCAAATTTAAGAACTAGTTTTAACATTTTATATTGTTTACTTAAAGAAGCATAAGTATCCACATCATGGAAAGCATTTTGCTGTAAATAGTCTTCTCTTATTGATTTTGCAACTTCAAGTTTTAATCTATCTTCTTCGGATAGTGCATCAATACCAACCAATCTTACAATTTCTTCAAGGTTAGCTTCTTCTTGAAGAAGTGCCATAGCTTTTATTCTTAAATCGCTCCAATCCTGAGCAATATTCTCATTCATCCATTCTCCTGTCTTATCAACGTACAGTGAATATGAATTTAACCAGTTTATAGCTGGGAAATGTCTTCTATACGCCAATTGAGCATCCAATCCCCAGAAAACCTTAACTATTCTAAGTGTTGCCTGAGTTACTGGTTCTGATAAGTCTCCACCTGGAGGGGAAACTGCTCCAATTGCAGTAATAGCTCCTTCTCTCCCATCTTTTCCTAGACATACAACTTTACCAGCTCTTTCATAGAAATCTGCCAATCTTGAGCCAAGGTATGCTGGATATCCTTCTTCACCAGGCATTTCCTCAAGTCTTCCTGACATTTCTCTTAAAGCTTCCGCCCAACGGGAAGTTGAGTCTGCCATTAAGGCTACAGAATATCCCATATCTCTAAAATACTCCGCTATAGCAATTCCTGTATAGATAGAAGCTTCTCTCGCTGCAACAGGCATGTTAGATGTATTAGCAATAAGTACAGTTCTCTTCATCAATGGCTCTCCAGTTTTTGGGTCCTTTAATTCTGGGAACTCATTTAAAACGTCGGTCATTTCATTACCACGTTCTCCACATCCTATATAAACAACCATTTGAGCATCTGCCCATTTTGCCAACTGGTGCTGTACAACAGTCTTTCCACTTCCGAAAGGACCTGGAACACAGGCAACTCCACCTTTTGTTACTGGGAAAAGTGTATCAATTACTCTTTGACCAGTAACCATAGGTTCAACAGGGCTAAGTTTTCTAGAATAGTGTCTGCCTCTTCTAACTGGCCACTTTTGCATCATAGTTAAGTCAACTGTTCCCTTTTCTGTTTCCAATTCACCAATCTTATCTACTACAGTAAAATCACCTTCGTTTATTGAAAGTATCTTTCCTTTAACTCCATAAGGAATCATAATTTTATGTTCAATAATTGAAGTTTCTTGAACCACTCCAATTATATCTCCAGCTTCTACTTCATCACCTACATTTATAGTAGGAGTAAAGTGCCAAACTCTTTCTCTATTCAATGAAGGTACGTCAACACCTCTTGATATAAAATCCCCCGCAACTTTTTCAATTGCATCTAAAGGTCTTTGTATTCCATCGAACATTGATTCTATTAAACCAGGACCTAGTTCTACGCTTAAAGGCGCTCCTGTAGTAACAACTGGAGCTCCTGGTCCAAGACCCTGTGTTTCCTCATAAACCTGGATAGAAGCTTTATCGCCTCTCATTTCTATAATTTCACCTATTAAACGTTGATCACCAACTCTTACAACGTCGAAAAGGTTAGCTTCTTCCATCCCTTCAGCCATAACTAAAGGTCCTGAAACTTTAACTACTCTTCCAGTCTTCAAGTACACCTACCTACCTTCCTATAAAATATTCACTCCAACAGCTTTTTCAACGTTATCGCTAATTTTCTTCATTCCAATATTTAATGTTCCTTGATTGCTTGGAATGAGTATAATGGCAGGAAGCATTTCTCTATTATATCTCTCTATTGTTTCCTCTAAACCTTGTGCCACCTGTTCGGTTATAAATATAACACCATATTTTCTAGCTGCCATAGTGTCTACAGTTTTTCTTGCTTCTTCTACATCATTTACAGGATATACGTCTATTCCCAGAGCCTTAAAAGCAAGTACGGAATCTTTATCTCCAACAACTCCTATCTTATACATAGACATCACGCAACCTTTCTCTAATAACTTCTGGCGCTACATTATTTAATTTTCCAACCATTATTATTCTTACTGTCTTAATTTCACTTTCTTTGGCCATTATATAACCTAATAAAGGTTCTATACCAAAGCTAACATATTTAGCTTTCTTAATATAATCCATAATATAATTATCAGTTAATTTTTCGAAATAACTCATATTGCCGTTAGTTCCATAGTTCTCAAGACCTAATCTTAATATTTTTTCATAAGGAGTATATGAAAGCTTATTAGCTATACCATCAATAGACTCATTTTCATAACTAATCAAATCTTTTTTAAGTATAGTTCCGCCTTCTATTAAAACTTCCTCCATAAATCTTCTGCCTTTATTTTGTTTCTTCACTCTTAAAAGAGTTTTAATATTAGTTAGGTCAATAATCACTTTAAAATAATCAGATAAAAACTTATCTTCTATTTCATTAGCTCTATAGAGCATCTCCTTGTACATAAAGCTGTCTAATACAATATCTATCTTTTGAGGATCCTTATCTTCTTCAAAGGATTTATTAACTTTTTCTATCCCTTGAATCATATAATCCGTAAGCTCTTTAAAATTTTCATTATCAAATGCTTGCTTTAGCTTATTAAGATTTATTAATCCAACAGGAATAAGTAAATGTGATAAATCTTTATTAAGAATTTTCCCTTTTATCATAACCTTCAGATTATGATAATCGTACTTTATAGACATAATGTCAATTAATTCTTTAACAGGGGATAAGCTATACATCAATTGGTATAACCTTATTAGTTCCCCACTTAATAATTCTTCATAGTCCTCTGGCCTTCTGATATTAGACATGTAATTTGAATATTCTGTTTCTCCTAGTATCTTTAAGGCATCCTCTGCAGATGAGCTATCAATCATCCTATCTAGTTTTGCTTTATCAAGGAGTTTAGTCTCAAGTACCCTAATTCTTGAAATGGCATGGGTAAACTGTAAACCTTCCATTTAACTAACCTCCTAACCAAATACCGTTTCTATTATACTAGGTTCTAGTTCATCCTTTACTGATAAAATCAATGCTTCAAAGGTATTATTTATCTCAATGCCATTTTTGTAAAGTATAAATCCGCCTTTAAAGTCTCTTCTTTCTTCACTGATTTTTATTGCACCGGTTTTACCTTTTTTAATTAACTCTTCATTTATTTTATTTATAAAGTCATTGTCAATAAGAGCTTCCATATTTGATAAAATAATTTCTTCATCTCCATCAATGCTTAAGGACAACAAACTATTTTTAATAAAGTCCAAGTATTTATTTTCATTCAATCTACTTAATTTTTCCAAAGCTTCTTTGTATATTCTCTCAATAACTTCTTGTTTTGTTTCTAATTTTTTATTTCTAACTTGAAGATGGGCATTAGAAATTACTCTTTCTTTTTTACTAACACTTTCTAACTCTGCCTTTTTTAACATCTCTTCTTTTTTTATATTCGCATCATTAATCTTTTCATTGATTATTTTTGCTTCTTCTTTCTTAGCATCATTAATAATCTGATTAGCTTTCTCCTCAGCTTCTCTTATTATTCTTGCTGTCATATTATCTAAACTAGACATATATTCCACTCCCTTAACCAATATTTTTCAGGGATTATCTCAACATTAATACTGACATAACGAATCCTAAAAGAGCATAAGTTTCAACCATAACTGTAAGAACTATACCCTTAGTATTGTGTTCTGGCTTCTTAGCAAGTATAGCTACTGCAGATGCAGCTGTTTTAGCCTGAGAAACCGCTGATTTCCAACCTACAAAGGCAACTGGTAAACATGCAAGCATTACTCCAAATCCAGCACCTAAATCTAATCCTGGAGTTATTTTACCTAAAGCCATAAACCCAATAACGAATCCGTATAATCCTTGTGTACCAGGAAGTAATTCTAATATAAGAGCTTTACCAAATTTTTCTGGATCTTCAGTAAGCAATCCTGATGCAGCTTCACCAACTAAGCCAACCCCTCTTGCTGAACCAATTCCTGGCAATATAGTAGCTAACGCTACTCCTAATGCTGCTAATAATACTCCACCATTGTCTAAAAAGAAACTAAAAAAAGTATTCATAATAAAAATTCCTCCTTATTCCGCTTTTATTTTTATAGTTTTATTTATATGTCTGAAAGGAGTGAATGGTCTTCCTCCCCCTTCGTAGAACTTACCAAAGTATTCAACATACTGTAATCTTGATGTATGAACATAAGCACCTAACGTATTTATTAATAAGTTAAATACATGACCTATAACAAATATTAAAGGTCCGAATATCCAAGCCTTTACTCCATTACCTAAAAAGCTAATAATAAGATTTAAGGCTCCACCTATAAATCCTGTAGCTAATCCAAGAGCCATAAGTCTTGAATAAGAAACTAAATCTCCTATATAACCAGTTATTCCATATAGACCATATAGTCCTGCACCCAGTTTTGCACCAATGCCTTTATTTTCTCTTCCCTGAGTTAATACAAGTCCTATCATTCCAGCAAACATAATATACTTGATTATGTTCATGCTTCCTTTTAGGGCTTCTATATTTACAAGACTTCCAGCAAGGTAAAGAATTACAGAAACTAAGGTAATGTACCAAAGTCCTACATCATAAAATGCATCTAAATAAAGTTTATTCTTAATTAATAAATAAGCTTTTATTCCTAATCCAATAAATACATGTATCAATCCAAAGCCCATGGATACTAAAAGAATAAAGTTAGCATTATCTTCTGGCTTCATCCATACCGGTGGAATATTTATGGCTCCGGTAAAATAACTACCGTACATAATTCCCCAGAAAATTGTAGGTAAACTCAAATAAAAGAATAGCCTTACAAAACTTCTGGTTTCTTCTTCTAGTGGTACAAATTTTAAAGCCAATGTAGTCGCAACTAAAATCAATAGTCCATAACCAGCATCAGATAACATCATACCGAAAAATAATAAATAGAAAGGCATCAATAATGGCGTTGGATCAATTTCATCATATTTCGGTAAACTATACATGGATGTTATAGATTCGAAAGGCTGTACTGCAGAATTATTTTTAAGCATTATAGGAACATCGTCTTCTTCCGATGGCTCCGTAAAGCTTATATGATAATCCTCAGTCACGTCTTTTACAACCTTTTCTAACTCCATTTTTTCTTCTTCTGGAATCCATCCATTGATTATAAAAACTTTATCTGTGTTTAAAAAATTCTCGCTAACTTTAGCTTTTTCAAGTTCATTTCCTAGGTACTCATAAACTATTTTTAAATTTTCTAATTTATCACCAAAGGATTTGATTTCTTCAATTATTGTGGATCTCTCTTCCTTTAATGAAATGATTTTACCTTCGTACTCAGATATTATCTCTTTTGGAGAATCCTTGTAAGCTAAATTAGCTCTAGCAAAGCCAAATTTTCTTAATATTCCCTCTACTTTTTCTATTTTATCTTTATAAACTAAAAGTAGTATGTTTAATTCCTCTCCAACTTCGCTAATGTTTTCTAAATAACATTCTTTAATACTACTTTCTATTTCTTCTCTGAAACTATCCTTTAGATTTCTTGGTATAGTTCCTAAAAAGTTAGCTACTGTCTTAACAGAATCTAATTCCTGCAATGGGGCATCCAAACTTTTCCATGGTTTTAATATATCTATATCGGCAATTAGTTTGGATATTTCATTATTTATGGAATTCAATCTGTCTTCCTTACTTCTTAAGATATCATAAACATTTTCCCAATCAGAATCTCTTGCAAAACCCTTTAACTCCGAATAAGAAAAGTTTGGTTTTTCTTTAAGCTTATCTTTTATACTACTTTTTGGTGACCAATATTTACTTATTGTATCTATTGAGAACTTTACTTTAGATTGACTACTTTCTAATTCAGTTATACTCGTTGTATCAGCATATGCTTTAGCATAATCAACCTCTTTTTCAGTGTCTATATCTTCACCTAGATCGATAAACTGAACTTTAGAAAAACCTTGAAATCTTTGAAGCAATTCATCCTTTACTGATTTAAACACAAGCAGAGAGAACTTATTCATTTTAACTATAGCCATATTACTTCACTATCCTCTCAACTATTAAATTTATAGCTTTCTCCATCTTATCACCAGATACATTTATAATATCATTTATCTCTTTTTCAGCTCCCTCCTTTATTATTTTGCTTTCTTCTTCACCTTTTTTTAAGGCTTCTGATACCATGTTGCTAGCTAATGAGTTAGCTTCATCGATTATTCTTTTGTATTCTCCAATGGATTTAGTTTCTGCATTCTTAATAATATTTTTACTTTCTTGTTGAGCAGTTTTTATTATTTCTTCTCCTTTAGTTTCAGCATTTTTTATGCTGTTTAAAGCTTCTACTGCCAAAATAACACCTCCTTCGACAACAAATTATTTGTAAATATTTATCAATTCTAATAGAATTAAATAACATTTTATGAACCATTATAATACTTATAGGCTGTCTTAATCAACAAATAATTTTTGAAATTATTATTAAATTATTATTAATATTCTTAATTGCAAGACTTGTTTATCTTATACATTTTTAATATACATTATAAATCATCTCCAATATTTTTCAATAAGAAAATTTAAATTCTTGTATAAATATTTATTATTTTCGCAAAATAATAGATAGTAATCTCCTCGTGTAACTATTGATTTTTCAATGTATTGACATATATCTACATTAAATTTTTCTATGTGGTAATTATTCACCTTATCTTTAATAATAATTCCTTCATCTTGAGCTAATTTCATAATTTCTTTATTAAAATTTTTGTCTTCTTCTCTATGTAGAAAATCTGGAAGCCATCTTTTCTTGTTAAAAGATAAATAATCAAATTTTATTATTTCTTTAAGATCATAATTATCATTTTTCAATATTTCACTGTTAAATTCTAAAAATATTTTATAATAATCAGAAGATGATATATTCCTAGACATATATCCTTTTTCATAAAATAACTCTCCAAGGGTATGATAAAAATCATATGGCGTTTTAAATTTATTAACAAAATATTTAATAATTGTTTTAAATTTACCAGAGTTGTAATATTTATCTACCATTTCTTCAACTCTTTTCAATTTAACGATTTCTTCATAGGATATATGGTTGTTTTTTAATATTTCATATGGTGGATATGGAGAGTAAACCATTCCCCATATAGGTGCCTCTTCCCTCATTTGTGAGCCTTTTAATAATTTTAAAAATCCTAATTGAATTTCTTCCGGTTCAATTGAGTAAAGGTCATTGAAGGATTTAATAAAGGATTCGTAGCTTTCTCCCGGCAACCCTGCAATAAGATCTAAATGTTGTTTGATATTTTTTACTTTTACTAATTCATCGACCTTTTCTTTTATATCTTTAAAATTTATTTCTCTATTAATATTTTTTAACACTTCATCATTTGTAGTTTGCACCCCTACTTCAAATTGAAATCTTCCACCAGGTGCTTTAGATAAAAGTTCTATTTCCTCCTTTGTTAAAATATCTGCAGATATTTCAAAATGGAATGTGGTTTCAGTGTCTTGGTTTATTAAAAAACTCCATATCTCCATTGCAAATTTTCTATTACAATTAAATGTTCTATCAACAAATTTAACCAATCTGACCTTTTTATCTATAAAAAATTTTAATTCGCTCTTTACCCTGCTAATATCTAGAAACCTTACCCCTCTTATTGTTGAAGATAAACAATACTTACAACGAAATGGACACCCCCTAGATGCCTCATAATAAACAATCCTATTATCTAAATTATCTTCAACCTTATAGGGAAAAGCTATATTATTCATATCCATTAAATCCCTACTTCCAGTAAATACAAAAGAATCCTCCTTATAGTATATACCTTTCACATTGTTAATATTTAGATTTAATGCCTCTCCCTTAGATTTTTGACTTATAATATGTTCAATAAATTCTTTATAGGTTTCCTCACCTTCTCCTGTAATTAGATAATCACAGTAACCTTTTTCCAAATAGTATCTCGGGTCATAGGACACTTCCGGTCCACCAAAAAGTATTACTATATCTTTATTTATTAGTTTTATAAGTGTTGCAACTCTTTTAACAAACTCTATATTCCAAATGTAACAGGAAAATCCTACTATATCAGGTTTTTCTTCAATTATATTTTGAACTATCCTTTCAATATTGTCATTTATTGAAAATTCCTTAATCTCGCAATTACAATGTAGCTCTTCTGTAAAGGCTTTTAAGTACCTTACTGCTAAATTACTGTGTATATATTTTGCATTTACTGCTGTCAATAGTATTTTCATTTTTTCCTCCTAATAAGCTTTGCGTTTTTTTGCTTTAATAAAATATAAACCATCCCTTTCTAATGAATCTATTATTATAAAGTAATGGTTTAACAGTTTTAATATACTATCTTTTGAATTATCTTTAAATATATTATAGTCTTTAATAGTTATTTCTTTCATATTATTGTCAGGAAGTTTAATTTTTATTTTAGAGTGAAAATATTTATTATACTTTTTGTCTACATCCCAAATATATAAATATCCATCTTCTTTAAGATATGTATGTATATCTTTAAACAATCTTTCTTTGCTAGTTTTAAGAAGGATATCCCTTAATGTAAAAAACAATGTACAGCAATCATAATAATCTTGTTCTATCTTTACATCATCTTTCCTCTCATCTATATAATCAACATCAAAATTTTTACTAAAGTGTTTACTTATATTATAAATTACACCATAGTTCTTAATTCCAATATCTAAAATACTTCCTTGAATTTCTTCATTGCTTAAATCAATTAAGGCTTCTTTAACCAAATAAAAATCACCACCTTTCATATTATTAATTCTTTTATAAATGTAAAAATCCTCTAAATACAGAGGATTTTTTATACTAATTATTGTTTTCCTTCATAGCTTCATAGAAATCCAACATAAAACCAGCGGTAGTTTTTTGAGCTGCTTTTAATATAGTGGAAGCGATTAAATTATATCTTTCTTCAATGTTCCTATTGCTTAAATTTTTTAAATAAGTATTATTAGCTAAAAAAGCATTGTTAAGAATATAATTATCTAAAGTTTTGTATCTTACAACTCCACTCTCTGCCATGAAAGAATAGTCACTCAATAGTCTACTTATAATCCATAATTCAAACTTTCTGTGACTTTTTAATAATTTATTATTAACATGCTGTGGAACGGTAACATCCTGTACTAAATGGCAGGCTGCTCCAAAATAAAACATGGCTTTAGGCATGTTATTTTCTTCTAAGTATGATAAAGATTTATCATAATATCTTCTACATTCAATTAATGCATTGGAAAATCCATAAAGGCCCTTTCCTTTACTAAAGTGAAAAAAATGATTGGAGCTCTTAAAGTCCTGATCTGCCCATGTAACACCCTGATTTATATAGTATATATATTCCTTAAAAAAATTATATTCTTCTTCATATCCATCATTTTTTAGTATTTCTAAAGATTGAATTGTTACAAACTTATGAACCGTACAGTAAGTTTTTAAAAACTTTTTCTTTAAGGGATTAACAGCATGAAATATACCCCTTAATGCACTACCATAGGTTTTTTCTATTTTTTTATTATTATTCATATAATAATTATCTCCTTTTTTGTAAAAAGTAACTATAAACTTCATTATATATGATAAATAATTTCTATAAAATTATACATTATTTATTATAACTTTCAAATATCTATAGTTAAATTTATATGGTCCTTTTCAACACTGATAAAAGCATTAAATATATCTTCTAATGTTTTAAAGTTTAGTGCACTATAATACTTAGTGTAGTAATGTACTGCATGCTGTTCTCTCTTGTTTGCTATCTTGATTAAAACATCATCACTATCATATTTACTATAATCCATATCTCGTAATTTAGGGAGTTCTTTAAAACCTCCTAGAGTTTTATGGACTCTAGCATGCATATATTCAATATTTGCTAATGCTTCAAACATATCTTTTATTCTTTTATTCTTAGCAATAAGTGAAGCCTTTTTATAAAAGTCTCCATTAAAAACCTCTAATTTAGTAGCATGGTCTAAAATTTTTAATGTATCATGGTCTAATCCCTCTATTTTTTTATTAATTAATTCCACTTCTTTCTTATCGCTTATATATTTTTTATCTACACCACAGAATGGACAATATTTTATATCCTCTAATGTATTCTTCTTTTCAAAAGCTTCTTTATTATAATCATAATTCTTTTCATTAATAATCATACCACAAATAGAACAAATATATTTATCCACATCCATCCCCCCTAAAACTTTACTACAATTTATTTTACATTAAAAAATCTTATTATTCTAGTGCTATTTAGGCATGTGAATTATTGCAACCACATCTTTATTCCATATATTATCATATTTACAAGTTAAATCTTTCTCAATATTTTTGCGTAATAAAACAGATGCCACTATGTTAAAAATTAAATTATATGACATAATTATTAATTCTTCACTATAAATATATTGTAATAATAGACATCTATAAAGAATATTAATTAATGTTAATAATATTAGAGGGGATCAACAATGAAAAAAGACAGTTTTTTTAGGGACTCCTTTATTTTAATAGTGTCCAACCTAATTACTGGTATATTGGGTTTTACATTTTCAATAATTCTTTCTTTAAAATTAGGACCTGAGGGGATGGGATTATACGGACTTGTAATGCCTATATATAATCTTTTTATATGTCTTATATGTGGTGGTATGGTTACTGCCGTATCTAAAGTAGCAGCAGAATACTGGAGCAAAAAAGATTTTACTAATTTAAAGAAAACCGTACATATAACTTTAATATTTGATATGATATGGTCAATAATTGTAGTTCTTTTAGTTTTTTTTAGTTCAAGCTATATTAGCAAAAACATTATCAAAGATGTGAGGTCAATAAATTCAATAAAAGCCATATGCCCAGCTATGATTTTTGTTGCCTTTTCTTCTATATTAAAAGGATTTTTCTATGGAATATCAAAGGTATCTATTCCTGCAATAATAGATATACTAGAAAAGGCTTTAAGGATCTTAATAATAATAAGCATAACAACAATTTTACCCTCAAAACAAATAGCTGATACCGTTACATCTGCTTATATTGCACTTGCTGTTGGAGAATTTATTAGCGCACTTTTCCTATATATATTTTATAAATTTAGCAGTAAAAATAATTATTTTTATAGAGGGAGAACAGAGGGGAGAGCTCAATTATTATTTAATGTATTAGTTATGTCAATTCCCCTATCTTTAAATGGTTTTTTATCTACCACATTGTCTACAATATCAACGCTTATTATACCTAGAAGATTGATTTCTTCAGGCATGGACTATAGCTCAGCACTTTCCTTAATAGGTAAGCTATCTGGTATGAGTATGAGTGTAGTTTTCTTTCCGATGGTAGTTATTAACTCTATATCTATCGTTCTTATTCCTGATTTATCTCAAAGTTTAGTAAACAAAAACCATTGGGAGACAGAAGAGAGAATTAAAAATGTCTTTAGGCTCAGCTTTACATTAGGATTATCTACATTAATTATATGTTCTACTATACCAGATGCTTTAGGAAGTATTATTTTTAAGCGAAATGACTTGACTCAGTTTATTTTATTAGCATCCTTTACTGCTCCTTTTGTATATACATCAGCTACAACCTTCGGAATATTAAATGGTTTAGGCAAACAAGGATCTTTGTTAAAAAATTCCTTAATAGTTTCAATAACAGAAATTATTTTGCTATATATATTAGTAGGAATTCCTAAAGTGAATATATATGGATATGGATTTACAGTAATAATAACTTCAATTACTACCCTTGTACTAAATTTAAAAGAAATAAATACTAAGATACATTTAGATTTCGATGCAAATAAATTCCTTATAATTATTCTGACCTCAATTTTAATGTATTTTATATTGAATATGCTAAAGAATTTACTGCCAAATAGTTTGGGAACTTTAAAATATTTATTTATAGTAATCCTTGGATTTTCACAATTATATGTGTGTAAATTAATAATAAATAAAAGTGAATAGGATATCCTATTCACTTTTATCTATTAAAATTATCTTATTCTATTTATCATAAATTTAGGTATGAACCTTCTTAATTTTGATGGAATAATCTTTAAATCTTCTTCTTTTATACCACCTGTTAATATAAGGGCAAATACATATGAATACATTCCAATTATTATAGATATGAGTGTAGCCACTGCATTTCTTATGTATCCACTTCCTATAAACTTAAGTAATATAAAGGATAATTTAAAAGAAAAATAAACCATACCACCCATAAATACAGATGATATTATTGGCTTTATCGCTCCTCCAAACAATTTAAATTTTACATTCAAAGTTTTCTTTATCATTCTTCCATTTAATAGTATTGGTATTATGTATCCAATTATACTTCCATAAATAGCTCCTGATATGTTTATACTTGGAATAGCAATTAAATAGTAATTTGCTACTATTTTAAATATTATTCCAATAATAGAATATATCGTAGCTGTGTAAAGTTTTCCTACGCTCTGTAAAATTGTAGTTTGAATTTGCATAACTGACATTAGAACTAATACTATAGAGCCGTAGGTCATTAAAAATGCCCCTTCTCCAAACTTTAACATATAAAAAATTTGTTTACTTAGTATTGATAGTCCAAATGCAGAAGGTATAGCTATTAAAAAGCATACTCTAAAAGCATATAGTATATTGTTTTTAACTTGTTTTTTATCGTTCACTGCAGCTGCACTAGCAATAGCAGGTAAAATTGCAACAGCTAAAGAAGTCACTATTGATATAGGTACATTTATCAATTGCTGATATTTTACTAAGTATCCGTATAAGGCTGATGCATAAGAATCTGGTAGCCCTCCTGCCATTAGCCTTGCTTTAGTATTAGCTACATCAATTAAATTCCCTGCATATGTCATACCCACAGCTATGGTAATTGGTATACCATAGTTTGCTATTTTCTTTACAATTTCTTTTGTAGAATGTCTTTTTATTTGAAGTTCATTATATCCTTTCGGTACTTTAATCCTTTTATTTCTCTCGTAATAAATCATTAAATAGCTAGCAGAAAAAAAGGCTCCTAAAGATGTGCCTATTGTTGCTCCAGCACATCCTGCTTCTATTCCATATTTAATAAGAATTGAAGCAAAAACTAATGAAAAGATAGCATTTGCAAATTGCTCAATAACTTGTGATACTGCTGTAGGTACCATATTGCCCCATCCTTGAAAGTATCCTCTATAAGCAGAAGCTACAGAGGTAAATAATATGGCTGGTGCTAATGCAAGTATGGATAAGTATGCATTCTCATAATGAACTAGCTTGGACAAAGGTTTTGCAAAAACCATCATAAGGATAGTCATAAGAATTCCAATTATTAGCAATATAAATCTTGACAATTTAAAACCTTTCAATGCATCCCTATAGTTCTTTACTGCAGTTAATTCAGAAATAAGCTTTGAAATAGCAACTGGTATCCCAGCATTAGTTATAACAAATACGAATACGTACACAGAATACGCCGCTCCATATACGCCATACCCTTCATCTGTTATAATTCCTTTTAAAAAAGGTATGTATAGTAGAGATAATACCTTTGCTATCATACCAGCGGCGGACAACACCGCAAAACCTTTAGTAGTTGACCTGTCCTTCATTGTTATTCTCCTTAACTAAAACTTAAATACGTCGTTTTTAATTTTCTTTAATACTGGTGGAAGTGATTCTGCAACTGTTTTGTTTTCCATATAGTTTAATTTTTCAGGACAATCTTTAAAAATTAATTTATATGCATATAGATATTGATAGTCTACACCATATCTATTGAAAAAGAAACTATTAATTTTACCTTTTCCATATTTGCTATCTCCAACTATAGGATTTCCTAAAAAACTTAGATGAGCTCTAATTTGATGACTTCTTCCTGTAATTAAATCCACTTCTATTAAAGAATACGTTCCGCAAGTTTCAACTGTCTTCACTTCCATTTCAATCTTTTTACTATCTTTTTTCTTGTCTAAGGAAACAGCTGATATGTTTTTATCTTCATCTTTTGATATATATGCTTCATATTTTCCATTTTTAAGTTTGCCACATATTAGTGCTAAGTAATATTTTTTTATTTTTCTTTCTCTAATCATTTCATTTAATAGTTTTAAAGCTTCAAAATTTTTCCCAAATATAACTATTCCTGAAGTATTTCTATCAAGTCTGTTGCATGAAGCTGGAGTAAAGGTAACCTCATTTTCAGGTAAATAGTCTCCCTTATCATATAAATAGGAAAGTACATAGTCTGTAAGGGTGGGCTCCCCTCTTTTACTATCTGAGTGAACTAAAACTCCCGGCCATTTTTCAACTATAATCATATTTTCGTCTTCGTAAGTTATTTTTATTTTGCCTGAATCCTCAACTTTAATAAAATTTATTTGAGGCTTCCTATTTGATACTACCTCTCTAACCTCAACCACATCTCCAATTTCTAGGGAATATTTTTCTTTGCATTTTTTCCCATTAACCCTTACATCACCTTTTCTTATACTCTTATATATAAGACTTAGCGGAACATCCTTTAACCATTTTCTCAAAAATTTATCTATTCTTTGCCCTGCTTCGTTGTTTCCTATTTCTATTCTCATATAAACACTCCTTAATTTATTCTGTATCTAAATAATTCTGTACTAATTGGCAATGTAAAGCAACACCTAAAGATAAGCTATCTTCATCTATATCAAACAGACTACTGTGCGCAGGGTTTGTTATGCCTTTCTCTTCATTTCTAACTCCTAAATAATAAAATACCGATGGCCTCTCATTAGAAAAGTAGGCAAAACTTTCAACACCCATACTAGGATTTAGTAATTCTATTATTTCCCCTTCCTTTAACAACTTTAAAGAAGTATCAATAAATAAATTATACATACTCTCGTCATTGTATAAGCAAGGATAGCTTTCGTCAACTTGAACAATACATTTTCCTCTTAAAGAATTAGTTATTCCTTCTACTATATCTTTGAATCTTTTTACTACATATTCTCTATATTCAGCTTTCATAGTTCTTATTATTCCGGAAATGGTTACTTCTTCTGGTATAATATTTTGAGCTGTTCCTCCATGAATAGTCCCTATTGTTATTACTGCCGGCTCAACAGGAGATAATTCCCTACTAATTATAGACTGTATATTCATAACTATACTACTGGCAATATAAATAGGATCTACTGAATCCTGTGGCCTAGCTCCATGAGCTCCTTTACCTAATATTTTAATAGTAAATGGGTTGGATGCTGCGTTTACAACTCCTCTTTTTATACCAACTTTACCACAGGATATATTCTCATCCACATGTAATCCTATTATTGCATCTACATGTGGATTTTCCAGTACCCCTTCTTTAATCATAATTTTAGCTCCACCAGTGGTTTCCTCCGCTGGTTCAAAAAATAATTTTACATTTCCATTTAGAGAGTGTTTAAAATTATTTAATATTAGAGCTGTTCCCATGAGTATAGCGATATGAGCATCATGTCCACAGGCATGCATTTTACCTTCTACTTTAGATGCATAATCGCACTTTTTATTATCCATTAGTGGAAGAGCATCCATATCAGCTCTAATGCCTACAGTCTTATTTCCATTTCCTTTAATTAATGCACATATCCCAGTATGAGCAGTTTCTATATATTCAATACCATTTTCTTCTAGTATTTTCTTTATTATCGTTGAGGTTCTTTTTTCCTCGTACCCCAATTCAGGATACATATGAAATTCTCTTCTCCAGTGAATTAATCTATCTTTTATTTTTAATGCCTCACTATAGAAATTCATATTAACTCTCCCATCTGGCTTCTATATTATCTCCAGGATTTAATATAGTATGATATTGAGCATTCTCTCCATTTAATTTTAGAACTAGGTTCCCTTGAAGTTTTGTTAAATCCATATCTATATAATCAAATATATCTACGAAAACGTATTTCTCTTTGCCTTTTAATAATATCTTTTTTCCATTTGCTATAACTTCTATTTCATTGGAAGCTTCACTGTTTATAGCCTCTTCTTTCTTTGTTAATTTTTCTTCTTTTACTAACTCTTCTTCTTTCGTTTCTTCTCTTGTTATAGCTTCTTCTTTATTATTTTCAATCTTTCTTCTATATATTCTATCTCCCTCTTTTATTACGTAATTATCCTTTAAAATTTCTTCATCTATATAATACTCGTATCCAGCCATTTCAAAGTAATTAATAAAATCTTCAAGGGTTAATAGATTTATAATTTCCACTTCATCTCCATCTTTTATCTCTTCTTCAATGGTTACTTGATTACCATTAATTATGCATATAGGTTCCAATGTATGTACTATGTCATTTAAATAAAAAGTAGTGGAATATAATTGATTTATGTACTCCATAACTTTTGGAGATGCATCTTTACCATCCTTCGCAAAATTAATTTGGATATTTTGTCCTTCCCTAACTTCGCAATCAATAGTTTCTTTTTTGCCATTAATACATACCTCTGCATTAGAGGCAAGAGTTCCAAAGGCAACCCTTTTTATTTCATTAAGCATAAATCTAATATTTTTACCATTTTTACCTATTAGCATTTTAGGGTTTATACCAGCCTGTAACAATACATCCATAACGGTATGTTTATGTGAGTTAAAAAGACTTATTACATTTCCATTTAAAACAACATTGATAAAATCATATCCTAACTCCTTGATAGCAACTAATGCTATTCCTAAAACAGTTACCCCTACGCTTCCTAAACTGTTATCATTACATACGCAGTTATCTACACCCTCTCTTCCCTTTATACCAATCCTTTGTAGTGGAATATTTAGTTTTTGAGATAAAGCCTCCTTGATACCTGGTGTATGCGCTCCTCCCCCAACTAAAAATACTGCATTCGGAGATTTACCTCCATTTAATTCTAGTATCTTTTCTCCTATCTCATCTCCAATTTTTATTACCATTGGATCAATAATTTTCTTTATTTCTTCTGCGCTTATTTCATTTTCCATTCCAAGTATATCCGTGTATTTTATAACTTCCTCTTGGCTTGCAGCTTTTTTTATCCCCTCCGCTCCATTAAAAGGCACTAGACAGTTTTGCGCAATAACCTCTGTTACTTCATCTCCTGCAACAGAAACCATACCATAAGCTACAACAGTATCTTTACTGCTTATGGCAATATCAGAGGTTCCTGCACCAATATCTACTAAAGCTAAATTTAATAGTCTTAAATTTTTAGGAATAGCTGCTTCAATAGCTGCAATTGGCTCTAAGGTTAAACTTATAATTTCTAAACTTACTTTATCCATTACTGAATAAAGGCTATCTATAACAGATTTCGGAAGAAATGTTGCAATTACTTCTACGCCTATATTGTTACCTTTCTGGGAAAGTAAATTCCCAATAACATATCCGTTTAAATAATAATTTACGATGCTATATCCAACACAATAGAGCTTTCCATTTTCATCTTCACCTAATAAATCTTCTGCTTTTTTTACCGCAGTTAATTCTAAACTTCTTATGATGTTCTTATCTATCTCTCTATTCTCATCTAGAGAAATCTCTGATTTTACAGTTATGGTTTTTAAAAATCTACCTGCTGCTGCTATTGCAACTTTTGTTAATTCAATATTAGATTTTTCTTCTAATTCTTTTTTTACTTTATTAACTGCATTAGCAACTAAAGATATATCATGAATTTGCCCATCAATCATAGCTCTTTCTTCATGCTCAACATATACCTCATCATGAATATAGAGTTTTTTATCCTTAACAACACCTAATACACCAATGACAGATTTTGTTCCTATATCCAAAGCAAATATCATATCTTTTGGATCTATATTTGCACTCATCATAATTCTTCTACCTCTTTACTACAATTTAAAAGCTCATATTCTTAGAATATGAGCTTATTATTTTAAATTATATACCAAATTTTTTATTTATTCAACAAACTATTCCATAATGCTAATTATACCTGAATTTACTTTTATGTATGGTAACTCTTTTATAACTGCACATACATACTTAAAATTAGGTTCTTTCTTTACATTTAGGTCATCTAAAGATATCTGATTAAAATATAACATATTACACCAAAAGTTTACAAAGTCTTGCTTACCGACAAAATAATTAGTTAAGTTATCTTCAACAACAAATCCATCTCTATATTTTTCAACAATATAAATATCCTTTATCTCATCTTTTGAAATAATATCTTCTACATCATTCCACATCTTTTTAAAAGCTATCATATTTTTTACCTCCTATTATTTTGGAATTAATGAATAGCTTAATATATAGTATAACATATATATCAAATATGTCAATTTTTCATACATATATACCATTATATGCGCTTAATAGATTAAAATTTATTTTTTATGATATACTTTATTTACTTCATAAAGTTTAATATCAATAATATATTATGTTCAATTAGAAAATTTTGATTCATTTCTTTTATTCTTGTAATAATACTAACTAAGGTTTAAAATATTAATAACTTTAAATTTATTTAACAAGGAGAAATTGCTATGGAATACATTAAAAATTTTAATGTTCGTAACGAAAGAAATCTCACTATGTTGGTAGATTTTTATGAATTAACCATGGGTAATGGATATTTTTCAAGTGGAATAGAAAATAAAATAGCATATTTTGATATGTTTTTTAGAAGAGTACCCGATGGTGGTGGTTACTGCATTATGGCTGGTCTACAGCAACTTATTGAATATTTAAATAATCTATCTTTCTCAAAGGAGGATATTGAGTACTTAAGGAGTAAAGATATTTTCTCAGAAGATTTTTTAAACTATTTAAAGGATTTTAAATTTTCTTGTGATGTTTGGGCTATACCAGAGGGAAATCCAGTATTCCCTAATGAACCTTTAGTAACAGTAAGAGGCCCTATAATACAGGCACAATTTGTCGAAACCATGATTTTGCTATCTATTAATCATCAAACTTTAATTGCTACAAAGGCAAATAGAATATGCAGAGCAGCTGATGGTAGATCTGTTATGGAATTCGGTTCAAGAAGGGCTCAAGGGTATGATGGAGCTATCTACGGTGCTCGTGCTGCTATAATTGGCGGATGTAATTCAACAGCTTGCACTATAGCTGAGCAAATGTTTGGTGTTCCTTCTGCAGGTACCATGGCTCACAGTTGGGTTCAGCTCTTCCCTACTGAATATGAGGCTTTTGAAACATGGGCAAAAGCATATCCAGATAATTGTGTGTTATTAATAGATACCTATAATGTTTTAAAATCAGGGCTACCTAATGCTATAAAAGTTTTTGATTCTATTTTAAAACCTAAAGGTTATAGACCTAAAGGAATACGAATCGATAGTGGTGATATAACCTACTTATCAATTAAATGTAGAGAAATGCTAGATGAAGCAGGCTATGAAGATGTTAAAATCATAGTTTCAAATTCTCTAGATGAGTACATAATAAGATCTGTATTGAGGCAAGGAGCTAAAATCGATGGTTTTGGCGTGGGAGAAAGATTAATAACCGCTAGATCCGAACCAGTCTTTGGTGGCGTTTATAAATTAGTTGCTATAGAAGATGACTACACCATAGTTCCAAAGATTAAAATCAGCGAAAACGAAGAAAAAATAACTAACCCAGGTTTTAAGAAGGTTTATAGAATTTTTGATAAAGAGACCGATAAAGCAATCGCGGATTTAATAACTTTAAATGATGAAATTATAGATGAAGATAAGCCTCTAACTCTATTCGATCCAGTATTTACTTGGAAAAAGAAGAAGGTTAAAAACTTCTATGCTAAAGAGCTGTTGGTTCAAATATTTGATAAAGGTAATCTCGTTTATGATTGTCCTGATGTATTAGAAATAAGTAAGGTTGCAGAGCGAGAAAGCGAAAAATTATGGCATGAAGTTTTAAGGTTTGAAAATCCTCACAATTATTATGTAGACTTATCTCATAAATTATGGTCTATAAAACATAATTTAATAAATAAATATTCTAGTGTATATAACGATGAAGAATAAAAGGCAGTTAACTGCCTTTTTTATTGTTTAAAAATATTCATTTTTCTTTTCTAAGTAGGAGCTTTTTATAAATTTTAAATCTATATCATCTAGAGCACTATCATAATATTCCATCTTCTCTATATTATATGCCTCCAAGGATTTAAATGGACATAACCCATTGTTATCTTTATAGTTAAATAGTGCACAATCTGCAAAACACTCCACCTTATCATCATATGAAGATAAAAAAGGACATTCTGTCATAGAAAACAACCCCTTCCCAAGCTTTATACTGTAAGTATTTATTACCCATATTATACATTACTCTAAAAGAAAAATGAATATATATTTTGATAATTCATTAAATTTTTACGATTTAATTAATATGAATAAATTTAGATTTTAGTATAAAAATAAGTACATAACGTTAATAAAGATCATGAGGTGATTTGTATGAATATAACTAGAATATCTTTTTCTTATTTTTTTCTTGGAGTAGGTATAATATCAATTGCTTTCTACGCCTACTTTAAAATGCTATCCATTAAATCTGATCCAAAAAGTAAAGATAGAAACAAAGTAATTGGAGAGATGAAAGATGTAGCACAATGGACTGAAAAAAATAAGATGATGGAGTACCTATCTTTAGGTTGGGCTATTATCTCCATCGCACTATTTGCATTTTTTAAGTTTTTCTACACCACTACCGGTTTGATATCAATAATTTTTCCTTTTGTCTATATAGCTATGATAGCAGCATCCGTTATGTTATTTATGCCAAAGAAAAAAGTATTTTAATTAAGCAAAGAATTTATATAATAAAGAGTGAAGAATATAGAATATAAATTTTAGTAAAACTAAAATTCTTCTATACATTCTTCACTCTTTATTTTTCATTTTCCATTATCTTTTTTTAACTCTTCACTTCTTATAATATCTACAAAAGATTTAATAATTTGAGCTGTCATTCCCCATATAACATATCCATTGTATTGATAAAAATACTGTTTTATATTCGCTCTACTAAATTTATAATCTTTTCCTCCAACTATTAAATGATAGGGAAAATTTTCAGGTACTTGAGGCATAATTTTTATTTCATAGACCTCTGGTTCATTTTCCAAAAAATATTGAAGAGGTACTTTAAATACATGATCTACTTCATCTTTACTAGGATTTATTTGATTTTTATCGAGTAATGCAACAAATGGATATATTATTCTATTATAATGGGTTACTAAAGAATCCATTTCTCCTATTATCTTAAAATCTTCTCTTTTTATATTCAATTCTTCAATAGACTCTCTAATTGCAGCTTCCTCTTCGGTTTCTCCATTTTCAATCCTTCCACCAGGCAAGGATATATCTCCTGGTTGATGTTGTAAATTAAAAGCTCTTACTTGAAATAGAATTTCTAAATTCTTATTATCTAATATCAAAAAAATTATTACTGAACTCTTTTCATAGTCTCCTATTATTCCTTTATTTCTCTTAGTAAAAATAGACATGATATTATTTAACATATATTCACCACCAAAACTATATACTTCAAATTATATTATATCAAAAATTATATCAATTATTATTTTAAAATTTAATATTTTCTTCATTTGTAAAAACACTTTCTCCATGTTATACTTTAATGGGTAAAATATCGAAAATAAAACATAAAGAAATTGGAGAGATGAACTTTGAAAAAGAGATGTACTTCATTATTATTAACCATCATATTAATATTTTCATTTTGCACCTCTGCATTTGCAGCTGACAGTAAGCCTGACATTTATGGGAAAGCTGGTATTACAATTGATATGAAAACAGGTGAAATAATCTATGCTAAATCTGTTGACAGCAAGATGTACCCAGCGAGTACAACTAAATTATTAACAGCTTTACTACTTGCAGAAAAATTCGATAAGGGAGATGCACTTAAATATACAGAATCCGCAAAATCTCAGCCTGAGTACTCTCTAAATCTAAATTTACATCCGATAGACATCGGGGAGACTATGACTGCTGAGGATGTTATGGATGGGCTACTTCTTTTCTCAGGTAACGATATAGCCTATATGATTGCAGATAATGTATCAGGTAGTAGCGAAAAATTTACCGAAGATATGAATAATAAAATAAAAAGCTTAGGATTAAAAAATACTCATTTTATTACTCCTAATGGCTTACATGATCCTGAGCACTATACTACCGCTTATGATTTAACTGTTATAGGAAGAGAAGCCTATAAAAATTCTTGGGTAAGAGAATCCATGAATAAAGAAACTAGTACAATTAAGACTTCTAAGGGGACAACTTTTATTCTTGAGAATAGAAATAAGCTTGTAGGTAAAGATGGAAATGTAGGTGGGAAAACAGGGTATACTTCAAAGGCTGGAAGATGTCTTGTAGCTATGTATGAGCGAGATGGACGACAAATTCTTGGAGTGGTGCTAAACTCTGTTTATGATAGCCAGGATTCTTTTGTATTTGAAGATATGAAAGAAATTATAGATTGGAGCTTTAAAGCTAAGAAAACCAGTCTTCACCAAAAAGATACAACTATAAAGACTGAAAAACTAAGCTACAAACCATTGGTTTTCTTTGGTCCTGTTAAGGAAATTGAGGTTCCTCTAATCTTAAAAGAAGATGTGCTTTATTATGATAACGAAGTAAATAAAAAGGAAGCTAAAGAAGACATTAAATTAGATACGGTAAATCCTTGGAAAATAGATGAAAATACTAGTATAGGAACACTAAGCTTAAATGAAAGAGAATCCGTAAAAGAATATAAACTTTATACAACTATCTCAAAAGGAGAAATAATAAAGTCTAATTTAATACTATACATAGGAACTTTCATAGGTTTGGTAATAGTTATCCTATTAATTATGACTATTATAAAAACCATTACGAGACGTAAAAGAAGAAGAAGAAAATCTAAATATCTATAAAAGATAAGGAAGCAGATGCTTCCTTATTTTTTATAGATTATACTTTTCTAATATTTCGTAAATAAATTCTCCATTTTCATAGAATAATTCACCATCGGCATATAGTTTGCCACCATTCCTCATATTGCATAGCATATCCCAATGGATTGTACTTCTATTTTTTCCGCCAGCTTCAGGCATGGAATCACCTATAGCCATATGAATTGTACCACCAATTTTTTCGTCAAAGAGCATATTTCTAGTAAATTGTTTTATTCCATAATTTGTACCTATGGCAACCTCACCAAAATATGACGCTCCTTCATCAGTTAAAAGCAATGCTTTTAACAAGTCTTCCCCCTTATCCGCTGTTGCTTCTACAACTTTACCTTTCTCTACTTTTAACTTTATCCCTTCAATTTCTTTTCCAGAATATATACCTGGGAAACTAAAAGTTATGTATCCGTCTATTCCATCTTCCACAGGAGAAGTAAATATCTCACCATCAGGGAAATTTACTTTACCATCACAGTTAATCCACTTTCTCCCTTCTATTTTAACCTTTATATCTGTACCTTCAGATAATATGTGTAACTCTTTTTTATTATCTAAATATTTTATCCATCTTTCCTGTTCTCTGCTTATTTTTTTCCATTCTTCCACAGGATTATCACTATCTAAAAGACCAGCTCCATATACAAATTCCTCGTATTCATCTAAGCTCATAGATCCCTCTTGAGCGTCTGCATGAGTAGGAAACTGAGTTCCACACCATCTTAATGACCCATCTCCCATTCTTTCTGAATATATCTTTCTCCAACTTGAGCTTCCTTTTGATGAAGATTGGATTTTATCTGAATCTACATTAGAGTTTATCTTAGTATTTACTGTTCCCCAAGCGGTTAACCATACATCTGCCTTTTCTATAGCCTGTTTTTGAATAAATTTCTCCTCTTCTAGCTGTTCTTTTGATGCATATTTTAATTTAATATTATTTACTTCTGCTGAATCTATTAGTGTTTCTACATGAGCTCCAGCTTTTAATGCTTCCTTTACCACTTCTGCCATCCAAGGTGTACATACTTCTTCACATTGAACCAATACAAAATCCCCAGGTTTCACCTCTGTTGAATAGTTTACTAGTAGCTTTGCTAATTTATTTAGTCTTTGATCTGCCATGCTTATCCCTCCTAAAGTGAATATATTAATACTATATCATTTCTTCCAAGTTATTCAAGCTAATTTTTTCGCTAAAACTAACTAAAAACACTCCACTTATTATTATTAAGCTACCTAACAATTGCCATAAAGTTATTTTCTCTTTTAATAAAACCTTAGCACTAATTAAACTTATAATAGGCTGTAAGTTTATATATGTAGTGATAACAGTAGATCCTAATTTATTTAAACAATATACATATATGGCGTATCCTATACAAGAACAGAATACCGAAAGATATAGAAGATTAAATATAGCTTTAGTTGAAGGCATACTTGGTTCAAATATAAAAATTGCCGGGCTTAAAAATAGACATCCCCATAATGTTTGATAAGTGGTTATAGTTATACTCTTATAATTTCCTTTAAATTTACTTGTTATAGTAGTGTATACTACCCAACAAAGGGCGGCCATTAATGCCATAATATCTCCAATAGTTCCATTTGAAAAGAAACTTACTTTTTCCTTAGATATAATTATTATAAATATACCTATTACACTTAAAATTGCCCCGCCTATTTTACCTGGTGTCATCTTTTCTTTAAATATTAATATTTGAGTTAAAAGAGTAAATACAGGTATTGAAGATATCAATACAGCCACATTTGATGCTGAGGTAAATAATACAGAATAATTTTCAAAATAAAAATAAAGTGACACTCCAAAGAGACCACCTAAAGCAACTTTTACTCTATCCTTTTTTAATATCTTCTCTTCTGGGTATTTAATTTTTAAAAATATAAATAGAATAATTGAGGCTAATAAAAACCTATAAAATGCGGATAATACAGGGTTTATTTCTTCTACTACCACCTTTATACTTAAATATGACAACCCCCATAAGGTCATTAATACCATAGCTAATACATGAGCTTGTTTTTTATTTTCCAAGCAAATTCCCCCTTACACTATAGTTACAATGAATATATTTTAACATATATATTGATTTATTATGGTAAATATTTAAACATTTATAAAAAGCCTTTCTTAACTCAAAGAGCTAATCAGAGTTTTTCCATCTGTAGATGTAAAGCTTCCTTTATCCAACATAAAATATTGACTATCTATGTTTAACTCCTCAATACACTCAATTAGCTTTGGATGACAGGTTAAAAGGAAAACTTGGTTTCTTTTGCTTAGCTCTTTTATAATATGTAGTGTAGATTTTAAACTTGAAGAATCAAAATTAACTAAAGAATCATCAATTATAACAGGTAATGGGTCTAAACTAAGTATTCTACTAAGCCTTATAGATAAAAACAGCTGTTCCCTTGTACCTCTGCTTAACTCTCCTGTTGTATTTTCTAAATTATTATTGCTTGAGTAAGATTTAAAATCCATATCTAATAAATCATCTCCTAAGAGAAGTTTATCATATTCTCCATTGGTAATTTTAGTAAATATATTACTAGCTTCACTTAATATATCGTCTTTAGATTTATCGATAAAATCATTATAAGCCTTCTCTAGTATATAGGATGCGCAATTATACAGTGCATATTTTTCAGCTAAAGGCTTCATATCACTTCTAGTTTTAGAAATCTGAGTTTCTATTTTTTCTAATATAGAGGATTTTTGCAATCCTTCTAATTTTAACGACAACTTATTTTTTTCTTCCTTTAGGCTTTCTATAGTAATTTTTATATTCTTATTATATTGAAGTAATTCCTCTACTTCTCTTTTCATTTCATCAATGGAACCGTAGTTTTTAAATTCTTCTTGAAATATATTATTTATATTATTATAAGCATCTTCTCCTAGATCTTCTCTTAAAAAGGAATATTTTAATTTATATATAATTTTATCCTTTTCATCTATCAATTCTAGAAGTTCATTGCTCAACTCAATATTTTTATAATGCTCTTCTAGTACATCTTCTACCTTTGCATTCTGTTTACTTATATTTAAATACCTTAGGATTTTTTCCTCACATTTATTTAAATTTCCTAAGTAAACCTCAACCTCCTTTAACTTAAAACCTAATTGAATCAGCTTTTCTAACTTCTCCATAATATAATCTATTGAAGTAACTTCACTATAATTGAAATCTTCACTTATATAGCATTGATTTATCTTTTTTACTATATTTTCTCTCTTAATCTCTATCTCTTTTTCAAATTGTAGGAGCTTTTTTTCTTGTAATAAAAAGTTATTTATTCTTTCTTTAATAGCTATGGCTGATTTAATGTATTGAACCATGCCCTCTGGTGTTACTTCCCTTTCTAATTTGAGCATGTCTTTATACTCTTTGAATTTGTTTTCTATGTTTCTAATCTCCTTGTAATCTTCCCCACTATTACAACTTAGTCTATTTATTATATAGATAAATGAACTGGATATTAAAAATTGAACAATTACAAACATAAATTTAGATAAATTATTCTTTACGCTTACTATAAATAAATAAGAAGTAAAAACAGTCATAATTATTACAAATATATATATTAAATTTCTATTTCTTAAACTTCCCTTACCATCTTCCTTTGACTTCAATTCTTTATACTTTTGATCCAAATTATGTAATTCATCTATCCATAAGTAGTCGCATTCTAAATTTATTAAATAATTCATATTTCCTTTTAAAGCGCTGTTTAAATTATTGATTAAATTTAAGATGTTCTTTTTTTCATTATAATTTTCATTCTTTAAAATATTGTAACTTTTAATTTGCTCTCTCAGTCCATAAACTTCTTTATTTAAATACTCCAGTTCTTCTAAATTATTTAATAAATTCTTTTTATCTACCCGCTCTCCTTTTGATAAATTCTCATAAACTAAAGCCTTTTCCTTTAATTCATCCTTAATTCTTTCATATTCATTTTTTAATACCTCAATACCTTCTTTGGAAAATCCTTTATAATTATCTAATATGTATTTCTCTTTATTAATTTTCCCCTCTATTTCCCTAAGCCTGATGTAATTATCATAATTATTCACTATTGTCTCTAATGTAATTAATTTATTTTCCTTTTTTTCTTTTTCTAAAATACTTCTCTCAATTTGATTCTCTAATTCTTTTAATTGCTTTTTTATTTGTAAATATACATCCTTTTCTTTTAAAGCTTCTTCCCTATCTTTTATATTTCTATTGATTATATTAAAAAAGGGCTTAAATTGTTTAGAACTAGGATTTCCTTGTATGCCCCCTATTTTATTTCCTTCTTTTTTTATCTCTCTAATTATTTTAGGTACCTTTAAAACCTCTTTAAAACCAGCTCCTAGTAATATAGTTTGTATATCTTTTCTCTCTTTTAAGTTATTGTTTAAAAGCTCTAAGTCTATAGTGAATAATTCATTATATGTATACTTATCTATATTATATAGTTCTTCTATATTAGGTGTTATAACTGGTTTTTTATATCCCTCCAGTTTTAAATTATAGACATCCCTATCCTTTTCTATAGTAGTTTCTATATAATATTTATCATTTGATGGTGGCAAGTCATCCCCTTTACTAAATCCATATGGTAAATTTTTAAGTATCTTTAGTAAAGTAGATTTTCCTGCTCTATTAACTCCTCCCACTACTACCAATCCATTATTTATATCCTTAATAGTTTCATTTTTATATATTCCAAAATCTCCAATATATAGCTTTTTTATGTACAATTTAATCACTACCTTCTAAAAGTTTCTCTTCAATTAAATTTAAACTACTCTTTATCAGCTCTACATAGTCTTCTTCATATAAAGAAAATTGATAATCATTTATAAACTCTTCATCGCCATGAGTCCAAATCTTTCCTAAGGATTTTATTATATTTTTTTGGGTTTCATCATCCCTTAAACATAATTCATATATCTTTTTAATTTCTTCATAAAAAGAATTTTTCTCTAAGAGATTATAATCCAATGAAGGTTTAGTATTTATACTTATCTCCTCAGTCCATATAGAAAACCCACTATAGAACAATCTCTTGTTTAAAGATTCTTTAAGGTATGAAATAAAAAACTCTTCCTTTTCTCTTACTAAGTTATGTATCTCCCCTCTTCCTTCAATTATCCATCTTATAATAAAAATCTTATTCTCAATTTCATTCTCTTCTTCAATTCCTAATTCTAAATTGCTGTTGTATTTGTCTAGAAAGTCCTCTCCTGCCTTAATCATTAAATCCTCTAGCTCTTCAATGTTATTAGGAGTGTTGTTAACATCTATATTTAAATTAATCCTCTCCCAGATTATAGAGGAACAGTGAATGAATTTTACATTAGAGATTTTCTCTTCTTTAACTTCTGCCAAATAGAAACCTCCTGAACCTCTCTCACCAAAGTCACATCCTTGTGGTACACCTGGATAGCCTATAAAGGGTTTTTCTATATTTAATACTTGAGCTTTATGAATATGTCCTAATGCCCAGTAATCTATGTTTTTTATCTCTTTAAGCTCTCCTATTGTACATGGAATATACTTGTCATCCCCTAGTTGAGTATGTAAAAGACCAATATTAAATGCACCATCTTTTTCCAAGAGTTCCTCATAGCTTTGATGGATCTTTTTCTTTTCAAAGCTATTATGATAAGATTGTCCAACAATCCTACATATAATATTTCCATCTTTATATACCTCTTCTACCTGTGGAGCATTGCTTTTAAAGAAAATTAAATTAGAGGGCATTTCAAATATTTCATTTCTATTTTTCATTGGATCATGATTTCCGCATATAATATATACTTTTATAGGACTTATGTTTTTACATTGATCATAAAAAAATTTATCTACCCTTATATCTCTTCCTTTGCTATGAAATAAGTCTCCCGATATAAGAATAAAGTCCACATTATTGTTTTTAGCATAATTGCATATATATTTAAAACTTTCAAATATATTATCATTAAAACTATTATTGGCTTCTCCTGAAATATTCATTATATTGCCTAAATGCATATCTGCGGCGTGAATAAATTTAAAATTTCTATTCATAAAATCTTTCACTTCACTTTCATATCACTTTCATAAATATATAGTAAAATTATAACATACTAGTTTTAATTTTTTTATCTATAGTGATATAATTTATATATACTACTATATTAGGAGGGATTATCATGAAACTTGAGTTTTACGGTGCTGCTGGATGCGTTACAGGCTCCTGTCATTTACTTAAAGTAAAGGATAAAACCATTTTATTAGACTGTGGTCTATATCAAGGTAAGGATGAAAAAGAAAAAGGAAACGAAAACTTTAACTTTAACCCTAAAAATATAGATTATGTTATTCTCTCCCACGCCCATATAGATCATAGTGGTAGAATTCCTTTACTTTATAAACAAGGTTTTAAAGGAGACATCTTGTGTACAGAAGGCACTAAAGATTTATGCAGTATAATGTTAGAAGACAGTGGTAGTATTCATGAGATGGAAGCTGAATGGGTTAGTAGAAAAAGAATTAGAATGGGCTTAAGTGCTGTAGAGCCATTGTACACTGCGAAAATTGCACAATTATCTATGTATTTATTTAAAGGATATCCCTATAACCATTGGGTAGAATTATTTGATGGATTTAATATTAGATTTAGAGATGCTGGTCATCTTTTAGGTTCTTCTATAGTGGAGATACTTGTAAATGAAGGTGAAAAAGATATTAAACTAGTGTATTCTGGTGATTTAGGCAACAAAGGTTTACCTATATTAAAAGATCCTACCTTTATCGAAGAAGCTGATTATGTTATCCTGGAGACCACTTATGGTGATAGACTCCATGAAAAATTCGACACTAATTTAAATGAGCTAGTAGATATAATCAAATCTACATTCAAAAAAGGTGGTAATGTAATTATTCCTTCCTTCGCTGTAGGTAGAACTCAAGAAGTGATCTATGCTCTAAACAAACTTGTAGAAAATGATATCTTAAAAAATATTAAAGTTTATGTAGATAGCCCTCTTGCTACTGAATCTACAAGAATTTTTAATAAATATACTAAATATTATAATAAAGAGGCTACAAAACTAATAGCTGATGGAGATAACCCATTCCAATTTGATGGATTGGTTTTTACAAAGTCTCCTGAAGAGTCTGCTAAGATAAATAAAATTCAAAGTAATGCTATAATTATATCTGCCAGCGGCATGTGTGAAGCTGGAAGGATAAAGCATCATTTAAAACATAATTTATGGAGAAAAGAAAGCTCTGTGGTTTTTGTAGGTTTTCAAGCAGAAGGTACTCTTGGAAGAAATATACTAAATGGAACAAAGAGAGTAAAAATATTTGGTGAAGAAATAGCTGTCAATGCTAAAATTTACAATCTTCCCGGTTTATCTGGTCATGCTGATAGAAATGGTTTATTAAATTGGCTTGAAGCCTTTAATAAAAAACCAAAGGCAGTTTTATTAATACATGGTGAAGAAGAGTCTCAAAGAAGCTTTAAGGAGCTATTAGATAGCAAAGGATATAAATCTTATATCATGAGTAGCGGGGATACTTTTATTCCTGGTATGGAAGAAGAACAAAGTCCTTTGAAGGAGAAATTGTTTGATTTATTAAACTCTATAGATAATATAGATAAAATGGATAAAAATCTTCTATTAAAAAATATAGAGAACACTATAAAAAACAGTTAGAAGAATATTTTTCTGTTTTTGGGATAATATATGATAATAAAATCTCCTTTGCAAACTTTATGTATAATGATTAGAAAAAACTTGTTACATCCGCTTGACAGGTAATTCACAGTATTATATGATAGAATTATCTGGTAACCTTACCTTTCGTCCAAGATTTCAGGATGAGAGGTTTTTGTTTTATACATAAGCTAGTGTCCCTTTTCAGGGTTAAAATATTTATAATAGGGAGTGGAAAAAATGGAAGGAAATAAAATTAGAACAAGGTTTGCTCCAAGTCCAACTGGTTATATGCATGTTGGTAACTTGAGAACAGCACTTTATGCCTATTTAATTGCTAAACACGATGACGGAGATTTTCTATTAAGAATTGAGGATACAGACCAAGAGAGACAGGTAGAGGGTGCCCTTGATATAATATATAATACTCTAAAGACAACTGGTCTTCACCATGATGAAGGCCCAGATATAGGTGGTCCTGTAGGTCCTTATATTCAAAGCGAAAGAAAATCTATTTATTTAGACTATGCACAAAAACTTATAGACAAAGGTGAAGCATATCACTGTTTCTGTACAAAAGAAAGATTAGATATGATAAGAGAAAATTCTGAAGCTTTAGGAAGGCCTCATAAATATGATAAGCACTGTTCTCATCTTTCGAAGGAAGAAATTGAAGAGAAGATTGCAGCTGGTATTCCTTATGTAATAAGACAAAACAATCCTACTACAGGTACTACTTCTTTTGATGATGAAATTTTCGGAAGAATAACTGTAGATAATTCTGAATTAGACGATATGGTTTTATTAAAGTCTGACGGTTTTCCAACATATAACTTCGCAAACGTTGTGGATGATCATTTAATGAATATAACACACGTAGTTAGAGGAAGTGAATATTTATCATCCTCTCCAAAATACAATAGATTATATGACGCCTTTGGTTGGGAAGTTCCAAAATATATACATTGTCCTCCAATAATGAGAGATGCCCATAATAAATTAAGCAAGAGAAAGGGAGATGCTTCCTTTGAAGATTTACTTTCAATGGGATATCTTAAGAATGCTATATTAAATTATATAGCTCTACTAGGATGGAATCCTGGAACTACACAGGAAATTTTTACACTAGAAGAATTAAAAGACCAATTTAATTATATGAATATCAATAAGGCTCCTGCGATTTTTGATATTACTAAGTTAAAATGGATGAATGGTGAATATATAAGAATGTTATCCTTAGAAGACTTCCATAGCATGGCATTGCCATATTATAAGAAAGTTATAACTAAGAACATCGACTTAATGAAATTAAGCCAATTGCTTCATACTAGAACCGAAGTATTATCTGAAATAACTGGTAATATAGATTTCTTTGAAGCATTACCAGAATATTCTCCTGAACTTTATCTTCATAAGAAAATGAAGACAACTTATGAAAATTCACTGACCAGCTTAGAAAAAGCTCTTCCTATATTAGAAGGCTTAGATGAATGGACTTTTAATTCTACTCATGATAGCATGATGAACCTAGTTACTGAATTAGGAGTAAAAAATGGTGTAGTATTATGGCCTATTAGAACTGCACTTTCAGGAAAGCAGTTCACTCCAGGCGGAGCATTTGAAATAGCTGAAATTCTAGGAAAAGAAGAATCCATAAGAAGAATTAAAGTTGGTATAGAACTTTTAAAAGGAGTTCAGCAATAAAATAAAAAGGTAGATCATCATGATCTACCTTTTTTATTTTATTCACATACTTTTCCTGGATTTAATATATTCTTTGGATCAAATGCTAGTTTTACTCTCTTCATTAACTCCCTTTGTTCTTCTCCTATAGACTGGAACAAATATTGTTTTTTAGCGAACCCTATTCCATGTTCTCCTGAAACTTGTCCATTTAATTCCCTAGCTCTATCATACATGTATTTGAATACTTTATTCAGTTTATCCTTCCACTGTTCTTCTGACAAATCATCCTTTAATATATAAATGTGTAAATTTCCATCTCCTGCATGACCAAAGTTTTTGATACGTATATTAAACTCATCCTGAAGCTCATAAGTGTACTTTATAAACTCTGCTATTTCATTTCTTGGAACACATACATCGCATTCATCCATTTCAGTTGTAGAAGCTTTTATAGCTTCTAAAAAAGCTCCTCTGGCAGACCATATAGCTTCTTTTCTTTCATCGGTATCTGCAATTAATACATCTATAGCTCCATTTTTTAGACATATCTGAGCTACATTTTCATAATCCCTTTCTATATCTTCCTTACTATTTCCATCAAAATTTAGTATTAAGTATGCATGGGCTGAATTGTCTGGAAATTTTTTACCTAAAAATTCCTCTGCCGCCAGAATAACATCTCTTTCCATAAATTCTATAGAAGTTGGAATTGACTTTGACTTTATTATCTTAGGAACAGTTTCTATAGCCTTATTTAAATCTTCAAAGGGTATTAAAAGAGTTATAGCTTTTTTAGGTAATGGTAAAAGTTTTAATATAGCCTTAGTAACAATAGCCAAAGTTCCCTCTGATCCACATACTAAATCCTTTAAACTATATCCCGAACTATTCTTTACAACTTTTCCTCCAAGATCCATAATAGTACCATCTGGCAATACTATCTCAAGCCCTCTTACATAATCTCTAGTTACTCCATATTTAACCGCTCTCATTCCACCGGCATTTGTACTTATATTGCCCCCTATAGTTGCAGACTTTTCACCTGGGTCTGGAGGATAGAAAAGATCATTCTCCTCTACAAATTTGCCTATCTCCATTAGTAAAACTCCTGGTTCTACAGTAAGAGTTAAGTTATCTTCATCTAACTCTAATATTTTGTTCATAGGTGAAAGATTTATCATTATTCCACCATGTATAGGAACAGATGCTCCAACAAGTCCTGTACCAGATCCTCTAGCAACTACTGATATGTTATTTTCATAAGCATATTTCATTATTTTAGAAACTTCTTCCGTGCTTAGAACTTCCATTAAAACGTCAGGCATATTTTCTATGCCACCAAGCTCATCATGGCTAAAATCTTCACTTATATCATTACCTATAAATATTCTATCCTTACCAACTATAGATGTTAAAATATCTATATCTTTACTATCTACCTTTTTATAATTATTACAATTCTTCATAACAAATCCTCCTTTACTTGTTAAGCCAATTTTCCATGTTCTTTTATATTTTCTATAAGTTTAGGTACTATTTCATATAAGTCTCCTACTATTCCATAGTGAGCTACATCAAATATCGAAGAATTTGGATCTTTATTTATGGCAAATATCTGTTCAGAGTTATTCATTCCTGCTACAAATTGAACAGAACCGGATACTCCGCAAGTAATTATAAGCTTTGGTTTTACAGTTCTACCACTCAACCCTATTTGTTTCTTTGCATCAGCCCAACCAGCTTCTATTAAAGGTCTAGTAACGGCTACTTGACCTCCTAATAAATCAGCAAGTTCTTTAATCATATCCATATCTTTTTCTGACTTTATTGCTCTTCCAGCTACTACAATTACATCTGCCTCTGATATACTAACTTCTTTTTCTTTTTTAGTTACTTTTAAAACATTTATATCAGAATGAAATTTTGCTTTATCTATATTGCATAAAGTAATTTTTCCACTTTTCTCTTTTGTTCTCTCTGGTGCATCCATTATTTTATATCTTACAGTGCAGAATTGCGGTCTATTGTTTGGAGTTATTATTTGTGCCATTATATTACCGCCAAAAGCAGGTCTTATTTGAACTAAATCAGTGTTTTCTTTCATGTCTAAAACTGTACAATCCGCTGTAAGACCGGTTCTAAACCTAGCTGCTACCCTTGGTGCTAAAGATCTTCCTATGGTGGTTGCTCCTACCAATACTGAAGAAGGCTTTACTCTGTTTATAAAATCTTCAAACGCTGCTGTATATGGCTCTATTTTAAAATCTTTCAATTCATTATCATCGTATACAAACACTTCATTTATACCATAATGTAATAATTCTTCAGCCTTTTTTTCTATATTTTCTCCTATAAACACTGCATAAACAGGATGATTTATTTTTCCTGCTAATTCTCTAGCCTTTCCTATGAGTTCAAAAGTAACAGGATGTATTTCTCCGTCCATATGATCTACATAAACAGCGATGCCTCTCCATTTACTTTTATCGATGGTTTTAACTTCCTCTTCTATAAATTCAACAACACCTTCTGGTCCTTTTTTTATGCATAATTTACACATTTTACAGGCAGCATTTATAGAAAGTTCTCCATTGTTCTCTTCAAAAGCTTTAAATGGGCATATATCTATAAGTTCCTTTATAATTTTATCATTCAACATGCTCTGGTTTATCATTAATTTTCCCATGTATATTCCCCCTTTTAAACTATATAAACTTCGATTCTTTTAATGCCTTAAATATTCTATTACTTAACTCTTCAGCACTTCCTTGCCAAATTTCTTTATGATCATTCACAGCTGGCGGAAAAATCCTTTCAACTTGAGTTGGAGAACCGCTAAGTCCATATCTATTTTCATCTTTATCTTCAAAATCATCTAATGAATAAAATTTAATTTCTCTATCTTCTGTATTTTTCTTTCTTTTATATGAAGGAAGTCTTGGCTCAAAAATATCTTTTTCCACTGTAAGCAAACAAGGAAATTTAATTTCTGCAACTTCTACAGTATCCGGCATATCCATTTCCACAACTATTGAATTACCCTTTACTTCTAATATTTTTAATACATTTGCAATATGAGGTATATTTAAGTATTCTGCCATTTCTGGTCCAACCTGCGCTGTATCTCCATCAGTAGTTTGTTTCCCACAAATTACAATATCAAATTCATCCATCTTTTTTATTCCCTGGGACAAGGTGTATGAGGTTGCAAGCACATCCGCCCCGGCAAATCTTCTGTCGGATAAAATAACTCCCTCATCTGCTCCCATGGCATATGCTTCTTTAATTATTTCTCCAGCTTGTGGTGGCCCCATAGTTATTACCTTAATCTCGCCACCATGCTTTTCCTTAAGCATTAATGCAGTTTCAAGTGCATATAAATCATAGGGATTCATCTTTGAATCTATACCATCTCTCTTTAACACCCCTGTAACTGGATCAACTTCTACTTTTGAAGTTCCTGGAACCTGTTTAATACATACTAACATGTTCATCATTATTACCTCCAATATTATAGATTTTGTGATAATTTTATACTTATAGTGAAATATATTAAAATATATTTGTATATTATTTAACTACTACCGCTACACCGTCTGGAATAACTGCTACTTTGGCATTTTCTCCTTTTATTTCAAAAGCTCTCTTTAAAGCTTCTTCTATAGTAAATGCATGTTGCATATGCATATTTTTTATTAAATTTGGATCACACATATCTGTAACCATTATTACAATAAATTTATCTAAAATTCTTGATAATATTTGAAACTCCCACTGATCTGGAATGGTCTTATCTCTTGGTATTTTAATTACCTTATCTAAAACCTCCTTAGGAGATTTAGCATTAGCTAAATTATCGTAAAAAGCCTGTCCTCCATGTCCATCGCTACAGGAAGCAACCATAATAATTACTCCACCTTCACTACAAGTAGCTTCTGCTGCTGTCATTCCTTTTACAGATTGATATACATTCTGGTCTAAAGGATACCCTCCATTACTTGTAATTACAATATCTGAGTCTACCTTTTTTACTGTGGATAATTTCTCCACAAATTCGCATCCCTTATTATGAGCATATTCACTATGACCTGCTACTGCATGTATTACTTTTTTATCATGGTCTAGCATTACATTTAATATAAAAGCAAGCTTTGCCACCTTAGCTGCGTATAGCATATCTTCATGAATTGGATTTTTATTTAAAGTTCCAGTTCTAGCATTAGGGCTTGCTATAAATTCAGAACAATGGTTTGCCATGATAGTTTCAGCGGATGCTATTCCTGGTAATACACTTTTTCTTCCTCCAGAAAATCCTGCAAAGAAATGGGATTCAATAAATCCTTCTGCTATTAAAAGCTCAGTCTCTATTGCCACTTTATTTAAATACAACTCTCCTCCAGAAGGAAGTATTCCCATTTTAACCATGCTATCTTTATCCGTTGATATATGCATAACTAGCTCTTCATTTTTAACAATTTCTTCTCCAAACTTATCTATAAGCTCCTCTTTAGTAGTTGGTCTATGAAATCCAGTTGCTATAAGTATTTTTATTTTTATATCTGGATTAGCTGCTCTAATCCTTTTTAGTAATATAGGCAGGGTTACTTTACTTGGCACAGGTCGAGTGTGATCACTAGTTATAATAACCATATTATTTTTTCCTTTTACCAAATCCTCTAATGAAGGACTTTCTATAGGATTGTCCAATGCTTCATTAATTATCTCCTGTTGACTTTTTTCCACTATATAAGAATCCGCCTTAGATTCCAGTATAGCTACTAAATTCTTATCTGGTATATTGACGCTTAAATGTTTTTTCCAATAAGGTATTTTTATTTCCATTAAAACAACCACCTTTAAAATTATTTTTAGATTATATTAAATAAGGGTGCAGCAAAATATGCTACTAGACCTAAAATAATTACATAGAATATACAAATCTTAAATGTTGCATTTAAAATTTTACCTTCTGCCCCTACGAGTCCCGTAGCTGCTGTGGCTACTGCTATACTTTGAGGAGATATCATTTTCCCAGCAGTTGCTCCACCGGTATTAGCAGCTGCAAGCCAATAAGGACTTAGATTTAAACTTTTAGCCACCTCTACCTGTAAACCTCCAAACAATACATTACATGAAGTATCACTTCCTGTAACAAAAGTCCCCATTGCACCTATTACGGGAGATATCAGCGGATAATATTTTCCTGTTACCTGCACAAGTATTGTTGCTATTGATTTAATCATGCCGCTATATCCCATAACCTTTGCTAAAGCTACTATAGATAGTATGGTTATAAATGACTTACTCATCTGTTTAAAGGTTTTCATTAAAATGTGAAACATATCTTTAAATTTTGCTCCTTGTATAGCTCCACCTATAAAAGTAGCTATAATTATTAATGTTCCAGGAGTTGCCAACCATAGAAGTGTAAATGGCTTAGCTCCTTCCCCAGTATAAATATATACAGATGTCTGTATAGTAGATAAAAATTCATTTATATTTGGAAATAATGGACTAGTAAAAATTATAAATAGAAAAACTAGTATAAATGGTAACCAAGCTAATACTACACTTTTAAATGTAATACTTTTATCACCTGGAGAAGATTTCTCTTTATAAAATACCTTTGCCATAATAATGGTACATATCATAGAGGATACACTTCCTACAATAGATGGAAGATCTGCTCCCATATGCTTGGCTATAAATATTTGAGGAATGGCAAAGCTTATTCCAGATACCAAAGTTATTGCTACCACACCTTTTATTCCCTTTATAGTCTTTTCTGTCAACATTACTAATATAATTGGAATGAGTATTATGATAGGAGTTAAGAAAATTGTAACGGCATAACTTAAAAGATTAACATCTAATGATGTGATTTGAGCAAGAGTACTTACAGGGATGCCTATAGCTCCAAAAGCTGTAGGAGCTGTATTAGCAATTAAACATATTATTGCAGCAAATACTGGATCAAACCCTAATGCAGCCAGTATACTAGCTGGTATAGCTACTGCAGTTCCAAAACCTGCTATGGCTTCTAAAAAACCTCCAAAGCCCCAAGCTAAAATTAAAACTAATATTCTTTTATCTGTTGAAATGTTTATCATCATTTTCTTTATTAGTTCCATACTTTTAGTATGAACAGATACATTATAAGTAAATACTGCTGCTATTATAACTAACATTATTGGCCAAAGTCCTAAAGCTATTCCCTCTAATGCTGCAGTTGCTGCATCTAAGGCCGGCATCTTCCAAAAAACTATAGCCAGTATTAAAGTAATTAATAATGTAAGAAAACAAGTTTTGTGCCCCTCCATTTTTAGCGCACCTAAAGATATGACAAGCCAAACTATGGGTATCAGTGCAACTAAAAATAATAAGTATTCATTCATTTCCAATCCCCCTTATTGGTATTATGGTATTATGGTACTACCAGTTACACCATAATAATATCACAATATTTAAAATATTTCTATAATGGTTAATATATTAACATTAATTTCATATTAGGGGAAATCATATTTTATCCTATATATAAAGAGTTATTTGCATATAATTGATTTCTGAAAATTTTAAATTTTATTATTTTATATAAAAAAACTAAGTACATTGTTATTTTTATAACAACATGCTTAGTTTTTCTTATTTTGACATGTATTCATTTATAGTTTCTAAATGTATGCTCATAGCTTTTAGAGCCTTTTGTGGATCATGTTCACTTAAAGCTATATATATAGCTTCATGTTGCTTTACTAATAACTCTTTATTATCTGTATTTATTAATATATTTCTTCTAGCATTCTCTATAAAAATTTCCATCAAGGATGATATTGCATTTAATATGCTAAGGATTAAAAAATTTTTAGAAACTTGAGCTATTTTATAATGAAATTCTCTATCAGCTTTTACCATTTCCTCATCTTCATCAAGATTTTTAAATTTATCTATTAAATCTCTTAATTCAGCAAGCTCATCTTTTGATATTCTTGTAGCTGCTAAAGTAGCAGTTTCTTTTTCTATTATTTTTCTAAGCTCTAATATATCCATAGGGTCACTTTTCTCAAGTATAAACATTATTGATAATGGTTCGAATAAATTATTTTCAAAGTTACTCTTTATAAAATTTCCTTCTCCTTGCCTTGATTCTACAAGCCCTATTATTTCAAGTGCTCTTAAAGCTTCTCTTATAGATGTTCTGCTCACTTGTAACTTTTCAACTAAATCTCTTTCAGAAGGTAGTTTATCTCCTTTTTTTAATATACCCTTATTTATCATATCTTTGATTTGTTCAATAACTTGTTCATAAACCTTTGTGTTTTTTATTGGAGTAAACATAGTGTCATTCCTTTCTTTATCATTAAATAGTAGATTCTATATTATCTGCAACCAGCTAACACTCATATAAAAAAGGCTAACTACATCCTGCTCATTGTATAGAAGTATCTTCTCTATTTTTTCATTAGGCATTCTGTTAATATAATCTCTATCCTTTACTATTTTACCAAAAGTTTTCGCTAAGTTTTGGCCACTGATTAGTTCACTTTCCCTCTCAATATTAAATTCTTTCTCCAACGCTTTAAGCCCTATACTTGTTTTTTTAATTTTCTCATATTCCTTTTGTAAATCTACATGAATAAAATAATCATCTATATTAATATCAACTTTATATTTTTTAAATAAATGATTTATAACCGTAAAGTCATTATTACCTGAAAAAGTTACAATGTATTTTTTAGAGCTGCTCATATTTATGAAATACCTTTTAGCTAGTTTTAAGATTTCTCTTGAGTCCTCTTTATTCTCAATCATATATTGAGTTATATTCAAACTATTAGTTATCTCATCATAATAGCAACTTCCAAATACCCCTACACATATAGGTTTTTTATAGACATAATGCTCTAAATCAAAAAAAATAGAATTTTTATATATCGCATTATCAATATCATATAAACAATATTCATCTAGAATATCATCAAGTTTAATACTTTTTTCTCTTATAATCACTAGTACCACTCTTTTCTAATAAATTACAACATAAGTAACTCTAAATTACTTGGATTAATATTATATATTACATCTTTTCTTTCAACGATTATATTGATTTTTTCTGATAAATCCTTATCTTCTAATACTTTATTTATCAATTCTCTGGTAGGATTTACACAGATAGGATATTTAATCATTTTAAACATAGAAAAATCTCCTGATGTATCTCCATATGCATAACTACTCTCTAAATCAATATTATATCTTTCTACTAATTCTTCAATAGCCTTTTGTTTACTAACACTATCCCACATAGGTATTACATCCCCAGTATAAATTTCATTGTCATCCATAATATATGTGGTTCCTCTATAATCATCAAAACCATGCTTCAAGCTCATCTCTCTTACTAATTCTATGGGACTACCTGAAATAGTTATAACCTTATGCCCCTGTTCTTTATGCCACTTTATTCTATCTCTTGTATAAGTGTAAACTCTATCCCCCTTTTGGGATATTACATTTTTAGCAATGACTTCTACTTGATATTTGTGAAGTCCTTTTATAGCCTCTAAATATATACCAGCCATTTTTAATAAATAATTATCATAGTTTCCTTGCCTTTTATCCCATTTTTCATATTCGGGTCTAACTTCATTATGCCATCTTTCTGAGCTTATTATCTCATATCTTATTAGTTTTTTAAATACTTCAGAAATCAATCCTTCTCTATATAGAGTACCATCTATATCGAAAAATGCTACAATATTTTTCATATTATTTCCTCCATAAATTTATTATGCACAGTAAATAAAAGGTAGAATTTATGTTAAATTCCACCTTTCATTATACACCTTATTAATATTATATTCTACTCTATATAGTTAGTTATATACTATTTATATGCTGTTTAATTTTATTTATTTGCTCCATTGTAAGTGAATAAAACTCGCATTCTGTTTCGCAATACTCATCTTGAAACTCTATATTCTTCACCTCACATAAACACCAAAAGGATGGATAATCTCCTAAAGCTAAAGAAAAGTTAATAAAATCTCCTACATTAAGAAAAACTTTACTTAATATAGTAATATTTGTAGAAGACATATCTACAACTTTCATAATAGGTTCTCCATGCCTATATTGCTCATACACACTTTTATCATTTACTCTAGGATAATATATATCTATACTAATTTTTCTTTTTTTATCTTTATCACTACTAACATCATTATCCTTATCATTATTAATATTATTATCTTTATCACTATTTTTGTTATCACCATTTATATATATATATTTGCCATTTTTATAAATTTTCAAAGCCGCATTACCACCTTATGTCGAAAATAAAATTATAGTGTCATTTTTAATACTATTATATAATTTATCATATGAAAAAACCAGCAATTTGTTGTTGACTTTGACTTTAAAAAATGTTATATTTTAATTGAAAATGATAATGATTATCAACACAAGTAAGGGGGGATTCTAGATGAATATTAATGATCTAAATTTAGGTGATAAAGCCTATATTGAAGATATATGTGGAAATGATAAATTATGTAAAAGATTATTAGCATTAGGATGTACTAAAGGCACGGAAGTAGAATTTAAAACCACAGCCCCTTTTGGAGATCCTATTGTAATTCATTTTAGAGGATTTGATTTGGCATTAAGAAAAAAAGATGCTAAAAATATACATGTTAACTTAAAAGAAAGATTGGAGGCCGTGTATGACAACTGTTGCACTTCTAGGTAATCCAAATGTAGGTAAAACTTCACTTTTTAATGCTTTAACTGGCTCAAACCAATATGTAGGTAACTGGGCGGGAGTAACTGTAGAAAAAAAAGAAGGCTACATTGACAAAAACGTAAAAATAGTTGATCTCCCTGGTATCTACGCTATGGATACCTATTCTAATGAAGAAAAAATTTCAAAAGAATTTCTTTCAAGAGACGATGTAGATGTAATATTAAATATAGTAGATGCATCTAACCTGGAAAGAAATCTTTACTTAACTTTGCAACTAAAAGAATTTAATAAACCTATAATACTTTTATTAAATATGATTGACATAGTTGAAAACAGAGGAATAAAAATTGATTATGATTTATTAAGCAAAAAATTAGATGTTACTGTTATACCCATATCCGCTTCAAAAGGCTTAGGTATAGATAATATAAAGAATCTACTTTTGGGCGGTAATTTTTTAGATTCACGTAATGCTAATGATTATCACTTTCAGAGTGAAGAAGAGGCATACAACTACATAGAAAGAATCGAAAAAGATGTGGTTACACATACAAAGGAAAGTAAATCATCTATAACTAAAAAAATTGATAATATTGTACTAAATAAGTTCTTGGCCTATCCTATATTTTTAGGTATATTATATTTAATTTTTCAATTTACTTTTTCATGGGTAGGACAACCCTTGTCTGATTTGTTAGATGGTTTTGTAAATGATAGTCTAATGCCCACTTTAGAGGTTTATCTGCAAAGTTCTAGCCCATGGTTTAGATCATTAATTGTAGATGGTATTGTAGGTGGTGTTGGTTCTGTAATTGTATTTTTACCTATAATACTTGCCTTATTCCTTGGAATTTCATTTTTAGAGGATAGTGGATACATGTCTAGGGCTGCCTTTATAATGGATAGAATAATGAGAGGAATGGGATTATCAGGGAAAGCTTTTATCCCTCTTATAGTTGGATTTGGCTGTTCTGTTCCCGGTATAATGGCTGCAAGGACATTAGAAAGTGAAAAAGATCGAAAGCTAACAGCTCTTTTAGTTCCGTTAATGTCTTGTAATGCTAGACTACCTGTTTATGCACTGTTTGCATCAGTGTTTTTCCCTGGTAAGGAATCTATTGTTGTACTGTCTTTATATCTACTAGGCATATTAATAGCCTTCATTGTAGGTATATTATTTAAAAACACATTATTTAAAAAAGATGAAGAACCTTTTATTATAGAATTATCGGAATATAAAATGCCTGAACCTAAAAATCTTTTATTACACACATGGGATAAAGGTAAAGGATTCTTAAAGAAAGCTGGAACTATTATATTTGCAGTCTCTGTTATAGTTTGGTTTTTATCAAACTTTAACTTTAGTGGAATGGTTGAAATAAATGATAGTTTACTAGCTAAAATTGGAGAATTTATTAATCCAATTTTTAAACCTTTAGGATTTGCTTCTTGGCAAAATTCAGTATCTCTACTTACAGGATTAATGGCAAAAGAAGTTATCATAGGATCTATGGGAGTTATATATGGTGGTAATTTAGTAGAAATTTTACCTAGTCATTTTACTCAGTTATCCGCTATTTCATTCTTAGTATTTGTATTATTATATACACCTTGTATATCCGTAGTAGCTGCTATGAAAAAGGAGTATGGTAAGAAAATGGCAATAGGTTCAGTTCTTTATCAAATGGGACTAGCCTGGATAGTATCTTTTTTAATATATAATATAGGAATTTTAATTTTGTAGGATGGTGATAATATGTTTATTCAAATTGTTATTACAGCTGTGATAGCCCTTTCAGCTATTTATATACTATATAAAAACATAAAGAAAAAATCTTCTGGTGGATGCAGTTGTGGAAGTTGTTCTTCACATTGCCCAAGTTATAAAGATGAGAAATGAGGATAGTGTTTAAACACTATCCTCATTTTTTATTTATTATTTTATTTAGCTTTATCATTAACTTATCTTCCATATCTTTTATTCCTTTTAACTTGTATGGAATCTTTAACTCCTCATACTTACACTCTCCCATGCTATGATAAGGAAGCAGCTCTACTTTTTCTAAATTCTTTATATTATTTATTTTTTCTTTTAATTTTAATATATGTTCATCATTATCAGTAATTCCTGGAATGACTACATGCCTTATCCAAACACTACAGCTGGTTTTATTTAGCGCCTTAATAAATCTTTCCACCTCTTCAATTCCGCCACTTGTAATCTCTCTATATCCCTCATCATCTACATGTTTTATATCTAGTACAACTAAATCTGTGTATTTTAAAACTTCATCATAATTTCCGTTTCCACACCCTGAAGTATCAATTGCTGTATGAATACCTTCTTCTTTACATCTTTTTAGAACATCTATAAGAAAGTCTTCTTGCAATAAACACTCTCCACCAGATAAAATTACCCCTCCATTAGATTTTCTGTAATAGGGTTTATATCTAATTATTTTATGAATTAACTCCTTAGAGCTTATATCATATCCACCTTTTACGTTCCATGTGTCAGGGTTATGACAGTATACACAATTTAAATGACACCCTTGAAAAAACACAACAGTTCTTATGCCGGGTCCATCAACTAATCCCATAGTTTCAATTGAGTGAATCCTTCCCTTTTTATACTCTTTCATGGAAGGTTCTCCTTATAACCTCTTCTTGTTGTTCTTTTGATAATCTATTAAAATTAACCGCATATCCAGATACTCTTACTGTCAATGTAGGATATTTATCTGGATATTCCATAGCATCCATCAATGTCTCCCTATTTAGCACATTAACATTTAGATGATGAGCACCTTGTAGAAAATATCCATCCATAATGGATACCAAATTCTCAATTCTATCTTCTAAATTCATGCCTAAAGCCTTAGGAACTATAGAAAAAGTATTAGAAACTCCATCTTCACAGTGGCAATAAGGTATTTTAGCTACAGAATTCAATGAAGCCAACGCTCCCTCTTTATCCCTACCATGCATTGGATTTGCCCCTGGAGATAAAGGCTCTCCTATTTTTCTCCCATCTGGAGTAGAACCAGTCTTCTTTCCATACATTACATTTGATGTAATTGTTAATACTGAAAGGGTGTGTCTTGCATTTCTATATGTTGGATGTTTCTTAAGCTCCTCTGAAAATTTCTTTACTAAATCTACTCCAATATTATCTACTCTATCATCGTCATTTCCGTATTTAGGAAAGGTTCCTTCTATTTGAAAATTCACTGCTAATCCGTTTCTTCTTATAGGTTTTACCTTAGCATACTTTATAGCACTAAGTGAATCAATAGCAACGGACAATCCTGCTATACCAAAAGCCATAAGTCTTCCTACATAAATATCATGTAGAGCCATTTGTGAAGCCTCATAAGCATACTTATCATGCATGAAATGTATAGTATTCATAGTATTTACATAAAGCTCTGCTAAGTACTCTAAAACTTTACTATAGTTGTAATAAACTTTACTGTAATCTAATATCTCATCTTCTAACTTTTCTATTTCAGGCACAACTATACTGCCCTTTATTTCATCCATTCCTCCATTAATAGCAAGTAGTAACGCTTTAGCTATATTGCATCTAGCTCCAAAGAACTGCATTTCCTTCCCCATTTTCATAGCTGAAACACAGCAAGCTATGCCATAATCATCTCCATATATAGGTCTCATAATATCATCATTTTCATATTGTATGGAATCCGTTATTATGGACATCTTTGCACAAAACTTTTTAAAGCTTTCTGGCAAATCTTCAGACCATAGAACTGTCATATTTGGTTCTGGTGCTGGATTCAAATTTATAAGGGTATGTAAAAATCTAAAGGAGGTCTTAGTTACTAATGTTCTTCCATCTAATCCCATTCCTCCAATTGATTCAGTAATCCAATTAGGATCTCCACCAAATAATTCATTATATTCAGGAGTTCTTAAATGTCTTATAAGTCTTAATTTAATTACAAATTGATCTATTATTTCTTGAGCTTCTTCTTCAGTTATAATTCCCTTTTTTAAGTCTCTTTCTATATATATATCTATAAAAGTACTTGTCCTTCCTAAAGACATAGCTGCACCATTATTTTCTTTAACTCCTGCCAAATAACCAAAATACATAAATTGAACAGCTTCTTTAGCATTTTCAGCAGGATTTGATATATCTATACCATAGGACAATGCCATAGTTTTCATTTTTTCTAAGGCTCTAATTTGTTCACTAACCTCTTCCCTCAATCTAATTTTTTCATCTAGCATTGTGCCTTTAATTTTCTCTAATTCATCTTTCTTTTCACTAATTAAAAAATTTATTCCATAAAGAGGGATTCTTCTATAATCACCTATAATTCTTCCCCTACCATAAGCATCTGGCAATCCTGTCAAAATACCTGCACTTCTAGCTTTTCTCATCTCATCAGTATAAGCGTCAAAAACTCCCTGATTATGAGTCTTTCTATATTTAGTAAATATTTCTTCAATATTATGGTCTATATCATATCCGTATTCATCTAAAGCTTGTTTTACCATTCTAATTCCACCATAAGGATTAATCATTCTTTTTAGCGGTGAATCCGTCTGTAATCCAACAATAACTTCACTATCTTTTTTTATATATCCAGCTTTACAAGAGTCTATCCCTGACACAGTTTCCCTATCTACATCTAATATACCTTTTTTCAATTCTTCTATAATTAATTTGCTACTTATATCCCATACTTCTTTAGTTTTTTTGCTTGTTTCTTTTAAAAAGCTATCATCTCCATAATAAGGGGAATAATTACTTTGAATAAAATCTCTTACATTTACTTTATCATTCCAATCTCCTAGTTTAAAATCTTGCCATTGTCTATTCATATATTTCCTCCTTTGTGTTCAGAACGTTTGTTGCGTATATTAAGGTATTAATATTTATTAATCATTCATATTATAACATATATTATTTAATTTTATAATTATATTGTTCGTTATATAATGGCAAATAAATAAAACAAAGTAAATTAGTTTCCTCTCTTACTAATTTACTCTGTTTTTCACTTTATCACAGCATATTATTAAATTCAATTTTGCATCTAATTTTCACTTAAAAAATAATCTACTATATCTTCAACTGTAAGTATACCTTTTAAGGTATTGTCTTCTTCTACTACAGGAATAGCAATAATATTATGTTCTCTTAATTTCTTTGCAACTCCTACTAAATCATCATTTGGTGATGCCGCTACAACTTTTTTTGTCATAACCCACTCTACTGGACAAGTATCATAATGTCCCTCTTCCATTAGAAACCTGTAAATATCCGCCTTTACTATCATTCCCAGAAGCTTTCCTGAACCATCTATCACTGGTGCGCCATTTATTTTCTTTTGATTCATCAACTTTAGAGCATATTCCACTGTGTCTTCAGGTTCTAAAGTTATTAAATTTGACACCATAATATCTTTTATTGGCACAAAAACACCCCCCTTTAATAATGATCCTCTTAATAGCTATTTTTTATAATGCCTTCTAAAAGGTCTAAATTTTTTTCTCCCCTTATAATACTATCAATTAGTCTACATGCCGCTCTTTTTGATATTTTACTTAAATCTACCTCTATATCTATATTATGCTTTTTTAATAAAAACATCAAATATTTTGCTTGTTTATCTGTTATAGGATTTTCTCTGACTAAATCACAGTTATTGTCCATTTTGTAGATCAACTTAAATATTTTAGGTAAATTAAGAACATCTTCATAATTATGCAACAATATCTTTTTCTTTAAGTCTTCATCTCTAGTTTTAAGATATTCATTATATAATATTACACTAATTCCTCCGTCAATAGTATCTTTTCTTTCGATACCTAAATGTTTTTCAACGGTTTTTAAATTACATCTATTTAATCCTAATTGCTTATGATAAGGTCTAATAAGCCTATATAAATCTATATGCTCATTTGGCAACTCAATTTCTAATTTATTCTTATATAATTTATGCTTAATAAAAGGTTCGTCAAAAGCTATGCCATTGAAGGAACACCATTTATTGAAATTTGTAATATCTTTTCCAAATTCAAAAAGAATATTTTTTTCATCTTCAATGCTTTCTGCAAAATATTGTTTTACATTATATATATTCCCATCTATATATTTTCCTACAGATATAAGTATAATCTTGTCCTCTTCCTTGCTAAAGCCAGTAGTCTCTATATCAAAAAAAGCTATATCTTCTAGTTCATATTCTTTAAATATCTCAGCAGGAATATTTATACCTACATTTCTATCTTCAATTATCATAGTTATCCTCCATTTTCTATCTTAGAACCTATATAATTATACAATATAATGCCTAAATTTAAAATGGTCTACAAAAAATTGTAGACCATTTTAAATCCATGTTCTATATTACATTTTTTCAACAGCCTCAATACCTAACAGTGCTAAAGCATTCTTAATTACTACACAAGTTGCCTCAACTAACTTTAATCTTGCCTTCTTTGTTGCTTCATCTTCAGCATTTATAATGCTATGCAGATTGTAAAATTTATTAAATCCTTTAGCTACATCTATTACATATCTAGTAACTATAGATGGCTCTAATTTATCTATTGAATAAGTTATAGCATTATTAAATCCTTCTAAAGTTTTTATTAATTCAAATTCTTCCTTAGAGGATAGTTTGCTATAATCCACTTCTTCACATACAGTTCCTAATTTTCTTAGTATACTCTTTCCTCTTGCATAACTATATTGAATATAAGGTCCTGTTTCACCATCGAAACTTAGCATTTCATTCCAGCTAAACACTATATCTCTTTCTCTGTTATTCTTCAAATAAGTGAATACTACAGCCCCTATACCAACCTTTTCTGCTACTTCTTCCTTGTTTTCCAATTCCGCATTTTTTTCTTTTATAATTTCCATGGTTTTATCTATGGACTCTTTTAATAGATCCTCTAAGAATATAACTTCTCCTTTTCTAGTTGAAAGTTTTTTATCAGAAAATCTTACAAGACCAAAGCCTATATGTTTACAATCATCTGCCCATTCATGTCCCATAAGCTTTAATGTAGTAAACACCTGTTTAAAGTGAAGACTTTGTTCAAGTCCAACTACATATATACTCTTATAGAAATCATAAGTGTTTTTTCTATATATAGCTGCTGCTAAATCACGAGTGGCATATATTGTTGCACCATCAGATTTCTTTATTATACATGGTGGCATATTATAATCATCTAGCATTACAACCTTAGCTCCATTGCTATCAGTTAATAATCCTTTTTTATCTATTTCTTCTACTACAGCATCCATTTTATCACCGTAGAAGCTCTCCCCATTATAGTAATCAAATTCTACGTTTAGCATTTTATAAACCCTATCAAACTCTTTTAAGCTTAACTCTTTAAATCTTTCCCAAAGCTTTGTTTCCTCTTGTGAGCCTTCTTCTAGATTTTTAAAATACCTTCTTCCTTCTTCCTCTAATGAAGGATCTTTTTCTGCTTCATCATGAAATTTTACATATATTCTTAATAATTCTTTTATAGTCTCTTTTTCTAATGCTTCTTCATCTACCCATCTCTTATATGCTGAAATTAGTTTACCAAATTGTGTTCCCCAATCTCCTAAATGATTCAATCTAATACAATTATATCCTTGAGAACTCATTATTTTATATAAGGAGTTACCGATAGCAGTACTAAATAAATGTCCAACGTGGAATGGTTTTGCAATATTAGGAGATGAATACTCTAAAGCTACATTTTTACCCTCTCCCACGTTAGTGTGTCCATATTTTTCCCCTTCACTTATCACTTTTTCTAAAGTATTTTTTGCAAATACCTCTTTATCTACAAAAAAATTCAAGTAAGGTCCTAGACTTTCGATTTTTTCAAATCCATCTTTATTTATTTTTTCCTTTAGTTCACTTGCTATTGCATTTGGAGCTTTTCTTAAGGTTTTTGCTAATTGAAAACAAGGAAAAGCAAAGTCCCCCATATCTGCTTTAGGTGGTATTTCTATAAATTCTTCAACCTTTTCAATAGGTAATTCTATGTTTTCAGAAATCCTCTCTGCTACTAACTTTTTAAAATCCATTGTTTATTCCTCCCTTTTTATTGGTCTATTTTTATTAATTACTTTTAATTATTTACTATTAGTTCAAAAAACAAAAAAACCTCTCTTAATATAAAAGAGACGGCTAAATTCCGCGGTACCACTCTAGTTGACAATAGTCCACTCAAAACCTTAACGCAGTTAACGTCTTACTCTACTCTTCTACTTTAGAATTTGGAATAAGCTTCTCCAAGGCTCTCTTCCTTTTCACTTTCTTACAGGCTTCCACCACTCCCTGCTCGCTTAAAGAAATGTTAAAAGTACTCTCCTCTTCATAAAATTTAAATCTTATTTTCATTATATTATTCAAAGCAATGTATTTTCATTATTACTAATAAAAATTTACACAAACTAATTATACTAATAATAAGTCATTTAAACTACTTGCTTATTACTAATCTTTAGTAATTATAGTATTATAATTCGTGTTTTGTCAATATGAATTATTGACTTTTGTCTTTCTGAACATTCAATATCATCATGAATAAAGCTGCAAGAAACATCAATAAAAATATAGCAGCCCATGCTACCTTTATTGGATAATATGATAAAAATGATCCCATCAAAACGGGACCTAGTGCCCATCCAGCTCCATATATAGTTGGAAGTATAGCGTTAATTCTTCCTCTATGACTAGGTGGAGTATTATTTGATATAAACACTGGAGTATTAACAGATACCATTACCTCTCCAAAAGTCATTATTCCTACGGCAATAAAAAAATATACCATACTACTTTCCATTGAGAATATTAAAAAGGCTACAGAATAAAACAATCCCCCTATGGCAATAATTTTCAAACTCTTAAGCTTCGTTGTAATTCTTGATATAAAAGCAGTAAGACATACTATCAAAACTCCATTTACACCAGCCATAAACCCAAAATACTTTCCTCCATCTTGACCATAAATATCTCCTAGTTGCAAAGGCAATAAAAATCCCCATTGAGAATATGAAAATTGATATATAAATAATATTAAAGCGAAAAATATTAATTTTTTTCTTTTCTTCAATATGGATATGGAGGATTCTTTATTATCTATAACTTTCTCATCTTCCCTATTTAGAGTTTCTTTAATAAATAACAATACAAGCAAGAGAGATATAGATGTGGTAAGAGCATCTCCTAAAAAAACTAAAGGAAGGTGATTTTTATATAACATGCCTCCAATTATAGGTCCTATAGCAAAACCTAAATTATGTCCCATATATAGTAAGGAAAATGCTTCTTTCCTGTTACTTTCATCAGTCAAATCTGCTGTTATGGCATCTTGAGCTGGCATACAAAAAGAATAAAAAACAGGAGCTAACATGAGTATATATGCCATTTTGAATGATGGTTTTAAAAAAGCACATATGACAAAAACTATTAAAGCTAAAGTTTGAAATATTAATATGGTTTTTTTCCTTCCTATAGTATCTACTAACTTTCCTCCAATCAACATACCTGGTGCTGATAAAACTGCAATAAATGTCATAAATATACCTGCTTTATTACGAGATAATCCAATTTTTTGAGTCAGTATCAATGTAAGCAAGGGGTAAACAAAACTTCCTAAACTATTAATCATTCTTGAAATAAACATAATATAAATTTCTTTAGGCAATCCCTTATAAGGGTTTACAATGCTTTCAATATATTTTTTCATATATTTTCACCCTCATTTTTCTACAAAAATATATATTAATTCTGGCATTTTTCTTTCAATAGTACTAAAATAAGTATTGGTACATTCCTAACTCTATTACAGAAAAGAGGTGTTTTTATGAAACTACTTAGACAAATGGGTATTATATTAATATTATGCCTCTTAGGAGAATTAATACACAATATATTTAAACTTCCCATACCCGGTAATGTATTAGGCATGTTGCTTTTATTTATTGCTTTATGCTCTGGAATTATAAAAATTAACATGATAGATACTTTAAGCAAATTTTTATTAGATCATCTTTCTTTTTTCTTTGTTCCAGCAGGGGTAGGCATAATATCATGTATGGCAATTTTAGAAGGACAATGGGTTGCTTTTTTGTCTATACTGTTTATCTCCTCTATTATAACCATGGTGGTAACAGGTTGGACAATTCAATTATATGCAAGGAGGAATAACAAATAGATGGATTCAATTATAAACTCACCTTTATTTGGGGTAATCTTATCCATAGCATGTTTTGAAATTGGATTATTGATTTATAAAAAAACTAATATACCTTTATTTAATCCTCTTTTAATATGTGTAATCTTGATAGCATCAATTTTGATTAAGTTTAATATTGATTTAGATTCTTTTAACCTAGGAGGAAATTTAATCTCCTTTTTTCTTGCTCCCGCTACAGTAGTACTTGCTGTACCTTTATATAATCAATTAGAGTTAATAAAAAAGTATCTAATACCCATAATTTTAGGAATTACAGTAGGAACATTTACAGCTATTTTCAGCGTAGTATACTTATGCAAATTATTTAACATAGATATAGAGCTTGCTCTTTCGTTAGTACCTAAATCAATAACTACTCCTATAGGAATAGAAGTGTCCAAGGTTATTGGAGGTATACCTGCTGTTACAGTTTCTGCAATTGTTATTACAGGCATAATGGGAGCCGTTATAGCGCCTATAGTATGTAAACTTTTTAAAATTGATGATAAAATCGCAATAGGAATAGCTATTGGCACCTCTACTCATGCCGTAGGTACAACTAAAGCTATAGAAATGGGCGAAACAGAGGGAGCAATGAGTGGACTAGCTATAGGTATCGCTGGATTAGCCACTTCCATATTAGCTCCTATTCTAGTAAAAATACTTATTTAATAAAAAAACTTAGCTAATTTGATTAATTAATAGTGGAGAATTAAAATTTAAGATTGTATGCTCTTAACTAATCTAAAACTTTATTCTCCACTATGCTATCATATATGAACTTCTTTTATACTGTTTAATTTACCATGACTTAATTTACTATAGTTTGACTTACAATTATTTAATTCACCCTAAATTAATGAAGCAACTTTACAAACTCCTCTAAAATACTTACAGGACTACTACAAGCAAAATTCTCACAGATATATGCCTTAGTCTCATCTTCATTGCTACTTTGCAATACTACATTTGTAAAAGGTGTGAATTTCTTATTGATTTCACTTATCATTTCTTTTAAAGTACTATCTTCTATTTTCCCTGAAATAATTATTTTTCTATTTTCCTTTACTGTAAACATAAACGGAATTAACAAAAACAGATGAGCTTCTGGATAGTTTTTAATATTTTCTCCAAATACATTAAAAGCCTCTGTGGCTTTATTACTTAATTCTAAGTCCTCAGTCATACTAGATAACCTTAGCATATTGTAAATAGCCACTGAATTTCCTGAAGGCATTGCATTGTCGAAACTCTCCTTAGGCCTTAATAAAAGCTCTTCTCCATCCTCACCGTAAATAAAGAATCCTGATAGTTCTTTATCCCAAAATAGTCTTATGGTCTCATTGTTATAATAAATAGCTTTTTTTAGATAATCATCATTAAAGGTTCCTTCATATAACTCTATTAAACCCCACACTAAAAAGGCATAATCATCTAGGTATGCTAAATAAGCCGATTCTCCTTCCCTGAATCTTGCTAAGACTCTTCCATCTTCTCTTACAAGATTCTCTAATAGGAAACTTACAGCTCTTTCTGCCGTATCTATATAATTCTTATTATTAAATATTCTTCCTGCGTAGGCATAAGCAACTATAGCCAATCCATTCCATGAGGTTAATATTTTATCATCTTTATGGGGATGTATCCTCTTTTCTCTATGAATATATAGCTTTTCTCTTAATGAATTTAATCTTTCTAAGGTATCTCTACTTATTTCATTTAAATTCTGATTAATTAAATTTGGAATATTTTTCTCTTCAAAGTTTCCTCTCTTTGTAATATCATAGTAAGAACAGAAAAATTCTCCCTCTTCCTCTCCTAAAACTTTTTTTACCTCTTCTAAAGTCCATGTATAAAACTTTCCTTCCACCCCTTCTGAATCCGCATCTTCCGCAGAATAAAAAGCGCCTTTTTCAGATATCATCTTATCTTTTAAGTACCAAAGTATTTTTTCACATATGTCTTTGTACTTTTCTTCTTTAGTTTCAGAATAAGCTTCTGCATATACTAGAGCTAATAGAGCATTATCATATAGCATTTTTTCAAAATGTGGAATAAGCCATTTCCCGTCTGTAGAATACCTGCTAAATCCAAAGCCTATATGATCAAATATGCCCCCCTTATACATACTTTCTAATGTACTTTCAACCATATGTAGAGCTTCTTTATACCCATAGACCTTCCATACCCTGAGAAGAAACATTAGCTTATGAGGAGTTGGAAATTTAGGTTGAGCATAAAATCCTCCATATTCCCTATCAAAAGCTTTATCTAGTCTATTAAAAGCCTCTATAATTATATTTTCATCCAGCTCAGTTTTTTTATTTTTACTACTTTCCCATTTTATGTTTTCTAATAGCTTATTGGAATATTCAATAATATTATCCCTATTTCCGTGCCAGTTAATTTCTATTTCATCTATAATATCAAATAAACCTGGTCTCCCGAACTTTCTTTTTTTAGGGAAATATGTACCTGCAAAGAAAGGCTTTTTCTCCGAAGTCATTATTACAGTAAGTGGCCATCCACCGCTGCCTGTCATAGCTTGACAATAAGTCATATATATATTATCAACGTCAGGTCTCTCTTCCCTATCTACCTTAACACATATAAAAACATCATTTAACCTTTTAGCTACTTCCTCATCTTCAAAGGATTCTCTTTCCATTACGTGACACCAGTGACATGTGCTGTATCCTATACTTAGAAATATTGGCTTATCTTCCTTCTTAGCCTTTTCAAAGGCTTCCTCACCCCATGAATACCAATCTACAGGGTTATATGCGTGTTGAAGTAAATAAGGAGATTTTTCATTAATCAATCGATTAGGTATTTTATTATTAGGCATAACACCACCGTCTTTCATATTACATTTTTAAGTATTATTCCCTAAATAAAAAAGATTACTATAATTAATTTAATAGTAATCTTAGATGAATCCTCTATATTTTTTTCAATATAGGTAATCTATTTATCACTTGCTTTATTCTTTATTATTTCAATTAGCGTTTTATAATTCTTAGTTTGGATCTTATCTTTATGAAATACAATATGATTTACACTGATTAATTCAAAATCATTTACTTTTACCTCAAAAAGCTCTCCATTGCTAACTTCGTTTTCCACTAATATTTTTGGCAACACACTTATTCCTAAGTTTTGCTTTACTGCATAAATTAAAGCTTGTGAATTCACACTTGTCCACTCTGGATTTACAGTTATATTATGTAATAATAATGCACTGTCAAAAACATCACGAATGGCACTACCTTTTTCTCTCAACAATAACCTTTCTTTTATTAATGTATTAACATCTATGGATTTTTCTAGTGCAAATTTATGTTCAGGTGAACAAAGTACTGCTAACTCATAGTTTGAAAATGGAATTTTTATCAACTCTTCCTTATAAATAACTCCTTCAATCAATCCTAAATCAATTTCATTGTTAAATAGCATATTTTCAATATTTCTGGCATTATCAATTATAATATTGGTGGGAGTATTCTTGCAAACCGTTTCAAATTTTGCTATTGCTTTAGGTAAAATAAAATTTGCAATGGTTATGCTTGATCCAATCTTGATAGTTGCATTATCTTCTAATTCTTTGGAGTTTTGTTCCAAGTCATCATACAAATCCAAAAGCTTTATTGCTTTTGCTAGAAATAGTTTACCTGTTTCATTTAAATAAAGCCTTCTAGAAATTCTATCAAATAAACAAATACCTAAATGGCATTCTAATTCGTTGATTGCATTAGAAACTGCTGGCTGTGTCATAAACAGTTTTTCAGCTGCTCTTGTAATACTCTCTTCTTCACATACAGTTTTAAAAATACGTAAGTGCCTCAAATTCATAGGAATCCCTCTCATTACTAATTAGTTATGTTTATTATAATATTATACTATTTTACTTATGATATTTCTATAAGATATAATATAGGAAGTCTATAATTTGTATGTAGAGGAGAGTTTTATCATTATGAAATCTAATAAATTAAAATTTTATTTTTCCCTGTTTAGAATAATGTTTTCTATAAGCGCCTTTACCTTTGGAGGTGGATACGTTGTTATACCTATGATACAGAAATACTTCGTAAATGATCTAAAGTTAATTAATGAACAAGAACTGCTGGATATGGCAGCCATTTCTCAGTCAACACCTGGTGCCATTGCAGTTAATATTTCTGTATTAGTAGGTTATCGTATTGCTGGAATTATAGGTGCAATCATTTGTTGTATCGGAACAATCCTCCCACCTTTGCTTATTTTATCTGTTATATCTTCTTTTTATAGTGTATTTCGAGATAATAGAGTTATTTCTTCAATCCTAAAAGGAATGGAAGCAGGCGTCGCCGCTACTATCGTGGATTTAGTAATTGATATGAGCAAAGGAATTTTAGATGAAAAAAATTGGTTGTTAACATTAATGGTTCCTGCTTCATTTTTCGCGAGCTTCTTTTTAAATATTAATGTTATCTTAATTATTATTTTCTCTTCATTCCTATGCGTTGTACAAACTTATTTGAAAAGGAGGGGCAAGCTATGAATAAAAATATAATTATTTTATTAGTCAGCTTTTTACAGATTGGTTTATTTAGTATCGGTGGCGGTTATGCTACAATACCATTAATACAGGAACAAGTAGTTGATTTACATCATTGGCTTACTTTGCAAGAATTCACTGATATTATTACAATCTCCCAGATGACCCCTGGGCCTTTAGCAGTTAACACCTCAACTTTTGTGGGAATACGCATTGCCGGTATATTCGGAGCTATAGTAGCCACATTAGGATGTATTCTATTTGGATTTATTCTTTCTATTATTTTATACAGGTTTTTCAGAAAACATAAAGATATAGATATCATTTCCAATATATTAAAAGGATTACGCTCTACTTCTGTTGGACTTATTGCAGCTTCTGCATCTACTATCCTTTTGATTGCCTTTTTGGGCTCGCCATCACTTGATGTTAAAGCTGTTAATTTTAATATTACTGCCATCATTGTATTCATTATTTCTTTATTTTCACTAAGAAAGTATAAAATGAATCCAATATTTATTATTATTCTAACAGGTATTATAGGTTTGTTTTCTTATCAATGATGTTTGAGAAACACTAGCTCCATATAAAAATTCCCTCAAACATCAGTCTGAGGGAACACAACCACACTTCATTTGTCATTTAAAAACCTTCAAAAACTTTGACTTTTAGAATGATTATTCAACTGGATTACCAGGGATGAAATCTATGCTCATATTTTGAACTACTGGTTTTACTCTATTGTACCTTGCAGCATCAAAGCCAATTTTTTCGATTTCTTTCAAATCATAAATATCTTTATCCCTATTAGAAATTTCTTTAGCGGACTTAACCATTTCCAATGTATACATTCCAATACAAAGACCATTTGCTAAATTCATAAATGTAACATAGTCATCAACTTTGATACCTTTCATGGTAACTTGTACTAACGCGTCAAGTCCTGAGAGTTCTGCTACTGAAAAATTCTTTTGGATTATATCATTCCCTTGGTATTCAAATGGTGCAAAGTTAACAGGTATGTCATTAATAAATGCTTCTATTCCAAAGTCCGCATAATCTGTATTGAAATCTAAATGGATAGAATCATATTTGATATTATATAACCCCTTGTTCTTTAAATATGCTCGTATCAATGGCATGTTTTCTTTTGCAACCACAATATCAATATCTGAATGCTTTCTATTTGAATCATTTGAAGATATTATCCAAGGCAAAATACCGCCAGCAACAAAAACTTTACAATTTAAACATTTTTCATTCATCAGTTGAAAAACAACTTCTTTAATTTCTTCACATGTAAATTCCTTCATTTTTAACCTCACAAATATTTTCATTCGTATAGTATATTTATTATTTTTACATTTATATTACTATATATTTTAATGACCGTTTGTTGATTTGTAAAGTTTATCAGGAATCATCTTCTTCAACTTTATTCCCTGTATGGTTTTGAAATAGTATTCATTATTGTATATAATAAATGGATATAAATTATTTATATATACCACATTGGTAAAAAAGTATGCAATAACCATATCTTATTAAAATATAGAATGGGGGTAGTAAAGTGAATAACATTATTATCAAAGGTGCTAAAGAAGGTAACCTGAAGAATATTTCATTGGAGATACCTAAAAACAAACTTGTTGTTTTACCGGCTTGTCTGGTTCTGGAAAATCAACATTAGCCATTGATACAATTTATATGGAGTGTCAAAGACAATATTTAGAGGCTATAGGGTATCAAGGTATTCATAAGCCCAAAGTTGATTATATTCGTAACTTATCACCTTCTGTTGTGATTACTCAAAATAAATATAGTAAAAATCCACGTTCATCTATTGGTACAGTAACTAACATTTATACAGATCTTAGGATGATTTATGAAAAACTAAGTAAAAGAATTTGTCCCAATTGTAATAGAGAAATAATATCTTCTGAATGTAAGGAAGAGGTGGAGAAGTCAAAAGATAATTTTAAAGTTTATATGTTTTGCAATCACTGCAATTATAAAATGGAAAAGCTCACTAGAACACATTTTTCTTATAACACCAGAGAAGGTGCCTGTAAAACATGTGAAGGTTTAGGAAAGGTCTTAAATATAAACAAGAACAATGTAATCCATGAACATTTATCATTGGAAACTGGAGCAATCGACTTCTGGGAACAAAGATATAAGGATTATCAGATTTCTGCATTATATAATGCTTTTAAACATTATGGTATAACCATTAAACCAAACACTCCAATCATAGATTTTAATAAAGGACAAAAAGCAATACTTCTATATGGTGTTGAAAGTGAGGAAGTTAAAAAACTTTTCCCTGACATTATTCCTCCTAAAACGGTGTCAGATGGCAGATTTGAAGGCGTATTCTCTATCCTTTGGAGGAGGTTATCAGAAAAGGAAGGTGAATTAAAACAGCTGGATGCTTATTTTGAGTCTGATATTTGTCAAGATTGCAAAGGGGAACGACTAAATAAGTTAAGCCGTACTGTAACCGTACTAGATACGCGACTTCCTGAGTTAGTTTCTTTATCCTTAGAGGAATTATATGAATGGTTATTAAAGCTTGAGAACTCTTTCGATGATAGAAATAAACTTATGGTAGAAGCATATTTATTGGATTTGAAAACAAAGATTCAAAGAATTGTTAATGTTGGACTTGGGTATCTTTCTCTAGACAGACAAACCATGACTTTATCTGGTGGTGAATCTCAAAGAATAAACTTAGCGGCAACTTTGGATTCTAATCTAACAGGGATTATATACATAATGGATGAACCAACAATTGGTCTTCATCCAAAAGATACCGCTGGAATTATAAATATACTAAAAGATTTAAGGGATTTGGGAAACACCGTTATAGTCATTGAGCATGATATAGATGTAATGCAGCAAGCTGATTATATTATAGATATTGGTCCTGGTTCTGGTAAATATGGCGGAGAAATAATTGGAGTAGGAACCTTAGAAGAACTGAATACACAGGATACTTCTGTGACCGGATCCTATCTGAAGAGAAATATGAAGATGAAATTACAAAATCCTAAAGAGTTTCGAAAGGGAACTGGAGATTTTATAGAAGTAAAAAATGCAAATTTACACAACTTAAAAAATATTAATGTTAAATTTCCTGTTGGTTGCTTGACCAGTGTTACTGGAGTTTCAGGTTCAGGAAAATCAACATTGATATTCGACATACTATCAAAATCCAATATAAAAAATCATACAGATTACAATAAAGTGATAGGAACTGAAATTTTTGATCAAATTATCACAGTGGAACAATCGCCCCTTACTAGAATGAAACGCTCAAATGTGGCAACTTATTTAGAGGTTTATTCTGAAATAAGAAAAATTTTTGGCGGATTAGAGGATGCTAAAGATAAAGGATTAACTAGTAAGCACTTTTCATTCAATACTAAAGGAGGACGCTGTGAGAATTGTGAAGGACTTGGCTATGTCACAAGCAATATGCTGTTTTTTGAGAATTTAGATGTGCCTTGTCCGGTGTGCAATGGAAATCAATTCAATGATAAGGTGCTATCTGTAGAATATAAGGGATACACTATAAAAGATGTTTTACAAATCTCTGTTGAAGATGCATTGTATGTCTTCAATAACCATCCTAAAGTTCTTAAAATTTTAAAGCTACTTAAAGATGTAGGATTAGGGTATCTGGAACTGGGTCAAACATTGACTACCTTATCTGGAGGAGAAGGACAAAGATTAAAGCTAGCAAAAGAATTAATCTATAACAAGGGTAAGAATAATCTATATCTAATTGATGAACCCACAACTGGTCTCCATCCAATTGACGTAGAAAACTTTCTTCTTCTTCTAAATGAAATGGTGGACTCAGGAAACACAGTAATTGTAGTAGAGCATAATCAACAAGTTATAAAAGCTTCCGATTGGATAGTTGACCTTGGACCAGAAGGTGGAATTAATGGAGGCAAAGTAATTGCAGTGGGTACTCCAGATAGCTTAAAATCCAATAAAAATTCTGTAACAGGAAAATATATATAAAAAACGGCGGTCTTACGGTCGCCGCTAAATGTAGTCTTTTTATTCTAGACGCTCAATCACTGTTTGTTTTGACATAGAACGATCAAGGAAATAAGTTATAGTAAATTGTACAATGATAATTAAGAGAAAATACGAAACAATTTGCCACAAAGGAAATTGGTATTCAGTATAATCTAATCCACCTATATTTGAAATAGCATTGCATAACGCATAACCACCAATACCGCCTATAACAAGTGATATTAGAAAGCTACCAAATGTTAAACACAAATTTTCAGCTTGAAGCATTGTTCGTAGTTTCTTGCGGTCCATCCCCACCGCCTGCAACATGCCAATTTCCTTTTTGCGTACAATGGTGTTTGTGACAATTGTGTTCAGCAAATTCACAATGGCAAATATTGCAATGAAAGCTATAAAAGTATATAGTGCTACGGCCATCATTTTGAAAGCAGATTTTATCTCCATAGTAATATCTTTCAAAAGTTCTATTGAAAGCCGTTCATCCTTATCAATCAACTGTCTAAATTGAGTTTCAACCTGTTTGGAATAACCTTGACCTGAAATGATTTCAAAAGCAGAATTACAATTCCCAGACACAATGCTATCCATCACATTACTTGGTAAATAAAATGTTATTCCACTGTCATCGTTAAAAATAACCCCATCTACAACAAAGGTTATTTTGGTTCTCTTTTCACCATCCTTAATGATGGTATTTACGTAGTCCCCAATTTCATAAGTGAGATTGCTATTTTGATATACTGCAGTACCTTGATTAACCACAATACTAATTTCATTGGATTTGGTATTTCCTGATAATTCACCAGCTATTAAATATTTTTGAAAGTTATCAACATCCTCTTCTGCCATACTGTAAATCCCTATTGTATCGCCTTGGTAGTTTTCATCTAACAGGAATGCACTAATGTACTTTTTTGTTTCAACGCTGTCCACTCCATCAATCTGTACAATACTTTGCCTCAATTCCTCCGTAAGTGGATTGTCAACTTGTAAATCACTGTAACTGACTGTTGAAGAAATCAAATCACCATTCAAACTGATTGTATATTCACCTCCATACGAAAAAAAACCACGAGCATAAAGGTTAGCATCAACAGCAGTCATAATTGAAGCTAAAGAAATAAATAATATCCCACTAAGAGACAATGATGTAAAGGTTACTATTGTTTTTTTCTTATCTCTTGCTAAATTCATAATCCCAAGGGAAAAAGCAGAAAGTTTTTTTGTTGCACGTTCAGTTTTATTGCTTTTCCACTGATAATGGGTATATCGTACAGCTTCTATCGGAGAAATTGAAGCTGCATACCTTGCAGGTTTTTTCACCGATACCATAACAGTGAGATAAGTTATTCCTGAGGAAATAATAGCATATATTAGGCTGGGATACATTTGCCATTTGACTGGTGAAATCATAGCACTTGCAATGCAACCAAGTGCAATTCCAATGGGAATATATTTAAAAGATAATATTCTTCCCTCTCGAAGGACAATCTTACGAATTTGCTTTGATGTTGCTCCAATAGTACGCAATTGGCCATACTCATTTATTCTTCTCATAATAGAAACATAGAATATATTGTAAATTACTAATGCACAAGCAAATAAGACAATGAGTGCAATTGCAATGATAGCTAAAGTGGTTTGAGAAGAAGCATTATTACTATCAATATTCCAATGGTTTATATGGATATCTTCTCCTCTTACCCCTGAAAGTGTCCCTATTTCCTTAACTTTTGCTTTCAATTCGTCGTTAGAATATGAACTGGCATTTGATATTTGAACAGCTATTGTCATATCAGCAGTAGACAAAAACGGATCTGAGAGCAGAAAGTCTTTTGCTACAATAGAGTCAAACCTAGTACGGGTAGTGCTGTTACTACCTACATCCAAAAAACCACAAATGATAAATACCTGTTCTTGCATTTCACGGCTCACATCATTTCTGAAAGATAATGTAATAGTATCTCCGATACCTGCATTTATTCCCATAGATAATAGGTACCTTTCCTCAATTGCTATTTCATTATCCTTGCTAGGTACTTCTCCCTTACTGATAGATACATTAGATAACTTCATCATATTGTCATCCGTATAAAGGATGTCCAAAGTGGCTTTCTCACCTTTTACTATGCCAACATCCCTATGAACGCCATATTCAAATACATCAACATTATTTTGGATATAGCTAATCATGTCATCGCTTACATTAGAATATATACCCTGATATAAGGTTTTATTTTGTATATCAACGGCAGCATTGTATATGAACGTTGAAGAAAAGCTAAGCAAAAATGCTGATAAAATAATAACAATTCCAATTAAAAGATTGCGAAATTTATTAGAATTCAAGCTATTGTTTGATAGGTGTTTAATTACACCGCTATTATTATTCTCTATCATAGCCTATCATCCTCCTATCCTACAATCCTGCCATCTTCAATACGGATAATCCGATCCGCAAGTTGGGCTAGTTCATTGTTATGAGTAATCATTATAATTGTCTGATTAAATTTCTGACTGCTCATTTTCAAGAGTCCTAATACTTCCTGGCTTGTACGACTATCAAGATTTCCTGTTGGCTCATCGGCCAAAATAATAGCTGGCTTTGTCACCAATGCCCTTGCGATTGCAACTCGCTGTTGCTGCCCTCCTGATAAAGTATTAGGTAGACCATTTCGTTTCTCTTCAATATGAAGTAGCAATAAAACATCATTCACAAAAGTTTCATCTACTTTATTTCCGTCCAGTTCAATTGGTAGCACAATATTTTCATATACATTAAGATTTGGAATAAGATTATAGTTTTGAAAAACGAAGCCAATCTCTCTACGTCGAAAAATGGTAAGTTGGTCTTTATCCATCTTTGACAATTCCTTTCCATCCACCTGAACACTACCAGAGGTAGGATTGTCCAAACCTCCCATCATGTGAAGTAAGGTTGATTTGCCGCTGCCTGAAGTGCCTACAATTGCAACAAATTCACCTTGTACTATAGAAAGATTTATGCCATCAAGAGCTTTTACGATATTTTGTTCTGTGCCATAATATTTTTTCAATTCCCTTGTTTGTAATACAGTTTTCATATTATTTACCTACTTTCTTTTGGAATACTTTAATAATATATCTAAAATATCTCATAAACCTCTCAGAAATATCACAGTATTGAGACATTTCATCAATTTGGAATAAAAACAGAGAAAGTAGTACCAATACCAAGTCTGGACTTGACCTCAATATAACCATTTTGCATGGTAATGATTTCACGGGAAAGGTACAGGCCAATACCAACACCCTCTTGGTTGTGGACTTCCGGCTCACGATAAAACCGTTTGAATATGCTGCCATAACTTTTTTCAGGAATACCTTTACCTGTATCCAAAATATCAATTTTCGTATAAAACTCCCATTGATTGACTGATACCACAACTTCACCACCCCTTGGGGTATATTTAATGGCATTATCCAAGATATTAAAAAGTGCTTCTGTGGTCCATTTTTCATCAAACAATGCTATGATAGTTTCTGCACATTCCACTGTAATATTTATTTTCTTAGTTTCGGCTTTTGGCTCAATACCGCTTAGCGCCTGAGCAAGGGTATTATAAATTAAAGCCTGTTTGGGCTTTATCTCAAAAATTCCGGTTTCAAGGCGTGACATTTTTACCATGGACTGCATGAGGAAATCAAGTTTATCAACCTGTGTTGAAATTGCAATAAAAAAATCCCGTCGCTTCTCCTCAGTAAGTTGCCTGTCTTGTAAAATTCCATTATACATTTTTATATTTGCAATAGGTGTTTTGACTTGATGGGAAATATCAGATACCAAGCATTGTATTGCTTCTTTTTCTGTAATGCTTTTCCTCGATTGTTGTAGCATAATTTCATAAAGCCGCTTTAATTTTATTTGCAGTTTTGATATTAGTGTTTCCTCGTTGAGTAAAAAGTCAATATCTTCTCTTCCATTTATCATATCATCAAGACATCTATCTAATTCATCTGAAAAATCGGCAATCTTCTTGTGAACCTCATACATGATGACCATGCCCACAATCACAAGAAAGATAAATAGTGAAAGTAATAAAAGCCTTTCTGCCAATATTGAAGTAATATGAAACACCGCAACAGTAAATAAAGCAAAAAGAATAAGCGTAATTACCACACTTATTTCATAAATTTTTTTAGAAGATATTTTTTTTATCATAGTTTTTCACCTGCCCATTGATAACCCATACCATAAATGGTTTTAATATATTTATGATTGGGGCTTTCTATTTTTGAGCGCAGGCGGTTAATGTTTACCGTCAGGGCGTGTTCGTCAACAAAATTCCCATCATTATCCCAAAGACGTTCTAAAAGGATTTGCCTTGTCAAAACAATTCCTGCATTGGAGATAAATAGTTTTAGCAACTTGTATTCTGTTGGTGTAAGACTGATTGTTTCACTATCCTTGATTGCCTCTAATGTGTCGAAATTGATTATTAGATAGCCATCGGAATACAAGTTCTTTATATTGGCGTTTTCATTACGTTTTAATACAACAGAGACGCGCTTTCTAAATAATGGCATACTGAAGGGTTTTGTAATGTAATCATCAGCGCCTAAATCAAAACCTTTTATTTGGTCGCTTTCCATATCGCAGGCGGTTAAAAAAATAATGGGAATATCTTTTCTTTCTTTTATCTTAGAGCATAGAAAAAATCCATTTCCATCAGGTAAATTAACATCAATTACAATTAAGTCATATTCCTTATGTTCAATACTTTCTAATGCCTGCTTTATTGTATATGCCGTATTAACAACATAGCCATCTGCCTCTAAATCAAAGCGCAATCCTGCACTTAACATTTCATCATCTTCAATTATAAGTATTCGTTTAATTTTTCACTCACATCCTTTCTAATGCTATTCATATATCTTTCTATTTAATTCTATGTTAATTATAAACTTATCCTCTTCATTTTTTACCCAAATTCTTCCTTGATGTAATTCTACTATATTTTTTGCAATAGCTAATCCCAGCCCTGATCCTGCAATTTCTGAGTTTCTTGATTCATCTGTCCTATAAAATCTATTAAATATTTTGTCTAAATCTTCTTCTGAGATGTTCTCAGCTATATTTTCAAAGCTTATAATTACATTTTCATGATTTTCATATAAGTTTACATTTACGTCGCTTCCTTCAACACTGTATTTAACAGCATTTCCTATAATATTTTCAAAAACTCTTGCTATCTTGTTAGGATCTACTAATAACTCTACTTTGCTATTTTTAAAATTTTTATTAAATCCTATACATCTTTCTTTTGCTTTAATTGACAGTTCACCTATGCTTTGCTCTATTATTTCTATTATATTAACTTTTACTTTTTCAAGTTTAATGCCGCCGCTCTCAAGCTTAGAATACTCAAACAAATCATCTATTAATACCTTTAGTTTCTTGGATTTTTCTAAAGATATTTTTGCATATTTATCTTTATCTTCAAAACTCATCTTATCATCTGCCGCAAGCTGAATGTACCCAATCAATGCTGTAAGTGGTGTTCTTAAGTCATGAGATACATTTGTTATAAGTTCACTTTTTAATCTTTCTGCAGCTCTTTCTTCCTCTATTTTATTTTTTAGCTTAAGTGACATGCTATTTATCTCTTTAGCTAAAATTGCTAACTCATCATTTCCCTTTACTTCTATTTTATAATCTAGGTTTCCTTCAGAAATTATTTTTATGCCATTACATATACTTTTTATATATTCAGCTTTTCTTCTAACTAATAAGTAAATTAATAATAGAATGGTTATTATATTAGGAAATAATTTCACAGAAATAAGAATTAAAGAAAAGGCCAATATTAATTCCCTTGTCACGCTTTTAAATAATAGCTCTTTAGCTTTATTTCTAAACTTCGAAAAAATCAATAACATAACCGTAATAGCTGGTATGATGCCTATTGCGATAAAATGCACCGCATATGATATAATAGTGGATAATGTATCTGATACCTTATATGGTATTACATCAAAAATTAAAAATATGGAAGTGACACTTAAAATAATGGTCAATAGCAGTTCTCTGATTATGCTCCCAAATAATAATTTTTTAACTTTACTTTTCAATTTTATATCCAACTCCCCATACCACTTTTATATACTTAGGTTCCTTAGGATTAATTTCGATCTTCTCTCTTATGTTTCTTATGTGTACAGCTACAGTATTATCTGCATTATTAAAAGGCTCATTCCATACATTATCATAAATCTGTTCTGTACTCATAACCCTACCTCTATTAAGTGCCAAAATTTCTAATATAGAAAATTCTAAGGGAGTAAGCCTTACAAAGCCTCCCTCAACAAAGACTTCTCTCGAGGCTCTATTTATAGTAAGTCCATCAATAATTATCTCATCCTCATCCTCTTTTTTTGTTTCATTAAAATTAAAACATCTTCTAAGTTGAGATTTTACTCTTGCAGTAAGCTCTAATGGATTAAAAGGTTTAGTAACATAATCATCGGCTCCAACATTTAACCCCAATATTTTATCGCAACCTTCATTCTTAGCAGAGAGCATAATGATAGGAAGCTTTTTTTCTTCTCTAATTTTTAGGCATGTTCTTATTCCATCCAACTTAGGCATCATTATATCTAAAATTATTAAATCAATATTGTTATTTTTAAGTTTCTCTAAGGCATCAATGCCATCGCAGGCAGTAATAACCTTTAATCCTTCATTTATTAAATAAATTTCAATTAACTCTCTTATATCTTTTTCATCATCCACTACTAATATTGTATTTTTTTCCATGAATTATGGCCCCTTTCTTATTATTAATAACAGCAAGTATTACCTATTTTTTTATATCTCCTATCATTAACAGTATATGCCGCGAATAATATTACTAATGGCATTATAGGATATGCATATCTTTCAAACGTAAAATATGGTAAATATATAACATTAAAATAAACTACTACCATAATTAAAAATTTAAGATTTAAACTTTTATCCTTATGTTTTATCATACCATAAAGAGCCCAATATAAAATTGTAAGATGATAAATAATTACAGGGATATATGATATATTAGCTATCCAATAGAAAGGAGCTCTCCAAAAATAAAAAGTTTTGCCCAAAGTATACCAAGCTATATATTTTAATGGTTCTTTTTTCCCATATATTTTTAATCTTTCAAGTCCTGCTTTTATTTCATTTTCATCATTTTCTAGAGCATCTTTTCCTTCTTCATAAGGCACTCCCCATCCTTTACTTTGATCGTAATTAACAAAAGTTCCTTGTAAAAATGGATTCCCACTAGATTTTGTAAACAGAATTACTCTGTCAAAAACTTTATAATTTCTTATCCACCAAGGTGTCATAATAATAGAAAATATAGTTGTAACTACAATAGTATACTTAACCATTTCACTAAAACTATATTTGTTTTTTATCCACATAATTAAAATCAACAATGGATAAGCAGCAATAGTAGGTCTAAACAAACAGGCTGTTGCCCAAACAATTCCACCTAATACATATAGCTTTAAACTTTTCTTTTCAATTGCATAAATACTTATATATATTAAAAGTAACAGCAAAAATTTAAAAATAACTTCCATTAAAATTAGGTTTGTTGCATAAATTTCAGCTGCATATAATGCATCCATAAAGCATGCTATTAAAGCTACCTTACTATTAAACACTTTTTTTCCTATTAAAAACAACAAATATAAACTTATTCCTTGCAATATTGCTTGAAATATCTTAAATGCTACAATGCCATTTATCTTACCGAAAATAGACATAAAAAATGAAAGTACAAGGGTTAGTCCCGGCATTATATAAGCTGTAGGTTCTTTTATGTTTTCATAAGACAATATATTACTATCTATTAAATTCCATGCGCTCCTAATATATTTTACATCATCATTATTGAATTCTTCTAGACTTCCTAAAAGCAGCGAATCTCCATAAGCAAATATAGAGAAAATAGTTACTGCCATAAAAACCATTTCAATAATTATCAAATAAATATTGATTCTCTCTTCTTCATTCATATCTTTTAATTTATTCATGTACCTTCCTCCGCTTATCCTATTATCAAATCATCACTTTCAATACTGTATTAACGGCCTCTTAATGTATAAACCTCTTCTACTTTATCCCAACTAAAGCAGCTCCTAAAAAAATTAATAAAAGTCCAAGGATTTTTGATATTGTTAAACTTTCATTAAATATAGCAACTCCTGCAAAGGCCCCTACAATATAACATAAACTTTGAAGAGGATATATTCTACTCAACTGTTCCTTAGACAATAAATACAACCAAATAACCGTAGCAAAAACATATATAATTCCACCAGAAAATATGTAAGGATTAAACAAAGTATTAATTATACCTTTAAAAGATAGCTGGAAATCGATTTTACTCATCCCAATCTTCCATAAAACTTGGCCACATACCAACATAAATATATTCATTATCAATAAAAAATAATTCATCTTTTTACCTTTCTTCAACTCTATCTTTTAATATAGAATTTTCTTGTATAAGCTTTGTTAATTTTCTCTGCATATTTGATATCACTATCATTAAATAAAAAATCATTATTAAGCTAAATATTATACCAATAAGAAACAAAAATGCTGGTGCGTACATTATCCCTATAGCTTTTGCAAGATATTCTAAAATCCTTGAATTCATTGAAAGTATCATTAGAATTAAACTTACTAAAATCCATAACAATCCCCAATTAAATTCCAAACTTCTTTTTCGAATAAATACAATGCTTATAACTAGAAAAAAAAGTGAAATCATAAAACAAAATATATTCATTGTAACACCTCTTTTTTATTTGGTTGAATAAGTGAAGCTAGAGTTACTTTCACCATATAATATACAGCTTTTATTGGTGTTATAGAGGATTTTCCTCCTTGTCTTTTATTCATATTAACCTTAATCTCTTTCACGTTAAGGCCATTTTTTACAGCATATACTATAGTCTCAACTTCTGGATAGTCTTGAGGATAATAATTTGCAAAAAGGCTGATTCCCCTTTTGTTAACCATTCTATAACCAGAAGTGGTGTCATAATATGAACTCTTACATAAAAAAGACACAAGCCTTGAAAAATATTTTATTCCAATCTTCCTGCATACACTAGGTTTATAATTTGACTTACAAATAAACCTTGAGCCAATTACCATATCTGCATTACTCTCATTAAGCTCCTTAGCTAACCTACCTAAATCCTTTGAGCTGTGCTGACCATCTCCATCAATCTGCACCGCTGCATCGTAACCATTATAAAGTGCATATAAATATCCTGTCTGCACAGCACCACCAATGCCTAAGTTGCTACTTAAATTTAAAACCTTTGCTCCTGCCTTTTTCGCTTCTAATTCTGTATTATCCTTTGAACCATCATTTATAACTACAATATCAAATTCAAGGCTACTATCTTTAATTGCCTTTACCACTTTATATATATTTTTTCCTTCATTATAAGCTGGAATTATCGCTAAATATTTCATAACTATCTCCCACCCTTTCTTTAAAATCTACAGGCGAAAAAATTTAAGTTTTCCTGGGAAAATGTAAAAAAGAAATACTATAGTTAATAAAAAATGCTTCTCCTCTTAATCTAATAACTATTTCCATTTATACTAATTATTATGAAGCCTATTATTAAAGAAACATTTACTAAAACAATGAAGATTTTATGAAGATTTTATGAGGAATACTCTACAGAATTTATTGATTTCAAAAATAAAAATGAACCTTTTATTATTCCATGACAATATATAGGTGAAGGCCTATTTAGAAAAAAGATTTTAATTACACTGAAAGGAGGGGTCATGTGAACATTACAGATTTAAGCGATCTTGTGAAATTGCATGGTAAAGCTATTTATGGCTTTTGCCACAAGCTTACAAAAAACCAGGCTGATACAGATGATCTATATCAAGAAACATTTCTGAAAGCAATGGAACTATGCCATAAAATTGATAAAGATAATAATCCTAAAGGCTTTCTCATTTCCATTGCAATAGGAATATGGAAAAACAATGGCCGTAAATATGCTCGGCGACAAAGAATAGCTCCAATAGAGCAACTTAACGAATATATGAATAATAGTTACATATTCAAAGATGAACTAACTCCAGAGGATATTGTTATATCTAATGAACTCTGCGTTATGATACAAACGGAAGCAGATAAGCTGAATGATAAATTAAAAATACCTTTATATATGTATTACACTGCAGAAATGTCCAACGAAGAAATAGCATCTGCGCTGAAGATTCCGCTGGGGACTGTGAAAAGCAGGCTTCACACCGCTCGAAAGGCTTTAAAAAATACTTTGATGGAGGTTAGTAAATATGAAGAATTCTGAGCAATTAGATCAACTGTTTAAGCGAGCCCTTTCTCCGACAGTTGAGCCTAGTGAAGATTTAAACCAAAAGATCATAACTCAATTAAAGGAGAATAATATTATGAAACCAGTTTATAAAAAAAGGATATCAGTTGCACTGATTGCCGCTGTACTCACCCTAGCAATGTCAATAACTGCATTTGCAGCCTGGCACCTTCTCAGCTCAAAACAAGTTGCTGAACATCTTGGGGATGAAAGGCTTGCTCATGCATTTGAGGATAAAAATGCAATTGAAATAAATGAATCAGTTGTTTCAGGCGGGTATAATTTCACTTTGATTGGAATCGTATCAGGCAAGGGTTTAAGCGATTATGGAGGCTCTGTACAGGATATACATCCAGATAGAACCTATGCCGTACTCTCAATAGCAAAACAAGATGGCAGTAAAATGCCAAATACTCAGGATGAAGAGTATGGTCAAGTTCCATTTTTTATCTCTCCTCTAATAAAGGGCCAAAAGCCATGGCTAGTTAACATAGCTTCTATGAATGGTGGATATAGTGAATTTGTAATCGATGGGGTTATGTACAGATTAATTGAATGTGACGGTGTTGAAATGTTTGCCGACAGAGGACTTTATCTTAGCATAAGTACCAGCACTTTCTATGATATAAATGCTTTTAACTATAATGAAGAAACTGGCGAAATTAGCCCTGATACTAATTATAATGGTGCTAACGCCCTTTTCAACTTACCTCTTGACAAAACAAAAGCTGATCATGAGAAAGCTGAAAAATATTTGAAAGAATTATTGAAAGAACCAGAAGGGAAAGTAGATTCTACAGCTAGTGAAGAAACAGTTATTAGTTTGGAAAAATAACTTCCAAATGCGTTATTGCTGGTAGAGTATTAAAACTAAATTAGCTCGCAAATAGCCACAGGTGATGAATATCATTACCTGTGGCCTGTTTTTTTCTTATATTTATTTAAATTCTTTTTTACTTTTACTAAAACATTTTCTATTTTAATTCTTTCTAGTCTTTTATTACCCATTAACTCCATTATCTTCAACATTTTTATTGTCTTTATTTTTAAGACATACACTTAATTTCTCAAGACCAAATATCAATGCTCCACCGATAATAAAGTAAAACAAATTAAAGCTATGTAAATTCATTGGCTCTAAAGGAACTGTTAATGTTGTAGGCCCCATAAATACTGGATAAATTGAGCCAACCATAAGTCCTATTATTAAATAAATCATTTGTGATCTATAATTTGCTAAAAGATATTTAATAATATGAATAGTTGATAATATGCCTACAATAATACCTACTCCAAAAACTATAAGCATTGGTAATGATGATAAATTTAAACTTAAAACTTCCCTTATTGAACTTATAATCGGTGCGTATAATCCAAATATAAGTAATAATGTTGAGCCTGAAATACCTGGTAATACCATTGCTGAAATTGCTATCATACCAGCTATAAATACATAAATCCCAAACCCTAAAGAAAAGTTATCTAATGATAAATTTATTGATGAATTGCTTGACACTGGATTAAAATAAGTTATTGCTACAACTATTAAAATTCCAATTAAAGCGAAAATTAAATATTTATATTTATCCCTTATTACATCCTTTTCTTCTTTTATTACTAAAGGTATAGAACATATAATAAAGCCTACAAATAATGAACTTATTTCATAGATATGAGACTCAAATACTGAAGATAGAAATAAGACTGATAAAATCATTCCTACCACCCAGCCAATACCTAACTTAAATAAAAATAAAATGGCTTTTTTCCTCTCAGCTCTTCCATTCCTTAATGTTAAAGAACTTAATGAATTAATAAAATCATCATAAAACCCTAATATAAATGCTATGGTTCCACCTGATACCCCTGGAACACTATCGGCTAATGCCATACAAAATCCTCTTATAAAATTAATTATATACATAAAGTCCTCCTCTAAAAGTTTAATTAATTACTATAAACTAATGTTATATTATTTTTATCTTCTTAATCATTAGATGAAAATTAGAATTAAATTAAAATTTTTAGCGCTTATAAATCAAAATAAAAAATCATCAACTTAAGTGTATTAAACATGAAAATTGATGATTTTCTCTATATTTATTATTAATAATTTCTAATAGATTTTTCGCTCTAAAAACTTTATTTCAACTTTTAAATAATCATCTCTAAATTACACATTTTAGTGTATTATACTCTATGATATAAAATTAAGTCAAGTTTTTTCCTAGTTAATGATAGCATATTAAATGCAGCCTGCTTTAAATCTAAAGCAAGCTGCATAATAAGTTTATAATAGAGTTTTTATTAAAATGGTCCATACCCAATATTGATTGCAATAAATAAAAATATAATTATTTGCTTTTATTAGCTATTTCATATGACAACGCAATATATCCAACGATTCCCTCCTTTAACATATCTAATCTTATATTATCCTCAACTGTGTGACATTTTTTTATCTCTGCTGGTGAAAATCCAATAACAGAAACTCCTGCGTTCATAAAATGTCCGCTATCTGTTGCAAAAGCCCATGGCTTGATTTGTACTTTCCTTCCTAGAGTTTTTTCTAAGATATTCTTTGAAGTAACTACTAATTCATGATTTTTGCTTATAGCAAAAGCTGGCTCTCCTTGATATCCTTCCCCTTCAAATCCTGTATAACATTTAACTGGGATCTTTATAATTTCTAGTCCTACACTAATGCCTGGTATCATCGCTTTATCAACAATCCTCTGTAATTTTTCTAAAATAAACTCATTTGTATCAATAGGCACGCTTCTATAATCAAGGGTTAATGTAATTGTATTAGGTATTATATTTGTTCCTTTTTCAGAAGAGCTTATAAAGGTTGGCGAAATAGTTGATTTTCCAAAGACAGGGTCATCACCTAATTCATAGTTTTCTAGTTCTACTAAAAACTTTCCTAAAAAATCAAATGGATTAACTCCTTCTTCTGGTATACTTGCATGGCATGATTTGCCATCTATAATTACATTAATCGCTACTCTTCCTCTACAAGATATTGCTATATCATTTTCTGTAGCTTCACCTATAATAGCATTATCAACCTTAAAGCCTTCTTGAACCATTGTCATGGAGCCAAAACCACTACTTTCTTCATGAACTACACCAATTACATATATATCCCCTTTAGTCATCATTCCTTCGTTTTTTAAAATATATGGAGTATATAGCTGTATTGCAAAAGTTCCTTTTGTATCTGATGCTCCTCTTCCCCATATAGCACCTTCTGCTATAGCTCCACTAAAGGGAGGGTATTTCCATTTTTCATGTGAACCTTCGTCTACTACATCTAAATGACAATTTAACATTAAAGATTGTCCTCCGCCTGTACCCTTAAATCTACCAATTATGTTTCCTACTTTATCTACTACCACTTCATCATATCCAAGCTCCTTCATTTTAAAAGCGGTGTATTCTGCCATTTCTTTTTCATGGCCTGATCTGCTTGGAATTCGAATCATTTCTGAAGCAGTTTTAGTAATCTCATCAAAGTATTTATTAGCAATATCAAAAATTCTTTTATCCATATTTATTCCTCCTTAAATAATTTCAAGCGCTCTTTCTTCTTCTGCTGCTAACCCTATACTATAATTATTATATCATTCAACTCCATAAGATGCCTATTTTAAAAAACCACATAGTAATTTAATAAACTATGTGGTCTCTTATTGACTAAATTTACTTTTGTTCTATTAAAACGGCTCTTGCTGGTGCAGCCTCTACTCCTACAATCTTAAGTGGCAAGGCACATAATAGATACTTCCCCTCATTAACATCTTTAAGTCTAAGTCCTTCAATTATGGTTATGCCGTTACCAAGTAGAATCTTATGGGTTTCATGTCCTTTTTGACTCCTCTCTATACCAAGAGCATCTATCCCTACACCTTTTATTCCCCGATCCTTTAGATATTTAGCTCCACTTTCTTCAAGAAATACAAAGTTGAAGTCAAATCCCTCTTCAAAGGAATTCCTAGTTTTTAATAAAATAAAGTCCCCTTCATTTATTTCTCTACCTACAAAATCCTCTTTTGTAATTCTATCCTTTACTGATGTTAAATCCAACACTTTGCATCCTGTCACTACTTTTTCAATATCAAACTTATCCATAGTCGCTCCATTCTCCATCATATGAAGTGGTGCATCTATATGAGTGCCAGTATGCATATCCATACTTATTCTAGATTCATAACTACTCCCCTTTGAAAAATCTTGCAACACCTTAATAGTCGGTCTTTTTTCATCCTTATTTTTATATACAGGCATTTTCTCGTGTATATTCATTGATATATCGTAGATTTTCATATGCTTTCCCCCTTTCTATACATCCCACCAAAACCTTCCATCCCTTTTGAGTAATTCATGGGATTCTTTTGGTCCCCAGCTTCCAGAATCATAATTAGGATAATTAGGTTGCTTATTTTTCCAAATCTCTGATATTGTATCAGCAAACTTCCATGAATATTCAACCTCATCCCATCTTGTAAATAGTGTTGAATCTCCTTTCATTACTTCAAAAAGAAGTCTTTCATAAGCTTCTGGTGAATTATTTTCAAGAGGGCAGTTTTGACAAAACTCCATCTGAATAGGTATTATCTTATTTTCTACCCCTTGTTTCTTACCATTTATCTGAAAGAAAATTCCTTCCTTTGGCTGAATCTTTATTACTAAAAGATTAGGTTCTAAGTTGTCAAATTCCTTAAAATATAATAGCTTTTCCATAGACTTAAATTGAATAACTATTTCCGTAGATTTACTTGCTAACCTCTTTCCTGTTCTAATATAGAAGGGAACTCCTACCCATCTATAATTTTGAATATATAACTTCATGGCTACAAAAGTTTCAATATTTGAATTAGGTGATATCTTATCTTCTTCTCGATATGCTAAGACTTCTTTATCACCTATTTTGCCTCTTCCATATTGGCCTCTTACCATATTCTCCATTACATACTCTGGTGTTACTTTTTCAATAGATTTAAATACTTTTATCTTTTCGTCTCTAATGTCCTCAGTATGGAGACTTACTGGTGGCTCCATGGCTATCAGTGAAAGTAGCTGAAACATGTGATTTTGAATCATATCCTTAAGTGCTCCAGCGGATTCATAATACCCACCTCTGCTCTCAACACCAACCATTTCACTTGATGTAATTTGTACATTATCTATGTATTTATTATTCCAAAGGGATTCAAAAAATAAATTTGCAAATCTTATTACCATTATATTCTGTATCATTTCTTTCCCTAAATAATGGTCTATTCTATAAATATTATCTTCACTAAAAGCTGATGTAATTTTCTCATTTAAATAAGTAGCAGATTTAAGATCCTTTCCAAAGGGCTTCTCTATTACTATTCTCCTATTGCTACCTTTATGAGTATTCATGCCATGAAATTTTAATTTTTCAACTATGGGTTCAAAATATTCTGGAGCTACAGCTAGATAGTAAATTCTATTTCCGTGAGTATCATATCTCTCATCAAGATTACCTAAAAGCTTTTTCAATTTTATATAACCATCATTATCTTTAAAATCAAAATCTAAATAATATATTTTACTTCTAATCTCATCCCATTTTTCATCTTCCATAGGAAATCTTGAATATTTACTTACGGATTTTTTTATTTGCTCTCTGTATTCTTCATCAGTGAAGACTCTTCTCCCTATAGCTACAATAGCAAAATTATCAGGGAGCATATTCTGATATGATAGGTTATATATAGCAGATATAAGTTTCCTATGTGTAAGATCTCCCGTCCCACCGAAAATAACCATTATACATGACAAATCAATATTTATCTCCATGCTAATTCCTCCTCTCTAGAAGAGTTTTATTCATTCTTCTTAGTTGCGTGTCCTCCAAATTCATTTCTTAATGCGGCTACAACTTTACCATTAAAAGTATCTTCCTGTTCCGACCTGTATCTCATGAGCAAGGATTGAGTTATAACTGTTGCAGGCACTTTTAGATCTAATGCTTCCTGAACAGTCCATAACCCTTCTCCAGATGAATACATAACTCCCTTGATTTTATCAAGATTAGGATCTTTTTTAAATGCATTTTCTGACAGTTCCATAAGCCATCCTCTTATAACAGAACCATGGTTCCATACTTTTGCAATTTTCTCAAAATTTAAATTAAACTGAGATTTTTCAAGTATTTCAAAGCCCTCTCCTATAGCCTGCATCATACCATACTCTATACCATTATGAACCATCTTTACGAAATGACCGGAGCCATTTTCACCTGTATGTAGATATCCATTTTTAATACTTATGTCCTTAATAAAAGGCTCTATAAACTTAAATACGTCATCTTCTGCACCTATCATTGTGCACGCTCCATTTCTTGCTCCTTCAATTCCTCCACTAGTACCTATGTCCACAAAATCTATTCCCTTACTCTTCAATTCACCATATCTTCTTAATGTATCTTTATAATTTGAATTTCCTCCATCTATTATAATGTCATGTTTATTTAAAAGTGGTACAAGCTTACTAATCATTTCATCAACAGAATTCCCCGCAGGAACCATAAGCCATATAATCCTTCTTCCTTCCAGCTTTTGGACAAATTCCTCTAAGCTATATGATCCAATTAGTCCTTCTTTTTCCCCTTGTTGAACCTTCTCTAGCGTCCTATTAAAAACCACTACATTATGTCCCTTATCTTTTGCATTTAATGCTAAATTATAACCCATTCTTCCCAATCCAATTAGCCCAACATTCATATTAATCCTCCTCACACTTTTAAATTGTATATGGTAAAATCAATTGTAAATTTATACGGTTACCAATGATATTTTTCCATATGAACTCTCCACTTATTCATAATATAATCATCTTATTATATTATATCAATATAAAAACTACTAAAACAATACTATAAAGTTATATAGTAAAAGTGCATAATCTTCATTGGTCAGAAATATAACCATAATGTTCTCCATTATGGTTATGTTTTTCTATTGCCTATTTTATGCATAATGCTAAAATATTTAGTACTAATTAGCTAAATTATTTAAATGCTTTTTCAATTTTTTCAATATAAGTTTTTATGGTAGCATCTTCTGCAGGTACGCCCTCATACCATAATTCTCCCTCTCTACACTTATCTCCAAAATATCTAGCCTTTATGATAATCTCAGGTCTATATTCAAAATGTAAAATATCGAAATGCCCCCATTTCCCTCCCCATATGAAATTATTTTTTTCAAATATCTCTACAATTTCTTTAGGGTAAGAGGCTATTCTTTTTTCTCCTTCCTCAGCAGAGGTCCACTTCCAATAATCTCTATTATCCCTTGCAAGATCGATAGCAATTCCAAAAGCATGAGGACTTAATCTATTTGTTCCAGCTATATAACGATAATTAAAAGTTCCACTCATTGGATATATACAGGCTCCTATGGTATTGTTTCCCTTGGCCATTGGTATAAGCTCCTTCATTACTAATTCCAATGATTCAGCAGCCTTGTTATTACCGCTGAATTGACAATTAGTATATGCTACATTTTTAAGACTGGACTGTACTTTCTCTTTTGAATCCCCATAAACTTCTTTTAACAAAGGGTATACCCTGCAACGACCAGGATCAAAGTTTTTATCCATTAATTTTGAAATGGATGATAATGGATATATCTGCTCCATCATATCCTGTATATCTGGATTAGCGATTTTTCCTTCAAAACTTTTTTCTCTTTTATCATCATATAAAACTTTTTTACCTGATTTCATAACTACATGGACTGATCCATTTTCTTCTTGTATCACATCTGAAATATAATCAGGATAAGCCATCATTAAAGATAGAATATCCTGTTTCATGATTCTTTCATAATCACTAGAATATAATGCAGCCTTCACAGTAGAACCGCTATAAAGGACTAAACAAAGTGATGTTATAATTAGATATGTCTTCGTAATAAAATTTTTCATAAGATCACTCCTCAAAAGTTGATAAGTATATTAATTGTTAATAGTGAACACGTACTAACCAAAATCTTATATTGCTATCACTCCATCCAAGATCCCATGGTACCTTATTCCTATCTGTATTATGACAACTAACTAAAGAATATCCTTTAGAATCAGCTCCTGTTACAACTGAAATATGAGTGACATCACCTTTCTTTTCATATGCAACGAAATCTCCAGGTAATAGCTTAAAGGACGCCTTATATACCTTATCATAATTTCCATAGGCAATTAGCGAGGCTCTACCGCTATGCAGCATATAATCTTTAAATCCATCTGCATTCAGCCAAGCACGTGTTCCATTACCGTTCTCATAATTCCACATAGAATTTTTTCTAAACTTACCACCTTCAAAGAGTATTTGAGATGCAAAATTTGCACAATCTCCTCCTAAAGAATTAAAATTTCTATAATCTTTATTATAAATGAAACCATATTTTTTTTCGTTGGCTGCTCCACAATATTTATCGGCATATTCTATAGCTTTAATTCTTCTTTCATTCATATTAGAAAAATCTCTGCAACTTTGATTCAATATAAATTCTTTTATGGAATCAGTCTTTATGTTATCTAAATTTAATGAATCTGCAAAGGGGTCTTTATACCATTCCTTTGTGATAATCCACATTCCTCTTCTATTTATTAAGTTTAAGATATGGTAGGTCCCAATTCTAGATATATTTACTTCCTCTGGATTGTTTTCATAGACATACTTGTATTCTGTTGAACATAATAAACTAACAGAATATTTATTATCTCCTCCACTAACTTTTCTTACTACAACCTCTGGATTTATGTCAATAAATTTTACTCCCTGTTTCTGTTCCCAATTCTGAATGTATTTCATCTTCCTCTTTTCATGTTCACAGGCCCATTTACCATAGGTAGTATTTTCATCATACATAGCTTCTATCAACTCTAAATCACCATTTAGAATGGCTTTATTCCTATTTTCAAAAATTTCCTCTATAGCATTTATAACTTCTTCATTATTATTTTCCGTAATTGCTAATGCTCTATTATAATTAAATAAATCTAACAATAAAAATATGCTTATTATTATTAAAGATTTTATTATAATTTTATATGTTACCTTTTTAGGATAAATATTCATATATAGCACTCCTTACAATCATTTATAGCACTCCTTACAATCACTTAGTTTAGTATAGCTCAGTAAATATTTTAATATTCAGTATAAAGGCTTTATAATTTAATGAATATTTACCAAATTACACTATTAAAAACACTTATATGCTTTTACTAATAGCTATAAACTTAAATTGCAGAAATAACCACAACAAAAAGTACCAAATATTAATATATTTAGTACTTTTAAAATTAATTTTTAATTTTATGTTTTTCTAAATTACGCCTAGATTATCCTCTAATAGTAAAATCTATATATAGGAATGCTTAAGCATATCCATACTATTCCTGCATACCAACCTGCTATTATATCACTTAAATAATGTACTCTAAAATATACTCTACTTAATCCAACTCCAATATTCAGAATTACTATAATACCAGTTATTATACAAGTAATTAAATTAATACCAATTTTATCAAATATGAAATATATGCTAATAATAGAATAGGCCATAAATACCATGGCATGGCCGCTAGGAAGACTATACCCTCTTACTTTAAATAATTTTATACTAGGTCTTTCTCTTCTGTATATAAGTTTTAATAATTCATTAAATAACCATACTCCAACAATATTTATTAAAAAAAATATCCCTTCCTTAAAGTAATTATTTCGATAAAAAATAAAGGATACAACTATAGTCATTATAACTATAGTTGTAGGATCACCTATTGTAGTGATTATCTTAAAAAGCTTATACAGCCTTTCATTTTCTATAGTCTTTACATAATTTATAGCTTCTATGTCCATATTAAACTTCTCTTTTTTCTTATAAAAATGTAATAATGTAAATAATGATATCATAGATAGTAAAGGTAAAATTACAGTCAATATTAACGGCACAGAAATATCCTCCATTTATATGTTTTTTATCATATTAGTATAATCAAGTGATTCTTAGCTTCAGATGGAGTTTGCTTAAAAGGAATACTTACTCCAA
>JBFNFA010000010.1:0-178040 GCA_040797845.1 Clostridiaceae bacterium
ACCCCTGGCCCACGCCTTAGAAGGGCGTTGCTCTATCCAGCTGAGCTAAAGACGCTTATATGGAGCGGGTGAAGGGAATCGAACCCTCACAGCCAGCTTGGAAGGCTGGAACTCTACCATTGAGCTACACCCGCATATAGTGGTCGGGGTGACAGGGATTGAACCTGCGACCTCATGGTCCCAAACCACGCGCGCTCCCATCTGCGCCACACCCCGTCATGCTTCAGGAGTTCGTTTCGTTTTGTTAACTCCTGACGACATAGTTTATTCTACACGATATCTTTTAATACGTCAATACCCATTTTAATTTTTTTTGATTTTTTTTATCGAATCGCTTTTATACTTGCATTTATCTTATCCCCATCCATTTGTATCAAAGCCACGCTATTAAATCCATCTCTTGCTAAAACAGGGCTTCCAGGGTTTATAAACCATATTCCTTCTTCATATACTATTTGTGAAATATGGGTATGTCCAAATAAAACTATTCTAGCTTCTAACTCCATAGCTTTATATTTTATCCTAGATAATCCATTTTTTACATCATAGTTGTGTCCATGAGTAATAAAAAACTTATATCCACCTATTTCTGTTATAATTTCTGAAGGAACTGCATTAGAATAATCACAATTACCTTTTACATTTATAATATCACCTTTATATAACTTACTAAAGTCCTTCACATCTTGTATATTATCTCCTAGATGTATTAGCAAGTCTACATCTGTAAATTTATCCATAACTCTATCTAAAATCCAAGTATGTCTATGGGTATCACTGACAACGCCGATTAACACTGCTATTCCCCCTGAAAATATTCTTTGATCTTTTTTTGAAGCTCATTTAAAGCTCTTCTTCTATGACTTATATTATTTTTAAGATTTCCATCCATTTCTCCAAATGTCATGTTGTACTCTGGATAGTAGAATAGAGGGTCATATCCAAAACCATGAATACCCTTTTCCTCATATCCAATAACTCCTTCTACTTCTCCTTGCACTTTTATAGTATTATTTTCATCTATAATTAGCGCCATTGCACATATAAATTTTCCTTTTCTATTCTCAACATCTTTCATCATATTGAGTAATTTTTCATTGTTCTTTTTATCGTTTCCATGCTCACCTGCAAACCTTGCTGAGTATATTCCTGGTTGCCCTCCTAAAGCTTCTACTGATAGACCTGAATCATCAGCTAGTACCATATAATTATCTTCTTTAAATAATTTAAATATTTCTAATGCTTTTATATATGCATTTTCTATAAAAGTATCCCCTGTCTCCTCAACTTCAATATCTATTCCTGCTTCTTTTAGAGATATTACATCCACATTTAAACCATCTAATATTTCTTTTATTTCTTTTATTTTATTTTTGTTGTTACTAGCTATAATTAATTTTTTCATTTTTTCACCATCCTGTTGTTAAAAATATAATTATCTTAATCTTAATCATAATTATATAATAGTATAACATTTTTTTGCTATTTAAAATTTTCTTAGAACTATTTCTTTATATTTATCATATTATTTATATAAGGATTAATTTTATAGTAGGTGTTGTGTTTGAAATATATTGGACCTTTCTTAAGACTTAATACTTTAAACAAGGAGAACATAAAAAATCAATTGTTCCATCTATCAAAAGAATCTCTAAAGGATATATTATTTAATTCAAAGTGCGGTATACTTATGGATACTAAAGAATTTAGAAACAAAAAACTTTCTGAAGGTGAAGTCAACGTACTGAAACACTCTTTCCCAATTATATCCATATACAAAAAATCTAATCCAAAGCTAAAAAACGTGAATGACAGATTTTATTGGGCTGATGATAAATTTAAAAAGGAAATAAATATAACAACTAATGCATTTATGACTTTATCATTGCTAGAGTTGGTGGACTATTATAGACAATTTGAAGATATTGATAAGCGTAAACACTCCTACCATCTTATATATAATAATATAGCAAAAAAACAATTGCAATTTTATGCTAGTAATTTAAGAAATGAAGAAGGAGTTTTTATTGACAAAATAGACCTAAGTGATTCCTCTTCAGATGATTACAAGTTAGAAGCAAAAGATAATAAATTTAAATTCTCTGATCAAGCTTTGTTAATGGCAGCTTTTTATAAAGCATCTCTAAATGATGATTCAGAGGATGTTTTAGGTTATAGAAATTTTTCTTTAGATATACTAAATATGTTCTTAGAATATAGGAATGAATTATATACTCTATCCATTGATGAACTTCTAAAATTATGCTTTGCGCTCAATCTATTTTATGGCTATTCTAAAAATGAAGATGCTAATTTATTAATGTTAGATATTTTCGAGCTAATTAATGAGAATTATATCAATCATATTGAACTAAATTCTGAAATAAAGATTGAGAATTTGTGTTTGTCTTATATAAACTCTTACTTATTATATAAAAATACAGGATTTATTAAATATAAGGATATAATGAATAGACTGAATGAGGAATTAATTAAATGTTACAATGAAGAATGGGGAATTTTTATAAAATCAAAAGAAAAGGAGCCTTTAAAATTTTCTCCATTGGAAATTTCTCTTTATTTATTATGCCTTATGATATCCTCTGAAAATTTAGATTGTAATTCCACTAATATATCTCCTATTATTGCTAGCGTTTATAAAAGGCAATTAATAAACTCTGGAATGATATTAAGTTGGCCAGAAGCTCCTACTTTAGATGATAGAGAAAGATATAAAAATTTTTCTCTAAACTCCGATGATCTATTAGATGAATCTGAATTTAAGCCGTCATATATATCATCTCCTGAAAATTTAAATTTAGCATCGGTATTTATTAAAGGAGTAAAATATAGCGAGAAAAAATCCTCCTTTAAACAAGGTAAATCTTCATTTTATAGCGACAGAAATATAATACCATTTTTCTATATGATATATCTTCATAATATTAGTTGCCAATAAAGTAAAATTTTAATTACTATATAAATAAAGTAATTGCATATAATATAGTTAATGTAAGTTTTAATATTTTTCCTTTGCTTTACACTAAGGGAGGTAAAATATGATGAACATAAATTGCTCTGAAAATTGTATTCATTGTGAAAATGGTAATTGTACTTTAAACCATGTATCAAAAATTTCTAATTTTATTAGCAACGACTATAGCTGTGCTTATTTTGTAAAAAGAAAACCTACCAAAAAAGCTTCCCATAAAACTTAATTGGGAAGCTTTAAATATCATTAAAACTAATATTATTAAATAATATATCACCATTATAATTTAATAATATATTATAAATACTATTATTGGTATATATAAAATTCTTTACAAGTAATATAGGAACCACTGGTACTTCCTCTATAAGTATCTTTTCCCCTTCATTTAGTAATTTATCTTGCTCTACTGTATTCCCTTCTTTTTTAGCATTAAATATTATGTTATCGTAAGTTTCATTCTTATAATTATAAAAATTAAAACGATTATTAGAACATATCTTCTCATAGAACGAAATAGGGTTTTTATACTCTTTTATTATATCTAAAAGCACTATATCATAGCTATTCTTATCTAATACGTCCTTTATTTCTAATTCATTATAGCCTTTCAACAATATATTTATATTCAATTTATTTTTCAACTGCTTTTTTATCTCTTTTACTAATTCATCGTTGTATTTATTTTTTATATAAACAAGTTCCAAAGAAAGATCTTCATATTTATCAGAAGAGCCTACTCTATCCTTAGAATATTTCCAAGGTGAAGCAGTATCTTTAAAAATGTTTTTGGCTATATAGTTTCTGTCAATGCTATCATATATATCTTTTCTCAATTTGTTATCTTTAACTTTATCTCTTTTAAAATTAAAAGCTAGGGCCTTCCCTATATAAGAATCATTTTCAATAATATAGCTTCCATCTTTAATATTTTCATCATTCCATAAATTATAAACTTTTAAAAAATCAACTTTAGAGGTTGCAAAAGCTGCTAAAACTCCCTCTTCACTGCCCTCATTTTGTATAGTCATTTTTTTATTTTCCACATTTTCGCTATCCCAATATTGAGTATTATCCTCTAATTCTAATGTATCTTTGTTAGCATTTTTTATTATATATGGTCCTGAATATGCTATATAATTATAATCCTTTTCCCAACTTTTAAGAGTGTAATTTATTTTTCTTAAAGAATACTTGGGATTTGATAGAATATCTAAAAAATAACTGCAGGGATATTTTAATTTAATCTCCAAGGTGTTTTTATCAACTTCTTTTACACCAGTGTCTGAAAAATTAATCTCTCCTTTTCTATACTCTTCTAAACCTTTTATATAAAACAAATGATAATCAAAAACATTATTTATCCCTAAGTTCAACACTTCTGAAAAGAAATAAACAAAATCTCTAGCTGTTATACTCTCGCCATTATTCCATTTAGCATCATTTCTAATTTTAAAAGTATACTTAGTACCATTTTCTTCAATATCCCATTTATAGGCTAATCCTGGGACAATATTGCCTTCATCATCTTTCTTAACTAATCCTTCAAATAAATTAACTAATAAGTAGTTATATTCTCCTTTAATATCATCTAGTAAAATTAAATCTTTAGGGAAAGTCTCTACCCCATATACTATAGAATCTTTATTATCAAGATGATGTATATCTTTTTTCCTCTCTACACAACCACTTATAAGCACAAATATACATATTATCAACGCAATATATTTCTTCATCATTTTTCCCTCATATAAATTTTTTACCATTTATCATTAATAATTATTCCCTTTTACATAAAAATTAAAACAAGTTATTTTAAAAAATATTATTATGGTATATACTTAATTTATAATATTGTAACTATTTAGTAATTATTTAGTATTTTCATAATATGGAGGGGAACATATGCTTCTTGCTGTTGAAATCATTGGAATTGTAACTATGTGTGTATTAATTAGTGTATCTGTATTAGGCTTTATAATTTTAAAACAAATAATTAACCAACTTAAGTACAAAAATTATTTGCTTGAAAAACTAAATCTACATATATATAACCTATCAACTAATCTAAAACTGAAAGAAAATATACAAAATGTTATACCCGAAAATGATGAATTTAACTTATAAAAAAACCTTGTGGATAAAAATCCACAAGGTTTCTTTATTAAAGTTTTTCAACTTCATCATTTACAAGTTTGTTTACAATTTGAGGGTTTGCTTTTCCCTTTGTTTCCTTCATGATAAGACCTACTAAAAATCCAATCGCTCTTTTCTTTCCATTTTTATAATCTTCTATGGATTTAGGATTTTCTTCTATAACTTTCTTTACTACTTCTAATATAGCACCTTCATCGTTATTTTGAATCAATCCTTTTTCTTCCACTATAGTTTTAGCATCCTTACCAGTGCTGAACATTTCCTCTACAACTTTCTTTCCAATATTGTTTGAAATAGTATTGGAATTTATTAATTTAATTAATTCTGAAAGTTGAGATGGTGTAAATTTCAATTCCTCCACAATCATGGAATTTTCATTTAATAATCTAGATATATCTCCCATTAACCAGTTTGAAGAAGCCTTAGGATCTCCACTTAATTTAGCCGTTTCTTCAAAGTAATGAGCCATAGCCATAGTTAAGGTCAATACAGATGCATCATATTTAGGTATTCCATATTCTCTTACAAATCTACCTTCTTTTTCATGTGGTAATTCAGGTATAGTTGCTCTTATCTCTTCTATCCATTGATCAGATACATTTATAGTAACTAAATCTCCTTCTGGGAAATACCTATAGTCATTTGCCTCTTCTTTGCTTCTCATAACTATAGTAACGTTATTAGCTTCATCCCATCTTCTAGTATCTTGAGATAATTTATCGCCATTTTTAACTGCCTCTGCCTGCCTATTATATTCATATGTAAGAGCTTTTTCTAAGGCCTTAAAAGAATTCATATTTTTTATCTCTGTTCTAACTCCAAATTTGCTGATTCCTTTTTCCCTTATAGAAATGTTACCATCACATCTTAAAGATCCTTCTTCCATTTTACAATCGGATACTTGAACTGAAGATAAAATACTTCTAAGTTTTTGTAAATAAAGAGTAGCCTCCTCTGGACTTCTCATATCTGGCTTTGAAACTATTTCTATAAGAGGTACTCCTGCTCTATTAAAGTCAACTAAGGTACCTGCTTTAGTATGAAGAAGCTTTCCTGCATCCTCTTCAATATGTATTCTTTCTATTCCAATTTTCTTCTTTTCTCCATTTTCAAGCTCTATTTCAATATATCCATCATGACAAATAGGTACTTCATCTTGAGTAATCTGATAGTTTTTAGGGCAATCTGGATAAAAATAATTTTTTCTATCAGTTCTACAGACTTTATTTATATCACAATTAAGTGCTAAACCAGCCTTAATAGCATACTCTACTACCTTTTTATTTAATTGTGGAAGTGAACCTGGTAATCCTAAGCATATAGGACATACATGTGTATTTGGTTTTCCTCCAAACTCTGTTGTACATCCACAAAAAATCTTAGTTTCTGTTGAAAGTTCGGCATGCACTTCTAAACCAATCACCGCTTCAAAATCCATATGTTTTCAACTCCTTTTCTTACCCAATGATAATTATAATTTAGCTCTCATTTTATGCCAATCTGTAGATTGTTCATAACTATATGCTATATTAAATATGGTATCTTCTCTAAAGTAATTTCCTATTATTTGAATACCTACTGGTAGACCATCAACCATGCCACATGGTATAGATATAGCTGGCAATCCTGCTACGCTTACTGGAACTGTATAAGCATCGGATAAATACATAGCCATTATATCCTCGGACTTTTCTCCGATTTTAAAGGCCTTAGTTGGGTAAGTAGGTGATATTATAGCATCAAATTCTTTAAATATGCGTTCATAATCATCTTTTATAAGTTTTCTAACCTTTAAAGCCTTTTTGTAATATGCATCATAGTATCCTGCTGATAATACGTAAGTTCCTAGCATTATTCTTCTTTTAACTTCTTTTCCAAAACCTTCATCTCTTGTTTTAAAGTATATATCCACAGGGTCTGAATAATCCTTAGTTCTAGCCCCATATCTAATTCCATCAAACCTAGCTAAATTAGATGAAGCCTCAGCACTGGAAATTATGTAATATGCTGATAATGCATAATCCGTTAATGGCAGTGAACATTCCTTAACTTCTGCTCCATTTTCTCTTAGCACTTTTACAGCCTCATTTACAGCTTTGCGTACTCCTTCATCCAATCCTTCCCCGAAGAATTCTTTAGGTATTCCTATTTTCTTTCCCTTAATATCCATGTTTAAATAAGCATTATAATCGGGAACTTCTATTTTTGCTGAAGTAAAGTCTCTATTATCCGCACCTGCTATATGCTGCATTAATAGAGAAGAGTCTTTAACGTCCTTTCCCATTACTCCAACTTGATCAAGAGTAGAGCCAAAAGCTACCGCTCCATATCTTGAAATTCTTCCATAGGTTGGCTTAACACCTACTATACCGCATAAAGCAGCTGGTTGTCTTACTGATCCTCCTGTATCCGTTCCTAGTGCTAATGGTGTCTGCATGGATGCAACTGCTGCTGCAGATCCCCCTGAAGATCCTCCTGGTACTCTTTCTAAGTCCCAGGGATTTCTTACTAGCTTATATGCACTGTTTTCATTAGATGATCCCATGGCAAATTCATCTAAATTTAATTTTCCAAGTATAATCCCATCTTCTTCTTTTATTCTTTGTACTACATGAGCATCATAGGGTGAAATATAACCTTCTAATATTTTAGATGCACAAGTATTTTGCATTCCCTCAACACTTATGTTATCTTTTATGGATACAGGCACTCCACCTAATCCCTTTAGTTCTTCTCCTTTAGATATCTTTTCATCAAGTTTTTTAGCTGTATCTACGGCTTCTTCTTTTCCCGTATAAAGATAAGCTCCCACTTTAGGATCAACACTTTCTATTCTATCTATAAAGCTATTAACAACTTCTTCTACTTTTACTTCTTTATTTTTAATCATGTCTTTCAATTGATGAGCGCTGAGACTATATAATTCCATAATTCTAATTACCTCCCTCTTTTAAAAGTTATTCTCCATCAATGATTTGAGGAACTAATATGTACTCTTCTAATTTTTCTGGAGCATTTGATAACACCTTTTCTATTTTCATAGAAGGCTCTACCTTATCTTCCCTAAATACATTTTCTACATAATATGGATTTACAATTATATCTACATCGTCAGTATCAAGCTCATTTAACTTTTCCATATATGCTAATACTTTATTTAAATCTTCAATTAAAGCTTCCTTTTCTTCTTCTTTTAGCTCTATTCTTGCTAATTCACTTACATGTTCTACATCCTTTTTAGTGATTGACATTCTATTACCCTCTCTTTCTTAGAAAATTTTATAACTACTGTAAAATAACATAATATATATTGTATCATAAAAATTATTTTTTACATACCAAATCATACGCAAAAAGATATCAACATCTCAAAAGAGTTTGTTGATATCTTGCTACACTTAATATACTTTCATAAATATAAAAAACATACTTCCTGCTGCTAATATGCTACAAACAATAGGATACATCTTTTTAATATTTTTTAGATCTATAAATTTTACAGTCCAGATCACCATGGTAAAGAAGAGACACCATTGCAAAGTATAGTAGCTATTAAAGTACTTAATATAAACAAATTGATAGGTTGTAAGCATAGTCAATATTATAGCTACTGTAGTAAAAAATACAGAAACCCATCCTAATATACTAATAGTTCTTCTCATCTCTACTCCTCCAATTCTTTATCTATATGACCTCAATTTTTAATCATTTGTTCGAATTCTTCTTCATTTATTATTTTAACTCCTAATTCAATAGCCTTTTCATATTTAGAACCAGGATCTTTCCCAACTAAAACATAGTTAGTTTTTTTGCTGACACTGCTAGATACTTTAGCTCCTAAACCCTCTAATTTTTCCTTTATTTCTGTTCTTCCATAGCTTTCTAAGGAACCAGTAACTACTATTGTTTTATCTTTAAATGGACTATCTTCTTCTACATTTATCTCATCAGTTATAGGATTTATTCCTATCTCCAATAACTCATTTAAACTATTAATTATTTTCTCCTGTTTAAAGAAATCTATTATACTATGAGCTACTTTTTCTCCAATATCTTTGATGGATGTTAATTCCTCAAAAGAAGCATTCTTTATATTCTCTAGGGTTTTCAAATGCTTCACCAAGTCTTTAGCAGTTTTCTTACCAACATTAGGAATACCTAGCGCGTATATGAATGAGGATAATTCGGGATTTTTGCTACCTTCTATTGCATTTAAAATATTGCTAGCTTTCTTTTCTCCAAACTTGTCTAATGTTAATAATTCTTCTTTTTTTATTCTATATAAATCCCCAATAGATTTTATGTTTAATTTTTCAAAGAATTGTTCTGCTGTCTTTTCGCTAAATCCTTCTATATTCATCGCTTCTCTATTTGCAAAATGCACTATACTTTTAACCATCTGAGGTTTGCAAGATAGAGTATTTTCACAAAACAAATGTACACCGTCTTGAATTAATTGACTATTACAATATGGGCAATTTTCAGGTGCCTGAATTTCTAGCCCATTATGTATGCTGTCCTCAACTACACCCATTATTTCTGGTATAACATCATTAGATCTTCTAACATATACTTCGCTACCTATTTTAACACTTTTTCTTTTTATGTCATCCATATTATTTAAAGTAGCTCTTTTAACTGTTGCTCCACCTAGCTCTACAGGTTCTAATATAGCTGTAGGTGTTACTCGTCCACTTCTACCTACATTCCACTCTACCTCTAATAAAGTGGTAGTAGCTTCCTCTGCTTCAAACTTATATGCAATAGCCCATCTAGGAAATTTTATTGTATATCCTAATATTTCTCTAGTTTTGATATGATCTATAGCTATTACAATTCCATCTATCTCATAGTCTAATTCATTTCTAATGCTATTTATATATTCTATTTCTTTTTGAATTTCTTCTATAGAGTTACAATTTTTAATATATGTATCTACAGGGAAACCCATTTCTTTTATAAAATCTAACATTTCTGTATAAGTCTCAAAGGGTTCTCCCTCGCTATAACCTATATCATAAAAAAATGCTGATAAATTTCTATTTGCCGTCTCTTTCACATTTAAATTTCTAAGAGCACCTGCTGCCCCATTCCTTAAATTTTTTAAAGGGATAGCTGCACTTTTATTATATTCTTCAAAAGCTTTTTTAGTCATTATAGCTTCCCCATGAATTTCAAAGGCATAATTATTATTAATTTTCAGTGGCAATGATTTAATTGTCTTTGCCTGCTCTGTAATACTCTCTCCTATTACCCCTGTTCCTCTAGTAGCAGCTTTTACTAGTACACCATTCTCATCATAGGTACAATTTATAGTAAGTCCATCAAATTTTTTTGTTAATATATATGATGGTAGAGGTAGTTTGTCTTCATGGGTATTATTGTATTGAAGTACAGCCTTAACATTTCTGTTATGCCATTCAGTCAAACCATTTATATTCTGTGATTTATCTAAACTCCATAATGGTCCTTTGTGTTGATATTTTTCAAATTGAGCTAATACCCTATCTCCAACTCTTTGAGTAGGAGAATACGGTAACATAAATCCAGTTTCTTTCTCTAACCGTATCAGCTCATCATATTTCTTATCATATTCCTTATCTGATATTGAAGGATTATCTAATACATAGTATTCGTGGGCATATTTATTTAATTCTTCTACTAGAGAATATATCCTGTCTATCATTCCGTCTATCTCTTTATTATCTTTACTCAAAATACATCCCCCTCTAAACTGCTTCTAAAGGTGCCATACTTAGCATCAATATTTTCACTCCCATTTTATCAAAAGCTACTGTAAGCTTTAAATCTCCTCCACTTGGAATAGCACTCACTACAGTTCCCACTCCAAACTTATCATGTTTCACCTTTTTCCCAGGCCTTATTTGATCCGCAGTTAATTTGTTTTCTTCATTATCATCTTTAATGTTTATTTCATTTGTATTTTCTATTTTATTTAATGCTGTATTATTAATATTCGAAAACCCTCTATTTGTATATACATTTCTTTTATTATAATAGGTATTATAATTATTATTTTTATTTAAATTTACGTTCTCTTTTAAGTCTATAGCTACTTCATTAATAAATTCTGACTCCGCATAGGCTACAGTTCTACCAAAAATAGTTCTTCTTTCTGCTGATGTCATATATAGTTTTTCTTTAGCTCTCGTTATTCCAACATAGCAAAGTCTTCTAGACTCCTCCATCTCTTCCTCATCTTCTAAGGATTGTATTCCAGGAAATATCCCATTTTCCATTCCCGCCATAAATACCACTGGAAACTCTAAGCCTTTAGAACTATGCACTGTCATCAATACAACAGCATCAGATTCTTCATCATAATTATCTACATCTGAAACTAAGGTAACCTGCTCTAAAAATGCAGATAGGCTTTTATCTTCTGAATTGTTTTCAAAATGAACAGCAGCAGACACTAGTTCTTTTAAATTTTCAATCCTACTTAAATCCTCAATGTTATTAGTTTTTTGCAATTCCTCCATATATCCTGTGCTCTGTAATATCTCTTCTATTAATTTTGATACGTTTATTTCATCCCTTTTTCTTATGAAGCTATTTATTAAACTTATAAACTTATTAATGGAAGCTACTGCTCTTGCTGATAGTCCTATACTGTCTACATCTAATAAAACACTATACATACACTCTTCCATGGAAGATGCAAAAGATTGAACCTTGTCTACAGTGCTATCACCTATCCCTCTTTTAGGAACATTTATTACTCTTTTTAAGCTCACATCATCTAGAGGATTATTAATTAATTTTAGATATGACATTATATCCTTTATTTCTTTTCTGTCATAGAACTTTAGTCCTCCAATAATTTTATAAGGTATCTTATTTCTCATAAATGCTTCTTCAAAAATACGTGATTGTGCATTGGTTCTGTATAATATTCCGAAATCCTTATAACTTTTATCTTCTTCCTTTGATATCTTGTTAATTTCTGATGAAATAAATTGTACTTCTTCTATATCTGAATAACCTCTATAGATCTTAATCTTTTCACCTTTTTCATTATTCGTCCTTAAAATTTTAATTTTTCTATAGCTATTGTTTTTTATAACACCATTAGCTGCATCTAATATATTACTTACTGATCTATAATTTTGTTCAAGCTTTACTATTTTAGTATTTGGGTAATCTTTTTCAAATTCTAAAATATTTCTTACATCTGCACCTCTCCATGCATAAATACACTGATCATCATCACCTACAACGCATATATTTTTATGAGAAGAAGCTAGTAATCGTGTCAATTCATACTGTGATCTATTAGTGTCTTGATACTCATCCACCATTATATATTTGAACTTTCTTCCATAAAACTCTAGAACATCTGGATTCTTTTTAAAAAGTTCAACGGTTTTAAATATCAAATCATCAAAGTCCATGGCATTATTGTTTTTAAGCTTTTTTTGATATAGTGAGTAAATATCTCCTAATTTTTTTAATCTATAATTACTTTCTCCCTTTTTAATTACCTCTTCTGGTGAGATTAAATTATCTTTACACTCTCCAATTTTATTTAAAGCTGATTTCTCATCAAAATCTTTATCACTTATATTTAATTCCTTTAAACATTCTTTAGCTAAAGTTTTTTGGTCATAGCTATCATATATGGCAAAATTTTTATTATAACCAATCTTTTCAGCTTCTCTTCTTAATATCTTTACACAGCTAGAATGGAAAGTTGATATCCACATATTATCAGCTTCATTTCCAACAATATTTCTTACCCTTTCTTTCATTTCATTTGCTGCTTTGTTTGTAAAGGTAATAGCTAATATTTGAGAAGGATATACATCTAAATTTTTTATCAAATGAGCTATTCTATAAGTTAAAACTCTAGTCTTACCTGAACCTGCTCCTGCTAATATAAGCAATGGACCCTGTACAGTAGTTGCAGCATCAAGTTGCTCCTTATTTAATAATTTGCTTAAATCCATTAATTTTTCACTCCCTGTTTCCTAATAACTCAAATATACTGAATCAGTTTATATTATATCACTTAACTACCTCTTTAATCACCTTTAATATTTATTTTAATAAAACGTTTAAAAAGATTGGTTTAAAAATTACCTCTAAACCAATCTTTTATATTATCTTATATTTATCCAATAAATATATAAACTATACTTCACTCTATTTTAACAAATCTATTGCCGTATTGCATAATACCTTTATCCCAACTGGTATAGCCCTTTCATCACAAATAAAATTAGGGTTATGAACTACACAACAATCTTTATTTATTTCTGATTTACATCCCAACCACATAAATGTACAAGGTACATGCTTGTTAAAGAAAGCGAAATCTTCACCTCCTGTTGCCGGATATTGTGGTATGATTAGATTTTCTTCCCCTATAGAATCTTTTAAAGACTCCATAACCTTCTCTGTTAGCTCTTTATCATTATAAGTTAATGGATATCCATTTACATATTTAAATTCGTAACCACAGCCTAATGCCTCACAAACATTTTTTACTATACTCTCAATTCTCTCTGGCATCATAGTCGCTATGTGAGGTGCAAAGGTTCTAACTGTTCCTTCCAAGCTTACCTCATCTGGTATTACATTGTACCTGTATCCTCCCTGTATAATACCTAAAGTAACTACAGCACTATCAAGAGGGCTTATGTTTCTACTTACTATGGTCTGCAGGGCAGTTATTACATGTGCCGCTCCTACAATAGCATCAATTCCTTGATGTGGTGCAGAACCATGAGCACTCTTTCCTTTTACCTTTATAAATATTCTATCAGACTGAGCCATAATAGCCCCTTTTTTTACTCCTACCTTACCTAATGGCACATCCCAAACATGAAGAGCAATCGCACCATCTACCTTAGGATCTTCTAAAACACCATCTTCTATCATATAGTTTGCCCCGCCAGTTGGATTACATTCCTCTGCAGGTTGAAACACAAATTTTATATTTCCTTTTATGCTATCCTTCATATTTGACAATACCTTTGCTGCCCCTAAAAGTATTGAAGTGTGAACATCATGGCCACAAGCGTGCATTATATCTTTATTTTGTGATTTAAATGGTAGATCCGTTAACTCATTTATAGGAAGCGCGTCCATATCTGCTCTAAGCAAAATTGTTTTCCCCTCTTCTTTTCCTTCTAAAAGAGCAACTACCCCTGTTTTACCAATGCCTTTTTCTACTTTCAAACCCAATCCTTGAAGATTTTTGTATATAACCTCAGCAGTTCTATGCTCGTTCATTCCAAGCTCAGGATGAGCATGTATATCCCTTCTAATATTTATAACATCCTCCAAATTTTTATCTATTAATTTATCAATTAACTCTTTATTCAAAGTAAAACACCCCCAATTAAACAATAGCTGAATTACTGTATTTTTAACTAAACATTATCTAGATTAAAATATCATTTAATATAAGTTTAATATTATCTTATAGGAGCTCCTGGCCCTAGTGGTAAACCTATTGTATACCAGATCATGGCGAATACTATCCAAGTCACAAGCATGATTAAACTATAAGGTATCATTAAAGACAACACAGTACCTACCCCTGCTTCTTCATCATACTCATTAATTAGAGCTAATATAATAGGAAAGTATGGAAATAATGGAGATATAATGTTGGTTGTAGAGTCTCCTATTCTATATAACATTTGTGTTAATGCTGGGTTATAGTCCAATAGGTAGAACATTGGAACAAATATTGGTGCAAGTAATGACCACTTTGCAGAACCGCTGCCAATGAATAGATTTACAAAGGCTACGAATAATATAAATAATATAAACAATGGCATCCCTGTTAAGTTAGCTGCTTTCAATCCATTAGCTCCATTTACAGCTATAACATAACCTAAATTACTCCAGTTGAAGTAAGCTATAAACTGTCCTATAACAAATACCAATACAATATATGAAGCCATGTCTTTTATAGCTATCCCCATGTACTTTGGAACATCTGCAAATTTCTTTATCTTACCTACCTCTTTACCATAAATATATGAAACTATAATGAATAAGAATAATAGTAATGGTATTATTGAATTTAAGAAAGGAGATGGTACTAATGATCCTGTTTTAGGATCTCTTAAGAAGCTATTTTTAGGAATTATTACAGCTAATATCACCAATACATAGACTAGGGCTCCCATTCCAGCTTTTCTTAACCCCTTCTTTTCTTCTGGGGTTACTTCTTCATTTTTAATCTGCTTTTTGCCTTTGTATTCTCCTAATCTTGGTTCTATAATTTTTTCTGAAATAACTGTACCTATAATTGCTAAGATAAATGTTGAGGCTGCCATGAAAAACCAGTTACTTACCGGTGTTACTGAGCCGCCCTTATTTACGATTTGTAATGCCTCTGTGGTTATGCCTGCAAGCAATGCATCTGTTCCAGCTATTATTAAGTTAGCGCTAAATCCTGCTGTAGTTGAAGCATATCCTAATGCTATACCTGCAAGTGGATGCCTACCTATGGAAACAAATATTACTGCAGCAATAGCTGGAATAACAACTATAGCAGCATCAGAAGCTATATTTCCGCATATACCAATTAACATAATCATAAAAGTAATTACCTTTGGTGAAGAACCAAGTATTGTCTCTTTCATAAAAGTTGTCATAAATCCAACCTGTTCTGCAAGTCCTATACCTAGGGTCATAGTTAGAACTAATCCTAATGGTGCGAAGCTAGTAAAGTTTTTAATCATGTTTTCTAACATGTATCTTATACCTTCGCCAGAAAGTAAATTCTTAACTGCAACAACTTTTCCATCTACAGGATTCTCTACACTTACTCCCGTAATTGAACATATGAGAGAAGCTATCCATACTATAACTATAAGCCATATAAATAGTATAAATGGATGAGGTATTTTGTTACCTACTCTTTCAACCCAACCAAGAAATCCCCCAGTTTTTTTCTGATTAGCTAAACTTTTTTCAGTATTCATGCTCATTCCCCCAATAATTAATATTAATATGTTAAGGTTCAAGCTTTAATTATCTACATACTCCTTTCCATTTAATTTTATTGCAGTATGCGCATATGCTTTTACAGCTATTTTTAATACTCCTTCATCAAAATCAAAGGAATTATTATGATGATCTGCTGCAATTTTTGTTCCAAAAATTACATATACTGCTTTGCCCCCTTTTTCTTGAACCTTATTCATCATGTAAGTTACATCTTCAGAGCCTGTAAGTTTCACGCTATCTACTATATTTTCTATCCCTTTAATGTTTTTTACTTCCTCTTTAAAAACTTCAGATAATTCTTTATCACTATTGGAGCTCTCTGCTCCCCCTACGATTTTAATTTCCCAGTCCAAATCATACATAAGAGCTGAAGCTTTTATAACTTCTTTAGCTCTTATGGTAATATATTCATTAATATTATTAGTTTCCCCCCTAGTTTCTATCTTCATTATTGCATAATCAGGAATTATATTTCTTCCCTTTCCGCTATTTAAAACTCCTACATTAATTCTTCCTACTCCCTCTTCATGTTGACACAATGTATGTAAATTTAATGCAGCTGTTGCTGCTCCAAGAAGTGCATTTTTCCCTTTTTGAGGAGATACTCCAGCATGAGATCCCCTTCCTTTAAATATGACATCCATTTTAGTTGTAGATAAAAATCCTTCTGTATTGCAGGCTATCTCTCCAAATTTATTAGACATTAAACCTACATGGCCACTAAGGAAATAATCAACATTATCTAAAATATTACTATTAGCCATTGACTTAGCTCCTCTAGTTCCTTCCTCTGCAGGTTGAAATATCAATATTACTTTACCTTTTAATTCCTTTTGAAATTCTTTTAAAACTTTAGCTAATCCTAACCCAATAGCCGCATGTCCATCATGTCCACAAGCGTGCATAGCATCTTTATTTACTGAAGAGAATCCTTCTCTAAAAGGTCTATGTTCTAGGGAACTACTTTCCAATCCGTCATTTGCGTCTATGTCAAATCTAAATGCAGTGACTTTACCAGGTATACCAGTATCTAGTACTCCTACTACACCTGTATATCCCTCTTCCATCATGCTTATATATCTTTCTACTCCACCTTGTGTTAAAGCTCTTTTTATATTTATCTTTAACTCTTCTTTCGATGGCAAACCCATCATATCTTCCTTTTTAAATATTTCTTCTCCTAACTTAACCTCATAACCTAATTTACTTAAATAGTCTGCTATTTTTGAAGCAGTCCTGAACTCAGTCCATCCTGATTCAGCATATTTATGAAAATCTCTCCGAATGTCTACAACTTCCTCTTCTAAATTATCTATATAGTTATCTAAGAATGTTTTATGGCTTTTCATAGGACTCTCCTCCACAATTATTAGAATATTGAAATAATATATTCGATATTTAATTATTCGCCAAATAATATTATTTTCCTTTATTGTAAAATTTAATATATTCCTTAATAAATATAATTAAATAATCCATATAAAATGAAAAGAGGATTGGTAATTTACCAATCCTCTCATGTATATTACTTATTTTCTTTATTGTCTTCTTCTAGTCTAGATAGTACAATTTCATATCCATCACTACCATAATTTAAGCACCTATTTACCCTACTTATTGTAGCAGTACTAGCACCTGTTGTTATGGATATATCTTGATATGTTTTTCTATCCTTTAACATCTTGGCTACTTGCATTCTTTGACTCAACGATTGTATTTCATTAATGGTACAAATATCATCAAAAAATCTATAGCATTCTTCCCTCGTTTGCAACTTTAATATGGCGTCATATAAAAAATCAATTTCTTCATTTTGAATTTTTGATTTATATCCACTCACAACATTCAGCTCCTTATTAATAGTACTAATTAAATTTTAACATTAATTATAAAATATATCTACTATACTGGCTGAATTTTTTGTATATTGCAAAAAAATGAACAAAAAAGCAAAACAACCCATTGGGGCATGGGTTGTTCAATAAATAAAAGGGGGCTATTCATTCTTTTATTTATTCTTGCAACTTCATTATATAAAATTTATTGAAAAGTTTCAAGATGTAATGCAAGAAAAAATATTAATAATTTATTAACATGCTTGAAAAAATTCATTTTTTATTAATTTGTAAACATATAATTAATTATTTAAAATTATTTAACATTTCAAACTCTTCTTTTGTAATTTCCCTATAAGTCCCTTCTTCTAAGGATTCATCTAGTTCTAGCTTACCAAATTTAGTTCTTTTTAAATATACTACTTTTTTATTTAATGCCTCAAACATCCTTTTTACTTGATGAAATTTACCTTCCTGTATTGTAACATATACTTCAGATCCATCGTCATTTGCATTTTTTATTTCAAGTTTTCCTGGCATGCATTTATATCCGTCATCTAGAGTTATACCTTTTTCAAAAGCTTTTATATCATCTTCATTTACTTTTTTGTCTATTTCCGCATAATATATTTTGTCAACGTTCCATTTAGGTGATATTAGCTTATGATTTAACTCTCCATCATTAGTAATAAGAAGTAATCCTACAGTATCTTTATCTAATCTTCCTACTGGAAAAGGATTAAAAGCTTGATGTTCTGGAAGAAGCAAATCTATGACTGTTTCACAATGATCATCATAGGTTGCTGAAATAACTCCTGCAGGTTTGTTCATCATTAAATATATATATTTTCTATATTTTACTTCTTCACCATCTACTTTTATTATAGATGAATAGGGATCAATGTTCATTCCTGAATCCTTGACTATCACATCGTCTACTTCTACAACGCCACTCTTTACTAACGCTTTTACTTCTTTTCTTGTACCGTATCCTAGGTTAGCTAGTATTTTATCTAATCTTTCCAATATTATTACCTCCAAATTGTTTATTAATTATATGATAGCCATAAACTCACAAAAAATAAACAGCCTTTTGACTGTTTATTTTCCATAATATTTCATAACCTTATTAACATAGTCTCTAGTTTCATAAGGAAGTCTTTCAATTTGAGATGCTTCTTTTACACCTCTACTTTGTAATGTACCAGGTCCTGCATTATATGCAGCAAGAGCTAGCTCTTTACGATTTCCATAAACATCTAACAATTCCCTTAAATATTTAGTTCCACCATTTATATTTTGTTCTGTATCATAAGGGTCATTAACCCCTAAATATTTTGCTGTATCCGGCATAAGTTGCATCAATCCCATGGCCCCAGCTGTAGATGTTACAGTAGGATCAAAATCGGATTCTTGCTTTATTACTGCCATAATCAAATCCTTATCTACAGAAAACTTTTTAGATGCTTTCTCCACAATCTCTTCTATATTATCATTACTTTTTCTTTCTTCATTTATATAGTTCATTATACTCTTATTATCTTCTACCATAGCCTTAGTTAAACTTTCCATAACTATGGCAAAGGCAGGGGAATCTCCAACAGCCTTATCAAATATTTGTTTAAATAATTGAAGTTGAACAAACTTCTCCACCTTTTGCGAATCATTGATATTCAATACTCTCACCTATCCTTTCCTTTAAAACTACGCCTATCCCACATCTACTACTATCTAACATCTGATATCTATTATCTACTAACCATTTACCTGAGTTTTATTTTATTTCAAACTCAAAAACATCGTAATCTTCATAAGAGCTTTTGCTATAACTGCTTTTGCATAAAGCTAATATTTTAAAGTTTCCTGTAGAAAATGGTATAAAACTATGATCCTTCTTCTTGCTATAATTTTGAACTTTAATCCAATCTCTGTCATCCATCATATAAAATTCATATAACACGTCCTTGCCTCCATTATGATCCACAGAAAAGATAACAGGTTCATTAAGTGTGATCTCTCTTTTATCGCACTTAATCTTTGTATCAGTAATCATTAATGCATCTTTAACTTCTATTTTTATGTCCCTTTTACTATCAAACAATTCCTTACTTTTTATGTTTCTAGCATAGATGTGTAAAAGATATACTCCGCTACGTTTTGGAGTAAAGCTATATCTCTTGCTGAAAGTATAGTCACTTTCTTCAACCTTATGACTATTTATTTTTAACACGTATTTCACTAATGTATCTTTTCCATTAGTAGTTACTACATCCATAGTTATTTTATCGCCACATAAGAAATAATCTTTAGATGCATATAAAACATATTCAATAGTAGAAGGAAGGTATTCATATGCATTTATGTATACAATATCATGGCTATCGTACTGTCTTGTAGAATATTTATCCTTAACCCTTATTTCTAATTCATATTTTCCTTCCTCTGTAGCAGTAAACCTTGCCCAATTTGCATTTCCATAATCTATTACAGATTTAACCACATTATCCTTTTTTATAATGAAACTATATCTTAAATTCATGCTTCCAGTGGCTATTGCTTTAGCTACAATACTTTCTCCTACAATAATATTATTTTCCTTATCTAACACAATCTCTTCGATTGCAACAGAATCTCTGCTTTTTTCGTCAATGACAAATGTACTCTCTTCCACACATTCATAATTTCCATCAAAGGAACTATCCTTAACCCACAGAGTTATTTTATAATTTCCTGACATTTTAGGAATCCAAGTATAATTGTCTCCTCTTATATACCCAGAATCTTCACCATAGTTACCATCAATTATATATCTATAAAGTAAATCTTTGCCCCCTAAAACAACAGCTTTCAAAAGAATTTCTGTATCACAAATTTGTGGAGAAATTTTATCTGTAGTAAAACTTTTAATCTCTATATTTTTATACTTTTTTATTTTATAATTTATTGCTGCAACATCATCATACTCTTTCTGTGAATACATATCCTTAGCATAACATAATAATTTATAATCTCCATTTTCCTTTTCAGTAAAATTCACCATTCTTCTATTGGAGTAGTCTTGTATACAAACATTTGAACCATTAGGATTGATTTTTACAAACTTATAAAGGGTTGTCCTATTATCTGAAGAATTCACATCAACTTGAAATATTAATTCACTATCTACAAATAGTTCCTTTGTTAAACACTTAAAATTCTTTATTTCTACCTTTTCCAATGGTAATATCTCAAAATCTATTTTATCAAAATCATCATAACTATTTTTTGAATTAATATCTTTACATTCTACTAATATTTCATTTCTACCTGGAGTTTTCGCTGTAAATATTATTACATTTTCAGTAGAATAATCCTTTATTAAATTCCAGCTATATTCTTCCCTGATCCAATATCTGTACATTATAGGAACTTTATTAGATACAACTGTAGCAGTAATTTTGTCCCCTACTTTTACTACCTTCTTATCAATATTTAAAGATGATATTAAAGCTTCTTCTGACTTTCCAATGATATAGTCATTTCTTAGAACGTAATCAAATAACTTACTACTATCCTTTTTCTTGGCTTGTACCATTATGGTGTATTTGCCATCTTCCTTTGCATTCCAATTCACCCAATCTAATTCATTAAAATCTTGTATAATATCCCAAACCCCGTTAGAACCAATAAAAAATTTATATAATAACTCCTCACCACTTTTATTCTCAATCTTTATATTTATATCCGTACCCTTTTCCTGAGGACTATTTAAATTAAATATAATATTTATATCATCCATGTGAATCCACTCCTCATAAAAATATCCCTAGACTATATTATACTATGTATCCATATATTTGTAATAGGATTTTGTAGGATAAAAATTATAATGCAATTTTTATTTAGTTGAGAGTGAATATTGAAAAGTGAAGAGTAAGGGAATTCATCCATCACTCTTCATCCTTAATTTTTAACTCTTCGCTCTGTAAAATTGCGTCACAGTTTTTTTATTAAGTATATTAAATTATTATAAAGTCTTTCATCATCCTCTTTATTTCTCTTCTTAGGGTTAGAAGTTTTGCCACCGCCTCTCCTTACCTTTGCTCCTAAATGTCTTTCAAATAATAATCTATCTATATTTTTATCACTATAGATATATCCCTTAGGACTAATTGGGTAAGCCTTTTTTCCAAGACACATAGCTGCAACGCCAAAGTCTTGGGAAACTACTATATCCCCTTCTTTCACAGCGTTTACAATAGCCATATCTACACTTTGAAACCCACAATCCATATATTTAATCTCACTATAATCGCTATTTATTACATGATTAATATCGCAATACATTATAACTGGGATATTGTTTTCTTTTCCAGCTTTTTCAATGATATCTTTTCCTGGACAAGCATCCGCATCTACTATTATTCTCACTGTTTTTCCTCTCTATGCCCTACTTTCTAATTCTTTCTTTAAATCTTCAAATCCTGGTTTACCTAGTAGCGCAAACATATTATTTTTATAGTCTTCTACTCCTGGTTGATCGAATGGATTTACTCCCATAAGATATCCACTTATTCCGCAAGCTTTTTCAAAGAAGTATACAGTATATCCGAAATAATATGGAGTTAATTCTGGTATGTTAACTATCATAGCAGGTACCCCTCCATCATTATGAGCTAACACCGTTCCTCTTAATGCTTGCTTGTTAACGAAATCCATACTCTTATTTGATAAGAAGTTCAATCCATCTAAATTTTCTTTATCTTCTTCAATTATTATTTCTTGCCTTGGTTTTTCAACATTTATAAATGTTTCAAATAATATCCTTAGTCCATCTTGAATATATTGCCCCATGGAATGTAGATCTGTTGAAAAATCAACTGCTGCCGGAAATATACCCTTTCCATCCTTACCTTCACTTTCTCCATATAACTGTTTCCACCACTCTCCAAAATAGTGTAAACAGGGTTCAAAATTAGCTATTATTTCTACAGTCTTCCCTTTTCTGTATAAGGCATTTCTAGCTGCTGCATATCTATAGCATGGATTTTTAGATAAGTCTATTTCCATAAAATCGTCTCTAGCATCACTAGCACCTTTCATCATTTGATCAATGTCTACACCCGAAACTGCTATAGGTAGTAACCCTACTGCAGTAAGAACTGAATATCTTCCACCTACATTATCAGGTATAACAAAAGTTTGGTAGCCTTCTTTATCTGCTAAGGATTTTAATGCTCCCTTTTCCTTATCTGTGGTTACGAATATTCTATTCTTACTTTCTTCCTTGCCATATTTCTTTTCTATTAAATCTTTAAACAATCTAAAAGCTATAGCAGGCTCCGTAGTAGTACCTGACTTGGATATAACATTTATAGAAAAGTCCATATCCTTAATCAAATTAATTAAATCATAAGTGTATGTAGCGCTTATATTGTTTCCAATATAAAATATAGCCGGAGTTTCTCTCTTATCCCCTGGTAAGTTATTATAAAAAGTATTACCTAACATTTCAATAGCAGCCCTAGCCCCTAAATATGATCCTCCTATGCCTATAACTACCAAGACTTTAGAATTTTTCTTTATTTTTTCTGCCGCTTCCTTAATTCTATTAAATTCTTCTTTATCATAATTAATAGGTAGGTCTATCCATCCTATATAATCATTCCCCGTTCCTGTACCTTCGTGCAGCATTTTATGAGCTTCATTAATATATCGTTGAAAGTACATTACTTCTTCATCTTTTAAATAAGGCTTTGCGTAGTTTAAATCTAAAGTAGTTTTGTTCATATATAACTCCTCCCACAATCATTGTCTTATAAGCTTTATTATAGCAATATATCCAATTAGAGTAAATTAATGAAACATATAAAAAAGAGCAGACTTTACCCTTATATTAAAATCTGCTCTTTTTCTATATTTTATTCCCACCCAACTATTTACGAATATATTATTTTCCTTTAGTAATAATATTATCATGGAGGTGATTAATTGTGGAAAATAGAACAAAACTAGCTCCTCATGAAACATTGGAACTTCATGAACTATTATCAAATAGTGTTCTTGGTATAAAAAAAGCTAATACAACTTTAAATATGGTAAATGATGAAGAATTAAAAAACTTTTTACAATCTTCCTTAAATAACAAGAAAAATAATATTCAAGAATTACAAGGATTCTTAAAGCAAAATCTATAATATTTTAGGAGGTAATAATATGGGATTATTTGATATGCTAGATACTGATAATACAAATATGAATACTCTGGATGATAAAGACATAGCTTTAGATGCCTTAGCAGCTTCAAAGACAGACATATCTTTATTAAGTAAAGTTATACCTGAAACAACTAATCATCAGCTTAGACAAATATTAACTAGTCAGCTTAATTCTTGTATTAATGATCATTTTAGATTATCAGATATGGTAATAAGTAAAGGATGGTATCCTGCTTATGACAGTCCACAAGAACAGATTATAAAAGAGTTAAATAAAGTTGAAGAAATTAATATATAAGTTTAACATACCAGATAAAAACTAAATATATATTTAAAAAATATCAAAAGTTCTCTTTCTTATAAATTAGAATTAAAGAAGCCATGAGATAGTCCCCTAACTCACGGCTTTAATTTTAACTAGTTTTATATAATTCTCTTAAAGCTTCCTGTGATGGAGTTTTAAACTGTTTCATTAGCTTAGCTAAATACTCAGGTGATAGAAGGCTTTTTTGTTCTAAATTTCTTCTTCATGATAGGAGTCTATATACCAAACACCTTCGATGCTGTACATAATGCCTTTAACTAAAATTGTTCTATCCTCACCATTAGTATTGACCCTAACTATAGCTTTATATATAGCTGCTTCTCTAAGGGTTCCTTCTATATTAACAGTTAGGTTTAATTTTCTTTCAGTTATTTCAATTTCAGACACTGTAGTTATTTCTTTTTTAGCTTTAACTTTATAAATATAATCAGATCTATTGCTTTCTAACTTATCAAGAGCATAACCAATTAAATAATTGTAGTAGACATTATAATGGTCATCTATGGTATTATAATCTATTGTAAATCGTTCTTTTGTATAACACATAAATACTGATTCAGAATCATAATAGTCTGCTTGAATTATACCATCTGCCTCATTATTTGCATAAGTTAACTCCTGTTCGTTAGATAATGTACTTTGTTTATCAGATGTATCTTCTTGTTTTTGAGTTTCTGTAGTCTGAGTGAGTTCAGAATTAGTCTTATTACTTGTATAGTTCGATGAGTTCGATGCAAGGACGCCTATAAATACACCCAATCCAATTGCTAATGTTAAAATTAATAGTGATATAATTATTTTGCTTTTGTTACTCATGTCTCCCCCAATAATATGTAGTATATAGAAAATATTACTACTTAGTGGCAAGTTTGTCCATATTAAAAACGTTAAAAGTTCCCAATGTATACTAATTTAAAGTATTCCCTAAATAAACTAGCATTAATATTGAGCCATTAGTACTAAGTCACCCATGCAAATTGCTGATATAAAGAAAATTGCCATAGACATAAGACTAACAATCAACTACAATATAAATTAATCAGAAATAAATAGATATTTAACCATTTATTTGGAAGGAGCAGATTTTAATGGAATATAGAAATGCTACATTAGAAGATATTCCTGATATTTCAGAATTGCAACAAAAGTATCATATGTCAACTATAAGTGAAGAGGATAAAGCTAATGGATTTGTTACAACTTTATTTACAGAAGAGCAATTTAAGGAATTAATCCAAAAGGAAAATGGACTTGCTATAGCCTGTGATGATGACAAAGTTGTGGCTTATGCCATGGCTGCATCTTGGAAATACTGGTCAGCGTGGCCTCTATTTCAACATATGATAAAGGACCTACCAAATACAAAGTATCTAGGTCAAATTCTTTCTACAGAAAATTCTTATCAATATGGACCAGTTTGCATTCATAATGACTATCGTGGTTCAGAAGTACTTTTAAATCTTTTTGAGTTCTCAAGAATTCAAATGAATAAAAGATACCCTATTTTAATTACTTTTATTAATAAAATCAATCCACGTTCTTATAATGCTCATACTAAAAAACTTGGACTTGAGGTAATTAAAACCTTTGAATTCAACAATAATCAATACTATGAATTAGGATATGACACATCGAAAAAGACTACAGGTTCTACTATTTAATATCATAAAATAAACCTGATAAAAGCTTACTTAAGCCTTTATCAGGTTTTATCCTTATTCAGGTATCTAATTTTTTATTTGCTTGAGTGACTAATTCCAGAAATCCGTCTTATCTTTCAAGTTTATGGAAGAAGCTTTGAACACTGGATTCTTTCCATTCTTTCTCTGCTCAGCATAGTCGTTCATACAAGCAACTACTGGATCTTTCAATATGAATATTGCTGGAATGTTAATCAATGCCATAGCTGCCATAAACACATCCGCTGTATCCCATGCAACACCGAATTCCATTCCTGTGCCAAATAATATAACAACTACTGCTATAGTACGGAAAACATTCAAAGTGATTTTGCTTGTTTTTTCACCAAATATATATTTCAAGTTAGCTTCTGAGTAGAAATAATTTCCAATTAAAGTTGTAAATCCAAATAGGAATAATGCAACTGTGAAGAAATGCTGTCCGAACGCTCCGAAGTTATTGGTCAATGCAGCTACATTATATGCTGCGCCAGCAAGTTTTGGATCTGGAGAAACTCCTGAAGCTAAAAGCATTATTGCAGTTGCTGTACAAATTACCCATGTATCTAGATATACTGACATCATCTGAACCAATCCCTGTTTTACTGGATGAGATACATCAGCTGCAGCTGCAGCATTTGGTGCAGAACCAATACCCGCTTCATTGGAATATAATCCTCTTTTTAATCCCATCATTACAGCTGATCCAGCGAAACCACCAAATATAGCCTTAAAGTCAAATGCTTGTGAGAATATATCAGCAAACATTGCTGGAATAATACCTATATTTTTAAATATTATGATAAATGCTGCGATAATATACATTACTGACATTATTGGAACAAGTAGTGAAGCAATTTCACTTAATTTCTTTCCACCACCAAAAATACTAAATGCAGTCAACGCTGCTAAAACTACTCCTACAATCATTGGAGTTGATTTTGAATTATAAAAACTATATGTTGCAAATGCAGAATTAATATTATATGCTGCTAGCATGTTGAAGCCGACCATATATGTTAGAATTAAAATTATTGCAAAAATCATACCTAAAGTCTTGTTCTTCAATCCATTTTCAATATAATGTGCTGGTCCACCATAGGAACCACCGTCCTTGTCACGTTTCTTGTAAATTTGTGCAAGAGTACTTTCAACAAAAGCAGATGATGCACCTAGAAAAGCTACAATCCACATCCAAAATACTGATCCAGCTCCACCTATACAAATTGCTGTAGATACACCAATAATATTTCCAGTTCCAACTCTGGAAGCTGTGGAAACCATCAAAGCCTGGAATGAGGACATGGCTTTTTCATTTTCTGCAGGTTCATTTACAACTTTTATAGATTCCTTTAACAAACGAAGTTGAACAAATTTAGTTTTAAATGAAAAATACAATCCACCTCCAATTAATAGTATTGGTAAAAGATACGTATAAAGAAAACCACTTAAACTGCCAATAAATTTTGCGTACATAATACCCCTCCTTAAAATTTTGTGACATCTTTGTACTTATTTTGTAAGCACTGTTTAATTAGTTCTACATAGATCACCTTCTTTCCATAACACTGAAGCAGAAATTATTTAGTTAATACACGACATTGCTTAATTCTCTACTAAAACAATGTAATCCTAACTCATTTGAGAGGTATTCAAGGATATGATAACCTCCTATACTGTTTCCCTGAGCATCAATTGCAGGTCCAAAAATTCCGATTCCCATTTTATTCTCAGCAGAAGCTACGATACCTCCGCCTACGCCACTCTTTGCAGGCATCCCTACCCTAATGGCAAATTCTCCTGACCCATCATACATCCCACAGGTCACCATAAGAGACTTGACGATTTTTATAGTATATTTATCGATCAATCGAATTCCAGATTTAACTTCCACTCCATCGTTTGCTAGGATTGATGCATAGTTGGCCAAGTCATTAGTATTTATTTTGACTGAACACATTCTGAAATAAAATTTCAACGTCTCTTCCACATCCGTGTCAAGGACCCCGCTATTCTTCATTAGATATGCCATAGAGCGATTCAACATGCCTGTCTCATTTTCTGACATGTATATGTTTTCATCTACGTCAATTGAATCTCTTCCACAAAGACTGCGTACCAATGCCAGATAATCCTTAAATTCATATTTATCAGCAATCAATCCAGCTACAGCGATGGCACCAGCATTAATAAAAGGATTTGATGGATATTTATTCTTTGTTTCAAGTTTATCCAGGGAATTAAATGGATCCCCTGAAGATTCCATACCTACTTTACTAAACACATATTCTGATCCAAAATGCTTTAGAGCAAAGATTAGAGAAATCGTTTTCGAGATGCTTTGAATAGTAAATTCCTGCTGCCAATCTCCTGCATGGTATCTCCTGCCATCTATCGTCACTATGCTAACTCCGAGCAAACTCTTGTCCACTTTCGCTAATTCAGGAATATACGTTGCAACATCTCCTTTATTTATGTACTTACGACCATATTCTAATGCATTATTTAATACTTCGGCAATATTTTTGATTTCCATTTTATGAACCTACTTCCTAATATATTTAATTTCCTTATTATATATTATATTAACCCACTTGGTTAATATTTGGTAATATCTAAAATATATAGCTATTATTTGAAAAACTTATAGCTATATTTTTTATAATATGATAAACTCTAATATAATTATTTATAATTTACATATTTTTACCATTGCTAAGGTCAGAAAGGGGTTGTAATAATTTGAATGTTAATCAACTTGAAAGTTTTGTAACAGTCGCGGAATGTGGATCCATTAACAAAGCCGCACAGAAATTATACATATCACAGCCTCATTTAAGCAATATAATCAAAGACTTGGAAAAGGCTATCGGATTTGAATTATTCAATCGAACCAACAGAGGAGTAAATCTGAACTCTGCCGGGGAGTATTTTCTTAAACACTCTAAATCCATACTAAACGAAATAGAGGCTTTAAAGAAATTCACACCTGCAAATATTAAAATTTCAGATAAGTTACGTGTTTCCATGACTAAGTTTACTCATATTATGGAAAGCTTCAATGAAGTTTGCAGCAGAACAGAAAACATCGATAAATTTACCTATCTTCTAAATGAAGGAACCACTAGGGATGTAATTATAGATGTGGCCAACGGATACACCGATGTGGGAATCATCCATTACGATATCCATCAAACTAAAAACATTCATTCTTTCATCGAAAAAAACGGATTAACTTGGAGAAAAATCGCAGAGTTTGCACCAGAAATCTGTGTTTCAAAGCATCATGAGTTAATTCAGCAAGGAAATATAATATCACTAGATTCCCTTAAAAAGTATGGTTTTGTTCGATACCTTGGACAATATGAGGATTTTATATACAATATCATGAAAAAAGGATCTCATAAGGATCTCAACAACTCAAGTAAGATAATCTATGTATATGGACGAGCAACCTTAATGAATCTCATTTCCACAAGCAATTTCTATACCATAGGAATTAGGGAATTCGAAAATCAGGAAGCCATGTTCGATGTTATATCAGTTCCCATTGAAGGCTGCGAAAACAGTGTCCTTTTTGAAGTGATAACAAGAAACAATGCACAATTAAATGACAGGACACAGGAATTCATAACCAATGTTACAGAACGATTCCGTATACTATCTGAACACAAGAGAGGTTAATAAAAAACAAACCTGATAACAGCTATCTCTAGCCATTATCAGGTTTCTGCTTTTATTCCCACTCTATAGTTGATGGTGGTTTTGAAGTTATATCATAAACTATTCTGTTTACGTTTTTAACTTCGTTAACTATTCTTCTAGAAACCTTATCTAAAACTTCATAAGGTATTCTTGACCAATCCGAAGTCATTCCGTCAGTTGAATTTACTGCTCTTAGAGCTACTGTATGAGAATAAGTTCTCTCATCTCCCATAACTCCTACAGACCTAATGTTTGGAAGACAAGCAAAGTACTGCCAAATTACTTCATCTAATCCAGCATTAGCTACTTCTTCTCTGAATATAGCGTCTGCTTCTCTTACTATTTCTAACTTATCTTCAGTAATTTCACCTAATACTCTTATAGCCAATCCTGGTCCTGGGAAAGGCTGTCTCCACACTAATTTGTGAGGTATTCCTAATTCTTCTCCTACGGCTCTAACTTCATCTTTAAATAATTCTCTTAATGGTTCTATAAGTTTAAATTCAATGTCTTCTGGAAGTCCTCCTACATTGTGATGACTTTTTATAGTTGCAGAAGTATTAGTTCCGCTTTCTACTACATCAGCATATATAGTTCCTTGTACTAAGAAATCAATTTTTCCTAGTTTATTTGCTTCTTCTTCAAATACTCTTATGAATTCTTCACCTATAATTTTTCTTTTTCTCTCAGGGTCTGACACTCCCTTTAATTTTCCTAGGAATCTTTCTTGAGCATTTACTCTTATTAAGTTCATATCAAACTGTTGTTTAAATACTTCTTCAACCTGGTCTCCCTCATCTTTTCTTAGTAAACCATGGTCAACAAATATACAAGTTAACTGCTTTCCTATAGCTTTATGTACTATAAGAGCAGCTACTGATGAATCAACACCACCGGATAATGCGCATATTACCTTTTTATCTCCAACTAATTCCTTAACTTCTCTGATTTTTTCTTCAGCAAAAGAAGCCATTGACCAATCTCCCTTTAATCCGCATATATTAAAAAGGAAGTTTGATAACATTTTTTTGCCAAAAGGTGTGTGTTCTACTTCTGGATGGAACTGAACACCGTATATTTTCTTTTCTTCATTAGCCATTGCTCCTACAGGGCACACACTAGTGTCCGCAACTATTGTGAATCCTTCTGGAGTTTTTGATACAAAGTCTGTATGACTCATCCAACAGCTTTCTTCCATATCTATTCCTTCAAATAGAGCACAAGTACTATTTATCTTTACTTCAGTTTTTCCATACTCTCTTACTTTAGCACTTTCTACAACTCCGCCTAAAGTATGAGATATAAGTTGGTGTCCATAACATATTCCAAGTACTGGAACCCCTAGATTAAAAATTTCTTTATCTATCTTTGGGGAATCCTCTCCATAAACACTGTTAGGTCCACCTGTAAATATTATTCCTTTAGGATTTTTTTCTTTAATTTGCTCTACTGAATAACTATAAGGTACTATTTCACAATAAACATGATTTTCTCTTACACGTCTAGCGATTAGCTGATTATATTGGCCTCCAAAATCAACGACAAGAACTAATTCTCTTTCCATAATATCCTCCAAATCTTATTAATTTACACTATAATTTGGTGCTTCTTTAGTAATTGATATATCATGAGGGTGACTCTCTCTTAATCCTGAAGATGTCTGCTCTACGAAAATAGCAGTTTTATAAAGATCTTCAAGAGTTTTAGCTCCTAAATATCCCATTCCTGAACGTATTCCACCTAGAAGTTGATATATTGTATCAGCAACTGCTCCTTTGTATGGAACTCTTCCTTCTACTCCTTCTGGAACAAGTTTTTTATTATCTTCTTGGAAATATCTATCCTTACTTCCACAAGCCATTGCAGCAAGTGATCCCATTCCCCTATAAACTTTATAACTTCTTCCTTGGTATATTTCTGTTTCTCCTGGAGCTTCTTCACATCCTGCAAACATTGAGCCCATCATACATACTTTAGCTCCTGCTGCAAGTGCCTTTACTAAGTCTCCTGAGTATTTAAGTCCACCGTCAGCTATTATAGGTACTCCATGTTTTTCAGCTTCTTCTACACAATCCATAACCGCTGTAAGTTGAGGAACTCCTACTCCTGCAACTACTCTAGTTGTACAAATTGATCCTGGTCCTATACCTACTTTTACACAATCAGCTCCTGCAAGAATTAAATCTCTTGTAGCTTCTGCTGTTGCAACATTTCCTGCAATTATTTGAAGTTCTGGGTAATTTTCTTTTATTTTTTTAACTCCTTCTAAAACTCCCTTAGAATGTCCGTGAGCAGTATCTATTGTTATTACATCTACATTAGCTTCTACTAGAGCCTTAACTCTATCTAACATATCTGCAGTAACTCCTACTGCAGCACCGCATAATAATCTGCCCTTTGAGTCTTTAGCACTATTAGGGAACTGTTTTACTTTTTCTATATCCTTTATAGTTATAAGTCCTCTTAGGTTGAAATTTTCATCTACTAATGGTAGCTTTTCTATCTTATGTTTCATCAATATTTCTTTTGCTTCTTCTATTGTAGTGTCTTCTGGAGCTGTTATTAGATTTTCTTTTGTCATTACTTCTGAAATCTTTTTAGAGTAGTTATTTTCAAACACTATATCTCTATTTGTAATAATTCCTACCAGCTTTCCGTTAACTGTTACAGGAACGCCTGAGATTCTATATCTGCTCATTAAATCTAATGCTTCTTGTACAGAATTATCTGGGGATAAGAAGAAAGGATCTGTTATAACGCCATTTTCTTGTCTTTTAACTCTATCTACTTCAAATGCCTGTTGTTCAATTGACATATTTTTATGTATAATTCCTATTCCACCTTCTCTTGCTATAGCAATTGCCATCTTAGATTCAGTTATTGTATCCATCCCAGCACTCATTAATGGAATATTCAATTTTATTTTTTTAGTTAGGTTAGTAGCTAGACTTGCATCTTTAGGTAATATTTCTGACTTATTAGGAACTAGTAAAACATCATCAAAGGTGTAACCCTTCTTTAAAATTATTGCCATAAAAACTTTCCACTCCTTTATATATTATAAATTAGTATATTTTATTTTTGCCTAAACACAAAAAAACATGCTAATTCCTATAAGTGAAATTAGCATGTCCTATTTGCATGCGACAATTTCACCCATAGTCGGGAATTTAAGGCTCCCGGTAGATACTCCCTGCCATATTCAGGGGATATATGAGTAATATATTATTCGACTAAAACGAACTGTTTACACTATTTTATTTATAATTTTGCATTTTGTCAATTATTTTATGAAAGCTTTTTGAAAGATTTCATATCAAATTTATATAAAGGCTCATATAAAGGTTTACAATTGCATCTCCCATTAAAATTGCAAAAAAAGCCCCCAGTGCAATAAATGGACCAAATGGTATTGGATCTTTTCTAGTTTTTTTCTTACTATATAGAAGACATAGAGATATAATTGCTCCTATAATAAAAGATAAAAATGTCATAACCATTGAAAGCTTAACTCCTAAAAATAGACCACATATAAAAAATATCTCCACATCTCCCCATCCCATCCCTCTTGTCATTAGTATTATTAATGTTATTATAATGGCGGGAATTATACCTCCTAAAAAATAATATAAGTAATTATGAACTCCATAACCATTGCTTATTCCTTCCATAGCTAAAAGTACTACCCCAGAAACCACTCCAAAAACAGTGGTTTTTAAGTAAATACTCATGGTATCTATATCTATTAAAGATATTACAATTAATAGTGAAATCAAAATTAAATACTTAAAAGAATATAAAGAAAAACCATACTTGATAAATACTAATACATATGAAATAGCAGTAATAAGCTCTATTATAGCATATCTTGGAGATATCTTTTCTTTGCAGTATCTACATTCTCCTTTTAGTAATAGATAACTAGCTATAGGTATTAAATCTTTCCAAACCAATCTATTATTACAATTGGTACAATGAGAAGAAGGAAATATTATACTCTCTTCCCTTGGTATCCTATATATGCACACATTTAAAAAGCTACCTATGCATAGACCTATTATAAAAATCAATAAATAAAATAATATTATATACACCAAAACAACCTGCTCCTTTAGTTTCCAAACATATTTGAAATGGAATCAAAACCTACCTTATTATGATAAAAATCATACTTCTTTATATTTTTTTTCTCTTCATCATTTAACTTTAAGTATTGATAAAACTCTATTTCTCCTTGTAAATAGTCCTCATTTGTAACAGTTACTTCCTCTTCAGCATTATCAGTTTTGTCTGTAGAAAGATTTATGCTCTTAACATTAAGTTTCCCCTCTGTTATCTTATTTAGATTATTTATATATTTTTCTATATATATCTTTTTTCCGCTAATTTTTAAGTAAATCTCTAATCTAATTATATCTTCTGAATTCTCTTTTTCATCATTATTGACGCTACTATTACTTTCTCTATCTTTTTCACTGCCCTCTTCCTCTTTTTTATCAGATCCTTCTATAGAAAATTTTATTTCTTCTCCTGTTATATTAAAATCTTTACAAGATTTATAAAAATCATAGGCAAGTTTTTGGGTATTTATTTCTTTTAAAATCAGTTTGTCTAGCTCTTTAACTTGTCCTTTTAAAACTTCATTTTCTTTTCTTGCACTATGAATATTTTCTTTAATTTTTACTAATTCTTCTAGTTCTTTTTCTTTGTCATTATATTCTTTCTCTACACTTTTTAAATTACTAAATTTGGGCACGAATATATACTTATATATACTGTAATTTACTGATAGAGCAATTATAATTATCAAAAATATTATTATACCTTTATTATTATTTTTCATAATATATTACACACCCTTATTAAGAATTTTTAGTTTTTTCCTTTATCTTCAGCTCTAGACTAGCTTCATTTTCTGTATCATCTAATTTCATACTATCTATCTCTACATGCTCAAATATACCCATGTTGTTTATTGCTACATATAAATTAATCTTGTCCAAAGTACTATCTTTAATATCTACCTTTAATCTAACATTTTCTTTATCAATATAAATATTATTCACCACAATATTGGAAGGCAATCCTTTTGTTAATTCATTTAAATAGTATATATGGTTTACTCCATCTGAGTTTATTTTTTCAATATATTCTTTATTTTTTTCATATAAGGCCTTTTGCTCCTTAAGTGAAACATACTCCCTTTTAACATCTTCTAGAGATTTAATTCTTCCTCCTAGGCCTTCCGTATTATAACTAGCTATTTTCATGTTTAATAAGTAGCTAAGTAAAACAACCCACCCTATAGTGATAGTCAGTAATATAGAGGATAGTACTATGTATATTTTATTATTATCAGCTTCTTCTTTATCCTTACTTAGCTTAAGAGCCTTTTTAAAATCTATTCCTCTAAAATTACATCCGAAAACATCTGGGAAAAGCTCTAAATTACCTTCTTCTTTAGCAGATGCTTTCTTCCAAAGTGAGCTAACACCAAATTCCATTGGAATATCAATTTGATTTTTTAGCTCTTCTATAAAGTTATTATTCTCAAATAAACTTCCCAGTACATATATTTTGTCCACCCTGTTACCAAAGTGTCTAGTGGAATAGAAATTTAAAAAATAACCTATACTATCTAAAACTTCATCGTAATTTTCTTCAAGCTTACTATGAAAATGAGAATTAGAATGTAAAAATAGTTTATTTCCCTTTAAAATAGTAATATTATTAACATCTTTGACAAAATCCACTATTGCTATACTATTTTCTTCCTTTTTATTTACTAAGTTAGCTAAGCACTCTGGATATATAGTAATTTTCTCTACATTCACTTCTAAACTATGAAGATATTCATTTATATCATCTAATTTATTTTTAGGTATTACTGCTAGTAAAACACTAAGTTTTTTCACCTTATCTTTAGATATTTCTACTACTCTATAATCATAATAGTAATCTTGCATATTTACTGTAAAATACTCATTTATATTATTTTTTATAAAGGATTGTAGCTCCTTTTTATTCAAATAGGGAGCTTCTACTAATCTAGTAATGACCCCATCTAAGGCTAAAATAGCTATAGCCTTTTTTCTATTTATTTTAGCTTTTTCAATAAAATCCTTAGAATCATTAATAGTAGCTTGATCCTTATATGAAAAATTATCTTCATTCTTAATAATTAAGGTTTTATATTGATCTATTATAGTTTTATTAAATTTATATTCCATTAGTACTATATCTATGGAGTCTTCATTAAACCTGAATACAAGTTTTTTATTTGACAAAGTTAATTCTCCCACCTTTTTATCAATTTATACCATTTGACATTTGTAGTATCGGCATGGCTATTGCTATTATGATTATTCCTACAAACACTCCTATAATTAAGGTAAATACGGGTTCTACTAAGGTCATCATTCTATTTATGTTTGATTCAACTTTTTTATCATATATATCAGTTAATTTAAAGAACATTTCTTCTAACTTTCCAGTTTCTTCTCCAATTTTAATCATCTGTATAGTAAGGGTATCAAAAAGTTCTTGCTCTTCTAGAGCCTCACCTATGCTTATTCCATTTATTATTTCTCTTTTCGCATTACCTATCTTAAATCCTATATACTTATTTTCTATAACATCTTCTATATTTTCTAATGCATTTATTATAGGTACAGCAGATTTTATAAAAATCCCCATACTCCTTGAGAATCTATTAATTACTACATTCCTCTTTAATTTTCCTAAAATTGGAATTGACAAAGAAATTCTATCTATATACATTATTACCTTAGGTATAGCTAAAATATATTTGATTATTATGATAAATAATAATAGGGCTATTGCTAAAAATAATGCATTATTATTTATAAAATTCATAGTTCCTAATACCAACCTTGTTATAAATGGTAAGTTATCAACGTCTTCAAATATCTGTTTAAGTTTAGATAAGATGAAGAAATTAAAGAAAAACATCATACCTATAGTAAGAATAAATAAAACAGCAGGATATATGGCGGCCCCTTTTATCTTGCTTTTAACTTCTCCTTCTCTTCTATAAAAACCTTCCATGTTAAATAGCACTTCATCTAAATTACCACTTATTTCTCCCGAATACACCATGTCAATTAACAACTGGGGAAATATACCAGATGCTCTCATGGAATTAGCAAAGGTTTCACCTTTCCTTAGTCCAATTAAAACTTCTTCACATGGCTTTTTTAGCTTCTTATCCTGATTGGCGATTATCTCTAAACCCTTTATTATACTAACTCCAGTGTTTATTGTTATAGCTACTTGTCCACAAAAACCAGCTATTTCTTCATATTTTAAAGTTTGCCTACCAATCTTTAAGTTATAAATTGATACACTCTTTTTAACATATATTATTTTTAATCCCCTACTGCGCAATTGTTCCATTGCGGATTCTAAGGATTGCTCTTCTATATGACCCTTTATAACATTTAAATTCTCATCACTTGCCTTATAAACAAATCTATCCATAATTCATCAACCTTCTAATAACCATAGGTTACCCTTAACATTTCTTCCACTGTAGTTATCCCCTTTAAAACCTTCTCCATACAAGCTTCTCTTAATAACACTGTGCCGCTATTTATAGCCTCTTCTTCTATAGCTCTTTCCCCTTTTTTAAGATCAATTATATCTTTTATAGCTCTATTTACTTCTATAATTTCAAAAATTGCAGTCCTCCCTTTATACCCCGTTCCATTGCATATATTACAACCTTTTCCTCTTTTTAATTTTACTCTTTCCTTTACCCCTAGCATTCTCATTTCATTATCTTCTGACATATATTCCTCAACACAGCTTGGGCATATTTTTCTAATAAGCCTTTGAGCCACTATTCCAATTACCGTTGATGATAATAAAAATGACTCCACTCCCATATCCTCTAATCTAGTTATAGATCCTGCAGCATTATTGGTGTGCATGGTGGATAGTACTAAGTGTCCGGTTAATGCTGATCTTACAGATATTTCTGCTGTTTCGTTATCTCTTATTTCACCTACCAATATAATATCAGGATCCTGTCTTAAAATGCTTCTCAATCCAGATGCAAATGTAAAACCTATCTTGTTATTTACTTGCATTTGATTTGTTCCTCTAAGGTTATATTCAACTGGGTCTTCTATAGTCACTATATTCTTTGATTGATCATTTAATATGTTTAATAAAGAGTATAATGTGGTAGTCTTACCACTGCCTGTAGGGCCACAAACCAATATGATACCATAAGGTTTTGCAATTATTTCCTTTATCTTTTTTTCTTCATTAGAATTTAAACCTATCTTATTTAATCCTAGGGAAAAGTTATTCTTATCTAATATTCTCATTACAACCTTTTCCCCCAATATTGTAGGGATTATAGATACTCTTAAATCTATATTTTTTCCTTTAGATTTATAGTTGATTCTTCCATCCTGTGGTATTCTTTTTTCTGCAATATTCAAATCTCCCATTATTTTAATTCTGCTTATTACAGCTTCAATCATACCAATGTCTACTCTAATCATCTCCCTTAAAACTCCATCTATTCTGTATCTAACCCTCATCTCATCCTCTTCAGCTTCTATATGGATATCTGAAGCGTTATTTAATATAGCATTATCTATTATTGTATTTATAAATCTAATTATTGGAGCAGCTTCCTCATCATAGATATCTTCTTCTAGTTCATTAATAGATTTTTTGTATCCATATACTTTTCCATAATTCTCTGCTGCTTTTTCAGCCTTACTCTTTCCATAATATCTTTCAATATTCTCTAGTATAATATCTCTTAGGGATATAGATGTTTTCACCACATAACCTGTTACAGCTTTTATGTCTTCCATGGCAAAATAGTTTAAGGGGTCAGCCATTACCACAAGCAACCTTCCATTTATTATATCCACAGGTAAAAGCTCATATTTTCTTGCCATAGCCTCTGGTATTATTTCAATTATTTCAGGCCTTATATTTATTTCATATAGGTTTATATAGTCTATGCCTAGTTGTCTTTTAACTGCATCTACAATCTGCTCTTCTGTAGCAAATCCTTTTGTAATAAGTAAAGTTCCCAATTTCTCTCCTGTTTCTTTTTGAAGAATTAATGCTCTATTTAAAATTTCATCTGTAATAAGTCCAGAGTCAATAAGTATTTCTCCTAGTCTTTTTCTTATTTTCGCCATTGATTTTCTCCTTATATTTTATGTTTTTAATTTAAAGGGTAAGTCCTTTATATTAAACTGCTGAAATTTAACTTGTGCACCTCCAGATATTTCTACGTCTTTTGCAACTATAATACCTGTAAAAGATGAGCCTGCAGCAATATTGATCCTACCATTAGGGGCAAATAATATTCCATCTATATTAACATTACCACTCAATTTTATATCCTCTTTACTTACCACATTCACATTTGAATAGGAACTCCATGAAGGAAATCTATAGCTATCTTCAAACAAAATTTTCATTCCATCACTAGCCATGTCATGGGTACTAGAGCCTTTTTTTATATATTTAAATCCCCTCTCCATATACCATTTATCTAACTCTAATGGAGGTACCCATATATTAGGAAAATTAATTTTATCAACCTTTTTCCCTTCTACATCAATCCAATGTTTAACATCCAGTTTTCCTGTGTAATATAAACTTTTATAGATATAGGCATTTCCATTTAAATTAACATCTCCATCAATATAGATAGAACTAGAATTATCAGCATTTCCTATTTTTGCACTGCCATCCAAATCTAAATCATGACTTATATATATTTTTGCTGCAGAAATATTTATGCCACCATTTAATTTCATAGTGCTATCTTTATCATCCCTAACAATTATAGTAGAATTAGGAGCCTCTACTACAGCACCACCTGAAACATCTAAGTATTTAGACACTATGACGCAATTTTCCCAATCTCCACCACTTCCATCTTCAGGTTTATCTATTACAGCCACATTCTTTTTAGTGCTAACATGAAACTGTTCTTCTCTATCTTTATTAAATTTATCTTTTATACATATTTTTACACTAAAAAGATTGTCCAATTTATCTATTACAAACCCTTCAATAGGGATATTTTCAATTAAAATAAATTTATCTTTATTATCCTCTCTAATAATCTTATATACCTTTTCTTCCTTAATTACTCCTTGATATTCTGCAATATACTTAACTTCTTTTCCATTATTTTTTACAGAATACAAAACCTCTCCTGTTTCATTATATGTAAGGCTATCACTGCTCTGTAAGTCTTTAGTGATCCATTCTATTGCAACTCTTATATCATTTTGTTTGTTTACATTGTTAATTTGCTTATTAATAAAAATTGAGGAGGAATTCATAATTGAGTAAGCTGTGACCACAATAAAAGAAAATATGCCTATAGCTATTATGAGCTCCACTAAAGTAAAGCCTTTTTTAAACTTCTTAATATCTTCCATAATATTTCTCCAAAAACACATTCAATTTTTTTCTTCCCAGTTAATTATTTCCCCATTTTCTAGATTAAAGTCAAGTAATATGGTGTGTTTACTTTGTCCATTAATAATAGCCTGGGAAATAATATTCCCTATTTTAATTTCTTCATCTATGGTCTGATAAGAGTATATGTATTTTCCTACCCCTTCTATAGAGCCTTCTCCACTAAAATCTTCTATCTCTTCATCTCTAAATAATTTTCTATTATAAGTGTATAATCCCTCCTCTATTCCTGCTTCAGCTAGATTTTTTTCTATGACCTTCTCCTTGGTTCTCCTATTTATAATTATTTCGTTATTAATAGATATTAAGAGGGCTGCACTTAAGCTTACAAGTACTATCCCTGTAATTATTGCAATGGGGAGAGCATATGCTTTTTTATATTTTCTACTGCCCTTCACTTTTTTCTCTCCCCTCCTCATAGTTCATTATTCTCTATATTAGGAATATATATCTTAGTCCCCAATTTTATGCTGTTGCTATCTTCAGGTTTAACTTCCACTAATATGTCTACCAATTTACCTACTTCACTATCTTCTTTTAAGGTAAATTTTATGTGTACACCATACTTTATCCCATCTTTAATATCTTCTTTGTAATATCCACTTTGTGCCGTATTAAAACCTAAGCTCCTAATGTATTCTTCTAGTTTTTCTAAATTTTTAATTTCCCTATTCTCCTTTTTAGCTTTAATAAGCTCTAAGTAATTTTGTGCTATAATAGTCCCTTCTAATCCTTGTTTATTGCTATTACCTGCTTTTAAAGAAGAATATGCCACACTTGAAAAAATAGCCACAGTACCTATTATTAATACCATGGCTATGATGACTTCTACTAAAGTAAATCCACTCTTATATTTTTCTATTTTAATCATTTTACCAGCCCTTTATTTCATTTTATAATGATAGGTTTACTATCTCCTATCTCTTATCTCATATAATTATTATGAATCATATAAAAACCCACATGTATTAAATTCTTTAATTAATAAGGCCAGCTTGCTATTTTTAACGTAACCTTCTTTTTACCTGGTGATACATCGTCATCTTGTATGCCATCACTATATTTGCCTTTGCCTTTAGCGACTTCAAAAGGACTTTGCTCTACTAATTGTTCTGCACCTTTTTCACTAACTCCATGGATGGTTATATATATTCCTGCCTCAATTCCATTTGAATTATTATTTGTATTATCAGACGTTGGAGGCCAACATTCATAATCATAAACCCCACCCCATGCAGTTTTTTTACTTAATGGAACATCTAAATAAGGCCCTTGCCATTCACCGGCTACTTTATTCATAAACTCAGCTTCACTTGCAAATCCCATAGCTCTTAAAGATTCTATTTTATACTGAATTTTGGATAAATCATCCTTTCCACATCCCAGTCCAGGGTCTGTCCCTTCTCCTACATCCCCTGGGAAAAAACCTACATCTGCATAAAATTGAAGAACTGCAGTTTTAAAAGCTTACATATCACTTAATGTTCTACTTACCTTTGACTTTTCTATAGCAGTGAATGCCTTTGGAGCAACTATAGCTGCTAGAATCGCTATGATTGCAATTACTACCAAAAGTTCTACTAAAGTAAAAGCTTTCTTTACCTTTTTCATCTTCATCCCATCCTTTTATTAGGTAACTCTGTGAGTAATTCTGATTCTTACTGTATAGGTATCACCATCTCGTCCATAAATAACAGCCCCTCTATGGTTCTCTCCTACTCCATCTAAATCCAAATCTATTTTCTCTGCTGCCTTTAATGGAACTTTATTAAATTCTAGTTCTACAATATCTCCAACTGCATTTATTTTATAATCTCCACCCCATGGATTTTTATTTGGCAATTTTTCTAAATACGGACCATCCCAATTATCTAATTTGTTACCATTGTTATCTTTACCTGTTATATATAATCCTTCTGATGTTGCATCATAAATAGATGGCCACTTACCTGTATCCGTATAATAGCTCAAAGTAGCTGTTTTTATTGCTCTATAATCAGACTCTACTGTAGCTACTTTGCTTTTTTCTATGGCTTTAAATGCATTGGGAGATATTATGGCTGCAAGTATAGCTATTATAGCAATTACCACCAACAGCTCCACTAATGTAAAACCCCTTTTAATCTTTTTTAACATGAATATTCCTCCATGCTGTATTTCGAATGACTATTAGAGTATTAAATACTCTAACACTCTAAATAGATTATTGTTCTGAAATTATTATAGATACTGTCGTAGTTCCGTCAGTAGTTGTATATCTAACTGTCCCTGAATCACTTCCAGAAGTTCCATCTAAATCCACATCAATTCTTTTCGCTGCTTCAATAGGAACTTTTGATAGGTCTAAGTAGATAGTAGCTGTTGTGTCACTACTTTTTATTTTATCATTCTTAAATGTATAAGTTCCACTCCATGGGTTTTTAGTTGGCCATTTTTCAAGATAAGGCCCATTCCAACCATCACCTGATCCATTGATAAATCCTGGATCAATTCCATCAGTTTTATTTGCTGGCCATGTTCCCATATCAGAATAATAAGTTAATGCTGCTGTTTTTATTGCTCTGTAGTCTGACTCCGCCGTTGCTACCTTACTTTTTTCGATTGCTTTGAATGCATTTGGTGCAATAATTGCTGCTAGAATCGCTATAATTGCAATTACCACCAAAAGTTCTACTAAAGTAAAAGCTTTCTTTACTTTTTTCATCTTCATCCCATCCCTTCATTTTTTTTACATATTTAATGAGTAAAATAAAACACCCTATATTCACACAAGTATGAATATAGGGTGGGTTGCATCACTAACTCCATACACACCATAGATGCCCAATTTAGATGTGTACTTCAAAGTTCCCCTAAAGAATTAATATTATTCAATTACAATTCTATCAGTTTTTTCCAAGTTATACAATATAGAAATATACACATATAGACAAACTAATGAATTTGTAATATATTTAATAATATTCTACATAACTAATAATACAATTAGGGGGCATTAAATATGATAAATTTCGAAAGAAAATTTAATAGGATGTTTCTTAGAAATGTAAGAGAAGCCATAGCTACTTATAATATGATAGAATCTGGCGATAGAGTTGGTGTAGGTCTCTCTGGAGGCAAAGATAGTATATTCTTACTTTTCGTACTAAAGCTTATTCAACTTACTGCTATTAAAGATTTCTCCATAATAGGAATAAATATAGATATGGACTTAGGCATGGATTTTTCTCCATTACAGTCCTTTTGCGAGGAAAATCATATACCATTGATTATAGAAAAAACCAATATTGCAGAAGTAGTTTTTAATGATAGAAAGGAAAAAAATCCCTGCTCCTTATGTTCAACTCTAAGGAAAGGTGCTTTGATTAGAGTTGCTGGAGCTAATAAAATAAATAAATTAGCACTGGGCCATAATAGTGACGATGTTATAGAAACCCTATTTATGAATGTTTTAAAGGTAGGTAAATTAGGAACTTTTCACCCAAATATACACTTTGAAGACAGAGAAATAAATATAATTAGACCTTTAATCTATATAAGAGAAGATTTTATAGAAAAATTTGTAAGGGAAAATAATCTTCCTGTAATTAAAAGCTTATGTCCCGTAGATAAAAAAACTACAAGAGAAGAAATGAAAAATCTTCTTATAAAATTAGAAGAAAGTTATCCAGATGCCCAAAGAAAGTTATTAACATCATTAACAAATGTAGATTTTAAAAATATATGGAAACAAAAATAAAATGCTCTGCATTTTTTAGTAAAGAGTGAAAAATGAAAGGAATTTCAGTGAATCTGAAATTCCTTCCTTTATTCTTAATTTTTTAACTCTTAACTTTTAACTAAAAATGCAAGGCATTTTTTAGTACATTCCGTCCATTCCCATTCCCATTCCTGGTGCTGGCATTGGATTGCTGTTCTTTTCTGGAACATCTACTACTGCTGCTTCTGTTGTTAAGAATGTTGCAGCAATGGATGCGGCATTTTGTAATGCTGATCTTGTAACCTTAGTTGGGTCAACTATACCAGCTTTTATCATGTTAACATACTTTTCATTTAATGCATCGTATCCTGTTCCTACTTCGCTTTCTCTTACTTTTTCAATTATAACTGAACCTTCTGCTCCTGCATTGTAAGCTATCTGTCTTACTGGCTCTTCTAGAGCTTTTCTTATTATATCTATTCCAACTTTTATGTCATGTACTTCTGAATCTAGTTCTTCAACTTTGCTGATTACATCAACAAAAGCTGTTCCACCACCTGGAACTATTCCTTCTTCAACAGCTGCTTTTGTAGCTGCTAATGCGTCTTCTATTCTTAATTTATTTTCTTTTAATTCAGTTTCAGTAGCAGCTCCAACCTTAACTACAGCTACTCCACCAGCAAGTTTCGCAAGTCTTTCCTGTAATTTTTCTTTATCAAATTCAGAAGTTGTTTCTTCTATTTGAGCTTTTATCTGATCTACTCTATATTTTATATCTTCTTTATTTCCTCTTCCATTAACTACAGTAGTAGTTTCTTTAGTTACCTTAACTGATTCAGCTGAACCTAACATTTCAATTGTAACATCTTTTAATTCTCTTCCTAATTCTTCAGATACTACTTCTCCACCAGTTAAAATAGCTATATCTTGAAGCATTTCTTTTCTTCTGTCTCCAAATCCTGGAGCTTTAACTGCTACGCAAGTAAATGTTCCTCTTAATTTGTTAACAACTAAAGTAGCTAATGCTTCTCCTTCAACATCTTCACATATGATTAATAACTTTCTTCCTTGTTGAACTATTTGTTCAAGAACTGGAAGAATTTCTTGTATATTTGTTATCTTCTTATCTGTAATTAATATATATGGTTCATCTAAATTAGCTTCCATTTTTTCTCCGTCAGTGGACATATATGCACTTACATATCCTCTGTCGAACTGCATTCCTTCAACAACATCTAATTCAGTTTTCATACTCTTTGATTCTTCGATTGTGATAACACCTTCGTTACCCACTTTTTCCATAGCACCAGCTATTAACTGACCTATTTCTTCGTCTCCAGCTGAAATAGCTGCAACTCTTGCTATATCTTCTTTTCCTTCTACCTGTCTTGAAATCTTTTGGATTTCTTCTACAGCTTTATTTACAGCCATCTGTATTCCGCGTCTAACAAGCATTGGATTAGCTCCTGCTGTTACATTCTTTAATCCTTCTCTTATTATAGCCTGTGCAAGTAATGTAGCTGTAGTTGTTCCATCTCCTGCTACATCATTAGTTTTTGTAGCAACTTCCTTTACTAATTGAGCTCCCATGTTTTCATAAGCATCTTCAAGCTCAATTTCTCTTGCTATAGTAACACCATCATTTGTTATTAATGGTGATCCAAACTTTTTATCCAAAACAACGTTTCTTCCCTTTGGTCCAAGTGTAACCTTAACTGTATCAGCAAGTTTATCTACACCTCTTTGCATAGATCTTCTTGCTTCTTCGCCAAATAATATGTTCTTTGCCATTTACACAACCTCCTCAATATTATTATCTGGATTATTCTAGAACAGCTAGAATTTCATCCTGTTTTAATATTGTATATTCAATTCCGTCAATTTTTACTTCATTTCCTGCATATTTGGAAAACAGTACTCTGTCTCCTACTTTTACTTCCATTACAACTTCTTTTCCGTTGATCATTCCTCCTGGTCCAACTGCAACAACCTCAGCTTCTTGTGGTTTTTCCTTTGCACTTCCTGGAAGAACTATTCCACTCTTAGTAGTTTCTTCAACTTCAATTCTTTTAATAACAACTCTGTCACCAAGTGGTCTAACTCTCATTTAAACCCCTCCTTAATGTTTTTATATATAATAATGAAATTTAAAACTTTCCTTGTTAGCACTCACCAACCATGAGTGCTAATACAATTATAATAATAAATAATACCATTTATAATATCAACTTTAATAATTGAAGCTATTTTGTATTATATCACGATTATGGCAAAATATTCATACATATCTTTGTTTTTTACCCTATTCCTATTTCTTTCTCTTCTTACCTTTAAAATCTCTTAAAACTTCATATTTACAATATATTATAAAGCATTATAATTAAAAATAGATATATTTTTATAACTTAAGCTGTTAAATAACCAGTAAAAACAAAGGAGATTATCATGAACAAAAAAATTATAAATATATTTTTCACCATATTTATTTCATTGTTCTTTATAACTTCATCTATAAAACTTACTGTTAATTTTAAATCTCTTTATTATTTTGATATTAAACATTTGGATATAGTAGAGAATTCTGGCTTTTCCATGGAAGATATTAAGGAAGATTATAATTATTTAATAAAATATATTACCTCTCACAATAAAGAAGATTTTGAAATGCCAAATCTCCCTTCATCTAAAGAAGGTGCCGTACATTTTGAAGAGGTTAAAAATATATTCATAAAATTAGATTACTTATTTTTTATTAGCGGCATAATCTCAATTATAGCTTTGTATTATTGTAACAAAAATAAAGTTTATACGACTTTTAAATATACAAGCATAGTTTTAATAAGTATACCTATAATTTTGCTCATTACATTTTTAATAAATTTTGATAAGGTTTTTGTTATATTCCACAAACTGTTTTTCAACAATGATTATTGGATATTTGATCCCGTTAAAGATCCTGTTATAAATATGCTTCCTCAAGATTTCTTTATGCATTGTGGTATTTTAATAAATATCTTTATAATAATATTTAGTTTTATTAGTCATTTACTATATAGAAAGAACCAGATTTAAATTATCTGGTTCTCATCTTTTTTTAATATATCTTTTATTATCTTCTCACCTTTTAAAACCCCTATTATAAATAATATGCTCATAGATATAGCTATTAAAATTAATATGGCAGTATTTTTTTCCCCAATATTAGCTCCAAAATAGGCTGATACAATAATCCCTGGTATCCTTGCTAAAGTAGAATATAACGCAAAATTTTTAAAGCTAATACTAGAAATACCACATATGTACCCTAAGGCATCTTTAGGTATGCCTGGTATTAAATAAAGCAGAAATACTATGTAATTTATGCTACCTAAACTCAATATCTTGTGGAAATGTTTAACCTGTTTTTTTGATATTATCTTATAAACAAAAGGTTTACCATATACTCTTGCTATACTATAAGAAATTAATCCTCCCAAGCATATTCCCACTAAAGATATTAAACTCCCGTAAACTGTACCATAAATGTACCCTCCTGCAATTTGAACTATTTCTCCTGGTATAAAAAAAACTATTACCTGAATGACTTGCATCAAAATAAATACTAAAATTCCATACCGGCCATAAGACATTATAATTTCTTTTAGCTCCCTTGGATTTTTAACCAAATAGCGATATTGATAGTAATATTCATACCCAATCCAAGCAAATAACAATAATAAAATTCCTAATACTATCTCTGATTTATAATCTCTTATATCAAATTTCCCCATTTTTATACACCCTTAATCACAAATTTATTTTTCCAACTGTTATTTTACTATATATTAAATATTGTAACTCAAAAGCACATAAAAATTCCTTAATTCTACATTAATATTATATTGACAATCGTAATTAGGATTTTGCATAGTATAACTTTTTTAATGAAATCTATAATAGCAAAAGCAAAGTCTTCATCCCACAAGGCTGAAGACTTTGCTTTTTATAATTTATATTAATTTAATTATCTTTCTAGATTGACACCTTCAAACTTTTCTAACATATTATTTGCAACTACATCTTTTTTACCGGATTCCTTACTGAACTTAGCCAATTGAGATTTAACCTTCACCATTGGCGCCATAGTTGCCGGACCACCTATACATCCACCTTCACACATCATTCCTTCGATGAAGTTGCCAGATAATCTTCCAACCTTAGCCATAATCATAGTTCTCTTTACTTCATCTGCTCCACTTGCTCTAACTGGTTTTAGTTCTAAATCAGTTCCTAAGCCCTTTACATAATTTTGTATAGCTGAAGTTACTCCTCCACCTTGTGCAAATCCTCTTCCAAAAACTGAAGCATCACTTACTTCTATTCCTTCACAATCTGATGGCCACATGCCATAAGCTCCCATAAGGGCTACAATCTCTTCAAAAGTCATAACATAATCCACAGCATCCTTTATACTGGCTCTTTTAGCCTCATTTTTCTTAGCTGTACAAGGTCCTATAAAAACAACTACAGCATCTTCATCCATTTTCTTAATCATTCTTCCTGTAGCTACCATAGGGGATACTGTTCCTGATATTTTGTCTACTAAATCCGGGAATTTCTTTTCTATATAGTTAAAGAAACCAGGACAACAGGAGTTAGTCATAAATTTATCTCCATTTTTAAGTCTTTCAATTAATTCATTACCTTCATGAACAGCTACTGCATCTGCTCCACAAGCAACCTCTATCATATCTGCAAATCCTATTTTCTTGAAAGCCTCTTTTATCTGTTCTACTTTTACTTCTGGGCCAAACTGTCCTGCAATGGCTGGGGCAACAATTGCATACATTTTTTTATTATCCATAAGAGCACGAGTAACATCTACAATAAAGCTTTTGTCTGATATAGCTCCAAATGGACATGCAGACATACAAGCACCACAATTAATACATTCTTCCTTGTTTATTTCTGCCTTATTGTCATCCACATTCCTCTTTAAAGCTCCTGTAGGGCATACCCTTCTACAAGGTCTCATTACTTCAGCTACTGCGTTATATGGGCAAACTTCCTTACATAGGCCGCATTCTTTACAGGTTTCATGATTGATATATGCTCTTCCTGCCGCTCTAGTTATAGCTCCTGCTGGACACACCTCAACACATTTATGTTGTATACATCCTCTACATGCTTCTGTCACTACAAACCTATTTATCGGACATTTGTCACAAGCAGCGTCAATTATATATACAATTTGATCCTCATCTTCAACATTTACAAGTTCTTCGGCAATTTGCCCATTAGGCAAACAACCCATTGCAAGTTTTGCTCTTTCGTAAACTATGGCTCTTTCTTTATACACACAACATCTATATTCAGCCTTGTCTTTATTTATTATTTCAAAAGGCATTCTCTCTAGTTCTTCTTTGTTTAATCTGTGTTCTAATGTCATTTTAGCTACTTCTTTTAGTACTAAATATTTTAATTTTTTCAACTGAGTTTCAAAAGTTATCATTTTATAACTCCTCCTAATATATAAACAAATTACTAATTGCATTTGTTAAAAACTTGTCATATACATTATAACAGAAACTCATAAAAAATTAATACACATTTTTAGTTGTATACTGATAAATTCATACGTCAGCTTTAAAAAACTCAGATTATCTTCCATTTGCATAAAATTAGTCCCATTTTTAAACTAATATATTGTTTTCTCTTGCGTAATAAAAAAGATACTGTTGAGCAAAACCTGATAGCTCACCAAACTTATCTCTTCCAAAATCTCTAATCTTTTTTAGTGATAAATCTGGTGCCAAATAAAAGTGCTGCATAGCTCTCTTAACCCAAACATCTACTGGAAATGCTGAATATTTTCCCATAGAAAATAACATTATGCAGTCCGCTACTTTAGGGCCTACTCCCATAAAATTTTGTAATTCTTTGTGACAGTCATCATCACCTTTTTCTTTAATAGAATCTATATCAAATTCCTTATTGTATAATCTATTTACTGTATCTGCTATGTATTTAGCTCTGAATCCTGTTCCACAAAGCTCCAATTCCCTTTCAGTTGCATCCTTTAATTTTTCTATACTAGGAAAGGTATAATAGGTATTACCCTTGTATTCTACTACTTCCCCCCATTCTCTACTTATATTATTTATTGCTCTTTTTATCATAGGTATTCTATTGTTTGCTGAAATAATAAAAGAAATTATTATTTCAAAAGGTTCTTGCTGTAATAGTCTTATTCCATTTCCGAATATAACAGATTTCTCTAACAAACTATCTTTTTTAAGAATAGTCTTTATTTCTGAATAATCTCTATATAAATCAAAATACCCCACCCAGATGTCTTTAAACTCTTTTTCATTTGTATTGTATATCAATACATCATCGCCTTTTTTTTCTACTTCAATAACTTTACCAAAGGCTACTCCAATATAACTACCTGTTTCAGTCTTATTCCATCTAAAGCACTGTCCACATTCAAAAATATGAGCTAATTCAAAATTATCTACATTTTTCACCACAACTGCGGGTATACTTTCTATTTTGGTTTCTTCTACATATTGAAAATCCATTTTAAATTCCTCCTTTAAAAAATTGCGAAGCAATTCTTATTTAATTGCCTCGCAACTTTACTATTTATTCTTTCCCTTTAAATATTCATCTATTCCCTTAGCCGCTTTTTTTCCTGCCTCCATAGCAAGTATTACAGTAGCTGCTCCTGTAACTGCATCTCCCCCGGCAAATATCTCTTTTCTCGGAGTTTGACAAGTGTTTTCATCTACCTCTAAACATCCCCATTTGTTTATATTTAACCCTTCAGTGGTAGATGCTATTAATGGATTAGGAGAAGTACCTAGAGCCATTATAACAGTATCCATTTCCATTACAAATTCTGACCCTTTAATTTCTACCGGCCTTCTTCTTCCTGAACTATCTGGTTCACCCAATTCCATTTTTATGCACTTTATTGCCTTTACCCATCCAGATTCATCTCCAATTATCTCCATGGGATTGGTAAGAATATCAAAAATTATTCCTTCTTCTTTAGCATGGTGAATTTCTTCTACTCTTGCTGGCAACTCATCTTCTGATCTTCTGTATACTATGTGTACTTCTGCACCTAGTCTTCTTGCAGTTCTAGCTGCATCCATAGCAACATTTCCTCCACCTACTACAGCAACCTTATTACCTGTTCTAATTGGAGTATCATAGTCCTCTCTAAATGCCTTCATTAAATTGCTTCTAGTCAAGAATTCATTTGCAGAAAACACACCATTTAAATTTTCACCTGGTATGCCCATAAATTTAGGTAGCCCTGCTCCTGAACCAATAAATACTGCACTATAGCCTTCTTCTTCTAAAAGTTCATCTATAGTTAATGTTTTTCCTATTACAACGTCTGTCTCTATTTCTACTCCAAGTTTTTTTACATTATCTATTTCATGTTTAACCACAGTATCCTTTGGAAGTCTAAATTCTGGTATACCATATACTAAAACTCCTCCTGGTTCATGTAGAGCTTCAAATATAGTTACAGTATATCCCATTTTAGCTAAATCACCTGCACAGGCAAGCCCCGCAGGACCACTTCCTATTACAGCCACTTTCTCATTCTTTTTATCTCTTTTAACAGATAAATCTATGTTATTAATTCTTGACCAATCTCCAATGAATCTTTCTAGTTTACCAATAGCTACTGGCTCACCCTTTATGCCTAAAATGCACTTTCCTTCGCATTGAGTTTCTTGAGGACAAACTCTTCCGCAAACAGCTGGAAGGGAACTAGATTCATTTATTATTTCCGCTGCTCTTTTAAAATCTCTTTTCTTAATATATTGGATAAATTCTGGGATGTTAATAGCTACGGGGCACTTAGGGACACATAATGGATTTTTACAATTAAGACATCTCTCCGCTTCCTTAACCGCATCCTCTTCACTATATCCTAAACATACTTCAGTGAAGTTCTTTACTCTCTCATCAGCCTTTTGTTCTCCTACTGCTGTTCTCTTTAAGTTAGCCATTACTTTTCCTCCCCTCCTAATCCTATACGGCAAACGTGCCCTTCTTCTTTTTGCTTTTCTACTAAAAGTTTTTTCTTTTCTTCGCCTTTATACATATTCTGTCTTCTCAAAGCTTCATCAAATTCCACAAGATGACCATCAAATTCAGGACCATCTACACAAGCAAATTTAGTTTCTCCACCTACAGTTACTCTGCATGCTCCACACATACCCGTACCATCTACCATAAGGGTATTTAAACTAACCACTGTTTTTATATCATATTCTTTAGTAAGCTTAGTTATAAACTTCATCATTATCATAGGACCTATAGCTATAACTAAGTCATACTTTTTATTTTCTTTATCTATTAGATCTTTCAAAAGATCGGTAACCAATCCTTTGTAACCATATGATCCGTCATCTGTTGCTACATATAAATTAGATGCTTCTTTTTTAATTTCCTCTTCCATAATTAATAGCTCTTTATTTTTGCTACCAACAATTACATCTACATTTATTCCTCTAGAGTTTAGCCATTTTATTTGAGGATAAATTGGAGCAGTACCAACTCCTCCTGCTATAAAAATTATATTTTTATTCTTTAGTTCTTCTATAGATTCATATATAAATTCCGATGGATTTCCCAATGGCCCTGCAAAACCTCTAAAATAATCTCCTACTTCAAGTTTACTCATCTTAATAGTTGAAGCACCTAAGGTTTGAAACACTATTGTAACCGTTCCTTCATCTTTATCATAATCACAAATCGTAAGTGGAATTCTTTCACTTTTTTCATCAACTCTTACTATAACAAATTGACCAGGCTTAGCTGCCTTTGCTACTCTAGGTACTTTAACAACCATCTTATAAATATTTGGAGCTAATAGTTCCTTTTCTAAAATTTCGTACATAATTTCTCCTCCAAATTCTTTAAAATTATTTTGATAATTATAATATTGATTATATAAGACTTTTATATCTTTTATCAACTTTATTTATTTATTTTAACATATCTAATATGCATGAATTTAAAATCTAAATAAAAACTCTCTTAATAAATTTAATTAAGAGAGTTTTTATTTAGGTTCACATTGATTTTAAAAGTCTATTTTTTTGCCGCTGTAAGCATAAGTATACATGTTTTCCATCTCTTCTTCTGAAATTTTTCTTGGATTAGAAGAAGTGCAGGCATCTAATACCGCATTATGAGACATAAATTCAACTTTCTGTTTAAACTCTTCTTCCTTTATACCGTACTCTTTTAAAGTTAAAGGAATATCCATAGACTTATTTAATTCTCTTATCATATCAGTTAATGCATCTACCAATTCATCATCATTATTTCCACTTAATCCTAAGTATCTAGCAATAGTTGCATATCTATCTTTACATACTTTCTTGTTAAAATCTATAACATATGGAAGGAAAATAGCATTGGCACATCCATGAGGTATGTGGAAAACCGCTCCTATCTTATGAGCCATGCTATGAGTAATTCCAAGTAGAGCATTTGAGAAAGCCATTCCAGCTAAGCACTGAGCTTCATGCATTCTTTCTCTTGCTTCCTTGTCACCTTCATATGATTTTAGAATATAATCCTTTATCATTGCAATTGCGTGTATTGCAAGAGGATCTGTAAAGTTTGACCTTAATCCTGCTACATAAGCTTCTATTGCATGAGTCAATGCATCCATTCCTGTATGAGCAGTAAGTTTAGGAGGCATAGTCTCCGCTAGCTCAGGATCAACAATTGCAATATCAGGAGTTAAATTAAAGTCTGCTAAAGGATATTTTATTTCCGCTTTATAATCTGTTATTACAGAAAATGCTGTAACTTCTGTTGCTGTACCACTAGTTGATGGAATAGCTATAAATTTAGCTTTATTTCTAAGCTCTGGTAAACTTAATACTTTTTCTGCAGCTTCTTTGAAAGTTAATTCTGGATGTTCATAAAACAACCACATAGCTTTAGCTGCATCAATAGGAGATCCTCCACCTATTGATACTATCCAATCAGGTTGAAACTCTGTCATAATCTGTGCACCCTTCATAACTGTTTCAACGGATGGATCTGGTTCAACACCCTCTATTAATTTGGTTTCTATATTAGCCTCTTTTAAGTAGGCTTCTACTTTATCTAAAAATCCAAATCTTTTCATTGAACCGCCGCCTACCACTATGACAGCTTTTTTACCTTTAATACTATTTAATACCTCCAATGAGTCCTTTCCATAATAAATATCTCTTGGAATTGTAAATCTATACATTTCTCTTCCCCCTATATTTAAGTATACACTTTGATAATTTTTTAACATCATTATATATAGCAAATTCCATGCCATCACTGAAAGGACTTATATTCAATACCTTTAGATTTTTTCGATTTATACTTGAATTTAGTGTTGTTTTTTTGAGCAGTTATTTATATTAATATGTTAAAATATTTAACACTGTTAAATTTATTATCACTTTAAATTTATCACAAAGTTATATTTTTTTATAAACTTTGTTAAATACTTTACACATACATCATTCTAAATTTATACTATACTTTTTCATTTTATTATATAGTGTATTTCTACTTATCCCTAATTTTCTGGATATTTTTGATACATTCTTACCATATTTATGCTTACATGCCAAGATTGCTTTTATTTCTAATTGTTCTAAGGAACATACATATATTTCATCTTCTTTTACTATATTTTTTTCTATATCACAATGATGTTGATTATTTTCTATTTTAAGCTCTATAGTGCTTTCTCCATTAAAATTAACTATATTCTCTATATAATTCTCTAACTCCCTTATATTCCCTGGCCACTGATAATTGATAATATCGTAATACATTTTTTCTTCTATTTTAGGAATGGGTTTGCGTAATTTATTAGCTTTAATCCTAGTAAAATGTTTTATAAGAATATTTATATCCTCTTTTCTTTCTCTAAGGGTTGGTATGTACATAGGTATAACGTTTAGTCTATAGTATAAATCTTCTCTAAATCTATTTTTAGATACTTCTTCTTTTAAATCCTTATTTGTAGCTGCTATTACTCTAACGCTTATAGCTGTAGGTACATTGCTCCCTATTCTAGTTATATAACCTTCTTGTAATACTCTAAGTAGCCCAACTTGCATATCTAAAGGCATGTCACCTATTTCATCTAAGAATATAGTACCGCCATTAGCTACTTGAAATTTTCCTACATGTCCTCCCCTTTTGCCTCCTGTGAAAGCGCCTTCTTCATATCCAAATAACTCACTTTCTATTAAATTGCTAGGAATAGCACCACAGTTTACAGCAATAAACGGATAATTCTTTCTGTCACTATAATTATGAATAGCTTGTGCTAATACTTCTTTTCCAGTGCCGCTCTCCCCTTGTATTAATATAGTTGAAGGGCTATTTGCAATCTCTTTACTTCGTTTAATAAGTTTTTTTATAGCATTACTTTTGCCAATTATATCTTTAAAAGTGTATCTAGCAGTATAAATGGAATTGCTCATATCTATATCAAACAAATTTTTTTCTAACAAATCCCCAGTACAAGACAAGTCAATCACCACCTATAAAAGGTATTATAAATAATTGTATACTTAAAAAGCCATTGGATATCCAATGGCTTTTTATCATAACTATTTAGCGTAGTTATGGAATCCTCTTCCAGTTTTTCTTCCTAACCAACCAGCTCTTACATATTTTCTTAATAATGAGTGAGCTCTGTATTTTGAATCACCAGTTTCGCTATATAATACATCCATTATAGCAAGACATACATCTAATCCTATAAGATCACCTAATGCTAAAGGTCCCATTGGGTGGTTAGCACCAAGCATCATAGCTTTATCAATATCTTCTGGTGAAGCTATTCCTTCTGCATAAATTCCAACAGCTTCATTTATCATTGGAATTAATATTCTATTTACAACAAATCCTGGAGCTTCTGCAACTTCAACTGGATCCTTTCCAATTGCTACTGAAACTTCTTTAACTGCATCATAAGTTTCTTGTGATGTAGCCATACCTCTTATGATTTCTACTAGTTTCATCACTGGAGCTGGGTTAAAGAAGTGCATTCCTATAACTTTATCTGGTCTTTTAGTAGCTGTAGCTATTTCAGTTATTGAAAGTGAAGAAGTATTTGATGCTAATATAGTTTCTGGTTTACATATTCTATCTAGGTCACCAAATATTTCTCTTTTGATTGCCATATTTTCTATAGCAGCTTCAATTACTAAATCGCAATCTTCTGCCATATTTAAATCAACTGTTCCTGTTATTCTTGATAAAATGGCATCCATATCTTCTTGAGTCATTTTTTCTTTAGATACTAATCTAGATAAGCTTTTATTAATTCCGTTTAAACCTTTTTCAACAAACTCATCTTTTATGTCTCTTAATACTACTTCGTATCCTTTTACTGCAAAAGCCTGAGCAATTCCTGCTCCCATAGTTCCCGCACCTAAAACACATATTTTTTTCATAAACTATCCCTCCTAATTTATGTAATAATATTATTATAAAGGATACATGTTTGTATTTAAATACAAACATGTATCATCTTTTACTAATTGTTTATTTTAGCCTTTAATTCAGCTATTAATTCAGGAACTATTTTCTTATAGTCTCCAACTAGTGCAAGGTCTGCAACCTTCATTAATGGAGCTGAATCATCTTTGTTTATAGCTATTATGAAATCTGAATCTTGCATACCAGCTAAGTGCTGAATTGCACCTGAAATTCCAACAGCTATATATACTCTAGGTCTAACAGTTTTTCCAGTTTGACCTACTTGATATGCTTTATCTAACCAAGCATTGTCTATAGCTGCTCTTGATCCTGCTATGCTTCCACCCATAAGGTCAGCTAATTCTTTTAATGTATCGAATCCTTCTTTTGAGCCTACTCCTCTACCACCAGATATTAGGATTTCAGCTTCTCCGATATCCATAACATTTTTAGCTATTTTTACAACGTCTTCTACCTTTGTTCTTATATCTGATTGTTCTAAGTTAACTGATACTGTTTCAATTTCGCCTTTTCTTCCAGCATCCTTAGGTAATCTTTCAAAAACTCCTGGTCTTACTGTTGACATCTGTGGTCTATGTTCAGTACATATAATTGTAGCCATTAAGTTTCCACCAAATGCAGGTCTTGTCATCAATAAATGGTTTGCTCCTTCTTCAACGTCAAGTCCTGTACAGTCAGCTGTAAGTCCTGTTTCTAGTCTTCCAGCAACTCTTGGTCCTAAATCTCTTCCAATGTAGCTAGCTCCAACTAGTATTATTTCAGGCTTTCTCTCATTTACTATTTCACAAATTACCTTAGTATACGCATCTGTTGTATAATGTTTTAATAGTGGATGTTTAGCATATATAACTTTATCAGCACCATATGCTACTAATTCTTTACAAGCTTCATCCATGTCATTTCCAAGAAGTAAAGCTGTTAATTCTACTCCTAATTTATCTGCAATTTCTCTTCCTTTTCCAACTAATTCCAAAGAAACTTTTTGTAAGTATCCATCTCTTTGTTCAGCAAATACCCAAACACCTTTGTAATCTGCTATATTCATCTTCAAATCCCTCCTACTAGATATAGTGTTTTTCTTTTAATTTTGCAACTGCAAGTGCTGCCGCTTCTTTAGCAGGTAAGTTAACAATTTCTCCCTTACCTTTTGCTTCCTTAGTAGTTGATTTCTTAACTTTTGTTGGTGAACCAGCAAGTCCAAGAAGGGATTTATCTACTCCTAGGAAATCTGCATTCCAAACTTTTATTTCTTTATCGAAAGCTCCAAATATATTACCTACGCTCATATATCTTGGCTCATTTAATTCTTTTATAGCTGTTAGAAGTACTGGCATTTGAACTCTGATATTTTCATATCCATCTTCCCAAGCTTTTCTAACTTTTAATTCTTTTCCATCCACTTCAACTTTTTCTACATAAGTTATCTGTGGTAAATTTAAATGCTCAGCTATTTCTGGTCCAACTTGTGCTGTATCTCCATCAATAGCTTGTCTTCCAGCAAATACTATATCATATTCTAATTTATTAACTGCTGCTGCAAGAACTCTTGATGTAGCTAGCGTATCAGCACCTGCAAATGCTCTGTCTGATATTAATATAGCTTCATCAGCACCCATTGCTAAAGCTTCTCTTAATGCAACTTCAGCTTGTGGTGGTCCCATTGATACTATAGTTACTTTTGCACCATTTTCTTCTTTTAATCTTAAAGCTTCTTCTAAAGCGTTTTTATCATCTGGGTTTATTATTGATGGAACACCTTCTCTTATAAGAGTTCCTGTAACTGGATCTATTTTAACTTCAGTTGTGTCTGGAACTTGTTTTAAACAAACAATTATATTCATTTACTCGAACCCTCCTATTATTTAAAGATATTTCCTGATATAACTAATTTTTGAACCTGTGAAGTTCCTTCGTATATTTCAGTTATCTTAGCATCTCTCATCATTCTTTCTACTGGATAATCTTTAGTATATCCATATCCACCAAACATCTGAACAGCCTTAGTTGTTACATCCATAGCAACATTAGCTGCATGTAATTTTGCTCTAGCAGCATCTACTGAGTATGGAATTCCATTTTGTTTTTTCCAAGCAGCTTTGTAAACTAAAAGTCTTGCGGATTCTATAGCTACTTCCATATCTGCCATCATCCACGCTAATCCTTGGAATTTATATAATTCTTTTCCGAATTGCTTTCTTTCTTTCATGTAGTTTACAGCTTCTTCAAAAGCACCTTCAGCTATTCCTAATGCCTGAGCTGCTATTCCAATTCTTCCTCCGTCAAGAGTTTTCATTGCTATTCCAAATCCTCTTCCTTCTTTTCCAATTAGGTTTTCCTTTGGAACTTTTACATCTTCAAATATAAGCTCAGTTGTTGAAGATCCTCTAATACCTAGCTTTTCTTCAACTTTACCTATGGAGAATCCTGGCATTCCTTTTTCAAGTATGAATCCAGTGATTCCTTTTACTCCCTTAGATCTATCTGTCATAGCAAATACTATGAATACATCAGCATATTCACCATTTGTTATAAATATTTTAGTTCCATTTAATAGATAGTGGTCTCCCATATCAACTGCAACACTTTGTTGTCCTGCAGCATCAGTACCAGCGTTTGGCTCAGTTAAACCAAATGCTCCAATTTTCTTACCTGCACAAAGATCTGGTAAGTATTTTTGTTTCTGAGCTTCTGTTCCATTTTCATATATTACTGAAGCACATAATGAAGTATGAGCTGAAACTATAACTCCTGTAGTACCGCATACTTTTGACAATTCTTCTACTGTCAATGCGTATGCTAATACGTCTCCACCTGCTCCACCATATTCTTTAGGGAATGGAATTCCCATTATTCCTAACTTACCCATCTTTTCAACATTTTCAATAGGGAATCTTTCTGTTTCATCTACTTCTGCTGCAATTGGTTTTACTTCATTTTCAGCAAATTCTCTAACCATCTGTTTTACAAATTCTTGTTCTCTAGTTAATGCAAAATTCATTATGTTTACCTCCTATCTATTTTTGAAACACTTGTCTCTTTTTTCAACAAATGCTGTCATACCTTCTTTTTGGTCTTCAGTTGAGAAGCATTCACCAAATACTTCTGCTTCATAAGCTATACCTGTATCTATATCACACTGTACTCCCCTATTTATAGCTGCTTTACAAAGTCTCACAGCAATAGGTGCGTTTCCAGCAATCTTCTTTGCCATTTCTCTTGCTTCATCCATAAGCTTTTCTGGTTCAACAATTTTATTTACTAATCCAATTCTTAAAGCTTCTTCAGCTCCAATAATTTCCCCTGTAAAAATCAATTGTTTAGCCATTGATGCTCCTACTAATCTTGGTAATCTTTGAGTTCCTCCAAAGCCTGGAGTAATTCCAAGTCCTACTTCTGGTTGTCCAAATTTTGCTTTTTGAGATGCTATTCTTATATCACATGCTATTGATATTTCGCATCCTCCACCTAAAGCAAAACCATTTACTGCTGCAATAACAGGTTTTTCTAAAGTTTCAAGTTTTCTAAACACCTTATTTCCAAGTAATCCAAATTTTCTTCCTTGAACAGTATTTAAGTCTTTCATTTCAGTTATATCTGCTCCAGCAACAAAAGCCTTACCAGCTCCTGTAAGTATTACTGCTAATACTTCTTCATCATCCGCTAAGTTATCAATTATAATATCTAACTCTTTTAAAGTTTCTGAATTCAAAGCATTTAATGCATTAGGTCTATTAATGGTAACAACCGCTATATTACCTTCTTTTTCTAATAAAACATTATTAAATTCCATAGTAGGTTCTTCCCCCCTTATTTTTTTCGAGTAATTTGTTAATTATATAACAAATTATTTTAAAAAAATATAATAATCTCGCTCTTATATATTATATACTTTAATAATTTTTTTTTCAATATAAAAGTTTAATTTAGATTTATATTTAACATAAATGTAATAATTTCATATATTGTTAACACTTAGTCAAAGCTTAAATAAAAAAGCTCTTATGATATAAAGCTTTATATCATAAGAGCTTTTATTGATATGTTTTTGACAATTGAATTCTTCTTATCACGCTATTCTTCGTGATTCATTAGATAACTTAATGTCAGTAAACTATCACTTAAGTGAACATTTTCTGTATGTGTTCCCTCTGGCACCTGTAAATCTACTGGTGCAAAGTTCCATATGCTCTTAACATTATTCTTTGTTAAAATATCACACACTCTTTGAGCACTTCTACTCGGTACGCAAATTACTCCAAGATCAATTTCATTATTTTTTAAATATTCCTCTAGTGTATCAATATCCTTTATCTCAATATCCCTGATTTTGATACCTACAAGCTTTGGATTTATATCAAAAATGGCTTTTAGTTCAAATCCTAGTTTTTCAAAGTAAGTGTAGTTCGCAACAGCCTGACCTATGTTCCCCGCTCCTAGCACTACCATACTATATTTTCTGTCAAGTCCTAATATTCCACTAATTTGATTATATAGCTCTCTTACGTTATATCCGTATCCTTGTTGCCCAAAATCGCCAAAGCAATTTAAATCCTGTCTTATTTGAGAAGCTGTAAATCCAATTTTTCTGCTTAATTCTTTAGAGGAAATCCTATCTACATCATTTTTTAGTAGATCAGACAAATATCTATGATATTTGGGTAATCTCTTTATAACAGCCATTGATATGTTCTTATTTTTGTCCATTATTACACCTCTTACGAATTAATTTTAACATCAAGTTTATTTTATCACAATATTGACAATTCTACTACAACATTTCTTTAATTCTGTCATAACAGTTATATATGTTTATTCAATATTATTATATGATAAATGCATTATTATTATATAATAAATACATTAAAACTACAAATTTTATGTATAACATAGTACAATAGTAAGGGTAAGAGGTGAATAAGATGATTATTTTAAGTTGTAAAGATTTAAACAAGAGTTATGGTATAGATACAATACTAGATAAAGTTACCTTAGGAGTCAATGAAGGAGACAAAATAGGCCTTATAGGTCCTAATGGGGCCGGAAAATCAACACTATTAAAAATTATATCTGGAATTATTGACTATGATGGCGGAGAGCTTTTTATAGATAGATCTAAAAAAGTAGGTTATTTATCTCAACACCTTACTTTAGATTCCAATAGTACTATTTACTCTGAAATGCTTTCTGTATTTAGTGAACTAATTTCATTAGAGGAAAAATTAAGAGAATTAGAAATAAAAATGAATGAGCCTTATGATGCAGAAAAGGCTGATTATCATAATAAGATTATTAATGAATATACTGCTACAACAGAATTATATAGTAATAAAAACGGATATGCATACAAAGGAGAAATTTCTCGTGTGCTAAAAGGCCTTGGTTTTAGTGAGGATGATTATGATAAAGAAATAAAAATACTTAGCGGTGGACAAAAAACTAGAGTAGCATTGTGTAAATTGCTGCTGCTTAATCCAGAAATATTATTATTAGATGAACCTACAAATCATTTAGATTTAGACGCCATAGAATGGTTAGAAGAATATCTTAAATCCTATAAGGGTTCCATAATTATTATATCCCACGATAGATACTTCTTAGATTCAGTGACTAACAGAACTATGGAATTATTAAATGGAAAAATAATTTCTTATGATGGAAATTATACAAAATTTATAGAATTTAAGAAAAAAGACTTTGAAGATAAACTAAAAGCTTATAATCTACAACAAACTGAAATCAAAAGACAAGAAGAAATAATTGAAAAATATAGATCCTTTAATAGAGAAAAAAGTATTAGAGCCGCAGAAAGTCGCCAAAAAGCTCTAGATAAAGTAGTAAGAATAGATGCTCCTGATAAAGATCCAACTAGTGCGAAAATAAAATTTACCGCTCAAATCACTAGTGGAAATGATGTTTTATATATGGAGAACCTTAGCAAAAGCTTTGGGGAAAATAATTTGTTTAATAATATTTATATGGACGTTAAGAGAAGCGAAAAAGTAGCACTTATAGGAGAAAACGGAAGAGGTAAGACCACTCTATTAAAAATCATAATGGAGAAGGAATCTAAAGATAGTGGAACAATTGTTTTAGGACGAAATGTTTTTATAGGCTATTACGACCAAGAACAATCAGATTTAAATCCAGAAAAAACAATATTGGATGAAGTTTGGGATGTGTTTCCTAATATGACTACTACAGAAATAAGATCTGCTCTAGCGGCTTTTTTATTCAGAGGAGAAGAAGTTTTTAAAAAAATTTCTACATTAAGCGGCGGCGAAAAGTGTAGAATTAACCTTTTAAAGCTCATGCTTTCAGAATCAAATCTATTGCTACTAGACGAACCTACAAATCACTTAGATATTATGTCTCGTGAAGCTTTAGAAGATGCCATACTAGAATATAATGGTACTGTCATGGTAATCTCTCATGATAGATATTTTTTAAATAAAGTAATTAATAGGATATATGAACTTAAAGAAAATGAAGCTAAGGAATATCTAGGTAACTATAGTTACTACGTTGAAAAGAAGAAAAATCCATTGAGATATAATTATGAAGAAGAAAATGAGGGAAAAACAAAAACTCAAATACAACAAGAAAAACGAAAAAAGAGAGAGGCTGAAAAAGCTGAAAAAGAAATTAAACAAAGATTAAAAAATATAGAAGAAGAGATATCTAATAAAGAAAGTTATCTAGTAGAACTTCAAAATAACCTATGTCTTGAAGAAATCTATTCTGATCCGATTAAAAGTGAAGAAGTAAATAAAGAAATTCTAAAAATAGAAAAAGAGATAGAAGCTTTGTATACAGAATGGGAAAACTTTATTAGTTAGTTGTGAATTGATAATATACAGTTACGGAAGAGCTTTTCATAATTGAAATTCTAATAATAATAATAATAATAATAACAGGCTTTGGGAACACATCCAAAGCCTGTTTAATTCTAAAAAATCTTTATTTTAAAATTTTAAATATTAATTCCTACTTTTTCATTTTTAAGCTTATTTCCACAATAAGGACAAAATGCATATAATTGCTCCCCTATCTTGCCTCCGCAGAAAGGGCAGAATAAAAAATCCAATCTATCATTTACTGTAAAAAAGCTCTTTAATATTATATTTAAGTCATCTAGCTTTACAGGAGTTTTAATAATCCCATCTACTTTATTATATCTAAAATCCTCAATATTTAAATTGTTACATGAGGATAAAAGACATTTAGTATCTTTTTTCATGTCCTTAATTTTCTTTATTAATAAATCTCCTGAGGTTTCTTTCATAATTAAATTAGCTATAACTACATCAGGAGAATACTTATTAATTTCATAAATAGCAGAATACTCATTAGTAATCTCCACATCGTATCCTAATTGGATTAGTAAATCCTTTAATATGTAACTTTCGAATTTAGAGTCGTTTACAACCAATATCTTTTTCATTGCTTACCTCACAATAAGTAATTATTGTTAGTATCATTCTATCTTATAACTGGACTATTTTCAATATTAATCCATAAAAGTATATTTACTAAGAAATATTCTTAGCTATTTTTAGACATTTTAATAGTCTTTTCCGTACATTTTTTCATCGCTTTAATTACTGCACCTCTAAAATTATTTTTTTCTAAAGAATATACAGCTTCTATTGTAGTTCCACCTGGTGAACATACTTTATCTTTTAATGCTCCTGGATGCTCTCCTGTTTCTAATACCATTTTTGCCGCTCCTAAAACAGCCTGTGCTGCCATTTTATAAGCCTTATCTCTAGGAAGACCATCTAGTACTCCTCCATCAGCTAAAGCTTCTATAAACATATATACATAAGCTGGAGATGACCCACTTATAGCTGGAACTACATCCATAAGTTTTTCATTTATTATTTCCACTTTTCCAAAGCTTTCAAATATATTTACTATGTAGTTTACATCTTCCTCCTTATTAAAATTATTATAACAAAGAGCTGTCATTCCCTCTCCTACCAATGCTGGAGTATTTGGCATAGTTCTTACTACCTTTATGTCTTTTCCGAAGCCTTTTTCTATAAAATCTATACTTATACCGGCTGCTATAGTTACAATCACTACATTATTTTTAACTTTATCTTTTATTTCCTCTACTACAGGTGCGTAAATATTAGGTTTTACAGCTAAAACAATTACGTCTGAATTTAAAGCAACTTCTGTATTAGATTTAGTAGTTTTTATATTGTGTTTTTTTCTCATATAATTTAACTTTTCTTCATCCATATCACTAACCATGATATTTTCCGTTTCTACAATTTTAGACTTTACAATGCCCTCCACTATAGCCTGCGCCATATTGCCACAACCTATAATTCCAATAAATTTACTCATATGTATCCCTCCAATTCCATAAAGGAAGTTAATATACTACTAATATAACACAAATAAAAATTGTCACGCATTAAAAACTATAATTTAAGATAAATATTTTTCAAAATTCTAGATTAGGCCAAATTATTTTCATAGTTCTAAGTTTCTACAGATATAATTTATTCTACTAAACAAAAGCTAAGTACGTAGTGACGCCACTCCACAAAAGTCGCTATCTCACTATATACTTAGCTTTTTCATATTTTACAATTATAGTAAATACTCATTTACTATAACCCTAAAATTTTATAGACTTTAAAGATTGCATAGCAATTTTTCTATGTCATTAAACTACTTTTTCAATAAAAAACATATCATCTAAAACTTGCCAGTTCTGTGGAAAAGGTCTTGCTAATACCCAATAACTTACTCCTCTTAGTCCATATTCACTAACCAATTTATATTTCGCCTCTACACTTCTAGCATCTTCAAACCATACTACATGTTCTCTACCTTGTGCATCTATATAGGTGTAATGAGGTGATTGGGCTTTTTCATCATATTGGATTGTAGCTCCATATCTAGCTGCTCTATCAATGGCTTCTTGATTACCTATACTTTCAGCAAATTCTCCTCCTGGAGTATAAGGTAATGTCCAATCATAACCATATAGAGGCATTCCCATCATTATTTTATTAGGAGGAATTACAGATACCGCATAATTAATTACTTTTCTTACCTCGTTTAATGGTGCTACAGCTAAAGGTGGACCACCTGACCAACCCCATTCATAGGTCATAATAATTACAAAATCCACAATTTCACCATGAGCTCTATAGTCATGAGCCCCATGCCATGATCCAGTTAATGCATCATAAGTCTTTGGCGCCAATGCTGTTGCAACAATGTAATTTGGATGCAGTGCAGCTACAAGCTTTCTCAAAAAGTTATTATACTTTTCCCTGTCCTCTGGAGGAATTCTTTCAAAATCTACTATTACACCATAATAACCTTTGCTTTTTATGGTACTTAGTATATTGTTTATCAAAGTCTGCTGTAATTCATCGCTATTTAATATATTTTTTATTAACTCAGTATCAAAATTTGCTCCTGCTATATTGGTCACAGATAACAATGGAGCAACGTCTCCTTCTTTAGCTACTTCTATTATTGTTTCATCTCTTATTGGGGTCAATGTACCATCAGCATTTACATGATAACTAAAAGGACTTACATAAGTTAAGTAAGGCAACAATGGAGTTAAAATAGCTCTTTCTCTTTCTGGTGTACTTGGTTGAATAAAAGCATTAACTTCAGTGTATCCATAATTTTTTGCTTTATCAGGGATTCTTATTATTTGCCCTGGGTAAATAGAGGATGGATCTGTAATATTATTTAGTTGAACTATGCTGTCTACTGATACATCAAATTTTCTAGCAATACTCCAAAGAGTATCCCCCGGGTTAACCCTATATGCCGTTTCCGTTGAGGGTATAACCAAGGATTGACCTACAACTAAAACAGTATCTTCTCCAATTCCATTAGCATCTAAAATACTTTCAGGGGTTACTCCAAATCTTCTAGAAATGGACCAAACACTATCTCCAGGTTTTACTACATAAATACTCAATAAATTTACCTTCTTTTAAAATACTACCATAATTATTATATTCAGCTATTTTATTTACGTTCATATTTTTATCTTTGCCCAAGTTTTAAATTAGGAATAGCATTTAAATCTAAAGATGCAGTTCTACCTTTAATTAATTCAAAGTATGCTGCACTTCCTATCATAGCTGCATTATCTGTACAAAGTATTAATTCCGGGAATAAAACTTTTATTCCATTTCTATCTCCTTCTTTGACTAAAGTATCTCTAAGGCATGAATTTGCTGCTACTCCTCCAGCTATAGCGATTTTATCTACCTTCTTCATTTTACAAGCTCTTATTGAATTATCTACAAGGAAATCTACAACTGCCTTTTGAAAAGATGCAGCCACATCTGCTTTATTTACTTCTTCATTTTTCATAGCCTTTCCATTTAAATAATTCAATACTGCAGATTTTAACCCACTAAATGAAAAATCTAAAGATGAATTATCATGAAAATTTGCTCTTGGGAATTTTATAGCCTCTGGATTGCCTTCTTTAGCTAACTTATCTATCTTAGGGCCTCCAGGATATCCAAGTCCTAAGGCTCTCGCTATCTTATCATAGGCTTCCCCTGCTGCATCATCTCTAGTTTGACCTAAGACTTCAAATTCGCCATAATCCTTCATATAAACAATGTTTGTATGTCCCCCTGATACTATAAGGCATACAAAAGGAGGTTCTAAGTCTTTATGCTGTATGAAATTTGCACTTACGTGCCCTTCTATATGGTTTACTCCAACTAGGGGCTTATTTAAGGCGTAAGAAAGTCCCTTAGCATATTGAAGCCCTACCAATAGAGCTCCAACTAATCCTGGTCCATAAGTTACTCCAATAGCATCAATATCCTGTAAAGATGTCTTCGCTTCATCTAAAGCCTCTTTAACCACAGCTCCAATTACCTCTATATGCTTTCTTGAAGCTACTTCTGGTACTACTCCACCAAACTTTTTATGTATATCTATTTGGGAAGAAATTATATTTGAAAGCACTTCTCTTCCATTAACTACTACAGCAGCTGAAGTTTCATCACAACTGCTCTCTATAGCAAGTATTTTTATATCCTTATTCATATTATTAACTCCTTTTATTAACCACTTATATTGTTAATTTAATATAACCAATTATACTTTAATAGTTTTTTATTATCAACGTTCTATTGAAAGCATTCCCCAATAGATGATAACATATAATAGGGTGATAAATAATGAAAAATTTTGCAAAAGTAATTGTAATGGGTTCTCCAATATCTAAATCAAATTTTAAACTATTCAACTTAAACGGAAGAGCCATACTTCCCTATAATTCTGGAAAATACCATGATAGATACGCACTCTACGAAGAAGAAATTGCATACCAGACAAGACTTCAAAACCCTAACACCGTACTAAGCGAATCTTTAATTGCAATACTTAAAGTATATTATAAAAGCCAAAAGAGGCATCCCGACACTAATAATATTACTAAAAGTATATTTGATGGTATAGAGAAAAGTGGCCTTATTGTAAATGATGCTCAAATTAGAAGGATAATAATAGAAGAGTATTATGATAAAGAAAATCCTCGATTTGAATTAGAGCTTTATGGTGAAAGCACTTATTGTATTAATTATGAAGTATTAAAAAAAGAAATTGAAGATAAACCTATTGAATACTCTCCTCCTAGCAATAAAAAGGGAATGACTACTAAAGTTAAGACAAGCGTTAATAAGGCCGAATGTAGTTGCAACATATGTGGAAAGGGAGTAAGTAATGATCAACTCTTATCTGCTAATGGCGGAAAAATGAAAATATGCAAGGAGTGTTTAAAAAAACTTTTCTAAACACTCCCCACTCATTTATGCAATTTTTTCTTTAACATTTCTTGTAGCTACAATATTTACGCCCGTAGATGCAGCATTTTCTACTATAATATCACCTATTTTTATAGGCGCTTTAACTTTAATACCTTTAAGGGATTTTATACATTCCTCTATTTTACTTTTAGGAATATCACTCTCAGTTTTTACTGGTAACACATCTATTTCTCCATTCTCTATAAACACAGAACTAGTAACTATTCTTGTAGGATTAGTGCACTCTTTCTTTGCATATTCAATTCCTATATTGCAGCTATTCCCGGTAACTTTTATCACTTCACTATTTTCTATTTCTACTTTTAAAGGGCAACCTACAGGACATCCTATGCAGGTTATATTCCTAACTTTCATAATTATTCCTCCTCCACTTTAAAAGTGATCTGTTTACATTCAGGATACTTCTGGAGCATAGTTTTTGTGATTCTAAACTCCTCCATTTCTCCTGGAGTTAAAATCCTTTTTTTAATCTTTATTTCTTTTTCTTCATCAAAATATACAGATATATATTTTCCTTTATACACATTATCCACTCTGAATCTTACTTGAATAAATTTATCTATATTATCTTTATTTATATAATTTGGGACAGTATATCTTACCCCTTGTGTAGCTATAAGCTTTATAGCATCTTTTTTATTTCTAAATTTTTCTCCCTTGATGTATTTTGCAGCATTCTTTCCTGCCATGTGGCTTTCCATACTAACATTATCTACTAAGTCGTGAACATGCAGTACATTGCCACAAGCAAATATTCCTTCTATGTTAGTTTCTAAGCTTTCGTTTACTGATGGACCGTTCGTCACCCTGCATAACTCCACTTCCCCTTTTCTTGAAAGCTCATTTTCCGGTATAAGCCCAACAGATAGAAGTAATGTATCACAAGGTATATATTCCTCTGTTCCAATTATAGGTTTTCTATTATCGTCTACCTTAGCTATAGTTACCCCTTCTAATCTATCTCTACCTTTTATATCAATAACTGTATGACTTAATTTTAAAGGTATATCAAAATCATCTAAACATTGAACAATATTTCTTTTTAATCCTCCTGAGTATGGCATTAATTCTATAACTGCTTTAACTTCCGCTCCTTCTAAAGTCATTCTTCTTGCCATTATAAGTCCAATATCACCTGAGCCTAATATTACTACTTCTTTACCAGGCATATATCCTTCAATATTTACAAACTTTTGAGCAGTTCCTGCTGTAAATATGCCTGCACATCTACTACCTGGAATATTCAGTGCCCCTCTTGGCCTTTCTCTACATCCCATAGCCAAAATTATAGACTTTGCTTTTATTTCAATGACGCCATCTTCACCATTTACCGCAGTTATTATTTTATCTTTTGATAAGTCAATAACCATAGTATTTAATTTATAAGGAATTCCCATATCCATGATTTCATCAACATATCTTTGAGCATATTCAGGGCCAGTTAATTCTTCTTTAAACTTATGAAGTCCGAATCCATTGTGGATACATTGATTTAATATTCCCCCCAATGTGTTTTCTCTCTCCAATATTATGATATTATCAATACCTTCCTGCTTTGCTGAAATCGCTGCAGCAAGCCCTGCCGGTCCCCCGCCAATGATAACTATATCATATTCAATCATAATTAATCCCTCCACTAATAAATATCATCCTTATTTTTTCCACCGATTAATATATTAGATTTATTTCCAAACTTTGTTATTTCGCCTTTATCCTCGCCTAATTCTTTACATAATATATCCACTATTCTAGAAGTACAAAAACCAGCTTGGCATCTACCCATACCTGCTCTTGTTCTTCTCTTAACGCCATCTAAATCTCTTGCACCTAATGGTCTTCTTATGGCATCAATTATTTCAGCTTCTGTTACTGTTTCACATCTACATATAATTTTACCATAGGAAGGATTATTTTTAATAAGATTATTTCTTTCTTTATTAGTTAAATCTTCAAATTTTATTATTCCCTTTCTTATAGGATTAAAATTTTTATTTTTTTCTGGCGACAACTTATTCTTAATTATCTCCCCTATCATTTCAGCTATAGCTGGAGCGCTAGACAATCCTGGTGATTCTATAGAGGCTACATTAATAAAATTAGGAGCATCTTCTACCTCACCTATTATAAAATCTCCTGTATCTCCTTTTGCTCTCAGTCCTGAGAATGAAGTTATTATTCCACTTAAAGGAACTTCTTTTATACTTAGTTTACCTTTATCCAAAACATAATCTAATGCTTCTTTTTTTGTATTTAAATCTTCTTTATCCTCTATATTTTCAGCATCAGGTCCTATTAGTAGATTTCCATGTACTGTTGGCGTAACTAATACCCCTTTTCCTAGTTCTGTTGGTAACTGAAATAAAGTTTTAGATATTAAGTCTCCTGTAGCCTTATCAAATAAACAGTATTCTCCCTTTCTTGCAGTAATTTTAATTTTCTTTTCACTTACCATATTATTTAAATCATCAGCAAAGACTCCCGCTGCATTTACTACAATTCTTCCACTTATATCTCCATTATTAGTTATTAATTTATAATCATTCTCTATTTTTATTATATTATTAACTTTTGTATTAAGTTTGAATTCTACCCCATTTATATAGGCATTCTCTGCAAAAGCTATTGTAGCTTCAAAAGGGCAAACTATACCTCCAGTAGGTAGATATAGTGCCGCTACCACTGATTCAGATAAGTTAGGTTCTATCTCTAAAGCCTCTTCTCTGTTTAATATACTCATATTTGGAACACCATTTTCAATTCCTCTGTCCCTTAATTCTATTAGCTTATCCATATCTTTTTCGTTAAAACAAAGTACTAATGAACCATTTCTTTTAAAACTAAAATCAAGCTCCTCTGAAAGTTTTGTGTACATGGAGTTTCCTTTCACATTAAGTTTTGCTTTTAGTGTTCCAGGTATAGGATCTTCACCAGCATGAATTATAGCACTATTTGCTTTAGTAGTGCCCATACATACATCATTGCACTTTTCTAGAACACAAATCTTTAGTTTATATTTAGACAATTCTCTTGCTATTGAACATCCCGTTATTCCAGCTCCAATAATTACCACATCATACATATTCTTACCTCCTAAAAAATAAAAAAAGAGCACAAATGTAAGGTATTAAACCTTAAATTTGGCTCTCTTAAACTCCGCCTATACATATTTACTTAATTTTATTTTATCACTTATTCAGTTGTATTTCAAGAAAAATTCAATTAAAGAAGAGTCTTATTCACTTTTAACTTCTTTGTTTTTTCCTCTTATAAAATACATTATTAATAGTATTAAAGGAATTATCAATATGAAAATAATGTATATGAAAAATTTCATTTCATAGGATAGTGCTTTCCTAACATATATAGACTTTTTAAAAAATGTAAAATTATTTATTATAAATATTATAATTAGAGATGGAATTATAAATATCCTCTCATTTTTTAGGCTTAAACCATAACATGCACTTTTAGATAGAAAATATATATTTAAAGAGAAATTAACAAACATCCCCACAAACCAATTAAATACTGCTATAATTTCTATCCTCTCTATAAAATTCAACAAGGATACTTGCTGCACTGTAGCTAAATAAGGAATAGACTGATGCTGTGCTTGCCTAACACCAAATACAGCAAAGGTTGTAGTTATTATAATTACATAAAACACTGTGATTATAACGTTTGAATATATAAATATTTTGTTTAAATCCTCAGCTTTTTCTAATTGTGGCACACATAGGCTTAAAAAAATTCCTTGATAAAAAATAGAAGCTGTAGTTAAGGCACCATAATTAATCTCCTTAAAAGTTGAAGTTTTTAATATAGGCAATAACTCTTTAAAATCCATGATGCCTAAATTCAATAGCGTAAAAAATATTACTGAAATCAAAGTTATAGGGGTAATTATTCCAGATAATTTTCCGTGAATTACTAATCCTTTGTATGCTGAGTAACTACAGCAAATTATGGCAACTCCAGTGACAATAAAAAAAGGGGTATCTGGCAAAGTTGAATTGCCTAAAAAATATCCTATTAAAGATAAAGAAATAATAGAATTATAAAAAAATAATAAGCTTACTATTAAAGATAATATTTTTCCTCCTGTCTTTCCAGTAAGCACTTCTCCAATTTCTATAAGAGATAAACCCTTATATCTATTGGAAAGAAATAAAATAGGAATATACATAATTAATATATAAACTAAAGACAATATTACCACTATCCATACATCTTGGTTGCTTGGATGGTTTAGTATTATAAATAAGTAAACATATGCATCAGTTGACCTAGATAACACTAAAATCATTATCATCTCATATGTTGATAGTTTTTCATAGGAATCTAACATTATTTTGTCTCCCTCCTCATAAAACTATCGTCCAATAAGGCTTCCTTCTCTAACTTGACATTGACGTTTACAACCACATCTCCATCAGTATATAATTCATTCCATCTATCTTTTACTTTTATCCAATTAGAATAATCGTATCTATATGCATATTGATAAAAGTCAAATATATCTGCTTTGAAATCTTCTTGAGATCTTTTAACAGTTTTTTCAATAATCTTTTTTATACTTTCTTCAGTTAAATTTTCAATTTTGTCTATACTCCAAACTTCTCTTAAATTATCCTTAGTCATTATTTCATTTATCATTGCCGATACTTCTACATCCACATTAATCCTTAACTTATCGTCTTTAATGGACACAGAATTTTTCGACTTAGAACCTAGAATTTTTGCCGTATAAAATTTGTATTCTTCTTCTGAAGGTGAAACTATTACACCACTCTTTATATTGTTTTTTATAAAATTATATCCCATGGTTTCAAATCCGTTTAAATATCCTGCTAGCTTATCTTTTATGAAAATAGCTAAACCTTCTATATTTAAATCATCATAATTTCCATCATTATTTTTTACATTATTATTTTCTCTGCTTATCACCCCCGTGACATAAACTTGCGAACCTTCACTATAGTATTGTTTAACTAAATCTCTAAGTTTTACAGCAGTTACTTTCCCATTGTATTTCGAATTCTTTATTAAATACTCAATATGATTTGATAATAGTTTTTCTATTCCATATGACTCTATAAATAAATCTTCAGATTTATTATCTTTTCCTACTAATATATAAATTCCCGAATTTACTTCATAGTCTCTATTCCAAAAATCTAAATATTTCAATATGCCATCTTTTGCTGCTTCTTCACCAAATATAAGTATCTTTGCATGGGGAAAGTATAACTTTCTATCGAATATCAGTGTGGCGTTTCTTATAGCTTCAAAAGTTGTTGTACCTTCCACTTGCGAAAATATGGATCTATTACTACTACCCATACCTCTATCTTTTTTATTAGATGGGTCTACCACTTCAAAATTAAGTTTAATCTTTTCATCTTCTATATCATGACCAATCATAGTGACTATTCCATACTCATTTAATTCCATCTTTCCCAAACATCCATAGGATAAGAATATGGTAGAAATAGTAAGTAATGCCACAATCATCTTTCTCCTATTCATTCTTTTCTTTCTCCTGTTCATTTTCTTTAATTAAATTATCTTCAACTAGATATTCAGGTTTTTTATTCATTTTAAATATAGGGAATTTAACAATGGAATCTTTAAAGTTTGCCAGTGGTGAGAAAGTATACATATATGGAACTCCAAAAGATTTTATAGTGAGCATATGAGTAAGCATAATATAAAACCCAACGATTATTCCATATATTCCTAAACAACCTCCTAAGATAATAAATATAATTCTACTTATAGTAATAGCCTCTGAAAGAGTTGGTGTTAAAAAGGCCGTCAATCCTGTAAGTGCTATGATCATTACCATAGGTGCCGATATAATACCTGCATTAACACCAGCCTCTCCTAATATTAATGCTCCTACTATGCTAATTGCAGGCCCTATAGCTCTAGGTAATCTAATTCCCGATTCTTTTAAAAGTTCAAAGAAAAAATTCATAAGTAAAGCTTCTATTACTGCTGGAAATGGAACTCCTTCTCTTGCTGAAGTCATACTAATTAATAAAACAGTAGGTATCATTTCTTGATGAAATGTTTGTAAAGCTACATAAATTCCTGGTAAAAAAACACTAATTAAAATAGAAATACTTCTTATTATTCTTAAATAAGAAGATATTATCGTTTTATCGTAATAATCTTCACTTATTTGTATGTTTTCTACAAAGAGGTTTGGAACTGTGAGCACGTGGGGAGTTCCATCACAAAATATAGCAACTCTGCCTTCTAGTATTTTTCCACTAACCATATCTGGTTTTTGAGTATTTCCTACTGTAGTAAAAATTGAATAGGGATTATCTTCTATAAATTGCTCTATATACCCCGACTCTAATATGGCGTCTATCTTAATTTTATTAACTCTTCTTTTTACTTCTTCTATTATTTCCTGCTTTGCAATTCCATTAAGATAACATATGGCTACATCAGTTTTTGACTTTTCTCCAAGTTTAATTTTTTCAACTTTAAGATTTATATCTTTAATTCTCCTTCTTAGAAGAGCTATATTTACATCAATATTTTCTATAAAACCTTCCTTAGGGCCCCTTATCACAGTTTCATTATCGGGTTCCTCCACTTTTCTGCCCAAGTTATATTTGCCATTTACATTTAAAGCGGACTTTTCCCCCTCTACGAATAAAATAGCGTTGCCAGATAATATTTTTTCTATAGCATCTTTATAAGATGAAATTTTTTCTACTTCACATTCTGTAATAACTGACTGAATAATATATTCAATGACCCCCTTATTAGGAAGTATAACTTTATTTCCCATAATAGGATTTATCATTTCATTGTTTATGAGTCTCTTATCTATAAGCAATGATATATAACAAATCAGCCCTCTTCTTTTTTCTGATCCGAACACTACTTCTTTATAAATAACGTCATTACAATTTTTGAAGTCCTCAATTAATCTTTTTTTTACATCTTCTATGGATTCAGGTATAGATTCGTAACTGTAATTATAATTAGACTTATTACTTACCTTATCATTTATTTTCTTAAGAGTAATATACTTACACATACTTATTAACTTAGAAAACATATCAATTCACCCATTAGTAGTTTTTTACTATAATTAGTTTTTATACATTAAGTATCAAAAATATATAAAGGCGTTTCCTAAAGAAACGCCTCATAATTATAGTTTAAATTTATTTACTAATTGATTTAAACGTTGAGATAATTCTGCTTGATTTTCAGCAGATTCAACTACTTGTTCTATGGACTGAGTAGTTGATAATACATTATTCATTATTTCACTAGAGTTTGAAGATGTAGATTGTGCAGAGGAAGCTATATTTTGTATTACTTTCGTTATTTCATCCACTGTTGAATTTATTTCTTCTGTCATCGCCGCTATGTCCTCTGACATGTCATTAACAAATCTAGCATCCTGCTCATAACTATTGCCAGTATCAACTAATAGTTGGTACCCTTCTTTAACATTATTATCAACAAATTCTAATAAATCTTGAGAATTTATTGATATATTTTTAAATGCATTTTGCACTTTTTCTATTACATCTTTTATATTTTTTACATTGCTTGAAGATTGTTCTGCAAGCTTTCTAATTTCATCTGCTACCACTGCAAATCCTTTTCCTTTCTCCCCTGCTCTTGCTGCCTCTATAGCTGCATTAAGTGCTAATAAATTTGTCTGTTCTGCTATCTGTGCTATAGAATCTGCCATAACTTTTATATCTTCTACTACTTTTCCTTCTTCTATGGCTTTTGTTATGTCTTCATGCTTAGTATCATATATCTTATCTGTTAGTTCTTTCGATGATATACCCTCTGTCCTTATACTTTCTGCTCTATTTTTAATACTTAAAGATTGGTTGCTTCCATTTACGGCTTTATTGGATAAATCATTTATTCCTGCATTTATCTCTTCTACTGATGCAGAAATTTCTTCAGTTACAGCACTAGCTTCTTGTGTATCCTTTACAATTTCTTTAGTAAAATCGTTAATACTGTTCATTTTCAAACTAATATCTTTAGTTGTATTATACAATTCTTCACTAGCAATGGACATATTATGAGATTCACCTGTAATCTCCTTGATTAATGTCTTTATAGCATTTCTAGCATTATTTAAAGCATCGGAAAGTTGTCCAAATTCATCTTTAGAACTAATATTAATTTCATAGGTTAAATCTCCATTACTAATAGCTTCTGCAAAATTTAGCCCTTTATTAATTGAATTAGCTATATATTTTGATATAAACAATGCTAGTATAACCGCTATTAAAATAGTAAATATAATTGATAAATACATTATAATAGTAACATTTTTATATATTAAGGAATTATTTTCATCAGATTTTTTTGCCTGGTCCAAGTTCATCTGAATAATTTTATTTAATTCGTTTGCCATATCAGCTCTAAGTGCCATTATATCTGACCAACCTTTTTGAGCATCACTGTATTTATCTTTCTTTACTAACTCTATAGCATTCTCTCTTATATCCCTATATCGCTCTAACTTTTCTTTAAAATTTCCCCAATTCTCTTTTTCCCAATCCATTAAATTGCCTTTTTCATACTCGTTTATTAGTCTAGTATTTTCTTCTTTTAGCTTTTCGATATTGCTTATTTTTTCTTCCTTACTTTTACTATCCTCATCATTCATAAATATCAGGTCTTGAAGTTCTCCACGTAAATTTAATAAGTTAGTATTAAGAGAATATAAATAATCTACACTCTTTAAATTAATATTATACATGTCATAGGAGTTATTATTAACCTTTCTTATATTGAAAATTCCAACTCCACCTATAAAAACAATAGTAACTACTAAAATAAAATAGGATAGCAATAGTTTTGTTCTAATTTTTAATTTTTTTAATACATTCATATTTTCAGCTCCTTTTTAAATTTTTTCCATAACTTATTTTTATTAATTTAATACAATTAAATATTTTTCTACAAATTTCAACAAAATATTTATAAATATATTTTACCACGTTTATGTTTTATTGCATATATATGTAATATAAAAATATTCCAATTAACCGAGTATGCCCTCCTCTTATCCAAATTAAAAATATAAAAAAATAGTAGCCCTATATACAATTGGTAACTACTATTTCTAGAAATACTTGATTATTTAATATTTATTGTTATACTTTCCTCATCTCCAAAGTTAAGTATCAAACTATCAGTATCATCAGGGACTCCTTTGAATCTTTGACTTATCATTATCATACCATCATTTTCCTTAGTTGTAGTCGATATACTATCAATAACAACTCCTTTATCTGTTATAAGCGTAGCTCTTTCCTCTCTTAATCTTATTGGCAGTTCTGCTTCTATGAATGTATTAAGCTTGCTTAATGTTACCTTTTTTATAGAAATATTATTGTGTTTTATAGAAGGAGTTATTACCTTTACTCCTTCACCGTTTAACTCAACGGGGACAGAGAATTTCCAATTTCCATGAATAATACTGTTGTCTTCTACGCTATTTAATGAGATTGCCCCAATTTTTATATTTAATGTAAAACTTTCAGGTACTTTTGTTTTTAGGTCTGTAAATAAATATGTTTCTACTCCTATAAAAGTATTCTCATCTATAAATCTTCCTTCAAGTCCTGCTATGCCTCCTGTATCTAAATCACCTCTGTGGAAACTGGTTTTTGCATAGTTATCATATAATAATAGTTGGGAGTCATTAGTATTAATAAATGGTTTCTTGCTTTTTACGATAAAGGATACATAGACTCCATACTCATCACAAATGACATCTTGTAATGTTAAACTAACTCCGTTTTTAGTGGTTGTTTTGTTTATAAGTTCAGTTCCTTGACTACCTCCTCGTAATCCAACAAGTTCCTTTATTTCTTTAAATACATTGCCCCCAAATCCAAAAGCTTCAGCAGCTACGCATAATGAAGTAATCCCAATAGTAAAAACTAAACAAATTGATGCCGCTGTAGCAAGTATCCTTCTGTGCACAACTTTATTATTCTTGTATTCTTCGCCTTTTTTGATGGCGTTTGCAGTTAATGAATCTATGTTATCTGGAAGTTTTATATTATCTAATTTATCCACTACTTATTCCTCCTTTAGATTGATTTTTAAATATTTTAAAGCTCTACGAATATAAGATTTTACTGTGTTTTCGGAACAACTCATAACTCTAGCAATATCTTTTATAGGCATATCCTGCATATACCTTAAAATGATTGCAGTTTTATGTTTACCACCCAAATTATCTATGGCGTTATATAAGTCAATACTGGATATCGTATCTATAGTGTGGTTGTAATTTGTTAGATATTCATTATCATCCATGAGAACCACTTTACTACTTTTTCGAAATTTATCATTAATGTTATTGATTAAAATTTTCGTTATCCAAGTCTTAAAATATTCAGGCTTTTTTAGTTTATGAATACTTATAAATGCTTTATAAACTGTTTCTTGATATATATCTGATGCGTCATGCTGATTTTTCACGTATAAGTAAGCTGTTTTATAAAGGTACTCTTTATATATTTCTATGAGAGATACAAAAGCTTCCTTATTGCCTTTTATAGCACTTTTCACTACATTGTCCTCTAAAGCTTTTTTGCTATTAATTTTCATATCTCTTATTTCAATGCTACCAGCGTTCTCCATTCTTTATCTCCTTTCATACAAATAACCCGGATTGTCTTTGAATTCACACATTAGACGGGCGACATCGTTTAAAAGTTGCACCTATTTTCACTATTTCAAATTAAAATTTGTTTCTTTATACTATAAAACGAAGGCATCCATAACTGTAAGCCTTTAAAATAAATTCTAAATTTTAGAAATGATAATTGTACTGATAAAATAAATAAAAAGTAGCCTGCAACCGCAATTGGTGAAGCTACTTAATAAAAATCTTCAAAACAAAAAAATCCAGCAGAACTATTAATTCTACTGGATTTCTGTTTTGGCAGGGGCACGAGGACTTGAACCCGGAACCAACGGTTTTGGAGACCGCTACTCTACCAATTGAGCTATACCCCTATATTCATAAGTAGCTTATAACTTTTTAGAACTTCTGCTATAACGACTACTGACAAAAGTTATTATATTACAGAAAAGCCATGCTGTCAAGCAATTTTTTGCTACTATTTACTACTATGCAATAAGTAAATAATAGTTATATCTCTTTCATCATTAAGCACTAATAAGCATTATACTTAGTCAACTTTTCTACCGCAATGGGGACAAAACTGAAAGGATCTGTCTATAACTCCACCACAATAATTACATACGTTACCACATCTGCTATTAACATATACCTCTTTTAAATTAGAATCATCAATGGTTACTTCTTTACCACTCTCTATAAGCTCTCCCATGTCCTGTGGGACTTCAAATATAGAATTGCAGCATCGTGAAATTACATAATATTTTTTATTAAACTTAGCTAAAGGTATAAAGAAGAAATGAAAAACAGTGTATACTTTAATTAATTCATATGTAGACATACGCTCACAGCTCTTACATATTATATTTTGAATATGTTTAACACTCTTTTTTCTTTCTTCAACACCCATTATTCCAAAGAAGAACATTATTGGTTACCCCCATTTGATAAAACTGCTTTATTTAAGCTATTAACATTATATTTTACTATATCAATATAACGAGCATTTTCTTTGTGTATTAAAATATTTATAGGTACCATATTATATTTCTTTATATCTTCCTCTACTTTTTTTAACTCATTTCCGTTGGAGTAAAAAAATAATCTGTTTTTATTTATATTATCATCTTTAATTTCTTCAGCTAGTTCCTTATCTTTAGGTATCTTAATTCCTTTTATATTGGAATACTTCAAGAAATATTCTAAATCTTCTTCTGAGTAATATACCTCAGTTTCTTTTAAATTTGCAGATAGCTCCTTTATTTTTTTCTCGTATTCTTCTAATTCCTTTACCGTATTCTCAAAGTTTTTTTCATAGAATTCTCTATTCTTAGGATCTTTATCTTGTATAGAGTTTTTTATGTTTAAAAGAGCTATTTTATAATTATCAATATTCATCCAATAGTAAGGATTCTCTTTAAAAATATATTTTTTATGCTTAACATTATCACTATATGAAAGTATATTTATTCCTCTTGAAAGATTTATTATTCCTAATTTTCCTTTACTTAATTTATTTACAAAATCACTAGCCCAAGGTTCTAGGCCTCCGCCATTGTATATAAACAAATCATATTTGCTTATATTATTTATTGCATCTTGTGAAAAAACATAATTTAATTCTTCTTCTCTATTTTTAAACATAAAATCAACAAAATGTTTATCTCCAACTATATCTTTAGTCATGAAATATAATAATTTATCTGTAGTCATTATATTTAATACAACATCGCTACCTTTACTTACCTTTAAATTTATTTCAATATCTTCATTTATTTTCTCGCAACCAGATAATAAAAGGATAAAAATTAACATAATAATTATATATTTAACTTTTTTCAATTTTTTCCACCTCGCAAATTGAATCTACATATATTTTACATAAGTAATATCTCTAATGCAAATTAATGTTTATTCTTACCATTTTATATGGTAAAATTATCTTGATTATAGTTTTGTGAGGTACCCTATGGAAATTAGCTTAAATAAAGTAATTCGTGCCATATCCATTGCCTTAGATTTATCTCAAATGAGTTCGGTTGATGGTACAAATATAATAGAAGAAGTAACTAACATAAATTATTCTAAACATAAATTTATGAATCATTCACTTAGAACATGCTATATAGCTATAGAAATTGGAAGAGAATTGAATATACCACAGGATAAACTCCAAGGTGTTTATATATCTTCACTTTTACATGATATAGGTGCCACTAACTTCTTCAACGTTAGCCACTATTCAAATGATTTTATTCATGAACATTCTATAATAGGTAGTAGTTTAACAAAGGAATTTCCTTTGTTTAATAATTTGTCTGATATTATACTTTATCATCACGAAAATTACGATGGGTCTGGACCATTAAAGCTAAGTGGAGAAAATATCCCCTTAGAAAGCCAAATAATTAGAATATCAGATTTAATTGAACTTCTTTTCAATGAAACTCAACCATCCTTAGTTCAAAAGGATAGAATAGTACAATGGATTAAGGAAAATAACAATAGAGTATATCCTTCTAAAATTACAGAAGCTTTTTTAAGGTGTTCTAGAAAGGATATATTTTGGTTTAACTTAGAGAATTTAAATTCCATGAATTTTATTTTAGATAATGTAGCTCCAAAGATAAATCAAAACTTAACTCTATCCGAATTTGAAAAAGTAGCTTATATTTTTTCTGATATAATAGATAAAAAAGATGGTCATACAGCCTCTCATTCTCTTAACATAGGTGAATTAGCTTATAATGTATCTAAATATCTTAAATATGATGAGGAAAAATGTATAAAAATGAAAATTGCAGGTTTGCTTCACGATATAGGAAAACTTGCCATCTCCATAAAAATATTAAATAAAAATTCTGGATTAACAAATGATGAATTTAATATTATTAAATCTCATGTCTACTATTCTAAAATTATTTTAGATAGGATTGAAGATATCCCAGATATAAGTGATTGGGCAAGTAATCATCACGAAAAGTTAGATGGTACTGGATATCCTAGAGGTTTAAAATCTCAGGAATTAAGTGAGGAGTCTAGAATTATGGCAATTTGCGATATATATCAAGCCTTAACAGAGGACAGGCCTTATAAAAAAGGCTTCACTCATGAAAAGACCTTTAAAATAATGAATAGTATGGCTGATAATTATTTAATATGTTATAAAGCTTTAGGTTATTTAAAAGAAACAATTGGATATAATGATTTATAATAGAGAAAGGTAACTTTAATGCTACCTTTTCTTTTTTCGTTTTATTGGTTAAAATATGTTTATAAAGCTAAATTTAATACAAATGCCTTCATTGGTATATATTATATTTGGAATAAAACTATACTAGAAAGCAGGTTAATATATGGAATTTTTTGTTGATAATCTTGATAAGACTTTGTATATAGGTGAACAGATAGGAAGACTTTGCAATCCAGGTGATATTATATGCCTTATAGGAGATTTAGGAACGGGTAAAACCCATATGACGAAAGGTATTGCTAAAGGTTTGAATATAGAGGATTATATAACAAGCCCTACCTTCAATATAGTAAATGAATATACTTCTGGAAGAATAAAACTATTTCATTTCGATGTATATAGGGTAAATGATCCAGATGAAATTGCTGCTATTGGATTTGATGAATATATCTTTTCTGATGGGGTAAGTATTATCGAGTGGGCAAATTATATAGATGAGCTTATACCAAAGGAACATATATCTATACTTATTGAAAAAATCCCTGATCACAGCGAATGCCGTAAAATAACAATAAATTACTATGGAGATAGATATAAATACATAAAGGAGATAAAACTATGAAAATATTAAGTTTAGATTCTGCAACAGAATGCGCTACATGTGCTATATTAGACAAAAACAAGCTATTAGGGGAAGTTGTCTTTAATTATAAAAAACAACATTCTATTATTTTAATGCCTATGATAGATTATCTTTTAAAAAACTTAAATCTTACCATTCAAGATATAGACGGTTTTGTAGTATCTAAAGGCCCTGGATCTTTTACAGGCCTTAGGATAGGTGCGGCTACTATAAAAGGATTAAGTGAAGGTACTGGAAAACCCTTTGTTTCAGTTTCTTCTTTAGATGGGCTCGCATTTAACTTAGCTTACACCGATGGTATCATATGTCCCATTTTAGATGCATTAAGAGATAATGTTTATACATGTTTATACAGATTTAATGATGGTGCTCTAGAACGCCTTATAGATTATTCTGCAATATCTATGGAAGAATTAATTTCTATTTTAAACACTTATGATGAAAAGATCACTTTCATTGGAGACTGCACTGAAAAGTTTAAAAATAAGTTAAATACTTCTCTTGAAAACATCTATTTTGCCCCTTCTTCCTTAAATGTAGTAAAGGCATCCTCTTTAGGTGATATTGGATTAAATCTTATTAAATCCAATATAAGTGAAGATATACATACCTTTGCTCCTATATACTTGAGAAAATCTCAAGCAGAAAGAGAGTATGAAAATAAAAATGGACTTTAAATTTTCCATTGCTAACATGGGCCATATAGATGATATATGTGAAATTAATGATTTATCCTTTTCAGTACCCTGGAGCAGAATGTCTGTAGAAAATGAAATCGTTAATGAAAATTCTCTATATTTAGTAATACTAAAAGATGATAAAGTTATAGGTTATGCTGGGATATGGATTATTCTAGATGAGGGTCATATAACGAATATTGCTGTTCACCCTAATTATAGGAGTATAGGTATAGCTTCTGCATTATTAGAAGAATTAATAGAACAATGTAGACGTCATGCAGTACATAGCATGACCTTAGAAGTGAGAAAATCTAATATAATTGCTCAAAAGCTTTATGAAAAATTTAATTTTGTCAATGAAGGTATTAGAAAAAATTACTATAGTGATAATGGAGAAGATGCCATAATCATGTGGAAATATGATATATAAGTATATAGAATAAGGCACTAAGGTTTTAAATCCTTAGTGCCTTAAATATTACTTTAATAAAGCTTTGCTTATAGCCTCGTATCCTTTAGTAGCTTTTACTAACTGTTCTATTTCAATATGTTCATCTATTGTATGAGCTAGGTTTTCTCTAGATGGGCCAAATCCTATTGTCTTTATCTTCGCTTCTCCTGCGTAGTGGCTTCCATTTGTACAGAAGGAGTAGTAAGTTATTACTGGATTTAGTCCTGATTCTATTAATGAATCATAGGAATTTTTAACAAAATCATCTTCTTTTGAGTATCTCCATGCTGGGAAAAACCTTTCATCAGAAATTATTTCTCCTGTATAGCATTTTTCTGTTCCTTTGGCGTAGAAAGCCTTAGCATCAAACTCCGTATCTTCTTTTTTCATTTCTTCAATTAAATCTAATACTGGCTTTAATACTCCTTCTTTAGTTTCTCCAACCAAAAGTCTTCTGTCGTAAGTTATCTTGCAGTAATCTGGTACTACTGAAGCTCCTGGATATGGTGAGGATTTTATATCAACTAATTCTAATATTCCATGTCCTAATTCTTCATCATAGGTCATTTCCATTTCTCTTACTCTGTTAATTAATTTTGATGCTTTATATACTGCGTTAATTCCTTTTTGTGGGTTTGCTGAGTGAGCTGGTTTTCCATAAGTTTCAACAACTATTTCCGCTCTACCTCTTTGTCCTATTTTTAAGTTACATTCTGAAGCCTCTCCAATTACAACATAATCAGGTTTTACTCTCTCGCTGATTTTTCTTGCTGCGACTCCTTCAAAGCATTCTTCGTGAACAACTCCAGCTACGTATACTTCTCCTGGGAAATCTCTTCCTGTAGCTTCTGCAAAGTTTGCTGCACCACAAATCATGGCTGCTAAGGCGCCTTTCATGTCAGAAGCCCCTCTTCCATATACCTTTCCATCTTTTACTTCTCCAGCAAATGGCTCTACCGTCCATTTTGATGGATCTGAAACTTCTACTGTATCTATATGAGCATCAAATAATACTTTTTTACCTGGCTTATTTCCTTTTATGCATCCAACTATGTTTCCATATTCATCTACATGAAAGCTATCAAAACCTAATTCGTTGAATATTTTCTTTAACTTCTCTACAACTTCTCCTTCTCCACCGGAGTAGCTTTTAGATTGTATAAGCTCTTGACATATTTTAATTACCTTTTCTTGCTTCTCAACTGTTAACATTTTAAAGTCCCCTTCCAAAAATTAATTTTTTCCCATTAACCCTGATCTTTATTAATTGCTAAATGGAAGCATTGTCTCCATCCCATACTATATCTCTATATTTGTAAGGGTCTGTATTCCCTTCTGTACTAATTATTAATATCTTTGAATCTTCATTGAATCCTAGTTTTTCTCTTAGCTCTTTGTAGCAGTCATTATCCATAAGCAAACTTAGCACTCCTGTTCCAACTGCTCCTGATTCTCCAGATATTATCTGTGGATCTCCCTTAAGCGGACTAGCTAATATTCTCATTCCTCTCGCTGCCACATAGTCTGGACATGAGAAGTATGCATCTGAATAGTCCCTTAATACCTCCCAGCTTATTGTATTCGGCTCTCCACAAGCTAACCCTGCCATTATAGTTTGCATATCACCTGTTACTATGTGGGGTTTGCTATCATTTATTTGAGCTGATTTATATATGCATGGTGCATTATCTGGTTCTAATACAATGGTTATCGGTCTATCCCCTCCAAATTTTGATGCTAAATATCCTTGTACTGCTCCTGCAAAAGAACCTACCCCTGCTTGTACAAATACGTGAGTTGGTTTATCCACTCCATTTTCATCTAGTTGCTCCATAGCTTCGTGGATTAATGTTCCATATCCTTGCATTATCCATGTTGGAATATCTTCATATCCTTCCCAAGCTGTATCTTGAACTACTACCCATCCATGCTTTTTAGCCATCTCATCTGAAAGTCTTACGGCATCATCATAGTTTCCATCTATGATACTTGCTTCAGCCCCTTCTTTTTTTATGTTTTCTAATCTAGTTAGAGATGAGCCTTTTGGCATGTATACAACTGCTTTTTGTCCTAACTGTCTAGCTGCCCACGCCACTCCTCTTCCATGATTTCCATCTGTTGCTGTTACAAAAGTTATTTCTCCTAACTTTTCTTTAATTTCCTTTGATCTTAGTAGGTCAAAAGATACTTCTGATATATCCATTCCAAGTTTTTCACTTAGATATTTTCCTATTGAGTAGGAGCCTCCTAATACTTTGAAGGCATTAAGGCCAAATCTATAGGATTCATCCTTTAAGAATATATTTTTTACTCCTAAGTAATTAGCTAAATTGTCCAATTTGTGTAATGGAGTAACTGAGTATTCTGAAAAACTTTTATGAAAATCTCTTACATTTCCTATAACCTTATCTGATATAAAGTCTGTGTTAACTCCCTTATACTCTTTATCTCTCGCTTTCTCATTTAATACAGACTTTATTAGTTCCTTTTTCATCATTATCTACCTCCAGTTATTTAATCATTTTTCACTGCTATAACTTCTATTTCAATTTCTGCATCCTTAGGAAGTGCTGCTACTTCAACACAACTTCTTGCAGGGTAAAATCCTTCGAAATATTCACCATATATTTCATTTACCTTTGAAAAATTTCCTAAGTTCTTCAAAAATACCGTAGTTTTAACTACATCTTTAAGAGTTAATCCTTCTTCTTTTAATATTGATATAATATTTTCAATAGATTGCTTTGCTTGCTCTTCTACGCCACTTGGCATTTCTCCAGTATTTGGGTTGACAGGAAGTTGTCCTGACAGAAAAACCAAGTTAGAAAATCCAATCCCTTGTGAATATGGCCCTATAGCAGCTGGTGCATTTTTACTACATATAATTCTTTTATTCAATTTTAATTCCTCCTTTTAATATCTTTTATAAGATAGCTAATCAGTTCTAATATTCCTATTTATTAATAAATAACTATCTTGATTATATTTCAAATTGTTTATATATAAATATAGCAATAATCATGCCAATATATGAAAAGCTATATTTCCTAGATGTTTAATGAAATTATCATATTATTTTACTTATCAATATGATAATTTTTATCATATTGATAATCATTGTTTTTCAACTGTTTTTCTATGATAAGTAGATTTTAATCAGCACAAATTATCATATTGATAAAAACTATGATTTTGATTTCATATTTATTTATTTAACAATCACATAATAAACTTATATGAAATTAACTTATTCAAAGACAAAGTCTGTGTATATATTTATTAATTTACACAGACTTTGGTAAATCTTATATATTTATTTAATTTTAATTACATGTTCATCCAATCCATATTAATCAAATGGTATATGCTGACCTATTTTTTGATCGTATTTATTTAAAACCATAGTTCTCATTAAAATTATATAAAGAACAACACTTAGTCCAAATCCTATAAAGAAAGCATAATCACTAAATACCATAGCAACACCAAAAGATATAAAAAGAGATATCATCCCTGCTGGATTAAAATTATTTTTATAGGTATACTGTCCACCTTCCTCATATAAGTCTTTAACATTTAATTTTTGTTTCCTTATGATATAATAATCTGTTATCATTATACCTACTATTGGCCCTAACAAACCAGATGTTATAGCCTGAAATTGAACAAGATAATTTCCAAACTTCCAAGGTAAAATAACAATTCCTATAATACCTGAAATTATTGTAGAAGTTACAAAATTTAGTTTAGGAAATATATTAAGCATTATGTATGCTGGTGGTAATAAGTTAGCTGCCGTATTAGTAGACCACTGTGCAAAAACTATTGTCAAAAAACAAAATGCTAGAACTACAGGCTTGGAACTACCAAAGCTTTCTATAACTACATCTATAGGATTCCATGTACCGGTTAATATTCCTGCGGTCATACCGACTAACAATATTGCAGTACCCACTAAAACAAGACCTAATATTTGAGCTATTATGGAGTTTTTATTTCTTTGGAAGAAACTCTGATTTTCATAGTTTTCACTTCTCTTTAAGCTCCTAGTTAAATCAGGGCTATTCAAAGCCATTGTAATCCATCCCCCTGCAATCCCCATCACCGCAAAGGAAAAGGGTGCTGTATTATCTCCTGGAGTAGCTAATATATCAACAATAGTAACATTATGGGTTTTAAGCAACCAAAACATCATAGCTCCTAATACTATTGCTAAAGTAGGTATGGCAATCCAATCAAATTTAGCCATAGCCTTCAATCCATAGATTGCATTAATTATTTGAATTGCACCAAAAAGTATAATTAATAATGTAACATTCGAATATCCAATTAACATTTTCATAACTTCATTTAACGCTATTGCACCAACCCAAGTTTGAAATCCAAACCAGAAAAAGCAAGGTATAGCCCTTATAAATCCAGCTATATATGAACCCTTATATCCAAAACAAGCTCGAGTATATACTGCAAAAGGTACTCCATATTTAATTCCAATATCCCCTGTTAATACTAACAGACCAGTAACCATTAAATATGCAACAAGTATAGCATATATAATTTTCATAGGTGACAATCCTGGATAAAGTTGGGCACCTATAGCAAAACCAGCAATATTAATAGTCATACCAGACCAAAGCAATGTAAAATCTAATAAAGATATATCTCTTTCCGAATCTTTCGTTGGTAAAAGTTCTGGACTTGTAAGAGAATTTTTAATTTCCATATTTATTCCTCCTATTTAATTAAATAAGACATAGTTCTAAATTTATTTATTTTTTATTTCTTTTTATATTTTTTCTTTTTCACATACCACATAATTTAAAGTAAACTATAAGCTAAATTTTTCTAATATTTCTTTATCAATTTTTCTCTTTATAAATCTTCCTTCACCTTTGTTACCATGAAACTCACCATTTTCAACTATAACTTTCCCTCTAGCTATTGTCATTATTGGATATCCTTTCACCTTCATTCCCTCATGTAAACAATAATCTATATTATTGTGAAGAATTTCATGAGATAAAATCACTTCTTTATCCATATCAACTATGACAATGTCCGCATCACTTCCTGGAGCTAATATGCCCTTTTGTGGGTAGCATCCATAAAGCTTTGCAATGTTAGTGCTTGTTATCTCACACAATTTATTTATTGATATTCTTCCTTTTGACACTCCTTCTGATAATAATATAGGTAATCTTATCTCAGTTCCTGAAAGTCCATTTACTACTTTAGTAAAATCAGGTATTATATTGCCTTTATCATCTTTTTCTAAAAACATGGATTTCTCTTCTTTTGAATATGTACAATCATCTGAACCAGTAATAGATATTATTCCTTCTTGTATACCCCTCCAAAGATTTTCTGCTTCCTCTTTTGTTCTTAATGGAGGGGAACAAATAGCCAAATGACCATTTTCCAAATTTTCATATATGTCCTTAAAAATAGTTAAATAATGAGGACATGTCTCTATATATATTGGATATCTGCTATTTTGAGCCTGTTTTGCAGCCTCCAAAGCTTCCCTATTAGTTGTATGAACTATGCATAACGCATTTCCTACATATTTAGAAAAGTATATAGACCTACTCACCGCTTCAGCTTCACATAATATAGGTTTAGCTTCTGCAAATTTGGGCCAGCTCAAGTCTCCTTCTTCTTTAAACTTTTCAATATTTAATTCTGCTATAGCATTGCTCTCAGCATGGACCATTGGAAGTACATTTAATTCCTTCGACTTATTAAATACTCTTATTAATGTCTCATCTTCAGACATAACCCCTTCTTTTTTATATGTCATAAACATTTTAAATGAAGGACATCCGTACTCTACGATTTTCTCTATTTCATCTATTATATTTTGTGGTGCTTCAACGAATTTACCATGTATACTGTAGTCGATAGCTGATTTGCTCATTTCTTTATGTCTTTCTTTAACAGCTTCCAATACAGATTTACCTTTAAATGTATTAGTGAAGTCCATCATCATGGTAACTCCACCAAAGGCTGCAGATATACTTTGAGTATAAAAATCATTTGCCCCAAAGCATCCCTGGAAAGGCGCTTCTACATGCATATGAGCATCTATGATTCCTGGTAATATATATTTCCCCTCTGCATCAACTACTCTTTTGCTATTGTCAAATTCTTCTCCTAACCCTATTGATTTTATTTTTCCATTCTTGATACCTATATGAGCCTTAACTGTAGAAGAGGGAGATACTACATACCCATTTTTGATTGTTAAATCATACATATCAATATCCTCCTTAATTTATAAAATAATATTGTGAAAATTAAATATTTTCTGATATATAAGAGCAAACTTCATACCAATTCCTTATAATGCTATATTTATTTATGCCATATCTTGAATTCACTTGTGCTTCATCACTATAAAATGATAAATTACAAAATTTTAATATATAATATAAAAAAAGCTTATTATCAATTTGAAAAAAATTATCAAATCGATAATAAGCTTATAAAGCATTAGTTTTCCAACTCTTCATTGAGTTTTTCATTAATATTTCTTATCATAATGATAAACTCATTATATTTATTCAAGCACTATTCTATTATAATTTTTCTTTCCTCTTCTAATTATAATACTACCATCTATGAAATCATCCTCTGTAACTATTAAGTTTACATCTGTAACTTTGTTATCATTTATATTTAATCCACCCTGCTGTATTAATCTTCTTCCTTCTCCCTTTGATGGAATTATTTTTGTTTCAACAAGAATATCAAGTAATGAGGAATTTAATTTATCTCTTGTAATATATGATGTTGGAACGTTGCTCATATCCTTTCCAGCACCAAATAGAGCCTCTGAAGCTTCCTTGGATCTTTGTGCTTCTTCCTCTCCATGAATTAACTTAGTAACTTCATATGCAAGAACTTTTTTAGCTTCATTTATTTCTGAGCCTTCTAATGCACCTAATCTTCTTACTTCATCCATTGGTAAGAATGTTAATAGAGCCAGACATTTTTCTACATCTGCATCATCAACATTTCTCCAATATTGATAGAATTCATAAGGAGTAGTCTTTTCTTTATCTAACCATAATGCACCATTAACAGTTTTACCCATTTTGTTTCCTTCACTATTAGTTAGCAAAGTACAAGTCATTGCAAAAGCAGGTTTTCCTTCTTTTCTTCTGATCAAATCTGCTCCTGCCAACATGTTACTCCATTGATCATCTCCACCTAATTGCATAACACAATCATGTCTTCTAAATAGTTCTAAAAAGTCGTATCCCTGCATTAACATATAGTTAAATTCTAAGAACGAAAGACCCTTTTCTAATCTCTGTTTAAAACACTCTGCAGTTAACATTCTATTTACTGAAAAGTGAACTCCTATTTCTCTTATAAATTCTACATAGTTTAAATTTAATAACCAATCTGCATTATTAGCCATTATAGCTTTGCCATCATCAAATTCTATAAATCTTGATAATTGACTTTTTATACAAGCTACATTGTTATCTATGGATTCCTTTGAAAGCATCTTTCTCATATCAGTCTTTCCTGAAGGATCCCCTACCATGACAGTTCCTCCACCTACTAAAGCTATAGGTCTATGTCCAGCCTTTTGCATATGGGACATCATCATAAGTGGTAAAAAGTGTCCTATATGAAGACTTTCAGCCGTAGGATCAAAACCTATATAAAAAGTTATCTTTTCCTTAGATAACAATTCTTTTATTTCATCTTCATGAGTAGTTTGTTTTATATATCCTCGTTCTAATAATATGTCGTATACATTACTCATTTATACTACCTCCCCTGGTATATTTTATGTATTTATTTCTTCTTTATAGTATATATATAAACGCTCTTTTTATCAACTTTTACACATAAAAAAAGCCGGATATTGGCCACCAGCTTTTTTTAAAAACATATAAAAACGTATAAAATTATCTATATCAATCTACATTATTTTCTCACTAACTAAAATGTTTACATCAAGCACAAACTAAATCAACAACATACTTTTTCATGCAATCAAGCATTTCTTCTTCATTTACGCTGATTAGAAAATCAACGTCATATTGTTTTTCTAACATTTCTAACTCATAAAATAAATAAGCAGCATCCTCTATATCAAGGTTTATAATATTAAATAAACCATCCACAAAAATGGTATCAATATCATAATTACTTGAAAGTATGCCGCATAAAAAGCCATAAAAACTATGGTGATTTCTTAAGTTATAGTCGCAAGTTGAAACAAATCTAATATCCCTCTGAAGTTCAAACATGATTCTTTTGTCATCGTCAATAAATACTATATGTCCTTTATTGTCTTCTACCCTATTATTTGCCATCTCTATCAATGTCTTTGTTTTTCCTGCTCCTCTTTGGGCGCAAAGTACTTGAATCATATTACCACCCCTAACTATATTTTTTAAGGTTTTATTAAATAAATTATATAATATTCTGAATTTTTTTGCAACGAAAAAAATGGGCATTTTTGCCCAAAAATCTATTTTAATATTACATATTTCTACATTTGCTTAATGCTCCTAACCCCTGGATAAATAATTTTGAAAGAGTTTTCTTTTATTGAGTTTACAAACACTACTTTACCTTTTCCTTTGAAATATCTTTTCATTCTTAAAAATCCCCTGCCTGTATTAAAAAATCTATTTTTGTTATCTATAGTTATAAGCTTTTCATATATCCACATATTTCTCTTTAAATATTTACTAGTTTCTATATCTTTACCATTTATAATTACACCTGGACTCACTAAAACAATACTATTAGGATTTATAACAATTTCTATTTCGTTACAACATAAAGTATAATCTCTGTAAAGTATTGAATTGGTTAAACCTTCATAAACACCCTTAATAGGATAATTTTTAGGTAAAATTTCTTTTAAGCAATCTTCACTTTTATCTAGCATAGACAATAAATCACCAGTTATTATTATATTGTTAGGAAAGTTCTTATTTACGTTGTTTATTATCTTAATCATATTATGGGGAAGAAAAATACTATTATGTTTTGAAAAGACCAACATTCCCCCTAATGTTGCTACATATTTATTAGAGTCCTTATCAAAAGTAATTATTGAGGCATTCTCCATAAGATTAATTATATTGCTGTCATTTACTTCAATACTCTTTAAATTAAAATATTTTCCAACTAATCCTCTGTCTATAAAACTTACTTCACTCTTTATTATAGGACATAATTCCACATTTAAGCTTAAGCTTTCATTTAAAGCAGCTATAATTTCTTCTTTTCTCATAGTATCCGTTGTTGAGCCCCTTCTAATATAAAAAGCTCCATTTTCTCTTAATTGATACGGCTTTTGTGACCCATCATATATATTTATTACACCTATTTTTTTATCACCTAAATCTACAAATTCTAATGAAACAGGTATGGGAGGTTCACATCTAGAGCTTACTATTTGCTGTATTTTTTCCTCATTATAGTTTTTTTCATCTATACCTATAATTTTTTTTGTTTTATCCTCAATTCCTATAATTAAATATCCTCTGCCACCTCGTGAGTTGGCTATTGCACATATATCCTTCGATAATTCTTTTCTACCACTTTCCATATCCAATTCCAACATTTGTTTAAAATCTAATTTTATTCCTTCTCCTCTTTTAATTAAGTTCAAAAGTTTTTTACTATCCATATTAATTTACCCTCATACAATAATTACTAGTTACTTTAATTATATTATATCATATATTAATAAAATCCCTGACTAGTAGATGAACCTTCTATTATAACTTTTACATTTAATTCTAATGTAGTTTTTTCTAATATATTCTCTGAATTTGCATGAGGATACCTAATTTTGAAGTCCCTCTCTAAATTAAATATATCTAAATTATTATTTTTATATGTTTCAAACACATCTTTAGTCGCTCTTATAATATTATCTTCAGCCCCTGTAGAAATCTTTTCTAAATTTTCAGGAGTAAAATTTAACTTAGCTTGAGTTTCTGCAAGATTAGTTCTTACCTTAATCGTTTTAATTAACTTTAAGTTTTCTCCATCATACTCCATATTAGTTTTGGTTCTGCTATTTCTTATTTCTAAAGTTACATACTTATTTTCTCCATCCGAATAAGGAACTTCTAAAGTTCCAGTCTTAACTCTATTAATAAGAAAATTATATCCTTGACTCTGATGTAGCGGCATCTCAGTCACTAATTTATCATCTTTCATTATGGCCCCACCGTTGATAGTTAACAACTCTTCTAGTTGATCTTTGCTCATTTCCAATAAGGTTATTACACTAGTGTGGCCAGGCTTTGCTCTTTCATTTAAATAGTCATTTATGGTAAGCTTTATGGCTCTTGAAGATGTTCCTATATTATCTATTAAATCTGTTATAAATAATCCTATATATTCTTCTGATTTTATATGAGCACTCAACAGTCTTTGCACGTCACCTCTGTATACAGCTACATATTGTCTTAATGTAAATTCTTGATCTCTAACCATATCTATAAAATCATCTATTCCATAAGCTGCTGCCCTCTCTGTAAATATTAAAGCCTTATTTTGTGTACCATTTATTTTATAGCTAGTAGATAAGGCTATAGTTCTTATAGCTTCGAAAATAGTTTTCCCATTTCCTTTATATATAATTCTCTCCCCTTTTTCCGATCCACTTCTAGCACTTCTATAAGGCTTAAATGTCTCCACATATACTATAGGGTTATTATCTTCGTCAATGTCAATTATAATACTAGTAGAAAATAATACTCTATTTATATCTGTATAGTTAAAACAGCCATTTAGCAAGAAACACATACATAATATTAAACTAACTAATATTTTCTTCATTTAAATCATCCTTGCCTATATTTTTAGATATATCTTCTAAATCTCCTCTAAATAAAACATCCCTGAATTTAAATTCTTTAGATGTTCCTAATGGATATAAATAAGGATATCCCACTGACTCTAAACTAGATATATGAGCCACAAAAGTAAGCATTATTATATAAAATCCAGGTAATCCTAAAAGGGAAGAGAATAAAACTATTATTATACTCCAGGCGGCAATAGGTCCATATAACTTAGGCACTAAAAAAGAACATATAGAAGATACCGCTATAATTATTAGCCCTATTTGTGATGCTAAACCAGCACCTATGGCTGCCTGACCGAGAATAAGAGCTCCTACTATACTAGCCGCTTGCCCTATTGGTTGAGGTAGCCTTATTCCAGATTCTCTCAATATTGCAAAGAAAAACATCATTAAAAACAATTCTACTACTGCCGGGAATGGAACTCCTGCTCTTGATACTGCAAGTCTAAAAACAAAGACAGAGGGTATTAGAGAAAAATGATAGGTTGTAATAGCTAGATATAATCCTGGCAAAAATGTAGCTATTAAAAAAGCAAACTCCCTTAATATTCTTGCTGCATTAGAATAATATTTATTAATATAGTAATCATCTGGCGCTTGAAAATGTTCTATTAAAAAATGTGGTATAGTCATTATAAACGGCGAACCATCCACAATAATTCCTATTCTTCCCTCATATAACATTGAACATATTATATCCGCCTTTTCACTATATCCAGTGGTATCAAAAAAAGTTTTATTATTTGAGAATTGTTCTGATATATAGTTAGATCCCAAAATAAAATCTTGATCTATTTTACTAAGTTTATCTCTTACTTTATTAATTAAATCCTCTTCTGTCACACCTTTTATATATGTCATAACTACTACTGTATTTGATTTTTTCCCTATATAGAAACTCTCAAATTTTAAATCAGCGTTTTTTATCCTTCTTCTTATCAATGCTACATTATCCACAAAAGATTCATTAAACGCTTCTCTAGGTCCCTTTATAACATTTTCTGTTTCACTGGTTGATATGGCTCTCTTACTATAACCTTTGGCTTCACAGCATAATACTTTTTCATTGTTTTCTAATATTATCAGCACATCTCCAGATAATATATGTATCATTGCCTCATTAAAATTATTAATATCATCTACAGAATTTGCATGGAGTATTCCTCTTTTTAAATTATCTATATCTTTTATATTATCTTGATTTTGAATTATTGGAGTAACAATATACTGGCTTATAAAACTAGAGTTGCATAAGTCATCAATATACATTATGTATATTAATCCTATAACCGTTTCAATTTCTCTATATTTTAAATCAAAATTATCCTTTAACTTTTCTTTTATTAATTCAAAATATCTACTCATAAATTTCACCCTTGATTATTATTTGTAACTATTAAGAATATTATTCGGCAATTGGTAAATAATATAAATAAAATTTTTTTTAAAGGTGAGTAAATGTATAAAATAACTTCGAAGCAACTATGTTTTATTATCTTAGGATTAGTAATAGTATCTCAAAAGACCTATCCTACCATTTATATTAGAAATGGAGGCAAAGATTCTTGGATTGCCACAATTATTGCATCTATAATAATATTATTGTATTTTATTCTTTCAATTAAAGTATTTAAAAAATCAAATTGTTACGACTTATATGATATATATTGTTCCTCCTTTGGGAAAATATTAGGAAACATTTTTCATATATTTTATATAATATCTCTTATGTTAACTTTAGTAGAATGTGCAGGAGTAGAGTCTAGTGCAATGCATACTAATCTAATGCTAGAGACTCCTATATGGTATCTTCTAATATTTCTAACAATTCCAGCTATAGACATAGTAAAAAAAGGTCCAAAGAGTATTTTGGCAACTACCATAATAGGTATAATATTAATGATATTGGCTGGAATAAATTTAGCTATCCTTACTAGTACATATAAACACATAACTTTTATATTACCTATGTTTCAAAATGTTTTCACATGGGAATTTTTACTTTGTACATTACAAATTCTAGGTTTATATGCCCATGTGACTTTAGTCTATCCTTATTTAGACCATGTGACAAAGAAAGATAAATTATTAAAACACGGTGTTTTAACAATGCTTTTTTTAATTCAAATGCAAATTGTATCTACTTTAGGAGTTCTCATGACCTTTCGAATTGATAGATTAAATAATCTATCTTATCCTAAACTTACTCAGACTCAACTAGTAAGTATTTTGAGGTTCTTAGAGAGTGGAGAGCTTTTCGTTATGCTTCAAACAATAGGAGGATGGTATGTTAAGTATGTACTTGTATTAGCATTAACATTAAAAGCACTGAAGAAAATAAGAATTGATGGAAAATACACCATTTATATAATAACTTTATTTATCTTTGCATTCACTAATTATATCGCAGATGATTTATTGTTATTTTTTAAATATTTAAATCTATATACTTATGTATCCTTAATAAACTTTTTTATAATACCTTTACTAGCTATAGTAATATTTAATTTCAAAAACAACAGAAAAAATAAGAAGAAAAAAGCTAAAAATAATAATTCTCAAAATTCAGTAAATAATCAATCATAAATTGATTTTCCATATTGTATATATAATGGCTTTTATGATATAATTACAACTGTATTTATTATTAAATATATAGGTAATTTCTCAGGTACTTAACTCCTTTATCATAGGAGAGCTATCCATGAAAAATTACCCTATGATTAAAAGGAGGTTTTTGCTTTGGCTGATAAAACAATTGAATGCAAAGATTGCGGAAAAGAATTCATCTTCACAGAAGGAGAACAGGAATTCTATAAAGAAAAAGGATTTGAAAATGATCCAGTAAGATGTCCAGAATGTAGAAGAGCTAGAAAAGCTGAAAGAAATAATGGACCAAGAGAAAGAAGATAAGAGAGGTTTTACCTCTCTTTTTATTTTTTTATATAATTACCTCCACATTTGCAAATACTAATTTTTATGATACTTATTTATAAATGGAGGTTTTTTATATGATATTTCTTAAATGGCTAGGTGGATTTGTAGTTTTATTTTGGTTAATAGGATTGATATTTAGAATAGGCGGAAATTTAATAAACCTTCTATTGTTAATAGCTGCTTTAATATTTATTGTAGATGTGTTCTTTGGTAGAAAAAAAGAAATATAAAAAATTGCGATACAATTTTTTACCAAAAAATTGTATCGCAATTTTTATTAATCTTCGCTTTTACCTACATCAGATAATACTATATCTTTATTATGGTCTAAAGCCCAGCTTATTGCCCAATCACTTTGGAATAGTAAAAGTACTCTATCTTTAAAATCCCTTACTATTTTAGTATCACTAGTTATAGTTAATTTATCTGCATCTAAATTAGAACTTTCAACCCATCTCACATATCTATATGGGAGTCTATCCATTTTGATATCTACATTATATTCGTTTTTCATTCTGTATTCTAATACTTCAAATTGTAGAATCCCTACTACCCCTACTATTATTTCTTCAAATCCCATGTTAATTTCTTTAAATACCTGAATAGCACCTTCTTGGGATATTTCAGTAATACCCTTTACAAATTGCTTTCTCTTCATAGTATCTATCGTTCTAACCCTTGCAAAATGCTCAGGTGCGAAGGAAGGTATTCCTTCAAAGGAAAATTTATTGCTTGGTGTACATAATGTATCCCCTATTCTAAATATTCCCGGATCGAATACACCTATAATATCACCGGCATAAGCTTCCTCAACTATTTCTCTATCTTGAGCTAGAAACTGCTGAGGTTGAGCTAATTTCACTTTATTTCCACCTTGCATATGAAATACTTCCATACCTTTTTTGAACTTACCTGAACATATTCTCATAAAAGCTATTCTATCTCTGTGAGCTGGATTCATATTAGCCTGTATTTTAAAAACAAAGGCAGAAAAATCATTTGAAAATGCATCTACTTCCCCTATGCTAGAATCTCTACCTAGAGGTGGTGGTGTCAGATTTAAAAATTCTTCTAAAAATGGTTCTACTCCAAAATTAGTTAATGCACTACCAAAAAATACAGGAGTTAACTCACCACTTCTAACCTTGTTTAAATCAAAATCATCTCCAGCTATATCTAAAAGTTCTATATCCTGAATCAATTTATCATGAAGGGATTCCCCTAACAAATCTTTAAATACAGGATCATCAACAGTTCCTTCAAGAGCTTCAACTCTCGTTTGACCATGTTTACCATCGTTAAACACTTCAATTACCTTTTTATTTCTATCATAAACCCCTTTAAAATCAATGCCTGAGCCTATAGGCCAGTTCATTGGATAGGATCTTATTCCAAGGACTGTTTCAAGTTCCTCCATAAGTTCAAAAGGATCCCTTGTTTCTCTATCCATCTTATTTACAAAAGTGAATACAGGAATTCCCCTTAAGCTACATACATGGAACAGTTTTTTTGTCTGCTCCTCAACACCTCTAGCTCCATCTATAACCATTACTGCGCTGTCCGCTGCCATTAATGTTCTATAGGTGTCTTCACTAAAGTCTTGGTGTCCAGGAGTATCTAATATGTTTATACAATAACCATTATAGTTAAACTGCATAACTGATGAGGTTACGGAGATACCTCTTTGCTTTTCTATTTCCATCCAGTCTGAAACTGCATGTTTTGAAGCCTTTCTAGCCTTTACCGACCCTGCAAGTCTTATTGCGCCTCCATATAGCAATAGTTTTTCTGTTAGTGTAGTTTTACCTGCGTCTGGGTGAGATATTATTGCAAAGGTTCTTCTTTTCTCTATCGCTCTAACTATATCTTCCACTATATTCTCTCCTCTTTTTAAAATGTGTACTAAATAGATTTTAACTTTAAGTAATTTCACTGTCAATTAAATTTACTATCTTGACTTAACTACCTTGATTTAGCTACGAAACCAATCTTCCTTTGCATTTTTGATAAAGTTTTTCTTGCTACATAGTTTGCTTTTTCAGCACCCTTCGTATATATTGCTTCCAACAAGTCCTTGTTATTCAAATATTCTTTTACTTTATTTTGAACTGGTAATAATTCTTCTATTATTGCCTCTCCAACATCCTTCTTAAACTTAGCATATCCCATTCCTTCGTATTCTCTCTCTATTTCATCTATACTTTTCCCTGTAGCCACACTTAATATATCCATTAGATTTTTAATTCCAGGTTGATCATCACTATACTTTACAACTCCTATTGTATCTGTAACAGCTCTATTTATTTTGTTTCTAATCACTTCTGGTGGATCCATTATAAGTATATAACTATTTGGATTATCTGCAGATTTTGACATCTTCTTTTCTGGATGTTGTAAATCCATTATTCTAGCTCCAGACTTTCCTATATAAGGTTCAGGAATTTTAAATGTAGGGCTATATAAATTATTAAATCTGGCGGCAATATCTCTAGTTATTTCTAAATGTTGCTTTTGGTCGCTTCCTACTGGCACCAAATCTGTATTGTAAAGCAGTATATCCGCTGCCATAAGCACTGGATAAGTAAGTAGCCCTGCAGTTGTAGAAGATTCACCATATCTTGCAGATTTATCTTTAAATTGAGTCATTCTACCTAGTTCTCCTGTGTAAGTAAAGCAATTCAATAACCAAGCTGCTTCACTATGGGCTGGTACATGAGACTGAATAAATATAGTATTTTTTTCTGGATCTAACCCACAAGCTAAATATATAGCTAATACTTCTAAAGTTCTTCTCCTAAGTTCTTTTGCCTCCTGCCTTACAGTTATAGCGTGCAAATCTACTATACAATAATAAGTATCATATTCATCCTGTAGCTTAACCCAATTCTTTAATGCACCATAGTAATTTCCTATAGTTAAATTCCCAGAAGGTTGAATTCCACTAAATATAACTTTTTTGCTTTCCTCCATTATTGTTCCTCCTACTCTGTATTAAATTTAAAAATATATAGATAAATAAACAAAAGCCCTATAGAAAAACTATAGGGCGTAGTAACGCGGTACCACCTAAATTTAAGAAAGATCTAATCTTCCTCCTTATAAGGATACAATAATATCCTGTCTCTATATCGTGAGACCTACGTCTAAAACTACTTTGATTTCATCCCGACTCTCCAGAACCCATTCAGCTTAATCATGAATATTGTAATTTCACCAGCTACAACTCTCTATAAATCTGTTTTCAAGCCTACTATTTTCCTTCACTGAGTTAATATTTTTTAATTTATAATATTATAAATAATTTTTTTTGTCAATAATATTATTTTTTCCAAAGGCCATGAAGATTACAGTATTCTCTTACCGCTATAATTTCTTCATCAATATTAAATAATGCTTCTGGCTTTTCACCTGGCTTTAAGAATTTTCTATAAGTTTTTCTTTCTGTTAAAACTTCTATCCATTCAATGTAATGTTCTTCTATCATTGGATGCTCAACTTCTCCAATTTTAACTAATACTCCACCTTCAACCTTTTCTACAGCTGGAACATGCTTTTCTTTTGCTCCATCAGTAGTATTCTCTTTTTTTAATGTCATTGGCTTACCACAACATACTAAAGTTCCACCTGCTGGATGAACTACCTCAACTATATTTCCACATATCTCACATTTGTAAATTTGTCTTAATTCTGTCATAATAAGTACCTCCTTAATAATTTTTATTTAATCAAAACTACTAATATATATTAATTATTCTATAAAAATCTTTATTCCCCTTCTTTTTTTAATATTTTTGTATTAATTTCTACCATTTTTAATAGCTTATATTAACTTTTACCATTATATAAGTATGTGAATAGTATTTTTCATGTGTCAAATACTAAAAATATTATTAAATCAAAAGGAGGAGAAAATATGGATAGAGGAAAAACTTATCTACCAAACGATAGAGACCATTTAGAGGTAAATCAAAAGATAATTAAATCTTACTCACCAAAGAAAAAAGACTACACTAAGTTACCTGATAATGTAAGAGATCCTATAGTTTCTAACAATATAGCTAATGTGGAATTTGACTATACCTCTAAAGAAATGTGGGAATTAAAAGATTTATTCAAATAAGTTTTGTAGAACTGTCTTATGAGATTCTTATCTCACAAGACAGTTCCTTTTTATTTATTAATCTTTAATTATCACTTCTACTCTATACTCTCCCTTTTCCATAAATGGAATAATATTTTTTTCTAGTGGTTTATCATTAATCAGTATACTAGGTTCTTTTCCTCTTTCAACATATATATGATATATACATTCTCCTCTTTTATAAGTCATCTTATATCCATTCCAATTTTCAGGTATTCTAGGCTCTACAGTAAAACCTTCATTTTCTTTAAGTTTAAAACCTAATATACCACTTATAGCTGTAGTATACATCCATCCTGCAGCACCTGTATACCAACTCCATCCACCTCTGCCTACATGGGGCTCTACTGCATAAACATCAGCTGTAACCACATAAGGCTCTACTTTATATCTTTGACAATCTAAGTGTGAGCGTGTATGGTTAATTGGATTGATCATATTGAATATATTACAAGCTTTATCATTAAACCCCACCATAGTTAATGCTAGTATATACCATATGGCAGCATGTGTATATTGACCACCATTCTCTCTTACTCCTGGTACGTAGCCTTTTATATATCCTGGTTCTAAAGAAGAGTTATGGAAAGGCGGTGTTAGAAGCATTACTAAACCCTTGTCGTATTTTACAAGATATCTTTCTACAGATAAAATTGCCTCTTTCTTTCTACTCTCCTTAGCACCTCCAGATATAACAGCCCAAGATTGGGACAATGAGTCGATTTGACATTCATCATTCTCCGAAGAACCTAAAGGAGTTCCATCGTCAAAATAAGCTCTCCTATACCAGTTGCCATCCCAAGCATTTTTTTCTATATTGTCTATGATAAATTGTAACATTTCTTTATATCTTTCTTCTCTTTCGCTATCTCCTTTTATATTGCATATTCTTATAAAGTCCTTAAGAATAGTGTATAAAAACCATCCCAGCCATACGCTTTCACCCTTACCTTTATTTCCAACAGTACTCATTCCATCGTTCCAATCTCCTGAGCCCATTAAAGGTATATTGTGTTCACCAAACTTTAATGCCCTATCTATGGTTTTCACACAGTGTTTATATACGCTTTCCTTTATTTCAGACTTCCTTGCAATATTGTATCTTTCGTCTTCTCCTTCTCTTAGTGGTTCATCCTCTAGGTATGGAACTTCGTGGTCTAAAATTGAATAATCTCCTGTGTTTTCTATATATTGTAATGTTACATAAGGTAACCACAGCAAATCATCGGAGAATCTAGTTCTTATGCCACTATCTACAACTGGATGCCACCAGTGCTGAACGTCTCCTTCAATAAATTGCCTTGAAGATGAATACAGTATTTGCTCTTTTGTTATCTCTGGCTTTAAATAAGATATGGCTAAAGTATCTTGTAATTGATCTCGGAATCCATAAGCTCCACCTGATTGATAAAAAGCTGTTCTAGCCCAATATCTACAAGCTATTACTTGGTACATAAGCCATCCATTTACCATTATATCCATTGTTTTATCTGGTGTTTCTATTTGAATTACACCCAGTATTTCTTTCCAATACTCTCTAACTCTATCCAATTCTTTTAAAGCAACTTCTGCATTACTATATTCTTTAATTACCTCATCTATATTATTAATATTCTCTTCTTGCCCTAATATAACTAATAACGTCTCTTCCTCTCCTGGCTTTATAGAGATCTTAGTATTTATAGCCATACAAGGATCTAATCCCGCTCCTACAGCATTAGAAAAAGATTTTTTGTTTAGTATTTCAGGACTTTCAAAAGAGCCTTCTTTACCTATAAATTCCCTTCTGTCTCCAGTAAATGTAGTTTCCTCTCCTCCTACCACTTTAAGAAAAGCAATTAGATTACCAAAGTTGCTGCTATAAGGGTTTTTAGCATGTATATATTCACTCTCTTCATTTATATAAGTAGATATATACTGGGCTGTTCCTTGAGGTACAACTCCTAGAGCTAATTGAGCATAGTAAGTCAAAGATAACTGTCTTTCAATATCTGTATCATTTTTAAGTTTTACAATAGATAATTTTACGCTTCTATTTAAAGAAGCAAAAGTAGTAAATTCCCCAGCTATTCCATATGCTTTATGTCTAAAAGAAGAATATCCAAAGCCATGCTCTACTATATATCTTCCATTATCTCTCACAGGCTTTGGAGAAATGCTCCAAAAATCTCCTGTATATTCATCTCTTATATATAAACCTTCCGCTTCACTATCCTTTACAGGGTCGTTAGACCAAGTAGTTATTTTGTTTTCTCTACTATTTTTATTCCAAGTATAGGAAATCCCACTTTCGGAAATATGAAATCCAAAATCTCTATTTGAAATAACATTTATCCAAGGAGCTGGTGTATTCTTATAATTATCCAGTATTATAAAATATTTATCTCCTTCAGCGCTAAATCCTCCTAAACTATTAAAATATTGAAGCTCTGGAACAGCAAATGTAAAATTACCTTCCTTATAGTTTATTTCCTTGGGTTCTAATAGCTCATAATTATACTGTAGTCCTGAATTAACTTTTACCTGACTACTTAAGCTGCCTTTATCACCGTCAATCACTAATCTAGCTATAGACATAATAAGGTTAATATCTTCACAATTCATAGTGGCTTTATTATATAAAAATGTTCCACCGGACTTATTTATTTTATCCCTAGCATAGCTTGAAAATACCAACTCTTTAATACCATCTTCTAGAGGCTGTATATAAGCTGTATCCTCTAAATTTAATATAATAAGATCAGTCTTTAGCCCTTTAATATTCCAATACTCATGAGCTTTTAATAGTTGCCTCAATAACTCTAAATCTTCTTCTTTTCTAATTATTAATAAAACTATGGGTAAATCACCGGATATTCCGTATTTCCAAAGTTCAGATTGCCCCCTATTTATAGCTTTTATATACTTCTCTCTTTCTTTGAAACTATTGTTCATAAATATAATCTTAGAAGCTATAGACTGATATAAATTTGCCATAGAAGAATTTATACCTAGATATCTATTCTCCACTTGTGCTTGTGTCCAAGTAAGTTCAAATACTCTATTTACATTATTCCAGTCTCTATATTTTTCAGCTAACTTTAAAACCTCTTCTCTGTTGTCTCCTAATGCGGTAATAAAAGCTAGTTTGCAAGTTTCTCCTGAGGGTACTTCAACTCTTACTCTAAGACTTAAAATAGGATCTAATACTGCTCCTTTAGTGTTTGTGAGTGGAGCATCATTTTCCATTACTTCTGGTTTATACAAATCTCTATTTCTCCCTATAAAACTTGCCCTGCTGGTTTCGTATTGTATTTTCCCTACTATTTTTTCATCCCCTACAACAGTATGCATTACCCAAGGTTCTTTTCCTTCTTTCTCCCTTTTTCTTCTGTTGGCTAATAGGCACATAGTTTCCTCGTGGAAATCAGTTCTTACAAAAAGATTGCTAAATGAGGGATGAACTAAATCTGAATTGTAATTAGTTAAAGTCACCTCAAAATAACTAGTAACTTCTATAGTCCTATTGCTACTGCTATTATTAGTTATGCTTATCTTTCTAACTTCCCCATTATCTTCACTACAAACACCTATTTCTGTAACTGTATATAAGTTTCCATCCTTCCTTCTAAATTCCGCTTTATCTTGAGCAAATATAACTTCATATTCCTCTCCTTCATGTTTGCAAGGTTGATAATAATTGCTCCAATATTCATTAGAGTTAAGGTTTTTTACATAGAAAAACATCCCTGTATTATCATTAGTTATATCTTCTCTCCATCTATATACATTCATATCTTCTTTTTTACTGTATCCACTTCCCCTATTTGTAATCATAACAGAATAATTACCATTGGAGAGTATATTTGCTTCTGGATAAGGGGTTTTAGCGGTAGTATACCTTCTAACCATGCCTACATTTTTATCTTTTATAAATAGGTTCTCCTCATATTTTTCTTCTCTATCATATACAACCATGTTAGGAACTTTTTCTTGCAATAATAATTCTGAAGCTTTAACTCTTGGATCCCTATGAAACCTTTCTTGAAGTACATTATTATTTATTAAATTGTCTAAAGCCATTAAACTCATTCCTTGATGGTGAACCATATAAGATTTTACTATTTTATATTTTTCATCTTTTGGCAGTCTTTCTTTTGTAAAATCTACAGCTTCATAAAGCCCATATCTTCCTAAAAATCCTTCTTTAATAAATCTTTTTATATTTAAAACTGAGTCTTTAATATTCACCTGCAATGCCATTATAGTAGAGTATGGCGATATTACTAAGTCTTTAGCCAATCCTCTTTTCAATCCTACTCCCGGCACTCCAAAAGCTTTATATTGATAATTTAAATTTATATCAAAAGCATAAAATCCAGACTCAGATATTCCCCAAGGGACATTGTTTTTATTTCCGTAGGCTCTTTGAGATTCCACAACAAAATTATAGGTACTATTCAATAATGTATCTGGATAGCTTTTCATTATTAACAAGGGCATTAGATATTCAAACATAGTTCCGCTCCAAGAAACTAACCCCTTATTATTCTTTATAGATGTCAGAGTTCTTCCTAACTTAAACCAGTGGTCCTGCTCCACATCTCCTTTAGATATAGCTAAAAAACTTGCTTGCCTTGCTTCTGAAGCTAATAGGTCATAATAACAGTTATCGATTTTACCTCTTTCCACATTATATCCTATTGAAAACAATTGTCTGGACTCTTCAAACAACATTTTAAAGTCCATTTCTTCCTCTATTTTTTCCAAATACTCTTTAATTTTAATTATTAAGCTGAGTAGATCTTTTAAATTACTTTCTCCTTTTAAAATTGCTTTATATAAAACTTCACTTTTGTCATGTAATCTATCTTTTAATTCTTGTAATGCAATCAGTACATCATTGATACCACTTTTGGCAGCTATGGACTTTAGCTCTTCTAGATACATCTCTTCTTCATTAGTAAAATACTCTATTTCTAGCCAAGGAAATAAAGTAAATATATTAATAACATTATCTCTTACTGTATTCTTTAATTTTTTATTCCAATATAACTCTTTCCACTTATCTCCCTTTTCAATTACATTTATACTGTCAGATATTTTATTTAGACCCTTTATATACTCTACTAAATCTCCATCCCACTTACTTACCCATTCTAATGAATCTTTATAGAAATCACTATGTATATCCTTTAATTCTTCATTACTTAATATTAATAAATCTCCTAACCCTTTAGACATATTAATATTGAAAATAGGACTTTCTATATATTCTTCTAAAGTTCTATTTGTCAACCATATATAACCTAAAAGATTACCACTATCTACAGTAGAAATATATTTTGGATATAAAGGCTCTTTAGTTTTAGTGTTATACCAGTTATAAAAATGTCCCCCATGCATCTCAAGAGTTTTCATACTTTCAACAGTTCTTTCGATTTTGTATATGCACTGAGTTAAACCTATATATCCTAAGTCATAAGCCATAATATTAGATATAAGCCCCATAGCCATATTGGTAGGGGATGTTCTAGGAGCTACTCCGTTTTCTGGATATTCTTGAAAATTATCTGGAGCTAGCCAATTGTTCTCCTCATTATTAAAATCTTCAAAATAAGCCCATATCCTTCTACTAAGCCCTCTTAAGATTATTTTTTCTTCTGTCCCTATCTTATATGTCTTCCTTTTTATATCCTTACTTATATAGTAGGCTATGTAAGGACTGAAGAACCATATAATGCAGGATGGTAATAATATAAATACTAAAGAAGCAGATTTATATAATGCTAGAAAACCTATAAGTAATGAAATAAAACTTCCTACCCACATATACCGAATGTAATCTATTAGCCTTTTCCCAGAGGAAACTTCTGCATCCGCTGCTGTTTGCCATTCTAATAGATTTTTCTTGCTTATTTTAAGTCTGTATAAAGTCCTTATTATTGCATCAGTCATCAAGTAAGCTTGGTGAGGTACAAAAGAAAAAATCAAGAAGAACTGTTCAATAGCAACCTTCCAATTCTTTATTTTTCCCGAAAGACTTATACCTTTTATCGGCGCAATAACTGCTTCAGAAATGTCAAATAATAATGGAGAAATTAAAGCTATAAATGAAAGTATTATCCATCCTTCTGAAGCATTTAATACACTTAAAGATAATATTATCAACAATATTATAGATGGACTTAAAAGGCTTCTTCTTAAATTATCCAACATTTTCCATTTAGATAGTTTATTTAATGAGCTTCTCTTGCAAATCCAAGGAAGTAATTGCCAATCCCCTCTGGTCCACCTATGTAACCTCTTGCAACTAGAGTTGTAATAAGCGGGGTACCCATCAATTAATTCTATATTTGTTAAAAGTGCGGTTCTAACATAAGACCCTTCTAATAAATCATGACTCAATACTGAATTTTCTGGTATTTTATCTCCTAACATGAAATTAAATATATCAACATCATAAATACCTTTTCCAGTAAATATGCCTTCTCCAAACATATCTTGATAAACATCTGATATGGCAGTTGTATAATGGTCTATTCCCGTTTCTCCTGAAAAAATTTTAGAGTATAAAGTTTTATTGGCACTAATGTTTGAAATATTAATCCTAGGCTGCATTAGTCCATATCCTCTTAATACTCTCCTATTATCTTTATCAATATATGGACGATTAAGAGGATGGGCCATGGAAGCTATAAGTTTTTTAGAGGAATCTCTAGGTAGCTTTGTATCTGCATCTAAGGTTATTACATATTTAATTTTATATAACTTCTTTATATCTCCACTTATAACATTATAACTTGTATTTTCATCGCCCCTTATCAGTCGATTAAACTCCATCAACTTTCCTCTTTTTCTCTCCCAACCTAGCCATGTATCTTCTTTTTCATTGTACTGTCTATACCTGTTGAAAAAATAAAAAATTTCCTCTCCTTCTTTTGCATATTTATCATTTAATCTTTTAATTTCTTTTAAGGCAGAGTTTATTATTTTTTCATCATCTATATGTTCTTTTTCCTTGTTGTCTTTGAAATCTCCTAATATTGCATAGTATATATTTTTACATCTATTACCTAGATAATAAACTTCTAAATCTTTAACTAATTCTTTAGCTCTTTTTTCACTATTTATCAAAGTAGATATGACTACAATGCTGCTATATTCTTCCGGTATCTCTTCTTTAAATTCAAGCTTAGGTATAATCTCAGGCCTACTTAGATGAGTTATACTCCAATTAGTTATGGAAATTACTATTTCACTGCAAGGTATTAATATAACTATAAAGGTTAAAATATACTGCCATAAGGGAATATTATATGGATTGAAATTAGAATATATCAGTGTAAAAGCTAAAGCCAGAGTTAAAACAGTCATTAAGCCTATATAGTAATTAGCCCTTTTACTTTTATCTATATATTTTAACTTTCTAAATCCACGGTCTTTAAATCCAATTTTATCCTTCAAACATTGAATTCCTTCATCAATAATATAGTAACCTACATGTTTTAAATATGGATTCCCTTCTTGTTCCGTAGCTTCCTTTGCACATTCTATTGCTTTTTTAGCGACAAAAGACTCTCCTAACTTCATATGTCTTGCTAATTTTTCTATCTTATGTCTATAGAAATCTCTAGTAGTAAAATCCATATCTTCATATATATCTGCTGGATCTTCCTTTAAAGTTTTCTCTAGATAACTTAACTTCTCAAAGTATTCTCTCCAATTTAATGAAGCTATTTCTCTTATGCCTGTTATACTATTTCCAATTATCATTCTAAAAAGAGCCTGGCGTTTATGCTCTAATAACACTATTTTTTCACCGTTAATGTCCTGCATTATTAATTTCTCGTCTATCCAACTGTATACATCTTCATTTTCAAAGCCACTATCCCTTAGTACTTTTAATAACTTCTCTGTAAAATAAGGATTAAAATTTATATCTTCTTTAAATAAATTCTCTAGAGCTTCCTCATTATTAGAATTTTCTATTAGTCTTTCCGCAATCTTTTCTCCTTTATTTTTTTCACTTTGAGCATATGCTATATCTTTTGTAACTTCGCATATGTTTTGTATTAAAGCTACCCTTATCATCACTGGTAAGGCCCACAATTCACCACTGGTGAGTATTGTATGTTTTTGATATTCATCAATAAATTTTTCTATGTATTCTCCATTAACTTTTCCTTCTGTTTTATAAACTATTTTTCTTGCTATATGATAAATTCTTGGATATCCTTTTATAGCACCCTTATTAATTAAAGGTAGATTTTCATAGTAATCATTAGGCATGCTGCTCTTTATGCTTTTATATTCTTTTTGTATTAGATATAGATTATCTAACAACCATTCTCCCGCAGGAGGTATGTCTTTTTTTCTATTTGCTTCACTATTTATATAGTCATAGCCATTTAAGATGTCTTGATAACATTTATCTAAATTTTTTATTACTTTTATTCTACTTTTGATGCTTTTATCTTTTCTATTATAGGGACATTCCTCAAATTCCTCCCCATACATCTCTCTATAGTCTTCATTCTCTTCTTTGTTTTTTAAAAAAATATATAACATAGAAGATATCAACAATATTAAAAGAATGATAAGAGAAACTTCGTAATATAACATAACTATCCATCCCTTTCAAAATATAAATTGCTTAAGTTATTATTTCCAAAAAAATAAAAAATATTATGGAGATACTCTCCATAATATTTTTTAACATTCTTTTAGAACATATTAATATTAAATCTTTATAAATACTCTACTAACTTTCAATTTATATTTCATTGCTTAATAGTTCTTCGTAACTTTGTCTTTTACAAACTAATCTGCAACTTCCGTTGTTTACAAATACTACAGGCGGTTTTGGTGTTTTATTATAGTTATTACACATAGCGTATCCATAAGCTCCTGTAGATAAAATAGCTAAAACATCTCCTCTATTAACTTGAGGCATAACTATATCAGTTAATAATATATCTCCAGATTCACAGCATTTTCCTGCTATAGTAACCTTTTCTGAAACTTCTCCAACTACATTATTTGCTACTAAGCATTCATATTCTGCATTATATAAAGCTGGTCTTATATTATCTGTCATACCTCCATCAACGGATACATACTTTCTAATGTTAGGTATATCTTTAATTGCTCCAACGGTATATAAAGTTATTCCTGCATTACCTACTATTGATCTTCCAGGCTCAATTGTCAGTATAGGAAGATTCATTTTAAGTTCTTTAGCTTTTTTTATAGCCCTATTTATTATAGATTTACAATATTCTTCAGCAGTCTTAGCCTTATCTCCTTCTTTATAATATATTCCAAAGCCACCGCCTAAGTCCAATTCCTCTAGCTTATAGTCAAATTTTTTATATACATCATTGACTAATTCTAGCATTATATCCACTTCATCTTCAAAAGGTGTGGTTTCAAAAATTTGTGACCCTATATGGCAATGTAAACCAGCCAAATTAATATTTGAATATTTAATGGATTTTTCTACCGCTTTAAAAGCCTCATCTTCAATTAATGTAAATCCAAATTTTGAGTCAACTTGACCTGTCTTTATATAATCATGAGTGTGAGCTTCAATACCTGGGCTAATTCTTAAAATTATTTTTTGAACTATTCCTTTTTCTCTAGCTATTTCATTGATTATATCTATTTCATCAAAATTATCTACTACAAATCTCCCAACTCCTAAGTCTATTCCCATTTGAATTTCATCTAGAGTTTTGTTGTTTCCATGAAAATATATCTTATCCATTGGGAACTCTGATTTATAGGCAGTGTATAACTCTCCACCAGATACTACATCTAGGTACAATCCCTCTTCTTTTACTAATCTACACATAGCCTTAGTTAAAAAAGCCTTCCCTGCATAAGCTACCTTGTTACCCATCTCCTCAACTTTGAAGTCTTTGTAATATTCCTTACAATTTTTTCTTATTAAATCCTCATCCATTACATATAGAGGTGAACCATGTTCTTTCACTAAATCTATAGCACTTATTCCACCTATATATAAAGTATTATTTTTTACTTCCATATTTCCAAACAACCTCATCTTCCTCATCTCCCCTATAAAACTTTATTAATAAAAAAATTAAAGCAGCCAAGATGTACTAAGGTACACCTATAGCTGCAATTTTAACAACTTTGTGACCCCTGTAGCTCTCCACCATAATAGTGACAACTTTACATATATTCTATGCAAAGCCAGAAAACAAATTGCCAACATTGCTTTCTTCGGCTATAGCTCCTTTCCTTATTCTTCATAGTGTGGCTTCTCCAAATAAGTACTATTAACTACAGCACCTCTACCCATAGGTAACTTTAATATATTAAATTATTAAAAATAGTTTATCATAACGTGTACTATCTTTCAATAGCAATTATAATCTATAAAACTCTTTGAAAGATTTTGTAATGAAGTAATGATCTTCAACTCCACCTAATTCTCTTATTGAATGCATTCCTAGAATCGGACTTCCAATATCTACAGATGGTATATTTATATGAGTGGATGATATTGGTCCTATAGTTGAACCTCCTCTAGCATCAGAACGATTTACAAACTTCTGAACAGGAACTTCTGATATTTTGCATATAGTTTCATATATAGATGAAGAATAGCTATCTGTTGTATAATTTTGATTAGCATTTATTTTAATTACTGGTCCCCTATTAATCATCGGTCTGTTTATTGGGTCCGCTTTCTCTGGAGAATTTGGATGAACTGCATGAGCTAAATCTGAGGATATTATAAAGGATTTAGCTAAAGCTCTAAAATAAGGTTCTTTTCCTGCCTCTTCCTTTTCTACTATTCTTTCTAATATGCTAGATAGAAAAATTGAATCCGCCCCTTGCTTTGTTGAGCTTCCTACTTCTTCATTATCAAAGAAAACTGCCATATTAGTACTCTTTCCCGCTTCACTCTCTACTAAAGCCTTAAGAGCTGCATGCACCATGGATAAGTCATCTAGTCTTGAGCAGGAAATAAATTCATTATTCATTCCCATTATGCAACCTTTTTCATATTCATATAAGAATAAATCAAAATCTAAAATATCTTCTTTATTTAAATTTAATTCCTTACATATTAAGTTAACTAAATAATCTTCTTTTTCTAGTGAATCATTTATAATACTCATAAGTGGAATAGTATGTACCTGAGGATTAAGTTCAATACCTCTATTAACTTCTCTATTCATATGTATTGCTAGGTTTGGTATTACTACCAAAGGTCTTTTTATATTTACTAGTTTTTCAACAGGCTTCATTACATTTTCCCCTTTTAGTATTACCCTTCCAGCAATAGACAGGGGTCTATCTAACCAAGTATTTAATATTGGTCCTCCATATACTTCTGTATTTAATCTTAAATACGCTCCTTCACTAACCATATATGGATTTGGTTTTATTCTAAAGGTTGGAGAATCTGTATGTGCTCCGATAATCTTAAAGCCATTTTCTATTACACTTTCATTTCCCATTATGAATACCGCTATAGCGGATCCATTCTTCTTAACATAATATTTTTCTCCACTTATTAAATCCCATTTATCTCTTTCTTTTAATTCTTTAAATCCACAACTCTGCAATATGTTTTCCACAGTTTCCACAGCATGAAAGGCTGTTGGACTACTGTATGAAAAATCTATAAGTTCTTCTGCTAACTTCAGTTCTTCGTTCATTTTTAATACCTCCATATAATGCTATTAACATTAGAATATCATAGTTTACTGATGAATTGTATTATTTTATTAATATTTGCTATAATATGCTATAATATTAAAATATGTTTATTAAATTTTTTAAGAGGTGTTAAAAGTGCTATCTCAAATTTTAGTTAAAACTTTTATTAAAGAACCTGAAAATGTAGATAAAGAAAATGTAAGAAATTCCTATGGATTTTTAGGAAGCACAGTAGGGATAATAGTCAATACCATTTTATTCATAGTTAAATTATTTGTGGGTATAATAACAAAGAGTATATCTGTTACTGCTGATGCTTTTAACAATCTTTCTGATGCGACTTCTTCACTTATAACTATGATAGGTTTTAAACTAGCTTCAAAACCAGCAGACAAGGAGCATCCTTTTGGCCATGGAAGAATAGAGTACCTATCTGGTCTAGTCGTTTCATTTATGGTAATTTTAGTGGGTTTTGAATTTATTAAATCCTCATATAGCAGAATAGTTAATCCTGTACCTGTTCAATTTAAAACCTTATCCTTTATCTTATTACTTTTGTCTATTGGTACAAAGGTTTGGTTGAGTAGGTTTAACAGTTTTATAGGTAAAAAAATTAATTCTACTGCTCTACAAGCTTCTTCACTTGATGCTTTAGGAGATGTATTTACTTCAAGTTGTGTTGCTTTATCTTTGGTAATATCAAAATGGACCACTTTTCCTATAGATGGTTATATCGGAGTACTTGTTTCTCTTTTTATTATGTACTCAGGATATAGTTTAATAAAAGATACTCTAAGCCCTCTACTAGGTGAAGCTCCCGATAAAGATTTAGCCAATAAAATAATCAACGGAGTATTAAGCTATAGATATATATCCGGAATACATGATTTAGTTATACATAATTATGGACCGGGTAAATTTATGGCATCCATTCACGCTGAGGTGCCTCAAGATATATCTTTAGTGGAAATCCATGAAATAATTGATAGGGCAGAGAAAGAGCTATCCGAAAAGCTTAATATCATACTAGTAATTCATATGGACCCCATAAATACAGATGATAAAACAGTTAATTATGCACGGGAAGAATTAGAAAAAATAATAAAAAATTATCCTGAAATAAACTCCCTTCACGACTTTAGAATCGTAGGAGAAGGCGAAAAGAAGAACTTAATATTCGATATAGTTATCGATTATAAGCAACCTCTTACTGAGGAATTTCAAAATAACATAATAGAGAGTATAAATAGAGATATTAAAAATATTCATCCTCAGTATAATGCAGTAATTACCATAGATAGAGATTTTCTTTAAAAAATAAAATTTTTTCAACATAATCCCAGCGTCAGCATAGTATATATTGATTCTTATATTATGGAGAGTGAGTATGTTATGAATAAAGAGAGACACTTATTCCCTGGAAGCAATACTTCCATGGGGTTTCATTCATTTTTTCAATATATTATACCTTTAAATGAAGCTAAAAGAATATTTTATATAAAAGGCGGACCTGGAACTGGTAAATCCTTTCTTATGAAAAAGATAGGAAAAATATTTAGTGAAAAAGGTTATTCAATTGAATACTTTCATTGTTCTTCCGACAATGAATCCCTAGATGGAGTAGTAATTAAGGAACTAGGGATTGCACTATTAGATGGTACAGCTCCTCATATTAATGATCCAAAAGTACCTGGTGCCTTAGATGAAATCATTAACTTTGGAGTTTGCTTAAATGAATCTAATCTTTCTAAAGTAAAAGAAGAAATAACGAATGTGGATAATAAAATTAAGGATAGTTTTAAAAGAGCATACGCTTATCTAGGAGCTGCAAAAAAGATTCACGATGACTGGAGACACCATAATAGTAAAGCATTAGATAAAGATAAGTTAAGGAAATTAAAAATAGATTTTAAAAATAAAGTAATTAAAAACAATGTAGATAAGATAGGAAGTGAAAGACATTTATTTGCTACTGCTTTTACTCCTAATGGAATAATAACTTATATAGATACTATATATAAACATTGCAGTAAAACATACCTTCTAAAAGGTGGACCCGGAACTGGAAAGACTGAATTATTAAACTACATTAAAGAGGAAGCTCTAGTAAATGGATATGATGTTGAGGTATTCCATGATCCTTTAAATCCCGAAAGAATTGAACATTTGATTTTACCTGAATTAGATACAGCGCTTCTAACCTCCAGTGAAATAAGTAAATTATCTCTATCCGGTGAAGCAATAGATATGGATTCTTTGTTAAATAACGATTATGTAGACTCTGTTAAAGACTTAATATTAGAAGATAGTTATAATTTTTATAAATTATTAGATGTAGGTCTTAAAAATTTATCAAATTGTAAAAGACTTCATGACGATCTTGAAAAATATTATGTTGATAACATAGATTTTCAATGTAGAGATGAAATTTCCGAAAAACTAATTCATAGACTTCTAGAATATTAGAAATATTAATGTGAAATTTTTTTAATATATAATATATGTATTCTATATAAATTTTATAGTTCTTTATTTTCTTATTATAAAAAGGAAGCTAAATTAGCTTCCTTTTAATATTTCAACTTAAGAACCTTCAAGTTATGCAAAGCCCTTGTTGCCATAACGTACATCATTCTTGAGTAGTTAGTGAAATTATCATCAATTATTATTACCCCATCAAATTCCAAGCCTTTAGCAAGGTATGATGATATAACTATCTCTCCTGATGTGTATATAGCATCCTCTCTGTCTATGGTCTTTATATACATCTTGCCTTTTATAAGCTTACTTATATATTGAGTGGTATCATCATTTTTACATATTACAGCAATACTCTCTAATCCCTTATCTTTAAATTCTTTTATAGTACTTAAAAGTCTCTCTTGGAGTTTTTCTTCTTCATATATGCTTTCAACTATTACTTCTTCTCCCTTTCTAACTAGTGGGATTATTTCATTTTCACCTAAATAAGTATTAGCATATTTCATTATTTCCTGAGTAGATCTATAGCTTTTATTTAAAGGGTACCTATCTACACTTTCAAGTTCCATATATTCTTCTAAGTAGTCCATAGCTATTTTATCCTCATAAGGAATTAGCCTTTGATTCCTATCTCCAACTATAGTGAAATGGCTACATTTTGTTAACTCCTTGATGACAATTAACTGTAGTGGATTATAATCTTGTGCTTCATCTATAACTACATGTCTTATATCATCTTTATATGTCAACCCTTCTAAATTAATCTTTAAATATAGTATAGGAGCTAAGTCATCAATAGTTAGATATCTGTCCTTATTAAATTCTATATACATATCTACTACATCATCATTCTTTAACCAATTCAGTCTTTTCTTAGCTTCCATAACTTCAGAAATTACATTTCTAATATCAATCCTTCTCTGGAATTCCAATTGATTTCCATGAGCATTCAATTCTTCTTGTGTCATTTTTGCTAAAGTTTCTTTATAATTTTTTTCTATTTCTCTTACTCTTTCATCTCTAGCATCTCTGATTTTAGTATATATAACTCTCTTTATTCTTTTACTTCTCTTAAACAGAGGCATGGTTTTAAAGTGTTTATCAAACATCTCCTCTATTTCTTCTTTAGTTAATATTACATTATTGAAGAACATTACATCTTCAACTTTAAAATAATTATTGTTAGTATGCTCTAAAAAGAAATCTAATTCTTTAAGATATCTGTATGAGCCTTTATATTTAATTTTTTCTATAAATTCTTCATCCTCTTGGATTATTTTCTCCATGTACTCTTTTAAGCCCATTATCTCATCTACGTTTATTAGAGACATAGCAAAATCTACAAAAGTACTCTGTTTAACTCCAACTTCACCCAAACTCGGTAAAACCATTGAAATATATTCCATAAATATATTATTAGGACCAAGTATAAGTACTCTATCTTGAAGAATATTTCTGTAATTGTACAATAAATATGCAATTCTATGAAGAGCTATTGTAGTTTTGCCGCTACCCGCTACTCCATCTACTATTATAGTTTTATTATAAGGTTGCCTTATTAAATTATCCTGCTCTTCTTGTATAGTCATTACTATATCTTTAAGTTTATCACTTGAATTGCTACTCAATACCATTTGAAGTATTTCATCTTTTATATCAAGAGCAGAATCAAATAGTCCTAAAAGCTTTCCCTTTTTTACTATTAGTTGTCTTTTCCCTAATATATTTACTTTAATTTCTCCTGCAGGTGCATTATAAGAAGCTTCTCCTGGTTTACCAGTATAAAATAATGCTGCCACAGGGGATCTCCAGTCTATAACTATAGGTTCATAAGTATCTTTTGGCGTTAGACCAAATCTACCTATATAGATATATTCCTCATCTATAGAATTATCTTCTATAAAATCCACTTTCCCAAAGTAAGGAGAAGAAGCCAATATAGTTAGCTCCTTTAATCTCCTATCTATAAATCTAAACTGCTCTTCTAATATATATCTTTCATGATCGAAGTATTCCGCTACCTGGTCTTCATCTTTTCTATACTCTTCAACATCATCTTTTCTATGAGTTGTTATATGATCTATTATATTTTTTCTGCTACTTATCAACTTGTTTATTTCATTATTTATTATATCAATAGTATCTTCTAACTTTTCTTTCTCGATGTTAAATTGTATTTCCTTTTGAAGTTCCTTTTCAATTTCAGAATTAATCATTATTTCACCACCACCCTAATTATTCTTCTTCTTGGGCAGATTCTTCCTCACCTTTTATTATGGCCATAAATTCATCGCCCATAATAGTTTCTTTCTCTAATAGTCTTTCCGTAATCTTATCTAATAACTCTCTATTTTCTGTTAATACATCTATTGATTTTTTATGAGCTTCTTTTATTATTTTTAAAGTTTCTTCATCAATAGCAGCTTCTGTTTCAGCGCTACAATTTTTAACAGGTCTTCCATCTAAGTACCTATTTGATGTTGATTCTAATCCCATCATATCAAATTTTTCGGTCATTCCATAAATAGTTACCATACTTCTTGCAGTAGCTGTAGCTTTTTCAATATCATTTGATGCACCAGTAGATATGCTATTAAGCACTACTTCCTCTGCTGCTCTTCCTCCTAGCATGACGCAAATTTGATCGAACATTTCTTCTTTAGTTATTAAATATTTCTCCTCTGTTGGAAGCTGCATAGTATATCCTAACGCTCCCATTGTTCTTGGTACAATTGTAATTTTATGAACTGGATCAGTATTGGTAAGCAATGCAGCTACCAATGCGTGGCCAACCTCATGGAAAGCAACAGCTCTCTTTTCTTTAGGAGATAATATTCTATCCCTCTTTTCCTTTCCTGCAATTATAACTTCTACAGCTTCATTTAAATCCTCTTGTATAACTTCTTTTCTATTATTTTTTACTGCTCTTAATGCTGCTTCATTTATAATGTTTGCTAAATCTGCTCCCACAGCACCTGGAGTTGATCTTGCCACAGCATTTAAATCTACATCCTCTGCCACCTTAACTCCCTTTATATGAACCTTTAGTATCTCTTCTCTACCAGTCAAATCAGGTCTATCTACAATAACTCTTCTATCAAATCTACCTGGTCTTAAAAGAGCCTTATCTAAAACTTCTGGTCTATTTGTTGCAGCCAAGATTACTACCCCTTTAGAGGAATCAAAACCGTCCATTTCAGCCAACAACTGATTTAAAGTCTGCTCTCTTTCATCATTTCCACCTAAGTTTCCATCTCTGCTTTTACCTATGGCATCTATTTCATCTATAAAAATTATACATGGGGCCTTTTCTTGAGCCTGATTAAATAAATCCCTTACTCTGGCAGCACCCATACCCACAAACATTTCAACGAAACCTGAACCAGATATAGAGAAGAAAGGAACCTTTGCTTCCCCTGCAACAGCTTTAGCTAAAAGCGTCTTACCTGTTCCCGGAGGACCTACTAACAATGCTCCTTTAGGTAGCTTTGCACCAATTTCTGAATATTTTTTAGGATTGTGCAAGAAATCAACTATTTCCACAAGTGATTCCTTGGCTTCTTCTTGCCCTGCCATATCTTTAAAGGTTACACCTGTTTCATTTTCTGCATAAATTTTTGCAGTATTTTTTCCAAAGGACATAACACCACTACCCATTTTCTTATCTATTTTACTAAACATCAATCTTCCTATAGCCATGAAAATTAAAAATGGTAAAACCCAGTTTACTATAAAGCTCTTAATAGGGCTATCTTGCTTAATTACAACTCCATCATAAGGAATATTAGCTTTGTTTAATCTATCTATCAGCTCTTTATCCTCAGTTATCTTACCTGTATAAAGTATCTTCCCTTCCTCTTTTGTGCCTTCTTTAGGATGTATTATAATTTTATCTGAAGCAATTTGTACTTCTTTTATTTGATTCTCTTGAACCATAGTATTAAATTCTGGATATTTTATATGCTTAACTTGATTGTTTACTACATAGTCATTAATTAGAAATACAACTAAAGTAACAGCGATAGCATAATAAATGATGTATTTAAATTTATTGTCATCAAACTTATTGTTCTTATCTTTGTCGTTCTTATTATTGAGCATTCTCTTCCTCCATATTTTAATTTAATTATTATATTAGTTTTTTAAAACTATATATATATTGTTTTTTGGTAATTGTATATATTGATTATAATAAATAATTATACATTTAAAAATATTGTTTACAATAGTTTTAAATAGAGTTTTTATTTTATACATATTTGTTCCCGATACCCCCATACGGTACTTGTATATTTATATTATACTTTATATCATCCATGATTTTCAATGTTAATAATACTTAAAATGCTATGCAATGTTTACACAACATTTTTAAGCTTTATACAATAAATGAGCATTTACTATAATGGAAAAAAGATTTGCAAACTATAAAAGAGCTAAGTATGTAATGAAATAGCGACTTTTGCTAGATCGGCTTCACTACATAGTTAGCTTTCTATTTTCCATAACAAGTTGTCTGTGTAAAACCTACACTTGTAAAAACAATAATTATTTTAAATTTAATTTTGCTAAAGCTTCTGCAAGAGCTGAATTTATAGGTGCCTCACTTTCCTCTTTCATTTTCTTCATATATCTTGAGACCTCTTTTTTATTTAACTTACCTTCGTTTTCCTTAAATCTCTTATTGAATGAAGAAAGCTTTTCTCTAAAGGTACAATTTCCACACACATAAATTTGTCCTTCACCTTGCCCTTTAAGCTCTAGTCGTTTATGACATTCAGGACATCTTACATTAGTAAATCTACTGATATTCTGTCTTTTACCACATTCTCTATCTTGGCATACAAGTATCTTACCGTGCTTGCCATTAACCTCAAGCATATACTTACCACAATCAGGGCATTTAGTTCCCGTTAAATTGTTGTGTACATACTTATCTCTACTTCCTTTTACATCTTCTACAAGCTTTGAAGAGTAGTCTCTCATTTTATCTATAAACTCTCTATCGCTAATCTTGCCTTTGCTTATCAAATCTAGTTCCTTTTCCCAGTTAGCAGTTAACACAGGAGATTTTAAATCTTCAGGTACTAAATCTACAATCTGCTTTCCTTTTGATGTTGGAGTTATTTCTTTTCCTTTTTTCTCTATATAAAAGGAGTTATAAAGTTTTTCTATTATATCCGCTCTTGTAGCAACAGTTCCTAGTCCACCAGTTTCTCCTAATGTCTTTGCATGTTCTTTATTCAAATTGATATATTTTTGAGGATTTTCCATGGCTGATAAAAGCGTTCCTTCATTGAATCTTGCAGGTGGTTTTGTTTGCCCTTTATTTATGTTAACAGAAGTAAAGCTTATAGAATCTCCCTTATTAACCTTTGGAAGGTTCTGATCTCTAACTTCCTCTTCTCCCTCCATGTTTTCATCTAACTCATCCTCTTTATCATAAATAGCTTTCCAGCCCTTTGATTTAATATTTTTACCATTAGCTATAAATGTTTCTCCATTAACTTCTGCTCTAATAGTGGTTTGCATATATTCAAAAGGTGGAAGCATAACGCTTAAAAAACGTTTAATAACTAAATCATATATCTTTCTTTCTTCACTACTCAAATATGCTAAATTAATCTTTTGCTCTGTTGGAATTATAGCATGGTGATCTGATACCTTGCTATCATCTACAAATCCTTTATGAGCTTTAATCCTATCTTTTAATATATCATTTACAAACTTACTATACTGACCTGTGGCTATGGATTTTAATCTAAGTGGAAGCGTAGATACAATATCACTGGAAATATATCTGGAATCCGTTCTTGGATAAGTCAACACCTTGTGATTTTCATATAATCTTTGCATTATAGAAAGTGTTTCTTTTGCAGAATATCCAAATATTCTATTTGCATCTCTCTGAAGCTCCGTTAAGTCATACAGAGCTGGAGCATATTGTTTTTTATCCTTCTCTAGTACTTCAACTATGCTACCGCTCTGGCCATTAACCTTAGCTACAACCTCTTTTGCAATATTTTCATCAAAAGTATAGAACTGTCCCCCTTTATTTTGCCAACGAAGAGTAAAACCCTTACTACTAGCCCCTATACTATATTGATCCCTAGGCTTGAAGTTCTTAATTTCCTCTTCCCTCCCCACTATTAGTGCAAGAGTTGGTGTCTGAACTCTTCCCGCAGAAAGCTGAGCATTATATTTGCATGTTAATGCTCTTGTCACATTAAGCCCTACAAGCCAATCTGCTTCTGCTCTACATACTGCAGATCTGTATAAATTTTCATAGTTTTTTCCCGGCTTCAAATTATTAAAGCCATCAATTATAGCTTTATCCGTTTGAGATGAAATCCAAAGACGTTTTATAGGCTTTCTAAAACCTACTTTTTCAATAATCCATCTAGCAACTAGCTCTCCTTCCCTTCCAGCGTCTGTTGCTATAACAAGCTCATCTATGTCATTTCTAGTCATTACTTTTTTTACCTGACTAAATTGCTTCCCAGTCTTTCCTATAACATTAAGCTTCATTCTTTTAGGCAGCATTGGAAGAGTATCCATACTCCACTTTTTATATTTATCATCATAAGCCTCAGGGTCTGCTAAAGTAACTAGATGCCCTAATGCCCAAGTTACAATATATTTATTTCCTTCTAAATATCCATTTCCTTTTATATTACACTTTAAAACTCTTGCTAAATCTCTACCTACACTTGGCTTCTCTGCCAAAACTAAAATCTTTCCCATAATTTTTCCTCCATATTAACCTTTATAATAACTATATAAAAAAAGGGTACCTTAGTTTTAAAGATACCCTTTATAATTGCATGATTTTATTTAATACATTACTTATATTCTAATAGTAAACTAAAATAACTACTTTATCAATTTTATGTTTAATTTCTATATTTAATTATTAATATAATTATAACATAATAACTCTATAAATCGATTATATTTTTTGCCCTCTATTATTTTTTAAAAATCCATGGCTATTTTTGTATTAATGTTATTTATGTACTTTCTATTACTTTTCGTTTTTTTACTTTTAAATAATGCTGCTTCTATAGTAGATAAAAGCTTTTCTTCATTTATAGGCTTTTCTACATATCCCATAATTCCAATTTCATCTGCAACATCTATAAATTCTTCTATATTTCGTTCTGTTATAATTATAATGCAATTTGTTATTGCCTCTTCAATAATCATTTTTGAGGCTTCTAGTCCATCAAGTACAGGCATATTTATATCCATGACAATTAAATCTGGATTAGTTTTTCTAGCAATCTCCACTGCACTTAATCCATTAGAGGCTATGCCTACAACTTCGTAGCCCTCCTCCATGAGGATCTCTGAAACATCCATTCTAGTAATAGGCTCATCCTCGGCTATTACTATTCGTTTATTCATCAATTTTTCCTCCTTTAAGTTAATGAATTTCATTATAAAGGATTGCATTTAAGTAAAATTATACCAAACTCTAAATATTTACACAATCCTTGCCTCTTAAAAAGCATAACTATTACATTGATAGTAATAGTTCTTAAAATAATATATGTACACTATCTACTACATATTCTTACACTTGTATTGCATTTTTATAATAGAAGATATGTTATAATATTAATATATTTTTTGAAACTAGAAAAAATATACTTTTTAATGTTATAAAAAGTATAGAAAAAGTTCATAAGTAAATCATTCTATAAAAATGCTATATAAAAAAATTAATCCAGTAAATAATAATTCTAAATAGATAAACAAAAGGAGATAAGTATGACGATATCATTTGATAAATTAAATTTAAATCCTCAATTAGTGGATGGATTGAATAAAGGTGGTATAAAAGTTCCTACAGATATTCAAGTAAAAGCTATTCCTCTAGCTTTGGAAAATAAAGATATTATAGGACAATCACAGACTGGAAGTGGTAAAACTTTAGCCTATTTACTTCCTATATTTCAAAAAATAAATTATGAAAAAAGAGAAATGCAAGCTATTATATTAGCTCCAACCCATGAGTTAGCTATGCAGATAGATAGAGAAATAAAACTCTTAGCTACAAATTCTGAAATTCCTGTGACTTCAACCCCTATAATAGGAGAAGTAAATGTAAAAAGACAAATAGAAAAACTAAAAGAAAAACCTCATATAATCGTAGGATCTACAGGTAGAATATTTGAACTTATAAAAATGAAAAAGATCAGTGCCCACACTATAAAAACTATAGTTATAGATGAGGGTGATAGATTACTAGATCAAAATAATCTACCTCGTGTAAAAGATGTAATAAAAACAACAATGAGAGATAGGCAGCTGATGACCTTCTCTGCTACAATAAACAATAAAACTTTAGATATAGCAAAAGGACTAATGAAAGATCCTGAAATTATAATAATAGAAGATAAAGTTCAGGTTAATGAAAATATTAATCATTTATATGTTACTTGTGAACAAAGAGACAAGATTGAAGTTTTAAGAAAATTAATAGCTGCAACAAAGCCTGTGAGAGGTATAATTTTTATAAATAAGCCAGATGAAATAGAAATAGCTACATCAAAGCTTCAATATCATCATATTAATGCTTATGGAATATATGGAAATGCTTCAAAGGAAGAAAGAAAAAAGGCTTTAGATGGTTTTAGAAGTGGTAAATTCCAATTGTTAGTAGCTTCTGATTTAGCAGCTAGAGGTTTAGATGTAAAAGAAGTGACTCATATATTTAACCTAGACTTACCACAGGATTCAAAAGAATATATCCATAGAGCAGGTAGAACTGGAAGAGCAGGTAGTTTAGGTACTACTATTTCTATAGCTACAGAAAAAGAGGTTTCCTTACTTAAGAGATATGAGAAAGATTTAAATATAAAGATTATAGGCAAATCTATATATAAAGGAAATTTAATAAACATCAATGAATCTAATAAAACAATTAATAAAAAACAAGACAATAATTCAAAAAAGTTTAAGTAGTTTTAAAAAAATGCATTTATAAATGCATTTTTTTCATTTTTAAGGCAATGATAAGTTAAAAGCAAAAAATATTCTCTTATTATTTAAATATTTTTATATATTATACACACAATATATATGAATTAATTTTTTATTTTAAAGGAGGAAATGATTATGGGCGATAAAAATGCAGAAGGTACTAATTCTACTTTTATGGGTTATATAATAAGACTAGTATTAACTACTATTGTGCTAGCTATAACATCCTTTTTAACACCTGGTTTTACTATAGTAGGATTTTGGCCAATGGTATTAGCCGCAGTTGTAATCACAATAATAGATGCTTTAGTAGAAAGCTTTATGGGTGCAGATGCATCACCTTTTGGAAAAGGCTTTAAAGGATTTGTTATAGCAGCTATAATAATATACTTAACTCAACTTTTCGTACCTAATATGAGAGTGTCTATAATAGGCGCCATATTAGCTGCTTTAGTTATTGGAGTAATAGACGCTCTATTACCCGGTAGAGTTATGTAAAACTAGTATTATTTTATATTACCCAAATTAACAAGCTGGTTTTTAACAACCAGCTTGTTCTTTTACTAATTCTTTCTTATCTATATAAAAATTATATACAAGTCCTAATAATATAAGAATACTTCCTATAATCTTTCCTTTTGATACCACGTTCATTGTTAAATAGTCTATAACTATACCTGTTCCAAGTTGTCCTATAAAAATCAATAAAGTTGAATATATAGTTGGAATCTTAGGTATTATAATATTAGAAGTTGCCACCACTATAACCCCTATGGCTCCTCCTAAATATGCCCATAAAGGTACCCTTTGTAGATCTCCAAAAGGTATGCCTATTCCACCATATTTAATTAAAAGCACTACAGCAATGCCTATCAATCCTACAATATAATTTATAAAAGTTCCCTGAAGCACTCCAATCTTTTTTCCCAAACTAGAGTTTATTACCATAGATAAAATAACTAAAGCTCCAGTTATAAAGGCAATTATAATATTTATCATATCTCACCCTCCTAATATATGATCATAACAACTAATCCTGCAAAAATTAGCAAAAATCCAAATATCTTTTTCACATTAAACTTACTTATATCCATATTAAACAATCCAAAGTGATCTATTATTACTGACATTATGAGTTGTCCAAATAGACCTAATGACAATGTAAGAGCCGCTCCCAATTTATTAAAGGATATGTTATTAAATAGCACAACAAAAATTCCAATAGCTCCTCCGCTGAAAAGATATTTAGGAATTTCTTTTTTTAGATTAACTTTTTCTTTTCTTAATAATAGTAATAAACTTATAGCTGTAAGACCTACCACGTGTATTATTAATACTGATTTATAATCTCCTACGCCCTTGGATAAAACACCATTGATGGTGACCATGATTGTAATTAAAAATCCTATAATTACTGAACCTAGTTTATACATACATTTACTCTCCATTTCAATTATTTGTTCTTACTTAATGTTATAATATAAATAAAATTATATAATAGGACATATGTCATAATTTTATTAATTTATTTAGTTCATATAAGTATAAAATTTAGCCTTGAGGTGATAGTTTTGCAGAAAATTACGGATAAAAATAAACTTAAATATTATATTGATAAGTACAATATTAAAGATATGTTCTTAAAGGATATGACTGAACATATGGAATTATATATGTTCGATAAAAATGAATATATATGTAAATCAAAAGAAAGATTAGAGTATTTTTATTTTTTAGTAAAAGGTAAAACTAAGGTTTATTTATTGCTTAAAAATGGCAAATCCCTCTTATTAAGATTTTATAAACCTTTAAGTATAATAGGAGATGTGGAAATTGTTAGTGATAATTATACTCACTCAAATGTTCAGGTAGTAGAAAAAGCTTTATGTGTATGCATACCCATGAAGATATTGCGCCAATTTGCCCTTGATGATACCTTATTTTTAAGATATATAATAAATAGTCTAGGAGATAAATTAGATAAAAATTCAAAAGTTAGCTCTATCAACCTTCTCTACCCTCTAGAAAATAGGTTAGCCAGTTATCTTTTAGCGGTTTCTTCTTCAAAAGAGGAATGGAGTGATACTATTAATGGAATTTCAACAGATAAACTAACTGAAATGGCAGACCTACTTGGCAGCAGCTATAGACATCTTCATAGAACCATAAATAAATTATGCAGTGATGGAATAATTAAAAAAGATAAAAATTCTATAATTATATTGGATGGGGAAGCTTTAGAAAAATTAGCTGGAGATATATATGAGTAAAATTTTTATATAAACTTTATAGAATCCTTAAAATTACCCTGTATGTTTATATTATCAATAAAAATACAGGAGGAATTTATATGAATTCAACTACTCTTAAGCTTTTTGCTATTATAGCAATGCTTTTAGATCATATTGGAACCGTTCTTTATCCACAGGTTATAATTTTTAAGCTAATAGGAAGGCTGGCCTTTCCTATATTCTGCTTTTTCATTGCAGAAGGATATTTAAAAACAAGAAATAAAAAGAAGTACATGCTAAGGTTGTTTATTTGTGCTTTAATATCTCAAATACCATTTACCCTTGTATTTAGACAAGCCTTTGGGGAAAGCTTTTTTGCACTGAATACTATTTTTGATTTGTTTTTGGGACTTGTAGCTATATATCTTTATGATAATTCTAAAAGTAAATATAGAATTGCTTTTGTTTGGGTTATTGCCATTGCAGCTTTCTTCTTGCGTATAGACGGAGACTTTACTGGAGTATTTAGCATTTACTTCTTCTTTAAATATCATGATAGCTTTAAAGATATTGTAAAGAATCAAATATTTCTCATACTCATGTCTCAATTAGCCTATAGTGCATATATGTTGCTATTAGGAGTACCAGTTCAATATCTATTATCTTTAGACATGCTTATGCAACTTTTAGCCATATTAGCATTAATACCAATAAAACTATACAATGGAGAAAAAGGCTTTAATATAAAATATTTGTTTTACGCTTTCTATCCAGTTCATCTTTCATTATTATATTTAATAAAGATAATGTAAAAAAATCTAGAAAAATATAAAGTAATAAAACTAAATTTTAATCTATGATTATTTAAATTTCCTAAATTTTAATTATATAAAAAACAAAAGCCATGGATAAGTTTTTCTTACCCATGGCTTTAACTTTAGCTTTAATTCTAAGCTGGAATTTTTATCCGATGACTACCATCCGTAATACTCCCATCGCACTCTGTGAAAGATAACGGATGTTACGTCCCTGGATAAGTTTTTCTAAGCTTCAGTTGGAGTAAGTATTCCTTTTAAGCAAACTCCATCTGAACCTAAGAATCACTTGATAACTATTTGATTTTCTGCTACAACTCTTCCCATATCATTGTAGCCTTTGACTTTAATTTTATAGTAAGATCCTTTAGAAAAAGTGAACCCACCATTTCTTATATTTATAACTTTATTAGTATTTTTAAATAACTTTGTATAATTGCCATTAGGAGGTTTAACATCAAAGGCCCAGCTCGCTTTCTCATCGCTATCCACCCAAGCAAAAACTCTTGTAATATCCTTTGAATAATCTCTAATAATTAAATTTAATGCAGGCATGCCTTTGTAATTTGAATATGCTCCTCCATCTATTTTTATATAGGCCTTTTCTTTTACTCCATTCAACAGTTCCTCTAGTGGGAAATACCTACCTGGACATGAGGTATTGTAATAAGCCCTATGCCCCTCTACTTTTTCTATATTATATTTCTTCATCAAATATTTTATTAGTTCTATACCTGAATTGAGTTGAACTTTTGGCATAGTTCTATCCTTATCATAATCTCCTTCAAAGCACACTCCTATACTACGAGAATTTTGCCCGTAGCAGTTAGCTCCTATAGCTTCAACTGGTCTTCCTTCCCATAGACTACCGTCTTTTCTTATATAGTAGTTGTATCCTATCATGGAGTATCCCATGTTTATCATTAAATTATTTAACTCTTCAACGCCTCCATAGAATTGAGGGTGATGAATTATTATCTTATTGGGTTTATTACCCCATTTTAAAGAACCAATCCTGTTTAAATTACTTTTAATTATCTTCAACTTAATCAATTCCTTATTTCTTTATTAGTTTCTTTGCTAGCTTTTTTATTCCCTTCCTTTAATTGAGATAATGCCTCTAGTAGTTTTTCTGGAAGGGGCAGCCCTAACCTGCCTGCATTTTCTAATATGCTAATTCCCTCATTTGCTATATAAAAATAACATACCAATGTCCTAAACACCCAAGTTCCATCATTTAATAATCTATCCAGTAAAACTGCAACAATGAGTACTACCATTATGGTGAACTTTCTTAAAAGACCTTTAAAGCCAACTTCACTGCTTAAATCCTTATATACCATTCCTCCCAATATACCAGTAATATAATCCAATATCATAAAGGATATAAGCACTATAAGAGCAGTATCCCAAAATCCACAAAGATAAGTAAAAAATGTTCCAGCTCCTGCAATCACCCCATTAAATACTTCTTTTTTATCCATGTTACCCTCCTTACTAAAAAATTAGGCAAAATAAAAAGACTGTGTTTCAGTCTTTATTTTGCCTTTTAGTTGTTTGATTTGTGTTGCGATAATAGTCAAAAGAAACATTCCAAAATTATATCCTATTATCAATAACATATTACCTTCTTGATATAAATATGAGAATTTAAATAACTAACATATTTATATTCTTTCTAATATTTTTTCTTTATCTTCTATTTCTAATTTAGCGTATTTCTTTATAATATTTTCTTTTGTTTCTCCTGTATCTTCCATTTTTCTTTTAATAACATTTACAAATAACTCAATATATTTTTCGTTTAACATATTAGACTGCACCTCCTATAATATCAGCTATCATACTTTCTAGTTCTGAGACTTTTTGATTAGCTATTTCTTCTGGTGTGAGAGGTCTGTCAATATACTCATACCAGAACTCCCCTGTTTGTGGGTTAATATATGGTAATGAGGATTTTCCTACAATATTGTCTGAGGTTGGGATAATTTCCATTAAAATATGAGGTTGACTTAATAATTCTTGAGGAGGTGTTACACTATATATCAACACAACTCTTCCTTTAGTATCAGTTTCTTTTTCATAAAATAAATAATTCATAATTACTTCTCCTTTTCATTATCTTTTCCAAAATTAAAATCATAATAGTAAATATTTTTAAATCTTGGAGCTTATATTGGGACTTCAGTCGTCTTTTATAATTCTATTCACACTACAATTGTAAATATTAATATAGGAATCTATTGTAATTTCCAACATATGGTCTGCTATAAGCACATGAGAGAATCAACTACCATCTCAAATATTCATTTACCTAGCAATAGTAAACTATTTACAAAAGTTTTATGGCGAGTCAGCTTTTAAATTTATCTAATAACTTTATATGCTTTTGAATATTTAGAGTATTCTTTGGAACCATTTGACCCATACAGATTGTCTTTAGAATCTATATCTATATGAAAGCAACTCGTTTCTCCATTATATGTTTTTAACACTATCCCATCTTGATTTATTTTTTTTATTGTTTTATTATATAGAGTCACAATTAGATTGTTTTCACTATCTATAACTATACCGCTAATATCTGAACCAAGATTGATTTCCCATATACTACTACCACTAGTTGTTGAGCGTTTTACTATTATATCTCCTTCACCAGTATATAAAAAGCCCTTATTATTTAAAGCCATATGAAGAATAAAACCGTTATTATTTGCTATCGTTCGAGTCCATTCAATAGAGTAATTGCCAAAATTATTAAATTTTATTAGTTTACTATCAGCAGTAACAGTAACATACATTCCATCACCATTTGGTTCAGCAATCATTGAAGTAGCCCAATACCTAGTAGATATTCTAGCGACTTCATCACCTTGTTGATTTATTTTGATGATTCCATCACTATCAGTAGCAACATGGATAAAGGAATCCTCTCTTCCCATAGATAAATGCTCTATAATACTATCAGCTTTATATTCCCAAATCTTCTTTCCCTCTGTAGATAGCTTTGTCACGCTTTTATTGATTCCTCCAGCATACGAATTACCATCTCTATCTAATGCTAAAGCAGTAGCACCGTACCCTGAGAAGTTAAATTGCCAAATTTGATTTCCAAGCTGAGATATCTTTCTTAATGTTCTGTCAGACGCCACACTTATTATTTCATCATTTTTATCCACCTTAATCTCTTGTAGAGTTGAAGTATGTCCTTTGAATGTCCAAATCATTTTAAAGACTTCTTCCAAATCTTCCGTCAAAATAGTATCTTCAATTCCATATCCTGTTTTTATTTGTCCTACTTTAGTTGCCAGTGTAGGGAATGTATCATTAGGACTTGAAACCACTCCTTTAGCTGTTATAGCAGTAGCTATCTTATTTTTACCCTCACTGGCAAATTGAAAAAGTTGTTTAGTTTGTTCTGTTAAAGACTTTCCTTTTAATTCAGTCGGTAATGTCGCATCATTTATATTACCAACTTCTGTTTTAGTGGCTTTTTGAGCCAATTGCGACTCAACTGTAGTTCCAGAACTAGTCTTAATATCTGTTGCACTTAGCGTAATATCTGAGGACAAAGGCTTATTATTAACTTTCCTGCCTGCAGGAACTGCACCTACATCACTAGCAGCTAAAGCAACTGCTCCAGTCTTCCCATTTATAGAAGTTACTGTAACTTTTATATTTGATGCCTTTGTATCTACTTCTTTTATTTTTTGATCAATTACGTCTGCATTGTAATTTAAGTCTTCAATATTAACTACATCTGTGCCCTCTGGCTTTTTAAGTCCATAGTTAATTGTAGTTTTCATTGTTTATCATCCTCCTATTCATATACTTTCAAATCATTCCATGATTTATTTTTACCATCATTCCATGTTAATTTCTTTTCACTTAAGTGATCCCAAACTGTATAAGTGTATTTAAAATCATAGGATAAATGGGCTGGTTTTATATCGTCCAATATATCCTTAAAACCTGCTAGGTTCTTTGGTATACCTCTAACCCCTATAAACTGCACTGTAAAAGAATAGCTTTCAGGGTGTTCTATTATTTCCACTTCCCCACCACTGAAAGCCTCTGCTGTTTCTTTTATAAGTTTTTTAGTTACTGTACCATGACCTCTTTTTTTAGCTTTTATTATTTCTCTTCTTTCCTCATAGCTTTTACTTATATCTATGTTAATTCCATATTCTTTTTCCCATAAGGTTAGTCCCCATGTAGCAGTATCAATAAAGCATTGTTTAAGTAAATCTTGTATATTCCAATTTAAAAGTCCTAATTCATATCCTACTACATCATCTATTATCTTAAACTCTTTAATTTCTCTTAAAATCGGAGGTAAGTAAGTTAGCAGATCTGGTCTATATAAATTTACTTCTTCTGTTGAAGATAATTCTTCACCATATTTAGTAATACCATACTTTGTAGAGCCATACACTTACTACACCCCCTTTAAATTATTCCATGTTATTGCTTGATTTTTAGGACGATAATCGGAAGGATTAAAATTATAACTACTCCAATAATTATGCATATCTGCTTCAACTGTAATATCTCCAATAGGTGTAGTAGTAGAATTTGTTGCCATATTTTTATAAGCAAAAGTTCCTCCACTTATAAAATTTATTAAAAATGTTCCAGTAGTTATATCCCAGTCATAACTCTTTTTGTAATACAAAGTAGCTGTCTTAGCATCATTGTTTAACACTAATAAAAATGTTTCTCTTGTGTCTAAAAAATCACCAAAAACAGATATTGAATAAGTACTCCAAGCACTAGCTCCATATTCAGCCCTAACATGAAGCTCTGAGTTATTTGCTCTAGTTGCTCTGGTAGTTAAAGATATTCTAGCCTGAAAATTACTATATTGACCACCAACTGTCCACGTTATTACTTCGTACCACTTATTACTTATACCTGTACCAGTAGCTCCAAAATTATAATAATTACTACCATTTTTATATTGGAAATCTACAGCGTGTTTTCCATCTACTGTATCAGCATTTCCACCATTAGCAGGTAGAGTAGTTGGGAAGTCTATTATTTGAGATTTAGTATGAGTATGCGTTGATGGGTTAAAGGTACTCGGTTTTCCTGTTACCCCTGTCCATGGAACACTATCAGCAATTTCTGCTGTATCTACTTTACCATTATTGTTTTTATCGTAGACAGATTTAAGCATATCTCCATATCCAGCTTTACTAATTTCCTCTTTTGTTGCAAACTTAGAATTTACTTCAGTTTCAGTATAGTATCTATCATCATGGGTATGAGTAGCATTTGCTTTACCATTCCACGTTGTTCTTTCAGCAGCAGTTATATGCTTTACTCTATCGGATGCGTGCGTATCAAACTCCGTCTTGGTAGCTTGCTTAACATTATCTACATTGCTTAATCCAATATCGCCTTTAGTGGTTCCATGTGGATTAGTTCCTGCAGGATGAGTATATACAGTTGCTTCTGTTCCATTTATTTTTATATTTCCATTGGTACTGCTATTTTCTATTTTAGTAGCTGCTGTAGCTATTCCATCTAATTTACCTTTATAGCTACTATCAAAATCATTTGTTGATAATCCTTTGCCTGTCACTTTATCAACTTTATTGCTTACAGTATTCCATAATGTTCTTTCATTGGAGGTTATGTGTTTTACAGAATCCGAAATATGAGTTACAGAAGTATCCCATGCATCCAATAGAGCCTGCGTGATTTTATCTAATACAGATTTATTATTGTGTTCATGTCTTTTGTTGTAAGCTTCATTCCAATTAGTTCTTTCAGCTGATAATATATGTTTTACCTCATTACTATCATGAGTATCTGTATATTCTTTAGCTGTTTTAAGAGCATTATCTGCTTTAGTCTGGGCACCTGTAGGTGTTTCCTTGGCATTCCAATTAGCTTTTTCTGTGTCACTTACAAATCTTTTATTTGCATTTTCAACTATAATATCAATACTATGCGTTGAAGGGTGAATATATTTATTTGCTCCCTGCTCTACTCCCGCAAGTTTATTTTTCTCTACAGTAGTATAGTCCTCCGTACTTAATTGTTTTCCTACTACTTTATCAACTTTTTTGCTTAATTCATTAGTCATAGTTCCAGCAAAGTCTGCATCGTTATTCAATGCCTTCGCTATTTCTTGTAAGGTATCTAAAGCTTCAGGAGCAGTTCCTATAATGTCTTGTATTTTTTGAAGTACTTCTTCTTTAGTAAATACCTGTTCTTTTAAATATCTTTTATTTAATTCAGTATCAACATAAGTTTTATTTGCTTTTTTATTTTCTAAATCAGTATCTTTAACCTTTAATCCTTGTATTTCAGCATTGTTAATAGTTTTATAAGAACTTAAATCATTATTAATTACACTTTCAGCATTTCTAGACCTAGTAATTTCACTACTCAAATTATCATTAGTAATATTAAGATTATCAGCCAATGCCTTTTCGCTAGTAACAGCTCTATTAATTTCTGCGTTAAGATTATGTAATAAATTTTGTTCAGAAGCTTTCGCTCTAGTAATTTCATTATTTAGATTCTTATTTGTTTCACTAATATTACTAGTTAACTTTTCTTCCGCTGATTTAGCCCTATTAATTTCACTATTTAGATTATCTGTTAAAACCTTCTCTGCATTTTTAGCCCTTGCCATCTCTTCATTTAAATTTTCATTTAGATCATCTTCAGATTTAATTGCTCTTTTAGCTTCACCATTTAATGCTTTTTGCGTACTAACAATACTTTCCTGAACTTTATTTATATCTTCTGCTTCTATGGTATCACCAGGAGTTTCATAGGTAATATAGGCTTTATCTACATTTCCATAAAGACGAATTACAGTTTTCCATGGGGTAGTACTTGGAGTAGATAATATAAAGTTTTCTAGTTTTTCTCCTGTTAATTTTGATTCAGTATAAACCCTTACGCTAGTACTGCTTACATTATCATGCTCTAGCTCTCCTTCATACACTCCATCCTTTAAATTAACTTCCTCTTCAATTACATAGGTATTTCCATCAATTTTATTTAGCTTTTCTGTAAACTTATCTATGTTGTTAGGATACATATTTCTACACCCCCAATTCCACAGTTCCTAAAACTGGTATTTCTTCATCTTCTAGTCCCATATTTACCGTTGAATCATTAATCTTTAAATCTGTATAGTCTAAAACTCCTGGAGTACTAAGAAGTAGGTTTCCTATCCTAGCTATACTAATATAAGATAATTCAAAAGCTATATCCTTTAAATAAGCATCTAGTAATTTAATGAATTCTCCTTGAACCTTCCCAATATTAAAGCCACTAGATAACACTATTTTTGCACTTATATCAATTGGTTTTTCCATAGCCCCTTTCACAGTAACTTTAGTTCCTATAGGCCTTACTTCTTCTATATGATCGTAAACTTTATCTATTAGATCCTGTGAAGGAGATTTCTTATTACTATCTACTATTACTACCTTAACAGTTCCGTTACCGTTCCAAAGTGGGAATATCTTTACTTTACCAGCTCCTGTAACCTCTAAAGCCCATTGTTTATAATGATTAGAGTTGCCAGATGTTGTAGGATTTTGAATCTTTTCTGTGAACCTATTATATAAATCCTCACCTTCTTCAATATCTTGTCCTTCTTGTATTGTTTCTTCTAGCCTGGCAATTGCTAAATCTTCTATATAATCTATGGGAATTAAAACTCCTACGGGCTTGCTTCCTATAGTTCCTAATTCTTCACACTCCATCTTATATATACCTGTATCTATCTTTTCTACTGCTTTATAATTTAAATCATCTATAGAAAATCTACTACCTAGAGGTATATCAATTGACTTATTTTCACCATTAAAAAACTGTCCTTTTTTAATAGCCTTAGTTGGTTGTTTTCTATACATTCCTATTTCGCTTACTCTTTTTTCTAAGAATTCTTCTGGAGTATCTGCTTGTGCAAAAGTATACTCTAAGAATCTATCTAAATTAGAATAAGCTACGGCTAACTCTAAAGCTATAGGAGCTAGGGAATTGTGAATTATACTACCTTCTCTTTTATCTAAATCACTTGGAACCTTATCCATCATTCTCTTAAGTATAGCTTCATCTGTATTTACTTCCTCAAACAACTATCTCACCACACTTTCAGTAAATTCTCCGTAAATAGAAAAGACAGTGAAATCTAACGTTACACCATCTTTATCATAATTAAATATAAAATTATCCGCATTATTAACTCTATCATCCTGCATAAGAGCCTCTCTTATTCTTCTTTTAATTTCGCTCTCTGTTATATCTTTATCCTTACCAATTAAGTCCTTTAATTCACTGCCATAGTCCCAGCTATAAATAAGATGCTCATATCTTTCTGTGTTTAATATTAATTGTATAGCCTGCCTAAGTGCTTCAACCTCGTTACAATACCCCATTACTTTTCCTTTTTCAAAGTCAATTTTATAGGTTTTGTCAGGTTGAATTGCTTTTTCTATTTCTAAATCTTTTTCTATTATTGCTCCTTGTGGTAATACGCTCAATTATCACACCACCTTATCTAAGACAACATATTGTTGCCCACCTTGCACCCTTAAAAGTAACACCCTATCCCCTTGTTTAAGTCCTTCTCTAATAACTATCTTGTTTAGTTCTTTAGAAGTTGAACCATTGGAATAACTATGACTATGGCCTAAATCTATTTCATATTTAGTTAAACTCTGAGGAATAATAAAAAATTCTTTAGATAATATAAGCTTTTGATCTATTTTTATTTTTAAATCCTCTACATTTAATACTTCGCCAAACAAAATATTAACTGGATTGTTTGCTCCTACTGCATCCACTCCAGCCTTCTTTATAATATCTATCATTCCCATATCTACACCACCTTTAAATCAAAATCCATAACTAAACTTCCCTTTTCAAATTTATGTGTAGCATCTTCTATTAAATAATATTGACCTATATCTTTTTCTTTTATTTCTACATACACACCTGACCCGGCTCTTAGCTTTAAATCCTCTTTAATGTCTGTGCTTACTACATCTTTAAGTTTTAATGTTTTAGTTTCCCTATTTTTAAGCTTCAATAAGTTGTTAAGCATTTCTTGTATTTGGGCCTTATTTAGATTTTCATCCACCTTTTGAAAATACTGTAGTCTTCCCCATTTAGCAATATTTTCACTATCCTGTCCTATATATACATCTCTACCTTTGATTTCTTTATTGTCTCTAACTATTTTAATTCTATTATATGTGTCATTATCTATACTATTTTTCCAGTCAAAGTCACCTAAATTGCTATAGTCAGAAATTACAACTTGTTGCTTCATATTATTTATATTTTTTAAACAAATAAAACCAAAATCATCATATAAGATATAAATTTGTTTTGTACTCATTAATGTCTTTTCCAATGCACTATACATTATATCTAAAAGCTTCTTGTCCTCCTCGAGAAGACTTGATATAACATAACCTGTATCTTCTATGGTTCCCATTGTCAATCCTATGTTTTTAAGAATTTGCATTATTATCTGACTAGCTTTTTTATTAGTAAATGCATGAGTATCATTACTTAGTAGATATCTTATTTGATCGTAGGCTGTTACTTTTATTTCTTGATCTTTACTGCCGCTAATATCAAATACATATCCATAAAAGACCTTATAGTTATCTGCTTTAAAGCTAACTACATATCCATTATTTATAGCCATGGATTTATCTTTTAAAAAGCTGAATTCTAAACTAGAAGGTTTCCCTTTTCTTTTAGTTTTCCATGTAACCTGTGTAACAAGTTCACTTATATCAAATATATTTCCTCTTTTGTCATCTAGCAATAATTGTATTTGCATAAAATCACCCCTATGGAATTTTAAAAACCTGTCCTGGATATATTAAGTTAGGGTTTTTAATATTATTTATTTGTGCTATTTCTTTATATCTAGCTCCATCACCAAGATATCTCTTAGCAATATGCCATAATGTATCTCCACTAACAACGGTATGTGTTTTTTGCTTTGGTTTCTCTGATGGTCTCGGAGGTTTGGCTTCTACTTTAGCCTTATTATTATTTGCCTTGGTATCCATAACTATCTTCCTTGCTGCATAAGGTCTGTAGGCTTTAAGTTCTATAGAATAATATACATCTCCTACTTCTCCTCCTTTTTCGGTTAGCTTAAAACTTTCTATAGTAAATAGGTCATTAATATCCAAAGGACTTCCTGTAAATATAAATCTTATCTTTTGCTCTTTCTCTCTCCATTCTCTTATTTTACAAATATAAACATTAGGAGAGAATAACTGCTCTGAACTTACATATGGTCCTATATTCTTAGGAAAGTAACTTTCAAAAGATATTTGAGTTAACTTAGGTTTATTTATTGTACTAACCTCTCCTAAATTTACAATATCAAAGGTTTTGTTATCTCCACTTTCATTAAATTCTATTTTTTCAGGGAGTACAGGAAGAACGAATCCTTCTTCCCCTTCATTTATTCCTAAATACATCTTGTACATTAAGCATATACCCCCTCTGCACTATTAACCAATTCAATTTGCATGTAAGTCTCTATCTTGCTTATTATCTTATTAATATCCGCTTCCTCTTTTATATCCCCTGTAGTTACTTGTACTGTAGGAGTTAGAGTAACAAAGTTTTGTATACTTTCCTGCTCAGCCAAATCTCTCATAAGTTCCAAATTCTCATTGCTTACATCTATGCTATCTTTAATTTGGCCAAGATTATTATTTGCCAATGCCAAACCATCTTTGGCTCCCATTTCTGGAGCAGCTCCAAATTTATCTAGACCCGTACCTAAACCCTCTAACATGTTATTATCTAAGTTAAAAGATTCAGATCCCTTAGCATGTTCTTGCTTTGCTTTTTCTATATTAGCTTGTCTTACTGCTAAATCAGCATCCACCTTATCAAATATATCATTCATTTTATCATGCCTTATCTTCTTGGATTCATCTTTTTTAGCTATATAATCATCTAAAGCCTTATTTCTTGCTGATTTTTCCAGATCATTTTCTACTATGGCTTCAGTACCAAAAGTAACCTTATCTATAGCTTCTATTGAAACCCCTGGAATTTTATTTACCTTATTAATTAAATCATTAATATAGCCTATAGCTCCATTAACGAAGTTTTGCAATATCATAAGACCCCCAGCTTTCATATCACCTAGTGCGTTTTGAATGTTTACAGATAATTTATAACATGAAATTATCAAAGAGTCCCACATATCCATTATTGCATATACAGTAATAAAGGCACTAATTTTAATCGCATCCCACGCACTTAGTAAGATATTAGTAAACATAAGCCAGGTTGCCTTCATCCCATTAGTATGAGCACTCCAAGCTACTATCGCAGTTATTACCGCTATTATAGCAATTACCATCCATGTTAAAGGACATGCAAATATCGCTGCATTTAATCCCCATTGTGCTGCCGCTGCTGATATATCTGCATTAGTTTTAGTTAATGCTGATTTTGTATAAATTGCTGTGGCAATGGCAGAAGCGAGTTGAATACCTTTTGATATTCCTTGCACTATATTATAAGCAAGCGTTGCTCCTTTAAGTGTAATCATTGCTCCTATAGCTCCAGCTAGTATTGGTGCTATAGTACCCCAATTATCTTGTATACTGCTTCCTATAGATTGCATTATATTAAATAGCCATACTCCAATATTAGCAATTGTACTTATCCCATTAGCTATTCCATCAAAAAACGGTTGAAATCTCTCATCTCTAAAGCCTTCATTAATAGTGGTTAAAATAGGCTTTAAGGCTTCTAAAGCATTGCCACCAGCTTGTGCAAAAGCAGTTTGTATATTAGAACTAATATTACTAAACTGAGATGAAGCTGACATATTTAGTTCTTGTAAAGCCTGTTCCGTGGCTCCTTTTTTATCTAATAATATATTAAACTTATTTATGAAATCATCCATACCTTCAGCACTTTGCAGCATTTGGATGTCACCATCATTAAATTGAAAATTACTTTGTAAAGACGCATAGTCTCCTCCAAGAGCTTCTTTTACCGCCCCACCTGCACCTGTTAGTCCTTGTCCTGGGGCTAACAATGTAAGTTTTTCAGCAGTTTTATTTAAATTCATCAATTTATTTGGATCTTTTGTGGAATTAATAAATTCCCTTGTTATTCCATTAAGCTCTTCTATACTATATGCACTTTCGTTAGCATACTTATTTAAATTTAAAAAGAGAGCTTTTCCAACATCTTTATTTCCTAATGCATTACCCATATTAATAATTTCTTTTTCTAACCTAGCCGCTCCCCCTATGGTTGCGTCTAGACCCTTTTTTATATTTTCGAATTTTAGAAAATCACTTATTAAACCTTTGATTTTACTTGATAGTCCATTAGAAGAATTAGCTGCAGCGTCTTGAGCTCTTGTTAATTCTTCTAATTCTGCTGAGGTTTCTTCAATTATCTCTACGTCAATTATTCTTCTATTTGACATTTCCATATCTATATTTGCACTATTGTTAATACTATCCATTACTAATCTCAGAAATTGTAATGCTGGAGGTACTTGTTCTAAAGATCTTGACATTCCTTCAATCACCATCAGACTATTTGATACTGTATCTATAATTATCACCTCACTTTTACACATAATAAAAACACTTACGTTGGTAAGTGTTTTTATTATTAAAATACTTTTTTAGTTCAATTTTAAGTTTACATTTTTATTTATTTTCAATAGTTTTCATATAGTTTTCTATATTTCTTATTATCTCTTCAGCACTAGGAGTATTTTTTTCAGGTTCTATAACTTTAAATTCAGCGTCTGGGGTTAATAATACATTGTTTTGTTTTGGCATTTGTCCTGTTTCTTGTAGATAATCGGATACTATATTTTCAGCTTCTATGGTGCTTACAAGTATCCAGTCCTGATAAAGCTTACCAAATTTATTATTAAGCCACTCTGTTGAATATGGACTTAAATCACAAAATAGTGAATATATATCTCCTAATGTACTACGTATTTTTATACCATCATCATTTGTCCATTCTATGGCTCTATTTAAATCAACTTTTCTTATATCGTTTAATTCTACGTATAAAATATCTCCATCTAACTTATAGTAAATATCAGCCACACTTTCATATTCATGGCCTATAAGCTTTTGCCACCCTGCCATTTCCCCTGATGCTGGTTTTGATTGTAATTCTTTTGTTTTATGAGAAACCCATTTTTTATATACATCGTATGGAACTTCATTTTGAGGAATCATTCCTACATATGTTGTTAAAGTTGGTTTGTAATAATTGCAATTAGTTTCCAGTATTTTGCATACTTCTTCCAATGATATAAAAATAATATTATTATACAGAATATTTTCCGTATTCATTTTTTCCCCATGAATTTTAATAATAACACTATTAAATACTCCATTAATAGTGGTCAATTCTTTTGAAATTAGTGTTTCTTTTTTATTTTTATCTGGCTGCTTCACATTTTTCCAAGAATCAATAACCTTTTTAGGAACCTCTCCTGCCGGTACTTGACCTATATATATTGTCTTTTTTTCTTTATAGTTATAAATATTCATATCGAATAGTTTAGCAATATTTTCAACTGGTAGATATATTTTATTGTTGTACACCATTCTGTTGCCATTAAAACTAACTCCATCAACTTTAATGTTAGCTTTATTAAAGGCTACCTTTATATTCTTTTTATTGGTACTAGCAAATACAGAAGTTGGTGTAATGGTAATAATGGTGATAAGTAAAAAAACTAATATTTTTCTCATTTTTACTTTCATTATAAATCCCCTCCCCTTTTATAGTATATTATACGAATACAATAAATATTTGACAGTATATATTTTTATACCTACCTTTTCTTTCTAGACTTATTCATAGCTTTCTTTTCATTCTCAACGTGTATATCTATAGAAGCATATATAAAAGCTCTTTCTTTTCTATCTATTGTATCTAGAGGAGATTTACCCATTAATACTCCTGGTCTAATTTTAAGTTTATGGAGGGCATAGTGCGCATAGCTTGCCTCACTGTCGCCCTCCTTTATTAGTTTTTTCCTTCTTCAACTAGCTCCTGCATACTTTTGTCATATCCATTTATCTGACTAACTATGCTTGACCACTCTGCATATTCTCCATCATTCATTTTAGCTTTCATAGAAGTTAATAATTCCTCTGCCCCTTTAACTCCCCACGCATTTTGAAGTTCTGCATTTTTTAAATCAGGATGCATGGTGGTCTCTATTATTAAGTTAGCCACATACTTGTCTTGATTAGTTTCTATAACTTTTTGCCCTTTATAAAACTCTATTTTCCTGCACTTTTTTCTAAGTTCATCACCTAGTGTTGCTGATATAGGCTTAAATTTCATTTTCTTTTCTTTGCCACCCATTTTTACAATCTTCTCTATAGGTTCTATATCTTCAAACTCATCCATTAAAAAGTCTTTAAAATCCATTCCATACTCCTCCTATTATTATCCTGTCTTATCCTAATATTGGTTTATTGAATTTATTTAATAAATCCACATCTTCAAAAGTGAAGGCCATCTCTTCCTCTAGAACTTCACTATCCACATCAAAAGCAGCCATGCTTACTTCATCTAGATTACAGTTTTTTAACACAACTGTTTGAGTACCTAAACTACTTGTTGGGTCTTCATTGATTACCGTAATATCAAAGTAAACATCCTTACCTTCTTTCATATATTTAAGCATAAGTTCTCTAAATAAAGATGTAGCATAATAGACCGTAAGTGTTCCTGTTCCTTTCCACCCTATGGCTCTGTTTTGTGTTCCCCTTTTACCAAGGGTTTTTATTTCTGCCTTTTGTTTTTCCACCTTAGCTTCTATTTTCTTCGCATAAAAAAGCTCTTCGTTACGGCCTTCTATAGTAATGTAGCCCCTTGCTTCTTGTCCACCAATAGTATCTTCTGCTTTAAAAAATCCCATATGTTATTGCACCTCCACGTTCATATAAAGTTTTTCCATACTGTCTATAGGTTGTATTCCTACTGTAGCAAATACAGAATCCTTATTATTTCCATATAATACTGTTACATCTTCTATAACAACATTTTTTATTGCTCCTATGCCTTGTAAAGTTTCTAAATATTTTATTATATCTTTCTTAAATAAATTTCTGCTATCTTCATTATTAGAAGCTTTACCTATATAGCTATTTTCATATAAAGACTTAATGTCACTACCTATTCCATCTATAACTCTTATAGTTCTATTTTTTCTAAAATCATCATTTTTATCTTCTGTAAAAGTTTTTAAGGTGTTTATATCCTGCTCTATAATCACCTTGCTATTGCTTGTTATAAATACCACTTCCCCATTATTGAGAGCATTTTCTATATCTTTATTTGTATATCTGATATCTACATCTATAGCTCCATCATAGGTACTATAAGTTAATGACTGGTTAACATTTGCCCCAGCAGTTGCTCCTGCAACAAATGCCACTGCCTTTTCAGAAGGAATGACAGTCATGTCATTTAAAATTACACCATTTTTAACGGAAATTATTCCTTCATAATCAGCTTCTGGATAGTTTTCAAGTACACATTGTACCTTCTTTCCCTCTTCTTCTCTAAGTCTTTTGATAAAGCTTGTAGCTATAGCTTTAATACTAGCATCCTTAGTAGGAACTGCCATGGTATTAAAGTTATACAATTCAATTGCAGCTAAATAATCCATATAATCTCCATTAGTCACTACACCATCACTGGCTCCGCTAAGGATAATACCTGCAGTAGCTTTTAATTCTCCAGTACCTTTAAACTCTAAAAAAGAATTAGGGTTTAAATTCTCTATAGATTTAACTCCCATTTGTTTATCTACTTGTCTATTTCCTAACATAGTAATTACATCAAAGGAAGTTTCATCATCAATATTATTTTGTATAATAACTTTAATGTCATTTCCCTTTATACCACTATGTTTAGCTGTTATAGTTAATCCCTCAATTGTAGCTGTAGCCTTAGTACCTGCATTAACTCTATATAATAGAAGTTTATTTGCTCTTTTAAGTGATTCCTTGATTAATAATGCACTTTCTTCAGTTGTATCTATACCTATTAAATCAAATAAATCATCGTTAGCCCCTATTTCAATAACCTGTTTTTCTGGCCCCCATGAAAGATTTGAAGGCATTGTAACTATTCCTCTTTCTCCAAGGATATGAGAGTCCTTTCTTTTAGATTTAAAGTTTATATATGCTCCCGGTCTAATTTTGTTTTGTTTATTCCATGTTCCTCCTGCCATTTATTTCACCTCTCTCTTATTAAAATTATCTATAACCTTTTTAGCCTCATCTAAGCTATATTCTTTATCTTCTAGCAAAGCTTCTAAAATATCCTTTTGAATTATATTAAATCTGCTAGAGCTAATGATTTGTTCCTTTGTAAATTTGATTTCTTTATTAATTTCCTTCTTAGTCATTCTTAGTTAATACCTCCTCATGTAATGTTTGCATTTTAGGTTCTTCTTCTACTTGTTTAACTATTCTGTAACTAAACTGTAAAAAGAAGTGTAAAGTTCCCTCTGTAATTTCATGTGTCATATTAGTAGCTCTATATAATTTTTTATCTACAGCTACATATTCAAGAATCTCATAGAGTTTATCAGCTATGTTTAAAGAATCCCAATTAATATCTTCTTTATCACTAAAGTAGCTGATATCAAAAGAAACATTTCTTTTATATCTAGTATTAAACTCTTTCTTCTGCGTAGAGTTTAAAACCTTTATAAAAAAATAAGGCCTTTTTAAGTCCTCTTTTGCTTCTTTATATATATTTATGTCGGGAAATTTTCCCTCTAATATTTGGCTAATTCCTATTATTAAATCATTTATATCTGCCATTAAAATCACCTACCATTAATATTAGGTTTAATAATTTTGCCTATAAGCACCTTTGTGCCTTTTATAAGTAGGCCTGTTAACTCCCATTAGCTCTTCTAAGTCTCTAATGCTTAGTCGCTCTTTAAAACTAGTGCCATCTCTATCATTGGTGTATTTTCTATATATGTCTTCTTTCATTTTGTCATTTATTAAAGTAGCTATTTCCATATGCATCACCTCCTTTCATTAGAAATATCTATCAAGTGATTCTTAGCTTCAGATGGAGTTTGCTTAAAAGGAATACTTACTCCAACTGAAGCTTAGAAGAACTTATCCAGGGACGTACCATCCGTTATGCACAGCATAAGAACTCCAAATTACTGAAGCTCAAGAGCTCTAATATCTCTCACTTGTAGAAAAGCAGAGAACCAAAATCTTTGATTTTATGTGAATCGCTTTCACAGAGTGCGATGGGAGTATTACGGATGCTAGTCATCGGATAAAATAAAAAGACCCTTGAAATTCAAGAGTCTTATTAAAATAATGAACTGCTGAATGTTTTTTCGAATCAGTTCACTTTCTCATTTACTATTAAACCACGAATGAAACGTAACATAAAAGTAATTTTTACGACTTATTTACTGTATTTTTCCTTAATCCATATTAAATCAGATATCTTCTTTATAGCAGTTCTCTTTATTCTTCCTGCATAATCGTAGTCCAACCCTAATAATTCCCCTACTTCTTTCCAAGGTTTATTATCTATACATCTTAATTTTACAATGCTTCTTTCTTTATCATCTAGTGTGCTTAAAGCATTATCTACTTTATTAATTAATCTCTCTTTATTTTCTTTTTCTTTCATCAATTTATCTATCAGGGTTTCTTTTCTTATGTACTCTTCTTCTACTACATTAGTGATTTTAAACGTTTTGCTTGTCTTTTCATTATAATTGATTGATTTATAGCCATTGTACTCAAGCCTTAATTCTTCAATTTCTATTTCTAAATTTTTTATCTCAGCTAATATTAAGTTGTAACTATTTAATAGTCCATCCGTCTTTCTATTTAAATTCTTATCCATTATATATACCCCCTAAATTTTATCATTTAACAATATAATATCTTTTAAAAATATTGTATTGTATTTCCGTCAAAATGTAAAAGTGTTATATTCCTGTTTTTGGATTATTTTAATTAAATACATTTATTTTACTTGTTTATACGTCTTTTAACTCCTATTAACTGGTATATCCGACTGGTAATGTATTGTATTTACGTATTTTATATTATATAATAGCATTAAGAATGTCGGTTAAACCCACATGATAAATTTAACAGTATACAGGAGAGATTTGTATGTCTATCGGAAAAAATATAAAAAAGTATAGAAAAGAAAAAATAATGACGCAAAAAGAGCTGGCAGAAAAGGCTAATATATCACGTTCTTATCTTGCTGATGTAGAAAATAGTAGATATAATCCTAGCTTAGATGTACTAAATTCTATCGCTAATTCTTTAGAGGTAAAAACTAGCGATCTGCTAGATGAGGATAATAAAGATATTGGCATAAATTTTAATACTCCAGAAGAAGCTATGAAGTTTATTATTGAGCAACCAGCTATTATGGGTTTTGGGGGATTTGACATAAGTAAGATGAGCGATGATGAAATTATTGAATTTGCTAATGAATTATTAAGACAACTTAAGTTAATAAGCTATAAATATAAAAAATGACTTAAATTTATAGCTTAATCTATACAGATGGAGGGGTTCTATGGAATATAAATGGATTGATAATTTCATAGATGGGTTGATTGATGTTTACGGCACTAAAGATATTTATGAGCTATACGACTCTTTAGAAATTTCCATAAAAAAGTTACCTAAGTGTAATATTTTACTTCAAGGTAATGAAGCTTTTTATAATAGAAATTTTTTTAATAGAGAAGTTGTATTTATACGTGATGATTTAAATATAGAATATGAAAAATTTATATTATGCCACGAATTGGGACACGCTATTATACATACGAATATAATAACTAGTGCTTTTAGTAGAAGTCTTTTAAATTTAAACAAACTTGAAAAGCAAGCCAATTATTTTGCTTTAAAATTAATGGATCTTAATATGGATGAAATCGCTTTTGAAGGTTTTACTATAGAGCAAATAGCTAATAGCTTTAATTTGCCCGTTAAATGTTTAAAATTACTTTTAGATAGCAAAAATCAAAATATATAATAAATTTATCAAATAAACTATTTACAATTTTTTCTACTCATGCTATAATTATTTTATTAATTTGTTAAAAATTACTATAAGGAGGTAGAGTTATGTTAACATCAATGTTTTTATTAAAAAATTCAACTAAATACATCTTAATAAGTACTGATAGCTCTGCCACAAGTATTATATAAATTTTTATTTATTAATATTTTTAGTGTTTGTGTCCATGGGTTATCATAGCCCATGGCTTTTTAAATTTTTAATATTATATTTATGCTATTAAAAAGCCTTGGTATTTCCATGGCTTTTTTTAATATAAAAAAATAAGAAAGGAGCGTATGCAAAATGATGAAAAGCTTTAACATGACAACTGTAAATAATTTATTAGGAGGTGATATATATGTTCATGATCGGAGTAACTTATTTAGATTATTATGTTAATTCTCTTGATAACAATAAGTGTAATAGCGATATTAGACTTTATTGCAAAAATGAAGGTTTTAATTTAGAATACTTTACAAACCTAATATATTCAGTTTTTAAAAAATAATTTATTATTATATAAAAATTTGAATTTATTTAAAAAATTTACCCCTAGAAGCATTTTATCTACTTCTAGGGGTTTTATAAATCAATAATTTATCCATATGTAATAATATCATAATATGATAACTTCAGTGGACTTATGGAGCTAATCTGCTAGAAAGCCTTCTATTTTTAATTCATTTTCCTTTTTTAAATCTATAAAATTTTCATCACATAAAATGAGAGGTCTGGATAAATTATTTATATCTATATGTACTATCTTACCTACTTTGCCATTATTCAATAACACATTTTCTCCAAAGAAATAGTTGGCTATATGTTCTACAAACAGCTTACTATAGTTATAGTCAAGCTTTCCTAAACAATCCTTTCTAATATATTCTAATGCTTTAAAAGGATCATCAGAATTTTTATTTGAATTAATATAATCAAAAGTATCTGCAATGGCTATAATTTTTGCAAATTCATGTATTTTATTATCCTTTAATCCTAGAGGATATCCTGATCCATCAATTCTTTCGTGGTGCATCAATACACCGTATTTTACAGAGTTGCTTAAATAAGATATATCCTTAATTAAATTGTAAGCTATCACTGGATGTTTTCTTAATTCTTCTCTCTCTTCTGTAGTGAGACTAGATGATTTAGAAATTATTTTTTTATTTATTTTAGTTTTACCAAAATCATGTAAAATCGCTGAATATGCTAATAAGTTCAACCTATCTTCTGTAAACCCTAACCATTTTCCTAGTAGAGAACTTAATACAATGACGTTAACTGAATGTTTATATACGGAGTCTTGTCCATTTCCCTCTATCACTATATTTTTAATCATAGTTCTTGGAGAAATTAACTCTTCCATTACTTTTTTAGAGAAATTTCTCACTTCATTCATATCTGTCTTTCCCTCAAGCTTTATTTTAAAAAATATATTCTCCAAATGGTTACATAATTTTTTAACAGTTATTTGAGCTTGTTCTAGTTCTTTTTTACCTTCTTTTAATATATTCTCTTGCTCTGGATCTCTTTCATATACTTGCAAGTCATTCTCTAAATAAACATTTTTTAATTTCTTTATTATGCTATCTGTCAACCTTGTTCCTTTTGTTATTAGTACATTATTATTAACTATGATCTCTTCTGCTGCAATCATACCCTCTTTTAAATCTTCTACACTTGCAACAACCCTTTTATCTCCCAAACCAAATCAACCTCTCTTCCACTTACATAATATTAGTGTCAAATTACTAATACAACCTCCATACCCGTATAATCCGTTTCATCAATTATATATATTAAATAAACGCTATTATATAGTAGCCAAGATAAAAATTCCATATTTTATAAATAGTTATTATTATTTGATAAATTAAATTTAATAAAACGTTTAATCTGTTATAATATATATCGTTAGCTTTTGACTATTCTTTATTTCAATTTTCCCTGAATATTTATAATATTATTTAAAAAGCTTTTTAAATAATATTTCTATACGAAATCTCCAATAAATACATATTTATTTATAATAAATCTCGCCTATTCTACCATTACATCTAAGAATTTTTCATAAGGAGAGATTTTCTTCATTTCATTTAAAATATACTTAACCATAACTACATCATCTGTTATTATATTATCTACACCTAAATTAACTAATCTTTTCACACTAGTGGAATTATTTACAGTCCAAACATGAACTTCTCTTCCCATAGAATGAGCTGTATATATAATATCCTCATTAACAATTGATTGTTCAATACTATAAAAATCTACATCTAATTTTTTTAAATCTCCCTTTATCAAAAATATGATATATCCTCTTTTAATTTTAGGGTTTATTTCTTTTATCTTTTCAAGTACTTTGTAGTCAAGGGATGTTACAACGCAAGAGTCAATAAAGTCATTCTCTTCTATTACTTTTACTACATTCTTAATTAAATCATTTTCATGACCGTTTGTCTTAATTTCAATATTAAGTTTAATCTTGTCTTTTGATAATTTAATAGCTTCCTCAAGTAGAGGTATCCTCTCGTTAGAAAACCTTTTATCGAAATAACTTCCTGCATCTAATTCTTTTATTTCACTATAAGTAAGTTCCCATATATTTTTGTTAACACCTGTTGTCCTTTTCAAATTGGAATCATGTAAAAGAACTATCTCTCCATCTTTACTTTCTTGTACATCAACCTCAGCAAAATCTGCATTGTGCTTTATTGCCGCCTCTATGGATGATAAAGTATTCTCTGGTGCTTCTTTAACAGCTCCTCTATGAGCAGTTATCTTTACATCATACCTAATATTTATTATTTCATTCACTATAAAACTTGTTATTATAGTAAAGCTTAGAAATACAGAAATAAATACCACAAGAACTCTTTTTTTGTTAGAAAATATTTTATCTAACAAACCTGGTTTTTCTTTAATTCTTATATTTAATGGTGCAACCTGTATTTCATTACTTCTCTGTTTTAATATATAAAAGAGCCTTGTTATATAATAAACTCCTAATGGAGCAACTACAAAAGAAGATATCATAGCTCCCATTTGATGAAATACAAATATACTTGATATTATAATTCTTCCTAAATAAGAATTATAATTAACTTTTCTTACTAAAGTAGCCATAATTGAAATCCATGATATATAAATTAATAAAAATAATATTACATGAAGTATAGTTATAGTTAAAAAATAAGTTAGAAATTTTTTTCTATTATCTTTAATTAACTTTTTACTAGATCTTAAAGCTTTTATAGGCTTTTTATTATCCAATATTATAAAATGAAATGAAAAAATTAATTCTATAGATTTAATGAAAAGTATAATTAAAATTAGTACTTCCATAGCACTTAAAAATATATGTTCATTTATAAAACTTTGTATAAAATATGGAATTTTAAGCGAGAATCCTAAACTTGTATATGATTCTATTCCTATAAGACTTACAAAAATAAAGAAAAATAAAATAGCGAAAATACCACCTACTCCTATGAATTTAGGAGTTTTCTTTAAACAAAATTTTAATATAGAGTAAAAATCAGATTCTTTTCTATTTGACAAGGTTTCATTGCTAATTACTATTAGTCCCCCTATTTCTAACAGTATTATTAAGGTTGACATTATATATAGCATCAGCAGTGTTAATATTCCTTCCATGGAAAAACCATATTTTAGAATTTCAGTATTGGTGATAATATGAAATCCTCTTCTACTCATTAGTACATTTATTATGAATGAAGATATAGGAAGTATGATTATAGATAGTAAAAGTTTTGTTGCAATTTGATATTTTATAAAATTCTTTAACCCATATCTAAAGTTACTTAGAGCTTTTATTTCATTGAAAAATGGATTTTTCATAATAAGTACTCACCTTCTTGCTTTCTATGTATTTAAAATTATCGTAGAGATAATCCTATAATTGAAATATTTATATTTATGAATCATATACAACTTTTAGTATGTTCTAAAATGAATTATATACTTATAATATATAAATTCATTTAGGAAAATTACACTATGTTCTGCTACGGAATTTTCTTATAAATAAATTTAAGGGACTTTGCTTAAGCAAAATCCCTTTATTAATTGATTTTATATCTTACTTCATTTTTTCTTTGTTTTTAAGCATAGTAATAACCTTTAGTACCCTTGCATCTGATGTTTCTTTTTTCTTAGCTGAAGCAATAAAATTAATAAATTTATTTTTTTGACTAACAGTAAGACTATCAAAGAATTCTGTGGCCCGCTCGTTTTCCTTTAATGCCGTAATAAAATTTTCTGGCATATCATTGACTTTGTTTTCAGTATCTTTTTTAATAGTAACTATTATTTCATCACCTGGTTGCTTACCAATCTTTTCTCTTATAGCCTTTGTTATACCTATAATATGGCATGATGTACCCATTTTAATCAGTGCACCACGATATTCTACACCATCAAAGGTGGCAATCACTTTAACTATTCCATTGGTACCAAACTCCTCTTTCACATTGTATGGAAACTGTATATATGCTCCATCAATGCCCTCACGAGCTTCTATAGTTTCTTTAAATTCATATACTTTTAGCATATTTTATTTCCTCCTTGTTAAGCTTACAACATTAAGTTTACAACATCATCTCAAACATTTCTATGGAGTCAATCTTGTTCTATCCCTAGGAATTAATGAAGCCTCTCTTACATTTTCTAGTTTAAGAATTTGCATTGTTATTCTTTCAAGTCCAATAGCAAGACCTCCATGTCTAGGCATTCCATATTTAAACACTGAGGTATAGTTATGATATTTTTCTGGATTTAAACCTTTATATTTTATATTGTCTATTAACATGTCGTATTCATGAATTCTTTGCCCTCCAGTTGTTATTTCAATACCTCTAAATAATAAATCAAAACTATGAGTTTCATTTTCCCCACAAGGCATTGTATACATCGGTCTTTTCTTTCTTGGATAATGAGTTAAGAATATAAACTCGCATCCCAATTTTTCTTTTGCATACTTACAAATTAATTTTTCTCCTTCAGGGTCTAAGTCTCCATCTATGTCAGTTTTATTATATTCCTTTCTCAGTATCTCTATAGCTTCACTAAACTTAATCCTCGGAATGGTATTTTCTATCTTAGGCATAACCGTATTCAATATCTCTAAATATTCTTTACCTTCTTTTTCTATCTTATTTAGTATATGATTCAAAAGATTTTCTTCCATGCTCATTACATCTTCTTCATTTTCAATAAATCCCATCTCAAAATCCATACTTATATATTCATTGAGATGTCTATTAGTATTATGCTGCTCCGCTCTGTATACGTGGGCTATTTCAAAAACCCTTTCATAGCCAGCCCCAACCATCATCTGTTTATAAAATTGAGGGCTTTGTGCAAGATATGCTTTATTTTCAAAATATTTTACTTCAAATATTTCTGTACCTCCCTCCGCGCCTTCAGCTACGATTTTAGGTGTAAAGATTTCAGTAAACCCTTCTTTAGTCAAAAACTCCCTAAATCCTTGTATTATAAGATTTTGTAGTTTGAATATAGAGTTTATCTTTTCATGACGCAAGCTTAAAATTCTATTATTTAACATAGTATCTAAATTAATTCCTAACTCTTTTTTATTGATTTCAATAGGTAACTCTTCCTTTACTTCATTTAATATTTCAAAATTCTTAGTAACAACCTCAAAAGGATTCAATATATTATTATTTTCCTTTACTTCTCCTATAATCGATACTACAGATTCTAATTTTATATTTCCCACATCTATTATTTTATTATCTATAACACATTGCACTAAGCCAGTTCTATCTCTTAAAATCATAAAAGTAATCTCTTTAAGTTTTCTTATACGATAAATCCATCCTTGGATTTTAACTTCTTCATTTATATAATTATTTAATTCCTTTACCATAACTCTTCTCATTATAATATCTCCTTTTAAATTTAATAAAAACTAATTTAAATAATAAAAACTAATTTAAATAATAAAAAATCCCCTTGAGCATTAAAGCTCAAGGGGCGAAAATTCGCGGTGCCACCCTAATTAATCTTATATTATTAACTCGTGAAACCATAGAATAACACCATATAATTAGAATGGGCCCTATTCTAATCGTAAAACAAAAAGCTTTCACTCCTTATAGGAGTGAAAGCTATAAATTCACGGTGCCATCCTGCTTCAACAAAGTTAATTAATAACTAAGTCATCTTTAATCCCTTTAACGGTGGAATCCGTTTTATCCTACTTTTAATTTCAGATAAACTCCTCTAGGATGTCTTTCAATACTACTTTTCTCATGGAGCTTCCACCTGCCTCCACTCGCTTTGGATACTCAGATAATATTTACTCTTCCCTTCAATGGAATTTAATATAATATATTTTAATATCTATAATATGATTTAATAATTATTTTGTCAAGGAAATATTATTTTTATTTATATAGCCTTCCTATTTTATCGGCAGTTAATATTGCTGCATATACATCATCCTCAGTTACTGGGAAGGGCATATTGTATATGGTTTCTCCTTCAGCGGTAGAGGCTTTAGCAACTTTTCTTATATCCTCTTCTTTAACTTCCTTTATTCCCATATCCTCAAGGGTTATAGGAAGTCCTATGTCAATACAAAATTCAATTACTTCATCAATCTCTTCCATAGGAGCATTTTCAAGTACCAGTTGTGCTATTGTACCAAAGGCAACCTTCTCCCCATGATATAAATGGTGACACTCTTCCAATACTGTAAAGCCATTATGAATGGCATGAGCTGCCGCTAATCCTCCACTTTCAAAACCTATGCCACTTAAATATGTATTGGCTTCAATTATTTTTTCTAAAGATAGATTTGATACTTTGCTTTCAGCTACTAATTTTGCCTTTAATCCATCTGTCATCAATGTATCATAACAAAGCTTAGCAAGGGCATATGAAGCATCAGTAGAATGTGCTCCTGCCATTGTAATTGCATTTGACTGTTTGCAAGCTCTAGCTTCAAAATATGTAGCTAAAGCATCTCCCATACCTGATACTAATAACCTTACTGGTGCAGCTGCTATTATTTTTGTATCCATAAGCACCATTGTTGGATTTTTAGGCAACAATAGATATTCATCGAATTCGCCCTCTTCTGTATAAATTACAGATAAAGCACTACAAGGGGCATCTGTAGATGCTATAGTAGGTGCTATAATAACAGGTAAACTTAAATAATGAGCTATAGCTTTCGCTGTATCTAAAGTTTTTCCACCGCCTACACCAACAACTATATCGCAAGATTTACCCATGCAGATCTCTTTTAATCTATTTATTTCTACTTTTGAACATTCTCCATTGAATTTTTCCATTACAAAACTTGAGCCATTAGTTTTATAGCTTTTTTCTATAATATCTTTAGTCAAACTCATAACAAAATCATCTGCAATAACAAATGGGAGCTTGCCAAAATCCTTTGTATGATCCCCAATTTTAGCTAGCTCCTCATTTCCTTGAATATATTTACTTGGTGATGCAACAATTTTTGTTGTCATATATATCACTCCTTAAATAGCTATTTTTATTCAGTGAATAGTTTATGTGTTTCATGGTATTTTATTCGCATCAATAATAAAAACAAGCTAAATAATTACAATAAAACAAATCCCCTTAAGTATTAAAACCTAAGGGAATTATTAACTATATCACTATATCACTATATAAATATATAAATATATAACTATATGATTCTAATATTATATTTTACTACATAAATATTCCTATTCCAGGTCCTAGTGGTAAGTTTAAACCATACCATAACATCAATAAAGCGCTCCATCCTATTAAGAATAATGCGGAGTATGGCAACATCATTGATATTAATGTACCTATTCCTGTATCCTCATCATATTTTTCAGCAAAAGAAACTATCAACGCAAAATATGACATAAGTGGAGTTATAATATTTGTACATGAGTCTCCTACTCTAAAGGCTGCCTGAGTAAATTCTGGAGTAAAGCCTATTCCCATAAACATTGGAACAAATACTGGTGCCATAATAGACCATTTTGCTGAAGCTGATCCCATAAACAAATTGATGAATGCACAAAGCAAAATAAATAATATTATAAGCGGTATACCAGTCAGTCCTGTAGTTTCTAATAAATTTGCACCGTTTACTGCCAATATAGTTCCTAAATTAGTGTGACTAAAATATGCAACGAATTGAGATGCAAAGAAAACTAAAACGAGATAGCCTCCCATTTTGCCCATGGATTTACTTAAAGCATTTGCAATATCCTTATTGTTTTTTATGTTACCAGCAGCGATTCCATAACAAACTCCTGGCACAAAGAAAAAGAATGCTATAATTGGAACAATTGAATCCATAAACGGAGTTTTTCCTATGATTTTATGTGTTTCTGGATGTCTAAGTATACCATTGTATGGTACAACCATTGCTAATATAACTATTAAAAATATTAAGAAACCTATTCCTGCATACTTTAAACCTTTCTTTTCTTCTTTAGTTAATTCAAGTATGTCTTCTGATGGAACATTCTTATATGCTCCAAGCCTTGGTTCTACTATTTTGTCCGTTACGAAAGTTCCTATAATGGTTATTAAAAAAGTTGAAACAATCATGAAATACCAGTTTGCTGTAGCTGCTACATCGTAACCTGGATTTATAAGTTTAGCAGCCTCAGTACTAATACCACCAAGTAATGGATCTGTGGTACCTATAAGTAAATTGGCACTAAAACCACCAGATACACCTGCGAATGCAGCAGCAATACCTGCAAGTGGATGTCTACCAAAACTTAAAAACACCAATGCTCCTAAAGGTATTAAAACTATGTATCCTGCATCTGATGCTATATTAGACATAATACCAAGGAATACAACTATTGCTGTTATTAATTGTTTAGGTGTGCTCATTACTGTTTTTCTAAGTAGAGCTTGTATAAATCCAGTTTCCTCTGCCATACCTACTCCCAGCATAGCAACTAAAACTGTTCCTAATGGTGCAAAGGAAGTAAAATTCGTAACTGCAGTTGTAAACATATATCTTATGCCATCCGGTGTAAGTAAACTTACCGCCTCTACAGTTGTTAATTTAGTTCCTCCATTGACCTTGTCCAACATATCATATTGAACACTTACTCCTGCTCTTGCACAAAGGTCGGATACTATTATTACTATAATACTTAATATAATGAAAATCGCCATAGGGTGTGGCATTTTATTTCCAACCCTTTCAACCCAGTTTAAAAAGCCTCCGGTACCTTTTTTCTTATCTTTTTTAGTTTCCGTAATAGGTTTACCCATAATTCACTCCCCCATCATAATATTAATTTTTTTAATAATACACCTTATTATTTATTTAAATTTAGTATATTATTTTTAATGTTCATTTACAATTTATTAACATTCTAACATATGACTTAAAATAATTCAATAATATTTAATTTTGAATTATTTGTTATATTTATTATTCAAATTATATATATCTTTAATATTTAATTTACTAAGAAAATCCTTATAACATCAATATTATAAGATTTAAATTAGGAAAATTCAAGGTGATTTCTTTTTTTCATAATAAAATATTTTTTATCACCCATTGCATAAAAAGAAACTTATATGAAAATTATATTTCATTTTTATAATTTATATTACCATATAAAGTAACAGAAAGTTGCATTTATATATTCAACATTCAATATTACTCTCATTAAATAACCTAAAAATCTATTTTTTATATCTAAACAAATCCTTTATACTCCTTATTTTTAATACTTCTATTTTTAACTTAATAAATAAAAATCCCCTTGAATATAAAATTCAAGGGGTAAAATTTATGATTAAATCTAAACATCTATTTTAAATCAATAACTATGTCATCTAAAATTACCTCTTTAGGCATTGTTCCTTTCTCTTTTAAGTACTCTAACACTTCTTTATCCATATATTTATCTTTAAGGGCTGATGGTCCAATTATTCGCTGCCCATCTTTAGCTAATACATTAAACTCAGCTTTAGGAGTTATTATAAGCTTAGTAGCATTTTCATCTATTTTTTCGTAAGTAGACGTCCAATTCATAATGTTTTTAGTACCATGTCCTCCGTCTCCCTCACCTGAATATACATTACCTAAATCATCTTTCACTTCAACAATTTCAGTGTCTACACTATGATATCCATTTAATTCTTCGTCAGAAACCTGTTGACTATAATATAAAATAGTGGACATAGGTGTAAAAGTTATTTTTTCTATATTTAAATTTACTCCTTCTTTAGTTGTGCTTTTATTAACCATCATAATATCAGCATCGCTCTTTTTAAGATTAAATTTAAAACCCCAATTACCATTTATATCTAAGCCATTGTGATCATTATAATCATTTATACCTTCAAATTTTAGTTTTACATTAAGATCATCTTTAGGCTCATCTATAGACATTCTAGTAAAGCCCACGTAGGTGTTCTCACTTACCTTATGAACTCCACTGCTACCTGTCATTCCACCTTTATATCCCTCAATGCTAAGATCATCTTTAGTATATATGCTATCCCCCAAATCTTTTTCACTTTCTATAGTATATGTGATCATGACTGTCCTTCCATCATATATTGCATCATTTAAAGTAATTTTAATTCCCTTATCTTCCTGAGTCATATCTAGTGATTTAGAATACTCCTTGTAGTCCATATAGCTTCCATTTTTGTTTTCACTTAAATAAGAAAATATATTTCCTATAACAGGAATTTCTTTAGCATAGGCCGGAAATGCCACGCTAAATGCTGTTGTTCCAATTACCATAGTTGCCGCCGCTGCCGCTACTTTTTTCTTCCATTTATTTTTCATTTTTGATTCTCCCTTACCTTTATACCCCTCTTCAATTGCATCTCTAATTCTCTCATCTAGCTTTGATGAAACTTTAATTTTATCTATATTCTCATACTTCATTTCTATACCTCCTTCATATAGACTCTCAACTTCTTTATGGTTCTACTAATGCTACTTTTAATAGTTCCCATTGGAACATTGGTTACCTCTGAAATATCCTTTATGCTCATATCCTCCATATATCTCATTGCAATTAACTCTTTTTCATTTTCCTTCAAGCTATCTAAAGCCTTATATAAATCCATATTTTCTTCTATATTAACGTCATTGTAAATCAATTTATCTTCAAAAGTAGTAGTATCATTTATCTCTATATTTTTATTTTTACGTATATGATCCTTGCAAGTATTTATCATAATACGAGTAATCCAGGTATTGAAATGCTGTGGTTCTTTTAGTTTATCAATAGATTGAATAGCTTTTACAATAGAATCATGAATACAATCTAATGCATCATCTTCATTTTTCATATAAATAATAGCTATTCTATATAATTTGTTTTTTATAGGCTCTAGAATCCTATAAAAACTCTCTCCATCCCCCTCTTTAGCTTTATAAAAGCTTATTTCATCAACCAACTCCTCCACTCCCTTCATCTCCTCTTTCGAAGCTGCTTCATTTATTAGACGTATGAGACGCTAGAAACGTTGCATAAATTTACAAAAATAAAAATCCCCTTGAGCATCAAAACCCAAGGGGTAAGCATCCTTAGCATTGGTGAAGTATCTTTCAAATTACTTAGTTAGCCCAAGTTCCTTTGCTACTTTTATTACAGCATTTGCCACAGCATCACAAACTCCATCCTCAAATACACTAGGAACTATATATTCTTCATTTAGTTTTTCTTCCTTTATTAAATCAGCAAGTCCCTTTGCTGCTGCAATTTTCATCTCATCAGATATATCCGTTGCCCTAACCTTTAAAGCTCCTTTAAATATTCCTGGGAACACTAATACGTTATTAATTTGATTTGGGAAATCAGATCTACCCGTAGCTATTATTCTAGCTCCTCCTGCCTTTGCTTCATCTGGCATTATTTCTGGAGTGGGATTCGCTAGAGCAAAAACTATACTATCTTTATTCATTGTTTTAACCATTTCTTTAGTTAATACATTTCCATCAGAAACACCTATAAATACATCCTTATTCTTAATTATATCTTCTAATTTACCCTTTTCAAAATTTCTATTAGTTACCTTTGCAATTTCTTGTTGTGCTTCATTTAATGAAGTGTCACCTTCGATAACAGCTCCCTGTAAATCACACAAAACTATATCTTTAATACCTGCTGCCTTTAAAAGCTTGGCTACCGCAATACCAGATGCACCAGCTCCATTTATAACTACCTTTATTTCTTCTATTTTTTTATTTAATATCTTCAATCCATTATATAAGCCAGCTAATACAGCAATAGAAGTGCCGTGTTGATCATCATGGTATACTGGAATATCTAGCTGTTCTTTTAATTTATCTTCAATATAAAAACATTCAGGAGCTTTTATATCCTCAAGATGAATTCCTCCAAAGCCTGGAGCTATGTTTTTTATAGTGTTTATTATATCATTAGAATCTGTAGAATCTATACTAATTGGTATTGCATCCACTTCTCCAAACCTCTTTAGTAGCAATGCTTTACCTTCAATTACTGGAAGAGATGCTTCTGGCCCTATATCTCCTAATCCAAGTACTGCTGTTCCATTGGAAACAACTGCTACGGTCTTTCCTTTTATAGTGTATTTATATGCATTATTCTTATCCTTAGCTATTTCTAAACAAGGTGCAGCTACTCCTGGCGTATAGGCTAAAGCCAAATCTTGTCCATTTTCAATTGGTATAGTTCCTACTATTTCTAGCTTTCCCCTTTTATCTTCATGTAATTTTAAAGCTTGCCCTTTTACATCTACACTCATATTCCTTTGTCAAACTGGGTAAAAGCACCCTAGTTCAACTACACCTCCTTATATGTTCTTTATACCTTATCCTAACTTCCCCTTTATACCAACATAATTTATATACTCTTTATATTTATCATCAAAATATTTTTTAATTTCATCAATATAATCTATCTTTTAATCTATTAAATATTTCTAATAAGAGCAACAAATATAAGAGCTAAAATGAAATAAAGCACTATCAACATCCCATCCTTTAAACTCTTGACCTTGTATACCTTTTTTCTTTTGGAAGTTTCAAAAGCTTCACTGAACAAACCCTCTCGTCTTGCTTCCTCTGCTAATTTCTTTATAGTCTTTTTCCCCATTTTAACACCTCTCATATTAGATAGTTTGTTTAAAAAGAGTGTTGAAAATCAACACTCTTTTACTTCTTATCTTCTAAAAGAATATACCAAATAGTATGCTTGCGATGACAAGCATTAAGCCACCGCCAAGACGGGATGATATTTGCGCAAATGACATTAAGTCCATACGCTTTGCCGCTGTTAAAACAGCTACGTCTCCAGATCCTCCACGGTTTGCCATACAAAGGCCTGCAGTTATGGCTGTTTCAATTGGATAGAATCCTACAAGCGATCCAATTAAACCCGAACCCACTATAGCTCCAAGAACTATAAGTGCTGCTATAACAACATTTCCAAAGGTGAATGCAGCTATTAATTCTCCAAGATCTGTTAATGCTATTCCAACTCCAACCATTACTACTATTGTAAATTGCTTTGAAAAGAATCCCTGTAGTTTTTTAGCACCTTCTTTTAATTCTAGAGGTATCATATTAGCCACATTAGCAATTGCTACTAAGATAACCATCCATGCAAATCTGTGTATATCTATTTTTACATTAGTTCCAAATATAGTGAACTCAGGTATTTTTATAAGCTTTGAAAATATGTTTCCTAATACATAAAATGAACAAGCTAATATTAATCCAACTGCGACTTCTCTAGCAGTAACCTTAACCTCTACTTTTTCTTCTAGCTTAGAAATATCGTCCGCTGTCCTAATTAATTCTCCATGTCCATTAAACTTTTCCCCCGCTTTTGTTTCTCCAAGTTTGCTTAATACAGAGGCTGCAAATATAGCTATTATGTTGGCTATAGTTAATATTGATAATGCAAAGGATAACCATGCCGCTGGATCTCCTCCTGTAACACTAGCATATATTTCACTCATTGGTATAGCTCCCGCTCCAGTTCCTCCACCCATTATAGGTAAAACATACTTCGTAGCCACTTCGCTAGCGGGTATACCAAATACTAGTCCTCCTAAAATCCCAAATACAAAGGCAGCGATAATCCCCCCAATTATTGCTGGAATGTATCCTAAGAATGCCTTCATTAATAATTTACGATTAACTGATAATATAGAACCTGTTATAAGTACTGAAATGAATAAATCTAAAAAGTCAGTTGTGTCCATAAATAATTTTACAGTTTCAACACTCTTTTCCGGTATTACACCCCAATAAACTAATGCCGCTGCACCTAAAAATGCTAATATAGGACCTCCACCAACATACTCATTCCATATAGGAATCCTGTCACCTATAAATCCAAATAATATACCCACTGTATAAAGTAATGCAAAACCTCCTACTATGTTGTTGGGCAAAAATCCCTTTGCGGCTGCAAATATAACTGTTAATGAAACTCCAGCCAAAATATACCATGGCATCCCAAATACTTTAAAGGTTTCTTTCGCTTCTTTAGTCGTTTTTCTAACCGTTGTTGTAGACATTTTAATTTTCCTCCCCCAAATTTATTTTTAAATTGTAAGAGATGTTTTATAGTCACCTCTTACAATTTAATGAACAACTGATTATTGCTTCCTCTTTCTGATTACGTCTATTATACTTCCATCTCTGTACTCTACTACCGCTACAACCTCATCACTGAATTCTATTTCCTTTGGAGTTCCTAATAATCTTGTAGAAATTTTTCTTAACTCTTCCATTGTTATAAGCGGAAGGCCCTGTCTTATAAATTTCTCAATTAAATCCTTACGTCTTGGATTAACAGTTACTCCATAATCAGTTACGAGTATATCTACAGTACTTCCTGGAGTAACAACAGTAGTAACCCTATCAATTACTGTTGATATCCTTCCACGAGTAAGTGGAGCAACTACTATAGAAACCTTAGCCATTGCTGCAGTATCACTATGTCCCCCTGAAGCAGCTCTTATAACTCCATCTGATCCTGATATAACATTTACATTAAAATCCACATCTATCTCCAATGCACTTAATATAACGAAATCCAACTTGTTCACTGCTGCTGATTTATTAAATGGATTGGCATAAAAATCTGCACTTATTTCAACATGTTTTTCATTTTTGCCTATAGATTCTGCCGCAGATAAATCAAAGCATTGTACATCAAGTAATGTATCAACTAGCCCTTCTTCTAATAGATCCACCATTGGTTTAGTTATTCCACCTAAGGCATAACTAAGCTTTATGTTTCTCTTTTTGGCTTCATCTTTTACAAATCTAGTAACTGCAAGAGCTGCTCCCCCTGAACCAGTTTGCATTGAAAAACCATCCACGAATAATCCTGTGGCTAGCATAACATCTGAAACTCTCTTAGCCATTAATAGTTCCTTTGGATTAGATGTAAGCCTAGTTGCACCTGACATTATCCCTTTAGAATCTCCGATTTCATCAACTACAACTACATAATCAACTAATGTCTGTGAAATGCTTTGTGGAAAGTTAGGATAATCAACTAATGTATCTGTAACAACTATAACCTTATCTGCATACTCTGCATCTACCTTAGCATATCCCATGGATCCACATATAGACTTTCCTTTAACACCATTGGCATTTCCCATACAGTCTGATGATGGGGCAGCAATAAATGCAATATCTATTTTTATTTCACCTTCACATATAGCCCTAGCTCTTCCACCATGCGAACGTATTACTGCTGGATGTTCTCCTAATATTCCTTCTGATATTTCCGTTGCCAATCTTCCTCTTATACCACTAGTCTCTATTCTTGTAATTACACCGCTCTTTATATATTCAACAAGTTCTTCATGAGCACTTGTTAGTGAGCTTGCAGCTATTCTTAAATCTTTAATCCCAATTTCTGCTAAGGTTTCTACAACCATCATAAGTAGCTTATCCCCAGCTCTAAAATGATGGTGGAAGGAAATTGTCATTCCATCCTTTATGCCTGCATTTTCTATTGCTTCTTTTAAGGAACCTACTAGCTTGTCTCTTTTTACTTTTTCTTTTATATTTTCGCTTTCACTATGATTCATAGTCCCTTCTGGATGATAAGTGAATGGCTCAACATAAGGCTTTCTATCCTCATAGCCCTCTATGCTTTTTAATAAAATCTCATTTACTCTTTTAGATTTCATCGCAGTCACCCCCTACTCTAACGCCAGCTGCTTTTGCCAATGCTAAAACATGATTCGCCCTATCTATTATAGGTTTGTCTACCATTTTTCCGTCTACAGTAAATACTCCTTTATTTTCTCTTACAGCTTCTTCTGTAGCCACTACTATTTTATAAGCTTTTTGTATTTCCTTTTCTGATGGAGTATACACTGAATGAATAAGTTCAATTTGTCTTGGGTGTATTAATGATTTCCCATCAAATCCTAATTGTCTTATAAGTTTCGCTTCTGTTAAGAAACCTTCATCATTGTTCACATCGGAATATACTGAGTCTAAAGCTGAAATTCCAGCGGCTCTAGCAGCCATAACTATCATCCCTCTTGCTGTAAGCATTTCAACTCCTTCTTGTGAACGGTTTGTTTTCATGCTAGTTACAAAGTCTTCTCCACCTATAGCCATAGCTACAAGTCGCTTTGAAGAAGTAGCAATTTGATATGCATTTAAAACTCCTAAAGGTGATTCTATAGCAACCATTATTTTAGTTGAACCAACATCTATTAGAGCTTCTTTTTCTATTCTTTCTATATGTTCTTCAACTTCAAGTACATCCTGTGGAACTTCTGTTTTTGGTATTCTAATTATATCTGGTTGAGCTAAAACTACTGCTTCTAAGTCTTTTAGTCCAAAATCAGTATCTAGCCCATTTATTCTAACTACAGTTTCTATATTTAGCTCTTTATAATAATCTCTTAACTTTTTTAGCATGTTATGAACTAAGAAACGAGCTGAATCCTTCTCAGTGATTGAAATGGAATCTTCTAAGTCAAACATAACTGAATCAGGTCTATATACGTGTACGTCTCTAATTAGACCCGGGTTATTACCAGGAACAAACAACATCGAACGTCTAAGCTTCATTTCTCCTTCCCCCCTTATACCCATTTAAAATCTGTTGATTGTGCTGATCTGTATACTGCAGTATGAACTCTACTTATAATTACTGGATCTATTGCACCTTTATCATTAGCAAGTATTTTTGCATTTTTAACCCCTAACGAATTTAAGGTTTCTCTAATAACAGATTCTATTTGTTCTCCAAATTGAGCCATAACAGTACTACTCAACTCAATATCTATACCATCATTATCTGGCTCTATAATTATTTGAATATCACTTGACTCTAAAGTCCCTGCTTTAGCTACTACTTTGAGTTCCATGCAAAATCCTCCCTTTCCCTTAGCTCTTTATGCATCTCATTCTTTATAGATATACATTTAATTACATTGTATGCAATTTTCTTAAATTGTATACCGTTATTAGTTATTGTATACTATCATTTCAGTAATTTCAATAGTATTTTTAGAAAATTTAGTAAGATTATGAATTTTAACTCAATTAAATTTTTGATTAAGCTAAAATAAAAGACATGGATAATGTATTCCATCATCCATGTCTTATGTCTTATATTTTTTATATTTTACATTTTCCCTATAAATGCATTTTTAGCATTTATAACATGTTCTCTAGCTAATCTTTCTGCTAATGATTCATCGCCTTTTTCTATTGCCTCTACTATTCCTTTATGTTCTAAAAGAGCTTTTTCTTTTCTAACATTATTAGCTAGACTTATTTTTCTCATGCTTTTTAGATATTCATATATATGCTCTAATTTTTCTATAAGCCTTTTGTTTTTTGAGGACTCTAATATTATTTTATTATATTCATTGTGAGACTTAATATAGTTATCATTGTCATTTTCATCAATACATCTTCTCATTGTCTCAATTATTTCTTTTAACCTTAATATTTCTATTCTTGAAATATTTAAACATGCCTTTCTTACTGCTAATCCTTCTAGCACTTCTCTTATATCATAAATTTCCATAGCATCTTCTTTGCTAATGCCCTTTACTAAGGTTCCCTTTCTAGCAATATTTACAGCTAATCCTTCTATTTCTAACTGTCGTAGAGCTTCTCGCACTGGTGTTCTACTAACTCCCATACTTTTAGCTATATTATTCTCAACCAACCTATCTCCTGGCTTTAATTTTTTATCGAAAATAGCAGCTCTAAGTTCTTCAAGAATAATTTCTCTTGCAGATCTTGAATCATTATCATCAATTTTTTCAAAAATATGTTCCATAAATTCAACTTCCTTAATAAATCATTATATTTAAACTTATACTTCCATTAGTACATATTTACTTTGTTTTTAAAAATTCTTTCATAGCATATATTATAAGTTAATTTATACCATAATTCAAGTTTCAGTATCTCTATAGACTGATGTAGATGCAAAGTATAAGCGAGCTCTCTTATAATCTTCCATCGTATCTATATCCATTAATATCCCACGTTCTTCTACATCTATGGACGCAAATCCTTTCTCGTTAATAAAATCTCTTAAGGTTTCATAATGAATATCTTCTAATAGCTCTTTTATTAGATAGCTTTTCATTAACAATGGATGTCCTTTCTTACCATTATACACGGGTATAACTATATCTCTATCTACGTTTAGCATCTTTTCATATATTTTTTTGTTAATAACAGGATAATCTCCAGGAATTAAAAAAAATCTTTCTTCTTTAATATAGCTTAGTCCTTTCTTTACTGAACTAAACATTCCCTCTAAATAATCAGGGTTATAAACTAGCTCTACTTTAGGATATTTATCCAATATATCTTTTATCTCTTCCACCCTATATCCGCCCACTACTATGATTTTAGAGCATAAATCATACATTCCATAAATACATCTCTCAATTACAGTTTTTCCATATATATTTAATACTAGTTTATTCGTACCAGCCCTTGTCGACAATCCGGCAGCCAAAATTATTCCTTCAATTTTCACTTTAGTCGATTCCAAATTTATATTAAATTAATCCCTTTATCTTAGGCTAACCATTGAATAAAAAGTGCAAATACAAACAAACATATAGAAAATATAGGATTATATTTTATTCTAATTTCTTTATAATTTCCCATGGAAACTTTGGCTGCAATTTTAGTATAAAAATATATAATTAAGCTGTTTATAAATCCATTAACAAAGAAAAACTCTATAAATTTATTTTTATCTACTATAGAAGAACTTTTCATTAATCCCAAAGGAATAAAAGCAACAAAACACATTATATAATATCCTACTCTCCAAGATAAGCTCATTATAAGGATGTGGATATATTTCAAATTACTTTCCTTATATTCAAGTAATTTGAACACTAAAACTACTACTAAACCTTCTAATAAAATACACGCAGACGGATTAAGAACTTTAACTATAGGCGTTGTAGGTGTAAATAAGTTTATTAATTTAATAGAAGCTGCTATAGAAGAAGTATAGAATATAGACTTTAAATCATTAGTTTCTTTATAGGACTTTTTCATAAAGTAATAGCCTATTGGAAATAATATTGATCCTGTTGGCACTCTAAACGGTAACATATGCAATATATTACCTACTGTAGCTTCTATAAGTCCCCATATAGCGCCCCAGAATATTATAACGCTTATATTATATGCTTTTTCTTCTTGGCTTTTGCATAATATAGACTCCTCATTATACATATGTTTACTCATGAATTCCCTCCCATTACCTTTAAACTTTACCACTTAAAATTGATTTTACAGCATTTTCAATCTCCTCGTATCCTGTACATCTGCATAAATTAGATTGAAGCCATTCTTCTGTTACACGCTTATTAGCATCAGGATGAATTTTTGCCAATGAATGACAAACCATTAAAAATCCAGAAGTGCAGTAACCACATTGAAAACCCCAATTTTCAACAAAGGCTTTTTGTATAGGGGCATCTTTTAGTCCTTCAACGGTAAGTATGCTCTTTCCCACAGCTTCCACAGTAAGCATGAGACACGCCTTTATAGGCCAATTGTCTACTAAAACAGTACAGGCGCCACAATCTCCATTTTCACAACCAGGCTTTATACTGGTAAGACCGAGTTCTTGCCGCAAAGTGTATAATAAAATATCAGAAGGTTTAGCAGTGACCTCTCTGTCTTCCCCATTTACATTTAAAGTTAAGACAGTACTATTTAAAATCTTAAGCATTTAATTTATCACTTTCCTTAAATTCTTCTAATACTTCATTTAACATTATATGTAGCATAAATTTTCTATATTCAGAAGAACCACTAAGATCATCTAATATTTTATCAGGCACACTGGTAATAGCTTTTTTTATTTTTTCATCTATGGGAATTAGATTATCATTTAGAATTTCTTCTATTAAGGAAGATCTAAATGGATATTCACATACACCGCTAAAAGCGATCTTAACTCTATTATTATTTTTTAGAGCAGCTATTGTAATTAAAGGATAGTCTATTTTTTCATTTTTTGTTCTTTTTACATGGAGATAAGGTAGGAAAAGAAATTCACTTTTTATAATCACTTGCACAATCATCTCTCCTTTAGCAAGTTGAATACGTTTATTAAATAAATCCCTTATGAAAACTCGTCTTTTGCCATTGATACCTGCTACTACTATTTCGCTATCAGATACCATAAGAGGTAATATGGCCTCGCGATATATAATAGTACCAGCTAAATTGCCCCCTAATGTGATTTTACCCTGTATTGTGTGATCAGCTATTCTTTGAACCGTTAAACTAAGGAGAGGAAAAAGGTTTAATTCTGCAATACTAGTAAGTGTTACAGCAGAACCAATTATTAGTTCAGCATTTTTTAATTCATGTATGCTACATTCTGGAATAGCTTTAATATCAATAATTGCTTCCGTATATACATTATTTGATCTTGCCATACTAATAAATTCTGTTCCTCCGCCATAATATATTGGTTCTTTTCCTTCAGAATTTAATTGATCAAATAAGTTAACAGCTTCTTCTACTGTTTCTGGTTTATAATATTCAAAATCAAAAGGTATCATATTTACCTCCAGTTTTAGCTCTCCATATTACTTCAGGTGAAATTGGTAGTTCATTAAAATCAACTCCGGCTGCCAGTGATATAGCATTAACAAAAGCAGCAGGAATTCCAAGAATGCCGTGTTCACCCATACCTCGAGCACCAAAAGGTGCATCTATTTGAGGTGTTTCTATAAAATCTACTGTATATTCGGGGTTTTCTCCGAAACGTATTAGCTTATAACTTCGTAAAGAGGTGTTTTCTAATATACCAGATTGGCTATATAAAAGTTCCTCTCTAGTAGCCAATCCAAGCCCCATACTCATACCGCCCATTATGAGACCTCTAGCAGTTTTAGGATTAATTACTTTACCTACATCAATAACAGTTATAGCTTTTAGTATTCTATATGTATACTTCATAGGATCATATTCTATTTCTACAGCCTGAGCTCCTACGGTCCATGATGTTCCTGCTTTACCCTTTCCTGTTTCTTTATCTAATTTAGTTAGATGCTTCATAGTATAATTACCCCTACCAATAATTTGACCCCCTATAGATGTTCCTCCAGGATATTCATATCCATGAACTAAGTCTTTAAATGATACATATATTTCAGGATCATCTTTTAAATATACTTTTTCTTCTTTCACATCCAAGTCCTCTGGAGTGCATTTAAGTACTATCGCTCCAAGTTCTCGCAATTGTTGCATTAGATCTTCAGCAGCCTTAATAACTGCATTTCCAACCATAAAAGTTGTCATACTTGCAACAGTCTTCCAATGTTTCGGTGAAATTTGAGTATCTACATTCATAGCTACATGAATTTTATTAATATCCATCCTCATCTTTTCAGCAAGTATTTGAGCTATAGTAGTTCTCATTCCAGGCCCAATTTCAACAGCAGAAAAGTTAAGATTTATACTGCTATCACTATTTAAAGTAAGAATAGCACTAGATGATGCATTAGTTGGAGAATCAGAAGTTTTCCAAAAGCAGCTTATTCCTTTCGCTCTTATGGTCCCTTTGTCTGTCTCTATCTTTCTACCTTCTTGCCAATTAATTATTTCTTTTAATCTCAATATGCAGCTTTCCAAATTTCCCGTATTACTTAAAGTTATTTTATCTTGTGTTGGAGAAAAACATCCTGGAAATATAGCATTTTTCATTCTTAATTCTAATGGATCCATTCCTATTGTGGATGCCAATTTATCTAATATCCTTTCAATAGAAAAAGTAAATGCCGCATGGCCAAATCCACGATAAGATGTAACATACGTATGGTTAGTATAAACACTAATTGCATCACACCAAACATTTTCAATATTATATGGTCCAGTACAATCAACAGCTATTGCTTTAGCCATACGTGGGCCAGTATCTGCATAAGCACCACACTCCACGTGATAAGTACACTCTAGAGCTTTTATTAAACCATCTTTAGTAGCACCTATTTTAAGTTTTGCATTAGCACCTATTTTACACGGTGATGTAGCAATATCCTCTTCTCGCGAGTTAGCTATTTTAACCCTTCTTCCTCCAACTGCTCTTGAAGCAAGATATGCTATAAACTCAAGGTTAACGGTAGCTTTTCCCCCGAAAGCTCCTCCAACTAAGGGAACACGCACAATAATATTTCCTTCGGGTATATTATAAAGTTTACTCAATCTCTTCTTTACTGAAAAAGGAGCTTGAGAAGAAGTATCTATTATCACATTTCCATCTGGTAGTATTTCAGCTTCAGCATTTCGAGTTTCCATAGCAAGATGGTCAGATTGAGGCAGTGAAAAATTTAATTCTACAACAACTTCGCTTTCTGCCCACCCCCTATTCATGTCTCCTTTTCTAATTTTCACATGATCTGCAATATTTGAATTAGGTTGAGGATATACATCTTTAACTGGGCAATGATACTCCCCTAAATTTTCATGTATTAAAGTAGCATCTGGTTTTATTGAATCATTTATTGAATTTACTATAGGTAAAGGATCATAATCAACTTTTATAAGTTGTATAGCTTTCATTGCTTCCCTTTCACTGTTAGCTACTACTACAGCCACAGGTTCACCAAAATACCTTACTCTATCTCTTGCAATAGGAGGTCTATCTTCTATTACTGAACCACTTAGCACAGGAAAATAATGTCCAGTAATTATAGCTTGAACCCCTGTAGCTTTTGATGCATCTAAAATATCAATTGATTTTATAATGGCATGAGCATGAGTGCTAGTAAGCATTTTAGCATACAAAGTACCAGGAGTAGTTGTATCTCCATTATATTTCGCCGCTCCAGTGACCTTATTCCAAGCCTCTTTTCTTGGAGTACTTACTCCAATCATTGCTGTATGCTCCATATACTAACCTCCTTATGTAAACATCTAATAGGCAAAAACTATTTATATTAAAATAGTCTATCCACCCATATTTAAAATATTCTTCTATGATTTCGTAGAAAATGTTAACCATACTTTACAAATTAAATAGTATACACATAAAAAGGGACTGATTAAAAACCAGTCCCTTTTCTATAACCTGTTATAAAGTATTACTCTTTCATACCTGTATAAATTAAAATTGCATCTCTTAAGAACGCTGCTGTTCCAGGCTGCTTTTTATCATAATATGCTGTGAATCTTTCATCAGCAACATACATTTGAGCAACACCAGCGTGTGCCTCTTTACTGTAATCACTCCAGTAAAATGTTAACCATTGTTTATGCAAATCGGCGGCTCTTTGAGCTATATCACTAGCTGGGTCCCCAGTTTTAAAAGCTTCTTCTAATGTTGATATTACCTCTTCAGCTAAGCTTGTTACTTTATCATATTCTTCTTCAGTCATATTCATTAATTTTGCATTTGATTTTTCAACTGTATTATTACCGTATTTTTCTCGAATTTCTTTACCATATTTCTCTTCATTATCATTGATCATTTTTTGTTTAAAACCCTCAAACTTTTCTTTATCACTCATCTCAATTCTCCCTTCTGTTAAAGCTATACTTTTATTTACATTAGCTATTAACAAATCTAATTGTTCTCTTTTTTCCAGGAGCTTTTCACGATGTTCTTTAAGTGCAATCATTTTATCAAAGGTAGGTGATGTCATTATATTTTTTATATTATCTAGGCTTACACCTAATTCTCTGTAAAAAAGTATTTGTTGCAACCTATCAACTTCTCTTTGACCATAAATTCGATATCCTGATGAATTAATTCTTGCCGGCTTAAGAATTCCTATTTCATCATAATACCTAAGTGCCCTAGTGCTAATACCTGCTAATCTACCTAACTTTTGCACTGTATATTCCATACGCTTACCCCCCTTACAATATTACTCTACACCTTTACGTTGCGTTAATGTCAAGGGTTTTTATATATAGTTTCATATCCAATTTCATGTTTTTATTTATATTTTTAGTTTCAACTTCTTCAGTTCATCTAATACTTCATAATACTCTTTATCTAGCGCTATTATATCATCCTTCTTTGATGGCATAGATAGTCTTCCTATGATTTCTGAAAGTCGATTCTGTAATATAAAAATTTGTTTTTCAATCTCATCTTTATCCTTATCTAGACACATATTTTTACTAGATAAGTATTCCTGGTAATTGCCTTTAAACATTTTTATTTCATGGTTCTCTATGGTCATTATGTGATCTGCAACAGACTCTACAAATCTTCTATCATGAGAAACAAACAATAAAGTTCTATCATACTCTCTAAGAAGTTTCTCTACCACTTCAAGGGAGTTTATATCCATATAATTAGTAGGTTCATCTAATATAAGCAAATTTATATCCTGTAATAGCATTTTTGCGAAGGACACCTTAACTCGTTCTCCTCCACTTAGTACACTAATTTTTTTATAAATATCCTCTTCTTTAAATAATAATCTTGCTAGTAGTATCCTAACAAAAGTTTCATTATATATACTACTTTCCATTACGTTTTCTATTATAGTCAAGCTTTCTTCTAAAATACTCATATCTTGGCTAAAGTATCCTATTTTAGCTCCTTGTGCAAGTCTTATGGAATCATCACTGTTCATTATCATTTTAATCAAAGTACTTTTTCCACATCCATTAGATCCAATCAATGCTACTTTTGAGTTATTATATACATTAAATTCAGCATTATTAAATATAGTTTTTTTATAAAATATTTTGTTTATATTTCGGCCTTCTATGATTATTTTACTATGAAGTTTATTTGAATCCCCAATATCTAGCTTAATATGCTCTTGTTTCTTAGGCTTTTCTTTAATCTCAAGATGTTCTATTCTTTTCTCAACATTTTTCACTGCCCTCTCAAGATTTCCCTTGGACCTTTGATCTCCCATCTTATGAAGCCTAGCTTCTGAATTTCCCATTCGTTTAGGAGCACTTTTCACACTCTTTACCTTTTCCTTGGTATCAGTAATCACTTCCTGAAGTCGCCTTTTTTCTTTTATATACTCCTCATATTCAAATTGAGCCCTATCTCTCTCTTGTTTTTTTTGAATAACATAATCACTATAATTTCCTTTATATATTTTTATCTTGCCATGCTCTATCTCCAATATTTTGTTACACAATTTATCCAAAAAATTTCTATCATGAGATATAAGAACCAATGCACCTTTGTATTCTCCAAACTTTTTTTCCATAAGCTCAATGCCCTCTATATCTACATTGCTAGTAGGCTCATCTGCAAATATCAACAAACTATTATGACTTAAACCAGCGGCAAGCTTAAACCTTGTCTTTTCTCCTCCACTCATACTTTCATTCCATATATTCGCAACACCAAATTTTGAAGCCATTTCATTGCTAATATTTTTATTTTCTGGTCTTTCTAACTGGGATATATATGAGCATTTTTCGTATAACTTAACCCATCCTTCATCAGGTTCTAATCTTTTACTAAGTATATTGATTAAGGTAGTTTTACCTACTCCATTTACACCTACAATTCCTATTCTGTCCTCAGAGTAAACTTTTAAATTTTCTATATCTAGTATCAATCTATCACCAAAATATTTTTTAATATTGCTACATTCCATTAACAACATAAAAAATCCCCTCCTTGTAATCTGGAGAGGATAGCGTCATAACTATATAACAACCCTAATCCATTCGAATAAAATGTTATTAATACGAATTAATGCACATTAATATTCAAATAGCCAATTAAGGTAAAAAACACACTATATGAACAAACTATCAACAGTTATAAAAACACTATCCACTCACAAAATTAAATAAAATGCATGACAATAAAGCCTTTACTTAAGACTTTATTTAATTTTTCATTTTACATAAATTAAAGTGAATTACATTCTCATTTCTGCTAATACCTTGCCCTTTCATAAAATAAAATTTATTAATTTTAATATAATTATATATATAACTTATGTTACTGTCAATTTATAGGTTCTAATATAGATAAACTTTAAAAATTTTCTTCAAGCTTTATACCTATTTTATCTATTGTCTCTATAAGTTGTTTTTCTTTTTCATAGCCAAGTATTTTTGAATATCTTTCATGTAAATTGTTCCATGCTTTATCAATATCAGGTTGCAACTTTTGCCCTTTTTCTGTAGGATATATACGACAATTTTTACCTTCACATTTTCTTATTACTAACCCCTTAACTTCTAATTTATCTATAAATCTAGTTATCGTTGATGGAGTCATGTGAAGTGCTTCTCCAATTTCCTTTTGTCCTACACCTTTATTAACATTAACTATATTAATTAGCAAAGCATAAGTGGGTGACAAACCTGTTATTTCAAATTCTTCCTCAGCCATTTTACCAATTACTCTGGATAATTTATTTACTGTAAAATATAAGCAATTGGATAATGATGGTTCTGTATCTGCCATTAAAATTATCCCTTTCTAATTTATATTAGTTTTCTTTTTATATTTTCTTCCCATTCTGTTTTAAGTATTCCATATAAGTACATATCATGTCTTTTACTATCTCTATTAATAAATTCTCTAAATACACCTTCTTTTATAAATCCTAACTTTTCATATAGGTTTATGGCAGGTTTATTATATTCTAATACATACAAGTATATTTTATGAAAATTTAACTCTTCGAATCCAAACTCCATAGTTAAATACATAGCTTCTTCCCCTATGCCTTGCCCTCTATATTCTTCATTCCCTAATCCTATATATATTAGAGCCGTCCCATTATTCCATAGGACATTTTCAAAGCCCGTAACTCCAATAAACTCACCAGTTTCAATATGTCTTATAGCGAATATATATTTGTCACTAGCTCCCTTTATTTCATTTAACATTTCTAAAACTTCTTCACTATTTTTAGGTACCGCACTTATCACATCATAGTTTCTCATAAAATGGGTATCGTTGTACCATTGTGTAAATTGAGCTACGTCTTCTTTTTCTATAGCTGTAAGTCTCACTTTTTTTCCTTCTAATAATTTTTTCATAAAATCACCTTTTCAATAAACTAGCCTTCAAATAGATTAAATATTCAATTTGAAGATTATTATTTTTTCTAATTTTCTAATGGCAACTAAGAATAAACTTTTTTTCTAGTTTAACTGGGTAATAAGAAAGTTTAGCCTTCCTAAGCCCCTCTATACCTAAGTCCTGTTCTCTATTTATTATTTCCACATCATTGAAACATTTGTCTATGAATGTTTTATTAATAAAACTATAAATTCCATTGTAGTTTATATCACCTTTTTCTATATGAATAACCGCTAATTTATCATTAAGTTTTTCCCCTAAGCTAAAAGCTGCAACTTCATTATCTACATAAACCGCTATTCCCTTTAAGTTAAATAAATCCATATTTCTAACCATATCTTTTATAGCTAGATTTTCATAATAAAGCATTTTATTATTGCTATTATTCTCATCGTACCATTTTTCTGAAGCCTTTATTACATCCTCAATAACTTCTTCACTTAGTATTTCTTTTACTTCATAGTTATAGTTCTTAACGAAAGAATTATAGTGATTCTTCTTTCTGTGAAGTTTTTTTCCTGATAGTTTTATTAATTTTTCTGCTTCATATAAGTAATCAAAATTATCTCTATCTTCTTCAATGCAAGCCTCTCGTATTTCCATGCTCAAAGATTTTAATTTCTCTATAAAATCTTCTTCTAAATCTTTAAATAAATACTCCATACTATTCTCTTTTTTATATTGTGCTAAACACTCTAATATATCTTGTAAATCCTCTTCTTTATATCCTAATGGTTGCATAAAATAATAATTTCCTTCAAAATCTTGTTTCTTTATAATTAATGCATCTTTATAGATTGTATACTGAGTATTACAAGCATCTTTCCATATATATAAAGTAGTAAATGAGTATTCACAGCTTAAAAATCTATACGGATTTGTATACCTTTCAAGTATACTTTTATCCTCCAATGTAAGCTTTTTAAAATCCATTATATCAACCTTTCATTTTCATTTAATTAAAATATGATTTATTACTTGTATATACAAATAATAAATCATATTTTAAAATAAGTCAACAATTGTTAAATAAACGCTTTTTTAATTTAGTAGCCATTGTTTTAAAGATATTAGTAATTAAATCCCTTTCATTATTGATTCTTCATCCAATAGTTTAATATATTTTTTATAAACCAAAAACCTACGACGTAAACATCCTAGGTTTTTTTAAATTATCAAACTTTTTTTACTTAAATTCTCATAAACCTCATCAAACATGAATTCTATATAGAATAGCTTATCTATATCTATAATATTTAGTATATTTTGCATAAGATTTATCATTTATCAATACTTTCAAAGTATTCTTTGTTATATGCTACAGCGGAATCGTTTGGCTTATATTCTTCGGCTTTATTATTATATTTTATAGCTTCCTCTATATTTCCAAGTTTATCATAACATACACATAGTTGCATGCATGGAATATAACCCCAATGGTCGTGGGATATGAACCCCCAGCTATCAACTGGTTTTTCTAGTTCTAGAGCTAGCTTATACCAGAATATAGCTCTATTATAATCTTTATTATCAAAATAATAATATCCAAGTTGGCAGCATATCTCAGCTCTTGGAGTATCATATTCAAAACTCTTTAATAAAACCTTAAACATATTTTTTTTATCATTCAATTCGTTATAACAAATTGAAAGAATATAACAAGCATTTATATTATCTTCTACCCATCCTTCTTCAATATCTAAAAATCTCTTAAAATATCTTATTGCGTCATCATATTTTTCGTTATAATATAGCTCTCTGGCGTAATAATAAAGAGCTCTAGGCGTTAAACTTACACCTTGGCATATAGCTTTCTGATAGATAGATAAATTTCTACCTTTAGCGGATTCACATTCTTTTTTATGAGTTATACAAATATCAGAATTTATTATTTTTCCACTTACTTTTAGATATTCATGTACAGGCTCCATCCATTGGTAATTGCTTGTTCTGTTTGACAAACGTTCTCTAAAATATGATAAAGTAACATTACCGTTTTCATCAAAAGCTGCATTATATTTCATCATTACTGCATCAACTTTATTATTTAAATTTTGTTTCAGCTCTTTAAATTTTTCCCTATCTTCTTCAAGAATAACATCGTCAGCATCTAGCCAAAGAATGAAATCCTTTGTGGCTTTAGAAAAGGCGTAATTTCTTGCTGCAGAAAAATCATCAATCCATTTAAAATCAAATACCTTATCTGTATATATTTTAATAATTTCTTTTGTATTATCCGTTGATCCAGTATCTACTATTATTATTTCGTCAACAATATCTTTTATGGAATCTAAACATCTAGCTATGACATCCTGTTCATCTTTAACAATCATACATAAACTGATAGTTATCATTTAATCACCTCGAAAATAATTTTCTAGTACATACTATGATGTAAAATTTAATTTTGTGATTTGTATCTAAATGAAACGGAAGGTAAAATCAATTGCTTAAAAATTGATTGACAGAGGCAACTAGGCCTCTGTCACTGGTTTCAAATTAATTGATTTAAATAATATTATCTTAATATTTGGATATTTATCTATTTTTGAAGTTACAACGTTATAAATATTCTATTATTAAAAGCTTATTATATTTAATGCTCTCGTAAGTGCAACAGCACTTGCAATATTAGTTCCTGTAACTCTAATACGAACCTCGAAAATGTGTGAACCTGGTGAAGGAGTACTTATCCAGGTTAGATTAGGAACTTCTCCTAAAACACGCGTAGTTAATGGAACATTGTCTTGAGCCTTCTCAACCGTTACTTCAGCAATAGAAACTCCATCTTGATATAGATTATACGTGATTGTATATTGATAAGGAGTAAGGGTACCTGTTGTTATTTCTACTTCTGCCATTGAATCCACTTTTAACCTCTGTGCGTCAACAGTAGTCACTGGAAGAGATAGTACAGATACTTGAGTCGCAAGAGGAAGATTTATTGAGCTACTTGATTGTACTGATGATAGTGAGCTTCCTGCACCAGTAGCTCCTGTTGCTCCCGTTGCGCCTGTAGCTCCTGTTGCCCCTGTAGCCCCTGTAGCTCCTGTTGCTCCTGTTGCTCCTGTTGCCCCTGTAGCCCCTGTTGCTCCTGTTGCTCCTGTTGCTCCTGTTGCTCCTGTTGCTCCTGTTGCTC
>JBFNFA010000011.1:0-130387 GCA_040797845.1 Clostridiaceae bacterium
TGACTACCATCCGTAATACTCCCTAACGGATGCTACGTCCCTGGATAAGTTCTTCCCCTAAAGGATAAGGATTTCTAAGAAGCAAAGCTTCTAAGAACTCTCTTAATAACCTTCAGTTGGAGTAAGTATTCCTTTTAAGCAAACTCCATCTGAAGCTAAGAATCACTTGATGTAACTCTATCTATTATTATATGATTTAAAAACATTTTATCAAATGTATCCATACAATATACAAGGTTAATGTTGGAGAATTGGTATTTAATTTGTTAATATAAATATTTTTGTTTTATATTAATCAGATATTATATAGATTTTTATTAAGAATTTTTTATTAAATAGGATTCAAGCTTATCTAGTGAAGGTGTTTTTATATTAGATTTTCTTTTAATTTCTAAAAATTCCAAGAACAATAAATTCATTTCATTAATAGCAGCCATGGCATGATCCCCTGCCGCAAGACTTCCAATTTTCGTTCCTGTCACTATTTTAAATGGTAAATACCATGCCCAATTTGGCCATTTCAGTATCTTTAAAATAGATTTAGGTTCTGGTGGATAACCAAGATTGATTAATACCTCAATTCCTTCCTGCATGGCCTGTAAAGTTAAATATAAAATATCTTTGGATTTAGATATTTTTTTCATATCTCCTTTTGCCCAATGTACAGCATAAGCAATGGGCATAATTACAGCTAAATGGTATTTTAACCATGAATCAATATTGTCACAGTACCACAACTTTATATTTGTGCCGTCAAAAATTTTGTCTATAATCTTTTTATATTCTGTGTCTTTTATAATATTTCCAATAGCAAAATCTACCTTACCTTTGTGTACACTTATAACCCTATTATTTTCACGCCTACCTCCACTTCCTTGGAATCCAAAAAGTAATGTTTTTTCCCCATGAGACATGTTAATAAATTTAGAATAGGTCTTTTCCGCTTCACCGTTATTTCCAACCAATACATATAGTTTACACTTTTCATTCTTAGCTAAAATAGGCAGTACATCATCTATCTGTGTTCTTTGCATTACCACAAAAACAGCATCGTACTCATCCATTTTATCAAAGCTATTTACCACATTAACATTGGTTACTGTAATTTGCTTTTGAATATGATGTTCTATTATCAATCCTTCATTCTTAAGCGCATCGTAGCGTTTCCCTCTAGCTAAAATATAAACATCATGTCCAACTTTGCTAAATTCATATGCCAAATAACTGCCAAGAACACCTGCCCCATAAACTAAAATCTTCATAAATTTCCCCTCCTTTGATATTCATATATACTACATATAACAAATATAGATATTTTCATTTTAAACAAACGATATTGAAACTCATTATCAATAATATCATATAATACTTCTTTTTTCCATATTAACCAAAAGCTCTTTTCCATAATATGCTATATAATATATATGCATACCTATTATTTAAAGGAGAGAATTTCATGAGTAATCTATTTGATTTGACAGGGAAAGTTGCAATTGTAACTGGTGCTTCAAGTGGCATAGGTGTTCAAATTGCTAAAGCACTTGCCAGGCAAGGAGCCAATGTAGCTATACTTGCGAGGAGATATGATAAGTTAACAAAAGTAGCTAAGGAAATAGAAGCCCTTGGCAGAGAAGCCCTTCCTGTAAGATGTGACGTTACAATAGAAAAGCAAGTAATTACTGCTGTAAATACTGTTTTAAATACCTTTGGAAAAATAGATATATTAATGAATAATGCTGGAGTAGATTCCGTAGGTTCTGTTGATTCAATTGATGAATCTGAATGGGATAGAGTTATGGATACAAATTTGAAAGGTGTATTTCTGATGTCAAAACACGTTGTAAAACATATGAAGGAAAGAAATTATGGAAAGATTATAAATACCACTTCCGTTTGTGGTATTATTGGAGGCAAATATGAACCTCTTCATGCTTATAATGCTTCAAAAGGTGCTGTAATAAGCTTGACTAAGGGCATGGCGGCTTCATTGGCTCGATACGGAATAACTGTAAATGGAATTGGACCTAGTCTTTTTGAAACAGAAATGACTTCTCCTGCTCTCTTTGAGGAAAGTAGTTTAAATATCTATAATGAAATTTGTCCTGCTGGAAGACCTGGTAATGCTGGCGAATTAGACGGTGCGGCTATTTATTTTGCCTCTGATGCTTCTAGCTACACCACTGGTCAAACATTATTTATTGATGGTGGCTTTACATCTATTTAAGTGAAAAGTATCATTAAATAATTTTTAGCTTCAGATGGAGTTTATATGTAAAAATATTTACTCCTGCTGAAGCTAAGAATCACTTGATCTTTTATAGCAATTTTATATATTCATATTTTTAGAACTTTCCTTATTAATTTTCCATTTAAACACAAATTCATCAGAATCTTTTTTAAATAAATTTTCAAGTTCTTCTGAATACCCCACGAAGGATGCTTTGCAGTTATTAGAAATATATTCAATAACTTCATCAATTATTTTCTCACCTTTAAATAAATCAACCTTATACTCATGTTTATCTGAAAAGACACATACTAATCCATTTGTCCTACCAGCTGGAATAATACCATATACTTTTTTCTTTATAGTTTGTTTATACACCCACATTAACTCTTTAAGAGGAAGTGCGAATACTATTTGCTGAGTTTCCACAACTATATAGTTTTCAGTTATAGTAATAGGTCCATTTTTATATACATTGTCTGAATTAAGTTCATTATCAATTTTTTCGCAGGCAATTTCAAGATTCCCATCAGAAAAATTCTTAAGACTCTTTAATGCTACAGTATTTTTTCTCATAAAAACCATATACATAATTAAAATATAAATTATGAAGCAAGCCGCAATCGTAAAAAAAGTTAAAGCTGAATTCATTGGACTTTCATATTGTAAATATTGAAAATATGACGCTAATGGAAGCCCATCTGAAAGAGAGTTATTATCTATAATAGCTTCTTGTATAGTTTCTAATTCCATATCTTCAAATTCAATTAATGTTCCTTTTAATATAAAAGGCCCCTTCTCTTGTTTCATAAACTTTTCATATTGCTTATTTGGAATGGCTATTGTTAATACATAAGTATCTAACTTCATAGCTACAAATCTTGATTTTACATCCTCTGATACTTTTACTCCCAATTTACTTGTTGTTTCTGTTATTACAACGTCTAGATCATAAATCTCATCTGCTGAAATTTGTATGTAACTATCGTTGTTAAGAGCTTCATAATACTCCTCTTTATTTTTGACCACCGTTGGATTGTTTGTGTTGTCGTAATATGTATATATACCAATGCCCATGGATACTAAAGCAGCTACTGCACAAAGTGCTAGTGCCATAATTCTATAAGTCCATCTTTTTTTATAGACCTTCATAAAACTCGATTTTTTCATTTAAGAAATCCTCCTCTTTGCATATCTCTTTCGTCAACAGTTTCTATTATATGAATTTTTTGCTATATTGTCCATATTTTTAATATAAAATTAAATCTTATATTAATTTCAATTAACTTAGTAACTTTATAGAAATCTTTCATCCACATTTCTTAAATTTTAACTCTAAAGTAAATTGTGGTAAAATTAAATTAATACTTATAAAGGGGTGTTTTATATATGAAATATAACGAAGAGACGATAAAATATTATTTAAATAACATCTTAACCACACCAAGTCCTAGTGGATGTACTGAAAAAGTAATAGATTACATAAAAAAAGAGCTAGACATTATTGGAGTGCCTTATAGTCTAACTAACAAAGGTTGTCTTTTAGTTACTATTCAAGGGAAAAACAATGAATATGGAAAAGTTTTTTCTGCTCATATAGATACTTTAGGTGCTATGGTAAAGAGTATAAAATCTAATGGTTCTCTATCCTTTAGTACCGTTGGTGGATACATGATGAATTCCGTGGAAGGCGAAAATTGTATAGTAGAAACATTAGAGGGAAAACAATACACTGGAACAATTCAAAGCATTAAACCTTCTGTTCATATAAGTGATGATGCTCGTGATCTTAAAAGAATTCCAGAAAACATGGAAGTTATATTAGATGAAAAGGTGTTTTCTAAAGAAGATACTAAAAAATTAGGTATAGAAGTAGGAGACTTTATATTTTTTGATACAAGAACTATATTTACACCTAATGGTTTTGTAAAAAGCAGACATTTAGACGATAAAGCAAGTGCTGCCATATTATTATATGCTGTAAAATACTTGGTTGAAAATAAAATAGAGCTTCCATATACAACAAGCTTTTTTATAACAAACTATGAAGAGGTTGGCCATGGTGCCTCTGCCGCTATTCCTGATAATACTAAAGAGTTCATAGCTGTAGATATGGGAGCCCCAGGGCTAGATCAAAATTCCTCTGAATATGCAGTATGTATTTGTGCCAAGGACTCCTCCGGTCCTTATGACTTAGATATTCGTAAAAAACTTGTGAAGCTATGCAAAGATAATAACATCTCATACAAAGTGGATATATATCCTCACTATGGTTCAGATGCCTCTGCTGCTCTTAGAGCTGGATGGGATATTAAAACCGGACTTATTGGTACAGGGGTTTTCGCTTCCCATGGATATGAAAGAACTCACATGGAAGGAATTTTAGCAACTTTAGATTTAGTCATTAAATATTGTGAACTTCAATAGCTTTATTTTAAATAAATCTAAGGATTGTAACTCTAAGTTAAGGATAAAAATTTTAATTTATCCTTAACTATTTTTTTTACTCTTAGGATGTATTTCACTCTTATCCTTTTCAAAAATACAACCAAAATATATCATTTTTTTATATTCTTCTAGGGGCTTTCCCGATTCATAAGATAAGTTAGGTATAAGCTTTTCTAGTTCACTCTTATCTATTCTATCTTCTAAATAATTTATGATAGCTTCTACCATATCACTTCCCTTTTTAACCCCTTCTTCATAAAGATCTTCGGCACTCTTGTTAGTTTTTTCTTTTAGATTACAAGGGTGATTCCACTGAACATTTTTTTTATTTAAGTAATCATATTCATATATAATCTTCTCAGGATTTAAAAGTATTTTGGCCTTATTTTTTTTATTAATAACTATCTCTAATAATGTGAGCAATATATTCTTCCCTAAATTTGTGTCCATTAAAAATTTAAAACTACTTTTCATATCATTGTAACAATACTGTAATAAGTAATCTTTTATTTTCAAACTATAAACTTCATATAAGGCAGAAGAGTAAGTTTCCTCAAGAATTCTAGGAACCTTTTTTCCTATATCTATTTCATTATGTATGGTTCCTTTACTTTTATTTTTACCTCTAATATCCTCTAATTCTAACATACTAATTATGTTTTCTAATTCTCTGTGATAAAAATCATACTTTTTTGTGCCTGCAATATCTGGATGATATATTCCCCCGAAGTAATATATAAAGGGATGCATAGTAGTATCTAAAGCATAGTGAGTCACAAATCCCAATGTATAAGATAATAAGCACTGAAAATCTTCTTTTGTTTTAGTCTCCTTTATTTTATCTACAAAATACATTATAAACTCTCTAGTTTTATCCGTATGCATTCTCTGCCCTAGTTTCTTCACTCTTTTATGTTTGCTAGGTATAAGTACGCAGTAATACAAAAATATATCTGGTCCTTGAGCTCCGTACTGATATATTTTATTATTTTCTTTAATTATATTTCTATATTTTACATCTTGTATATCACTAAAGACTTCACTTGCTCCTAACACATGTGTCCATGCTCCTGGCATAATATCTCCCCCTAAAGATTTAACATTTTAATCCTAGGATTCTCATTTGTAAAATTTATTATTCACCAAAGTTCCATATCACAGTGGATTTCTATGTTAAACTATTACCTATGCTGAGTGCACATAAAAAATCCCCAAAGTAGAACTAATCTACTTTGGGAGAAAGGTTTATAGACATTATGCTTTTTTAGTTTCGCTAATCGACTTATTATTACTTATTTTCATTAAAAATAATCCATATATTATTATTGCTGCAATTATTCCAACTACATTGCCTATAGGTATGCTACCTATAGAAGAGGTAATACCAAATCCTTCTGGTGCAACTATAATATAAGATATACTTACTACGGTCATGAAAACTGCTGGAATTGATGCCAGAAAATGAGGTTTTTTAATATGATTAAGATACACTGCGGAAGCCCATAAAACAACTGTGGCTAATGACTGATTTGACCATGCAAAATATCTCCAAATTATAGTGAAATCGACTTTAGTTAATATAAATCCAATTACAAATAATGGTATGCTTATAAACAATCTATTTTTTATCTTGTCTTGTTTATAATTTATAGAATCTGCTATAGTAAGTCTTGCACTTCTAAATGCAGTGTCTCCTGAAGTTACAGGACAAGCTACTACACCCAGTATTGCTAATGCTCCCCCTACTTTCCCTAGTAAGGAATTACATATTATGCTTACCACCCAAGCTGTATTACTTTTGTTTGCAACCATAGCTTCATTTAACTTTCCTACCCCATCTGTTCCTCCTGGACCTGCAAAGAAACTCATTGCCGCCGCTGCCCATATTAAAGCAACTATGCCTTCCGCGATCATAGAACCATAAAATATTGATCTACCTTGCTTTTCACTAGTTATACATCTAGCCATTAATGGTGACTGAGTTGAATGGAACCCCGATATTGCACCACAAGCTATGGTAACGAAAAGCACTGGAAATAGTGGTGTAGTAGCCCCATTAACATGCATATTTCTTAGGTTAGCTGGTGTTATTTCTGGTATAGGATATCCTTTTATAATAAGCATTCCTCCAACACCTAGCGCCATTATTAGCAAGCATACACCGAATAATGGATATATCTTACCTATTAATTTATCTATAGGAAGTAAAGTAGCTAATATATAATAAGCAAAAATTACATAAAGCCAAAAGGTAACATTTAATTTTTCAGGTGTTAAACCTGCAAGTAATCCTGCTGGCCCAGTTACAAAAACCACACCAACTAATATTAATAAAACTACTGAGAAAACTCTCATAAACTGCCTAAATCCATTTCCTAAGTATTTTCCAACGATTTCTGGTATACTAGCACCATCATGTCTTACAGATAGCATTCCAGAGAAATAGTCATGAACTCCTCCAGCGAATATGGATCCAAATACTATCCATAGAAATGCTGCAGGACCAAACATAGCTCCAAGTATTGCTCCAAAAATAGGACCAAGTCCTGCTATGTTTAAAAATTGAATTAAAAATATCTTCCATGCTGGTAGTGGTACAAAGTCAACTCCATCCTCTAATCTTATTGCTGGAGTTTTTATACTTTCATCTGCCCCAAAGACTTTTTCAACAATTTTTCCATAAATAAAATAACCTACCACAAGGGCAATAACAGAAATTATAAATGATACCATAAAACCATCCTCCCCAAATTTTATTAAGTAAAGCTTTTCAACCCATTACTTATGGAAAATTATACTAAAATACTTTTCTATATTATACGAATTTTCTGTGAATAGTTATATTTTAAGGTTGAATAACCTATTTATACCATTAAAGGTTATTTATATTAATTCAATTCTATGTAATAATGTTAATTGAATTGAATTTAAGAGGTGTATCATATGTTATATATTCAACTGTTACAAAATATGTCTTTAATTGCTCTATCTTCTTATATATTTAACCAAATTGCTTTAAGTAAAAAACTTTTAATAAAAGATTCTAAATGGAATAAAGTTATAATTATTATTTTTTTTAGCATATTATCAATTTTAGGCACTTACACAGGTATAGATGTTAATCCAAAAATAAATCCTCCAAGTTTAAATTTTGCTTCAAAGTATCCCTATGCATTAGCAAATACTAGACCAATAGGTGCCATTACTGCTGGATACATCGGAGGCCCTTTGGTTGGAATGATTGTAGGAAGTATTGCAGGACTTCAAAGATATTATATCGGTGGCTTTACTGCTCTTGCCTGTGGTGTAGCTACTGTAGTAGAAGGTTTGTGTGGGGGCATAGCTCATAGACTATCTAAAAAGAAGGAATTAGATCCTAAGCTAGGCTTTGTAGTTGGAGTTATAGCTGAAATTTTACAAATGATTATAATTTTAATTTTATCTAGACCCTTTAAAGAAGCATTAGAACTAGAAAAAATAATTGCCCTACCAATGATATTGATCAATTCTATTGGTGTAGTAATTTTTATTAATATAACCAACAATGCTGTAGAACAATACAATAGAATAGGTGCCTATCAAGCAGAAAAAGCCCTTCTTATTGCTGAAAAAACCTTAGATTATTTAAAGAAGGGAGTTAATAAAGAAACATCAGAAAAAGTATGTAAAATAATTTATGATAGTAGCAATTATAAAGGAGTTTTCGTAGCAAATTCTTCTCAAATATTAAGTTATCATGGAGAAGAATTAAATTTAGATACCCTAGATAGTTCATTAGAGAACTATTATAAGAATCCTGATTATAAATTTATTACCTTAAAAGAAGATGATATGGAAAAAACCATATTTTTTATACCAATTTTTTATCAAAACAATCTGGAAGCCATAATAGGTTTATATTTAAAATCACCTAAATATGCTGATGAGTATTTTATACAATTTACAAAACAATTAGGAAGGCTGTTGTCTACACAATTAAATATTTATAATTTAAATAAAGCTGTGGAAGAAGCTTATCGAGCTGAATACAAAGCTCTAAGGGCTCAAATTCACCCTCATTTCTTATTTAATGCGCTAAATACTATATCTTCCTTTTGTAGAACTAATCCTAATAAGGCTAGAGAATTAATATTAGATCTATCAAATTATTTTAGAAGTACTTTAAAGCGAGATGAGGAATTTTTAACATTAAAAGAAGAGATTGAATTTTTAAATTCCTATCTCTCTATAGAAAATGCACGTTTTGGAGATAGACTAAAAGTTAATATTGATATACCTGATAATCTTTTAGAATATAAAATACCAGTTTTTATACTTCAACCTCTTATAGAAAATTCTATAAAGCATGGAATTCTACCTAAGCCTTCTGGTGGTAATATAGATGTTAAAGTAGTATGTGAAGAGGACAAGCTACGATTTCTAATAAAAGATGATGGTGTAGGCATTGAAGAAAGTATTTTAAAAGACATTTTTAATAATTCTAGAATAGGATTATATAATGTAAATGAGAGGCTTAAACTCTTATATGGAGAAAATTATTGTCTTAATATTAAAAGTGCTGTAAGCAAAGGAACAGAGGTAAGCTTTGTAATTCCTAAGGAGGTACGATTAAATTGAATGTGAATTGTATAATAGTTGAAGATGAAATACCTGCGGCTGAAGAGCTGAAACATATATTAGGAAACTTTGATTTTATTCATGTAATAGGAATGGCTCATGATGGGGAAAATGGACTCCAATTAATAAAGTCTAAAAATCCTGATGTAGTGTTTTTAGATATAAATATCCCCCTTAAAAATGGTATGGACTTGGCAAAAGAGATAAAAAATTTTAATAAAAATATAGAAATAATCTTTGTTACTGCCTATGAAAAATATGCTTTAAATGCCTTTGAAGTAGCTGCATTAGATTATATTTTAAAACCTTACGATGATAAGAGAATACTATCTACAGTAAATAGATTACATAATTCCTTTATTAGTAAAAGTATAAATGAGCAAATACCTAAAGTAGTAAATGAGGTTATAAAAAGAATTGAAATAAAAAACACTCAAATAACTGAAAAGCTCCCTTGTGAAAAATACGGAAAAATAGTTTTGTTAAATATTGATGATATTTATTTTTGTTATGCTGAAAACGAAAAAATATATATTAAAACGAAAAACACTACCTATTTAACTAACTATACCATGAATAGGTTGGAGAAAAAAACAGAACTTTTTAGAGCTCATAGAAGCTATTTGGTTAATTTAAATAATGTGAAAGAATTATATTCTTGGTTTAACGGTACTTATAAATTAGTCATGGATGACGATGAAAACTCTGAAATTCCTATAAGCAGAAAGAATGTAAGGTCTCTAAAAGAAATACTAGATATATAAAAAACTCCCATTAGATGGGACGTAATAGGAGATGGGTAACTTTATGCAAACAATATTTTTTGAATTGCCAGTATTAGACGGGAATGTTCTAAATATAAGACTAGATATTCCTGATATAGACCATATTAAAAAATTGATTATTTTTATTCATGGAACTGGACCAAATACTTACGATAATCATAGAAAAATAGAAAACCTAGAATTTAATTATTTCGATTTGTTCGCCAAGGAGTTTTGTAAAAGAGGTATTGCCTTTTGTCGATGGAATACCCGTGGATGTTCCATTTCTGATGAGCCTCCCTTATATGTAAATGTTGATGAGGAAGAATATAAGTCTTATCTTCCATCAACCTCTATCTCAGATATTGAAAGGGTTATTAATTATTTTAAAAATAAAGATGAGTTTAAGAAAACTAAGATAGTCTTGTTTGGTATAAGTGAGGGAACTATCATCGCTCCCCTAGTTGCACTTAATGGAAAAACTAAAATTTCCGGTTTACTGTTGGCTGGATATGCAAATGAAAATATGCGGGCAACACTTGAGTGGCAATTGTCTGGTGGGAGTTCCATGGTAAATATGTGCAAGTGGTTTGACTATGGCAATAATGGATTTATTACTAAAACAGACTTTGAAGACGATAGATATAATGTCCGTCCTATTTATTTTGATAACATTCCTTTTGAGAAGCTTGATATTAATGGTGACGGTATAATCGACCATTTAGATTTCAAAGAAATAATTAAAGACTATAGAGAAGCGGTATTTCATGCAATTGATTCAGATGATGATGAATGGTTAAAAAACAATTATGGAGTGAGAATTACTTCTGCTTGGTGTAAGGAGCATTTCAATTTACCTCCTGCAAAAGAAATTCTTCCACAATTAAATATACCAATTCATATTTTTCACGGAATGGATGACTCAAATATTCCTGTGAAAGATGTGTTTGATATTGAGAAACAATTTAAAGAATTAGGAAAAGAAAATCTTTATGTTCACACTTTTCAAGGACATGACCATGATTTGAATTATTTGCTCTATCCGTTGCATGGCATAATTTCAGAGGGTATTCAATGCATTTTTGATAGCGCAGTAACTATTTAATAATATACCTAATTGATATTTCTAGCTGATTTTCTATATAATAAGATAAAAGTCCCTCAAAATATGAATTATATTTTGAGGGACTTTTATTATCTCTTTACATAAGTTGTATGAAGTAATTCATGGGCTTTTTCACCGTAAGGCTTTCCAAGGTATTCATCGTATAATTGTTTTATAAATGGATTTTCATGAGATTTTCTTAAAATTTTATTAGAATCTTCCTCATATAAAGCTTCCATTCTCTTTTCAATTATACCGTTATTTTCATGTAGATAAGGCTGACCACCACCATCTATACATCCTCCTGGACATGCCATAATTTCTATCATATGATAAGAAGCTTTTCCAGCTCTTATATCTTCTAATAATTTACGAGCATTTCCAAGACCACTTGCTACAGCAACTTTTATGTCCATATCATTTATTTTTACACTTGCTTCTTTTATTCCCTTTAGTCCACGCACCTGATTAAAGTTAACGTCTTTTAATTCTTCTTTTGTCATCCATTCATAAGCAGTACGTAATGCAGCTTCTAAAACTCCTCCTGTTACACCGAAGATAGTTCCAGCACCTGTTGACTCTCCTAATGGATTGTCAAATCCCTCATCCTCTAATGATGTAAAGTCAATTCCTGCTTCTTTTATCATTTTAGCTAATTCTCTTGTACTTATTACTATATCTACATCTGGAACTCCATTATTGCTCATTTCAGGTCTTGCTGCTTCATATTTCTTAGCAAGGCAAGGCATTACTGAAACAACAACAAGGTTTTTAGGATCTACTCCCATTTTTTCAGCTAAATAAGTTTTAGCTACAGCACCAAACATCTGCTGTGGTGACTTACAGGTTGATGGTATATCTAAAAGATCGTTAAACTGATGTTCAAAGAACTTAACCCATCCTGGACAACAACTTGTAAGTATAGGTAGTTTTCCACCATGTTCCATCCTGTGTAATAATTCACTTGCTTCTTCAATTATCGTTAAGTCTGCTGCAAAGTCTGTATCAAAAATTCTTTGGAATCCTAATGCACGAAGAGCTGCAACCATTTTACCTGTAACAACAGTTCCAGGCTTTAGACCAAACTCTTCTCCAAGGGCTGCTCTTATAGCAGGAGCTGTTTGAACAATAACTATTTTTTCATCATCATTTAAAGCATCCCAAACTTTAGAAACATTATTAACTTCAGTTAATGCTCCAGTTGGACATACTGCTACACATTGTCCGCAGAAAGTACAGCTAGTTTCTAACATTGGGTCAGCGAAGGCAGGAGCTATTACTGTTTCAAATCCCCTTCCTACAGCAGATAATACTCCAACAGTTTGAACATCGCTACACATAGTTACACATCTTCTACAAAGAATACATTTATCTAAATCTCTGATAATAGAATAAGATGAACTATCTTTAGGGAACTTTGACATTTCCCCACTATATTTTATAGACTTTATACCTAGGTCAGCAGTAAGTCTTTGAAGATCACACTCTGTATTTTTCTCACATAGTAAGCATTCTTGTGGATGATCTGATAATAATAGTTCCACCATCATTCTACGAGCCTTAATTGCCTTTATAGAGTTCGTCTTAACCTCCATATGATCAGTTACAGGAGTACAGCACGCTGGAGCAAGATTTTTTCTTCCCTCAACTTCTACAACACAAACTCTACATGAACCTGGTTTGTTTTCAGTTTTTCTATCATGAAGTTTTAAGTGACAAAGAGTAGGTATATTTATGTTTAACTTTTTAGCAGCATCTAATATAGTTGAACCTTCCTCTACTTGAATTGTTTTGTTATTTATTGTAAGAGTTACTAAACTCAAAGTGTACACCTCTTTCTATATATTATTTCTTAATTATAGCTCCTACAGGGCAAGCAGTATAACAGCTTCCACATTTTATACATTTATCTTGTAGGATGAAATGTTTTTCTTTTACCTTTCCAGTGATACAGGAAACAGGACATACTCTAGCACACTTTGTACAACCTATACATTTGTCTAAAATTTCATAACGTAATAATCCATTACATACACCTGCTGGACAGCGCTTCTCTCTAACATGAGCAATATATTCATCCTTAAAATATTTCATAGTGCTTAGAATAGGATTTGGTGCAGTTTGACCAAGACCACATAGGGAGGTTTCTTTTATTGACTCACCTAATTCCTCAAGCTTAACTAAGTCCTCTTCTGTACCATTACCTTCTGTTATTCTTGTTAAAATTTCTAGTAAACGCTTGTTACCAATTCTACATGGAGTACATTTACCACAGGATTCATCTACAGTGAATTCAAGATAGAATTTTGCTATGTCAACCATACAGTTGTCTTCATCCATAACAATCATACCACCTGAACCCATCATTGATCCTATAGAATTTAATGATTCATAATCTATTTTAGTATCCAGATATTGAGTTGGAATACATCCCCCTGATGGTCCACCAGTTTGAACGGCTTTAAACTTACGGCCATTCTTTATTCCACCACCAATATCATAGATTATTTCTCTTAAAGTCGTACCCATAGGAACTTCCACAAGACCAACATTATTAACCTTTCCCGCAAGAGCAAATACCTTTGTTCCTCTTGAAGTTTCTGTTCCTATAGACTTAAACCAATCAGCACCTTTGTTTATAATAGCAGGAACCATAGCTAAAGTTTCAACGTTGTTTACAGAGGTTGGTTTATTCCATAATCCACATTCAGCTGGAAATGGTGGTTTATTTGTAGGCTCTCCACGCTCTCCTTCTATTGATTGGATTAGAGCAGTTTCTTCACCACATACAAACGCTCCAGCACCGTATTTAATATGGATATCAAAATTAAAGCCTGTTCCTAATATATCTTCACCAAGTAATCCATATTCATGCGCTTCTTCTATAGCCTTATAAAGTCTATCTATAGCTAAAGGATATTCAGCTCTAATATAGATATTTCCTTCATCAGCCCCAATTGCATATCCCGCAATTGCCATAGCTTCTAAAACACTATGTGGATCTCCTTCAAGTATTGAACGATCCATGAAAGCACCTGGATCTCCTTCGTCAGCATTACAAATTATATATTTTTTATCACTTTCATATTGTTTAGCAAATGCCCACTTTCTTCCTGTAGGGAATCCACCGCCTCCTCTACCTCTAAGTCCTGATTCACTAATTAAATTAATAACTTCCTCAGGAGTTAATCCAGATATACATTTTCCTAAAGCCATATATGCATCTTCAGCTATAGCTTCTTTAAGATCCTCAGGGTTTATTAAACCGCAGTTTCTTAATGCTATTCTTTCTTGTTTTTTATAAAAACCCATTTCATCTTGTCTCTTAACTCTCATTTGAAGAGTCGGTTCTATATATAAAAGTCTTTCAACTATTTTTCCCTTTAATAAATGACTTTCTACTATCTCATCTACATCATCTGTTTTTACTCTTACGTAGAAAGCATTGTCAGGGCAAACATTGATAATTGGACCTTGTTCACAAAAGCCAAAGCAACCAGTAATAAGCACTTCCACTTCATCTTTTAATCCAACTTCCTCTACTTTTGCCTTTAATTTATTTACAATTTCATAACTTTCAGCAGATTTACATCCAGTACCACCGCAAACTAACAATTGACGTTTACATCTTTTATTTTCTGCTGCCAATTCAGCTTCATGAGATACTTCTCTTAATGTAACAAGTTTTTTTAATTCTTTATTAAGAGCTCTAAGTTCTTCAAAGGATTTAATTTTAGCCAATGGTTACTCCCCCTTATTCCTTATAATCTTCTAATAATTTTCCTACTTGATCTTTAGTTACATGTCCATATACTTTATCATTTATTGTTACTACAGGAGCTAGTCCACATGCACCTACACATCTTAAAGCATCTAGAGTAAACATTCCGTCTGCTGTAGTCTCTCCAGTTTTTAATTCAAGTTTATTTTCAAATTCATGTAAAACATCTCCTGCTCCCCTAACGAAACAAGCTGTGCCCATACATACACTAATTACATACTTACCCTTTGGTTCTGTGTTGAAATAAGAATAAAATGTAACAACCCCATAAACCTTAGAAACAGGTACATCTAACTTTTCAGCGATAAAATTTTGAACCTCTCTTGGAAGATATCCAAAAATCTTTTGAGCTCTGTGTAATACAGCTATTAAGGCATCTTCCTTATTTTTCAAACCATCGATAAAACTATTTAACTCATTTATTTTTGCGTTCCAAACTTCATTTTTGCAGCACACTAAAAAAGACCTCCTTCGATATTGTTATAATTTTAACTAATTATAGTATAACAGAGAACCTAAAACCATTATAACAGAAACTACATACTAAAATAAACATATTTTTTAAAAATTTTTAAAGTTTCTGAAATATATTACATATAAAATTTACCCTTTTATTATACTCTATAATCAACTATTATAGTAATATAATATAATTGGTCCCATTACTATAATTTACGAATTTATACAAAGGAGATGATTCTTTTGAATCCAATAGCATTTACTATATTTGGACTGCCTATTATGTGGTACGGTGTTTTAATTTCACTTGGTGTATTATCAGCATTATTGTTAAGTAACTATACATGTAAGATGAAAAATTTAAACTTTGATATTTTATTTGATACATTTTTTATATCCTTCCCTATGGCAATTATAGGGGCAAGATTATACTATGTTATATTTAGTTTTGAAGATTATGCAGATAATCTTTGGAGTATTTTTAACACTCGAGGGGGAGGATTAGCTATACATGGGGGGTTAATCTTCGGACTCACTACTGCATTTTTTTACCTAAGAAAAAAGAAACAGAACTTTCTTGAATATGCAGACGTATCTGTTCCTGGAATTATATTAGCCCAGGCTATTGGAAGATGGGGAAATTTTTTAAATGGAGAAGCTCATGGGGGAGAAGTTACAGTAGAATTTATAAGTAAATTTCCTGAGTTCATTCAAAAAGGTATGTATATAAATGGAGCTTACTATCATCCTACCTTCTTATATGAATCAATTTGGAATTTGCTAGTATGTGTTATTCTAATAGTTTTATTAAAAAGAACTAAGAAGCCAGGTACAGTTCTATTTGCATATATAGGCTTATATTCCCTAGGCAGATTCTTTATAGAAGGTTTAAGAACAGATAGCTTAATGTTTGGCCCTATTAGAATGGCTCAATTTGTAAGCTTACTTGGCATTTTAGCAAGCATAATATTCTTAATTTATATTTATAGGAGAAAAAAGAGTTTGTAAAAACTTATGTCTTAGTTAGATGTTTAGATTTCTACCAAATCTATTATCTAAAAATCTATCATCTATTAATCTATTAATCTATTAAATATATTTGTAAACTATAAAAAAGCTAAGTATGTATTGAAAAAGCGACTTTTTATTGGAGCAGCTTCAATACGTGCTTAGCTTTTTATTTGTGAAACTAAATTATTTTTGTAGAAATTTATACTTGAGAAATCAATATGTGATTTTAATTTTAAAAATATTTTCGCATTATAACTCAAAAGCAACGTAAATTCAGTTTTACATCGCTTAATAAGAAAAATGTGAACTAAATGTCTTGTATGCCTAATATATTATTTATTAGCTCGACAGTCTTATCCAAACCATTTTCAGTTTGGAGCTTATTTGCTAATTGTATAGATGAATTACTAAATTGTTCATAATTATTCTTAACACTATTTATTGCATTAACTAATATATCCTCACTTAAGTCTTTACTGGGTATTGGTTTAGGACCTAAATTTAGCTCATATACCCTCTTTGCCCAATAAAATTGGTCTGTTATATGAGGAATAACTATTGTTGGAACCCCTGATAAAATAGCAGTTGCTGTTGTACTCATGCCTCCATGATGAATGATACAGTATCCATATTTAAATAACCATGTATGAGGTATACTCCCAACTGCCATTATATTTTCCTCTAACTTATAGCTCTCTAAAGTTTTATTGAATCCTTGAATAATAGCTCTCATCTTAACTTCATTAACTGAATTCACTAAAATATCTAATTTTGCCTTTTCTTCTTCACTTTCAAAGCCCATAGCACCAAGAGAGATAATTATAGGGGGTGGACCACTTTTAAGAAAATTACTTAATTCCTCGGAAGGGCAGAATTCTTTAACTTCATTCAGAAACCAATAGCCAACAATCTTATTTTTCCCCTCCCAAAATTCATTATAAGGATATACTAAAGGACTTATTGGTACTATATTTAATATTGGTGATAATAGTTCATCAAAGGAACTTATTTTCTTTAAGCCATGAACTTTCCGAAGTTTATTATAAGGACGCACCATAAATGGATTAACAAGTGTCCCTACAAGACTGTTTAAAAAAGCCTTCACCTTACTTTTATTCCCCAGTTTCTTTGGTATAATATCTGGCTGTAATGTGACGCTGATAAAGGAGATTCCGGTTGCTTCAGCTTCTATTGCACCAATGTTGCTGTGAGATGCTATAACTAAATCAGCATTTAAGCAAAGTTTCTTTATTTCAAAGGTAGACTCTTCAATTATTTTAAATACAAATTGCATAGTTCTAATAAAACCTAACATCCAGTTCTTAGAATTTCCTCTTATCTTAGCTGTTTCATACTCTATATCTATATCTGGTCCTATAGGGACAAAATTTATATTATAGTTTTTGATTAGATCTTTCCAACAAGGGTGAGTAGCAATTGTAACTTCGTAACCTGAAGCATTTAATCTTGTCGCCAATGCAATATAGGGCTGCACATCACCTCTTGTCCCCATTGTTGGTATCAAAACTTTCATAATATCCCTCCATAAAATACTTAACGCAATATCTTACTATAACGTACTAACTATTCTTTTATTATATAATTAATATGTTTAAATCACTACCATAATTTACATATATTTATCAAGCAAAGATAAGTTTCCTTATCTGTTTTAATTATTTCCAACCATTTAAGTTAATAGAGCTGAGTATGTAGTGAAATAGTGACTTTTTTCAGAGCGGCTTCACTGCGTCCTTAACTTTTTATTTATGAAACTGAATTATATTTGTAGAAATTTCTAATTTGAAAATACATCTGTAAAACATAAAGGAACTGAGATATGTAGTGTGAGGAGCGCCTTTTTTCGAAGCGACGTCACTATATATATCTCAGTTCCTATTTTGATACCTAATTATTTTTGTAAAAACTTATACTTGAGATGCCAATTTAGAGTTACAACAAATTCAAAATGCTCATTTGGCGCACTTACTTTCTCATAAACAAATCTTTTCTCTTTAATCCATTTGATTTAATAGACTGTCTCCATCCCATTTCAGCGCCAAGTTTATATAAAACTCTTGGGAAATTTGCTGTAATAAATATATTTTCTTCTGAAGTACCTTTTAATATATTATTTGAAAGTTGTTTTAATGCTTTTTCTAAGTTCTTCTTAGGTCCATGACCGATTGTAACACTTTTTAACCCTGGGAGCATTCCACCTGCCCCAATTCCAATTCCTTGTCCCCACTTAAGCCCTGCTTTTGCGCACCAATTCTCCATTATTTCGATTGCCAATTTATTTTGATGACCTTCATAAAATCCACAGTTCACCAAAGAATAAACTATAATATCTTTTTCCTTTATGGTTGCAAAAATCATTTCTAATTGAAGGAGATAGTTTAACAAATGAGATGGAATCCCATCTACATATAAAGGAAAAGCAAATACCAGAACATTGTATTCTGTCAGCTGTTCCATTTCTTTTATACTCAATTGCGGTTTTCTAAAGCAATATTCAGAGATTATATTACTATCCTGCTCCAAAAAAGCTTTCAATTCTTGCAATATACAACCAGAAGCACTATCTTTAATTTTAGGGCTTCCGTTGATAAAAGCTATTTTCATAATATCTGCCCCTCCATTTCCTTAATACTATGAATAAATGCAACTCTACGAACATTACAATCGAAATTAATAGAATTTGCTTTTACCAACTTTTCAGCAGTTTGCTTTTCTTTTTCTGTTATATTTTCGCCGTAAAACCATACCTGCATATCTATATGATTTTCGTATCGCCTCCGATGATGCATTTCTCCGTTCCTTATTACAAAATAAGGGTGTATATAGGAAATACTTCTATCTAACACATTTTTCACAAATGGGCTAAATCCCCCATAACAACATTTACTTATAATAATGAGCTCTTTACATCTTGATAAATATTCTCCCATATCTCCATATTTGTCCCGTATTACACAAGCTGCAGGTGTCTTTACCCAACACCCAAAGCATCCTATGCAATGCTGTATCGTTCCGTCGTCTGAAATAATCATCGCCTCATCTAATGAGTTAGGAAATAGTTTTTGAAAATCATTAATTTCTAAATCATGTATGAATAATTTCACTTCTCACTGCCCCTTTCAACCATAATATAAATACACCTTATTCATATTTTATCCGATGACTACCATCCGTAATACTCCCATCTTCCGCAAGTGGGAGATATTAGAACTCTTGAGCTTCAGCGATTTAGAGTTCTTATGCTGTGCATAACGGATGCTACGTCCCTGGATAAGTTCTTCCCCTAAAGGATAAGGATTTCTAAGAAGCAAAGCTTCTAAGAACTCTCTTAATAAGCTTCAGTTGGAGTAAGTATTCCTTTTAAGCAAACTCCATCTGAAGCTAAGAATCACTTGATAAATATAGCAAATTATGTTCATTGTTTTAATGTTTTAATTGAAAATCCATATATGTAATAATGACATGTACAATACCCAAAAGTACCGTTGGTATAATAGCTAGATAGTTATGAAGCCATATCTCAGCCAATATAAAATATCCCACTGGAATAACAGCCATTCCCAAAAGAATAAGCAAGTTTGTCTTGCCTGTAAAACAGAATATCCATAGAATATAATAAAAAATTAACATTATTGCCATAGCAATTGTATACGGACATAGAATTTCAGAAGTTTGTTTGCTTATAAGAAATATAAGCATAAAGATAAATATTACCTGACTTTCATGTTCCAAAACATCTAGAATTAAATGACTATTTATATTGTTTCCTGATACATCTGACGAAGGTATTAAAAAATAAGATATATTTGGTATCATTGGCAATAAGAAGACTATAAAACCCTTCCATGAAAAGCCAAAATCATAACTCATTAGATCTTACCCCAATTCACATGATAAAAATAATCTTTACTTCACACTTTTTTTTACTATAGCTTACTAACTGTTCTTTTATTATATAATTAATATCTTTAAATCACTACCATAATTTACATATATTTATCAGAGAAATATATGTTATCTTTCCTCTATAATGAAAAAACCCCCTTAAGGGGGTTTACGCCAAGTTTGCTATAACTTAACATCGATTAAATTTTTAAAATGCTTTAACCATACCACCATCTAACAATACAGTTTGTCCTGTTAGATATGTGTTAGCTTCAGAACATAGGAAAGCAGCCAGTCTTCCATATTCATCAGGAGTACCATATCTTCCTAGAGGAATAGCTTTATTTGTATTTTCTTGAAGCTGTTCTATTGTAATACCAGCTTTTTCAGATCTAAGTTTGTCTAAATGAGCAATTCTAGCTGTTCCTATTCTTCCTGGTCCAATTACATTTACAAGTATGTTATCTTTTCCAAGCTCCTGTGATAAAGTCTTTGATAATCCAACTACTCCCATACGAAATGTATTTGACAAAATCAAATTATCCAATACAGCTTTCACAGATGAAGAAGTGGAGTTCAAAATTCTACCGCCTTTGTTAGCTCTCATATATGGCAATACTTCCCTGATAGCTCTTATATATGATAAAAGAGTTAACTCATAGGCTTTTTGCCAAGCTTCATCATCAAAACTATCGAATGTTCCTACTGGAGGACCTCCTGTATTATTTACAAGTGCATATATTGAACCATATTTATCTATTGTATTTTTTATTAATTTTTTGATGTCATCATATTTAGTAATATCACCTACTGTATAAGATGGCTCAATTCCAGTAACTGCTTTTATATCTGCTTGAGCAACCTTTAACTCATCTTCAGAAGGACTAAAAAGCATTACGTTAGCTTGTTCTCTAGCAAATTCCATTGCTATGGCTTTACCTAATCCGGCACTTGAAGCCATTACAATTGCTGTTTTGTTCCTTAATCCTAAGTCCATTATCAGTACCCTCCATTGTTTTTATAATTTTTTATCGATAACTGGATTAACTAATTTTTCAAATCCATCAATCCAGCACTCAATAACATCGCCATGATTAATGTGAACAGCTCTAGGTGTACCAGTTGAAATAATATCGCCTGGGAACATTTTCATAACCTTTGAGTGGAATGAAACTAAATAATCTGGTGGAAAAGTCATATTGCTTACAGTATTTTGTGCTATGATTTTTCCATTTAATACAGTAGCTACTTTTAGTTTTAAAATGTCTTCAACCTCATCAGGAGTAATCAATTGTGGTCCAAAGCTAAAGAAGGTTTCAAAGCTTTTAGAACGTGTTAAATATCTAGGATTTTTTCTTAAAATATCTTCTGCTGTCATATCAATTATTGTTGTAAAACCTGCAATAACACTAGTCCAATCTTCTCTCTCAACATTTTCACATTCCTTACCAAAAATCACTCCCAATTCTGCTTCTCCAGTGGTTTTTTCAGATTGAAGAGGTATTTTTATTGTATCTCCATGTCCAATAATAGTTGTATCAGGCTTAAAAAAGCTAGCAGGTTCTGTATTAGGAGCTTTCTCAGCTAAATCAGATGCATGTTCTACATAATTAAGTCCTATACCGAAAATTTTTCTTGGATGACGATATAATGGAGCAAATTTAGCTTTCTCAAAAGGAATAACCTCTTCCTTCAACTCTTCTAATTCTTCTTTACCACCAGCACGATACCAATTGTTTATCTCTTCAAGTTGGCCAAGTTTAATAATTTCAAAGGTATCAGTACTCCAACTCCTATTAAATTTTTCATTTACTGAACCTACAGGTATAACACCCTTGGAAGTTATAATACCTGATACTTCCAAGCCATATAATTTTATTGTTGATAATCTCATATTATATTCCTCCCTATACTTAAAAATTATCTAACATATTGTAATTTTAGTTTTGCTTAGTTTAAGTCTCTACAAAGGAATTTTCATTAAAAATTGTCAAGTTTTTTTAATGCTTTTTCTATTTGATTTAATCCCTTTTCAATATCTTCAATAGAAGTAGCATATGATAATCTAATATATCCTTCAGCAGCAAAGGCTTCTCCAGGAACTACCGCAACATGAGCTTCATCAAGTAAAAAATTAGCTACATCCATTGCACTGTTTATTATCTTATTTCCTGCCTTCTTTCCATACAATCCCTTAACATTTGGGAAAACATAAAATGCACCTTTAGGCATATTACAGTTAATACCATTAAGTGAATTAAGCCTATCTAAAATATATTTGCGTCTCTTGTCATATTCAGCCACCATTGAATTATAATCTTTGTTATACAGTAATGCATACAATCCAGCCTTTTGTGTAATGGAATTAGCATTTCCTGTTACATGTCCCTGAAGGTTGTTAATTGCCTTCATAACATCAACTGGTCCTGCTCCAAAACCAAGTCTCCACCCAGTCATTGCGTAAGCTTTTGACCAACCGTTGATAGTCACTGTAAGTTCTTTAATTTCCGGACTAAGACTTGCTATGCTTACATGCTTTTCGCTATCATAAATCAACTTTTCATAAATTTCATCTGCAATAATAAATATCTGGTTTTTTACTGCTAATTCAGCAATTTCCTCTAAAACATCTCTTCCGTAAATTGCACCTGTAGGATTGTTTGGCGTGTTTAATATAATAACTTTGGTCTTTGAAGTTATCTTCTCTGCTATAGCCTGTGGTTCAAGTTCAAAATTATTTGCTTCCGATGTCTCTACTAAAACCGGAGTAGCTCCAACCATCTTCACCTGCTCTGTGTAGCTTACCCAGCAAGGTGTAGGAATGATCACTTCATCTCCAGGACAGCATAAAGCTAGTAATACATTATAAATTATCTGTTTCCCACCGGTGGATACCACAACCTCTTCAGGACTGTATTCTATTTCATTTTCATTTTTCAGTTTTAAACAAATTGCATCTTTAAGTTCTTTAATCCCTGACACAGGAGTGTATCTTGTAAAGTTTTCTTCAATAGCTTTTATAGCAGCTTCTTTTATTGTTTCTGGAGTATTAAAATCCGGCTCTCCCTGAGCAAATGAAACAATATCAATTCCTTCTTTGGTAAGCTTTTTTGCCTTTTCTCCAATTGCTAAAGTCATAGATGGAGAAATATTGTTTGCAACAAATGACGTTCTCATTTAACTAACTACCTCCTTACTCTAATATTTTTTATCTAATTACAATTACATATATTTTTATCAGCAATTTTTATGCCAATTGATATTAAATATTTAAATTTAGAGATTCCCATCCATGTATATTCTATAGACAGCTTTTAAACGTAATTCACTTATTGCAATGACATTAGCTATAAATACATAAAGTAAATCTGTGATTTATAAACAAAAAAATTAACAAATTACATCTATTGCTTATCAGTTCTCTTTTCTTAGTTTTAAATATTTTTCTCACTTTCGGGAAGTATTTCTCGCGTTTAGGAATATATTTCTTATTATCAAGAATATTTTAAAGGAATTTATGAAATTTTATATAATCTTTTACATAGAAGATTATATAAGAGGTGAGTATATTGCCTATTTTAAAAAGTAAAGAAATCCAAAGTTTTGCCCAACAGGTTGCAGAAGCTATTAGTTCAGTTTTAGATATCGATATTACAATTGTAGATACCGATATGACAAGAATTGCTGGTACCGGAGCATATTATAAGGATGTTAACACTATATTACCTGAAAGCTATACATTTCAAAAAGTTTTAAGCAGTGGCAAAAAGTGTTTTATATCAAACCCTGGTAGTTCAGAAACCTGTAAAAATTGTATTAAAAAAGATATCTGCCAGGAAAAAGCCACAATGCTTATCCCTGTCACAGTTGATGGAGAGACAGTAGCTGCAATAGGCTTACTTGCTCTTACAGCTGAACATGCAAATAAAGTCTTAAATAACTATGAAAAGTATTTAAATTACATGGAAAAAATGTCTGACTTATTAGCTGCAAAGATAAAAAATGAAATAATGATTAAACAAATCTTATTGCTGGCCCAAAATCTTAGTGCAATAACCGAAGCTTATACTGATGGTATAATCTCAATTAACTCCCATGGAGTAGTAACACATTTTAATCGACATGCTGAAATTATTTTAGGAATAAGAGCAGATTCAATATTAAATAAAAACTATGAGGACAAAGTAACCTGCGATTCTATTACAAAAACATTAGAAACTGGAGTATCTTTAGATTCAGTACATTCCATTTTTAAAACTATTGATCATAAAATTCCAGTAATATTAACCATACAACCAATTAAATATAACCATATAACTCAAGGCATTGTATGCTTTTTTCAGGAATTGAATACAACCAGAAAAAAATTTGAATCTTTTACATTAGCTAATACAAGGTACACCTTTGATTATATAAAAGGCGACAGTTCTTCAATTGAAAAAGTAAAAGACTTGGCTAAAACAATAGCTCCATCTGATTCAACTGCACTTTTATTGGGTGAAAGTGGTACCGGAAAAGAATTATTTGCAAGGGCAATTCACTCATCAAGCAAAAGAAGCCATATGCCTTTTGTAACCATTAATTGCAGCGCAATACCTGATACTTTGTTAGAAAGTGAACTATTTGGATATGAAGGTGGCTCTTTTACAGGAGCAAATAAAAATGGTAAACCTGGGAAATTCGAATTAGCGCATCAAGGTACACTTTTTTTAGATGAAATAGGTGATATGCCTTTAAGCTTACAGCCTAAAATTCTTAGAGTCCTTCAGGAAAAGGTTATTGAAAGAGTTGGAGGGACTACATCTTCACCTGTAGATGTAAGAATTATTGTAGCTACACATAGAAATTTACAAGAACTTATTAAGAAAAATCTATTTAGACAGGACTTATATTATAGGATCAATGTTATTCCTATAAACTTACCTCCATTAAGACAAAGAGAAGAAGATATTATCCCTCTATCCAGATATTTTTTAAAAAAATATGCTAATTTACTATCAAAGGATATTAGTGATTTTGAACAGGATACTATTATAAAATTAATAAATTATCATTGGCCAGGTAATGTAAGAGAATTAGAAAATGCTATAGAATATGCTGTTAACATAGAAACAGGTCACCTTATTTCACCATTTAATTTACCTGAATTAATACTATCTTCTCAATCACATGTAAATAATGAATCAAAAGATATTTCACATGAAGAACCTGTACCAATTTTAGATAGCTCTCTAAAAATAGCAATCAATGAATCTGAAAGGCAACAAATTATTAATGCACTTTCTGTATATGGATATTCAACTAAAGGTAAGAAAAAAGCTGCTGAATATTTAGGTATCGGACTAAGTACCCTATATAGAAAAATTAAAGAATTAAATATAAACTTTAATTCAGAAGGTATCTCCTAATTTCATATAACTACTGGGGGCTTTTTTAACTCACAACAAGAAGAAATCGGGATAATTATTCCCGATTTCAGACTCCGAGTAGACGAATAATTTAATTGACAACTCTACCATAATAATTATCTATAACTGTCTCCAGAATAAATCCAATAATGGCTGTAATTAATCATGATATTGCGTTGTGTTTTGGCTATGTATAGTATTCTTTGCTCTTGAAAGAAATAAATTATACACTGGCAATATATATAAATAACAAGCTGCTAAAATAGAAGTTGTTGGTGCTGATATTGTAGCTAATGGGACAGCTCCTGCAATAGACCAAGGTATAAGTGGCGCAACAACAACGGCTGTATTTTCTAATGAATTTGCCATTTGGTAATTGTCAGGTATAACCTTATTGCATAACTGATGAGTTAGTATAATAGTCAAAGTCTGATTACAGCTTATCATGCTTGTGAAAAATGAAGTTATAGCAATACTACCAAATGGGGTAACTATATTTGAAAGACTATTAATACGTTTTTTTATACCCTCTAATAAGCCTGTTTCTTCAAAAATACTAGCATATGAAGATGATAAACATACAATGGCAGAAACTTTTAGCATAGATTGAATACCGCCACCATTTAGCATGGTAGCAAGTTCTGCATTAGATGATTGATATCCTGTAATAAACATTTTAAAGAGTGAGGTAAACTCAACTTTTTGAATTAAGATACAAATAATACTACCGAGTATGATACTTAAAGCCATGGTGATTTTTACATTTACCTTAAATATAGACAGTGCAATGATTATTATAGCAGGTAAAATAGTGACCCAATGCAAATTGAAATTATCTCCAAACAAGCTTCTAATTTCAAGTGGCGCACCTTTACTCTCTAATAAAAAACCAGCAATCAGATAAACTGCACATGTTAATATAAATGGTATAATTGAAGTTTTAATCATAAGTTGAATGTTTTTATAAATATCTGTTCCTGTTAGTTCACTTATTAGTAATGCACTTGTCGACATCGGAGAACATCTATCACCAAAATAGATTCCAGATAATATAGCTCCCCCCACCAATATTTTGTTTGCGCCTATGGCATTTGCCATGGTCATGCAAATTACACCCATGGTAGCAGCCGTTCCAAATGAAGTTCCCGTAAGTATAGATAATATGCAGCAAAGTAAAAATGTTATGAGAATAAAGACTTCTGGAATAATCAATTTTGTAGAATAATAAATAATAAAGGATATTGTTCCTGATGCGCGCCATACTGCTGTAAGTATGCCAATCATTAAAAATATAATCAATATATTTTTAACTGTTTTTATGCCTTTGAAAGATATATGTATCATATGTTTTGCTGTATTATTCTTCGCTAAACCATATGAGAAGAAGATAATAAACCCGAATAATAGAGCATACAGAATTGATAAATTAAATACTATGGAAACCAAGAGGCCAATAATAAACGTGCCAAGAATCGCTGACTCTAACATACAATTTCCTCCATTTATTAAAACAATTCTTTCTATCCATAATGATACAATATGAAAAAAAACTTGTCTAACTGTTGTTTTTGATTTATAATACAGTAAAAATACTGTGATTCATATGTATTATAACAGAAAAGAGGTGTAATGTTGAATTACTTAAGTATAAAGTATTTTCTAGCTGTTTATAAAGAACGGAACTTTACAAAAGCAGCTCAACGTCTATATATTACTCAACAAACGCTCAGTGCGCATATTGCTTCACTTGAAAAAGAACTGGGCTGTAAACTTTTTATTCGTAGTACTCCATTGAAGCCAACTTTTGCAGGAGACATCTTCCTAAGTTATGCCAATGAATTTAATACCCTTTATACTTCTGTAGAGGAAGAATTCTCAGACATTTGTGATGAAAAAAAAGGTGTGTTACGAATAGGCATTGCACATACAAGAGGACGCGCCTTGATGCCCGATATTATCGCAGAATATAAAAAAGAGCATCCTAATATTACAATACAGATTATTGAAGGTGAAAATGATGATTTACCCTCTCTCCTTCTTGATGGGTCAATAGATTTAATGATTGCATATCATTCACAAAATCATCCTGATATTGAGTTTGACAATTATTATGAAGAAGAAATTATTCTTCTTATTTCAGATGAATTGCTTGAAAATGTATATGGAATAAGAAAAAATGAAATTGTAAACATATTGCATGAAAAACCAAGTTTGTCTCTATTGAAAGAGTGCCCCTTTCTACTAAGTAGCAAGGAGGATATTGCAGGAAAAATCAGTAGCATATTTTTATCCGAGGCGAATTTTAATTTAAAAGTAAGTGTAGAATCGAAAAATATAGAAACATTATTGGAAATGTGCTGTAAAGGAATGGGAGCCTGCTTTTGCCCTAAAATATTAGTTGACAAGACCCTTGATGCCAAACAAATCTCTGCATTACATTTATTTCAATTAGATGAACGTGCAAAATATATGATTAGCTTTGGTTTTATTAAAAAACGCTACTATTCAAAAGCAATTCGAGAATTTGTAGAAGTTGCAAAAGTATATAAAAATAAAGAGTTTTTTTAATATGTAGTGAAATAGCGACTTTTTTTCGAAGCAACGTCACTACATACCTTAGTTCCTATTTTGGTATATATAATTATTTTCAGAGAAATTTAATTTATTTTCCTCCTTTGTTGCGCAATATAAGAGCATTAAGACATGACCTATATTATTTTTTTTGATAATGTTCTAATTCTTCTGCTGGATAGGCATTAGTCCAATGGTATGGTTGTAATTCGCTTAAAGTTACAAACTTTAAAGTATTATCTGGGGTAGTAACACCAACCTTTACATCTGCCCCCCAAAAACGCAATCGCTCTTGACAAACACCACATGGTGAAAGAACCTTAAAAGGACTATTTTCATCGTCTCGCACAACGCACAAGCAGTGGGTTACACGTACATTATATTTATGTGCTTCACACATTGCTCCTACTTCAATACATAAATCTACACTACTATTTGCTGTTTCAATTGAAACACTGGTAAAGTATTGGCCGTCTTCAGAATGGATTATTGCCACACCACCCCAGCCCTTGGGATATCTTTGAGGAATAAATTCAATAGCTCTGCGATACATTTCTTGTTCTATTATTCTATCTTGTTCCATATACTACCTCCTGCTGTATTTATCAATATTGTTTTTAGTTCGTAATATACTACAAGTGCGTGCTAAATTACAGACTGTCTATATGCTAATTATAACATTAATTTCAATATAATGTATTTAACTAAACCAATATCGGTTGCTTTTGCTTTGAAAATATAACTATATCTATTATCTAAAAATCTATTAAATCTATCTGCAAAACACGAACGAGCTAAGCATGTAGTAAATTAGCGACTTTTATTGGAGCGGATCCACTATGTACTTATCTCTATATTTGTGAAACTAAATTATTCTTATAGAAATTTATACTAAAAATATTGTTCTAATTCTTCAATGGAACTTATTTCAAATATATCTATAGCAATTATCTCTAATGTCTCTTCTGGAAGTATTTTTATTTTTTCTTTATATTCATTGGGTACTTTTTTAAACTTTTTCATATTTTTCACTCTACATTACTTAGATATAAATTTTTTTACTGAAACAACCTGTTCCCATTTTAATTCCCATATTGTAGCTTGTATAGGTTTATCCTCTTTTTTTCCTTCCCAGTTCTCGTCCACATCACGTTCTAAATCAAATATCTTTTCCCAACTTTGAAATAGTTTTAATCTAAATTGGTCTAATATATCAGATTGTATATTGGTAGATTGTAAATCCTGATGGTTGTATCCATAGCTTTCAAGTTCATTATAAAATTTATCAAACTCTTCTTCGCTATTGGCTATATAACCATGATTTAGAATACTATTAAAAGCAAAAAAGTCTGATAGCAAAACATTTTCTTCTTCTACTTCTAATTCTAAAAGCACACCATTTGTTCCCTTTTCTAAATATCCTGAAACCCTTAAATCTGGTCTCTTATTCTTATCATCCTTCCATTGATACCAGGCCCATATAGGATATTCTATATCTTTTGAAACAGGTAGCCCTATCCTTTTTTTCATCTGATCTGACATCCAACTATAGTAAAAAAGCATATCATCATAGATAAAATCTTTATCTGCACGAAGAACTCCTGTATCCTTAAATTTTTCATATGCAACTCTATTTTGTATTGTCCATAGCTTCATATTGTTATCCCCCTCTATTTTTGACCTAATTACTTTTGTAGAAACTTACAAATGATAAAATAATTAATTACATCTAATTACTAGATTCATCTAAATTATTTGATCGTATAATTGTTACGCAATATAAGAAAGTTACGAAATTAGTTATTGATTGCTCTTTTCCTTATAATTAGACTTACTATAGTTGCAATTATTAAAGCAACGATTACTTTAAATCCCCAGGCGTGAATAAAGTTGTGATAAAAATAATACATCATTCCATTAAACTCTGACATTTCTACTGGCGGAGCAAGTTTTATCCTAAACCATGGTGTCATCCCAATCAAAATATATACTGTAAACATTGTAATCAAGAAAGCATACTTATTAATTTTCAATCTCCCCATACCCCTCTCTATGAAACATGCACAATATAATACTATAACGTATTAACTGTTCTTTTATTATATAATGAATATCTTCAAAGTACTACGATCTACCTGATATTGAATAAAGTGCTATCGCACTATCTTTGTAGAAATTTATAATTTGAAAATGCATCTGCAAAATATAAGAGAACTGATGTATATAGTGGAAGGAGTGCCTTTTCCGAAGCGACATCATTATGTACTTATGTCTCCTTTTGGATACCAAATTATATTTGTAGAATTTTATAACTGTGAAACAATTTTTAGTATATATTTATAAGGAGTTCAACAAATAAAATTTAAAAGATAAGTATTTGAAAATATATTCGTAAACCATAAAAGAGCTAAGTGTATAGTGAATTAGCGACTTTTTTTGGAGCGGTTTCACTATATACTTAGCTCTCTATTTGTGAAACTAAATTATCTTTGTAGAGATCTACAATTTGAAAATACATCTGTAAACATAAAAGAACTGATGTATATAGTGGAAGGAGCGCCTTTTCTCGAAGCGACGTCACTATATATCTCAGTTCCTATTTCGGGATACTAAATTACTCTTATTTAAAATTACATTTATAGAACTAAACTTCTCTAACATTCACCTTCTTACCAGATCTCTCTAAAAGCTCCGCTAGCTCCCTTACAAGTTTTAACTTAATGCTTAAGTCCATGGGCAGCTCAGGATTTTGATGTGCTGGGTTTATAGCTTTTCCTGCCCATATTGTAAGATGAGTACATTCATCCATTAAAATCCTGGCAAGCCTTGTGGCTCCATCTTCCGATTGATTATTATATTTATTATCCTTAATAATTTCAACAACCTTATTTAAAGTAATTACTCCCTCTGTAATCAAATATATACCTTCCATAGAAGCTGTGGGAGGAATCTCTTCACATATATAATCTAAATTTACTTTTAAATTTCTTCTTAGTTCTCTTTGAGCAATGTTAGCAGCTGTTCCTCCACAAATAATTTTCTTACCTCGACCCTTCATAAAGTCTCTTATTATATATTTATCCTTTTTCTTATCTTTAGGGGGGCCTGTAAATAAATCTATATACTGTGGTGACTTCACCTTTATGGTTACTACAGTGGCATCATCTCCTGGTTTTCCTCCATAAAGATCAAAACACACTTCTGATAAATCCTCTGATATACTCTTTGCATCATTTCTATTTATTGTACTTCTCTTTAAATAATCCATTACGTTTTCCCATTTCCATCCTAAATTCATTATATTTCCTAGCCCTGCATGTACAATTCCATCACTTACTACTGTTAATACATCTCCTGGTTGTACATAAAACTTACTCTCATATACGCTTCTTCCGTTTATTTTTAGTTCTTTTTTACATACCTTTAGTTCTACCCCATCTCTAATGATAAAGATAGGAGGGTTATCATATTCAGCTACATATACTCTTCCATCATCATATATTTTAATTAAAGTGAAAGTGCAATAGGCTATTTTTCTAACTTTGCATACTGGCAAAGTGTTAATAATAGTATCTAATGTTTCGTAAATATCTGCACCTTCTTTTAACATTGTGGCAGAAATCTTAGTAGTTAATGTGGCCAGTATATTAGCTTTAACCCCACTTCCTAAGCCATCGGCCAAAACAATAATAGTGCTATCAACAAGTCTAACTACTTCTACCCTGTCTCCACAAAGTTCCTCTCCGTGTTTTATCAAGCTTTCATAGGCTGAATCTATAAATAAACTCATCTTATTTCACCCTCTTCACCTTCAACAACCTTTTTAAGCTTTGTAAGTATTATTTTAGTTTCTGCGGTGGTTTCGCCTAGTAAACTTGCTATTTCTTGTGCTACTCTCATCTGTTTTTCTATAACCTCTTGTGCTGCATTTAAAGTGTTCTCCTTTACTTTTATAAGTTCTTTTCTATTCTTTTCTTCCTCCATTATATTCATCATAGATGCCATGATAATATCTTGTTCTGGGAGATATACGATGTTTTTAATAAATACAACATTGTATTGAGGTACAGCAATTCGCTTACCTATTATGCTTTTTCCTGTTTCTCTAACAAATCTAAAATCTTCATCTCCCATTAGGACAGATATAGGCTTGTCTTTAATATTTTCTCTCTTTACACTAAATATTCTTTCACCGGCAGGGTTTATTTCTTTAATCCTTAACTCTCCATCTAATAACACAATACAAGTTACTGTGTTTTCAAATATTAAGTTGCTTATGCTTTCTGCTTTATTTCTCATATAATGAAGACACATAGTAGTTTCTGCCATATTATTATATATAGCCTTAGCTTTTTCTCTACAGGTATCATAGCCACAAACTCCACAGTTTAACTCATCTTCTAAGTTATATTTTCCCATGCTCTTCATTATATTTTCAATTGCTTCTTCCCCTATATCCTCATTATAAACAGTTTTATCCTTTAGTGGTTTATCAAAACTCAATCCTTCAAACTCTAAATCTAGATTAATAGTATTATTTTTTATTTCTTTTCTCTTTTTAATGTAGTCCTTAACCCCTTTTAACCTTTTAAAGTACTCATTCTTTACAATTCTAGAAGGTCCACCAGTGCAGCTTCCTTTGCAAGCACTTGCTTCTATAAGAATATTGTTAAGTTCTCCTCTTTCTATGCTTTTAAATAATTCAATACATTCCTCAATTCCGCTAACTCCTATTGTCTCATAATCCTCAATCTCCTTAACATCCCCTATAGACTTTGCTATGCCTCCATGTATTGGATAGCTTCTTCCCCAATTGATATATGGGCTTTCTCCATGCTCTTCTTCTAGCATATTTATATCAATTCCTTCTTCTTCAAACCATTGATTTATTTCTTCGAAGGTTAAAACTGCATCAATGGGTTTATCCTCCTTATACTCTTCTTTTTCTACTACTTTTGTATCACAAGGTCCAATAAATACTGTAAAGCAATCTTTACCGTAATTTTCCTTCATTATTTTGCCGTGAGCTATCATTGGTGATACAAATGGTAAAGCATATGGAATCAATTTAGGAAAATATTTTTCAATTAAATAGTTAACCGAAGGACAACAAGTAGTGATATAGTTTTCTCTTTTATTATTTTTAATATATTCCCTATAAAGCTTAGTGGTCATTTCTGCACCTATAGCTGTTTCCTCTACTTGATAAAACCCCAATTTTTTTAACCCATGTATAAAGCCTTCAGATTTCCCAATAAAATATCCCGGAAAGGATGGAGCTATACTGCCTATAACCTTTTTTCCTGACCGAATTGCCATTTTTGCCTCTTCAAGATTACTTGTTACTTTTCTAGCATTTTGTGGACATATAACTAAACAATGTCCACAGTTTATACATCTTTTTTCTACTATTTCAGCTTGTTCGTTTTCAAATCTAATGGCCTTTACTGGACAAGAACGAAGACATTTATAACAATTTTTACAGTTTGCTCTTGAAAAATTCATATGGCTCATAATTGTAACCTCCCAAGTATTTCTGTATCAAAAAACTTCTCTACATTTTCTTCACTTACGGAAAAAACTTTATTTTCAACCTTCACTGAAACTGCTTCAGTGCAAAATCCTTGACAAAAATCCCCTTTAAGTACAACCTTTTCTTTTACTTTGTATCTATCAATAAGCTTTTCTAATGCATCTACAACTTTATATGCTCCCTTTAAATGACAAGCACTTCCTACACACACATTTATAACTAACATAATATCCCCTTCCTTTTTCCAGTGAAATATTAAAATTAATCACTCTTAGCTCTTCATTATTAAAAATTTATTTGTTAACTTTTTCACTAATTTTATTTTACAACATAACCTTAATAAATTCTATATAATAAAGACAAGAGATATTTGGTATAATACTATTAGTACTTTCTTGCGGAAGGGGTTTAAGTTAACTTATGGAAATTTTATTTATTCTAGTTCTTATAGCTATAAATGCTTTTTTTGCTGCTTCTGAAATGGCCATAGTCTCTATTAACAAAGCAAAATTGTCACATATGGCGGAAGAGGAAGACAACGAAAAAGCCAAACTCTTATTAGGATTATTAGACGAAACTAGTAAGTTTTTAGCCACAATACAGGTAGGCATAACCTTAGCTGGATTTCTAGCTAGTGCTTCTGCTGCTACTAGTCTATCTCAACCCCTTGCTAAATTATTAAAAGATCTAAATATTCCTTGGAGTAGCCAATTGTCTTTAATAATTGTTACGATAGTTTTATCCTATATAACTTTAGTATTTGGGGAGCTACTGCCAAAACGACTAGCCCTTCAACATGCTGAAAGGATAGCCCTATTTGTGGTAAAACCAATACTCTTATTTTCTAAAATTACTATACCCTTTGTTAAAATACTAACTTGGTCTACTAACTTATTAATGAGATTATTTGGTATAAACACAGATAAAATAGAAGAGGATATCTCTGAAGAAGAAATAAAGATGATGATTGAAGTAGGTGAAGAAACAGGTGTTATAAATCAAACGGAAAGAGAAATGATAGATAGTATTTTCGATTTTGATGATACCTTAGCAAAAGAGATTATGACACCTAGAAATCATGTCTTTGCCATAGATATAAATACTCCCTTAAATGAGTTAATCGATGAAATATTAGAAGAAAAATACTCTAGAATACCAGTATACGAAGAAGATATAGATAACATAATAGGAGTCTTATACGGTAAAGATCTTTACCGTTTTATTAGACATGATTCTTTGACTGAAGAAAAGTTTAAAGAGTTAATAAGACCTGCTTATTTTGTACCAGAAACAAAAACCATAGATACCCTATTTAAAGAACTACAGCTGAGCAAAAACTATATAGCAATTTTAATTGATGAATATGGTGGTTTTTCTGGAATAGTCACCATGGAGGATTTACTTGAAGAAATTGTAGGAAATATATTCGATGAATATGATGAAATCAGTGAATATATAAAAAAGATAGATACCAATACCTATATAGTAGATGGAATGCTATCAATTGATGAGATTAATGAAATGCTTCATATAAGCCTTCCCGATGATCATACAGACACCATTGGAGGCTTTGTGATAAACCTTTTAGGTTCCATACCAAAGGAAGATGAAGAAGAAAGTGTAATAGAATATAATAATATTGTCTTTAAAGTAGAAGAATTTAAAGACAAAAGAATACAAAAACTTAAGATTCACAAACCTTAGCTAGTGTCATTTGCCATAGTAATTTTTTCAAGTTATAATATAATAAAGACAAAAATAAGAATTTTGTGTATATTCACACTATGTTAAGGGGGATAGTTAATGAAAAATTATAGCGTATTTGATATTATAGGACCAATTATGATAGGTCCATCTAGTTCACATACTGCTGGAGCTGCGAGACTGGCAAAGGTTGCATCGGCTATATCTGGAGGTAAAATTAAAAAAGTGGACTTTTATTTGCATGGTTCTTTTGCTAAAACTTACAAAGGTCATGGAACGGATAAAGCTCTAGTGGCAGGTATCTTAGGCATGGAGCCTTGGGACGATAATTTGAAAGACTCCTTTAAAATAGCTAAAGATAAAGGAATAGAAATTAATTTTCATGAAATAGATTTAGATGATGTTCACCCAAACACAGTTAAATTTTTAATTACAAAAGAAGATGGAACCCTCTCTTCAGTAATAGGTTCCTCAATTGGCGGGGGGAATATCATTATCTTTGATTTAGATGGACAACAGGTTGAATTTAGAGGGGATTACCCTACACTGGTAACCAGGCACAAAGATATACCAGGAATTGTTTCTAAAATAACCACTTTATTATATGAAGAAAATATTAATATAGGGACCATAAAGCTATATAGAAACAGCAAAGGCTTAGAAGCTACAATGGCTCTTGAGACAGATGAAATACTCTCTCAACCCATTATAAAAAAAATAAAATCTATCCCTGAAATAATCAACATTAAGATAATCAATCCTATTAAGGAAGGAGAGCTTTAGTATGTTTGTTAGCAGTGGTTTGGAGTTAATTGATATATGTAAAGAAAAAAACATACCTATATGGAAATACGCTATAGAATGTGAAGCAGAAAATAGCGGTGAAAGTGAAGAAATAATATTTGAAAGAATGAAAAAAACTTTAAAAGTGATGTATGACTCTGCAACTCATGCCTTAGAGCATGAAGTTAAATCCGTTAGTGGATTGATTGGCGGAGATGCATATAAATTAAATAAATACGCAGAAAGTGGTAATACCCTCACTGGGGACTTTCTTGTAAAGGCAATGGCAAGAGCATTATCCTCTTCAGAGGTAAATGCAGCTATGGGAAGAATAGTCGCTTGTCCTACAGCAGGCTCTTGTGGAATATTACCTGCAGCTGTAATCTCAGCTGGAGAAAGGTTAAATAAATCTGAAGATGAAATGGTTAAAGCCTTATTTACAGCTTCTGCCATAGGCGTAATTATTGCGAAAAATGCTACCTTAGCTGGAGCTGAAGGTGGATGCCAAGCGGAATGTGGTTCAGGGGCTGCTATGGCTGCTGCAGCTGTAGTTGAACTCATGGGCGGAGATGTGGAACAATCCTTAAATGCTGCTGCCATAGTAATTAAGAATATACTAGGCCTAGTATGCGACCCTGTAGCTGGACTTGTAGAAGTTCCTTGCGCCAAAAGAAATGTAGCTGGTGTGGTTAGTGCATTGGCTTTTGCAGATATGTCCATGGCTGGAGTTAAAAGTGTAATTCCTTTTGATGAAACTGTCTCAGCTATGTATAAAATAGGTAAGCAACTTCCTCCTGAGCTTAGAGAAACTGCAGAAGGTGGATTAGCTACCACCCCAACAGGTCTTAGATTAAAAAATGAAATATTAAAATAAATACCGAAAGATGAATTGAACAAAATAGAATTAAATTAAACAAAACAAAATAAAATTAGATAAGATTAAATGGGTTTAAACATAGTAGAAAAACACTTTCTAAGTAATTTTAGAAAGTGTTTTTCTTATGTTTATATTCTGTACGCTGTATGCTAATGCTGTACGTTATATGTTATATCTCATATTTCATGTTTTATATATATATCCTATATATTATTCATTTTTTTATTGCCATTAATAAAACTATTAATATGATACGCTGTTTCCTCGTCTGGTTCCTTTTTAAAATCCTCTATGTATTTTTCTATGACTTTATTAAACAGGATTTCATCTTCAGTAAATTTCCCAATAGCAATTAGTTCATCAAATAATTTTAGAGTCTCCTCTTTACTCTCCACTGGTCCATGAGAAGGTAAATAATATTCTGTTTCTTTATCTTTTATTTTATGGATCATAGGGAAAAGTTTTTCCGTAGAATAACTCCATTCACCGCTATACAAATCTTCATATATGGCATCTCCTAAAAACATAACTTTTTCTTCTGGAATATAGGCTATAGAGGAATCTTCTGAATGATCTCCTTTAATATTTTCAATGACACAGCTTATTCCACCTAGGTCTATTGTAATTCCATCTTTAAAGGTTATATCTACATCACCTATTATCAATTCATCTCTAAGTGGTGTTGGCAATTCAAGTTTTATCATACTACTACAAAACTCTATCTCCTCACCGTCTTCTACTCTTTTATCTAGAGCCTCATCTCTCCAATCCAAAGTCTTCATTTCTACTATTTTTTCTTTTGTTTTTTCATGACATATAGTAATTAAATTCATAAAAGCTATTCCAAATACATGATCCCAATGCCAGTGAGTTATAAAAAGATATTTAAGTGGTGGAATATCCATTTTATTAACTTCTTTCAAAAACTCCTTAGCATGTTTTTCTGAGTTCCCAGAATCTATAACCATTGAATATTTATCTCCTATAACTAAACCTAGCAATGGTCTATCTGTTCTTTCATCGTTTGGCATATAATATATTCTATTTGTTAATTTTTTTAGCATGTATTTCACTCCCTATATTAGTGTTAAATTTATCTTCATTAAACTTACAAAGTTATTATATATTTATTTTTATCAAGTGATTCTTAGCTTCAGATGGAATTTGCTTAAAAGGAATACTTACTCCAACTGAAGCTTAGAAGAACTTATCCAGGGACGTAGCATCCGTAGAAGATGGGAGTATTACGGATAGTAGTCATCGGATAAAACCCTTCCTAATAATGCTATAATAAAGATCCTTTCATATCAATACTTAATTTTTTAAGAAGCTTTTATAATTTCTTACTTAATATTTCACCAGGTAGCCCATCGATTTCACAAACTTTTTCTGAAGTAAATTCATTGTTTAATAGTATTTTTCTTGAAGCCTTATTGTTGGGGTCTATAATTGCAACTATCTTTTTTAAAGACTTTTCATTGGTTGCCTTTTCAAGCATGAGCTTTGCAATTTCACTTCCATATCCTTTTCCCCAATATTCAGGTAGCAACATATAGCCCAACTCAGCCTCTTCTAAATTATTATCTTCAATTGCAAGTTTCGCCAATCCTATAAAATCCCCTGTTTCCTTATAGAAAACCTTGAAATTACCAAAAGACTCATGTTGTGCATTATTCTTTAATAACAAATCATAATATATTTTAGCTTCTTTTATGGGAATAGCTCTTTCCGTAATCATAGCCATTACTTCTTCATCCTTAACTAAACTATAATACTTTTCAAAATCGTGAGATGTAAATTTTTCTACATAAATCCTATACTTCATTTTCTAAACCTCCAATTCTCTAATATAAAATTATATAAGCTTCCTTCAAATCTTTTTTCATATTGCCGGTGCAAGAAGCGATGGCTCTCTGGCACCTTAGTACCTTTTAATTCCACAATTAACATCACAATGCTTTTCTATAGTTTAGTTTCTATGAGAGGAACAAAGAGAGGAAAATCCCCCATTAAAACCAGTATAAACGAAATTGAGCGAGGGCAAAACCTACGCTCAATTTTTATTTTAAACTCACTTTAAAACTATCTAGAAGATTAACTACTTTTTTATTATTATTTCATCTCCAGGTTTTATCCATCCAGGAGTAATTACCTTTGTAAAGATACCTTCTCTTGGCATTACGCAATCTCCTACCAAATCTCTTATAGCGCAGCCATGGTGACACTCTTTACCGATTTGAGTAACTTCCATCTCCACTTCACCGATTTTCATCCTAGTTCCTATTGGGAGCTTGTACAACTCTATTCCTTCTGTGGTTAGATTTTCTGCAAATTTTCCAGTGCAAAAACCTTCTACTTCAATAGCCATAACCTTATCTATGCTTTCTTGTCCTAAAAGACTTACTTGTCTATGCCATTTACCTGCATGAGCATCTCCAACAAGACCATGGTCTACTTCAAAGTATCCCTTATCAATAGATTCTTTTGGTACACCCTTTTCTTTACTTATGTTTACAGCTAAAACCTTTCCCATAACTATATCTTCCTTTCATATAATCCTGATTTTCCGCCACTTTTTCTTAAAAGCATTATGTCTGATATTATCATATCTTTATCAATTGCTTTACACATATCATAAATGGTTAAAGCAGCCACATTAACTGCCGTCAAAGCTTCCATCTCTACACCTGTTTGACAAACATTTTTAACCACCGCTTTAATATCCACTTTGCTATTATCAAAATCTAAACTGAAACTTATATCACAGCCTGTTATCATTATAGGATGACACATAGGAATTATACTTGAAGTATTTTTAGCACCCATTATTCCTCCAATTTGAGCCACTGATAACACATCACCTTTTTTTATTGTTCCTTCTTTTATTCTATCCAAGGTTTCTTTTTTCATATATATGCTACCAACTGCTATAGCTTCTCTTTTGGTCTCTGATTTTTCACTTACATCAACCATTTTGGCTCTACCTTCTTCATTTATATGTGTTAATTCCATTTTATCCTCCTATCTGATACATCATCTTTTTACTTCTGCTTCCCTTTTCTTCCTCTAGGTGATGCTCTAAAGGCTTGTTTATTATCGCCTTTTTTAGAGCTGCAATTAACATACTCTCATCATTTAAATACTCTTTTATACTTATTTCACTTTCAGAGTGAAGACAAGGCTTTATAGTTCCTATAGGTGTAAGCCTTACCCTGTTGCATTGACTACAAAATTTGCAACTTAAAGGATTGATTAATCCTATAGTTCCCTTTGAGTCTTTTAATTTATAAAGCTTTGCAGTACTATCCATTTCATTATCCAATGGAATAAGATTAGGAAAGTTCTTTAATATACTATCCGTGCTTAGTGATGAATTTTCATATAATTTTTCCCCTTCACCAATAGGCATTAACTCAATAAATCTTATACTTACAGGCATATCCTTCGTAAATTTTAGAAAATCACCTATTTCTTCATCGTTTACGCCCTTCATTAAAACTGCATTAATTTTTACTGGATTTAATCCAAGTGAAATGCATTTATCAATAGAAGCTAAAACCTTACTTAAGTCTCCACCTCTTGTTATAAGTTTATATTTTGAGTGGTTTAAAGTATCAAGACTTATATTCACTCTCTTTAATCCTGCCTTTTTTAAATCTGAAAGCATATCATATAAGAGTACACCATTTGTAGTGATTGCTATATCTTCAATTGCTGGCAATTGCGAGGTTTTATATATAAGTTCATCTATACCTTTTAAAATTAGAGGTTCTCCTCCTGTATACCTAATCTTTCTTATTCCTAACTTTGAACTAGCTTTTACAATTTTAAATATATCTTCAAATCTTAGTATATCATCATGACTTTTTTTAGGAATTCCTTCTTCTGGTATACAATATATACATCTTAAGTTACATCTATCTGTTAGAGATACCCTAAGATAATCTATACTTCTTCCATGAGTGTCTAACATTTAATCAGCCCCTATCCTATAATAGTACCGATGTCACTATAATTATATCCTCCCAATTTATCTAGTTCCCCTTTAAACTCTTCGCTCTTTAGAACTTTTAATAGTTCTTTTATTATATCCATTTCTAAATATTCTTTAGGTACAGCCATATCATAATCCTCATCACATATTGGTATAAAGTCTAAATTCATCATAATTGCTGCTGAGTAAACTCCAAGCCCTACATCTGCATTTCCTGAAGCTACAGCTGATGCAACGGATAGGTGTGTAAACTCTTCTCTATCGTATCCTACAATCTCCCTTGGGTTTACCCCTGCTTTTTTTAGATTATAATCTAAAAGCAGTCTTGTTCCTGATCCCCTTTGTCTATTTATAAATTTAACCTTTTTATCTACTAAATCTTTAAAATCTTTTATATCTAATGGATTACCTTTTTTTACGATGAAACCCTGTATTCTTTTAACTCCTTTTATTAGAGCTATATTTTTATCCTTAAGATACTTTTCAATATAAGATGTATTATATTCTCCTGTATTCATGTCTAATAAATGTATTGGAGCTATATGTGTTTCTTCATTTTTTAATGCCATTATGCCTCCCATACTTCCTACATGAGCAGAAGATAAGAAATATTTTTTGTTTTTCATATGCATTAAATCAGAAAGTATATCAATAATAGGATCATGGCTACCTATACATACTAAAGTATTTTTGATCTCTTCTTCAGTTTTTAAAAGCTTTATTCTTACTTCGGTTCCCGCTTCAAGTCCTTCTATATTTTGTGGAATTTCTAATATTCCATCTGCCCTAACTAAGGACATAGTAGCTCCTGCTCCTCTATTTAAAGGAGTTGCTATAAGTTTTTCACCAACATATCCCAACTTAACCCTTATAAACTCTAAATATTTTAAAGTAGACATGACTCTTCTTGATAATATGGCATTTATAAATTTCAATTCATTACACTCTAATCCTTGATAAAGACTAATAAGTTTTTTCACTATTGATTCCATAATGAAATATGCTGAACCTGGATACCCTGGAACTCCTACCACTGGCTTTCCATCTATAATGCCTAATACTACTGGTTTTCCCGGTTTAATAGCTACCCCATGAACAAGTACTTGTCCTAATTCTTCAATAACCTTAGCTGTAAAATCCTCACGTCCCGCTGAAGAACCAGCATTTATAAGCACTATATCACATTCATCTACTGCATTTTTTAATGTTTCTTTTATTAAATTATAATCATCTATTACAATTCCATATCTTTTAGCTTCTCCTCCCCATTGATTCACTTGGGAAGAAAAAACTCTTGAATTAAAATCAATTATATCTCCTACTTTAAGAGAAGTTCCTGGTTCCACTAGCTCTGTGCCTGTAGGTATTACTCCAACTTTAGGCACCTTATAAACTTCAACTTCATTTATTCCACCAGCCAGCATAGCACCTATATCCACAGGCCTTATTTTATGATTGGAAGGTATAATCAATTGATTTTCAATAATATCCTCTCCGATGAGTCTTATGTTTTGCCAAGGTACTGCGCTATTATATATTTTAACCTTGTTTTCCCCTGCTTTTATTAAATCCTCTACCATTATTACACAATCACAATTGCTAGGGATTGGGTCTCCCGTATCAACAACAATATAATCCTTACCCTCTTCTAGTTCTATCTGCTCTCTGTCTGAAGCACCGAAAGTCTTTTCACTAGAGGTTGCTATTCCATCCATAGCTGAAGAATTATAATGGGGAGATGATATTTTTGAGAAAATAGGGTTAGCGGTTACTCTATCGCAACTATCCCAAGTTTTTATAATTTCCTTTTGTAATTTTAAATCTTGAAATTTATCTATAAAAAGATCTATTGCATCATTTAAGTCCATGTTAGATAAATAAATATTCTGTGCCATGTTCTACCTCCTAAAATTTAAAAGCATAAACAGTTTGTCCTTCTTTAAGTCCTTCTTCATTTTTATCTATCCTTATATATCCCCAAGCTTTAGAGAATCCAGTAATTAAACCTGACTTTCCAAACACGGGGCTAGCTATAATTTCTCCTTCTCTCCACTCTAATGTTATTGGTAAATATTCTTCTCTACCCTTTGCTTTATGATAATTAATATCAAACTTGCATTGGGTTGGGAATAAAATTTCTTCATATCCTAATGCCTTATGAATATAAGGTTTTACTACTACGTCATATATAACAGCACAGGATAGTGGATGCCCTGGAAGCCCAAATATTATTTTATTATCTACTTTTCCAATTATAGTTGGCTTGCCTGGCTTTACTGCAATACCGTGTATGAGCATCTTGGATTTTTCTAAAGACTCTATTACTTTATAGGTTTGATCCTTTTTACCAACAGAGCTTCCTCCTGAAACAAGGATTGCATCACATTCTCTTAATGCTTTTTCCATGGTACTTTTAAGTAGTTCATAGTTATCTCTTATAACTCCATAACTTATTGGTTCCCCTCCATCTGCCTTTACTGAAGCGTAAAGAAGATATGTATTTATATCTCTAACTTGTCCTAGTTTTGGTTCCTCATGAGGGTGTACAATTTCATCTCCAGTAGATATTATGGCAATCTTAGGCTTTTTATACACTGGAACTTTCGTATAACCAAGGCTTGAAAGCACTCCTATTTCATAGGGCCTTAATTTAACTCCTGCCTTAATAATAACCTCACCTTTTAATATATCTTCACCTTTTTTTACTATATTCTGTCCTTGTGCTACAGAAGTGTTTGCAAGTATTGTGTTATCATCTAGTTTATCTGTATACTCTATCATAACCATACTGTCTGCCCCTTCAGGTAACATTCCTCCTGTAGGAACATAGTAGCAATCTCCTGGAAAGTCTAATCCTCCTTCTGGTTCCTTTCCCATGAAAACCTCGCCTTTTAGAGTTAACATTGAAGGCATAGATTCACTTGCACCGAATAAATCCTTTGAATAAACAGCATATCCATCTACTGTAGATCTATTGAATCCAGGCACATCTATATTTGCTACTATATCTTCATAAAGTACCCTTCCTAAGGATTCTTCTAGTTTAATTGTTTCATAGGAAACTTCTAAATTAATATTTTCTTCAATAATTTTTTTAGTCTGGTCAATTGATACTACATTAAATAAATCCATAAAATCTTCTCCTTATCTTGCACATTCTCCACCCACACCTGTAAGAATATCAATTCCATGTGGTAATGCAGGCATTATTACTTCTAAATTTTCTATTGATGCCTTAGGGCTACCAGGAAGATTCACAATTAAAGTTTCTCCCCTTATGCCGGATATAGCTCTTGAAAGCATGGCTTTAGGAGTTATCTTTAAAGATTCCATCCTCATTGCTTCACCAATTCCTGGCACATATCTTTCTATTACTGCCATTGTAGCCTCTGGAGTTACATCTCTCTTTGAAAAACCTGTACCCCCATTGGTAAAAATCAAATTTAACTTCAAATTATCGCACATATGTATAAGCTCTTCTTTAATTTTTTCTAAATCATCAGGTATAATTTTATAGAATTCTACACTATGGCCATCCTCTTTTAACCTAGCTTCAATAGCAGGACCTGTTAAATCTTCTCTCTCTCCCCTTGCTCCTTTGTCGCTAATGGTTAAAATTCCAATTTCCATCATATTATCATCCTCACTATATATTTAATATTAGCTTAACTAATTTGTTCTCTGGATTACTCAATACCTTTTCTTTTTTGCCCATCTCAATAATACATCCTTTATCCATAAATATAACAAAATCCGCAACCCTTTTGGCTTGTTGCAAATCATGAGTAATTATTATAACCGTTCTTTCTTCATTTGAAATATCTTTTAGAAGTTTTTCTGCTTTGAGGGTACTTTCTATATCCATACTAGCAGTAGGCTCATCAAAGAGAGTTAGCCCAGTCTCAAGAACCGCTGTTCTGAGCATAGCCACTTTAGCCCCCTCACCCCCGGATAGTCTTTTTGCATTTTTATTTAGTAAATGTCCAATCTCAAAATAAGGTAAATACTTATTTATTCTGCTCTCTATAATTTCTTCTGAAAATCTTCTAAATTTTAACCCAAATTTTATATTATTAATAACAGAATCGTTAAAAAGATATGATTTTTGACACATAGTGGATATATTATTTTTAGCCTTTTCAAGCTGTTGACCATCGTAAATTATTTTCCCGCCAGTAGGTTTTATAAGTCCACCTATGCACTCTAATAAAGTTGTTTTACCGCTACCATTTAACCCTATGATTGCATAAGTGAATCCTTTTTTAAATTCCATCTTATCGATATGTAGAACTTTTCTCTCTCCATAATTTTTATAGAGATTTTCTATATATATATTCATTAATACTCCCTCCCTTGAAATCTATAAAGAATAGAATTTATAAGAAATGAAATAGAAAGAAGTACTAATCCTATAAAAATAGCTTCATTATAATTACCTTTGTTTGTTTCAAGGGCTATATAGGTGGTCATAACCCTTGTATACCCTCTTATATTTCCTCCAACCATCATTACTGCTCCAACTTCTGATATGGCTCTTCCAAATCCAGTAGTTATAGCGGTAAAAATATGCACCTTGCTTTCTTTTATCACTGTAATGAATGTATCATATTTCCCAGCTCCTAAAGATATGCAAGTCTTTTTTATATCCTCTGCATTTTTAGAAACAGATGATACAACAAGTCCAAATATAATTGGCAAAACCAATAAGGTCTGAGATATAATCATAGCCGTTGGAGTAAATAATAGTTCAAATTCTCCAAGAGGCCCTCTCCTAGAAAGGGTCATATATACTAATAGTCCCATTAAAACAGGAGGAAGGCTCATAAGAGTATTAGCGACTCTCATAATAGCCTTCTTCATTTTAAAATTATTTAAAGCAACAGGAATACCAAGGATACATCCTAAAATCGAAGCTATCCCTGTTGAAAATGTACTTACAAATAAAGATAATAAAACAACTTGTGTTATTTCACCAAAATTATTATATAAACTATTTATAATTTCCGTCATAAAATTTCACCTATTTTTTTGCATTAGGTATAAATAATGGTTCTCCATACTGGTCTTTTCCAAATTCACCTATAAGATTCTGACCTTTTTCTGAAGTTATCCATTTGATAAATTCATTTGCTTCCTCATTTTTAACATGAGCATGTTTTTCAGGATTTACTGCTATTACACCATATTGATTATATAGCTTATCATTCTTCTCAGTAATAACTTGAAGTTGAAGCTTGTCTTTCATTGAAAGATATGTAGCTCTGTCAGTTAAAGTATATGCCTTTTTCTCGTCAGCCATTTGAAGCACTGCACCCATACCTTTTCCAGCTGAAATGTACCAATCTCCTTTTGGTTCGATTTCACTTGCTTTCCATAGGTCTTTTTCTTTTACATGAGTTCCTGATTCGTCTCCTCTAGAGATAAAGTTTGCTTTATTTTCTAATATGATTTGTAATGCTTTAGCTGGATCCGTTGGTGCTTTTTCCTTTATTTTAGCAGTATCTTCTTTTGGTCCAACTATTATAAAATCATTGTACATAACCTCAACTCTTTCCACACCAAAGCCTTCTTTTACAAATTCTTCTTCCTTAGCTTTAGCATGTACTAATAGACAGTCTGCATCTCCTCTTTTTCCGGTTTCAATAGCTTGTCCTGTTCCTTGAGATACAACTTTTACATCTATTCCTGTATCTTTTTTGAACTCAGGTAATATGGCTTTCAATAGCCCTGAATCCTCTGTACTGGTAGTAGTTGCTAGAGTCATAACTCTTTCTTTTGTCTCTTTTCCTGCACTTGCATTGTCTGCAGGCTTTGAGTTATTCTGTGCTCCACATGCTGATAAAAACAGCGCAGCAGCTACAGAAAAAACTAATAGTCTTTTTTTCATTTCTGTGAAACCCCTTTCGTAAATACAATAATACATTTTAAAATTTTTACTTACTTACTCACTTACTTACTTCCTACTTACTTTCTTACTTTTGGCTTGTATTTGCGCGAAAGGAGAAGGCTAATATAGCTTTCTCCTTTCCAACTGGGAGGCACAATCGTTTCCAATAAATACCCTAACGGCTGCAAATCCATAGATTTCTCTTTAGGATAAACAGCTCGGAGAACTAATTAGTCTAACTCTTAAGAAATAATGTATTGTTTTTAACAAACATATATTACAATGATAAACAATTATGGTTTATTAATGTAATAGTTTATTAATTAAAAACGATAAATTAATTAAAAGAGGCATCTTCTATTTATTTTGACAATATTATAACATCCATATTTACCAATGTAAACATTATAATTACAAATGATTGAAAAATATTATTTGAAAAATTAATTATATTATAAATATACTATAAATAGTTAATAAACCTTTGAAAATGTATAAACTTTGTGTTAATATATTTTTGTATATTGATAATAATAAGACAAAGTATTCAATATATATAAATGAGCATAATTATATACTCATTTATTTTTTTACTTACTTACAAATTACTTACTTACAAACTTTCTACTTACTGAAATTTTTTCTTACAATATAATACAATCGGTTATTTTCTATTTATTTTCTATTATCTCATTACTGATACAAGGGAGGGTATCTTAATGTCAGAAAAAGAAAAAAATAGCTTTTTAGAGAAAATGACTACCAGAAGAGAATTCTTAAAATTGGGTGGTAAATCCTTAGCTGGAGTTGCTGTATCTTATTCAATTTTAAGTTTATTTGGCTGTTCTGGAAAACCTGAAGAGGTTAGCGGTTGGCCTGTGGCTGCTGGGCTAGTTATAGCAGACAGAAGCCGTTGTACAGGCTGTCAACGTTGTGAACTTATGTGTACTATGAACAACGATGGAAAAGCTCATCCTCATATAGGTAGAATTAAAGTAAGCAGAAACTATAACTACGGTCCACATGGTCCTAAAATTGCTTATTGGGACGATAATGGTGAATTCGGTAATCTTTTAATGACACCTGAAACCTGTCAACAATGTGGCAAACCTTACTGTGCAGAAGCTTGCCCAGTAAAAGCTATCAAACCAGATCCAAAGACAAAGGCTAGAGTTATTGATACAAAAACCTGTGTTGGATGTGGAGCTTGCACTAAAGCATGTCCTTGGCATATGCCAACTGTAGATCCTGAAACCAAAAAATCTACAAAATGTTTCTTATGTAATGGCGATCCAAGCTGTGCTAAAAACTGCCCTACTGGTGCTGTAAAATTAGTACCTTGGGAAAAGGTTCAAGCTACATTGAAACAAAACGGTTATAATTTTGGTTAAAATGACAAGGTTAGGAAGGTGATATTATGGCAAAAGTAACGGGTTGGGCCGGTAAAATATTAAGAGTAAATTTATCAAATGGAAAAATTAGTACTGAAGATACTTTAAAATATAAAGATTTTGTTGGTGGTGCAGGAATTGGTTATAAGGTAATGTTTGACGAAGTTCCTACTGGAACAAAACCTTTTGACGAAGCAAATAAAGTTATATTTGCTGCTGGACCATTAACTGGAACAGGTATACCATGTACATCAAGAACAAACATAACTTCTTTATTGCCAACAAACCCATATTATGCAGTAGCAGAAGGTCATATGGGTGGAAATTTCGCAGCTGTAATGAAGTATGCTGGATGGGACGCTATCATTATTGAAGGTAAATCAAAAAGCCCTGTATATTTATTAATTGATGATGACAAAGTTTCAATTAAAGACGCATCATTTATATGGGGACAAGGAATATTTCACAGTAATGCTCAACTTGCTGCAAGAGTTGGTAAAGAAGCATCTCTAGCTCTTATCGGACAAGCTGGAGAAAACATGGTTCCTATGTCAGTAATTATGAATGGACGCTCCCACTCTGCTGGTGGACAAGGCGGAATTATGGGTTCCAAGAAATTAAAGGCTATAGCTATAAAAGGAACAGGTGCTGTTCATATAGCTGGCGATAGAAAAGAATGGTTAGAGCTTGACAAACTTAACATGTCTGTTATAGGTGCTAACAACAACCACGTGGTTCCAAGTACTCCTCAGCCATGGGCTGAATTTAATAGCAAAGGAAGTAGATGGAATGCACATAAAGGACTAACTTGGGGAGGATCAGAATCAAAAGTTGATACTGGTGAATGTGATCCTAAAGATATGAACAGCGTTGGATTTAGAAGTCACAAAGGTGTGTTCGACCTTGGTCCTGTAGCTGAAAAATATACTGTTAGAATGGGTGGATGTCAATCTTGTCCAATTAGATGCCATTCACAACTTAAAATTCCACAGTTGGAAAAGAAATATGGTGTAACATCATATGTTGCTAACACTTGTATGGGGTATTTCTCACCTGGTGGAATCATGATAAAAGGTTTCTCCGAAGAGGGTGAAAAGGGCGAAGGGGCAATGATCGCAAGAAGCCTAGGATCTGTTTTAGCTGACGACTACGGTGTATGGTGTAATTACGGACAAATGGGTAGAGATTTTAAATATGTTTATGAAAAAGGCATATTAAAGAACGTTCTTCCTAAAGAAGAGTACGATAGCATACCTTGGGATAAATTAGAAGCTAAAGACCCAGCCTTCTTAAAAGATTTCTATAGAAGAATCGCTTATAAAGAAGGTGAATTTAGTCATCTTGGTGATGGAAGTTACTGGATTGCTAAGAGATGGAATTTAGGAGATGAATTCATCCACGATAAAGAGGTTGGACTTTGGTCTCCGCTAGGATTCCCAAAACACCACAGTAATGAAACTAATGCTCAAGTTGGAGCTATAACCTCCTGTATGTTTAACAGAGATGCTATGGTGCACACTCTAATTAACTATACTGGAAGTGGATTACCACTTGACATCCAAAAAGCAAGAGCCAAAGAATTATTTGGTTCTGAAGACGCATTAGATAATCCAGCTCACTACACAAAGATGAATCCTTACAAAGCTAAATTTACTAAATGGAGTATAGTACGTTCAATACTTCATAACTGTTTAACTGTATGTAACTATGTGTGGCCAATGACTTTCTCTCCATTAAAGGAAAGAGGTTATAAAGGAGACACTAGCTTAGAAGCAAAATACTATAGCTTAGCAACTGGTCACAAGTTATCTGAAGAGGAACTTGATTTAGCTGGAGAAAGAATATTTACTTTATTCAGAGCTTTAACTGTTAAGAATATGAATACTGTAGATATGCGTAACAAGCACGATTTAATGTGTAATTGGATATTTGACATGGATAAGGACAAAGCTCCATTTACACCTGGTACTATAAAAATGGACAGAAAAGATATGCAGGATGCACTAACTATGTTCTATAAAGAAATGGGTTGGGATGAAAAGACCGGTGCTCCTAAAAAAGATACATTAATTAAGCTAGGACTTGCTGATGTTGCTGCAGAACTTGAAAAGCTTAAATTATTACCATAATATAATGTAATGTAATTTAAGTAACTTATCATATAGTGGAGGTTATTTAAATTTCCCTCCACTGTATTTTTGAAAAGGGGTGTGTTAATTTGAATAAGGATAATAACATTGAAAAAGAAAAATTATTGGAAGTTGTTGATCATATAAATACTTCCTCTTCACAAGGTACTCTCATAACGAAGGAAGACTTATTAGAAGAACCCTTTTCTTTTACCCAAGAAAAAGCAGATAATGCAATAGAGCAGTTAAAGAACGTGGAAGAATATCCTGAAATTAAATTTTTAAAAGGTTCTTCTAATACTTATATATATTCATCAGAAAAAATGACAGATAACTATGCAATACTTGCTATGAGAATCGAAGATAAAGATATGGTAAGAACTATTGCAGAAACCGTTCGTGACGAATCTAAAACCTATCCTAGGCCAACAGATTCTCAACTGTTTTTAAATAGACCATTTAATTTCAATAAAGAAGAATTTTCAAATGCGTTAAAGAAAATTTTTAACGATTCAAATTATAGTGATATTAAGAAAACACAAGCATCTAATGGAGCAATTTATCTATATTCAGATGAATTTCTTCACAAAGACTCTGCTCAATCTTTAACAGAATGGATTGAAGTCCTTCAGTTCCAGAATCCATAATATATGGAGGAAATATTCAATGACAGAAGTTTTAAAAACAAAAAAATTAAATGTATGCGAGGAAGCTGCTGTAGATTTAATCTTGAACGGTAAAAAACTAGTTACCTTTATGTGTACTCCTGAAAATCTAAAAGAACTTGCCATGGGGCATTTGTACAATAGAGGTATGGTTAAATCTATAGATGATGTTTACGTACTCTCCGCTTGTGATGAAATGAGAGAGATTTATGTAACTACATCAGATAATTATAGTAAAGATGATTATAGTCTATCCGGCGTCCTTGCAAGTGGTTGCGGAAATGGTTCAGTATTTAAAGAAGAATTTTTAAATAGAGAAAAAAACTCTTCTGATTTAAAAATTTCTCTTAATGAATTAAAAGAACTCTCTATAGAGATGTTCTCTAATGCAACCAAGTATAAAGAAACCGGGGGAATGCATTGTGCTTCTCTAGTTTACGATAATAAACTTTCTATTCTAAGAGAGGATGTAGGCAGGCATAATGCAATTGATAAAGTTATCGGCAAAGGTGTTTTTGGGGGGCTAGATTTAAATAATGCTATTCTTATGACTACAGGGAGAATATCTTCTGATATGATACTAAAGGCCATTGGAGCAGATATACCAATAGTAGTATCTAGAAGTATCCCTAGCAGTTTAGCCTTAGAAATAGCTGAAAAATTAGGAGTGACAGTGGTGGGACGTATTGTCTCAAAGGAACCTATAATATATACCCACAGCGAAAGAATAATTTAATTTACTATTTAAATAAGGAGGTAATTTTATGTTTGGTAGACTTGGAATGGGTGAGTTAATTTTAATATTAGTTATTGCCCTTATTATTTTTGGACCATCAAAACTGCCTGAAGTAGGTAAATCTTTAGGTAAAGCTATTAATGAATTTAAAAATCATGCTAATAAAATATCTGAGGACGTAAAGGTAGACGTTGATTCTGATAATAAGTAGAGGATGGAGTAATAGTGGACGACGATAAGCTAACATTAATAGATCATTTAGGAGAACTCAGAAAAAGACTTTTTATAATGATATTTGCTGTAGTAATAACTAGCGGTGTAAGTTATTACTTTGTTGAGGGATTAGTTAAGGAGTTAGTTAACTATACTGATTACTTAGACTTTGTTTATTTAACTCCTTCTGAACTTTTTCTTACCTGTGTGAAAATATCTATAATCATGGGTATTGTATTATCTTCCCCAATTTTATTGAGGCAAATTTGGCTTTTTCTTAAACCAGGTTTAACTAAAAGAGAACGAAGATATATAACTGTGTCCTTATTTGGAGGAATATTATTTTTCTCAGCAGGGGTAGTATTTGCATATCTAATGGTTATACCAGTAACTATGAAGTTTTTTACAGGCTTTAATTTAGATGGCATAACACCTACTATTTCTTTTAGAAGTTATGTAGATTTTATATGCTCTCTACTTTTAGCTTTTGGTATTGTATTCGAAATGCCTATACTATCTGTACTATTAACTAAATTTGGCTTAATCAACTCAAAGCTTTTAATAAAAAATAGAAAAGTTGTAATCTTAGCCATATTTATAGTGGCTGCTATTATAACTCCACCTGATGTAATATCCCAATTGCTTTTAGCCATTCCAATGATAATATTGTTTGAAATAAGCATATGGTTATCTGCGATTGTAGGTAGAAAACATAAAGAATAGTTTAAAAACCCTTAAGGCAAATTGTCCTTAAGGGTTTTTTATTATGTTCCTATATATTCTTGTTAAATAAAATTAATAAAATACTTCATAATTACATAACATAACTTTAGAATTTTTAAATTTAAAGGAGTGTTATATATGAGTGTTAAATCCTATTCTTTTAGGGATGAAGATGGCAATTTAGTAAAATACAATGTAAAGGAATTTCTTTCAGTGAATAAAAAGGACTATGTGCTAATGTCCCCTGAAAATGACGTTTCTCATTTAGAAGTGTATAAATTTAGCATGCAAGATGGAAATGAATGTTTAGAATTAGTAGATAATGAGCAAGAATTATCCCAAATAAAATCTGTTTCAAAGCTTATGTAAGTTCTATATGAAAAAACAAGCATTACGATACTCCCTTAGCTTGAGAGTGTATGTAATGCTTGTCCATTTTAAATATATAGTATATTAGTCTACAGCGCATTAGCTTATAATGCATTAATTCTCATTCATAATATAGTATATTATATTATCTATAACATTCTGTAACTATCTTCCCAATCATATTATTAAACTCTACCCCATCACTGTTATCTACCAAATCCTTAGTTAAAACTACAATGACAATGTCCCCTTCCTTAGAAAAAAGTATTCCTGCATCATGTTCAACTCCTGGAAGGTCTCCTGTTTTATGTCCAAAAATAATTTCCTTTGGCATCAAAAGAGGAAGTTTATTATTACATTGTTGTTTTATCAGTATGTCCAATATAATATCTTGAGTATTAGAAGATAGTTCTGCTACCTTTGAGGAATTTAAATAAGACTCTAATATTATTAAGGTATCCTTAGCTGATGTATAATTATCTAGTCCCCTCTTTTTAGCTTCTCCATCCATCATTTTTCTTCCAAGTACTGTATCCTTCATTCCTAAATCTCTTACAGTATTATTTATTGAATCCATATTTAAAATATCAATGAGCATATTTGTGGCTACATTATCACTTAATATAATCATCAATGTAGCTAAGTCCTTTATAGTTACATTAAGATCTGAATCTAAATCTTTTAATATTCCAAAGCCCCCTACTTTATCTTCATCTCTTATAGCTACTCTATCTTTAAGATTAATTTCTCCTCTTTCAATCTTTTTAAATAGTTCCAATAAAATTGAAAGCTTTATAATACTTGCTGAAGGAAATACCTCTTCTTCATTATATCCAAAGTATTCTCCTGTATTTTTATTTCTGATTATTACTCCACAAGTACCTTTAAATTTTTCTATTTCACTTCTAATTTTATCTGTCATTTCATTAAAATTACTCACAGTAACCCCTCCTCTATGAGATTATCCTAAAATTTATAGAAGAAAGCAAAGGCTGCTACATACAATAAACTTATTATGGTTATTATTATTCCATTTTTCACTAAAGATTTTAAATCTTTAGATCTAGCAAGTCCCATTTGCCCTACCATGTCACCAGTTGGGTATGCAAAGGATGTTATTTGAGAACCTACTAATAGTACTATAGCCCAAAGAGTCATTGGGAAATTGAATTGTTGTAGTATTGGTAAAAACATTTCATGCATAACTGTTTCTTGAGCAACAGCAGCACCTGAAACTCCAAATATTCCAATTAAAGTACTTACTATCATAAACATTCCTGGTCCACCTGCATTTATAAGTGGCTTTATAAGTTCTGCTATAGCATCAAAAGCTCCTGACTTAGTTACAAAGTTTAAGAACGGATCATAAAGTACAAATAGTATAAATATCCAGTACATCTTTGAACTACCTTTAATAATAGCTTTTAAACTATCCTCTGGCTTAAATCCTGCTACATATCCAACTATAAGGGATGTTAATGTAATAACTACAATAACATAGGAAGCCCCAGCTTTATTTATAATTCCATATACCATAGAAATCAACATAACTACTAAAAAAGTAATTGTAGCCTTTTTAGATTTTTCATTTTGAACAAAAGTACTTTCATCCACAATATCTTCTTTACCATAGCTTTCAATGCCTTCATATTTCGCCTGTGTTTTTAAGGATACAAAATAAGTCGTTACTAAAACAATTATTGCTAGTGGAATACCTGCGTATAACATATATTTACCATAACTTAATCCTGCTAATCCCATTGTAGTAACTACAGGTGGAGCAAAAGGTCCAATAAATATCCCAGCTGCGCCAGCTCCGTGCAATAAAACACCTAGAGCATTCGGTGTAATTCCAAAGCTTGCAACTATAGGAATGATAATAGGAGCCAGTATAGCATTTCCTCCCGCCATGGAGCCTAATAAAGCAACTACCAAAGTTGAAGACACCATACTAGCGATCATAACCTGCTTTTTACTCTTAACTCCAGTCTTTGTCATTACAAAATGAACTAAGTTTTGCGCTACTCCAGTTTGAGTTAATAGCTCACCCAGTCCAGCACCTAAAAGGATTACAAAACCTATTAACCCTAAAAAAGAACCTAATCCTTGAGCAATTGCATTACCAAAGTCTATAGGAGTTTGTCCAGTTAAAACCCCTCCTAATACTACGCTCAAAAGTACAACCCATAGCATGTCCTTTCCTTTAAAGGAAACTATAATGTAGAAAACCAGTGGTAATAGTCCTAGAATTTTAGGTAGTCCAAATATCATAATAAATCCTCCTTTGTTATAATTTGCAATCTAAAATTTATATAAAATTAAATTTTAAACATATATATCATTTTCAAAGCAATTCTTCTCTTTTTCATCCATTTTAGCTAAGGTTTCCTCTTGATTTTTTGCTCCTACTGCAGTAACAAGAGCATTTAAAGCAGTCATAGCAGCCACATAAGAATAAGTGGATGAACTATTTTTTAGAATTAAAACGCAATTCCCCTTTACTGCAACAGGTGAACTATGGCTATCAGTAACCACCACTATTTTACATCCTTTATTTTTAAAGAAATTTGTTACATCTGAAGTGAATTTAGTGTATCTAGAAAAACTAATTGATATTAAAATATCTTCATTATCAATGGTTGATATTTTGTCGTATACATCCATTTGTCCTGGAGAAAGTAGAACTATATTATCCATAAACCTACTCAACATAAAATAAAGATAAAATGCTACAGTAAATGTGGATCTAGTTCCAACTATGTATATTCTTTTACCTTTACTCACCAAATCTACAGCCTTTTGAAAATCTATTTTTAAATTTTCTGAATACATGCTTTGAAGATTAGCTATATTTAGCTCTATAGTCTTTTGTAATATATCTTCTTCATCTCTCAATTCAGATATAGATTTTTTTATTTCTTTCATCGGTGTAATGTCTTTTTGCATTAAAGATTGTAAAGATTTTTGAAATTCTGCATATCCAGCGTAGCCTAATTCCCTACAAAATCTTGTTATACTTGAATTACTCACACCCATGCTATCCCCTAACTCTTGGATAGATAAAAACACAATATCTGAATAATTTTCCTTAATATAATCAGCTATTAGTTTATAAGTTTTTGTGAAACCTGAATACTTTTTCTCAACTATATTAAAAATATTGTCTTCCATAGGATATCCTCTCCTTATATTTTCGAAAATATATTTTCTTTTTTTTAATATTTTAACACATTTTTTTCATTTTGTCAGTAAATTTAAAAATATTTTTACTAATTCTTTGTTTTTGAAAATATTTTTTCATTAGTTGAAAATTTGTGATATAATTAATTTAAATATTACTTATATGTTGTTACAAAGGAGGTAAAAATATGTTTGACATAGTAATAAAAAACGCCCTTATTGTAGATGGAAGTGGAAATAAGCCTTTTAAAGGATCCATAGGAATTGAAAAGAATGTAATTAAGAAAATTTGCAGGGAAGATTCTACTTTAGAGGGTAAAGTAACAATAGATGCTCAAGGAAATGTACTATCTCCTGGATTTATAGATATGCACTCTCATTCAGACAGTTCATTTTTAATCTATAAAGATCTTGAAAGTAAAATATTCCAAGGTATTACCACAGAACTTGTAGGTAGCTGTGGCATATCCTTAGTTCCCAACAATGATTCCATAAAGAGAGATTTAATAAATTATTGTAGCTCCCTATGCTACAATACAGATTCAATAAATTTAAACTTTTCTACTTTAAATGAATACGTAAAAAGAGTAAATGAAAATGGACCTTCAATAAACAACCTTCCTCAAATTGGTCATGGAACTTTAAGAATGACTATAATGGGATTTGAAAACAGAAAACCTACTGATGATGAACTAAATGAAATGAAATATTTATTAGAAAGAGAATTAAAATCTGGAGCTTGGGGAATGTCTCTAGGATTAGTTTATCCACCAGGAAGCTTTTCAGAAAAAGAGGAGCTAGTAGAATTAGCCAAGGTATTAAAAAAATATGATGCCATATTGACTGTTCATATGCGTGGTGAAGGTGATACAGTTTTTGAATCCGTAAAAGAAATGATAGATATAACTAGAGAAAGTAATGTTCATTGCCATATTTCACACTTAAAACTTATGGGAAGAAATCAATGGGGACGCGGAAAAGAAATTGTTGATCTAATCAATGAGGCTATTAAAGAAGGACTTAATATTTCTTGTGATCAATATCCCTATACAGCATCTTGTACTTCACTTTATCCAATCATTCCAAAAGATGCTCAAGAGGGTGGTATAAAAACTATAAGAAATACTTTCAATAGCCATAAATGGGAAAGTATTGCCGCTAAAATAGAAGAAAATATATATTCTCGTGGAGGCGGTGATAAGATAGTAGTTTCTTCTGCAAAAGGAGCTGATGAAAATTATGAAGGATTAAGTTTACTTGAAATATCAAATGAGCTTAACATCTCCTTAGCTGAAGTAGTTAAAAAATTACTTTTAGAAACAAAAGGTTCAGCTGTAGTAACTTACTATAGCATGAATGAAGATGATGTAGAGTATATAATGAAGCAAGAAAATATTACTGTTGGAAGTGATGGAGCTGCCATAGGATTCAATGATTTTAGATTCGGTACTCCTCATCCGAGAAATTTTGGAACATTTCCTAGATACATTAAGATATCTCTAAATAAAAATTTATTGCCTCTAGAAAAGATAATTTATAAAATAACAGGGCTTCCTGCTAAATTATTAGAACTTAATGATAGGGGCACTATAGAAGTAGGTAAAATAGCTGATTTAGTTATAATAAATTTAAACAATATTGAGGATACAGCTACCTTTACTCAGCCTTTTGCTAAGCCTAAAGGTATAGACTATGTTTTAGTAAGTGGAAAAATAGCTATTGAAAATAATATTCAAAATAAAGTTTATAATGGTAAAGTATTGTTAAAAACAAAAAATCATAATTAATCATAGTGAATTTTAATATTTTATGATATAATACAGTTATGTAATTACTTATATGAGTTTAATGGAACAAAGTCAACAGGGTTTTATTTGTTGGATTTGTTCCATTTATGTTTTTATTATGGGGTAACAATATTCTACAAAAGTACAAGCCTTATGTCTATTTTTATAGAATGTTACATTTCATAGTTGTCATATAAATATGTTTTAAATTGATACCTGTATTATATTTTAAATTACAAATTCGAGATTCTGTAATCGAGGTGATGGTATTATGATAAATAATTTAAAATATTTTTTTAGAGGAACACCCGATAACTACAGCTTTCCAATAATGAGTACAATGCATATTGTAATACTTTTAGTTGCATTATTAGGAACACTTCTTATTATAAAAAACAAAGATAGCTTTAAAGATTCTAGACTTGCTAAACATTTTAAAATTGCAGTAGTTACAGTATTATCAATTCAGCAAATATCCTTATATTTATGGTATGCTTTTTCTGGATATTTTACTATTAAAGAAAGTCTGCCTCTTTATAATTGTAGAATAGCAATTATATTTACAATTTTGGCTTTTGTAACAAATAAGAATATATTTAAGAACGTTTCTTGTTATTGGGGATTATTAGGTTCAATCTTTGCATTATTGTTCCCATCTACAGATCCTTTTAATTTTCCACACTATACTTTGCTATCTTTTTTTATAGGTCATATTGTTATGTTGTGGGCTTCAATATACCTTTTATATGTTGAAAAATATCCTATAACCAAAAAAAGTTTGCACTCTATTTTAATATTTACAAATTTATATAATGTACTTATATATAAATTCAACATAATCTTTAGTGCTAACTATGGTTATTTAAACGCACCACCATTTAATGTAGATTTACTTTTAAATATGAATCCATTTGCCTATACTATTTTAGCAGCTTCTGTATTCAATGTGTCCATGATTTTATTCTATATTACAGTAAAGCATATATATATAAATTCTTCTATAGAAATAAATGAAGTTAATTTTACATATTGTTAAAATTAATTTCAGCAAAAACAATGGAAGTGTATCAATGTAAATTCTGATACACTTCCATTTATTATTTTTTCAACTTATTACTTTTTCAACGCAGCACTTTCACCTGCAATTTTACCGAATACTGTTATATCCGCTAATGCATTTCCTCCTAAACGGTTGCTACCGTGGATACCGCCTGTAACCTCACCAGCTGCATATAGACCTGGAATTACATTACCTTTTTTATCTAATGCTTGTGCTTTTTCATTAATTTCTATTCCACCCATTGTATGGTGAACTGTAGGAACACGTGCACCTGCATAGAATGGAGCAGTATCAATTTTATCAGCAAATAGTGTTCTGCCGAATTTATCTTTTCCACCTTTTTCTACTGCCTTATTAAATTCATCTACTGCTTTAACAAAGTTAGCAGGATCTACGCCAATTTGTTTTGCTAAGTCCTCAAGGGTATCAGCTTTATAAGCTCTTCCTTGTTCAACAAGCTCATCTATAGATTCATTGAAATTATTCTTTGTATCTCCTGTTGGATAGGAATGTTTATCAACAATTACCCACATAGAGGCATCCTTTTGCTCCATTAATGCCTTAGTCATAACGTCCCTACGAGCACCTTCATCAACAAAACGATTACCATCTTTATTTACAAAAATACGATTTTCAACGCCCTGCTCAATGTTTCCGCTAAGGCTTCCTGTTTTAGGATCTCCCATTGGAAGTAATTGAATATTATCTAATCCAATAAGATTTGCTCCAACTTTTTCTGCCATAACTAATCCATCACCTGTTGCACCAGGATGATTAGTTGTTTTGATTTCAGTAAGTTTAGGCCAATTTTTGTTGTATTTATCTCTCATCTCAACATTTGCTCCAAAACCACCTGTTGCTATAACTACACCATTATTAGCTTTAACTATTACATCTCCATCTACACCCTTAGCTTTTACTCCTACCACTCTATTGCCATCCACTAAAAGCTCTGTGACTTCAGTGTCCATAAGAATTTCTACACCTTCATTTTCATTAATATATTTAAGATAAGTATCTGAAAATCCTGTTCCTAAAGCCGTAGAAGGTTTGTGAGCTCTTGGCCACATTCCACCTAAAACTGTAAAAACTTTGTCATCAAACTTCATTCCTAGCTTTTCAAGCCATTCAATAGAAGGATATGCATTTTCTACAAGAACTTTGATAAGTTCAGGTTTACCAAGCTTGTCTCCACCTTCAAATGTTTGAGTATAATGTTTATCTACAGAGTCTTCTATTCCCTGTGCTTTCTGTCTTTTAGGGTCAACTGCATTATATGCACCACCGGAGAGTATAGTATTTCCTCCAAGTCTTGGCATTTTTTCTAATACGATGGCTTTAGCACCATTTTGATGTGCAGATACAGCCGCTGCAAGACCTGCGCCACCCCCACCGATAACTACAACATCAGTGGTATATTCCTTAGTTTCACCTTTAGCTTTTGGATCTTTCTCCTTTTTAACATTAAGGGCTTCGATGTTTCCATCTGCCGACTTAATTGCCTCAGTAACCGCTGCAAGGATTGCCTTACTTGTAATTGTTGCACCTGATATAGCATCAACTGCTAAAGTTTGTCCATCAACTATTGCTTTAGGAATTCTCTCAATTGCTGGATCGGATATCCCTGGGCTCTCTTTATGCTCAAGTATCTTTACATTTTTGATTGAAGTATCATCAACAGTTACCTCAACTTTTATATCAGCATTATGTCCAGTTTTAGAAGCTGTATAAGTACCTGCTTTAAATGATAATGCTTCTGTCCCTGTAGGTTTGGATTTACAACCAACTGTAGATATTGCTAATGTCAAACACATAAAAGTAGAAATCATTTTTTTAGTTAATGTTAATTTTTTCACTATTTTCTCCCCTTTGAAATTTGTATTTTTACTAATAATTATATGTTTTGCTATATATTATTCATATTCTACTCATTATATTTTTATATTTTTCACTTATTTGGCGCCCTTACCAATTATGAATTAATTCACTGAACGAGTTCATTATACTTTAATTGTTAATAGTATGTCAATACAATATTTGCTATTTTTGTAACAGAGGTTTTTTATTGGTAAATCATCGTAATTTTCTTCATTTTACTTAAAATAGATTATTTGCTATACTCTATTGTGAAATTAATAAAAATAGGAGAGATTTCATGGTCAAAAATAAATTAACAAAAAGGCAAATACAGGCGCAGAATACTCAAGACAAAGTATATCGAACTGCCGTGGAATTGATAGAGAAAAAAGGATTTGAAAATATTACTGTAGATGAAATATGCAAAACAGCTGGTGTATCAGTGGGATCTTTTTATAATTGTTTTAAATCAAAGAATGATATTCTTGATGAAGTATATAGAGTGGCAGACGATTACTTTTTAAATGTTGTGGCTAATGATTTGAAGGAAGGCAGTACTCATAATAGGATAATTGCATTTTTTCGTTACTATGCAGATTATAATGTAAATAGAGGTCTTGATTTTATAAAGCAGCTATACAACGTTCATAATAGATTATTTATAACTAAAGGAAGACACATGCAAACTGTATTACAAAGTATTATCGAAGATGGACAAAAAATTGGGGAAATATCCACGGATATGACCTCTATAGAAATAGTAGATTACTTATTTATTGCTGTAAGAGGCGTAGTTTATGACTGGTGTCTACATAATGGTGAATATGATCTTGTTGAATTTGTTGATAATTATGTAAGACGTTTAGTTAAAGTAGTCGATAGTAGATAGTGAATTATAGATGATAGATTATAATGTATTTAGGGGCTTAATGCCCCTTTTAAGCTAATTTATATTTTTATACTTATACTTCACACACATTTATATTTACAGTAGCCTATTAAAAATCATTTCTTCTAGAAATTCTAAAAAGTATCAATGAGGCTGTCATCTGTATAACTCCTCCAAGTACTATTGTAGTAGAAGTTCCAAAATAATTGGATAATAAACCTGATAAATATGCTGAAACTGGTATAAGGGTCCATGTCATGAATTTACTCGTTGCCTGAACTCTTCCAAGAAGATGTTTTGGTGTTATGGATTGCCTTATAGTTGCCACACATGGATTAATTAGCGAAACCGCAAAAGTTCCTAATGCATTGCTCAATGTCAGAAGAAGGTAACTTTCCACACTTCCAAATATTATAATAGAGCTTCCCCCTACTATGAATCCTATAATTATTACATTTATGTATGAGAGATATTTTAGTAGATAGTTAGTAAATATAGAACCTAACATAGCACCAATTCCACCTATTGAAAGTAAAATTCCTACCTGTTGAGCATCAAGACAAATCACACTTTGCAGGTAAAAAAACATTACTGTCAAAAATAATGTGGTTCCTATGGTAGAAAAAATTAAAGCGACGTTGGTGTGTAATAAAATAGGATTTTTAAATACAAATTGAAAGCCTACTTTTAAATCATTTTCTAATTCTTTTAAAAGTGATGTATTTTCACATTCTTTTTCTGCACCTTTTATCTTTTCTTCTTCAGATATATTATCTGACATATTACCTGGTATATCAATGGATAGAGTTGTTATTAGAGTTCCTAAAAAACTTATTCCATTAAGTAATAGAGCATATCCTGGATTATATAGAGTTATTATAGCTCCACCAATGGAAGGTCCTATTAAAATCCCCATGTTATAAATCCCTGAATCAAGAGAATTTACAAAGTGCAAGTCATTATTTTCTACCAGCAAAGGTATGGCAGAAAATTTAGCTGCGTTATAAATCTGTCCTAAAAATCCTAAAAATATAGTAGCTAAATATATGTGCCATATTTCTAACCCACCTGCTAAATACAAAAACCCCATTGAGCATACCGCTGTACTTTCTATTGCATCACATATTAAAAGAAGTTTTTTCTTATTAAACCTGTCCACTAGGGCACCGGTTATTGGTTGAAATATATTTGGAATCTTTCCTATTGCCGTAACGGTAGCCATCTGAGCTACTGAACCTGTGATATTATATACTATCCAGGGTAATGCAATCATGTAAATTTGATCTCCTATAAAAGAAATCATTGTTCCCGTCATCAATTTATAAATTGGCATCAACCTTTGAAATCGAGTTTTATTAATAGAGTTATTTGAGTAGGAATTATATCCTTCAATCATAAAAAACCTCCAATTTATAATTTATCTCTCTAAATAGCTTTTGAGCTCAGACTCCATTAAAAACAAAAATTCTATATTCAATTGGTACTTAGATTCCACGGTTTTTACAAGTCGTACTGATCTTAACATGGCTAAATGATGGTGAACGGTAGATTTTGCAAGGCTTAATTTTTCCGTTAATTCCTGAAGTGTTCTATCCTCTTCATAAAGAAGTTTTATAATTCTAAGTCTCATTTCATCTCCCAAAGCCTTATATCCTTGAATTAAATTAAAATCTGGGGCATAAGCATCCTTACTATTCTCTATACTTTCATCACTTACAGGATAATAAAATATTTTTGTATCCGTGTTATCGGCTTCAACAGTCCATGGTCTGTAAGAATATTGAGGTATAAGTAAAACATTTGTTATTGTTGGCTCTGGTAAATATACTCTACCCCCTGTAGCCCACTCAACAAATTTTTCAGGAGATAGGTTTTCCTTCATTAAGTTTTTGCTTTCAATATCCCTCTTAAGTATTGATAAAATATATTCTTCATCTGGTTTAATTACAGCTTCATACCATCCTTTCATTAAAATTTCAAGATGGTTTTTAAGGGTAGCAGCGGGTACATTGCATATAAATTCTATATAACTGGGAAAAAATTTATTGTTTGAACAACTTTTCATTAATTCTTCCATAGCTTCTTTATTTCCAATGGAAGCATTTTTTCTATCCTCTTCATTTTTGATACCTAGAAATGGAAGTGAATGAAATCTTAAATCCCCCTCTTCTAAATTTCTTATATATTTTAAAAAGCTATTTAAGTCTGTAAAATCTTCTACATTGAGCAGCTGAAGCAATGTCTTCCATGTATTGTGCTTTTTACTATACATCAGTTCTTTTTCTACTTCAGAAGGCAATTTTTCTATTATATCTTTCCAATACTTCCCTGACTTTTCAAGGGTATGATGTAGTTCGTCATAAGTAGATGCCGCTATGCCCAATGCGCATTCCCATAAAGAAGAGTATTTCATGTGAATTTCATAAGTTGTTTTTGTACTTGAACTAAGATTAAGGAGTTTCATAATATCCACCCTTTCAAAATTATATTGATATTACCAATTTTTATCTTGAATTCATTCTATCATATTCGAATTGTATATTCAATATATATCGAACGAAATTATTTTCTTATATTTCGAAAGGATATTAAGGTCTATTTCTATGTATTAAAACAAGCAAAAACTTCTGTCATGTTCATTTTTTACAAAGAACACCAGAAGTTTTTTACTCACATCTTTACCATATAGCATATTTTTCTGCTTGGCTCTTTAAATCTTCCCTAAAATTAGGATGGGCTATAGCTATAAGCTGCTTAGCTCTATCCTTTATACTTCTTCCCCTTAGACTAGCTACCCCATATTCAGTAACTACATAATCCACATCATTTCTAGAAAAAGATACTGGGGCTCCTTGACTTAAGAAATGAACTATGGTTGAAATGGTGTCATTTTTAGCCGTGGAGTATAAAGCTATTATTGACTTTCCTCCCTCAGAGTTTTTAGCCCCAACTCCAGTGTCACTTTGTCCACCAGTTCCGCTATATTGTCTAATGCCTAGAGCTTCTGAACAGCATTGACCTGTTAAGTCCAATTGAAGAGCAGTATTTATAGATACCATTTTATAGTTCTGTCCTATTATATAGGGATCATTTACATACTCACCACGTCTAAGCTCTACTCCAAGATTTCCATCTATAAAATCATAAAGCTTTCTACTTCCTAGGGCAAATGTTCCTATCATTTTATTTTTATGAAGAGTTTTTCTTCTATTTGTAATTATCCCTTTTTTATATAGTTCATACATTCCTTCCGTTATCATCTCTGTATGAACCCCTAAATCTTTTTTATTTTCAAGAGCTTTAGCAACTGCATTTGGTATGCCACCTATGCCAAGTTGTATTGTTGATCCATCTTCCACAAGCTCTCCAATAAGATTGCCAATAATAATATCCTTCTGGCTAGGAACAACTAGCGGAAGTTCTGGCACCTTTCCATTATACTCATATAAAAAATCCACTTCACTTATATGAACCATTGTATCTCCATAAACCATTGGAAGATTTTCATTAATTTCTAATATCACTAAATCTGCCTTCTCCACATAATTTCTTTCATAAGTAACGGATAATGATAATGAAAAATATCCATGTTTGTCCATGGGTGTTGCACTACCTACAAAAATATTTGGTTTTTTATAATATAGTCTATCCTTAGCAGCTCTATGAAGATGATTTGGAACAAAGCTAGTTGTGCCATTATTATGAGCCATTCTCGTCAATGGACTATAAAACCAAGTTTCATTGATAAAATGACCTTTCATAGATGAGTCTGAAGTAAACTCATAATTATTCATGTTAAGACAAGTTACTACAGAAACCTCTTCTACTCTTTCCCTGATTTTATGAAGATTAGATAAAAATCCTACCGGTTCAGCTGCTGCTAAAGACACAACAACCTCATCTCTTGATTTTACCTTACCCAAAGCTTCTTCCATAGTAATATGTTTTTTTGAATACTCCTCTTTATAATTCATAATTCATCCACCTTATTGAACCTTTCCCCATTTAATTACGTTAGCTGCCCAAGCATACCCAATACCTGCGCCCACCGTTACTACCACATCGCCATCTTTAATTTTGCCTTCTTCTAAAGCTAATTTCATGGATAAAATTTGGTCTATTTGACCTATATGTCCGTAATCTTTTAAGTAGATAGATTTACTCTCACTTATTCCAAGTTCTGATAAAATATATTTATGAGCAGAATATTTAAAGTGGATCATTGCTATATAGTCAATATCCTCTTGCTGGTAACCACTATTTTCTAAAGCTTCTCTTATAACTTTTAAGAAATTTGGTGTAGATTTTTCATTTAATCTACTCTTCATTCCTTCCACATCCATAACATCCAAAGACTTATATGCCTTGTCTAAATTTTCATTAGTTATAAGATTCTCCGTACCTCCATAAATAACCGCCACATCTCTTGCAAAGGAACCATCAGTTATAATTGAAGTTTCTAAAAGAGCGTTTTTTCCATAATTCTTCTTTAATATAACCGCTCCCCCTCCTGCTGCTAAATTGTACATAAAACTAACTCTATTATTTTTATAATCTATGAAGTCCCCATTTCTGTATCCTCCGCAAATTAACACTGTATTTATTTTGCTATCTGCTATCATCATATCCTTTGCTACCTTCATTGCGGTTATAGCAGTGCAACATCTTTGAGCAATATCAAAGCCAATGGCATTATAAGCACCAATTTTCTCTTGAATATACATAGCAGATGTGGTTAGTGGGTACTCCTTCCATTCCTCTCCAATGCAAATAATTAAATCTATGTCTAAAGGATCTACTCCATTATTTTTCAAACAATCCATTGCAGCATAATATCCCATTTCTTCAGTACCATCTCTCTCACCTGGAATAGTTTTCTGCTCAAACCCTAGCTTACAAACAACTGCCTCCTCACTCCATACTCCACCAGTTAGCTCACTAATCTCTGCTGCTGTCAACTTGTTTTCTGGTAAATATAGCCCAAAACCAACTACTCCTATATGATCTTTCATTAAAGTTCCCTCCCTGCTTATTTCCTTATTATTTAAATAAGCAAAACTCATGCCATTTGATTTTTTCAATAAAAAATGCTAATAAACTTCTCTCTTCCCGTGAGAAATTTATTAGCATCAATATTTATATTAAAAATTCTTGTCCCAATTTATAACAACGTCTTCTTTTGTTACAGCTTTAGTTCCAAGCCATATTCATCAATTTTTCTATAAAGGGATTGTCTTGGTATTTGAAGTTTTTTAGAGGCTTCCGTTTTATTGTAGTTGCACTCTTTAAGAATATTAATGATAATCTCCTTTTCAATAGCAGAAAGCATTTGGCTTAATCCTCCACTGTTAGAAACAGTTCTTTCCTTTAACCCATCCTTTACTATATAAGCTGGCAAATCACTTATTCCGATATTCACATCATCCGCATTTACAGACACCTTTTCCACTACGTTTCTAATCTCACGAATGTTTCCTTTCCAATTATAATTGACCAGTATCTCCATTACATTAGGTGATACATGTCTAAACATACCTGTTTCCTTATAAAAGTTATCCAAAAATCTCTTTATAAGTATTGGTATATCGGATTTCCTCTCCCTTATTGGAGGTATCTCCAATGTTAATACATTTAATCTATAATACAAGTCTTCTCTAAACTTCCCCGCTATTAGCATTTTCTCTAAGTTTTTACAAGTTGCACTAATAACCCTTACATCTATAGGTTGAGGTGCTTTAGCTCCAATTGGCACAACCTCTTTTTCCTGCAATACTCTAAGAAGTTTTGCTTGCATGTGTAAAGGCATCTCTGCAATTTCATCTAAAAATATAGTCCCTCCATTAGCTAGATGAAATTTTCCAAGGTTCCCCCCTCTTTTAGCTCCAGTAAATGCTCCATCTTCATATCCGAAAAGTTCTGCTTCTATTAAATTTTCTGGAATGGCAGAGCAATTTATTGATACAAAAGGCATATTTGCCCTTTTACTTTCATTATGTATGGAATGAGCAAAGAGCTCTTTACCAACTCCGCTTTCTCCTAAAATTAATACGCTAGAATTTACTGCAGCAAACTTTCTAACTTTATTTTTGCTATCTTCAATTTCCTTAGATATCCCTATTATATGATTTAAGTTGTATTTTGCAGAATTTAATCTGGCCATTTCATTTTTATATAATTTTAATTCCTTATCTACCATTTTAAATTTGTTTAGAACCTCTTGCATCTTGTCCACATTATCAAAAACCAACATGCCCATTCCACCTATAACTTCTCCTTTGTCATCATATATAGGCATTCTGTGGACAATAGCTTCTTTTCCGTTATTAAAACTATGCTTAATATTTATCTCTGCTTGTTTTCTTTTTAATGTATCTAAAAAACCTGACCCAGGATTAACATCAGTAACTAATTTTCCTATCATATCTTCAATAGGAGGTCCTAAAAATGTGCTAAAAGCACTATTTATATAGATAATTTTACCCTGCTTATCCAAAATATCCACACCAATAGGAAGGCTGTCAAAGACATTTTGGCAAAACCTCATAAAATCCTTATCTTCTCCTACGCATTTCACTAAAACACCCCCTATCACAATATAATGGAAATATTACTAATATTATACACTACAATAAATATTGTGTAAATATACTGAAAATTAAGATAAATTATTGTAGTTCATATAAATATACCCAAAGGATAAAATTCTCCCTTGGGTATAAAAATTAAGTTATACTTATCTTACTATTATAAGTTTGGAGGAAACCTATTAAAATAGTGCAAAATTCTGAGGGCTTTTCATACATAGATCCATGCCCCGAATCTTTTATAACTACCATATTGGAGGTTTTTATTCTTTTATAAATTTCTTCTTGATAGGGTAATGGAGTTATAATATCTAGGTCTCCTCCTATTATAAGGGTGGGTATATCTATTTTTTTGATTTCCTCTCTTAAGTCTAAATCTGAAGCACTTTTAATAGCTCTTCTAAATCCATCATACCATTCCTTAGTAAAAGCTGTTTCAAATAATTTTTCCCTCTCCTTTAGCCATTCACTATTCTCTTCATAAAATTTATGGGAATATATAAAAGGCATTGTAGCTGAAAAAAACACTTTATTATCATAGGTTGATGCAGCATAATCCCAGAGTCTTTCTATGTCTTTCATCAAATGATTAGTGTAACAAGTGGTATTCGCTAGCATTAAACTCTTCAATTTTTCTTTATACTTTAGAGAAAATCTCATTGCCACCTCTCCACCATAGGATATTCCAAATAAATTAACCTTTCCTAAATTAAGCTCTTCAATAAATTTATTTAGAATTTCTACATGAAGATCCTGAGTGTATTCTTCTTTCCCTTTAGAAGAATTCCCTTGATCTACAAGGTCTATAAGAATAAGTCTGTAATCTTTAAAGTTATCTAAAAAGAGTCTCCAGCTAAGTGCACTCATCATAATTCCATTTAAGAATATAACCGTTTCCCCTTGTCCATAGCTTTCATAATAAATATCATAATCGTCTATATTCACATAACTCATAGCTTTATCATCCTTTTATGTTTAACTATTTCCCTAATATTTGTTCCATACTTCTAAATCCAATGTATGGGTTCCATCCTGTTGGATTCTTTTCATTCATCTTCACTAAAGCCATTTCTTGTGTTCCAAGTCTTTTTCCATTTGAGAAGTCTATGGATCCACCAAATGGATTTTCAATTGGTGAAGATTCAAGAGCATCCATATAAGATTCCCAAGTTAATTCCTTATCACTAACACGTCTTAAGCCTTCTGTAAAGAAGTGTGCTGCTATCCATCCTGTCATTGCATAAGCATTATTACTGAAGTCTTCACTTGAAGCTTCCTTTACCCATTTTCTATATTCATCCATAGCAGGTTTTGTGGCATCCACCCAAGCATGAGCATAGATATCAAATTTATCATTAACTGTTGAAGTTACTGCCTCTGTCATAGTTTTGTCGGCATTTACATATGTTGTTAAAGCTGGCTTAGTGTTGCCTTGCTTTGCAAGTTCTTTAGCTATCTGTGGGAATGTGCCTTGTATTCCAGCTATAATTACTATATCTACATTTTCATTTTTAATTTTTGATACCGCTGCTGACACGTCTTCTGAACCTGGAGCTACTTGCTCATCAACTACAGTTAATCCACCAAGGGTATTAGCCTCCTGTTGAATACCTTTTAATAAGTCTTTACCAGCATCATCATTTGTATAAATAACTCCTATTTTACTTGCTTTAAATTCTCCCTTTGCCCAAGTTGCCATTATACGTCCTTCCATTGGGTAAACTGGTTGTACTGGATATATACATCTTTCATTTCCTTCAGCCTTTTCATTGTAAAGAATACCTGTCCCTGTAGCGAAGTAAACTGCTGGAATTCCTTTTTCTTTTATATCATTTAAGGTAGCTCCAACAATTGGAGTTCCAAAGTGACCAACTAAAGCAAATACTTTTTCGTCATTTACTAGTCTCTCAAGAGCTGCTTTACCTTTTTCAGGATTAAACTCGTCATCTTGATGTACATATTCAATTTTTCTTCCATTTATTCCTCCACCCTCATTCACCATTTTTAAGTAAGCCTCTATACCTACTTTAAATGGCACTCCTACTGGTGCAAGAGCTCCTGAAGTAGCTGCACTGTTACCTATTTTTATGGTAGTATCTGTTACCCCTTGTGCCTTCTCAATTTCTTTCCCACAGCCTGTTAAAGCTACGGTTGCAACCATTAATGTGGCTAATAATAATGAAATTTTCTTTCTCATCTTTAATCCCCCTAATTAATAATTTTAAATTGATGATTAATGTATAGTGATTAATATATTAAGAGATTTCTCCCTTTAGATGCTTTAGTTTCTTTTACAAGAGGTTCTAACATGATCCTAAATACGCTTCTATAAGTTTCTTATCTTTAATTAAATCACTTGCTTTTCCAGATATATTTATTTCTCCAACCTCTAAGACGTAGGCATAGTCCGCTATTTTTAAAGTCTGAAGAGCATTTTGCTCAATTATGAGCACCGTGGTTCCCTCCTCATTGATTTCTTTAACAATTTTAAATATATCTCTAACAATAAGGGGAGCTAAGCCTAGTGATGGCTCGTCTAGCAAAAGAACCTTGGGACTACTCATAAGTGCTCTTCCTATAGCTAGCATCTGCTGCTCTCCTCCACTTAAAGTTCCCGCTATTTGCTTCTCCCTTTCCTTAAGCCTAGGAAAGTATCTATAAACTCTATCTAAATTTTTCTTTATTTCCTCTTTGTTTTTTAATGTAAAAGCTCCTGTTTTCAAGTTATCTACCACTGAAAGGTCTGAAAAAATTTGTCTCCCTTCTGGCGATTGCATAATCCCCAGTGAAGTGATTTTCTCTGCAGACATTTTAGTAATATCTTTATCGAAAAAATTTATTTTCCCCTCTTCCACTTTTGCGATACCGGAAATAGCCTTTAGTGTAGTAGTTTTTCCTGCGCCATTGGCTCCTAATAGTGCTACAATTTTTCCTTTAGGGACTTTCACATTTATTCCTTTTAAAGCTTCTATGCTTCCATAGGAAACTTTCAGGTTTTCGATACTTAACGCTATGTCGCTCATGCTATTCATCCTTTCCTAGATATGCTTCTTGTACTTCTTTATTAGTTTGAATTTCTATAGGAGTTCCTTCTGCTAATTTTTTACCAAATGAAATGGCGCAGATACGATCACAAATATCCATTACTAACCTCATGTCATGTTCCACCAGTAAAATATTGCAATTGTATTCACTCCTAATAGTTCTGATCAGCTCTGCTAGTTCTAAGGTTTCTACCTCATTAAGCCCTGCGGCAGGCTCATCGAGAATAATTAATCTTGGATTACTCATCAATGTTCTTCCTAATTCAACTTTTTTCAATATTCCATAAGGTTGCCCACTTGTTAGCTCATCCTTTTTATCTTCTAATTGTAGAAATTTTAATACCTCTAAAGCTTTTTCTCTAAGCTTCTCCTCTTCTTTTCTTGCCTTTTTTAATCTTAATGATTGAGAAAAAATACCGCTTTTATATTGCACATGAGCACCTACTAGTAAATTATCTAGTAATGATAGTTCACTTATAAGTTCTACGTTTTGGAAGGTTCTAACCAATCCAAGCTTTATGATATTATGAGTTTTTTCTCCTACTAAATCTATTACTGAGCCATCTTCTTTGGTAAAAAGAACGCTGCCACTATCTGGTTTATAAAACTGAGTTATACAGTTAAATACTGTGGTTTTTCCTGCCCCATTAGGTCCAATAAGTCCATATATTTCACCTTCATTTATTGAAAAGCTAAGATTGTCTACTGCCTTTAGTCCTAAGAAAGCTATTGATAGATTTTCTACTTTAAGCATTTGAACTTTGCTCATTTACTATCACCTTTTTCTTTTTAAAGTATTTTTTTATATCATCAAAAACAAATATTAACCCATTCGGATAAAATAGAATGACAACAATTATTAATACTCCTGTAAATATAAAGGATAATCCATCCGTACTTCCTATTAAAGGAAGTCTTTTAAGTATTAGTTCAGGTACTCCAAATACTATGAAAGATCCTATTATGGGGCCACTTATAGTCCTCATACCCCCAATTACTATCACCGCTGCCATTTGAAGTGATAAAGTCAATGTCCAAGTGGAGGGATAAGCAAATTTGATAAAATGCACATAAAGAGCTCCTCCCAGTCCAGCGTATACTGTGGCCACTCCAAAGGCTATAAGTTTATATTTTAAAAGGTTTATTCCCATAGCTTGAGCTGCAGCCTCGCTTCCCCTCATGGTAAGCAGCGCCCTACCAATTGGCCCATGAATAAAGTTATGGGTAAGTATCATCACTATAACTAGAGCAACTACAAGCAGCACAAAGGTACTCCCTCTATCTAACTTAATTACTCCAAACAATACTGGATAACTTGCATTTTTCCCTGAGAATCCCCCTGTAATAACTTCATATTCCACAAATACCTTTCTAAGAATTTCTGCTACTCCAAGGGTGGCTATTGCTAAATAATACCCTTCTAATCTTAAGGATGCAGCACCAATTAAAAGTCCAACAACAAAGGGTACTAGCATGGATATTAAAAGAGAGACTATAAAGGGCATCTTCAAATCACTGGTTAGGTAAGCTGATATATATGCGCCTAGTCCCATAAATCCTGCAGTTCCAAGAGAAATAAGGCCAGAATATCCTAGCAATACATTCATTCCTACACCCACGATAGCATAAAACAATATAGTTCCAAAAATTGTCACTGTAGCACTATTTAGAATTCCTTGTGATTGCAATAATGGTATCAAACATAATATAATTCCAAAAAGTATATACTTTCCATAAACATTTTTAAGTAATTTTTTCATAGCAGTGTTATTCTCCTCTCTACACCTTTTTAACCATCTTTTTACCAATGATTCCATTTGGTCTGAGTACTATAAAGATAAGAATCAATGTATATACAATGGCATCTCCCCAGGTTGATGAAACATAAAACAGCAAAATATTTCTGCTTAATCCAATAATGTAGGCTCCTAAAACTGGGCCATAAAAAGTAGAGAATCCTCCTAATACACAGGCTATGAGAGCATTTATTTGAACATTGTCCATCATAGAAACATTTACTGTAATAGATGGTGCTAGCATTAAGGCTGATAGTGTACCAAGTGCCGCTGCTATTGCCCAAGATACCATGGTTACAGTCTTAGTTGGAACTCCCATAAGTCTAGCGGTTTGTTCATTAGAGGATGTAACCCTTACTGCAAGACCCAACTTTGTTCTTTGTAGAAAATAGAATAATACTAACATGACAACTATTCCTATAGTAATGTTAAGTAGAGCATTATAGGTAATAGAAGCTCCTCCTATATCCAACGTTCCTGACTCTATAAATCTTGGAAAAAACAATGGCATTGAACCAAATATCATAGGTGCAATTCCTAAAAACAACATAATAAGTCCAAAAGTTATGATTTGCTTTGATATTGGTGAGCTTTTATTTGCTCTTCTTATTATCACAATATCCACTAAGATACCGGTTATAATAGCAAATATCATGCCTACAATTGCAGCTACCCAAGCAGGACAATTGAATTTCATTAGAAATACTGTAGCGATAAATGCATTAAACATCCCCACTGAACCTTGGGCAAAATTAGTAGTTCTACTTGTTCTAAATATAATGATGATACCAAGCGCTGCCAGTGCATAAACACTTCCTGTCTCTAAGCTACTAAATAATAATTGCAAAAAAATATCCATATACACCCTCTCCTCCCCTATGTAACAAATTGGTACAATGTCATTAATACTTACATAATTTTTCTATAGTTATTTAAGGTTTTTCTATGCTTTTCCTACAGTTCCTACCCTTAGTAAGAACTTCATTGTACAGTCCTTTGTTTTCTTTACATTATATTATTAGCAAGTACCATGCCAAATTTATAATTTTTCCTAGTTAATTTTAAAATTTAGTAATAAAAAATGGCTACATTTACATTAACTAATGATAAACTTCATAATTAATATAGAAACTGCAGCCATTTAGATTTTAAAAGTTATTTATTTGTTTTAAGATTTCACATATCTATTACCCCATAATTATTAGCATATAACTATTACCAAGTAATTTACATATCTATAAATTTATCAATTTCCTCATAAATCTCATTTAAACAATCAACAAAAGGAGAATGTCCACAGTCTTTTAAAATAACCATGCGAGAATTTTTTATATGTTTATTTATGTCCTCTGCCATGGTAAAAGGAACTACATAATCCCTATCTCCTTGGAATATGAGGGTGGGGGCTTCTATTTTATTTGCTGATCCATCACCCTTTGAAATTCCATTAAATTCTTCAGTTATATTAAAGTGTACAAGAGAATAGTCTACATCCACTAAATTTCTTTGAGTAAGCATATCCTCTAAGTATTCTTCATATCTATGGCTTTCCGGTTTATTGTGGGTGTATATAACGTGATTCCATAGCCCTCTATAAAATTCTTTATCTTTATTTTCTATAGCTGTTAAAACAGGTGCCACTTGTACAGGATCTTTTTCTATTTCCTCCTTAGTTATTAAAAAGTCTCCAGCTATAGGTTGTCCTTCTTCATTTTTTTTGAAGATGGGGTAACCCTTAACCCCTACAGATTCAACTAAAATAAGCTTCTTCACCTTATCACTATGATCTGCTGCTAAATACATGCCCACTCCCCCACCAGTAGACCAACCTATAACTACTGCATTCTTTATGCCAATCTTCTCACAAAAATCATTCACATCTTCACTAAAGTCCCTTAATGAGTTCACCCTATTGTTATAACTAGAAGCTCCAAAACCTCTTAAGTCCACTGCATAAACCTTATACTTAAGAGTAAGCTTATCCATTAGTAAATCCCAGTGCTTAGAAGAAGTCATATTTCCATGAATCAATAAAATTGTTTCATCTCCACAACCTGCTTCTCTATATCCAATAACCTCTCCAGTATCAATACTTACTGTCTTAATATCATACTGTTGTATCATTTTATTACACCCTCCAATCAATAAGTAAACTTATTTTTCAAAATATTCCTATTTATAGTATTTTCTATGTAGGGTGTGGTTTTACCTTGTGGAAATTAAATATAAATAAAAAAACTATGTGTATGGAAAAATCCAATAACACATAGTCAATTGTCTTGTTAATGATCAATAATATTTTTAATATAGTTATATAATAAGCAATTCTTATTATACTCATAGTTTTAACTAGTAACCCCAACCACATTTTGCATTTCCATAAGTTGTGCTTTATTGTCTCCAGCCATCATAATAACATCGCCAGCTTTAACTATAGTACTACCGTTTGGAGTAATTAATTTTCCTCCTCGTTTAACCATTACTATCAATATCTCAGTAGGTATATCCAAATCCATTATAGCTTTTCCTGCCATTTTACTACCCTCTGGAATTGTCACTTCCAAAAGTTCCGCGTGAAGTTCTCCTGAATAATCAGTAAAGGTCTTAAGTACCGTTTCTTCCTCTGCTACCAGATCAAGCTTTTTAGCAATAGGAATAAAAAGAGTTCCCTGAACTACAACGGACACCAATGCTATAAAAAACACGATATTAAATATTTCATCTGCAACAGGTAGCCCTGCTGTTAAAGGGTATGTTGCAAAAACAATTGCCGCTGCACCACGGAATCCAACCCATGACACAAGTAACTGCTCTTTAATAGGTTTTTTAAACAAAGTCAAAACAATGAATATAGCCACTGGACGTGCAACAAAAATGATAAAGATTGCAACTGCCATTCCCTGTGTTGCTACGCTAGGTAATTTTGATGGAAAAGCTAATAATCCCAATGTGAAGAATAGAAGAATTTGCATAAGCCAAGATAATCCATCAAAATAACGAACCAAGCTTATTTTATGAACAAGCCTACTGTTTCCTAGTATGAGACCCGTAATATAAACAGCTAAGAATCCATTTCCTGAAAGCAATCCAGCGCCCGCATAGGATAACAGTGCAGTACCAATAACAATAATGGAATAAAGCCCATCAATATCAAGGTTGATATTATTGATAAGCCATACTGAAAGTTTACCTATAATGGCACCTACCAGTACTCCTATTGCAATTTGGGTCAGTAAAAGTAAAAATATATTTTGACTTTCACCTAATATTAATCCAAGAAAAACAGTGGTTAACATATATGCAATAGGATCATTAGATCCACTCTCCATTTCAAGCATAGGAGCTAGACCATTTTTAAGATTGAGCTGTTTCGATCGAAGTATAGAAAACACCGAGGCTGCATCCGTAGAGGACACTATGGAACCGAGCAACATTCCTTCAAGAAAGGTAAACCCAAGTACAAAATGAGCAAAAATTCCTATCAAAAATGCTGTAAGTACTACTCCAAGGGTAGCAAGCACACCGGCTGCCAGAGCAACGGGCTTCGCCGTCTTCCAACTTGTACCAAAACCACCTGAAAACATAATAAATATAAGTCCGACATTACATAAATTTTCAGCAAGCTGTGGATCATTAAAATAAATGCCTCCTGGCCCATCTGAGCCCATAAGCATACCCATTGTAAGGAATATAACCAAGGTAGGTATACCGTACCTATATAAAACCTTACTAGAAACTGCGCATATAAGCAGAATTATTCCTGCGATAAATAATACATCCATTAAATACCTCCCTTGTTATCTTAAGTTATATACTTTATTTTACCAAGTTATAAAGTTAAAAACTAGACTGTATTTTCTTTACTTACAATATGTTCTGATTAATTTTACAATTTATACACAATTAGAATATAAGTTATTACATACATGTAAATTTATGATAATATTATATTATTGTGAAAGGAGTAGGTTCTATGCGTATTGAAAGAAATGCTAAAATTGATGTAAATGAACTAAACAATTTATTGAAAACTATAGGATGGGGATTGAATTCACCTAAGAAGTTAGAAGAATCTTTAGGATTATCCTGGGGATGGATTACTGTAAGAGATGATTTAAATAGACTTATAGGATTTGTTCAGATACTTTCTGATGGTATTAAACATGCTTATATATTAAGGCTGCTCGTACATAAAGACTATCAAGGCAAAGGAATTGGTACTAAAATAATGGAGAATTTAATGGAACTTCTTGAGGAAAACAATTTAAGTCCTGTTTTATTAACAAAGCCCTCTGAAGAATCATTTTATTCTAAATTTGGATTATCAAGAAGTAACAAGGGATTTATTTCTTTATTTAAATGGTAATAGTGCTATTATGATATAGATATAGATATAAATAAAAATAGATTTTATTGTATATAATTAATATAAAAACTAAAGGTGGGTCTAGATGAGAAATTTAAAAATGACGATAGAATATGATGGAACTAGATACAAAGGATGGCAAAAACAAATTAAAGATGTTTCAACTGTGCAAGATAAAATAGAAACTGTTTTATCTAAAATGACAGGAGAAGACATTCAGGTGATAGGTTGTGGAAGAACGGATTCTGGTGTACACGCTGAAAATTATACAGCAAACTTTCATACTAATTCTAATCTTAGTATAGAGGATATGCTAAATTATCTATATACATTTTTACCTGAAGATATATTAGTAAAATCTATGAAAGATACTAGCGAAAGATTTCATGCAAGGTATAATGTAAAATCAAAAACCTATGTATATAGAATAAATAACAATAAATTTAGAAGTGTATTTAACAAAAAATATTATTATCACATAAATGAAAAGCTTAATTTAAGCGCAATGAGAGAGGGAGCAAAGTTTTTAATTGGAACTCATGATTTTCAAGGTTTTACCAGATTAAAATCTAAGGATAAATCAACTATTAGGACTATCAATTACATAAATATAACTGAAAATTGTGGTATGATAGAAATGGAGATTAACGGAAATGGTTTTTTATTAAACATGGTTAGAATCATTGCTGGAACTCTCCTAGAAGTAGGTAAGGAGAACATTAGACCAGAAGATGTAGAAAGAATATTAAATGAAAAGAAGAGAGCAGAGACTAAATTAATTCTTGAAGCAAAAGGATTATGCTTAAGAGATGTTCATTATTAATAGTTTGATCACTGGGAAGTAATAATAAAAATTCAAATAAGAAGCGTACATAGATTTATATAGATCTATGTACGCCCTATTATCCTCTTTAAATACTGTTAATTCAATTTTATTCTGCAGCTTTAAAGTTATATATAGGCGTTATCTTATGAACTATATCCACGGTGTCTTTGATGTTGTTTATTATTTCATCCATGGATTTATAAGCTAATGGACATTCGTCTATGGTTTCTTTCTTCACGGATGTTGTAAAAATCCCCTCCATAGTCTTTTTATATTGATTCAATGTAAATGAATTTCTTGCTTGGGTTCTGCTCATAATTCTACCAGCACCGTGTGGAGCTGAAAAATTCCAATCTTCATTTCCTTTTCCAATACAAATAAGGCTACCATCTCTCATATTTATTGGTATTAAAAGCTTCTCCCCTTTTTGAGCTGAAACTGCACCTTTTCTTAAAATCATATTTTCCATATCAATATAATTATGGATAGTTGTAAATTCCTCTGCCACACTTAGCTTCATGCCTTTAATTATTTCATTAATCATAGCCTTACGATTTAGTTCTGCAAAACGTTGAACAATTTTCATATCATGAATATAATCTTTAAAAACATCTCCTGATACATAGGCTAAATCTTTGTTGCCGCTATTAAGAGATTTAAAAGCTTCCCTTTGATAGAAACTTGCAACCTCATGCCCTAAATGTCGGCTTCCTGAGTGAACAACTAAGTATAAATTTCCTTCACTATCTTTATTGCCTTCTATAAAGTGGTTGCCTCCACCTAAGGTTCCAATACTTTTTCTTGCTCTAACAAGATTTACTTCCTTTCTGCACTTGAGCTCATCCAAATCAATTTCATCATTAAATCTATGTTCCTTATCTCTTATTTTAAAACCGCTAGGAATTTTTTCATAAATTAATTTATCAAGTTTTTGAAGCTCCACACGGCGGTTTTCAAGCTTTATAACTTCCATTCCGCAGCCAATATCAACCCCAACAAGATTAGGAACTACTTTATCCTCAATGGTCATTGTGGTTCCTATTGTACAACCCATTCCACAATGTACATCAGGCATTATTCTTATTTTACTTTCCTTTACAAACTCTTGATTACATAAGGTTTCAATCTGCTTAACTGCAGCCTCTTCAATATTATCTGTGTAAACAATTGCTTTGTTATATTTGCCAGTTATCTCAACCACGATACCCCTATCCTCCTATTAATATAATTAAATGATTTTCTCTATTATATCCCATTTACCTCATATAAAAAAATTTTATCCGATGACTACCATCCGTAATACTCCCATAACGGATGCTACGTCCCTGGATAAGTTCTTCTAAGCCTCAGTTGGAGTAAGTATTCCTTTTAAGCAAACTCCATCTGAAGCTAAGAATTACTTGATTATAATATAAATATTAAGGAGATGGCAATTTCTCTACCATCTCCTTAATATTTATATATAATTTTAAATTAATCTTCAATTTAAGTTAATAAGTTTTTAATTTAAATTTATATTATTCTATTATTTATAAGTGTAATTTTAGCTTTATGAAATTTATTCCATTCCTAAAACCAACTTAACAATACCCATAGAAAATGTTTCTATGTCTTGTGGCAACCAAGTCTTTTCTTTTATTTCAAATTTAAATGTTTGTTCTTTTAAATCTGATGATGGTTGTACATTCTTATATTCATTTATTAAATTTTTTATATAAACCTCTGTTAGTTTGTTAAGAATTTCTTCCTGATTTGTAATGTTTAACTTTTCAACTTCTTGAATAGCATTTGTTGCTGCTTTTTCATCAAGAGCAATTTCATTAATATAGGTTGTCTTTAGTTTAACATCTGCAGATTCATCATTTTCAGAAACAATTTCTGTTTCTGCTGATAATTTCTTTAATGCTGATGCACGAGCTGTGTATATTTCATTTACTTGGGCATCACTAACTTTCAAACCTGCTACTGCAAAATTATTTTTTATTGTTTTCATAGTTTCGTCTTTTTGTATTTTTGAAATTTCTTCTATTTGCTCTTTAGGTAATTTGATCTTCGCTAAAGCCTCCTGATCTCCTTTGATATAAAAATCAAATAGAATTTTTGCTGTTTCATCAGCAGCTACCTTTGGTTTAGAACTACATCCTATTACCATAATTGAAATTACTATTAAAACAAGTGATAGAAGTAGACTTTTTCTTCCTTTTTTCATGTTTTCCCCCTAATATGATATATTTTCCAAAATAAATTTACCATATTTTTAGGCCTTTGTCAATTTTTTATATATTATATTTGATATGATTTTTAATAGTATTAATAATTAAATTTAAATTTCTTTTTTATGTCTAATGGTACGACATATATACAAAATGATGAAAACGTCTTTACTTAGATATTGTTGTGGATCTATTTAATAGAAAATTTGTAGATGATAGGTGTTACTATAACTTTAAAATTAGTTATAGACGCATTTAATGCTGATGTAGATAAATAGAATATTAAGAAAGGATTATTATTTCAATTTGATAAGCATACAATATGCTTTATATGATTAAGGAGATTTATTGAAGAATGGTGGTTTTTTAAAGTATGGATACTAAAAACTGATGTCATGATAGTATATATTTTAGATCTTCTTATAATTTTTTTAAAAGAATAGTTTTATGGACGGAAATTTAAGTCTAGAGCTGAAACTAGAATAGTAATGATTAAATACTTAGATATCTAAATAGAATCAATTTCAGGATTGAAAGTTGGAGCAAGTTCAAATATTTTTGAATCATTTATTTGATTGTTTATTTCACCAACAACGGCTTCTCTAAAATGGTCTAAATCTGATTGTTTAAGTGTAGGTATTTTTTCTAAAAGCATTTTGTCAAATAGCTCTCTTTTTTCTTTTCCTGCCTGTGGTATAAATCTAAAATGTTGTTCAACAGCAAAATAAATTGATTTTGCGATATTATAATTAGTGTTATATTGTTCAGCACCTATTTTATTTATTAATTCCTGTTGCTTACTTTTAATATAAGAAACTATTAATGTAGTTAAATATGTAACTAATACCCCTAATATTGAAAATATAGCTTGTGCTAAGATTTTTGTTATTTCATTCTGCATAATGTTTTCCTCCTTTATATATCTAGTGTATATCTCTATACACTTATTAATTAATTTTGATTATTTTTTAATTATTTTATATTATTTGTTTAGTTCCTTTAGTTCTTGTGGTAATCCAAACCTTATTGCCTTCTTTTTCATCATCCTGAATAGATATATAATTGTATTTATCTAAATGCAGGTCAATTCTTCCTCTGTTTGGTATGATTTGTACATATCCTATATCACCAAAAGGCACTATTCCTTCAAAGCTTGGTATAGTATGGTCTATAGATGGATAGCTCTCTTTGTTTTCTGTTTTTACTTCTTCAGATTTCTTTTGAAATGCTTCTTTTCCTGTTATTCCTTTTATGATTGTTTTAGCAATATCTTTAGCATTATATCTGTTAGAGTCTGCTTTATTGGATATGAATAATGGCTCTATCAGCACTGCTGGCATAGATGTATGTTTTAAAACATATAAGTCATTTCTAAACCTTGCTCCTCGATTGGAATATCCTAAGCTAGATATTTCTTTGCATATTCTATCTGAGTATTCCTTTCCTTTAGATGACATATATAATACCTCACAACCATTAGCACTTTCTTTTTCAAAGCAATTTCCATGTAAAGATACAAATAAATCTACTTTGTAGTAATTCGCCATGTTTACTCTATAAGCTAAAGATTGTGACAAAGTAAGATTATTTTTAGTAGGAGTTACACCATAAACTGTATATCCTAGTTCTCTAAGTCCATCTATTACAAATTTTCCATACTCTCTTATTATTTTTTCTTCATTTAGAAAACCATTAGCTCCTCTATCTTCGCCAGTACCATGTCCTAAATCTATTGCTATTTTACTGTTTAACGGCAACATAATTCCCAACCTCCTTTTATAATTTATTTATTAAAATAATAAGTTGCTATAGAACTGAATATTGTCATTAAAGTAGCTACTATAGCCCAAAATTGCTTAGTATTATGAAATTCAACTTCATTTTTAGTTTTATTATCATTGTTTATATTATTAGTAAAAGTATCTAATATTCTTTCAGTAAATTCATTTAATGTTTTTTGATTATCATTTAGAGCCTTTTGTTGTTCTCTTGAACTTTCATTTATCATTACTTTTATTTCAGCTTGACTTTTTTCTATATTTGCAAGCTGTATTTGCTGTCTAACGTCACTATCCTCTAATTGTCTAATTCTAATTTCATGGTCTTTTACCTGACTTTGTAAGTGTTTTTCTATATCCATACTTATTTAAACCACCTTTCTTCACCTCGATAATTATATTTATAAAATAAAAGAGAAGGCTGTAATACCTTCTCAATTAAATAAAACTATATTAAATCATGTTAAATTTAAATAAAATAAAAAGACCTCTAATTTTTATTTTATTATTAGAAATCTTTATTTAGCTAAATCATTTAAGGATTCCTTATATTTTTCACTACATTCCTTTATAGCTTTTAGAATCATAATATCTTTATGTTTCTTAATAGTAATTCCTTTATTCTCTTTTTTACACTCTTCTATAAATTCTTTTGTAATTGTAGGTATCTTTAAAGATTCTAATATTTCTCTTGCTGACTCACCTTTAATTACTGAAACTGTCGCAATTGAAACAGGCATAATATTTACCACCCTTTTATTATTTTATTCAATCATTGTTATTTCAAATTTATCAAATCTATCTGCTAACTTATCATATATTCTATACTCTTTAGAGCCATGCCTTATAAAGTCACCTTTATCTTCATCTTCGATAAATTCTATGCTATTTATTATTTCATTTGCATCTAGTTCAAACATTGTTCTATTTGATGTTGAAGATTCTGGAGTTATTAGTGGAAAATCTTTAATGTTTAACTTATCTGATATTATATCTGGTTTATCATATCCATATTTTTTATACCATTCAATTAATTGGTCGTCGTTTCTAGGTCTTCCTAAATTATAATAATTATTATTTATAAGTATGTAGTTTGCTTCTTGTTTTACTAAAAAAAACTTAGGAAGAACAATCCATGTATTATCTCCACTATAAACACCAACTTCTTTATTTTTAGACTCATCATCAATTATAAAAAACTTATCATTTAAAGCGGGATTAGCTGTGATTTTATTTCCTTCTGTATCCCATTGAGATTGTTGAGTATTGTGTCCAGACGTAAACCCACCATAACTATATTTAACCTCAACTTCTCCTGTAGAACATCTAATAAAATTTAAAGAATTATTTGTTTTTGTGCAATCAAATATACCAAGATAGGTTCTGGATAAAAAATATCCGTAAGTAGCATCATATAATTTATCAAATACAACATTGTAAAATTGCCATTTAAATCTAAAGTCAAGCGTGTTTATTCTATCTATATTAGCAGATGTGTATATAAGATTGTATAGAGATAAAGTATATCTTGAATTTCCAAAATTACCAGACCCATTTTGTTCCCCTAATCTTTGATTTTGAATCAAAGTTGTTTTCATGTTTTTACCCACAAAAGATACTTTTAAATTATTTAACGGTTGTATATTAAACATATTAGAAACTGTAGTGTATATACCCTCATCTAAATAAAATAAACTGTCTTCGTCTATTTTACCTATAGAAGAAATAGCACCACCAATAGTCTTATATGGACTCTCTTTTGAACCGTTTCCTACACTATCGTTGCCATTAAGCTCACTTATGTAATATTTTTTCGAATAGTCACTTGGATTTAACTTCATTTAATCACCTCTTTATTTTTAATTTTACATGTGCTAATAATTACTAATTCTTACTCATCAATATATTACAGATACCATCATTATTCTTCTTCAATATATCAATAGGTTTATATGGAGTTTTTAATTCATATGTCATAGTAGCTTCTGTTTTCTCTATATCATCTGTCCACATTAATAATTTGCATTTATTATCTATTAGCCATTGGTTTGATGGTTTTGGAGTTGTAGATACTAAGACTACTAAATTGCCTTTATTTGATATCTTTGTGAAAAATATTAAATACACTTCTTCTATATTTTCAAAATTTTTCTTTAAGGTATCTTTTGTCAATCCTACTATATCGCTAAATCCATTTTCTTCAAAGTTCAATTCATCTATATTCTGGTTTACAGTTTTTGTAATTTGGCTTTCTTTATAAGTATATATTTCGTTGTTATATTTAATTAATGCTAAGCCATTTATTTTTTTCATCATTTCTAACTCTCTAATGGTTGTCCAATTGTCCGATGAAGATATATTAAATTGCCAATATCTATGATGCCCTACATCTCCAAATTCAATGGCTACATTTGTACTATTTGTAACAGACCCTGTCCAACTTGCCTTTGGAACACCAACCCATTCTGAACTATCGTCTGAGTATGACATAGAAATATTAGTTTGACTACTATTCATACCAAACATTATATTGTATTTTTCTAGTGGTTCACTTACCTCAAAATCAATTACAATATTAGCTCTATAACCGTTTGCTTGATATATAGTACTAGAGTTCCCATCAAAAGCATTTTTTAAAGGATATGAAATATACGAAGGAGTTCCTGTATATGACTTCCCTATAATTAAATTTTCAGTATATTCATTATTATCTAGAATAATTTTCGAAACATCTATCATTTCGTTTTCTAGCTTAACTTCAAAATACTTTCCATTACCTAGCACACCTTTATCAACACCTTGTAACCCTATTTTATCTATAGTTTTATTATTGACTACATCATAGTCTGCAAAACCATCATTAATAAAAGCTTCTTCTGATAAAATATTATTAGATTTAATTAATATATCATCTTTAAATGTCCATAAAACATTTGATTGGTCTTGGATTAGATAATAAGGATAAGTCTGACTTCCATCCCAAGAGGAGTATCCTTTTGGAGGTTTATATTTAAATGGAGTTGCTCCAAAGTTTGCAGATAATATCCCATTTCCAGAATTAGAACCAAATGATGCAACAGGGCTAAAAAAATCACCTTTCAAATTATCTAAAAAGGCATTTTGTATAATACCATTAACAGAAAATCTTAAAATCTTAGCATCCCCATCAAACAATAATCCTATTGTAGAGCCAGCTCCGGGTTTGCTATCAATCACCCCTTTTTTTACAATTCCATCCCACAAATCTCTATCATATCCATATAGTATATATCTTGAAGCTTTATATCCACTATCTGTACCATTGTAATTGTTATTTGATAATCCTATCATATATTGTAAGTTACTACTATTAGCTATATATATTTCAAAGTACTTTTTTCCTGTAGAATGGCTCTTGTTAGCTATAATACCAACAGAAGCTCCTCTTAGTGTTAAATCTAATCCATTATCTCCTATTGTGACGTTTCCATACTTAGAACTGCTATCCCATATAACTACTTCTGACATTCTATCACCTCTTTCTCATTTAATATAGCTTACTCTATATTTATAATACTTTTAAAATCACTACCGAAATCAAAACTAAACATTTTTCCAGAATCTAAACTTGTACCGTTAGAATTTAAACTACCTCCACTTCTCTCTTTTAATAAATCGTTCAAATCATCGAATCCTTTTATGTCAAAATCAGCTTTAATTGGATAGTCTCCAGAACTTAAAGTTATTGGTTTAAAAGCTTCACCTTCATAATATTCTGGTTTAATTGAATAGAATTGGTCTGATTGTTTTATTAAATGTTTATAACTATGACCGTAAATTTCTATTTCACATATGCCATTGCTTTTATTCGCACCTCCATAGTTATTTAATATTTTAAAACTAATGTATTTATATTTAAACTCGCTATTTATATTAAAAGCTTGCAGTTCTTCATTACTTAATAATATCCCGTTTAACAAAGATGTATAATTAATTCCACCAAGTGAACCTTTTAATTCAAAATCTTTACATCTACCTGCTGTAACTATTAATTGTTTTAATCTTACCTCTTCAATTTTATAAGGCTTGTCCAATTCTATAATTAAAGTTGGTTGGTTTAGATAGACATCCATAAATCCATCACTAGGATTTAAATTCCCATCTACAGCCTTATTAGGTGTATAGTCTAAATAATAACCGTAGTCACTACTGATTGGTCTGTTTAAAGCTAAATTAATCACACCATCACCTCCAATTTTCTAAATCCAAACTAAATTTCAAACTAATATTCCTTAAATACAACATTTCCAATTCCACCATTAACCTTCCTTATCTCATCTATAATCTTATAATTATTATAATCATACTCAAAATAAGTTTTATTATCTTCTTCTGTAATATATAAATCTTCTTTCTTTATATCATTTAAATTAACATCTAAGGATTCATATATATTACCAACACCTTCAACCATAGGAACTTTTTTTGATGTTAAAACATCTTGAAAGTGTTGAATTCTTTCTGTCCCATAATCTCTAAACCAATTATCCAATTCATCTAGGTTAGTAGGCTGTCCTAGTTTTAAGTAGTTGCTATGTGTAGTGTAGTAATTGTCGTTTTGTTTAATTAGATATTTGCCCATATATATTCTATAAGGTTTTAATATAGAATTTATATCTACATCTATAGCATCAAAAGCCATATCCCTACCTACAGCTATATTGTCTGGTGCTAATATTTCAACGTAGTGTTCTGTGTTTTCTAATCCTACCTTTTCAAATACTATAACTCTGAATATAGGTGTATTTCCACTTCTTTCAGAAAAATAATACTCTTCGCCATCTAATATTATTTTTATATTATCATTCTTATTATTGTAAACTAATCCAATTAATCTAAATTTATCTCCTGTAAAATTAAATCTTGCCTTTGAGTTTGGAGTATTGGTATATCTAATAGTGCCATTCCAATATTCCCTATTAACGTCATCACCCCAAACTCCTGTATATTCTATTATATCATCAGCAAAATCATATCTTTTCCAACCTTGTTCTGGTTGAGGTAATTGTTGACCAACAGCCATATATTGTCACCTCCAAATCTTCATTTTAATATTCTTTAAATACAACATTACCAACACCATTATTAACTTTCCTTATCTCATCAATAATTTTATAATTATCAGCATCATACTCTAGTTTTAGCTTACCATCATTCTCTTTGAACATGTATATATAAGGCTTCTTCACATCATTAAAATCAACATCTAAGGACTCATATATCTTACGTGGCTCACTAAATTTATCTACAGGAACAATTTTATTATTATAACTATCTTGTAGATTTAATATGTTATTTGCTCCATATTCAGATAGCCATTTCTTTAACTCTACTTTATCTTTTGGTACACCTAATTTATAATAATTATTATTTGTTGTATAATAATCTTGATTTTGTTTAATTAGATGCTTATTTTCATTAAACCATTTAGCATTATCAACATCAAAAGGTCTATAACCTTTCCACTTCAAATTATTCCATTCATTAGGATTTGAAGTTGTAATATTAAATTTAGTTTCCCCAAAATTAACTGTTGCACTTCCACCCTCTCTCCTTATTCCCAATACTGGATAAATGTAACTATTATTTAATATATTTTTCTCACTTTCATATAAAATCAACCCATTTTTATAAAATCGAACATATTTATCGTTATAATCAACAGCAATTCCAAAGATATCTCCTTGATTCGACTCTTCATTTTTTGTTAATAAAATATTTGACCCATTATAAATACTCCAACTAGTTTTAGCAACATTAATTAAAAACTTATCACCAACTGTAGGCATACCATTATGATAAAGTGAACTATCGGAACTACAAACACCTAAATATATAATTGAACTACTGCTAAATTCATCGAATTTCAATTCATAATATATCTTTTTTAAATTTGATGAATTTGTTGCCCTAACTCCAGAATAACTATATACATCTCCTTGTAATAATCTGTTTGCCTTCATGTTATTATCTTTTAGTTCTATATAGTTATTTTTGTCACTAGGATTCCATGTAATTAAACTCATATAAATCTCTCACCTCCAAATATAAAAATCAATATTCTTTAAACACAACATTACCAATTCCACTATTAATCTTCTTTATTTCATCTATTATTTTATACGAATCGGTATCATATCTAACTTTCTTTTTATCATCTTCTTCAAATACATATATATTAGGTTTCTTTACATCATTAAAATCTATATTTAAACTTTCATATATCATATCATCATCTACTACAGTAGGAGTATGTTTATTATCCAACGACTCATTTATAATATTTAAGTCATTATATCCATAATTTTCTATCCAATATGAAAGTTCTGTAGGAGATTTTGATTCTCCTAAATTTATATAATTATGGTCTATAGAATAAATGTTTTTTGATTGTTGAATAAGATATTTATCAACCTGATACTTCATCAATTTTTCATTTTCATTTATATCAACAGCATACAATACCATATTTATACCATAACCAGTCGTTTCTTCAACGCTAGGAGAAGGCTTTATCTCAACATAATGATTCCCATTGTGCAAATCTATCTTTTCAAAAACAACTATCCGAAACCTTGTTGGAGAATAAGATTCAGAAAATTTGTATTCATTGCCATCTATAAGAATAATATTATCATCTCTCTTATCTATAGATGATACTTCTGATATTATTCTTATCTTACTTCCTGTAAAACTAAATCTAATCGAAGAATTTTTATCATTCGTATATTTAGAAGAACCTCCCCATAGCCCAGAATTATCATATGGTTTCCAATTTCCAATATACTCTATATTACTATCAGTATCATCTATTCTTTTCCAACCCTGTTCTGGTTGTAATAATTGCTGATTTATAGCCATGTTTTTTTACCTCCAAATATAAATTATATATACTAATATTTTTTATAAACTATATTTCCTAAACCACCATTACTTTCTCTTATCTTATCTATGATTTTATATTCATCACAATCATAATAAATATTTCTTTTATCATCTTCATTTTTTAATGATATATCACCTTTAATATCTTTAAAATCTATATTTAATGATTTATATATTTCTTCAAAGCCTTTATCTGTTGGAGTTTTTTTATAATTTAAATCCTTCATTAGTATTTCTATATCATCATATCCATAACTATCTAACCATTGATTTGTTTTGTTTGCGTCTGTAGAAGCTCCTAAATTTAAATAATTATGGTCTATATAATAAAGATTTTCTTTTTGACGAATAAGAAAATCTTGGGTTAACAGGTGTTCTATATACCATTCTGTAAACATAGTATAGGAAGAAGAATATTGTATTCTATATACCCCGATTTCCAAATCTTTACACAAAGAATACCAGCTATTATTTTTAGTAGGTATTGAAGAACCTATTCTTTCAAACTTGCCATTTATTTCTTTATAAAGATAAACAGGCATTGGCGTATACCCTCCCCCGTCAGAATAAGGTTGACCATAAGCCCATATATTGCTTTTTTGAGGTAGCTCAAACTCTATATATGGACTAAAACTATATAGGATAACACCAAATGCTGTATGATTTTTTAAATCTCCATCTAACAAGGTTTCTATTTTATCAAAACGACCTTGGTCATTGTATTCTAAAAAATTAATTTTACCTTCTTTTCCTAAATTTGGAACGTCAGGTTTAGCGTTTCCAGCCATATTAAAAACACCTCCTATTTGTCATTCTATTTCTTAACTAATACACTAAACTTACCATTATTAATCTTCTTAATATCATCTAATAATTTATATGGCGTTGAATCATAACTAACATTATCAGATACATCGGTAAGTTCTTTTACTTCAACATTACCTAAGAATTGTTTGAAATCTATATTTCTAGTTTCATATACTTCTTGCTCTTTTTGAGAAGATACTGTCCTTCTAGTGGAATCTTCTAGTAATATACCTATATCATCATATCCATACAACTCAAACCAATTGTTTAATTGTTGGTCACTAGTTGGTTCACCTAATTTTATATAGTTATGGTCTATTGAGTAGACTTCTACTCCTTGTTGGATGAGAAAGTTTACTTCTTTTAAATCAACCTCTCCTTCAACCCGCATAGGATTTATTATAGTTCCATTTATTTTACTTTTTGATGAATCGAAAGCTGTTGTGCCTTTACCTTCATCAAACTTCCAATATCCAATTAAATAGTTTTCTATGTTTTTTGGTACTTCCAACATATTATTCTTTACTTCATTTTGGGATAGTGCATAATTATAAACCTTAAATTCATCTAACATACCATTAAATATACCCTGTGTTGGAGTTACATTGTCAGCAGAAGTTCCAGCACCAATCATAAAAGGGTTATTTGAAATCATATTCGCATTTTTGTAAGCAGATATATTAAAGCTTTTCGTCAACTCTCCATTTATATACACACTTAACATCGAATCTCTATCCCACACACTTGTAAGATGAAACCATTTTCCGTATTCTGGCTTATAATCTGTTGTATAATTAATATGGGTTTCTGAACCCCAAGCCATAAATATATTTACCGTTTTAGAAGTGTTGATTAAAGTTATACCATACCTATACATCTGAGCCGAAGCACGAGTTTTACTTACGAAATTCAGACTATTAATGCCATCATATCCAGTATCTATATTTGCCCAGAATGATATTGTCATGTCGTTTAAACCCATATTATAATTATTGCCATAATTTATATATGTATTTTTCCCATCAAACTTTAAAGCAAATGGATTGTTTTTTGCCATATGTTTACCTCCCCTCAACATAAAAATATTTATTAGGTGGGAATCTCACCCACCCATATTTAATTAATTATCTCTACTGTTTTTTCAAACTCAGTTCCCCTATCTTTTAACCCTTCTAATATTTAGATAAAATCTTGATTTTATCGTCTTTTCTTACACTCATAGAATTCATAAGTACATCACATTAATATATAATTACTTAGTTAACTCTTTAATTTCACTGTTATACGTTTATATTATAAAAAAGTTGCCATAAAATAATTATGACAACTTTCTAAACATATCTACTTTTCTTTTATATTTTTATAATTCTTAATGTTTCTTCCTCTTTTATTTGACTTAATCAATTCTTGTTTCAAACAATTTTCACATATTCTATCGTATTTAAATACTATGCAATTATCCTCTACTGTCATTTCACTTATTGGATTACAACACCAAACATGCTGGCAATTCTCATCTCCTTGTGAAATAACCTCAAGTATTTTATTGCCTTCTATAAAAATCACCCCTTACATTATGAAAGCATAAATTATACCTTCATCTAAATCTGGAACTTCTCCAACTGTTATTTGCGAATATAGATCATCTATATCCATTGTTCTCACATTGATGTGGCCATTCATATCATTCTTTAATGTTGTTGTAAATACACCATGTAAATCTTGACCCTTGGCACTTATAGTTATCTTACCATCAATTCCATTAACAGCATCAACTACTATTCTTCCTTTAAATCCTACTGGATTAGTTCGTATAAACCCATCCAAGTCTGATTTGTATATGATTCTTATAGAACCATCTATTTCTGTATTGCCTTTAGTTTGCACATGAATTCTACCATCTAATTGATTCTTATATCTTACATCCACATTACCATCAATTTGACTTTTGTATAAAACTTGCATTTTAGAATTTAATCCATTATGACTACTAATAGGCAATCTGCCATCTAAATCTTCTCTTTCAAGTGGATTTACTATAACCTCACCATCTAAATCAGATTTATACCAAACATCTACTCTACCATTTATACCATTATGATGTGTAGTTGGTATCTTACTATCTAAGTCTGACCATTCTAATTCTTGTACTTTTACTTTTCCTTCAATGTCTTTGCTATGCATAACATTTAGATAACCATTTAAATTATTCGTAGGCATAGTACTTATGTTTATGACACCATTCATATCGCTAAATGGTCTATGAGGAGTAATTTTACCATTTATCTGACTTAGTTTTGCAATAGTTATTTTACCTCTAGTCATGTCTGGATGGTTAACTATAACATTACCATCTATTTCACTATCGCCAGAGTCTTTCCATACATTTAATTTACCACCTAAATCTGACCATTCAGTACGCCTTACGTTAACTCTACCGCCTATAACTGAACCTGTAGTTGAGAATAAGTCTTCATCAAAATATTCTATAGTTATTTCTGGAGGTGTGGTGCTTTCCTTTGTGCCAAAGTTTTTCATTTGAATGATACTTTCATCTTCCGATTTTAGTATGAAACCAAAGTTTTGATGAGTATGAACATTCCATAAATCTCTTACTGCTTCTGTTACATCAATAATATGTTCATATAATCCTGACTCAAGATTTACTGTTTTATATGCAGATTTTCTTGAAGGTTGTCCCATCCAAACAACATTATATTCTCCCCACTCCTTATCTGGATAAGATATCTCCAATCCCATAAATGGTGATGGGTCGTCTGAATATAACTTCATTTTTGCCTTGGTGATTCTCATTCTTTGCAAATCTTCTGGTATTCCAAATTGAACTAAACTTCTAAATACATATCCATCTTTATCAGTACCAACTTTCATGATACTGGATTCACCATAGTTTAATGTTGGTCGGTAATCTGTTACATATGTATCTTTTATTACAGAAGCTTTTACTTCATGTCTTTCTGGTAATAAAGCTCTAACTTCTACTTCCATTCTATTCTTAGGTGGTCTATGAACAGTTAAAGTACCACTTAAACTATCATCAAAGGTGCTAACCCATAAACTTCCGCCTAAATCTGATTCACGTTTCCATATAATCGCAAATTCGGCTTCCATTCTATTATTATACATATTAGCACCTCCTATTCTACTGGTTGTGCTTGTGCAAATATCTCAAACCTAGCACTGCCATGTTCAAATTCTATATCTGGATGTATTCTTAAATATAAATCTTGTGTTCCTTTGTTTGGCATAATTCCAGGTCTCAACAATTGTTCATTATCTTTAATCAACATTCCACTTTCAAAACCATAATAAACATCTAGTTTGTCTGGCTTCTTTTCTGGGGTTATTATAACCTCTAAATTTTTTACATCAAAACCCATATTATTTGTTATTATAACTTTTGCAATATTACTCATACTACCAGCCATTACAGTTCTAAAGGTTAATCTCTTTAGAATATCTCCTAAATCTGTTGAGTAATACTCTCCCTTTTCATCTGAGAATAGTATTCCAGAATACTCTCCTAAAAACGGATACTCAAATTTATTTCTTGTTCCATAGTTATCCTGTGCATTTATAACAACAGTATTAACATCATTGATTATTACATCTACAGATTCAAACTTAACTACATGACTTCCAGGAGGTTCAAATCCCGTATAATCTGAATCAACAGGATAAACTTTTCTGTTGTTTAAGTAAACATTGAATCTTACTAAGTCATTGTCTGTATCTCCTACATCCAAATATAAAGTATTTTTTTCAACAGTAGCAACTATAGTTGGAGCTTCATTATATAAGACAATTTCTCTTGAAGCCGATGATGTACTGCCATTTTCAAAAAGAACAACCACTCGAACTTTATATGAGTTAACTGCGGTAGTTATCAAACTGCTTGGAACAGTTACTTCATCACTAATTGACTCATTTATCATCATAAAATCTTTTTGATAGTCCTTAACTACTTGAAGTATTTCACCACTTACTCCAATAAGCTCAACTCGATATTTAAATCGCGCTTTCGTTATACCAGTGCTTTTAATAACTCTGCCAACCTCATCATCTAAAACATATTCAAATGAATCCAAACGGATCCATTCAGCTTTAGTGTGAGTCATTGTGAATTGACTTTGACCCATGACTTCTCTATTAAAAACTAATTCATTTGTAGCAGTAATTATATCATCACTAGTTTCAACAGGTGGGTGAATAGTAAATGGAAAGTTAAAATCTTCGCCTTTATAGACCAAGATCGTGCCCGTTCCAACATCTATATTAATATTTGCCATTTAACAGCCACCCCCCTATACTCTAATGAACCACGTTAGCTCTCCGCCAACGTTTTTATCTAATGGGGCATTTAATTTATATTCTTTAAAGTCGTTAATTTTTATTATTATTTGCCCATCCATGTCTCTATTACTAACCAATCTTATTTGAAAATTAGCTGGTTGATCTATTGTTATATTTAATATAGGTTTAAAATATAACATTGTTCCATCATTATATAGTATCTGATTTTTATATCCAAAATTATATCCACAAAAATTTATACTACTTTTACCACTGTAATTCATTTGGCTATAGGCATTTTTAAAATATATAATATCATTGTATTTTGCATCTTGTCCCATAAGGACATAGTCTCTATCTTTAGTTCTATAAAATATCTCTATTTTATTTTGATCAAATGTAAACACACCTGTAAGTGCATTAAAGTACGTTCGCACACCATGACCAACAACACCGAATCTAATTAATTTATCTTTTATAACTTCATCCGTTCTACTATATGTTTTTTTCTCTGGATTAAACTCAAAAAGGAAAGTACCATCAAGATACTCTCCTACTGACATAAAGTCTAATTCACTACTAAAAGCATATGGATGAACCTTTTCAAATTTATTTAATCCATCTTTCATTCTATCACCTCATTGTATTGAGTCTCTATTTTATTTTTATAATTTGTTTTATATTTTAAACTGCACTAGCACCGCCAGTTTGTACGTTGTAATATACTCTTACTATAAATTTATTTTCTTCTGCATCAGCACTTGGAGGTACTTTAATTTGTGCTTTTATTTTTGAATAGCAATTTTTTGAACTATCTGTTTCGAACTTACCATCATTCATTGCACCAGAAATTACTCCTGTTGAAACTCCACCACCACTTGGGCTACCCATAGCTGTTATCTGCATATCCTTTTGAGTTAATACACCATTTTTCATTTCAGAACCTATTGGCGTATATGTAGGAGTTTCACCTGGAGTAGATGATAAGAGGTTTGCTACTCTTACCCATTGTTCCATAACTAAAGGCGATTTCATTTCTCCTGGAATATATTTACCAAAAGCACCGTCTTTTGTTGTTATTCTACAATTAACCATATCAGGCACATTTGTATAATTAGGTGCTGAACCAGATGGTCTTTTGTTATTCCATACATAAAAAGTATGTGTAGTTAACTCAGGGTTGTTGTCTGCATCGACAATTCCTAAGTCCCATAAATTATTTGGAACTGGTCTTTGTTTAACTTGTCCATCACTTGCATCTATATAATCTTCCCACCATGTTACTAAAGGTTTTAAAGCTGTTGCCATTAAAACATCACTCCTCTTTGTAATTTTTATAATTTTTTAAACTAATATTCTAACCTTTATTGTTATACTCTCAATTCTTCCGCCTAATTTTTTTATATTAAGCCTAAAAGAATCCAGAGGATTTACTTCTCTTGCCACTATTCTTGCTTGTGTTGATTTATATTCTCCATAGTCAAATATAACTTCTTTATTTGTTTCGCATACTTCAACCCAATTGTCATTTCCAGCTTTCATATCAGCATCAGATATCTTTTCTAATTGAATTGCAGTGTATTCAATTCCTGGAGTTTTACAAATACCACTAACAGATTGAATAATTCCTTTTTCCTCAAATTCAATCTGAACGTCTTGAACCCCTTCTTTTAGCTTTTTAGCAGCTATTACAAATACTATAGTTTTTGTATGAACATAGTCTGGCAATGCATTTTTAGCATCTTCTCCAATGAAGTTTCTTTGTGCTTTTTCTTCTATGCCAAGAAGTTTAATATAATCCTCTTTATGCATTAAACCATCGCTATTTTCATTAACTAAAGGTATTCCACCTTTCATGTTGCCTATATATTTCCACTCAAAGCCATCCCAACGATAAATATTACCATTATCTAGTGTCATTACAGTCCAACCCATCTCTGACTTTGGATAAACTATATCTATAGAAGCAAATACGTCTACTGGTTCCTGCCAAATTAATCTAGTATTAAATCTATCAATTTTCATTAATTGTGTTTCTTCTATTGCTTTATTTGTTGCTTCTATAGATTCTTGAGTTTTTTCTATGGACCATTTAGTAGCTTCATTAGCCTTGTTAGTTGCCTCAATAGCTTTTTCCATAGTCTCTTCTGTAGCTTGTTTAGCTTCTAAAGTTTCTTCTGTTGCTTTCTTTGCTTCTTCTGTAGCTTCTCTGCATTCTTCTGTTTGTTTTTTAGATATTTCAATATGAATATCCATATCTTTTATTTTTTCTTCTGCACGTTCAATGAATTTATCAACATATGCTACAAACTCATCAGTTTTTAATTGAACAAAGTCTATAAATTCTTGTTTCTTATTTTCTAAAAATGTTACAAACTCTTTGGTTTTATCTTGAATGAATTTCATGTATTCTTGTGTTTTATTCTTTATAAATTCAATTGCATTATTTACTTCATTCTTTAACTCTTGCTCTTTTTTGTAAATAAAATCGATGAATTCTTGAAGATTTTCTACTGCCCAAGGATTGGGAGAATGTACCCATATTCTGCTTGCTGGATATTTGATAACTCCTGTGCCCTTATATGTTGCGGTAACATCTTTTTTCTCTTCACTCTCATTAAACTTAATCATACCTGTTTGATAATCTACCAAAAATTTATTTGGTTCTATATCAAAGGTTTCCTCATATTTATCAAGCATTATTTCTGTATATCCATCTATAACTACTCGTTCAAATTCACTAGGTATTTCATGAAGTTGAATATTATTATTTATAACTGTCAATTTTTCAGTTATATCAACATAAGGGTCATCCACAGTTCCTTTTCTAATATGTAACCTAATGGGATCACTTCTTTTTACATTAAAAAACATAAAATCTCACCTCCCTTCTAAGCTATTTGAAATTGAAACATATCTTTTATTTGGATTATTTTTTATCTTTGCTTTGTTGTTTGTCAGTTTCTTCTTCCTTATCAGTATTGTATTTTATATTAGGTCTTTCTAATAAGCTCCACAAATTTACATAAACAAAAGCTTCTTCTTTCCCCTTAATCTCAGCTCTATCTAAAAATATAAGCAAGTTACGCAGCTCTTGTTCTGTAAAATCTATTGATAAATTCCTCATATACTATGCCTCCTGTTCAGTATTAATATGATTTTTATATACGTAATTCCTTAAATAATAAATTAAGTATGTACTATCTTTTTCACTCAAACTCTCCAATGATATAGGTTCATAGTCTAATGTGCTTATTACAGAGGTTAACTTTCCTTTTTTCTTGTCTAAAGAAATTTTCTCGTGTTCATTAATAAAACTATTGCAAAAACTTTTATCAATTGGCATAGTGTTTTCAACTATACCTATATCAATTGCTTTCACACCTAATCTATTTAGAAATTTAACTCCTTTATATAAATTATCTACATTATTCTTATGACAAACCATATGAACCATTAATCTATCATTTAAATTACTTTTAATTAACTTTTTAATATTTTTCACTACTGTAAAATAATTTTCCTTACCATTTTTCCACAACCTTAATTTATTCATTTCTCTATTACCATCTAAACTAACTGAAACAAAAATATTATCATTCTTTCTAAGAAAATCTATTATATTTTTATTTAAAATAGTCAAATTTGTACTAATATAATATCTTAAAACTGTAATTCTATTGAGATTATTCTCCAAATAATTACAAGCCTTTACTAACATATCAAATGCTAATAAAGGCTCACCACCAATAAATTCAATTATCTTATCTTGTTTTCCATCTTGAATTATCATATCTAATTGCACTTTTATTTCTTCCCAAGTGTATGCTATTTCATATGATGTTTGATAGCAATACACACACCTGCAATTACACTGCTCGGTTAGATATATTGTGTATCTCATCATTTAAGCTATCCTCCACAAAAACCCTTTGTGTATTACAAGCACACCTGGCATTACAAGTGCAAAATGTTTGTCCATGACAGGCTAACTCAGTATCATCGCCAAATACAGATATCAATAATTCATCTAATTCCTGTATATATTTATACATAAAATCACCCCAATCAACTATGGTGTAGGTGGTACGTAACCTTGGCAAGTGCAATATCCCACACAACAATCACTATTACAATTACAAGTACAATTATCTACACAATAACATCCTTCAACAGCATTACTATCACAAGAGCATTTTGTCATACTTTCAAATACCCTTTTAAACTGTCCTAAAGATAAATCAGTATTACTATATATCTTAGAATGACTACCACAAATAGTTTTAGGTAGGTTATTTCCCTGTGTATCACTTCCATGTAAACCACATCCTAAACTTGATCCATCTCTAATTGCATACATATTATTTATTAATTCTTCTAATTCTTTAAAGTAATGCCATTTATCATTTACACTCAAAGATACTCCACCTTTAGCTCTCTCGCTTACGTGGTTGGTCATCCCTTTTAAGCTAATGTCTTTAATAGTAGACATACTTACATCACTTCCTTGTTCTCATTAAGCAGCTTTAGCAATGTTTCCTGTATAACATTTTGATTAGCTTTTATATCTTGTAATTCTAAAAGCATTAGTTTAAATCCTTTTGCTAATATCTCTGAAGAATATTTATTGTAATATTCTTCATCTTTTCGTGGTTGATTTCTTGAATTATCCCTTTCCTTATAAAGACCTAGTTCAATTAAGTCCACTTTCATTTTATCAGTATATTTTTTATCTATTAATGACATTTTACAATAACATCCTTGTATCTGTTGTAGCATATCTCCATTATGAACCCAATTTGTTGCTATACATCTATAACAATTATAATGTTCACATTTCTTATCACAACTCATATTGTCACAAGTATAGTCTTTATATGATTTTATTTTTTCTAAATCAATACCATTCCAAACATCACCTATTTTAGTTTCTGCCTTATTATCATTGAAATAAAAGTTATGACAAGGGTATATATCTCCTTGGGCAGTTACAGTTATCAATGTCTTCCCTGCACCACATGGAGCATCTCTTTTCTGAGAAGGATATAAACATTTGTTATACGGAGTGAAATAATTTAATTCACTTATCTCATTTTCAGATTTTATTTTATCTATTATGTAGTCATATATCTTGCCTTGTTCTCTATCATATATGTCTACGTCACTTTCGGTCCATCCTTCTTCATGTACAGGCATGAACCATATGTTTTTCATATCCCATTCTTCTCTAAAAAATTTATATCCCTCAAATAAATATGGCAAACTTTTGCGATTGATACATCCATGAACAGTTAGCATTTCTGGATTGGTTTTATATATTTCTTTAAATTTACTTATATTTTTTGCTATTTTATTAAAACTACCACTGCCATCTATAGTAACTCTATACATATCATGAACTTCTTTTACTCCGTCAATACTCAACTGACAGCTTAGATTTACTTTATCTTTGTATTCCATAAACAACCAATATATATAATTATTCATTATTGTGCCATTTGTTATAATATCAGAAGTAAACTTAATGCCCGTTTCTTTTTGTTTCTTCAATCCATATATAAAAATAACCTCTATTAACTTAGAGTTTAATAGAGGTTCACCACCAAATAATAAAACATTTACATGGTCTTTATTTTGTTTTTCAGCGTTTTCGTATAATAAGTCAATTCCCTTCTTTGCAACCTCTTCTGTCATATTATAAGGATTTTTCTCAGGTACAAAGCAATATTTACAACGAAGATTGCAGTTTTCACTTATTAAAAAAGTCCCGTTTGTTGGTAACATATTCATTTAAAATTTTTCCTTCCTATAATAGATTATTTTAATACAATGCAGTCAAATCCTGACCTAGCACTACCTGAGTTATACACAGTAACGCTTGTAGCACTTTTTACAACTCTTATTTCACCTATATTTCCTTCAGGTGTGCCTCCTGTTGGAGTTATTGAAACTGAGTAATTAGTATCACCAAAATTATGATTGATTGTTGTTCCGCCTGTGCCACTAAAATTGGAACTAGCTCTAAACAATACAGGTAACATATATGTATGTGTGGGAGTTCCTTTTATTTCTCCTCCTGAGAAATAAGCAATTCTCAGCCCATTAATATTAGTTGTATTTAAACTCATTCCATCGTCAGCCAAACTAATTGAGGTTTTTCTTTGATTAGACATTATAGTTGCACCTGAACTATGGTTTATTTCAAAAGCACTTCCAAACTTATCATACATTCCAAAATTATTTTCATTATTAGCAGTTATAAAGAATTCTTGACTATTATCATATGATCTAAATTGTATAAAACCACCTGTTTTTCTATCTCCACTTAACATACCACTTACATTATCTATAGAACTTTTAGCTTTAATTATGATTTTTTCCTTATCATCTTCTCCATAAAGCTTTATTATACCTTGATTTAAACTTTCATCTTGGGAAGATATAAATAACTTAGTTTTTTCTTCTTTATTGTTAAGCTTTATAGTGCCTCCACTATCATTACCTGTAATTTCAACTATCTTTTTACTTTGGTTATTTTTTATTTTCATAACACCCATATCATTCAATGAGTGAATGCCTATTTCTATTCTTTCTTTGGCTTTATCTCCATTATATAACTTAAAAAAGCCTCCTGTGTATGTGTAGTCTGGTGCAGAGCCTAAAAAAGCATTTATATTTCCATTCCAGTCATTAACTAATAGTTTTCCACCTTTAGCAGTATCTTTATATAGGTCTGCTAAGCATATTTTATTATCAGAAATATCATACCTAAACACTCTAAACCTACCGTTCGCATCTACTTCACCATCTGTATTTACTTTAAATATATCATCGCCGCTTTTATTATTTATCCATATGCAACCATTATCTATTCTTAACCCATTATCATCTAATACAGAATTTGTGTTCATTACTACAAAGCTTTCAGCATGAACCTTCCCATCCATGTCTAGCCACATTGTATCTTTCCAGCTAGAGCTATCTTTTCTTTGTATTTTGATTCCTTCTTCTGGATTTAAATATATCCTATTCATTTTGTTTTTACTTAACAATGACAAATCCATATTATAAGCTTCCATATGACTATCATTAACCATAAAAGTATGATCACCATTAGAATCTCTATTAGTGATTATTAATTGATTAGAAGCTACTATCTTTCCAACAATTTTTTGTCCTACAATACCTTGTGGAGAAATTGCTAAGTCCACTGTTTTAAATCCATCTGTAGTCATAACTAGCAAATCCGCTACTATTCTCAGTTGCCTATCTTCATTGTCCCCATCTTTGCACCATATTCCATGCCCATCAATGCTAATCTTTTGATGGGGATTTTGACTTAAAATTTTATTCTTTGCTGCATCTAAAGCACTTTCTCTCATTTGGGTTACTAAATCATATCCATAGCTGCCCTTATCCCAATTACCTTTGAAAATATCTATTGTTGTATTTGAATTATTAAACTTATTTAGCATATTACTTATAAATTTTTCTGCATCATCATGATCATCTTTATTGCTAAAGGTTAAGTTAATTTTTTTGCCATCCCTGTCATATTCTATTTTTACTAATTTAACTACAATATCTATGTCTAATTTGGAGTGAAAAATATTAATATAATCTCCTTTTACTAGCTTATTCCAATCATGTTGACATTCTACTACATCTAAAAAGTCCACCACATCGGTCTCAAACTCAATGGGAGGTGAACTTATTTTACTTAAAGCATGTCTTCCAGCAAAATATAATTCCTTTACATTAAAATAATTGGTATTAGCCCAGGTTTGCTGAAAGGTTAACTTCTCTAATTTTTTTAATTGTTCTTCTGTAAAATTATTTTTTTTACTCAAAGAAACTCTTACTTGATTTATATCATTATTTTTACTTTTTATTTGATTCTCTTTATTTTCTATCAATACTTTTTGATTTTCAATTTCTTGATCTTTGGCTGATATTTTTAAAGTTAGATTTAATATATTATTTTGAAACTTAGCTATTTCTTCTCTCTCTTCATCTGTTTCAGCTTTTATATTCAAAAGATTACTAATTTCATTTTCTCCTATACCATATAATCTTTCTAATTGCTTTATTAAAACATCTCGCTCTAATTCAAGTAAATCCTTCTCGCTCTCTAACTCATCTTTTTTATTCTCTAGCCCAACGGATTCTACTACTAGTTCGTTTAATTCTTCAAGTAAATTATAAAATATAGAGGTATTTTCAGTGAGCTTCTCCTCATATTTATCCAAGGCTTCAATTAAATCTTGCGACATATATTTTTTATTTTTAAAATAGCTATAGTCTTCAATATATAATTGTCCTGTGGGATTGTAGCTAGCAATGTTTAGATTGTCCTTCCCATATACATATAGTCTTGTTACTATTTCATCTGACTTTTCTATTTTCACTATATTTTTTAAATAATTCTCGTCACTGATATAAAGCCCTTTATTCTTTCTTTGTTTATCTTCTTCACTGTCCTTGTCATTGTAGATATTAATTTTATTATTTAAGGTATCGAATTCTAACACACATTCATAGGATTTTTGTACATCATTTAATAAAAAATCTAGCCAGCTTTTTTTCATACCATCAAATATTCTATATTTCTTATGGAACTGTCCTAATTCCTCATCAGCATATTCAGCCTTATGCTCTACAGTTCCTAATGTCCAATTCTTTACATACTGAGGTAATATTTCAGTGAATATTCCTTCTCCCGTCTCAATATCATCACTTCTCAATTGCCATGTTGTAGCTACATCTATTTCTATATTTACTTTACTTAAAACATATTCCTCACTATAGCAATGGACATACATAGTTTCCTTATCTTCACCTACTAATTTCACTTTATCTATAACAAAGTACTGCTCATTGTTTAACTTGATGGTATACCATCCATTTATCAAATCCCAATTAGGATTTTTAATTTGTTTATACTGAAATTGTATGTAATGAGGAATATAAAATTCCAACTCATCTGTTTCCCTATATTTCTTAGTTAATTTCACTCCATAGGCTTCATTTAAAAAAGCTATCTCTTCTTCTTTATTGCTTTTGCATAAAACTAATTCTATTTTTTCACTAAATGTTTTTAATGACTTATCTATATCACCAAACATCTTTACAATATCACCTCGATTCTATAACGAAATAGGATAACTTGTCCTGATAACAACTTTTACATTGCCCTTTATTTGTATTCTGTTTTTACCTTGAACCAATCTAAACCAATTCTTATTAAAATTATTAAGTCTGTATATACCGCTTTCTTCTAAACTACTTTTAATTTGTTTTAAATCATTGTTTATATATATTTTTTCACCCTTTTCTAACCCCATAAACTTAAACTCTTCATTGTTATTAGTTAAATTTATTATTGAAACCTCAGTATCATCTGTCATTTCCATCATCACTTCAGGATAGTAATAATTTAATACATTAGACATATTCCTTATTTCTATTGTGTTACTTGGGTTCTTTGTGTAGTCATATACCTCCATTGCAGTTTTAGTATATGGAAAAGGTCCATTGCATCTAAATTTAATGGTAACATATCCTTTTTTATTTCCATTGTCATATCTCTTAGGATCTCCTACAGGCATACAATAGTAAACTACATCTCTGTTATCACCTAAGGTTAATGCTTTATATTGTCTATCTTTATATAACCATCTATTTATCTTCCACCTTGTATCCATATCCCATTCTAAAAACTCGTCATTACAAAATGTAATTTCTAACTCTAAAGCATTTGATTTAACACCAAAAAAATAAGGAGTATCTCTCAAGCCTACTTCCTCTTCTAAAATACTTCTACTGTACCCAAAAGGCATTTCTATCATACCAGAATTTATTTCAACTACTAATAATCCTAAATCTCTACTATTAATACCGTCATAAACTATATAATCTTCTAAACATGAGGACATTTAAACTTCACCTCCCGTAAAATAGTGTGCATAGTTTTTTCTACCCACACTATTCTTTAATTATTTTAAATATGACCTAACCCCTTCATTTTTTGATATAACTTTTCTATAGCATTGTTGCCAGCTTGTTCAATTTTAGGTATGATATCACTAGTTGCATTACCTTCTATGTTTATAAGCTTATCTATTTCTATTCCCTTGCTGTATCCTGAATTTGAAGAGTGATTCATAGAATCTAATAATGAATAAGGAATAAAATTTGATGCTGTTTGATATACTGTTCTTTTTGTTAATTCATTTATCTGTGATGTATTCAATACTGTTTCAAAATTGCTTGTACTTCTATAGGGTGCTGCTAACTGACTTTCAGCTATAAACCCACTCCTCATATAAGAACGTTCTTTCAAATATTCTATTATTCCTTCTCTTGTTTCATCAGTATTCTTTCCTCTTTCTATCCTATGTGCTAATGAATTTGTATCGTTATTTTTGAATTTATCCTCAGCAACACCTACTATTACATCCCCTATATTAATTCTTATCCTTTTTATCTCCTCTTCTGACATTTTTGAAATATCTATAACTTCATAATCATTTCCATCAAAAGCTTCCTTGGCATTTGTATAGTCATTAACAGCTCTATCATTAGACATTGCATAAACTTTCTTTTTTCCTTGTGAAATATTAGAGTCGTTGGATTCTGAAATATTATTATTTATTTTTTCTAATACACCATCTTTTAATAATTCTCTAACCTTTTCTAAATTCTCGATAAGCTCAGTTTTTATTTTATCTCCTAATGCACTTAGCCCTTCTCCCCATTTGTTTTCATATTCCTCAATGGCTATGTTTAAATCTATTAGGTTTCCTTTTACATCACTTATTAATCCACTATTTATTACTTGTCTAACTTCTCTATATAAATTATCCTTTTCTAGACGACCCTCATAATACTTATCTATCTCCTTCATTTCTTCTTCTAATTTTTGTTTCTTATCTTCATATTTTTTATCTTCAGCTTTTTTCTTTTCATCTACGTCTTTAGAATAATTTTTCTTTAATTCTTCTAATTCTTTTTTCTTTAATTCATTATTTCTTTTATACTTTTCTTCTTCAATCTTTTCGTCTAAGTCATTTAAATCTTTCAGTAAACCTTCTCTCATAGCTCTACCTTGAATAGTATCTACAAGAGCCAATGAATCATATTTTTGTTGTAATGTGTTTCGTTCTTTCTGAAGATTTTCTAGCTTTTTATCATATTCATCTTTGCTTATTTCATCTTCAAGCTCTTTAAGTTGTAAGTCAACTATATCGATTAAACCTTGTTTTTCCTTCTCTAAGTTTTCTAATCTTTTTTTATGCCTTTCATCTTCTAGCTTCATCTCTTCTTGCTTTGATTCTTTTGCTAGCTTTTGTTGTTCTTCATAATTTTTTCTTATAATTTCTATAATTTTATCTTCAACAGATTTTACAAAACCTAGAATTTCTTCATTTTGTCTTTTTAAACTTTCAGTGTGATTTAAAATACTTATATTTAAATCTTTAATGTTTTGTTTATATCTATCTGTAGTTTCATTAATCAAGGTCCACTGATCTGAATTCTCTTTTACCGATTTTAATTGGTTTTCTAAATCTTCTATTACTTTTAAGCGGTAATCTCTTTCCTCTTTTTCTTTGTATATTATCTCATTAATCAATTCCGCTCTAACTTTGTAATTTTCTTTATCTGTTATATCTAATATATCTAATTTATATTGGACATCATCTATTTCTTTTTTTATTTTTTCAGCACCAGTATCATGTATCTTTATTTTTATTTCTAACTGTTGTTTTTTTATATCTTCTTTTAATTTATCTATTTCTTTTATTGATTTTCCGCTATCAACATAAGTTTTGAAAGTTAGGTCTAAATATTTATTCATTTCTTCTTGTAAATTTTCGACCTGTTTTTTTGCATTTTCTTTAGCTTCCCCTGATAAAGAATTAGCCCAAGATTGTTTAGAACTTAGAATTTGCTGATAGTTTGTTATCTCTCCCCTGGAGCCAAACTTAACGCCTTGATTACCAAGTGACCCTTTTAACTCTACTCTTTCCTTTAGTTGTTCTTCATTTAGTTGTTTATATAAAACTTGTTTCTTATTAAGTAGGTTTATTTCCTTTTCTAAGTTATTTATTTTCTCCTGGTTATACACTCTATCATTAATCTGCTGGTAACTTTCTATCTGGTTCTGAACATCTTGTATAGCATCATTTAATTGTTTATATCTATCAGTTTTTAAATTGATGTCTTCTATTTCTTTTTTTGAATTAGAATTATCAACTATTTTCGAGTTAGAATTATCAATATCTCCAGAAGAAAAATATGGTACTTTAATTTCTGCTCCAATTTCATCAAAAACCTCTTTAGATTTTTGTAACTGCTCAGTTAATTCTTGAATTTGACGATAAATATCTTTACCTTCGCCTTCTTTTGCACGACTTGATGCTTTAGTTCCTTTTAGTAAGGTATCTGCCCAATCATCATCAGGTAATTTCATGGACTCAAAAATATCTCCTTGAATTTTATAATACTTACCCCAAAGATCATTTAAATTCAATACAAGTTCCTGCTCTACAGCAATTTTAGCTTCTGCCAAATTCTTAGCATTCTGAAGTTCCTCTCTCTGTCCCTTACTTAATGTAATCCCATGTTGTTTTAATCGATCTTCTAATTTATCTATACCACCTATATTGTTTTGGTAATACTTGTCACTAGCCATTATCATCTTCTTATAGGCATTTTCAGTTTCACTTTTTTGCTCTTGTATTTTTTTATCAATTTCGCCATGTAAAGCTTTTTCATCATTTAAATAGTTTAATAGTTCTGGAAATTTCTCTAATAAAGAATTTAATGTAGACTCGCTATATTTACTATTATTACTATACTCATCTTGTGCTTTGTTTAATTCAGCTAACACATTTTTAGTATCCATAAAGCTCTTAGCTAGCTTTTCGAATGGTTCAGCACTCATAGAATATTGGTTCTCTTTTCTAGCATATGTATTCTTTTTAATTTCATCGGTCTCTAGCTTTATTAAATCTCTACTTGTGCCACTATATTTATTTAAAAATAAAGTTAACGTATTTGCTTGACTTACGATCTCTGATATTTCTTCCATTCTTTTATACTTTGCATCTAATGCTGCATTAACATCTACGTCAATTGTATATTCTCTTTCTTGTCCTGTAAGTTCGTCCTTTCCCTTAATGGTTCTAGTAATAGTTTTTTCGCCATTTGCTTTTGCTAATTCTAACTCTTCTAGTTCATTTTTTAATCTTTTATATTCTTCTGCTTTTGCTTCTATATTTTTGTTTTTATCGAAAAACTCTTCTGCCTCTAATATCTTCCTTTTCTTTTTCAATTCAAGTTGTTCTGCTATTAAATCATTATTGGCAGCAATTGCCTCATTTTCATCCGAAAAATCAGAAACAGTTTCTGGCATTATATCAGCTATATTTTTTTGAACTTCTATTAACTCTTTTTTTAATCGATTCTTTTCTTCTTCCGATTTAGAATTAGTTATATCCATTTTTAATTTATCAGATTGTTTCATCAAATTTTCAACATCAGATATTGATTTAGCTGTATCCTTTGTAGATTGAGTTACATTTTTATTAAACTCCTTTAAATGTTTATCTGCATTCATAACCTTATCTATAAATGACGAAAGTAAGCTAATACCAACGGATATTCCCATGGTAATAGCGGCTTGCATGGCAACTGAAGACGCTGCTACTAATAATTGTTGTGCTTTTAGTTTAAATAGTTGAGTGGTTAGCATTGCAGTAGACCCACCGAAGGTATGCACCGTATTTATTAATGCTGTAGTTCTACCAATATTTTCACCAATACTTGTATTTATAGATTCAAAATGTTTTTTTGTTGACTTTAACATATCATCCATAAATGACGACTTGGAGAATTCACCCATTTTACTTTTTAAATTTGATAAATACTCATTATCCTGACTTGTTGCTCCTTGGCTAGATTTTACTTTATTAATTTCCACGTTTAATTCTTTAATTTGATTTCTTATATTAGCTATATTTTCACCTAAGTTTGTGGTATCTATATTTAAAGACATGTACATTTGATTTTTCAATGCATTTAACTGGCTTTCTATATTAATTATTGCATTACTTATTGAATCATTATCTATTTGTATAACTAATTTATTATTTTGCTGTAACTGACTTAATAATTTCTGTAATTTAGAGTTTGCTTTACCATATTCCTCAAAGTTAACTTGTAAGCGAATACCTAAATCATCAGCCATTAATCCAACCTCCTTTAAAAAGAAAATGAACTAGCTGATGATTTGCTAGTCCACTTTGTAAGCTTTATTCTTTAATGTTTCCTTAAAATTCATTTTATAATTCCTCTTATCTATTGCGGTTTAATTTCAATTCCTCTAATTTTCTTTCTAATTCTTCAATAGTATTTTCTTCTTTTACTTCTGCCTCTTCTTCTCTTTCATCGCCATTTACAATAATTTCTTGTATTTCCATAGGTGAATTGCTAAGCATTTTCACATTTTCATACCAATTTAAAAACTCTTGATATATTATTTTTTCAATTTCTAATTTAGCTTTCATTAATACAGGTGAAGGATCTTTTAAAATTTCACTTATTAATTCTTTATCTCTTTCTTTATTTAAATCTAAATATATATTTGTAATTTCAGAAAATAATGTTAACAAAACATCCTCATCTGATATAGATGCATCAATAGAAGTATCTTTAACATTTAAATTATTAGTTAACAAATTTAATATTAATTCCTTTTGTTTCATATTTGGGTTATAAATCTCTATTGGATTTTCAACCACTTGCTTTACTTTTTCAAAATTTTCATAGATAGTTTTTATACTTCCATTCTCCTCATAAATTAAACATCTTATATTTTCTCTTTTTAATTCACTTAAATTTATGGACATGAATAATTCCTCCTTATTTTATAAAAATAAAGGACATGTGTTAAACATATCCTTTTATTATTTTAATTTTTTATAATATGCTATTTTCTTTTACAATAATATAACTAATTATATCATTGTAAAAGAAAATAATAGGCAGTTGTAATATTTAAACCACCTATTATTAATATTTACTTTATAATTTCTTTATTATTCTACAACTGAAATATCAAGTATTCCTTTTTCTCCTGAACTAAATACCCCTTCAAGTAAATCGAATTGCATGTCTAGCTTAGTAACATTTGCAGCACTCATTGTTAATTGTAGTTCTGATTTTGGCTTAGCATTAGGTACATAGAAATGGAAGAATTTATCTATTCCATCTTCATCTCTAACATGAGTATCCCCATAAATTTCATAGCTAGAAGGTTCACAATTTGCTTTTACTTTAAAGCTTTTACCATTTGGCATAGTTGTTGGTAGGTAAAAAGCAACAACTTTTGTTCCATCCGGTTGAGATCCACTATTAAAATTAATTGTTTTTAATGTTATTTCATATGTATCAGGATTCGTAACTTGTCCTTCTACTAATTCTTTTTCATGACTTATTAAATCTCTACCTAATACAAATAATTCTAAAGTTCCATCTTTAGGTGTATCCTTTAATTCAACCTTTCCATTCTCGATTGTAAGAACTTCCCTAGTAAGAACGTTTTGGATTCCTTCTTTAAAATCAGAACCTAATAAAATAGGTATCCATTTTAAATCAAACACTTCCGCACTTAATTTTAAAGTTCCATCAGTTGATGTAATCCAATTTATTTTCTTAACTCCTTTTTTTGTTGCATAGACCGCATTAGACTTTATATCAAATGAAGTTTCATTACAATAGTCAGCATATAAAACTGTTTTTGATACACCATCTTTTCCTTTTCTTTTTAGTGTTACATTAGCACTGTCCTTAATACCTTTAATATCCATTATTAAATTCCTCCCTTATATTTTTTTATAAATAAAACTAAGAATTTTATTTAAATTCTTAGTCTAATTTCATTTTTATTGACCAATGCGTTAGATCTAATTCATTGTTTTCGTTTCCTGCTACTAAACATATATCGAGATTTTCTCTATATCTTTCTTTTTTCATAATATTTTCGTAAGCATTATTTATCTCCCATATAGTCATATTTTTTATAACATCTTTACTTATTAGACTATCCATTCCAAACTTAACTATATTGACAATTGTAGCAAAATTTATAATATCTTTCTTTGAGCTTTTAGCTCTTCCCTTCTGTGAAAGTTCCCATATTTGTTTTTGTCTTTCACTACTAAACATAGGGGACTTTTCTATGTTAATTTTTTCTGTACCATTCACCTCTAATATAATTTTGCAAAACTCCTCGAAATTTTCTCTATTAATAGACTTATTTAAATCATTATTAAAAACATAACTATTCTCATGGGCATTTATGCTTATTTCTTTTTCTTGGATTTTACAAAAAAACTTCAAAGATTGTATGAAAAGACTGAGTACATCTATATATTCCTCGCTATCTCCATTTTTAATTTTTGTCCTTAATAAATCAAAGTCACTAATATTATCATTAATTGTAAATATTTCTTTAGTAATTTTATAAGGAATTAATAATTTTTCATACTTATCTATACCAAACTTCATAATATCTTTTAAAGTAGGTTGATATATAGTACAGATTCCATAAAAATTAATAGGCTCACCTACTACTAAATTTAGTTTATAATCCATATTTATTCCCTCTAATTAAAATTTGTAATACTATGACACAATTAATATCCTTTAATAAGAAAATTGTTTATCACAATAGGGGCAATCACATATAGATGCTCCTCTTACTTTTTGGATATATCCGTTCTCTTTAGCCTCAATAATGTCTATTCTCTCACTGCAAAATTTACACTTTACATATTCATTTTTAACCTTTTTAACTTTACCGTTTTCTTTTAACAAGACAATTCACTCTTTCTTAAATATTTTATTAATATTTATTTTATAAAGGACTACTCTTCCAACTTTTATTCTATCTATCGGATTAATACAATAATGAATTTGGGGTAGTCCTTAGAAAGATATACTCATCTCTTTCCATACTGATAAATAAGCTATTAAAAATGTATTCAAATTGTTTATATTACTATCTTATATGTATTTTCCCATTGGTGGTTATTTTTCTTTTTTTATTATATCGTATATATTTTTCCAATTTCTTTTCCCTAGCACAAATGTGACAGTATTTAGTGCGATTGCTAGTCTTCTCAGTAAACTTACCACAAATTTCACAATATATATATTCTTTGTATTTACTGATTCCTGCAACTTTTCTTACATAATTTTTATAGTATCCACTTAAACTCTTACAGAAATAAGAAATGATATAATTGTCTTCATTCCATCCATCAATAATTACACTATCTATTTCCCAGCTGTCATCTTCTATTTCCTCTAGTGGTTTATAATTTTCAAATATTTTCTCTATAAAATCATTTACAATATTTTTATGTTCATTCCATGTTATATTTAATTTATTCGATGTGGACTGTTTTTTGTACATTTCAGCCTCATCAAGAGATCTTTCTATTTTATCTTTGATATCTACAATATTTATGCTTTCTTCTGCTATTGTGTTTCTTACTAATTTTATGTATTCATTTTTAGGAACTGTTATACATTTATAGTATTCACTTTTATAATATGTATCTTTGTCACAATAATAGCCGTATAGGTTATTAATTTTAACCCTTATGTAATCAATAGAATTTAATTTGCTTTTATATTTCCCTTTAGCAACCATGTATTCTATACTTTCATGAGGTGTAAATATATCAATAAGTCTCTGATCTTTTATCAAATCTCTATCAACGGTATAATTATATTTTCTTTTATATTTTTTAAATTTGCACTTACTCCCCCATAGCATTTTCTTAAATTCTTTTAATATAGCTTCTTTTTCACTTTTATCACCTATTTCATAATCATAAAGCATTTCACTTAAATCAATTCTATTCATCCGTATCCCCCTCATTTATATCAGCTAACTTATACCATCTTCCTAAATATTCTTTTGAATCTCTATCCCCTTTACTTGTTTCAACGATTTTTTGAGGATTATTTTTACTATTGTTCTTTAAATTTTCTAGCATTGTATCCCCACACATTGACCAACAAAAAACCTTATCTCTATTTTTAAACTTATAGCATATTTTAACTAAATAATTAGTGATAACTTTTTTGTCCAAAGGTATTTCATTAATTATACTTCTGTATTTTTCAAATAATATATCTAATTGACTATCTGTGTCATCTTTATCTATTTCAACATCTGAATTGGCCAAGTCTTGTTCATCCTTGTTGTTTTTATCTTCGTTATCAATTATTGAATAAAATTCATATATAAAATTTTTATATATTTTAGTTAACATTTTTTCTATATGTAAGTCATCTGTTGGAATGTCCTTATTAATAAGAAATGAAGATGTATCAATCACTTCATAATTCCATATTAGATCCCTTTCCCATTGTAAAATATAATCACATAATTCATTCATCGGAGAGGATGACTTGTAAGCATTATAGGGAAGCTTGTCTTCTTCGATTTCAATATCTTTATTAATATTTTTTATATTATTATAAGCCTTTAGTTTTTTAGGATAGCTATACAGTAAAAAATACGGTATTTTCTTATTTCTTTTTCTTAATGATTGACTTATGTGCCACCTGGTGGAAGTCTTTATAAAATCAATTTCTTTACCTTGAGTAATCCTCAGTATAGCAATATCATCTTTGTTTTTTTGTTTGTATTTTTCATTATCGGTAACTACATTTAATATGCTGGTAGCTACGTTAGTAATTTCACCTATGCGATTATCTCTTGTATTACATTCATATTCCACTATATTTTCTAAAGTATAATCTTTAGCTACATCTGTAGCTTTATCTGTCATATCAATTATTATTGGGTATTCTATTACTGAATCAATTAATAGCTTTTCTTTACATAAGTTCACCAAATCTCCATCAACATCCATTCCACCTTGTTGCGGCAGTGAAATATCATACATAGAAAACATTACAATATTATTTTCTTTAAAATAATCTAAATATTTATCAGTTAACTCATTAGAGCTTATGCTAACCTTATTTACTTCTGAAGGATCTATTAATGGTGAGCGAAGGGATACGCATTCCCCTTCAGGGAGAGTTTTGCAATATATTTCCTTGGCTCCTATGCATCCTTTCACATCTAGCCCACCGCAATATTGAAGAAATCCTATAATATCCCCAACTGCTATATGATAAAATCCATTTGAATATATTTTCCCAAACTTCAATTGATTTATTGATTTTTTTAACATTCTAATTAGCGTTTTCTTTATACAAATATCTTGTAACATATTATCATTTATCATTATAGCTTTTATATAATTACTGTTTATATCTTTTAATGAATTAGTTTCAGTTATTCCTAAATATTTTAATGTGTATAACTTATCTCCTTTTATAATCTTTTCAAATAAGTCTGTAGAATACTCAGCTAATTTTATTAATTTACTTTTATTATCCTCTTTTGAGAAATCAAACTTACCTTTATTTTTATCTTTGGAGTTAAACCATTGAACATACTTATTATTTAAAAAGTCATGACACTGTAAGTATTGAAAGTTTTGTCTTGAATATAAATCTATATCTTTAATGTTATGATTATATTTACTAATTCCAAGCTGAAACTTATATTCATTTACTCTATTTAAATATTCATTCCATCCTTCTTTTCCGAAACTATCTTTGAATATACTATATCCCTTCCACATTGATTTTGTCCAAATGCAATCAATCTTTTCAACATCATGGTACATTCCAAATATATCCTTAATTTTAGTTACTCTCATATCTTTATAATATTCTTGTATTGGTGCTTGAGTACTCATACCTTTCATAAAAGGAAGCCTTATTTGAAACGAAATAGCATCATGTTTTAAACCTATAGCTTCTTTCCATAACTTACTGATTTTTTCTGTATGACATCCCATACCATCAAATGGAGATATCTTTACATCATGTAGTCCTTCCTTTACTAACTTTTTATGATATTTTATTTTGTTACCATCTTCATCCTCAAATTCATCAGGTTCAGTAGAAACGTATCTAACATATTGATTTGGCAATACTTTTTCATAATCATCAACAATAATTATGTAAGGCAATGGAGAATCAACTATTTCACAAGCGCTAAGTATAAGATTTCGATAAGCTTCATATTTACTTATTACACATGATTTAGGTATTATCCCCAGTTGACTTCGCTCTGTAATATTTTTAAAATAATCTTCGCTTATAAAAACTGTAATACCATTTTTAGCTTGAGAAGCTGATTTTCCTATTCTTAAAAATTTAACATTGTTGCAATAAAAACCATCCTTTAAAATATGTATTAATTGCTCATTTTTGCTTTTATTTTTAGATTCAACAAATATTAATTCATCTATATTCGTGGTTTTATAACCTCTTAGCAATTCTATTTGTCTAAACAAAGCATTGCCTTGCTGCTGTATTAAGAAATTCTTCTCATCATCTTTATCTATGTTTATATTATATTTATTTTTTATTATGTAACTTATATTTATTTTTTTTAATCTATACATTTCTATCAATATTCTTTCCCCTCCACGCAGAATATGTCAACGATATTCTTTATGATTATTTTTATTATTTATTTTTTTATATTTATTTTGTAAATATTGTTCTAAATTAACTATTCTATATCTCTTCTATCTATTTTATAAATTATATTTTTTATATTAATATAATTAGGTTTGAGCAAAACCTGTACAATCTATTTTATATCGTACAGGTTGCTGCTTTATGCTGTATGGATTTTTAATATGTAATTATTTCCTATTAATTCTATATCCATATCTATACCAATCTCTTTAATTTCATCGTTATATATCACTACAGGACTTACTCTATCAAATTCATCTTCAAGAATTAATACATCTTCCATTGAGTTACAAACAAACTTTTCAATATTAATTGCCATTGAAATAGGCGTTACCATATCAATGCAAACACATTTACCCTCTAAGTTTTGTAAATGATCTAGTAATTGTTCCATTAAACCCTCTCCCATCATTACATGTTCGAACGTATGTTCTGATAGTATTATTATATTACCAATTTTAGTTTTATGCAACACTATACGAAGGTATTAATTCGACATAATTCTCCATTTATGTTTCATTATATTTTTTTATATTTATTGTATTACTAACTAAAAAAAGTGGTTTTTAAACCACTTTCCTCTAGTCTCTTCCTCTAATACTATCTACACTATCAGTATTAAATCTAGTTAAATATAATTGTTTTAAAGTAAAATATGTTTTCTCATTTTGTCCAGATTCTGTAACAACTCTTATATAATCTTCTTTATTTAAATATCCTTGTTCTTCTTCTATCTCTAGCAATTTATATAACATCCCACTTTGATATATGCTTTGAGTAGTTAAATATGGCATTTTAACTGATATAGCCAGTCTTTTTATTCTTGAATTAATGGCAGTCCAGTTTATAGATTCGTATTCATCTTTAGTACGTTTTTTTCCCCCTATCACTGGCTGTCTAAATACATATCCGTTATAAGGTAATGGATATAACAACTCATATTCCTTGTTATTTCTTACTCTAACTCTTTTATAATCTGTTTCCAATAATGCTTGATTTAAATAATGTAGTGTAATTTCTTTTACATGAACTATGCGTTCATTGATTATATTTCCATCATCATCTTTTGTTCTAACTGTTACAGTTTTATTCTTGTAATCAATGTCACTTTTCATTAAATTTACTAATTCTTGATTTTGAGTACCTTTTATTCCTTCATGTAGGCATAACATTGCTGCAATATCCTGAATATTTAACGCCTTTGTTCTTTCATTATTTACAAATATATTAATTATTTCATCATAAGATATAAAATTATTTACTTTGAATACATACTTCTCTAAATCATCTTGTGTAAAATATGAAGTCACTGGTACATTGCAATATCCATTTTCATAAGCCCATGTTATATAGCTATCTAGTATTGAAAATCTAGTTATTAATGACTTTAAGGACTTACATTTTAATACTTTTAATACTTCTTCAAATTCTATTTTACTCATTTCAAATATATCTCTATTATAATCATTTTCAGCAATTGCAGTTAATCTAAATGTGCCTAGTATGGTTTTTAATGTATTTTCAACCTCATTTAATTGGTCCATATATGCCTCTTTAATATCTCTGTTGAATAATCTTGTTTCATCATCAAAACCTGTTTTATTATATGCAATCATACTTATTCTCCTTTTATAAATTGCTTAAAGTATTGAGATATTTTCCTTACATGTGTTGATCCTATCTTTGAAGTAAATAATCCTATCTCTTGCCATTTATCTTTTAATTTTTCCTTATCAAAATCAATTTCGTTTAAAACTTCTATTAATTTTTCTTCCCAATCTTTTTCTTTATACAGCTTTGAAAGCATAGAGATATAGCCAACAAATGTATTTGGCTCTGTAACTACGGAATGTATTCTTGATGTATTAGGATTTTTAAAATCACTTTCAAAAGTCCCTATTATATAAATAAATCCATCTATAATGAATTTTTGTATTTTCTTTCTTTCTAATAAATTCAATTTATTATCTTTACCAAAATTATGTTCAATAGCATCTGCTAATATTTTATAAGTGGTATATTTATTATTGTTTTTTACATCAAATAGATCTTCTCCTATTTTATTGTATAATCCATTGGTTTCTTTACTTCCATAGTTATTAATGTCTTTAACCATTATAATATAAGCATTAGTATCGCTAATAACTTGAACATGTAAATCATCAATTTTTGTTTGCTGATCTACTGAGCTTACATATCTGGCTGCTTGAAATGTGGTGGCATGATATATTTTAAATACAACATTAAAATTGCTTTCTGGATGTGTATTTCCATAATTAGCGCTTGCAAGAAAACGGTGATATCCATCAATACAACTACATTTTGATGATATTCCATTTACCTCTACCCTTATGTTATTATTCCTATATTCAAATCGTTCTTCACCAGTAATAGGTATATTTACAGTAATAGAATAATCATTTAGCTCACCAGCTTCAATTCCTGCTTCAATAGCTTTTATTTTTTCTGGAATAATTGTTGGCTTCTTAGTTACTCTTCCTCGAATAACTTTTTTAGTCAATTGTCGTTGTGTTTGAGCATCGTAACTAATTACACCACGATTGAATAAATCAGCAACCTCTTTAACTGACATTATGCAATACCATTGCTCAGTATTTACTTGAATAACATTTTTAAATTCAATTATATTACTTATATTTGCTTGTTTCGAATGCTTAAAAGTATTATACTCAAATATTTCCTTAGGTAAAAAGAAATTTTCTGGATTTAACTCTTTTATTTCTCTATTTTCATCCTTTAATTTTTCATAAATTTGTTTATTAATTAAATATAATTCTTCGTCAAGTATTGAGTTAATTGGTGTTGTTTGAGTAAATATTCCATCAATTTTACTTCTTGCTATATTATGATTTTCAAATAATTCATTTTTAATATTATTATATATATTACTATTGTAAGTCACTTCTTCAAAAAAACTAAGCAGTAAATTCTCTAGTTGCCCCCTACTTTGCTCACCTTTTATCATATTTATTATCTTCCTTCCTATTGGCTTGCTTAATACTTTAATTTCAAAATATGTAATTACTTAAGCTTATTTTTAATATCAACTTTATTATATATATTACAATAAGCAATTTCAAGGCATTTGTTTTCTAAATGAAATAAACCTTCCGACAAAATTTTAAATTTTTACTTTATACTTTTTATCGTTTAATTATATGGAATATCTTCTTCTCCCAAGCTCTATGTTCTGAACCTATATCATCTTCTAAGTTCACAGATAAAATCATTTATGCCTTATCTGTATATTAAAGTTTCTTTAAATTGCTTAAGAGTATGACCATAGACTCCAATTATTATCTATTATTTTTTATATTTATCTTATAAATATTCTATATAAAAAAGAGCTTATATAAATGAAGTGCACCCCAAATGTTATACACTTATAATATTTAGGGATGCACTTCATAAAAAGCTCTTTTTTATATTTGTTTATTAGTTATTTGTTTACTGTGCTACATCTTTCCTCTCTAGTTCCAAGCGTTTCTTTTCTACCTTTGATTTAGCTCTTATATATCTAAAGCCAATGATTATTGTTCCTACGCTTATTACTCCTATTAAGCTTGCCATAGCTATTACTTCATTCATTTTCATCTCTCCTTTCTAAGTAAAGCATTTCGTCCAGGTCTCATATATTATAATTTTTTAATATAAAAATGGATGAAGCTTTATATATAAATTTTTCCTAATTAATTTCATAGGAAATTGAATATCGTTTTACTGCATTCTTAAAGATTCAATTTGCAGTGATTACTACATAATATGGATTAGGTGTGATAAGTTTGCTTAAATTGTCACATAAAAAATACCGCAAAATTCAATTTTGAATAATACGGTATTCAAATAACCTATATTTAATCCTATGCTGTTTAACTGTAATATATTATCTTTATTTCCCTAAATATTTTTGCCATAGCTCTTATTGGCTTCCTTTAGCCATGCGCATGAATCGTTTTCCTCCAAAATACCCCATAATTAATATACTTAAGATTATACCTAAAATACTATAAAATAGAGGCATATGCTCAATTTGTGGTGCCATAACAGCTCTTAGAGCCTCATTTACATAGACTAATGGATTTACCAAAACTAATATTTTAATAATGGGTATCACACTTAATGCATTCCATGTAAAAAATATGGAACCAAGGAAAACCAAAGGCATTAAAAACCCAGGAAACATAGCTGCAATTTGACTTGGCTTAATAATAGTTCCTACTAGAAGTCCTAGAGTTGCAGAAGAAATAGCGGCAAGTATCAATATAAGGATTAGACTTAAGATACTTTGAGGATTAAGTGTCAAGTTCAATGAATTGCCCATAAATATTAAGGATAGTGGCAATACAATTAGTCCACCAATCCAAGATTCAATGATACCAACAAACATTTTTGCTAGAGCAACAACTCGTATATTAACTGGAGCCATCAAGCGGTCTTCTATTTCCCTGGACATATTAAAGTCCATTGTTAGAGGAACCGCAGTTCCGTGTATCCCTGTTACAAGAATACTCATCCCTACCATACCGGGAAACATCTGAGTTGGAAAGGTTGCCGGTAGAAGACCTATTCTTGGCAAGATATAACCATACAATAATATCAGCATAAAAGGTAACATAGCCACACGAAAAACAAATTCCCATTTATCACGGATTTGTATGACTAGGTCTCGTTTTACCATAGTTTTAAAAGCTATCCATGATACATTTGTATTGTTGTTATTTTCCTTCGCCATTGTTTATGATCTCCTTTCCAGTTATATGGATGAACACATCATCAAGTGTACTTGTGCTCAAACTAATATTTTGCAATGATGTGTTTAATGTTTTTATCCACTCAAGAATTTGATTAAAATCAGGGTGCTCATGTTTCATATATAGAAGCAATAAATCATTTTGTATGATAGCATTTTCAACTTCAGGTAAAGTCTTGGCTTGCTCAGCAAAATCTGGTTTAATATCAGCTAATTTAATAGAAATAATATTACTTGTAGGAATTAAAGCCTTTAGTTCATCGGCAGTACCTATTGCTTTCAATTCCCCTTTGTCAACAATAGCAATTCTATCACATAATTGCTCCGGTTCTTCCATGTAGTGAGTAGTAAGAAATATGGTAGTACCTGCTTTATTTAAAGCTAGCATTTGTTCCCATAAAATAGCTCTATAACTAGGGTCTAGACCAGTAGTCGGTTCATCCAAAAACAATATGTCTGGGTTGTGCATAATTGCTCGGGCAATTTTTAAACGTTGAGCCATACCACCCGAAAAACCCCTTACATAATCATGTTCACGATCTTTTAAACCAAACTTTTCTAGATATTTATCCGCTCTTTCATTTGCAGTTGCATCGTCCATACCAAAATATTTAGCGTGATAAATGAGATTTTCTCGCGCTGTTAATCCTCTGTCCAAATTATTATGTTGAGCTACAACTCCAATTTTCTTGCGGGCCAAAGCTGGGTTTCTCACAACGGATTCTCCGTCAATAAAAATTTCCCCTGATGATGCTTCTTTCTGAGTTGTAATCATACTGATAGTGGTACTTTTACCTGCTCCATTTGGTCCGAGAAATCCAAAAACTTCTCCTCGCTTCACTTCAAAACTTATTCCCTTTACAGCTTCAATCTTACGTGTTTTAGAGAGCTGGAATTCCTTTTTTAGATCCTCTACTTTTAGAATATAATCAGACATTTTACTCTCCCCTTTGATTTTTTAGCTTACTGTACTTTTACTCTATTATCAGCTATTTTAAACACTCTTTTTTCATATTGCCAATTCCCAATAATTAGTTTGAAAATAAGATATATTTATATAATGCGTAGTATTATTAATATTATTCCATTTTTAAAAGGGGATTATCTATGAATTCGCAGCTCTTTCTTACTATCCTTTTAATTAAAATTCTCTACAACAAGACTATATTATTAATATCTTTAGTAGATGGGTCTTTTAGTAGATTAATCTTTTGTTTAGGTTTTAAAGTCATAGGGATACGATTTTATTTGCGTAGGACTTAGTATTTATTTACGAATAATTCGTTTTAAAATCCGGCATTAACTCTATAAATTTAGAACCAATACCGTAATAAGAAAACGTTCCTTTCTCCCTTATAGTTTCATGTCTAAGAATGTCTGCTTTTGCCATTCTCTTAAGTCTTCTATATATAGCATCTTTTTTTAGATTTAATATAGGCAAACTTTTTATCATTCCTTCATATTTCACCCAATAGTAAATTTCATTATCTATTTCTTTTCTTATCATACGTCCACTATCTTTAAAGTCAATAAAATACCTTAATATCAATGCATCTATAGTGTCCAATCCAAACCTTAATAGCTCACTTTGCTTAAAGCCAAGTATTGTATACTTCACAAAAACCCCTCCATTTTAATATTCAAATTTTATCCTGCTTTCAGTAAAGATTCCCATTTTTTACCTCATAAGCTTTATTGGTTAAAATTTGACTATTCACTTGAGATGTAACTTTTTCATTTATATACTAGCCTCCTTCAAAATATAAGAACATCCGTTTGTATTAATATTACTATAACATTATTCATTTCCATATTCAACCATATGCTAACTCAATTCCCTTTAATTGTATTGATTGTAAAGTATTTTCTATCTTTATTGCAAGTTTTCAAAGTTTTATCAGCACATTAACGTAAGATACGTTATTTTACGGGTTTGAAATAATTTGGGAGGAAAATATGATAATAAATGTGGAAATATAACAAAAACCGACTGAGTGTTGAAACCCGTCGGTTTTTGTTTATTTCTTTATATACTTTATAAATATATTTTTAAATATTTCATACTTTAAAAGAAAGAACTATGCGTCTCTTTGAACACAAATCTTTACTTTACTTATACGTTTTTCTTTTACCTCTTCAACTTTAAACACAATATTGTCATGTTCTATAATTTCTTGGTCTCCGCTATTAGGTATTCTCCCTAATAAATTCACTAAAAATCCACTAACAGTGTCTTGTTCTTCAGAATCTAAATTTATATGAAGATAATCATTTAGTTCGTCTATTGCAAGCAATCCATTAACTAGAAAAGTATTACTATCAATTTTTTTTATTTCAGGCTCCTCATCATCATATTCATCCTCTATGTTACCCATAACTTCTTCTATAAGGTCTTCTATAGAGACTATTCCTGAGAATCCACCATATTCATCTATTAATACCGCCATATGTCTTTTTGTAGCCTGAAGTTCTTTAAATAACTCATCAATATTCTTAGTTTCTGGCACAAAATATGCAGGACGTAGTATACTTCTGATATCTACATTTTCAAAGCCACGCTTTCTGGCTTCAATAAAGAAATCTTTCATATAGAGAATACCTATAATATTATCGCTATCTCCCTCATATACAGGAATTCTTGAGTATCTTTCCTCTATTAATTCATCTAAGTATTCATTTAATGGAGTATTTATATTAATTAAGTATACTTCAGTTCTTGGTGTCATTACTTCGTCAGCTAATTTATCATCGAACTCAAATATACTATTTATCATTTCTTTTTCAGTTTCATTTATAACACCATGTTCTTGTCCAACTTCTACCATTGATTTTATTTCTTCCTTTGATACCTTCTCATCTAAACCTTCTCCATCAAGCCCAACTAATCTAACCAAAACATTGGTCGATGCTGAAAGTAATTTTACAAATGGTACAGTTATTTTAGATACATACATTATAGGCCTCACAGAAAACATTGCAATAGCCTCTGACTTCTGCAGTGCTATTCTCTTAGGAAATAATTCTCCAAAAACCAATGTTATGTATGATAATATAATAGTTACAACAATTAAGGATATTTGTCCACTATAAGGAATATTAAACTTATTTAGATATAGTGCCAAATCATATGATATTCCAGTAGCTGCAGAAGCACTAGAAAAGAATCCAGCAAAAGTTATTCCTACTTGTATAGTAGATAAAAATTTAGTTGGCTCCTCCATTAGTTTTATTAATAATTTCGCTCTCTTATTCCCTTCTTCTGCAAGAAGTTTTACTTTGTTTTTGTTTAGTGATACTATTGCCATCTCTGCTGAAGCAAAAAATGCATTCATCAATATTAAAATGGCTATTAATATTAGTTGCGAAGTTATATTCGCAGGGTCGGGTTCTACTTCCATTATTACTTACCTCCAAATAAAAATATTTTATTCTTATAATAATACCATAATTATTTCAATTTTTCATGCTTTTACAAATATTTTAGTTATTATTAACGTTTAGTATCTTTACTATATGTTTTATATATATTTTTAACTACTATGCCTAATACCATAAATGTAGGAATACCTATAACATTAGGAGTAATGATGGTATTATTCCTAATATTATAGGTATTATAGAAGTAACTATTAAAGAAAAAAACTATCAAAAGAGCATTAGATATCCCTTAATCAAATTAGACAATAAAATAGTATAAATTAAAGAAGATAATTATGACTATCACTAAGAAATATATAAAAGATTTAAGAGAAAAATTATTCTTATTCCATCTTTATCTGATACGTTCTCTCACATCCATTTTTCGTAGTGAACTTTTTCTGACTTGTATCGATCTACAAATTCGTTCTTCTGCCCCTCTGGATAACCGATGGCAATTAAAGCGAAGGGTTTAATGTAATCTGGCAAGCCATACATATCCTTAACGTAATCAACTGCTGATTCAACAGAGGATATACCAAGCCAAACTGCACCAAGTCTCAAATGAGTTGCTTCTAACAGTATATTTTGTGCCGCTGCACTCATATCTTGTTGCCAATCTGCTGCAAACTTGAAATTATTACTGTTTGCCACAAGTACAATCGTTACAGCAGAACCTTCAACAGGTTTTGAATGTGGCATAGCCATAGATAACTTACGCAAAGCTGTTTTATCATGAACAACAATAAATTCCCATGGTTGCTGATTGAGTGATGAAGGGGCTTGCATAGCAGCGCGTAATAACTTGTCAATTTTCTCTTTCTCCACAGGCAAATTCTTATATTTTCTAATACTTCTACGATTAAAAATCTCTTGCATATTGTATACCTCCATTTCAAAATATAATGTAATTTCTTTAATACCAAAAGAAGTAGCTCCCTTAGTTGCCTTCCAGCTCCAATGTGTGATATTATATTAGCATTAATTTTATTATTAGTAAAACTAATAGTTTCTATTGAATCAATCGAAATTATTGATTGAAAGGATGTACTTTATGGATATTAGATTGATTAAAGCATTTGTAACTGTTGCTACCTTGCATAATTTCACGCAAGCCGCTGACCAGCTTGGTTATGCTCAATCCTCTATCACATCACAAATTCAACTACTTGAAAAAGAGTTAGGAGTGCGTTTATTTGATAGGCTAGGAAAAAAAATATGTCTTACTCCTGAAGGAGAGGAATTTCTCATACATTCAAGACAAATGCTCTTTTTATGGGAAAAGGCCAAAGAATCAGTTGCTCTTTCGAATTTTCCGCAAGGTATTCTCACAATTGGTGCAGAAGAATCAATCTGCGCAGTGAAGCTACCTAAACTTCTAAAAGAATATAGGCAGCGCTATCCAAATGTAGAGTTTAATATAATACTTGGTTCAACAAATGAGTTAGAAATCTTACTAAAAGAAAATCAAATTGATGTGGCAGTACTGCTTGACCAGCAAATATCAATCTCTGAATTAAAAGTTGAGATGCAACGAAAAGAACCATTAGGTCTCTTAGTTTCTCCCGACCACCCATTAGCAAGTAAAGATAGTGTTCTTCCTCATGATATTTCTGATTATCCTATGTTATTAGTTGCACAGGGCTGCTGTTATCAAAGCCTCTTTCAAACAGTTATGGATGATGCCCATGAAACATTTAGAACCATGTTAGCCACAGGAAGTATTCAGACCCTTAAACAGTTTGCTATATTCAGTTTTGGTGTAACAGTTTTGCCATTGTATGCAGTTAGTGATGAATTAAAAACAAATCAACTTTTAAAGCTTAATTGGGAAGGCAAAAGTTTAGATTTAATTATTCAAGTTGTTCGCCATAAAGATAAGTGGCTTTCTCCTTCATTAGAAGCTTTCTTAACATTGTGTCGAGAAATTGAGTGGTAAAATAAAAATTACTCCACTAAGTAGATTTTACGACAATCTTTTTAACTGTATCTACTTAATGGGGTACTCTTCTAATACTTATTATTATATGTTTCTTATATATATTAATATCTTAATAAATTATAGATTAGTTAGTTCATCATATTTTGAAATAACTTGATTTACTATTCCATAATCAACTGCTTCATAAGCACTTAACCAATAGTTTCTATCTGTATCTTTTTCTATTTTTTCTAAGGATTGACCAGTGGCTTCACTGATTATGCTATTAATCCTCTTACGTACTCTTAATATCTCTTCTGCTTCAATACCAATATCAGTAGCCTGACCTTGGAATCCACCTAATGGTTGATGTATCATATATCTTGTGTTTGGTAAAGAATAACGATATTGTTTTTCTGCTGCAAGATAAATTGTAATAGCAGCACTTGCAACCCAACCAGTACCAATTACAATAACACGTGGTTTGATAAACTTAATCATATCATGAATTGTATCACCAGCTTCCACATGACCGCCTTGGCTGTTGATAAATAATTTTATTGGTTCATCTCCCATTTCTTGCAGAATTAAAAGTTGTGTAGTTACTTTTTCTGCTAAAACTTGATTGATCTCTCCAGAAATTATGATTGATCTAGATTTCAATAATTTTTCTGCCACTAAACTTGAATTTTCCTTCTCTTGCTTTTGCTCTTGATTGCTCATGATATCATCCTCCTATCAATTCATGTATTTAAATCCAATGATAACAATATAATTATCATCAACTATTTTTAATTTAACTAATTATAACACAACAAACCAAAAATTGTTAATAGTCAAATAAAAATACCAATTTAATTTTGAAAATATATTTGACAGTAAACTTAAAAGAGCTAAGTATAACAAACTACCTATGTAGAAACTTACAACTGTAAAAACAATTTATCTTCATCTAACATTATTGCTGATTTCAGCTAAGTTTTATACCTAATCTTCTTCAAAATAAAAGAGCTCCTCAAATTTCTTATCCAAGGCAATACATAGAATTAAGGCTAGCTTTGCAGAAGGATTGAACTGGCCAGTTTCAATGGCGCTGATAGTTTGTCGAGATACCCCAATGAGTTCAGCCAGCTGAGTCTGATTCATGGATTTTTCCGCTCGAGCCACTTTTAGTCTATTTTTTAATACTAACTCATCATTCATAAGAAAATTCCTCTAATTAAGGGGTCTATAAAATAAATTAATCCTGCAACAATCATGAAAATGGAAGCAATTCTAAGGATTTTTTCTTTTTTATTAGTCTTGAAGAAATAATAAATTCCCATATATACAAATAAAATTCCCATCAGCGAATCTTTTGCTTCTCCGGTATACCAATTATATATAATAAGTACAATTAGCAGTAACATACTGCAGACACCTGCTAGCCTCGATGCTTCACTGTCAAGTGACCTCTCTCTTTCATCTTTCCAAAGATTTTCTTTTTTTGCTTTTTCCAATAACTTATCTCTGTTCAATGTAACCACTCCTTTGTTGTCTTTATTGTAAAGTATGCTTATTATAATGTCAAGTATTATAGTCATTATCCCTATAAAACATTCCATCTTAATATCAACAAATCAAAAAAGCTAAGTATGTAGTGAAATAGCCACTTTAAATTAAATTTCTGCCATCATACCTAAAAAAATAAACCCTAGAATAAATCCGGGATTATTTTTATCACAGCATCTCTTAAGAAACATTTCAATAATTAACATTTAATTTTCATTATAATTATTTATTTCTTATCTCAATATCTCCTTGTTTTTTAATTGATATATCTACTTTTGCAGTAGCATTATTTCCAACAGCTACTATCCTTGTTACACCTTTTTCTATATCTATTGTGGTTTCATTCTCTATACTATCCTCACCTGAGGTATGTTCAAAAATTTTTACAAGCTTTTTATCAGGAGTGCATAAAAGTAGTTTATACTTTCCTTCTTTACTAAATTCAAAATTATAATTTAAAGTTATTTTTCCAGCTGATTTTGCATCTAAAACCCAATAATTGATTGCTCCATAATATCCATCGATTTTTACACTAATGGTATCTTCATTGTGTTCATTCAGCGCATATTCTGAATAATAAGCTCCACCACGATTATCAATTATTCTTTTTTCATCGTCATATATACTTTTAAACTCTTCACTTACTTCTTCAGTGTTTTTATTTGTACTTTGTTTTTCAGTGATTACTTCATTATCATTTGATGACACAGACTTGGAGCCATTATCTTTTACTTCTTTATTTCCGCAACCTATTAAACTAAACATTAATACTATGGCTGTAGCTATAATTAAATATTTTTTCTTCAATGCTACCCCTCCTTCCTGGTTAATTATAGCAATGTACAGGTCATTTTGTAAAGGTTTGGAAGGAGTGGTTAATTATAATTTTTACTGTCTTATTTAGTAACATATATATTAATTGTGAATATATTACTACTATAAAACACCTTAAAGTTCACATTAAACAAGCAGTAAGTTCGAGAAAGCATGCTAATACAAATTAAAAGTATTAGTATGCTTTTTAAATTGTCTTTTTATAATTTTATTTATTTTGTTTTCTCATTGCATTTTAAAATCAATATCTATGATACTTGCTAAATACTCTTTTTCTGTATCATTGCATTCAGTAATCCACACCATATGTTCATGAGATATAGTTCCAAACCATACATCATCATTTTCATTTATAAAACTTAAATCTTCCGGAAGTTTAGGAAGTCTCCAATCAAATAAACCAGTAACCCTATTCCTTATTATCAAATTTGTCTCATCATTGCATTCAAAAACATATACCTCTCCTCTTGTATACTCTGTATGAGAAAAGCTGCTCGATGGTATTCTTTCAATAAGGTGCTTCTTCATTTCATTAAATAAACTTAATACACTATTATCCACTCTCAAACCGTCCGGTATATGAAAAAGAAATCTTTTACTTTTTTTAAAAGCAAAATCTATAAGTAATTGATAGCATTCATATATTGGTTCACTCATTATATTTATACACATGTACAATCACCTCATAAATAACTTCTAATTATAGTTTTGTTATATACCTATATATTAACAAAGTATATAGATTATTGTAAGCACTTGGAAGTAAGGATTATGATATTAGCATTGTTGGTAAAACAACACACACCAATCAGTGAGCCCATTCCTTGCCACTCTTTAATTAGTACAAGTTTATCTTTGGCATGAGTTTCATATTTAGACTTTAACATGAACTCATATCCTTTTATATATTAAAAAATAGCCATTACTTTGAATTGAACCTTATTTTTTAGATAGTGAAATAAAAGAAGAATACTAAATAAACTAGGAGTACAAAAGGATGATAAACATAATGCTTTAGCTGACATGATAAAAGAATGTCAACAAGAAACAAAGTAAACCTATAGTTATTACAGGGTTAAGATATGGATAAAATGAGAAGGCGAAGAAGATATATCCAATATAATCAACGGATGCATAAATATGACAATATATTAAACAGAAATTTTAAAGCAAATAAGCCAAATGAAAAATGGAAAAGGTCACTGATGGAGTGGTACTCCACAGCGACCAAGGCTTTCAATACACTTCACAACCATATTATTACCTAACCAAAGAGTACAAGCATTACTCAGTCAATGTTAAAACGTGTAATTCTCTTGATAATGCTTATGCCGAAAATTTTTTCGGCATATTGAAATCAGATCAACATGGCTCTTTTAAAATATTTATAACAAATTTTACTTTATACTATTTTTCAGTTAGATTAATTACAGTTTTTGATTCATTATAAGTATCAGTCAATTGTTGTGCAGGTGAATTGTAAGGTTTAGCCCAACCTCGATTTACAGATAGTTCTGTAAGAGCAGTATGTCCTCCGACTATTTGATTTAAGCTAGCAGAATATATAGCTCTCAATTCTGGAGTACTGCTTGTTAACGTAGCATTAAGATATGCATCAGCTGCAACCTTTCCAGAAGCAAGCATGTCTGTAGAAATAACCTCATCATTAATATCAATATTATTTCTAATTAGATTTCCAATTAAATTTCCCATTTTATTATACCTCCTCTGGAATTGATATTTGATTTTCATTAATAAATTGTTGTAATCCTTTTATTCTACCCTCTGCTGCTAGTGCGCTAGATTCACCTTGTCTTTTCAAGTTTTCATCTGTTATTAGTGCATTTACTGCTTTTTGTACAATTAATCCATCTTGTTCCATCTTCAATAGTGATGCTAAAGATAACATTTCTACTTCTGAAAGTTTTCTCATATTCTTACCTCCACTAAATATAATTTATATGTATATGGTTGTATTATGTGATTTTTGCCAAGTTAATAATCATGTGAAATTTATCCAGTTAAATGAATATTATTTCTGCATGATAGCTCAACCTCTACCTCTGTAACAACTATCATGTTGACATAGTTAATCCCTTACCAAAACTATCTCCATAATCATGATTTTTTCTTTTGTATAATTCGTTTAATTCTGTACATATCTCCATATGTTTAGATGCTTTATCCATAGCTTTTTCTCCTTAAGATTTGTATGTAATAATTCTCTTTTTATTATTCCTAATTAATTTATATTTATTTTTAAATTTTATTTGTTGTGCTCTTTATTAAGTATATTTAACTATCTCACGCTTTATAGTTAGAAGTGCAAAATGATCACTAATAGACTGACAAAATAAAAAATGTCCACCATTCAACTAGTACAAGTTTATCTTTGACATGAATTTCATATTTAGACTTTGACATGAGCTCATATCCTTTTATATATTAAAAAAGAGCCCTTACTTTGAACTAGACCCTATTTTTTAGACAGTGAAATAAAAGAGCCTCCTATGGTAGA
>JBFNFA010000012.1:0-128422 GCA_040797845.1 Clostridiaceae bacterium
TCTAGTGATAGATTTTTTATTTTTTAATCTGTCTACCTTAAGGGGAGCATATCAGACTGAAAGGAGTTTGTCAGCATTAGGGATTTTATAAAATAAATTTTAGAAGTTCTTATTGCAGCGAATCCGCATAAGAAACATTATGTAGCATTTTTTTATTTGTTGCACCCATAAATCAGTTTTACATTTATAAGTGTCTACAAAGATAATTTAGTTTTAGAAATAGAGAGCTAAGCACGTAGTGAAGCCACTCCAGAAAAAGTCGCTATTTCACTACATACTTAGCTATTCTTGTATTTTACAATATCTAAAAATCTAAAAAACTAAAAACTAAACATCTAACTAAATTTGTCCTAATAATTTCAAAATTGCTTGAGCTATAAGTGCAGAACCTATGTAAGTTCCTGTGAATACAAAGCAGGAAACTACAATAATTCTCCAACCGGATTTTTTAAATGTATCTAAATCCTTACCTAAGGAAATTCCAACGTATGCCAGAATTGGTGTTGTCAATGCTAAGAAATCTACTTTGGCCATATACTTTGTTATTGCTGCAGCACCAGGTACAGCAGGATAAGTTAAAATACATCCAAGGGTTACAACATAAGCAACAGCTGGTATTTTACCAGGCATTATCTTAGCTAGTAATATACCTGCTAAGGATATTAATATCAATATAATCATTCCTGGAAGAGCCTCTAAAATATTATGTTTAGGACCTATCATATTTCCTACTAGAGTAAGTGCTCCTACTAAAACTAATATAAATGCATTATCTTTAATTTTCATAACTATGCCTCCTTAGAAGGATTTGATTTAGAACGTTCTACTTTAGGAGCTTCAACTCCATATTTTAGTCTATAGCATCTCCTGTATAGCCATTCTGTGGCTGGTAGAGATAACCATAGGCACATATAAAGACCATCTAATCCTGACAACATGTTACTTGCAGCTCCAAAAGCAGTTAGAGTTTCTTGCATTTCAGGATACATTGCACTTAAAGAACCTACAGCAGCAGTCATCATACTAGCACTTCCAACTCCAGATGCCATGGCCAAAGAATAAGGATGTAGTGGTGTATAAGCAGCGAAAAAGCTTGCAAGAAGTCCAAAGAAAACAGTACCAATAACTGTACCGCTTATATAAACTCCCATAACACCTTGTCCTTCTTCTCCATCTAAACCGTAAATATCACTTATTAACGCTATATTTGGTTCACGAGCTATAGAGTGAGCAGCACCAATAGTTTCTCTTTTTAATCCAAGCATTACTGCTAGCGGTACACCAATGAAAACAGTACCTAAGTTACCGAACTCCTGTAATATTAAAGCAGGACTGGATTTGATTATTGTTGGCAGAGTAGGGCCAATTGTAGTTCCATATCTAGCCATTAAAAGCATTAAAGATATAGTTATTAAAGATCCTGCATCTTTCATATCTTTATCATTTACAACTTTTAAAAATTTAGGGGATAAAAATACTCCCATAATAAGTGCATAAAGCATAGGTAATAATACTATGGTTCCAGGGCCAAATTTAAATTTCATTACTCCTATAGCTTCGGCGATAACTACTAAAATTAAAACTAATAGGTGGTTTTTCCAATTCTTCATTCTTCAACCTTCCTTTCAAAGCAACTTTCTAAAAACTTGATATAATCTTCTTTATTATTAAATGTTGGTATATAAGAATCTATAACCTCTTTAGCCCTTTCAGCATCATTATATAAAAGATCTATAGTCGTCATAGCCATTAACTTAGCTGGTAATATGCATGCAGCATCGAAATCTTCTACATTAAAGTCTTTTGTATGCAATGCTCCAGAAACTCCACCTACAAATGGATGTATGGATGGGATTAAGTTTGATATATCTCCCATGTCTGTTGAAGCAGCAAAATGACCAGCATCTATAACTCTATCTTCTGGTAATAGGCTCAAACTATTTTCTCTAAATAAATTGTTTAATTCCTTTGAACATTTAAGAGGTAAATGTCCTGGTATTGTATTTATAATTGTTTTAGCGCCCATCGTATATCCACCAGCAATTAAAGCTCTGTCCACTTTTTTATTAGTAGCCATCATAGCATCTACGTTTTTGGCTCTTACATAGGATTCCATGCGCACATCTGATGGAACACTATTAACCGTATCTCCACCTTTAGTGATTATTGGATGAACTCTTATAGAATCTTCATCTTTAAAGGTTTCTCTAAGAGCGTTTATCCCCATAATACCAAGGGTAGCTGCATTTAAAGCATTAATTCCATCATGAGGAGCTTCAGCAGCATGAGCAGCTTGTCCTAAATATTGAATGGTTTTACCAATAAATCCATTGCTAGTTTCTCCTATGGCTACAGTAGGCTCTGGGCAGTTTTTAAGGGAATGCATCATCATAGCTATGTCTACATCCTCTAGTTCACCTCTATATATAAGTTCCTGTTTACCAGCTAGGAAGTTTATCTTGCCTTCTTCTCTTAATTTTTCTCTATATTCTATTTCGATATATTCTTCAGCAGGTACTGCTAAAAAAGTTACGTTTCCATTAAGCTCATCTTCTACTCCGGAAAGTTTAAGACCAAGAGCAGCACCTAGCATAGCAGTAATCTGTAAATTATGCCCACAGGTATGAGAAGCTCCTGTTATTTTATTTGCATTTTTACTGTCAAAGCAGATTACCCCATCTAGTTCACCTAGTATCGCTACATTAGGTCCAGAAGAATTATCCTTTAATTTTCCCTTAACTCCAGTTAAAGCCACTCCATCTTTATAAGAAATATTTAGCTCATTTAAAAAGTTACAAACTTTTTTTGAGGTCTCTACTTCTTTGTAACCAAGTTCAGGGGAGTTTTCTATATCTTTAGCTAAAGATAGCAATTTTTCCTTATTTTCTTCTATGGTTTTACAAACCAATTCCTTCAGTTCTTCTCTATTCATCATACACCCTCCTTAAAATTTTTAGAAATATATGTTTTTATTTAATAAACATGTGTATTTTACTAGCGTACTATGTATATTTTATACAGGGTAAGAAAATATGTCAATAAAAATAAAAAATATTGACATAAAAATATCAAAGTGGTATTCTTTAATCATAATTAAATATCGTAATTCCTTCAGGGTTTGGTGAAATTCCATACCGGCGGTATAGCCCGCCAGCCGAAAGGCAGATCTGGTGAAACTCCAGGGCCGACAGTTATAGTCTGGATGAAAGAAGGAAGTGTAATGCCTATGGTATATTTATGCCCATGATAGGGTTTTATTTGTGTATAAAATCTATCATTTTATAGGAGTGTTATACTATTTTTGTATCTGTATATAATAAGCCCTGAAGATAATCTTCAGGGTTTTTTTGCTGCTTTTATAATTAAATTTATCCTGAATTAAATAAATTTAAGGAGGGGACTTATGAAAGAAAAATATATGAAAAGGGCTTTAGAACTAGCTAAATTAGGAGAAGGTTTTGTCAATCCTAATCCCTTAGTTGGTGCAGTAATAGTAAAGAATGGAAGGATAATAGGGGAAGGATATCATGAGTTTTTTGGGGGAGCTCATGCAGAAATAAATGCCTTTAATAATGCTATAGAGGATGTAAAAGGTGCTCATATGTACGTCACCTTAGAACCATGTTCCCATTATGGAAAAACTCCTCCCTGTGCTAATTCAATTATTGAAAAAGGAATAAGCAAAGTAATAATTGCCATGAAAGATCCTAATCCAGTTGTCAGTGGTAGAGGAATAGATTTATTAAAATCCAATGGCATAGAGGTTGAAGTTGGCGTATTAGAAGAGGAAGCTAAAAAATTAAATGAAGTATTTATAAAATATATAACAACTAAATTGCCATATTGTATTTTGAAAACAGCAACAACTTTAGACGGTAAAATAGCTACAGTAACAGGAGATTCAAAATGGATAACTGGAGAGAAATCTAGAGAATACGTACATCAAGTAAGAAATAAAATAAGTGGAATAATGGTTGGAATAGATACAGTTATAAAAGACGATCCAAGTTTAACTACAAGACTTAAAGATAGTAAAGGGAGAAATCCTATAAGAATAATTGTAGATAGCAAAGGGAGGATACCGGTAGAAGCAAAATTGTTAAAAGAAGAGGGAAAAACTATCATTGCTACTACTGAAAATATGCCTAGTGATAAACGCTTTGAGCTAGAGAAATTAGGAGTAGAAATAATAACTACTCCATTAAAAAACAATAAAGTAGATTTAAAATATCTAATGAAGGAATTAGTGGAGAGAAGAATTGACAGTATTCTTTTAGAGGGAGGAGGTACATTAAACTATTCGGCCCTAGAAGAAGGGGTAGTAGATAAGGTCATGGCCTTTATTGCCCCTAAAATAATTGGAGGAAGTTCCTCTAAAACCCCTGTAGAAGGCGATGGAATAGAACTTATGAAAGACTCTATAAAATTGAAAAATGTTTCTTTTGAAAAATTTGATGAGGATTTTCTCATAGAAGGATACTTGCGTTAGTGGAGAGTTTTATTGAATGAAAAAAGAAAGGAAGTGAAGGAATGTTCACAGGTATCGTAGAGGAAATAGGAAAGGTAAAGGGCATAAAAAAAGGACAACAGTCAGCAAGTATAACTATCCAATCTTTGAAAGCTATTGAAGATGTAAAGCTTGGAGATAGTATATGCACTAATGGAGTTTGTCTTACGGTAACAGCTTTTACTAAAGAGGATTTTACTGTGGATGTAATGCCTGAAACCATGAGGAAAAGTAATTTAAAAGATTTGTCCATAGGAAGTCATGTCAATCTAGAAAGAGCTTTAAAAGTATCGGACAGATTAGGTGGTCATATAGTTAGCGGTCACATAGATGGAAGGGGGAAAATTAGAGGATTTAAAAAAGAGGATAATGCCATATGGATTACAGTAGAAGCTCCAGTAGAGATTTTAAAATATGTAATATACAAGGGTTCTATAACTATAGATGGTGTAAGTTTGACTGTTGCACATGTTGATAATAGTGAATTTAAAGTGTCCATTATTCCTCATACAGGAGAAGAAACTATATTATTAATGAAGAGACTGGGTGATGAAGTAAATTTAGAATGTGACATAATAAGCAAGTATGTAGAAAAATTAGTGAATTTTAATAATGAAAGCAAAAATCACGATGAAAGCTCTATAAATTTAAATTATCTAAGTGAAAATGGATTTGTTTAAAATTTTTTAAGAGGTGATGTTAATATGATTAAATTCAACACAATAGAAGAGGCCATAGAAGATATTAAAGAAGGTAAAATAATTGTAGTAGTAGATGACGAGGATAGAGAAAATGAAGGCGATTTAATTATGGCTGCTGAGAAGGTTACGGCAGAAGCTATAAATTTTATGGCTAAGTATGGTAGAGGGCTCATATGCATGCCTATAGATGGAGACAGATTAAAAGAGTTAAACATAGGTCAAATGGTGGAGGTTAATACAGATAACAAAGGAACAGCATTTACTGTTTCGATAGACCATAAAGAAACTACTACAGGAATTTCAGCCTTTGAGAGAGCTTTTACAATTAAAAAAGTTCTAGAAGATGAATCAAAAAGCGAAGATTTTAGAAGGCCAGGGCATATATTTCCTTTGGAAGGAAAAGAGGGAGGAGTATTAAAGAGAGCAGGTCATACAGAAGCCTCAATGGACTTGTCAAGACTTGCGGGATTATATCCAGCAGCAGTTATATGTGAAATAATGAATGAAGATGGAACGATGGCAAGAGTTCCTGAGCTTATGGAGTATGTAAAAGAACATAATTTAAAGATAATTACCATAGCTGATCTCATAGCCTATAGAAGAAAAAATGAATCCTTAATAGAAAGAGTAGTAGAGACAAAGATGCCTACTAAATATGGAGAATTTAAAATATATGGATATGTGAACAAATTAAATGGAGAACATCACGTAGCTCTAGTAAAGGGAGATATTAATGATGGAGAACCAGTATTAGTGAGGATGCATTCAGAATGTCTTACTGGAGATGCATTAGGATCCGTAAGATGTGACTGCGGGGATCAATATGCAGCAGCTATGAGAGCTATCAGTAAAGAAGGAAGAGGAATTTTAGTTTACATGAGACAAGAAGGAAGGGGAATAGGGCTTATAAACAAACTAAAAGCTTATAACCTTCAAGACAAGGGTATGGATACCGTTGAGGCTAATATTGCTTTAGGATTTCCAGAAGACTTAAGAGATTATGGAATAGGAGCTCAAATATTAGAGAATTTAGGAGTAAAGGAAGTAAAATTAATGACTAACAATCCTAAGAAGATCTCCGGGCTTTCTGGATATGGTATAGAAATAGTAAAGAGAGTACCTATAGAAATACATGAGCATAAAGAAAGTGAATTCTATTTAAAAACAAAAAAAGAAAAGATGGGACATTTATTAAACTTTGATAAGTAAAATAGTAATTTGAAACTTTAGGGAATAAAAGATTTATTAAGTAAATTGTATGAGGAGGAATAAGTATGAAAATGTATGAAGGAAATTTAATTGGGCAAGGTTTAAAATTTGGTATAGTAGTGGGCAGATTTAATGAATTTATAGGAAGCAAATTATTAAGTGGTGCCGTAGATGGGCTAAAAAGGCATGGAGTAGCTGAGGAAGACATAGAAATAGCTTGGGTGCCAGGAGCCTTTGAAATCCCTTTAGTTGCCAAAAAGATGGCTAAAGGCAAAAAATATGATGGAGTAATATGCTTAGGAGCTGTAATTAGAGGAGCAACTACACATTATGAACATGTAACAGCGGAAGTTTCAAAAGGAATAGCAAAGGTTAGTTTAGATGAGGATATACCAGTTATATTTGGAGTATTAACCACTGAAAATATAGAACAGGCAATAGAAAGAGCAGGTACTAAAGCTGGAAACAAAGGCTATGAATCTGCGGTTACTGCAATAGAAATGGCGAACTTATTAAGAGAAATATAAAAAGGTTAAGAAATGCTTATGTTTTCAACAAATAAAAAATGCCATATAATGCTTCTTATGCTGTCTCGCTGCAATAAGAAATTCTAAAATTGATTTTATAAAATTCCTAATGCTGACAAACTCCCTTCGGTCAAACATGTACAGCATCTTAACGGTATTTTTATAAAATAAATTAAGAATTTCTAGATTTCGCTCAAATGCATAGATCACATTACATAGCATTTTAAATTTTATAGAATAAATAAGTGTTTACTATAATTGAGAAAAGATTTCTAAAAAATAAAAGAGCTAAGTATGTAGTGAAATAGCGACTTTTTATTGGAGCGGCTTCACTACATGCTTAGCTATTCATTTGTAAAACATAGATGACCTAAGTATTTTTGTATAAATTTATAATTGTCAAATCAATTTGATACAGCTAATAGATTTAATATATATTATATTAATGAAGAAATTCCCTTAATGGAACTTTTTTATTAATATAAAAATCTAAAAAATATCTAATCAAAAAGCTTTGTGGCCATCAGGAAATATTATCTTATAATAGTAATAATTTTCTTTAAAAACATATATATGTAGAAAATAATTTAACAACAATAATTAATATAGGTTAAAAATAAAACATAGAAATAAAGTTTGAATATTTTAAAAAAAGAATTATAAAAATCGTTATTTTTACGAGGTAAATCATATTCATACATTAAAGTAATAGCAAAACCTTTTAAATACAGATTTTGATAAAATAAAAATAAAATTTAATTTGTTAGTAAGTAATAAAATAATTCGTAAATTAGGAGTTTTCTCGCATAATGAGAAGTTTGGCGAATCAAATATTGAATAATTCTGTTCCTTTGTAAGAATATTATACTAAATTCATAAATATTATATTGACACTAAAATGATATTATATTAACATAATTAATGAAACTAGATTTTTTTAGTTTAGAATAGTATATTGAGAGGCTTGTAAAAGTTAAAGCCCCTTTATTCTAAAATTATAACTTATATTATTTAAGTCGGGAGGTAATGGACAAGTGAAAAAGTTTAGAGGGACCATTGTATTGTTATTAATAGCATCTATTTGCGGTCTTATTTTAGGTATTAGTCATGGTGCAACTAAAGACATCATTGCAGAAAGAGAAAAGCTAGAAAGTTTACAGTTAGAAGTTATTTTGCCAAAGAATAAAGCTAACGATGTAAAAGAAATGGACATTAATCTTGAAGGCATAGAAAACGTTGAAGGTGCTCATGAGGTTCTAGAAAATGGCCAAGTTGTTGGATATGCAATCATTGTAACTCCTAAGGGATATGGTGGACCTATAAAAATGACAGTAGGTATTGATAAAGATGGTAATATTGGTGGTATAAAAGTAGCGTCCCACGCAGAAACACCAGGTATAGGTAGTGTAATTGAAGATGAAAAAGTATTATCTCAATATAGAGATAAATCAACAAAAGAAACTTTAAAATTAGTAAAAGGTTCAGCATCAGCTGAAAATGAAATTGCAGCTATTACTGGAGCTACTATAAGCTCTGGCGGTATGATTGCAGGTGCTAATACAGCAATTAATTTCTACAAAGAACATATTTTAGGTGAAGAAGTTGTAGACGAAAAAAATAAAGAAGTAACTGTTAAAGATGTAATGGCTGATGGAGATGAAATGAAACCACATGAAGTAGCATTAAATGATAACATTGCTGAAGTTAATGCAGTTTATAAAGGCAGTGACATAATAGGATATGCTATTACTGCTATATCTGAAGGTTACGGTGGAGAATTAAAAACTCTAGTTGGTATATCACTAGATGGAAAAATAACAGGAATTAGAGTTATTGAACAACAAGAAACTCCAGGTCTTGGAGATGGAATATTAGAGAAAGACTTTACTGATAAATTTGTAGATAAATCAGCAAGTGAACCATTAAGTATCGACAATGTAGAAGGTATAAGTGGTGCAACTGTAAGTTCTGAAGGCGTTATATATGGTGTAAACCATGCTACTAAATTCTTCAATGAAAATTTAAAAAAATAATGTAAAAGGAGGTTGAAAAAACCTCCTTTTTTATATGTATTTAAAATAATTTTAGGGAAAAATATATTTGAACAAAGAAACAATATAAGATAATATTAAAGGAGGAATAAACATGGCTAAAAAAGGTATGAAAAGATCCGCACCTGAGGAAGCACCAACATATCAGACTAAGAAAAGAAATAAGAATCAACAGCCTGTTCCTGAGACTAAAAAATAGTAAGGGAAGATAATATTATGGATAAAAATAAGATATTTGAAGAATTTAATATTCATCTTTTAAATGATTCTAAACCATCCATATATTTTGAAGATATATCAGAAAAGGAAGAATATAAGGAGATATATCCTTTAAATTTTTTGTGGGATTTAAAAAAAACAGATCAAAATCTTACGCATCATCCTGAAGGAACTGTTTGGAATCATACAATGTTGGTATTAGATCAGGCTGCTAAATTTAGACATTTAAGCGAAGAGCCTAGAGTTTTTATGTGGGCAGCGTTGTTACATGATATTGGTAAGGCACCTACAACTAAAATAAGAAAAGGTAAAATAACTTCCTACAACCATGATAAAGTGGGCCAAAATATGGCAGTTGTTTTTCTGAAGGAATTCATAGAAGATAGTGATTATATATATAAAGTAGCAGATTTAGTAAGGTGGCATATGCAGCCACTCTTTATAGTAAAAAACATGCCATTTGCGGAAATAGATAGAATGTTAGAAGAAGTTTCAGCTGATGAAATAGCTCTTTTAGCTATTTGTGATAGAGTTGGTAGAGGAAAAATGACAGATGAAAAAGCTAAAGAAGAAATAGATAGTATTGAAAGATTTTTGTTAAAAGCAAAGGAAAGAGCTAAAAAATTGGAATATAGTCATTAAGGATAATCATATTCATAAACAAAAGGAGTGATTCTATGGCAACTAAGGGTGAGAAAAAAAGAAAAAATGACAATAGAACTAAAGATCCAAAGTCAAAGTCAGCAAATCCAATAACCATGGAAGTAGATCCTAATATGAATAAACCTGTTAGAGGATTACCTGAGGTGTAATATATAATAAATTAGAAGGGCTGTCTCAAAATAGAAAGTAATTTCTAAATAAAGATAGTCCTTCTTTTATTATTAATAGAAATTCCTTCATTTACAATTGCATTTGTATGTCATTAAATTATGAAGAACCTAGCTCTCATGCTTCATAATAAAGATATAGACTATTATATATAAAAAGGCTATAATTATGTTAAAAAATAGAATATAAATGAAAGAAAGGGTAGAAAATTTGAATATTGGAATAATAGGACCCTTAGATTCTTGTAAAAAGATATCTGAGGTTATTAAAAAATATTTTCCTAAATTAACAGCTAAAATATATGCAGTTAGTAAAATAGAGAAAGCGTATTTAGAAATTGAAAAATCTGAAAAAGAATGTGAAGGATTGGTTTTTACAGGTGTAGGAGTATACTCTAAAATAATAGAAAAACTTGATCCATCTGTGCCATACGTTTATACTCCTTTTTTAACGTCTAGTATTATGAAATCACTTTGGGAGTTAAAAGAAAAATTTCCAAGTTGTAAAAATATTTCAATAGATATTGTAAAAAAATCAGAAGTAGAAGATATTCTTGAAGAATTAAATTTAAATGATATAAATGTGCAAGCTATGGATTATAACCATTTATATACCGAACAAGATTACGTTGACTTTCATGTAACAATGCATGAAAAAGAAGAGGTAAGCGTATCTATTATAGGTTTGGGATGGGTATATGAAGAAGTAAAAAAGAAAGGATATCCCGCAATAAGGCTTTATTCAACTAAAAGTGCAATAAAAAGTACAATCAATGATTTGTTGTATAAAATAAAAGAAGCAGAAGCTAAAGAAGCAACTATGGTAGTACAGCTTCTAAGTGTAAAAAATCAAGAAAATATTTCACAATATAAAGCTTTAGAAATAAGAACACTTATAGAAAGTAACTTAGTAGGATATCTAAAAGAAATCCAGGGAAGTATTTTTAATTTAGAATCCAATCAATACATAATATTTTCTACTAGAGGAGCTATTGAGAACACTGAAAATTTAGTGAAATTAAAAAACACATTAGATTATTTAGAAAAGAATAATATTAAAATCTTTGTTGGTACAGGTTTAGGAAGAACAGCATATGAAAGTGAAATTAATGCAAGAAAGGCATTACAGATAGCTGCTAAAGAAGAAAAAAGCTGTATTTTTAAAGTTGATGGAAATAAAATAGAAGGTCCTTTGTTAGAAGAAGAAGAACTTATCTATAATTTAACAATGGATAACTCAGAAGTAGAAGAAATGGCAGAATTAATAAATTTAAACCCATTGTATATCAGGAAGATTAATGCCATAAAAGAAAAGTATTCGAAAGATACATTTACAAGTGAAGAGTTGGCACAATACTTAAATATAAGTATAAGAAGTGCAAATAGAATAATAAAAAAAATACTAGACAACAATTGTGGAGAAGTAGTAGGATTAGAATCTAATAATTCTTTAGGAAGGCCTAAAAAAATAATTAAAATAAATTTCGATAAAAATTAAATATATTTTTAAACAAGATTCAGTTTATCTGAATCTTGTTTTTTTGATAAAAATATACATTTTTCTATTGACTTATTGTAACTGTTTACATATAATTATACGTAAAGCATTAAAGACAACTAAAGGACAAGACCAAAATGCAATTATATAATCTAGTACAGGGAATCGATAAAAATTAAAGAAAATGTTGAGAGGAGGCAAAGGCTTAGGTTGAACTAATACATATGTAAATTCTAAATAATATGTAAGGAGATACAGGGATGAAAGAAAAAATTAATAAGAATTACAAGAAAATATTTCTAGTAGTAATGATAATATCTTTAATTACAGAATGGATTGGAGCAAGAAATATCCAAATAGGATCAATTAAAATAGCACTTTTCCCAATGTTATATGCTGTAATAATAGGAATTTTAATAACGCCAGATTTATTAGGTAAAAGAATGAAATCATTACAAAAAGCTATTGGTGAAAAAGAGATGGGTATAGCTGGAGAGCTAGTAGGAATATCTCTTATTTTGTTAGGAGTAAGATATGGAACTTTAGTTGGGCCTAATTTAGATAAAATTATAAGTGTTGGATGGGCATTTTTAGCACAGGAATTTGGACATATAGTTGCGCCTCTATTAGCTTTACCAATGGCAATATTTGCAGGAATGAATAGAGAAGCTATAGGAGCAGCTACCAGTATAGGTAGAGAGCCTTCTTTAGGAGTTATATCAGAAAAATATGGAATAGATTCACCAGAAGGAAATGGTGTACTTGGAACTTACTTAGTAGGAACTGTTTTAGGAACTATATTTTTTGGAATTTTAGGTTCTGTCTCTATATATAGTGGATTACATCCTTATGCATTAGCAATGGCATGTGGAGTAGGAAGTGGAAGTATGACCACTGCAGCGGCGTCATCTTTAGCAGTAGCAGTTCCAGAAATGGCAGATACAATTTTAGCCTATGCAGCTACTAGTAATATGCTTTCAGGAATTACAGGGGTTAATTTTTTAATATTTGTAACATTACCTTTTTCAAATTGGTTTTATGATAAATTAATAAGAATTCGTGATAAGAAAAAAGTAGCAAAGGAGAAAATAAATGGGTAACTTTGATATCAAAAAAACAGGCTATCAATTTATTACAATGCTTTTAGTTGGATTAATAATTCTAATGGGACAACAATTAGGATTAGGAATACCTATGAATAAGGCATATCTAGGAATGATTATGCTTATTTTAGTAGCACAGAGTGCTTTTGTTGTAAATGATTTATTTCCTAAATCTATATTTCCAGCCTTTGGATGGGCTACTATATTAGGATTACTTTTTAGTATGCCATATAATCCATTATCAAAAGTATTTTTATCAAATGTAGAAAATATAAACTTTATGGCTATTACAACACCTTTATTGGCTTTCGCGGGAATTTCAGTAGGAAATAAGATAGATGACTTAAAGAAAATGTCATGGAAGATAATTTTAATAGCTATGTTTATATTTACAGCTATATTCTTTGCATGTGCCTCAATTGCACATATAGTTCTAAAATTACAAGGTAAAATCTGAGTATCTTAAAGGAGGATATTATGAATATAAATGAATTAAAACAAAAGGTAATTAAAGCAATAGACGACAATAAGGAAGTTATACTAAACGCTGGTAAAGAGATTTATGCTAATCCTGAAATGGGATTTAAAGAATTTAAAACTACAGAAACAGCAGCCAATTTCTTAAAAAATCTTGGATTAGAAGTTGAAGAAAACATTGCAGTTACTGGATGTAAGACAAGCATAAAAGGTGGAAAACCAGGTCCTAATGTTGCTATACTAGGAGAACTTGACGCTATTTCATGTGCAAATCACTCTGATTCAGTTGAAGGAGGAGCAGTTCATGCCTGTGGACACAACATTCAAATAGCAGGAATGTTAGGAGCAGCTTTAGGTCTTGTAAAAAGCGGAGTTTTACCAGACCTTGCTGGGAATGTAACTGTTATGGCCACACCAGCAGAAGAATTTGTAGAATTAGAGTATAGAGCTAAATTAAAAGAAGAAGGAAAGCTAACATATTTTGGAGGAAAACAAGAGCTTATTAAAAAAGGTTATTTTGATGATATAGATATGGCTATGATGTTCCACTCTCTAGATATGGGAGATAAAGATGCATTAGTAGGACCAGTAAGTAATGGTTTTGTAGGAAAAAAAGTTCAGTTTATAGGAAAAGAATCTCATGCAGGATCAGCTCCTGAAAATGGAATTAATGCACTTAATGCAGCGATGCTTGCTATAAACAATATACACGCACAAAGAGAAACTTTTAAGGACTCTGATAGAGTGAGAGTTCATCCTATAATTACAAAAGGTGGAGATATCGTAAACTCAGTTCCAGCTGATGTTCAAATGGAATCCTATGCAAGAGCAAGAACGATAAATGGAATGTTAGATTCTAATGCTAAAGTAGATAGAGCTTTAAAAGCTGGAGCAATGGCAGTTGGAGCAGATGTAAAAATAACAAGTATTCCTGGATATCTTCCTATACTAAAAACAGTGGAATTAGATAATCTATTTAAAGAAAACTTAATGTTTATTGGTATGCCAGAAGATAAGATAATAGAAGGAGGAGACTTTACAGGATCCTTTGATTTTGGAGATGTGTCTCATATAATGCCAACTATGCATCCAATGATAGGAGGAATAAAAGGAGATCTACACACTCGTGAATATGAAATCGTTGATGAAAATCTAGCTTATATAGTACCTGCTAAAGCTATGGCTTTAACAGTTGTAGATTTACTTTTTGATAATGCATCAACAGGAAAAAATATATTAAATAATTTTGAAGCAAAAATGACTAAAAAAGAGTATATAGATTTTATGCAAAGTTTAGATAAAGTAGAATTATTCGAAGGAGATAAATTAATATAAAATCTATTAATGGATTCCTAATAAACAACCATAGGACGAGAGGAGATAACAATGGATTCTTTAAGAGAATTATTTAAAATTGGAAATGGTCCGTCTAGTTCTCATACAATGGGTCCAGAAAGAGCAGCGAAAAAGTTTAAGGCAGAAAATCCTAACGCAGCGAAATTTAAAGTAGAACTTTACGGCTCTTTAGCAGCTACAGGAAAAGGACATCTTACTGATTGGATTATTATAGAGACACTAAAACCACATACTACTGAAATTGTTTGGAAACCAGAAGTTGTACATGAATATCATACAAATGGAATGAAGTTTTTTGCTTTGGATAGTGAAGAAAATGTAATTTCAGATTGGCTTGTTTTCTCTGTAGGCGGTGGAACTATAATGGAAGAGGGGGAAGCAAGACAAGGTGGTTCTAAAGTTTATTCGCTGAAAACTATGGAACAGATAATGGAATGGTGTAAAAAGAGTAGAAAAGAAATGTGGCAATATGTAGATGAAGCAGAAGGAGAATCCATATGGGAATATCTTGAGACAATTTGGGACGCTATGGAGCAATGCGTTCAGACTGGACTTACTAAAACAGGAATGCTTCCAGGAAGCCTAAATTATCCAAGAAAAGCACAGTCTTTTTACAGAAAAACTAGAAAAGATGATTCTAAAAATGTTTTTAGTGGAAAGATATTTGCATATACTCTAGCGGTATCAGAGGAAAATGCTGCTGGAGGAACAGTGGTAACAGCCCCTACATGTGGAGCATCAGGAGTAATTCCTGGGTTATTGTATGCTTTAAAAGAGGAGTATAATTTACCTAAGGATGAAGTATTAAAAGGACTTGCTGTAGCAGGGCTTATAGGAAATTTAATTAAAGAAAATGCAACTATTTCAGGTGCAGAGGGTGGATGTCAAGCTGAAGTAGGATCTGCATGCGCTATGGCAGCAGGAATGGCAGCATTTTTATTGGGAGGATCCGTGGATCAGATAGAATATGCAGCTGAAATGGCACTTGAACATCACCTTGGATTGACCTGTGATCCTGTAGGTGGATATGTACAAGTTCCTTGTATAGAAAGAAATGCAGCAGCAGCTGTTAGAGCTCTTGATGCGGTAAATTATTCACTTTATACAGATGGAAAACATATGGTTTCATTCGATCAGGTTGTTATTACAATGAAGGAAACAGGTATGGACCTTAAGTGTGAATATAAGGAAACATCCCTAGGAGGGCTAGCTAAATCAAAGTATTAAAACAATATAAAATCATAACTCTAAAAAAATAGAGATATCAAGTGATTCTTAGCTTCAGATGGAGTTTGCTTAAAAAGAATACTTACTCCAACTGAAGCTTATTAAGAGAGTTCTTAGAAGCTTTGCTTCTTAGAAATCCTTATCCTTTAGGGGAAGAACTTATCCAGGGACGTAGCATCCGTTATGCACAGCATAAGAACTCTAAATCGCTGAAGCTCAAGAGTTCTAATATCTCCCACTTGTAGAAAAGCAGAGAACCAAAATCTTTGATTTTATGTGAATCGCTTTCACAGAGTGCGATGTGAGTATTACGGATGGTAGTCATCGGATAAAAATTATGATTTTGCACAATAAAACTGTTGATAAATTTATTTTGTCAACAGTTTTATTTTTTAGTATCATTATGAATCAACGAATCAAATAGTTTAGATTTTTAAATTATTTGAAATATAGTTACATTTGTGCAATAGAAGCTTGTATACTTAGTATAAAAGCTTTCAATGAATAAATAATAAAACAAGGGGAGTGATTGTATGAAAGAAAAAGAAAAAATGATTAATGGTGAACTTTATAACGCCAACGATGATGAGTTAGTAAAGGGTAGAAATAATGCGAAAAGGCTAATGAAAATATATAACAACACTACTTCAGAAGAAGGGGACATAAGAAAAGAAGTTCTAAAGAAATTATTTGGGAAAGTAGGCGATGGTTTTTATATTGAGCCTCCATTTACTTGTGATTATGGATTTAATATTGAATGGGGAGAAAATTCCTATGCCAACTTTGATTGTTTAATATTGGACGGCGCTCCTGTGAAAATAGGAAAAAATGTGCTTTTAGCTCCAAATGTAAAAATTTTTACTGCCACTCATCCCATAAACCCTCAACTAAGAAGAGAAGGAAAAGAATATGCTAAACCTGTAACTATAGGAGATAATGTATGGATTGGTGGTGGAACTATAATTAATCCAGGGGTTACTATTGGTGAAAATACTGTCATTGGTTCTGGAAGTGTAGTCACAAAGAATATTCCAGCTAATGTAGTTGCAGCGGGTAATCCTTGTAGAGTAATAAGGGATATAGAAGAATAAGAAGCATTGCATAGCATTTTTCATTTGTCGCAACCATAATTAGGGTATCAGAAATAGGAACTGAGGTACATAGTGACGTCGCTTCGAAAAAAGGCGCTCCTCCCACTATATACCTCAGTTCCTTTATGTTGTGCAAATATACTTTTACAGTGATAATTTGTTGTACGAAATAGAGAGTTAAGTACATAGTGAAGGCGCTCCAGGCAAAGTCGCTATTTCACTACATACTTAGCTCTTTTAGGTTTTACAAATATATTTTCAAATTTATATTGTCACAGATTAGTTTATCAACTATAAGTTTTTAATTAAGCAGGGCTATTTTAATTTTACCTTGATTTTATTATCTGTGAAGTAGGTTTTGGTATAACTTTCTAAAATTAAATCAATAGGTATATCTAAATTATACCACTCTTTTATGGTTGCTTCTCTTTCGATGTCAAATATGCGATTGGTTAATTCTGTTCTTACTGCATAGTATACAGGCTTTTTGTATCTAATTTCACTAATTTTAGCAATACCTTCAAAAAGTTCGTATTTATTTCCGTTCTCATCTATATAGAAACCCCAATATCTGTTGCCATTGATATATGGTGAATACCTATTATTTGGGGAGCTAATTTTAAACTCTGGAATTTCAAATTCTCTGTTGTCTAAATCATAGGTTATGTTTGTTATTATATCCTGTCCATTAAAGTGAATTTTTTCTACCGTCATATTGCTTCCTAGAAGTTCAAATTTCTGAGGAAATGGTTTATTAGGATCAATGGTAAAACTTTCATCTTTGTAATATTTGATAGTATAACTTTTAACATGTATTTCTAATTTATTAGGGTTTAAAGAATATAGTGATTCAAATATCAAACTTCTTTGGTGGTATTTATTATCATTAGGAATAGTATTACCTCCAAAAAATAATTGTTCATACTCATTGCCATTGCAGGTTATATAAACATCTTCTAATCCTTGAAAATTTTCATGGGTCCGTACATTTTTGAATTCGTAGTTTACTACGGTTTTCGTAGGGTACATTTCTACTGTAGTAAATTTTACAGGATAACCTTGTAAATTTATATCTTTATTTATTTCATATGTTTTTGTAGGTATTTTATTCACTTTAAAATTGAAATTCCAATTACCGTTTATGGATTTGTGATTTTCTTCCTTGTTAAGCAGAAGTCTTTTGAATGTAATATTTATAGTTTCCTCAGATGATTGTATTGGTGGTAAAGTTAGTTTTCCCTTTGATACATTCTTTTTATCGCTGTAGAGAGAAATCCAAGTAGTAGGGATTGAATCTCTTATCATAGGGTTATCACTTTCTTTTATTGGCCAGTATTTGTTTAAATCTATATCTCCATGTAAATTAGATATATCATAATTATCTTCAGTTGATAAGTTTTCTACTTCGTAGAATATAGAGGTTTCTGTGTCATCAGCTACAGCATAGAGCAATGTAACTTTAAATTGCTGGTCTATTTTAGATATATTTAGTTCATTCCCATAACCTTTGTTTAAATTATCCTTTAGAGATTCACGTTTAGTGATGGATTTAGAAATAAGAGTTAATATATCTTCTGAGGCAAATACAGTAAATAGGGATAAAGTCATTATTGTACAAGCCACTAATAAGCTTTTAAAAGTATATTTCTTACCGTTTGCCTTTAACTTATTTTCACTTATATCAAGATTTTTAATATTGTCTATAAAATTTGCAGGTGGATTTATTTTATTTGATAACCCTATTAATGAGTTATGAATATTTTTTATGTTTTCTAGCTCATTTCTACATTGTTGACAATAAGATAAGTGTACATCAATTTCCTTTTTCTCTTTAACATCAATATTGCCTTCAACATATTCAAGTAATAATTCTTTAATTTTAATGCAATTCATAATTTAAACCCCCTTTACCATATACTTTTGAAGTAATTTTATTCCACGGTAAATCCTTGTTTTTACTGTGCCTATAGGTAAATTTAAAGCTAGAGCTATTTCTTCTTGAGTGTAACCGGCATAATATTTTAAAATGATAGGCTCTTTGTAAATGGAATCTAGCTTATTTAATGATATTTGGAGGTCGATTTCACTTTCACTTAAGGTTAAATTTATATTCCTTCCAATTGAAATGGGAGTAGGAAGAACCTTTTTGTTTTTCCTTAAAAGTTTTTTACATTCATTTATAAGAATAGATGTAAACCAGGTTTTAAAGTACTCAATCTTATTGAGTTTACCAATATTTTCATAGACTAAAATAATTGTATTATGAAAAACATCTTCTATATCATAAGGATTTTGTAAATACGCCCAGGCTATTTTATATAAAGAATCTTTATTATCTTGAACAAAATTGTATATAGGGGGGAAGCCTTGGTTTTTTATATTATTCACAACATTCTCTGTAAGCATTACTTCACATCCCTTCTTAGTAATTAGATTAACGAGTTATGGAAAAAGTTTCATTTAAATTATTTATATTTGAAAGGTTATAAAATATCTAAAGTCATAGTAATTATATTATACTAACAAGAAAAGAAGGAAAGTGATTATGTGTATTATATCACGTAGAAACATAATATGGTTCGCAATGATAAGAATTATATTGAGTACAATCTGATTTTATTTACGTGAATTTAAAGGGACATCTATATTTTTATGAAAATATATGTTATAATAAAAATAAATTAAAAATCAAATAGGGGGGTCTTTACATGTTAAATGGGAAGAAAATAAGAGAGTATAGATTAAATTTAGGATATACTGCTTCTGATATTGAAAATTTAACTAAAAACCCAAAATATGAAACTTCAATTTCAAAGTCATATTTAGAGGAACTTGAGAGAGGAGATAAGAGTAACCCCAGTTTGCAAAAGGTTATAGTTTTAGCCAATATATTATGTTGTAAGATAGATGATTTGGTTTTATATTAAGTTATAAAAATTTAAGAACTAAAGTAGAAAAATTAAAAAGATAATAAAATGTAGGGATTTTGTTTAACAAAATCCCTTTTTTGTTTGATAAAAATTAATTCACCCTATAAGGTGTAATTATTTTAAGCAGGCTAGATTTTTTATTTCTATGATTTTATTGAATATCCTTGTAAAATGTGGACAGAATATTTGAATGTTATATGATTTTTTAATGGAGGTTAGTATGAAAGTAGGAATTCCTAAGGGACTTTTATATTATAAATATTACCCCTTTTTTATTAAATTTTTTGAAGAGTTAGATGCAGAAATCATATATTCTTCTGACACTAGTAAGGATATATTAAATGAAGGTGCTAAATATTGTGTAGACGAAGCATGTCTACCTATAAAAGTATTTCATGGTCATATTGCTTCAATAAAAGATAATTGTGATATTTTATTGATACCAAGAATTATGCAAATTAGAGAAGCTGAATTTATATGTCCTAAATTTTGTGGTTTACCGGAAATGGTGATAAATAGTATACCAGATATGCCACAGACAATAACTGCGCCTATTTACTTCACATCTACGAAGAAATTATATCGATGGGCCAAAGAAGCTGGAAAGATGATCACGACAGATAAGAGGAAAATAGAAAAGGCTTTTAATGAGGCTATTGAGGAGCAAAGGAAGTTTAAAAGTGGTATAAAAGATGAAAACTTTAAACTTAATATTGCTCTAGCAGGGCATCCATATAATATATATGATGATTTTACAAATATGAGTTTGGTTAAAAAACTCAATGAATTAGGGATTGGAGTTATTACTGAGGAGTATGTAGAGGATGAATACATAGATACTGAAGTGAAAAGTCTTTATAAAAAGCCATTTTGGACTTTTGCAAGAAACACTTATGGTTTTTTATCACATATAGCAAAGAATAAGAAAGTTGATGGAATAATATATATATCATCTTTTGCCTGTGGAATAGATTCTGTAGTAATTGAACTTGTAAAAGATAGAATTGAAGATTTTCCTTTTATGGTTCTTAAGATAGATGAGCACACGGGGGAAGCTGGTATTGATACTAGAATAGAAGCCTTTGTTGATATGTTAGAAAGGAGCTGTTAATTTGAAAATAACAAGTCCTCACATGGGGAATGTATACTTAGCTGCCAAGGCATTATTTGATGGACTTGGAATAGATTATGTTATACCTAATTTCAATAGTAAATCATCCCTTGAAATCGGTTCATTATATTCTCCAGATGAAATGTGTTTACCATTTAAATTAATGATAGGTAATTACATACAAGCGATTGAACAGGGAGCAGATACAGTAATATTAACAGGTAGCTGTGGACCATGTAGGTTTGGAGAGTATTGCGAATTACAAATGAACACATTAAAAAAATTAGGGCATGATGTAGAGTTTATAGTTATAGATGCTCCAAAAGATATAGGAGTACAAGAGCTTTTAAATAGAATAAATAGAATAGCAGATAATAGTAAAAAAAGTAGAAGAGAGAAGCTTAAAGCTGCAACTCAGGCTCTAAAGGTTATAAATTTAATTGATGACATAGAGGCAAAAGCACATCATCTTGCAGGGTATGAAAAAATAAAAGGCCAATGTAAAGAGCTTTTAAATACTTGCAGAGCAGAAGCTGAAAAGTGTAATAATCCAGAAGATATGATTAATATTTTGATGAAGTATAAAAATAAAATAAACAATGTAGAAATAGATAAAACAAAGGATCCTATTAAAATTGCTATAATAGGGGAAATATATACAGTTATAGAGCCCTTTTCAAATTTTTATATTGAAGATAAATTAATGGATTATGGGGTTTCAACTAAAAGAAAGCTTAGCCCTAGTTGGTGGGTTAAAAATATGGCATTACATCCTACAAAATTAAATCAACTAGATATTAAAAAAATGGCTAAAGAATATTTGAACGTACAAATTGGCGGTCATGCAAGAGAGTGTATAGGAGAGGCAGTATTAGCTCATAAAGAAGGATTTCATGGCGCTATTCAAATATTCCCAATGGGATGCATGCCAGAGATTGTATCAAAAGCAATATTGCCACAAATATCAAAGGATAAAGATTTTCCAATCATGACTCTCATAGTTGACGAAATGACAGGAGAAGCAGGTTATATTACAAGAATAGAAGCTTTTGTAGATTTGCTTGAAAGGAGAAAGGATAAATGTATTATTTAGGTGTTGATGTAGGTTCAGTTAGTACAAATTTTGTACTTTTGGACAATAAAATGAATGTTGTAGAGAAACTATATTTAAGAACAAAGGGAAGACCTATAAATGTTATTCAGGAAGGTTTTAGAGTTTTAAAAAATAAATATGATGGCGCTAAAATACTTGCAGCTGGAACCACAGGTAGTGGAAGGCAAATAGCTTCAGCCATAATAGGTGCAGATGCAATTAAAAATGAAATAACTGCTCATGCAGTTGCAGCTTTGCAGGTAGATGAAGATGTAAAGACTATAATTGAAATAGGCGGACAAGATTCTAAAATTATAGTTCTAAGAAATGGAATAGTTACTGATTTTGCAATGAATACTGTTTGTGCCGCAGGAACAGGTTCTTTCCTTGATAGACAGGCAGAAAGGCTTGAAATTCCAATAGAAGAATTTGGTGATTATGCATTAAAATCAGACATATCTGTTAGAATTGCAGGGCGTTGTGCCGTTTTTGCAGAGTCTGATATGATACATAAACAACAATTAGGATATAATGAATCTGATATAATCAGAGGTCTTTGTGAAGCTATGGTTAGAAACTATCTCAATAATGTAGGTAAGGGCAAGGAAATTAAGTCTAAAGTATTTTTTCAAGGAGGAGTAGCTGCGAATATAGGAATGAAAGTGGCTTTTGAAAATGCATTAGGATTTGAGGTAGTTGTTCCAGAACATTATAATATAATGGGAGCGGTAGGTGCTGCAATTATTGCAAAATCTGCCGTAGAAAAAGCAGGCGCAAGTAGATTTAGAGGATTAAATCTTGGAGAAAGTAATTTAGTTTCATCAAGTTTTGAATGTGAAGGATGCAGTAATAGATGTGAAGTTGTTAAAATAAATGAGAATGATAATATAATTGGATGCTTTGGAGATAGATGTGGCAAATATAATAAAGTTAGCTAGTATTGCTTAAAAAAATTGCTGTAATAAAATATTTTGCATTTTACCTTAAATAATAATATAATTTACTTTGTATTACCAAAAAAGGAGAGATGAATATGAGCAATCCAATATTTACAATAACTATGGAAAACGGAGATATTATGAAGGGAGAATTATATCCAGAAGTAGCTCCTAATACTGTAAATAATTTTATAAGCTTAATTAATAAAGGATTTTATAATGGCATTACTTTTCACAGAGTAATACCAGGGTTTGTTATACAAGGTGGTTGCCCAGAAGGAACAGGAATGGGTGGACCAGGATACTCTATTAAGGGTGAATTTAAAATTAATAAATTTACAAATGATTTAAAACATACTGTAGGTGTTTTATCTATGGCTAGATCCATGAGTGTGAATTCAGCAGGAAGCCAATTCTTTATAATGATAGGAGATGCTCCACATTTAGATGGTCAATATGCTGGTTTTGGAAAGATTACAGAAGGTTTAGACATAGCTCTTAAAATGGGAGCAGTAGCTACAGACTATATGGATAAACCATTAGAACCTCAAAAAATTAAAGAAGTTACTGTAGACACTTTCGGAGTAGAATATCCAGAACCTGAAACAATGTAGTTTAGAGAAATTGTTTTCTCAACTGTAATTTTCTACAAAGGTAAATTGTTATACAAAATAGAGAGCTAAGCATGTAGTGAAGGCGCTCCAGAAAAAGTCGCTTTTTCACTACATACTTAGCTCTTTTATGTTTTACAAAGATACTTTCTAAACTAAGTTATATAAGATTAGTTCATAATTGTAAAATTTTACAATGATATTTATATATCAGAAATGGAAACTGAGGTACATAGTGACGTCGCTTCAGAAAAAGGCGCTCCTCCCACTATATACCTCAGTTTTTTTTATGTTCTACAAAGATAATTAGATGTCTAGAACTTAAAAATGCTATGTAATGTGCCCTATGCATATGAGCAAAATCTAGAAGTTCTTAATTTATTTTAGTCTCTTATTAAAAACGAATTGTAGCTTGCATCAGAAGGCATTCTCCAGTCTCCGCGAGGCGATAAGCTTATAGTACCCACTTTAGGGCCATCAGGCATAGCGGAACGTTTAAACTGTTGAGTGAAGAATCTTTTTATAAATAGCTGTAGCCATTTATATATAGTATCTTTACTATAGATTCCTTCAAAGGCTAATTCAGCTAAATATAATATTTTTTCTGGGGATGAACCTTTTACAAAGTGATAAAGGAAAAAGTCGTGTAACTCGTAAGGTCCAACTATGTCCTCAGTCTTTTGGACTATTTTTCCTTCTTTATCCTTTGGAAGAAGTTCAGGGCTTACTGGAGTGTCCAAAATATCCATCAATATATTAGAAATTTCTTCTTCAGATTCATTTGTGCTTATATATTTAACTAAATATCTAACTAAAGTTTTTGGTATGGAAGGATTAATGGAATACATGGACATTTGGTCTCCGTTATATGTACACCAACCCAATGCTAACTCTGATAAATCCCCAGTACCTATAACCAAGGCGTCTTCCTTGTTAGCCACATCCATTAAAATTTGAGTTCTTTCTCTTGCTTGAACATTTTCGTAGGTTACATCGTGAATTGATGGGTCATGACCTATATCTTTAAAATGTTGAAGACAAGAAGGAACTATATCTACCTCTCTTAGTTCTGTGCCTAATTTTTTGCAAAGGTTAATGGCGTTATTATATGTCCTATCTGTGGTTCCGAAACCAGGCATTGTTATAGTTATAATATTTTTACGTTCTATATTTAATAAATCAAAGGTTTTAACAGCAACTAGAAGAGCTAGAGTTGAATCTAATCCTCCAGAAATTCCAATGACAGCTTTTTTTAGATTAGTATGTTCTATTCTCTTAGCCAATGCAGAACTTTGAATATTAAATATTTCTTTACATATTATCTCTTGTTTATGAATATCTTTTGGCACAAAAGGATGTTTTTCTATGTATCTATGCATTTTAAAGTTTGATTTTTTAAAGCTAAACTCTATTTCTCTTACGTTAAATAAAGTGTTTTTATTGTTATCTCTAAAGCTAATGTTTTTTAATCTCTCTCCATTTAGCTTATCTATATCTATAGAGGATATTATCATGTTTCCTTCTCTTTCAAATCTTTCATTTTCTTTTAGTATAGAGCCATTCTCTCCTATTATTAAGTGTCCGCTAAATAGTAAGTCAGTGGAAGATTCGTATACACCTGAAGATGCATAAATATAGCCAGAAACGCAACGACCACTTTGAGATTTAACTAAATCTCTTCTATAAGAAGATTTACTTACTATTTCGTTGGAAGCGGAAAGATTACCTATTATATTAGCTCCTTTTAGACTCAAATAACTACTTGGCGGTATGGTTACCCATAGATCTTCACAGATTTCAAATCCGAATTTAATTGTACCACTTTTGAATATTAAATCTACTCCAAAAGGAATGTCTTTTTGAAGATCTAGGTCAATTTTTTCGTTATTAATATACATTCCTTCAGAGAACCATCTTTTTTCATAGAATTCAGAGTAATTAGGTATAAAGCTTTTAGGAACTATACCTAATATTTTTCCTTCGTAAATTATAAAAGCACAATTATATAGGGAATCATTGAATATCAGTGGAGCACCCACTGCAATTAATATATCTTTATCCTTTGAAAAGGAACATATATTTTCTATGCCCATTATAGATTTAGAGAGAAAACTTCTGTTTAAAAATAGATCGCCACAAGTATATGAAGTAACTGAAAGCTCGGGGAAAACTATTAGCTTTACATTTTGATTTAAAGCATCATCTATGGACTTTTTTATATTATTTATATTAAAATCTATATCGCAAACATTGGTTGTAGGACATGCAGCAGCTACATTTATAAAATCTTTTTCAGGGCTATAATTTTTACTATTACTTGAATTCATAAATTTCCCCTCCAATTATATTATTAAATATATTTTTACAAAATTATTATGAAATAAACCCTTTTACATGTCAACTTTTACATATGCTTAAATTTACCTTATAAATATATTTAAGTATGCAAATAATTAACGAAATATTGTATAATGATAATAACAATAATTATATCTAAAATCAAATTTGTTATTTATTTTGGAAGGAGGGATTGGCTATAGGAACAACAGCATCAATTTTATTATGGGTAGCTATAGGTGTAGGTGGTGTAGCAATAGATTTATTTACTAGCACTTTATTGTTTGTTTGGTTTACAGTAGGTTCACTGGCGTCTCTAATAGCTTTAATTTTAAACTATTCTTTTACTACTCAATTAATTACTTTTGGCGCAGTAAGTGCATTGTTCATGGCAGTAGGATATCCTCTAGCAAAGGAAACATTAAATAAAACTGTGGACAAGACGCCTACTATGGAAGAAGGGTATATAGGAAGAGAAATTAGTGTGGATAATGATGTTATAGATACAGCGTTGATAAAGATAGATGGGATTTATTGGACGGCTAAAGCTCAAGGTGAAGTATTGAAAAAGGGTGATAGAGCTAAAATAATTTCTATAGAAGGAAATAAATTAGTAATAAAAAAAATATAGGAGGGTTTAATTTATGTTAGGGAAGATTATTTTAATTTTAATTTTAGTTATACTGTTGTCAGCAGTACTTTCTTCGATTAAAGTTGTAAACACAGGAAATCTTTATATTTTAGAGAGATTTGGTCAATTTTATAGGGTGTTAGAGCCAGGTTGGCATTTTACTATTCCTTTCGCAGATTTTGTAAGAAAAAAGGTCTCTACAAAACAACAAATTTTAGATATTGAACCACAAAGTGTTATAACAAAAGATAATGTTAAAATTTCCATAGATAATGTTATATTCTACAAGGTTATGGATGCAAAAGATGCAGTTTATAATATTGAAAATTATAAATCTGGTATAGTTTATTCAACAATAACTAATATGAGAAATATAGTTGGTAATATGTCTTTAGACGAAGTTTTATCAGGAAGAGATAAAATTAACAATGAGTTATTACAAGTAGTAGATCAGATAACTGATGCTTATGGAATAAAAATTTTATCCGTTGAAATTAAAAATATTATTCCACCAGCAGAAATTCAACAGGCAATGGAAAAGCAGATGAGAGCAGAAAGAGATAAGAGAGCTGCAATACTTCAAGCAGAAGGACAAAAGCAGTCTGATATTGCTAGAGCAGAAGGTGAAAAGCAAGCTAAAATACTTCAAGCAGAAGCGGAAAAGGAAGCTAATATTAGACGTGCAGAAGGATTAAGACAATCTCAAGTTCTTGAAGCTGATGGTAAAGCAGAGGCTATAGAAGCAGTAGCAAAAGCTGAAGCTAAGGCAATTGAAATGGTTAATAAGGCTATAATTGATTCTGGTACAGATGAAAAAGTAATAGCATTAAAACAAGTTGAAGCTCTTAGAGAAATGGCTAAAAACCCAGCTAATAAACTTATATTACCAAATGAAGCTGTTTCTACCCTTGGTAGCATAGCGGCAGTTGGGGAAATGTTAACTAAGAATAAAAATCAATAAAAACTAAGTTGTGTCCTAGGGCACAACTTTTTTTATATAAGGATATATAAATTATTACTTTATTGACATAATATATTTGTAAAGTATAAAAAAATGAATTAAGCTATTATTACAAATAGATTGTAATATAAATAAAAAAGGGGGGTAGTCATGAATGTAAAAGAGATTATAATTAGAGTAATATTATCTATATTAGTTGGTGGAATTATAGGGTATGAAAGAGAAAGTAAAAATAGACCTGCTGGTTTTAAAACTCATATTTTAGTTTGTTTAGGCGCAGCTGTTATATCCATGATGCAGATATATGATATAGAGTACACAATTAAATTAATAAGTGAAAGATCAGAGTTGAGTAATGCTTTAAAAGCAGATGTAGGAAGGCTAGGAGCGCAAGTAATAAGTGGTATTGGATTTTTAGGGGCGGGTACAATAATTCATGATAAAGGTTCGGTAAAAGGTCTTACTACAGCAGCAAGCCTTTGGACTGTTGGGTGTATTGGACTAGCAGTAGGAAAAGGATATTATTCTTTAAGCATAATCTCAGCTCTATCTGTAATTGTTATATTGGCATTTTTAACAAAGTTTGAAAATATGTTTAGAGAAAAATGTTCTGTTGTACGGTTTCAAATAGATTATACTAATAAAGAGAAGGCTATTAATGATATAACACATTATTTCCAGCAGAACAACATTAGGATTAAAAATATAGAGTTTTTTTTGGAAGATGAGGATAAGGGGTTTGGAAGCAGCTTATATACAGTTCTACTGCCTAGACGTGCTCACAGAGAAGAAATCATTATGGAGTTAAGAAAGAGTGAAGGAATTAATAGCGTAGAAATATTATAAAGGAGAGAAAAATGTGAAAAATAAAATATTTTACTTTTCTGGTTCTGGAAATTCTTTAAAGGTTGCAAAGGATATTTCTTCGAAACTAGGAAATACCCAGTTGATATTTATACCTAAAGCATTAAAAGAAGGGATAAACTTGGAGTGTGAAAGAATAGGAATTGTTTTTCCTGTTTATGCTTGGGGTGTACCTAGGATAGTAGTTGATTTTCTTGAAAAAATAAAGACCAATAAATATGTTTTTACTGTGATAACTTATGGTGATTTAGGAGGAAGAACTATAAAACAGACTAAAAATATTCTAAAAAATAATGGGACAAAGCTTAATGCAGCCTTTGGAATAACTATGCCTGATAACTATATACCTATGTTTAATACTATTTCCGAGGAAAAACAAAAGGAAATATTTAAAACTGAAGAGGAAAAGATTAAGAGCATTTGCAGCATAATTAAAAATAATGAAGACTATAATGAAGAAGAAAAATCCCCATTGATAGGAAATATATTATCAAAGGCTGTATATCCTATGGCAATTAAACACTTTAAAAAATGTGATAAAAATTTTTGGGTAAATGAAAAATGTTTAAAATGTTCTATATGCCATATGGTATGTCCAAGAAAGAATATAATAATGAAAGACGGAAAACCAACTTGGAATGGAGATTGTGAGGCTTGCATGGCTTGTATCCATTGGTGTCCACCAAAGGCCATTGAATACGGTAAGAAAAGTAAAGATAAAAAGAGATATACAAATCCTTATATTAAGCTAGAGGAAATGATAGAGAATTATTAACTTATTTCCTTGGTACTTCGTAATATAAGTAAATGGGGTACTAGGAGGTAGTTAAATGAAAAGAATAATAATTATATTTTTAATATTATGCGGGATGATTTTTACTGGGTGTACTAAAAAAAGCATGGAATATAGTAAAGAGCAAATTAAAAATGCTGATGGTGTAGAAAAGAAAGAAGGGAATTATTCCAAATATTATTTTATTTATTCTCAGGTATTAGACTCTTATATGACGATAGACCCTGGATTAAACGATGATATTAAATATATAGCTATAGATTTTGATACTTTAGAAGGAGTAGAAGAAGAAGAGAAAAATCTTATAATAAAATATTTTGAAAAGTATAATTTGGAAGTTATTAATGAGTCTTTTGAAAGCTTAAAAGAAAAGGATATGGTCAAAGAAGGAAATTATATCGAAGGAATATTGTTATCAATTGAAAGTATTGAATTCACTGCAAATAATCAGGCTGTAGTAGAAGGTTCAAAGTTTCGCTCGGGGAAAGGGGCAGTGGGATTCAAGTCGACTATAAAACTTAGTGATGGGCAATGGAAACTAGAAAATACGGATATGACTTGGATAAGCTAATGATTTATAACACTTAATTAGGAGGGAAAAGTGGGGATTAGTTATTTAGTGGTCTTAACAATTGTTTACTTTGTATGGATTATTTTAAGTGGGAATATACACTTGTTTTATATGATATGGAATGTATTTTTATCATGGATTCCGTTAATCCTTGCGTTACAAATGAATAAATTGAGTAGAAAAAGTGGTAAAAAAATAAGGAATAACATTATTGTTATTTTACTAGGATTAGTTTGGCTATTATTTTACCCTAATTCACCCTATATAACTACAGATTTTATTCATTTGTCAACTAAGAAATTTTATTTTTCAAATCCTAATTATATTCCTTATGGTTTAGAGCCGAGAATTCTATATAATAAGGATTTGAAAGTTTGGTTAGAATTTATAAATATTGCCATAGGAGTATGGTTAGGGTATGTAGTGGGATTCATATCTTTATATATAAATCAAAGGTTAATAGGAAGAAAAACTAATAATTTTATCAGTTGGATATTTGTATTTGTGGTCAATATGCTTAGTGGATTTGCTATATACTTAGGAAGGTTTGTAAGATGGAATAGTTGGGACGTAATAAAGCCTAAGAATATAATAGCTATACTTACAAAAGATATTAACTCTCAATCATTAAAATATACACTTATCTTCGGCATGTTCTGTCTTGTTCTATATTTAATAAACTACTCTATTATTAAATTAGCAAAGGAGAAAAATTATGACTAAAAAAATTAGCATATTAATATTAATTTTGTGTACTATGTTTCTAGGATGTGGTAGGCAGGAAGAAAATAAAACAAAGGAAATAGAAAATAAACCTATAACTCCTACTATAGACCCTGTTAAAGAAGAGCTAAGTAAGCTTACTCTAGAAGAAAAAATAGGACAAATGTTTATTATAAAAATAGAAGGACAAGAAATCAATGAGAATACAATGAAACTAATTAGAGAGGATAAGGTCGGAGGGGTAATATTATTTCAAAATAACATAAAGGATTCCTCACAGCTATTAAATTTAACAAATTCTATAAAGGAATATAATGGAGAAAATCCTATACCACTGTTTATTTCTATAGATGAGGAAGGTGGAAGAGTAACTAGGATGCCTAAAGAAATTAAAAAATTACCTAGTGGCAGTAAAATAGGTAGAACAGGAAGCAAAGATGTAGCCTATAATGTTGGATTAACAGTAGGAGAAGAACTAATGAGTTTTGGTATTAATATGAACTTTGCTCCTGTTATGGATATAAACAGTAATCCTACAAATAAAGTTATAGGGGATAGAGCTTTTGGCGATAATCCTCAAACTGTTAGCGAGCTAGGTATTGAAGTGATGAAAGGCTTTCAAGATGCAGAGGTTATCCCTGTATTGAAACATTTTCCAGGACATGGTGATACATCTGTAGATTCCCATGAGGATTTACCAATAATAAATAAGAATATAGAAGATCTTGAAAATTTCGAAATGTTGCCCTTTAAAAAAGGAATAGAGGCAGGGGCAGATGTGATTATGATTGCACATATTTTACTACCTCAATTAGATAAAGATAATCCTTCCACTTTATCGCCAGCAATAATCAAAGATATATTAAGAGATAAATTTGGTTTTGAAGGTGTAGTTATAACAGATGATATATCAATGAAAGCAATATCAAATAAATATGGTGTAGGAGAGAGTGCACTTAAGTCATTAAAAGCTGGTACTGATATAGTATTGACTTGTCACACTCCGGATAAACAGCAGGAGATGATTAATTTTATAAAAGAATCAGTAAAAGATGGAACTTTAACTGAAGAAGAGATTGATGAAAAAGTATATAGAATATTAAAACTTAAGGATAAATATCATATCGATAATGAAGCAATGGAGACGGTTAATATTAATGCAATAAATGAAAGTATAAATGAAGTATTAGAAGATATTGACAAAAATTTGAAATAGAAATTATTATTTTATATAAACGTAGCCGTAGAGTAAATTCTACGGCTTTTTAGCTATATAATATCCTGCTTTGTATAATAAACTATTCCAATTGCTCCTGGTCCAACGTGCATTCCTATCACAGGTCCTATGTCATATATTTTAGTTTCTAACTTAAATATTTCTTTTATTTTTTTGTTTAATTCAATTGCCTCATTAAAGCAATTGATATGATGAATAACTACTTCAACTAATTCGCAGTTATTTGCATCTTTTAGCAGTTTATCTAGCATTGTTTCTATAGCTTTCTTTTTTGTTCTAACCTTTGTATATATTGTTGTTTTTCCTTCTTCAACTGTTAAGATGGGAATTATTTTAAGTAAATTTCCAATTAAGGCACTTGCTCCTCCAATTCGGCCGCCTTTTTTTAAATATTCTAGATTATCCGGTATAAATAAAAACCTACTTCTTTTTAGGTTTTTCTCAGCAATTTTCTTAACTTCATCTAAGTTTTGTCCTTCTTTTGCTGCTCTAGCAGCTAAGATAGCAGCAAATCCAAGCTGCATACAAGTAGAACGAGAATCTAATATTTCTATTTTGGCATTTTCATATTTTTCTAAAATCATACTTTTTACTGTATGAGCTGCTGAGTATGTTCCACTCAAATCCGAAGATAAAAATATACAAAGGAGACTATCACCTTTCTCCACTGTATCTTTCATAATATAGTATAATTCTTCAATGGAAGGTTGAGAAGAAGTAGGTATACCTTCTTGTTCCATCATTTTGTAAAAGATATCATTATCTATGTCACATTCTTTAAAACTCTCATTTTCAAATATAATATTTAAAGATATAGTTTGTATATATAATTCTTCTTTAATATCTTTATCAATATAGCTTGTGCTATCAGTTAAAATTTTTACCGCCATAACTTTCACCTCAATCACTAAATTACTTATTTGTCGCTAATTTATCCGATGACTACCATCCGTAATACTCCCATCACATTCTGTGAAAGCGATTTAGAGTTCTTATGCTATGCATAACGGATGCTACGTCCCTGGATAAGTTTTTCTAATCTTCAGTTGGAGTAAGTATTCCTTTTAAGCAAACTCCATCTGAAGCTAAGAATCACTTGATATAGCTAATGTTTAAAGACCAGTTATTTTTGAAAATGCTTTATTATAAGTTTATATTAAAACTTATACTTATTATTAAATTTTCGTTGCTTTGTAATTAAGTATATATATTTATTTGGAGAATTGAAACCCTAAGGAGAAATAGATTAAAACTTTAATGTATGAAATACCTCTACATTGCTCTATTTAATTAAGTTTTTCGCCCTATATATGCATTTGTTAATATTTATGATTTTTTGCTTTGAAATATCTCTTTATAATTATTTTTTTATTATAAAATTATGTTTAAAATAAACTTAGGAGTAGAAGGTACTACCTTCTACTCCTAAGCTTGTTTTAACCAAATAAAACTCTATCACTTAATGATTCCTTGGTTTGAAGATTATCAAAATGTGAAAGCAATTTGTTTACTGTTAACTCTTTTTTCTTCTCTTTACATACATCTAAAACTATATTTCCCTGATGCATCATTATCAATCTATTCCCCATACTTATTGCATGATTTAAATTATGAGTCACCATTAAAGTTGTAATTTTGTTTTCTTTTATAATTTCCGCTGTAATCTCATTAATTCGTTCAGAGGTTTTAGGATCTAATGCTGCTGTATGCTCATCTAAAAGCAATATTTTAGGTTTGCTCATTACAGCCATAAGTAATGAAAGAGCTTGTCTTTGTCCACCGGATAATAAGCCGACTTTAATATTCATTTTATCTTCAAGGGCTAAATCTAATTTACATAGCATTTCTCGAAAAAGAGCTATATTTTTTTTAGATAATCCACTAGTTAAATTAAATTTATTTCCTTTATTCTGCGCCATAGACATATTTTCTAAAATTGTCATGTTGGGTGCTACCCCTGATGATGGATTTTGAAACACTCTTCCTATAACTTTTGAACGTTTATGTTCAGGCATCTTAGATATATCTCTATCTTCCAGAATAATAGTGCCATCATCTAGTGCTATTACTCCTGATATTATATTCAAAAGAGTGGATTTTCCTGCTCCATTACTTCCTATTATGGTTATAAATTCTTCTTTCTCTACATTAAGATTAAAATTATCAAATATAATTTTTTCATTTGCTGTATTATTATTAAAAATCTTATATAAATTATTTATCTGTAACAAGAACCCCACCTCCCATTGGCACTTTCTTTCTAGTTTTAAAATTAAATTTTTTATTATTTAATGATAATGCTATAACTACTATGATTACAGTTACAAGTTTTAAATCTGTAGGTTCAAGACCTAATTGTAAGGCAATAGCTATTATACCTTTATATATTATGGAACCTAATATAGCCATAGTAGTACCTTTTACTATACTAGCTTTTTTAAGTATGGATTCTCCAATTATAACAGCGGCAAGTCCCATAACTACAATACCAGTTCCCATACTTACGTCTGCAAATCCTTGATATTGAGCCATTATAGATCCTGATAAAGCCACTAATCCATTAGAGATTATAAGTCCTAGTACCTTAATAGTGTCCTTGTTAACGCCTAAAGAAGTCACTAACTGATCATTATCTCCTGTAGCTTTAAGAATAAAACCTAATTTAGTTTTCAAAAATAAATCTAATATAATCTTTGAAGCTAATGCAAAAATGACTATTATAATTATAGGGTTGGAAAGTGGTGTGAAAATAGTATCAATTCCAAATAGAGGGATATTGGATTTTCCCATTATCCTCAAATTTATTGAATAAAGCGCTATCATCACAAGAATGCCAGACATAAGGTTAGTTATCTTAAATTTTACATGAAATAATCCTGTTATCGCTCCTCCTATACCACCTGCTATGAAAGCTAGCAAACAAGCTATAAAAGGATCTACACCCTTTATAAGACATATTGCTGTAACAGAGGCACCTAGTGGAAAGGTTCCATCTACTGAAAGATCAGGAAAATCTAAAATTCTATAGGTTATATAAACACCAACAGCCATTATGGAGAATACTAATCCTTGTTCCAGTATATTTATCAATATACTCATCTAAATAACACCTCCTGTAACCTTTTCAGCCTGACTATCTAAGTCAGCAGGAATAGTGATATTTAACTTTTTAGCGGCATCGGTATTAATTATTAGCTGCATTTCATCTAATGTTACTATAGGAAGGTCATTAGGTTCTTTTCCATTAATTATATCAACGGCCATAAGTCCTGTTTGAAAACCAAGTTTATAGTAATCAATACCATTAGTTGCTAAAGCTCCAGACATAACATGAGCTTTTTCTGCACCTATTATTGGAATGTTATTTTTAAAGCATTGAGCAGAAATTAATGGCATTGATGATGCTACTATATTATCTGTAGGAGTATATAGTACATCAACTTTTCCAATGATAGAATTTAATGCTTGTGGCACATCATTTACATTAGTGATTCCTGCAGTTACAATCTCTAAACCAAATTTAGGTGCTACATTTTTAGCATTATTCACTTGAATTTCTGAATTCTTTTCACTAGTATTATATAAAATACCTACTTTTTTAGCATTGGGTAAAATTTTCTTTAGAAGTTCAAATTGTTTATCGATTGAAACATTATCTGAGGTACCTGTGACATTTGTTCCAGGTTCTTTCATAGATTTAACAAGGCCAGCCTCTACTGGATCTGTAACTGCTGTTATTAAAATTGGTATATCTTTTGTTGTGTTGTAGGCTGCTTGAGCTGCAGGTGTTGCTATAGCCATTATCATATCCATTTTCTGAGATACAAATCTTTGTGCTATAGTTTGTGTTGTAGGAATATCTCCTTGGGCATTTTGAAAATCAATTGTTATATTTTTACCTTCTTCAAATCCTTTTGATTTTAACCCATCAATAAATCCTTCTCTTGTGGCATCTAGTCCTGGATGCTCAATTAACTGTGAAATACCAATTTTAATTTCCTTGTTACCATTTGAATGTGTTTTACTTGGATTTGCACATGCTCCTAAAATAGACGCAGTCAATAATACTGCCAAAGTGATTTTTAAATTCTTTACTACCATACTACCATCCTCCAAAATATTTATAGTTCTTATAAAATAAAAAACTCTCCTATAGGAGAGTTATATAACAAAAAAGCATAGACTTATTTTAATATCTCCTACAAAACTACCATTTTACCTAATTAAAATCTACTACATACAATAATATTTAATTTTTAATTGATCTTACAAATACTACATTAAATCTATCAAACTACTATTCTAATCTGCTACCATACTGCTATAATGTTCTACCATTCTACTACATAAGTCCCAAAATTGACTTGTCACTATTCTATATTTATTTTCTAAGCTTGTCAATATATTTTTTTATATTTAAAAACAGGCAAAAAAGTTCATAGTAGTTTGTTTCAATTATTTAGTGTAAATTACTTGATAATATTTAATTAAAAAAGGAAGGGAAGCCCTTCCTTCTTTTAAAAGCATGTAAATTGCTCTATTTGTCTAAGATCCATTCCGAAAAATACCCATCTGGATCCGGTCCATCTAAATCCAGCAACGGATCTAGGTCCTACAAAAGTAAGCCAAGCCCAGAAACCTCTTCCTCTCCTAGGCCATATGAAAACAAATCTAAAAAGGCAAGGTCTGATAGCACCAGGATCCACTGCCAGTGGTTGAAATTGTGGTTGGCTTGGAGTAAATGAAGGTGGTGGACCACTAGGAGGTCTGCCTCCACCAGGACCTCCACCAGGACCGCCTCCAGGACCAGATGGTGGACGTCCAGGAGGGAATGGTTGGAATTGTTGGCGATAATATGGACAATAAGGGTAACAGCTCTGCATAGAACGGAAATCATCTTCGAAATCCATATTTAGGTCATAATCAAAGTCATCAATAAACATAAATACTCTCCTTTTAAAAGCTACATTACATATTATGCAACATGTAACAAAAAGGTTATAATACATTTAGCTGGTAAATTTGATTTTTTAAGGAGGAAAGATATGAAAGAGTTTAAAATAAGATTTGCCAAAGAAGATGATACTAAATTGATTTTAAGTTTTATTAATGAATTGGCAGAATATGAAGAGTTGTCTAATGAAGTGATTGCTACAGAAGAAACCTTAAAAGAATCTCTTTTTATAAGAAAGGCTGCAGAAGTAATTATTGGAGAATATGAAGGAATTCCAGTAGGTTTCGCACTGTTTTTTCACAATTTCTCTACTTTTCTCGGTAAGCCGGGTATTTATTTAGAAGATTTATATATAAGGCCTGAAATGAGAGGAAAAGATTTTGGCAAAGCTATGCTTTCTTTTTTAGGAAAATTAGCTATTGATAGAGATTGTGGAAGATTAGAATGGTCGTGTTTAGATTGGAATAAGCCATCCATTGATTTTTATAAAAGCATGGGAGCTATACCTATGGATGAGTGGACGGTATACAGGGTTACAGGAGACGCTTTAGGAAAATTGGCAAGTAATTTTATAGAATGAAAAGTTGAAAATTAAAAATGAAAATACAGATTCTCAACTTATAAGTTTCTTCGAAGATGATTTAGTTTAACAAATAGAGAGCTAAGCATATAGCTAAGCCGCTCCAAAAAAAGTCGCTATTTCACTATACACTTAGCTCTTCTAGGTTTTACAAAGATGCTTTCTAAATTAAGTTATATAAGATTAGTTCACAATTATAAATTTTCATAAGTATATTTATATATCAGAAAGAGGAACTGAGGTACATAGTGACGTCGCTTCGAAAAAAGGCGCTCCTCCCACTATATACCTCAGTTCCTTTATGTTTTACAGATATATTTCTACAAAGATAATTTAGCTTCTCAAATAGAGAGCCAAGCACGTAATGAAGCAGCTCCAGGAAAAAGTCGCTATCTCAATACATGCTTAGATCTTTTATAGTTTACAAATTTATTTTCAAATTTATATTAAGACAAATTAGTTTCTTAAATACTTACCTTCATAATTTCATTGTGTAAAACTTAAAAATGTTATGCAATGTGTACTATGAATTTAAGTAAAATCTATTTAATTAAAAAAGTTTTGAACATTTTTTAACTAAGTTAAATAAAAGACCAAAATGTAATATATAAACAAAATATATTTTAAATATTCAAAATATTCTATAATATAAATATAAGCATTATTATAGAATTAAAATTTGATGAAATGGGGGAGTGGAAAGTGGATAATAGTGATGTAATGTTAAGTAAGGATGAAAAAGTAGTTCAAAAGAAAGACTACAAAATTATGGGTTTATCTGTACCTATGTTCTTTATTTTAGCAATTATTGTTTTATTATCAGCTTATCTTAATGTATTACCAAAAGGCATGATTGGGGCTCTTGCAGTGATGATGATAGTTGGAGCGGTGCTGAATTTAATAGGAGATCATCTTCCTATTGTAAGGGATTACTTAGGTGGAGGACCTATAGTTGTAATATTTGCTTCTGCTGCTTTTGTTACTTACAATATTTTTCCTAAAGGAACAGTAGATATTATCACAAATTTTATGACTAAGGAAGGTTTTTTGGATTTTTATATTGCGGCCTTGATTACTGGTAGTATACTTGGAATGAACAGAAATCTACTAATAAAGGCTGCTGTAAGGTATATTCCTGCAATTTTAGGGTGTATTGTTTTTTCATTATTATTTGTTGGTATTGCAGGGGCAGTGATGGGATATGGCGTAACTGAAGCAATATTTTATATTGGAATTCCTATAATAGGTGGAGGTATGGGAGCAGGAGCTGTTCCACTTTCTAAAATTTTTGCTTCGGGGCTTAATACAGATCCGGCTCAAATGTTATCTATTATGGTACCAGCAGTTGCACTAGGAAATGCGTTTTCTATAGTAGTAGCAGGAGTTTTGGACAAAATAGGAAAAGGAAGGCCAAAGCTAACAGGAAACGGAGATATGTTAATAGATAGTAATGCAGAAGTTATTAAAGAAGAAGAGGAAGTCTTTAAACTAGATCTTGGCATAATGGGAAATGGACTCTTGATTGCACTCACATTTTTCTGTTTAGGTTCTATAATAGCTAAGTTCATGCCAGGAATACATCAATATGCTTGGATGATTTTATCTGTAGCTGCAGCTAAAATCTTAGGATTAATTCCTAGAAAATATGAACTAGCGGCGGCTCAGTGGTATCAGTTTGTAGTTACTAATTTCACTTCAGCTTTATTGGTTGGTATAGGAGTAGCATATACAAATTTAGGAGAAGTTATCGCAGCATTGAGTGGTCAATACTTAGTATTAGTTATAGTTACAGTATTGGGAGCTGCATTAGGAGCGGCATTAGTAGGAAGACTAGTAGGATTCTATCCAATAGAAGCTGCAATTACAGCAGGATTATGTATGTCTAACATGGGTGGAACAGGAGACGTTGCAGTTTTATCAGCGGCTAAAAGAATGGGGCTCATGCCTTTTGCACAAATATCTTCTCGTATAGGTGGCGCAATGATTTTAATTATAGCCAGTACAATAATAAAAATATTTTCTTGATATATAAATTAATATTAGTTTAATAGAATTTTAAAAATTATATTAAATCTCTATATGTCTCATGATTCTAGACATATGGAGATTTTTCTTTATTCCTAAAAATCAACTGTTTTAAACAGATTAAATGTAATATATTAGAAAAATAGTTGTATTTTCAACATGATAATAACTAGAAGCTAAATGATTTATATTTTCTATGTTTTTATATATTGAAGGAACTAGAGGTAGATAAAGATGAGTGGAAATTGGGAATTATGCAAGAAATATTTCATAAAAATAAAAAAATAATATTTTTGAAATATTTCTCTCAAATGGTTGACTAATTTTGATTTTTTGTGATAACATCTACAGTAACCTAGCTGGGCAAATATTAAAAAATAAAAATAAGATGTCTCTATATGCTTTTTAAAATAGTATATAGAGACTTTTTATAAATTTTATTGTAGTAAGTTAAAAGGGGGCTTTTAAATGGATGGAATATTAGCATTCACGGTATTATTTATCATTTTTGGTGTTGGAGATTTTATATCTTCTAAGACCAAGGCTATTTGTTCAACTATGTTTGTATCTTCAACTATATTGTTGATTGGTTTTTGGGTGGGGCTACCTAAAACTATTTTCAATGATTCTATATTACTACCATTGGGATCCATAGTTATAGCAATTTTAATAACTCATATGGGGACACTTATGAGTATTAAAGAACTTAAAGAACAGTGGAAAACAGTAGTTATTGCTATAGGGGCAATTGCAGGTATAGCAGTTTTTGTTTATTTTGCGGGGACTCCTATTCTTGGAAGAGAATATTCTGTAGCAGCAGCTCCTCCTATAGCTGGTGGAGTAGTTGCTGGGATAATGATGGGAGAAGTAGCTAAAGCAAAAGGACTTGAAACTATTATGGTATTCACCACTCTTTTAGTTGTTGTACAAGGTTTTTTTGGATATCCAATTGCTTCTATATGTTTAAGCAAAGAGGCTAAAAGAATTTCAAATAAATTAAAAAATGGAGAATATGAAGAACTTAATATATCAAAGAATGAAGCGGCCTCAACTAAAGAAAGGGAAGAGAAAAAATCTAAGTATAAAATATTCCCTGAGTTGCCAAAAGAACTGCAAACATCTTCTATATTGCTAGCAAAATTAGGATTAGCTACTTTTTTGAGTTTTAAATTAGCTGCATTAACCAATGGTGTTGTAAATCAGTATGTTATGTGTCTGATTATGGGAGTTGTTTTAAAGGAAATAGGTTTTTTAGAAGGAGATATTCTAACAAAATCTAATTCTTTTGGAATAGCCATGGGAAGTATACTTACAGTTATATTTGCAAATTTAGTAAATGCAACTCCAGAAATGGTAGGCAAACTATTGTGGCCGTTAGTGGTAAGTTTAACTTTAGGAACAATAGGTATAGCTTTAGCCAGTATTCCTTTAGGGAAGTATTTAGGCATAAGCAAGGAAATGTCATTGGCCATAGGAATTACAGCTTTATTCGGTTTTCCAGGGACTTTTATTATATCTCAAGAGGTTGCCAATGCTGAGGGGAAAACTGAAGAAGAAAAACAGTTTATTTTAAACGAAATATTGCCTAAAATGCTTATAGCAGGTTTTGTAACAGTAACCATAGCGTCTGTTGTTTTGGCAGGCATAATGGTAAAGATGCTTTAATTTTTTAAATTTTTGCTTTAGTGATGTATAACTGCACATTCTAATAAGATATATTAATAAAGGGGGATTCATTTATGAAAACATTAGAATTAGCTAAAAAATATTATGATTGGATGGTTGATATAAGAAGAGATTTTCACATGCATCCAGAGGCTTCTCTTAGTGAATTCAGAACTTCTAAGAGAATAAGAGAAGAGTTAGAAAAAATGGGTATTGAAGTTTATAGTCCCTGTGAGACGGGGGTATTAGGAATTTTAAAAGGTAAGGGAGAGGGGAAAGTAGTTGCATTAAGAGCTGATATTGATGCTCTATCAGTTAATGAAGAAACGGGATTATCTTATAGCTCTCAAACACCTGGAATGATGCACGCTTGTGGACATGATGCCCATGCGGCAATGCTATTAGGAGCTGCTAAGGTACTGGCTGAAATGAAAGAAGAGATAAATGGAACAATTAAGTTTATATTTCAACCAGCAGAAGAAGTAGCTAAGGGTGCTAAGAATATGATAGAAGGTGGAGTTTTAGAAAATCCTAAGGTAGATATGATTTTTGGTATGCATATATGGACTGATATTTTTGCTGGCCAAGGTAGCATACAGGCAGGTCCTATGATGGCGTCTGGAGATGTGTGGAAGCTTATTATAAAGGGCAAATCTTGTCACGGGTCTTCACCATGGCAGGGAGTAGATGCTATTACTTGTATGACTGCTATTTTAAATGGACTCCATACAATTGTTACAAGAGTAAATGATATAAGAAATCCTATAGTGATAAATGTTGGTACTATTAATGCAGGAGAGAGATTTAATGTAGTTCCCGGAAGAGCTGAAATTACGGGTATGAATAGAGCTTTTACAAAAGAGAGTAGAGAAGCATTGCCAAAGTGGATGGAAGATATGATTAAGAGTACTTGTGAAGCGTATGGATGCGAATATGAATTTAGCTATGATTTTATCTGTAGTCCAACTATCAATGATGAAAACACTGTAAAGTTTGTAGAGAAGTCTCTAGTTAAAGTTATTGGCGCAAAAAATCTTATACGTATAGAAAAAGTTATGGGATCAGAGGATTTCTCGGAATATACAGAGAGAGTTCCAGGAGCATTATTGTTCCTAGGGGGAAGAAATGAAGAGAAAAAATGTTGTTACTCACACCATTCTAATTTCTTTAACATAGATGAAGATGCACTACCTCTAGGAGCTGCTAGTTATGCTCAGGTTGCATTAGACTATATATTAGATAATATAGAGTAGGTTTTAAACCTACTCTATATCTATTAGTTGGGGAGTATATATACGGAGCAATGCTTTATGTTTTCTATATTATTTTCTATGGTATTATGGACTGTTTCTGCAATTTTATGCCCTTCCTCTATGGAGATATTCTTATCTACACATATACCCACATCTGCATATACTTTATTTCCAAATATCCTTGTTTTTAAACTATTTACTTTGATAACTCCTTCTATGTCTGAGCTAAGTTCTCTTATTCTATCTATTATATCGTTACTTGCGGTGTGATCTACTAATTCTTTAACAGCTTTTAGATAATATTCCACTCCTACTTTAACAATGATGATACAAACTAATATGGCAGCTATAGGGTCTAATATTTTAAAGCCCATGCGAGCGCCTAGTATACCTATGAAAGTAGCTATAGATGAGATAGCATCAGAACGATGGTGCCATGCATCTGCTTCCATAGATGTACTTTTAATTTTTCTAGCAATTATTAGTGTATACCAATATAAACATTCCTTTACGATTATAGAAGTAGCTGCGGCAATTAAAGCTATTCTCCCAGGTGAACTTAGGTTTCCTCTAATCGAATCAATTACTCCCTTATATCCTATTGAAACCCCTGTAAATATAAGCAATAAACTGATGATTTTAGTAAATATAGATTCAAATTTCTCATGGCCATAAGGGTGATTTTCATCTGCATCCTTATTTGATATTTTTAATCCTATAATAACTACTAAGGTTGTAACTATGTCAGCTAAACTATGAACTGTATCTGCAAGCATGGCTGTACTTTTACCTAATATAGCTCCAGCCAATTTTAATAATGATAATATTAGGTTTACTCCTATAGAAATCCAAGAAGCTCTGGTCCCTACTTTTACATTATCCATTTTAACACCTCTCAATTGATAATAATACGACGTGATAACTATAACTACAGTATATGCCCAAATCTTGAAATTGACAACGTTTATTTAAAATTAATTTAAAAATATTTTCAATGAATTTGCTTATCAATTGATAATGAAAGTCCTTTTAAATCCAATAATATTTATTCTTGTAATTTAGTATATAGAGTAAATAGCTTAGCACTTAATAATGGAAATAAAGAAAGTTTAAAAGAAAATATAACTTAATTATTAGTTAATCAAGAATTAATTCACTATATATTAAAAATGCAAGAAAATATGCAAATTTGCCTAGCTTTAATTTTTAAGTAAATGTTAAGAATTTAATAAGGTTATAGTAAGAAATATTCTTTATAATGTAGTTATAAAGTTAACCAAGGGGGAATATATTGTGATAAACTTACTTTTATTTCTCTTATTTGCCTTAATTATCACAGTTACAGTTGAGTGCTTCGTTGGAGATATATACTTTAACAGTGGATGCAGAAAACACTACTATAGAATATTAAAAAGTATTTATAATATGTTAGTTATTATATTTATTTTCCTTCATAGAAATTATATATTATCAATGAAGGGCTTGAGTGGAGTGTTATTTTTTAGCTGTGGAGCAATTGCTTTAGTTAATATTTTTTATATAGCTAGAGATACGAAGGTATTGAAAGAGGAAAATGCATTATAATGGATGAAAAATAAAATATTATACATAAAAAAAGACATGCAATATTACACTGCATGTCTTTTTAGCTTTATAAATCTAAAGGCTAAAATAACAATCAACATAAGACCTATATTTGGAATGAATACATTATTATTTATGATTAGATAAAATATATTTTTTGATACATTCGTTATATCAGTTCCTATAATGTTAATTAATACTTTACTTAATAAATAAAAACGATTTGGAATTAAAGAATAAAGTATAGTTAATATTATGGATATATAAAATAAAATCGTCATTCCTAAATTCCAATCATATATATTCTTTTTATTCATAAAGATTTTTGTACTTGTATACTTGGTCACAACTATTGAAATAATAGTAAATATTATAAAGCTTAGTAAGTATGAAAGGTTAAAAGCGTATGAAGATTTAAATAACCAAGAAGCTTCAAAAGTTTTTCCCATAGTAGATGATACAAATAATGAAAAAAATATGATGAGAATTTTTTCTAATATAAAAAATATTGAATTACAAATAATTATGTTCTTTACAATAGTATCAATATTATTTAATTTCATGTTAATGTATAAAAAGGATGTTAATACAACTAAAAATGATAATGTATATATAAATACCATAGAAATACCATTAGATACCATAGATGTTGGAGTATTACTAAATAGTAATGAGTCTAAATAAATAAAAATCGCATATACAAAAAACATATTAATAAGACATTTAACTTTATGTTTGATTGAAAAAGAAGAGTATTTATTTTTAGATGGTAAAGAGTCCTTTATTTCTGCTATATCATGCATTCCAAAATCTGATATCGAACGAGATATAGCCTCGCTTTCGCAATATCCCTTTTCTATATATTCTTCTTTAAGTAGCATTAGATGATCATAAAATTCAAATTTTAATTCCTCCTTATCATGATCATTTATACCACTATTTTCAAGTGTTTTGTTTATAAAGCTTTCAAAGTCATTCATACTGTGTTTATACCTCCTTAAATATTTTTATTAGAGATGTGATTTTATCCCATTCTAACAACTTTGTCATCAAAGTCTCTTTTCCCTTTGTTGTAATTTTGTAGTATTTTCTTTTATTAGAGGGCGTATAATTTTCCCAATAGGATTGTATCAATTCTTTTTCTTCTAATCTTTTTAGTGCCGGATATAAAGTACCTTCCCCCATAATATATAATCCATTACTCTTTTCTTTTATATTTTTTGCGATTTCATAACCATATGTATCTTGCTTTTGTACTAATAATAGTATAAGTATGTCAATGCTACCTTTTAAAATTTCCTTATCCAATCACAAACCACCTTTTCGTTATTATATCTAAATATTACCATAAACTACATCGTAATACAAGGTATAAAATAATAAGTAATTATAATTTATATATGATATAATGAAATGTAATATATTGGGGTTTGAGGGGGATAATATGATGGATATTAAAGACATGAAAGAAAAAATAATATATTGTTTGTTGGGGTTTTCCATAGTCTTAAACATCTACACTATAAATTTAGTTCTAAACTTTAGAGATAACATGGCAAATAGTTTATCTGATTTAAGCTGGCAGATGAGGAATACGCAAAATAATGTAAGTGAAATAAATAATTCATTAAATGGAATGAGTGGAAAAGCTGATGAATATATAAAGAAGGAAAAGATAGGTAAAGATGTTATGTCTAGTTATGAACTGGCAGAGTATTTAAATATTCCAGTAGAGAAGGTTTGGAAAATAATAGAAGATAAAGAATCTAAAATACCCTATGTTGTAATAGATCTTGATTATAGATTTTCTAAGGATGCCATAGATAAATGGCTAGTTTCAGTAAAACATATAGATACTTATAAAGATATTCTCACATCTCAATAGATGGGAGAATATTTTTTATCCGATGACGTAGCATCCGTAATTCTCCCATCGCACTATGTGAAAGCGATTCACATAAAATCAAAGATTTTAGTTCTCTGCTTTTCTACAAGTGGGAGATATTAGAACTCTTGAGCTTCAGTTGGAACAAGTATTCCTTTTAAGTAAACTCCATCTGAAGCTAAGAATCACTTGATATGATATAATAGAACTAATTTTGATAAAAGGCTGATGATTATGAGTAAAGAATTTAAGATTTCAGTAAGAAATTTAGTGGAATTTATAATGAGATCTGGTGATATAGATTCTACTTTTATAGGAAATAGTAGAGCTTTAGAAGGAACTAGGGTGCACCAGAAAATACAAAAGAATAAAGGGGAAAACTATAGAGCGGAGGTTTCTTTAAAGTATACCTTCGTTTATAAAGATGCGCTTATAAGTGTAGAAGGAAGAGCCGATGGCATTATTGAAGAGGACGGAGAAATAATAATCGATGAGATTAAGAGTACTACGAGAGATTTAGAAAGCATAGAGGAAAATTACAATCCACTTCATATGGCTCAAGCAAAATGTTATGCATACATATATGGAAAAGAAAATAACCTAGAGAGTTTAAAGGTTCAACTTACTTATTGCAATGTAGAAACAAAGGAGATAAAAAATATAATTGAAGAATACTCCTTAATAGAGTTGGAAGAATTCCTTTATGATTTATTAGATAAGTACCATGTATGGGTTCAATTTGAAAAAGAATGGCGTGAATTAAGAGATTCTAGCATAAAAGCCTTATCATTTCCCTTCACTGAGTATAGAAAGGGTCAAAGGGAGTTAGCGGTAGCGGTATATAGAACTATACAAAATAAAAGAAATATTTTTCTGCAAGCACCTACAGGCGTGGGTAAGACCATATCCACAATATTTCCTACCATAAAAGCTATGGGGGAAGGGTTGGTACATAAGATGTTTTATTTAACAGCTAAAAATATAACTTCTTCTGTAGCCTTGGAAGGTATTAAATTAATGAATGAAAAGGGATTATCTCTAAAAACTTTAGCTATTACGGCAAAAGATAAAATTTGTTTTAAAGAAAAAACCATATGTAATGGGGAGCAGTGTGAATATGCTAAAGGTCATTATGATAGGGTAAATGAGGCCATATTAGATATATTAGAAAATGAAGATTTAATAGATAGAGAAAATATTCAGCTTTACGCTGAAAAGCACAAGGTTTGCCCCTTTGAGTTTTCTTTAGATGTGTCCTTATGGGCAGATATGATTATATGTGATTATAATTATGTATTTGACCCTAGGGTATATCTAAAAAGATTTTTTGATAACAAGAAAGAAGATTTTATATTTTTAATCGATGAAGCACATAACTTAGTAGATAGAGGGAGAGATATGTTTTCTGCCTCATTGAATAAGGAGGATTTTCTTAAAGGGAAAAAGATTACCAATGAAGTGGGAAAAAAACTATATAAAAAATTAGATAAAATCAACTCATACTTTTTAGAACTAGGAAAGAAATGTGACGAAAAGGGATATTTAATATTAAAAGAAGATCCTTTAGAGATAGCTTCCATGCTAAGAAGTACAGTGGAAGAAATGGAGAAATGGTTAAAGATCAAGGATAGCTCAGAAGAATATGAGCATATTTTAAAATTATATTTTGACTGTTTGGCTTTTATAAGAATAAGTGAACTATATGATGAAAATTTCATAGTTTTTTCAAAAAAGCAAGGAAGAGATATAGTATTAACTTTGTTTTGCTTAGATCCATCTAGACTTTTGAGGGAAGGTATAGAAAGAGGAAAGACGGGGGTTTTTTTCTCTGCTACACTAACTCCAATAAATTATTTTATGGATGTACTAGGAGGAGATAAGGAAGATTATATAGTTCGAATACCATCTCCTTTCGATCCTAGTAAAAGAAAAATAGTTATTGCAGGAAATGTATCTACTAGATATAAGCATAGAGACGTTAGTGTGGATAAAATTATAGAGTATATTAAGGTTTTTGCTGGATCTAAAAAAGGAAATTATTTAGTGTTTTTTCCTTCATATGCTTACATGGAAAAGGTTCTTGAAAAGTTCAAAGAATACGATAAAGAGATAGATATTATTTCTCAAAGTTCAATAATGAATGAAAAGGAAAGGGAGGAATTTTTAAATAAATTTCAACAAAATCCAGAGAAAACAATGATTGCTTTTACAGTCCTTGGAGGAGTATTTTCTGAGGGAATAGACCTAAAGGGAGAAAGGTTATCTGGAGCAATAATTATAGGAGTTGGGCTCCCACAAATATGTTTTGAAAGAGATATAATAATGGATTACTTCAATGCCTCTAACGGAAATGGATATGAATATTCTTATGTATACCCAGGAATGAATAAAGTTCTTCAAGCTGGTGGAAGAGTTATAAGAACAGAAGAGGACAGAGGATCTATTTTATTGATAGATGATAGATTTATAACTAAATCCTACAAAAATTTATTTCCCAGGGAATGGAGAGATAATATTGTAGTGTATAGCCCCCAAGATTTAGAGAAAATATTACTAGGTTTTTGGTGAAATTTTAATTTTTATGTTGACAAATTTAATAAATCTAAAATATACTAAACACTAATAAATAAAATCATGAAACAATTTTCTAAAAGGGGGCATATTTATGAAAAATAGTAGAAAGGATTTATTCATAATAGGGTTTGCACTATTCGCCATGTTTTTTGGTGCAGGGAACCTTATTTTTCCTCCATATTTGGGGAATATGGTAGGAAGCAAATTTGTAATTGCAACTATAGGCTTTGTTATAGCAGGGGCAGGAATGCCTTTTTTAACTATATTGGCCTGTAGTAAGACCAATGGTAATTTTGAAGACATGGCAGGAAAGGTAAGCAGAAGGTTCGCTATAATATGTTCTGTAGCCATATTTTTAGCTATAGGTCCTATGCTTGCAATACCGAGAACCGCGGCTACTACACATGAGTTAACAATTCAGCCATTATTTCCATTCATACCATCATTTTTATCTATGATATTATATTTTGCATTAAATCTATGCTTTGTTTTAAGACCATCCAAGGCAATAGATTATATAGGAAAGTTTCTAACACCAGCATTGCTGATTACTTTAATGCTTTTAATAATTAAAGGAATTATATCACCTATTGGTGAGATTGTAGATAGGAATGCGACATCAGTTTTTTCAAACTCTTTAATAGAAGGGTATCAAACCATGGATGCCTTAGCAGGTTTGATGTTTGCAACTGTAGTGACTAATTCTCTAAGAGAGAAAGGTTATACAGGAAAAGATGGAACAATCATGACTATTAAGGCAGGATTAATAGCTATTGTTGGACTAGCTTTAGTATATGGAGGATTAACCTATTTAGGAGCACAAACTAGTTCTATTTATTCTAGTGGAGAGGTTTCTAAAACTGCATTATTACTTCAAATATCCGAAAGAACCTTTGGAAAATATGGAAGTGTATTAGTTGGAATTGCAATGGGACTAGCTTGCTTTACAACTTCTGTTGGGCTTATTACAGCAGGATCTACTTTCTTTAGAGATATATCTAATGGAAAATTATCTTACAATATGAATGCTATAATAATTTCTTTAGCTAGTATTGTAATTGGAACCTTTGGAGTTGATAAAATAGTTAAAATATCTGTACCTATATTAAGTATTATGTATCCTGTTGCTATAACTCTAACTCTAATAACTTTAACTAAAAATTTATCACATAATAAAGTTGTTATAAGAAATGCTGTATATACTTCTTTGTTTTTCAGCATAATCGAAACATTACCTTCTATGGGAGTAGATTTTGCTAAGAGTTTTGTTGAGATATTACCACTATCTAAACTTGGGTTTGGTTGGGTAGTTCCGACTGTTTTGGTTTTAGTGATTAGTTTGGTTTTTAGTGGGAAAAGGGAGTCAGCTCTCACTGAAAGCCTATAACCTAATTTTCAAATTATAGATGTAAAATACAAAAAAACAGAGGTATATGTACCTCTGTTTTCTACTTAGGATGTAGATTATATTTGTGAAAGGGATTTTTGCTATATAAGTTGTTTTCTCTCATTAAAAAATCCTTTATATGCTAAATAACATGCTAAGTAGGAAGATATAGAAGTTGTAGATAACATCATGAATGTAACCATTAATTGATATTTTATAGCTTGCATTGGTGATGTACCTGCCAGTATCAAGCCTGTCATCATTCCAGGTAAGGAAACTATACCTAAGGTTTTCATTGAGTCTATCATAGGAAGCATTCCAGTTTTTATAGAATCTCTTATAATTTCCACAGAAGATGCTTTTATATCAGCGCCTAAGGATAGTTTTATTTCAATTTCATCTCTTTTGCTTTTAAAGTCAGCCAAAAGTCGCTTGTAACAAAGCCCTAGAGCTATCATGGCGTTGGTAATTACCATACCACCTACTGGGATTATTTCACTAGGTTCGTATTTTATGCTTCCAGCTAGTACTAATATTATTAAAGTTATAAAGGTACCTGATGATATGGAAATAAAGGAGATTATGTATTTAGATTTTATCCCATTTCCTCTCTTACCTGCATTGTAAGAAGCATTTACTATCATAAATAGAAGTAATAAAGATGTATAAATAGGGTTTTTAACGCTAAATATTAAATCTAATAAATAACCGATGAAGATAAGTTGAATAATTGCCCTTATTACACCGATTAAAGTTTCTTTTTCTAAATCTAATTTTTCTTTATAGGAAAAAAATAAAGATATAATTATTAAGCAGGAGCTAAGTAATAAAGAGTAAGTATTCATATTAACTGAGCTATTCATTTTAAGACCTCCAAGGATTTTATGTTTCCATTCTCTATTGTCAAGAGTTTATTTGCATATTTAACACTTTGTTCTTTATTATGAGTTATCCATAGAATAGTAGTACCTTCCTCGTTTAATTTGTAAATAATATTTTCAATTATAATGGTATTTTCGCTATCCAAAGCTGAGGTTATTTCATCAAGAAGTAGTATATTTGAGGGGAAAATTAAGTTTCGCATTAGAGCCACCCTTTGCTTTTCACCACCGGAAAGATTTGTTATCTTTTCATCTAATATTTTTTCACTTAAATTGAACAAATCACATAAATACTCTGCTCTTTTTATATCAAGGTTTTTATTTCTTATTTCACAAGGAAAGTGTAGATTGTCTATTACCTTATCTCCAAACAAATATGGGGTTTGAAAACAGTAGCTAATCTCTTTCCTAAGCTCAACTGGATTATAACTTAATATATCTTTTTCTTTATATGATATACTTCCACTGCTAGGGTTTATCAAATTATTGCATAACTTCAAAAATGTGCTCTTTCCGCTACCAGAGGGACCCACTATAGAAATATAATCTCCTTCTTTTACATTTACATCTATATTTTTTAATATATTTTTACCGTGATTTTCATAGGAAACTTTTGAAAAATTTAACATAATTATAACCTCCACTAAATTTCTTTAAAAAGATCTCTAGTATCTATCTGATAGCTACCATTAGTAATACTCTCATCACACTGTCTGATAAGCAAAATCCATCTAAATCTAAAAATTACTTTATTTTATTTATATAACAAACATACTATTTTCTATATGAAAACAATACTATTATTATATAATTTTAATGCAAAAGAAATCAATAAAATTTCTATGATAAGCCACCATACTTTTAAATTAAAGAGAGGGTGGTTCTTTCATTTTTAGAGCTAAATGAATAGAATATAATTGATATAGTATTTTAGGAGGTTTTTTATATGCAAATTGGTGTAGTTATGGGGGGAATTTCCTCAGAAACAGAAATATCATACCTAACAGGAAAGCATATTATTGATAGTTTAGATAAGGATAAATATGAGGTTTTACCTATTCCTATAAATACTAAATATGAATTAATCGATAGAGTTAAGTGTTTAGAGTTTGCTTTTATAGCTCTTCATGGTAGCTTTGGAGAAGATGGCAAAGTTCAGGCCATTTTAGAGAGTATGGATGTACCTTACTCTGGGTCAGGAGTGTTATCAAGTGCTCTTTGTATGGATAAAAATACTTGTAAAAAAATATTTCTAGCAGATGGAATAAAGACTCCTAAATGGGCTATGATAAAAAAAGTTGATGAAATAGATTTCCAAGAAATAGATAAAATGGGTTTCCCGCTGATTGTTAAACCTAATAGTGGAGGATCTAGTATAGGAATCGCTTTAGTTTATAATATAAAAGAATTAATGGATGCTGTGAAAGAAGCATTAAAGTATGATGAAGAAGTAATGGTAGAAGAATATATAAATGGGGAAGAAATAACTTGCTGTATGTTAGATGGTGAATTATTACCTATACTATCCATTAAACATGAGAAGGAGTTTTTTGATTACTATTCAAAGTATGATGATGATGGTGCTGAAGAAAAGCCAATTGAGCTTTCAAAAGAGCTATATAGCAAAGTGGAAAAAGCTTGTAAAATATGTTGGGACAGTTTTAAGTTGAGTGTTTATGCTAGAATTGATATGATTATAAGAGAAGATGATGTTTACGTATTAGAAATAAACACTTTACCGGGTATGACTAAAAACAGCCTTTTTCCTAAGAGTGCTAAAGCTTTTGGATTAAGTTTTAGCGAATTGTTAGATAGGATAATAGAATCATCTTTGAAAAAGTGATTAACTTTGAGGTGAATATATGTTTCATAATATAAAATTAGAGCAAGGGGAAACAGCCTATGGTCAAATATATAGCTATATAAAAGAAATGATTGAAAATGGAATGTTACCAGGGAGTAGCAAGCTTCCTTCCACAAGAGAAATGGCTACAATTATGAAAGTTAGCAGAAACACTATAATAAAAGTCTATGAAATGCTTGAAGATAGTTCTCTTGTTTACACTGAAAAGGGGAAGGGAACCTTTGTATCTAAGGTGGATGTTAATAAGAATAAAGAGTGGCATATAAATTGGAGCGGAAAGATAAACGAATTTGGTAAGAAAGCTGAAGCTTTAGACATAATGAAGCATGAGCAATTATACAAAAGAGGAATGATCTCCTTTAGAAGTATAGCTCCTGATGAAAGCTTATTTGATGTTGAAGAATTAAAGAGAGCTTTTTTAAATAGAGTTGCTCTTGAAGGAGAGAAAATATTAAATTATGGTTATGCAAGAGGATATAAATATCTTATTGAATATTTAATGAAGTATATGGAAGAAAAGGGAGTTAACACAAAGAATAAGGAAATACTAATTACCAATGGATTTACAGAAGGATTTGATATAGTGTTATCTTCTTTAACTAGTAAGGGAGATAAAATATTGTGTGAAAACCCAACCCATAATACTGCAATTAAATTGATGAGATTGTATGGATTAGAAATTATAGGTTTAGATATAAATGAAAATGGTATAGATTTAGATAGTTTAGATGAAAAGTTAAATAATGATATAAAACTAGCTTATATAATACCCTCTTATCACAATCCTACAGGTATGGTTATGCCTTTTGAAGGAAGGGAAAGACTCTACAATAAATTAAAAGAACATAAGATTCCAATAGTTGAAGATGGGTTTAATGAAGAGTTACAATATCTAGGTACTCACATAGCTCCACTGGCTGCCATAAGTGGTGAGGAGAATTCTGTTATTTATATTGGAAGCCTATCAAAAATATTATTTCCAGGTATGAGAATAGGGTGGATATTTGCAGACAAGGAATTGATAGATATTTTTGAAAGTGTAAAAAGAAGTAAAAATATACACACTTCCTTTCTAGATCAAGCCATATTATATGAATATATGAATAGTGGTTCTTTTGAAAAGTATGTAAAAAAGGTTAGAAATATTTATAAAGAGAAATATGAATTAGCTAAAAGCCTTTCAGAAACCTATATTCCAAATGAATATGTACTTGGAAATGGAGGACTGCATATATTTGTTAAATTAAAAGATGTAGACGCAAGAGTGCTTTTAGATAGATGCCTTAAAAGAGGGGTAATATTTACTCCGGGAGATATATTTTATACAGATGGGGGAGGAAAAAATACCTTAAGAATCGGTTTCTCAAGAAATTCCTTAGAAGAAATAAAAGAAGGGATAAAGATAATAGGAGAAGAAGCATCTCTGATTAGAGGAAGGTGATTTATAACCTATGAAAGAAAACAATAAACCAATATGCTCAACTTGTAGTTGTGGTTGCCACGAAAAGTACTGTGCATCGAAAGTGTTTATATTTTCAACTCTTGGAGAAGAGCAGTTTAAAGAAATATCAAAATTAATTGTTACTAGAAGGTATAAAAAGGGAGAAAGCATCTTTTTTGAAGGTGACTTATGGGATAGGCTTTATATTATAAATAAAGGAAAGATAAAGGTATTTAAATACACAAAGGAAGGTAAGGAACAAATACTTTATCTGCTTTCAGAGGGAGATTCCGTAGGGGAATTGAATCTTTTAAAGAGAGGAAAATTTGAATTTAACGGTGAGGCTCTAGAGGATACTTCAATTTGTACTTTGACCAAGGAAGATTTTGATAATATTTTAATAAACAATCCTAGTATAACTCTTAAAATATTAGAAAAGGTTCACGATAGAGTGGTAAATCTAGAACACTTAGTTCAAATGCTTAGTACAAAGGATATCGAAACTAGAATAGGAAATCTGTTATTAAATCTTATAGATAATTTCGGAACAAAGCATGATGAAGATATAATTATAGATTTGCCTATTAATAGAGAGGATATGGGTAACTTTGCTGGCATAACTAGGGAGACAGTGAGCAGAACTCTCTCAGCTATGGAAGAAGCTGGAGTAATAGATATAGTAGGCAATAAGAAAATTATTATAAAGGATATAGAATATCTAAAGAACTTGATTTAAATGTACACCGAAAAACATGATTCATATAAACCTAAGAAAAATTAAATTATTTTTGTAGAGATCTATCTTTGAGAAAACAATTTGTTACAATATATATTTAGAAATACATGTGAAAAATATAAAAAAATTGAGGTATATAGTGGGAGGAGCGCCTTTTTTGAAGTGACGTCATTATGTACCTCAATTCCTCTTTTTGATATATAAATATCATTGTGAAAATTTATAATTGTAAACCAGTCTTTTATAACTTAATTTAGAAAATATATTTGTAAACTATAAAAGAGCTAAGTATGTAATGAAAAAGCGACTTTTCTTGGAGCGGCTTCATTACGTACTTAGCTCTCTGTTTCTGAAACTAAATTATCTTTGTAGAAACTTATAAATGTAAAACTGATTTATGGGTGCAACAAATAAAAAAAATGCTATATAATGCTTCTTATGCTAATTCGCTGCAATAAGAACTTCTAAAATTTATTTTATAAAACTTCCTAATGCTGACAAACTCCTTCCAGTCAAACATGTGCAGCATCTTAACGGTATTTTTCTAAAATAAATTAAGAATTTCTAGATTTTGCTCAAATACATATTTCACATTACATAGCATTTTTAAGCTTTTCATAATAAATAATATAATCTGTATAATAATCAATATCTGAAAATATATTCGTAAACAATAAAAGAGCTAAGTGTATAGTGAAATAGCGACTTTTTCTGGAGCGGCTTCACTATACACTTAGCTTTCTGTTTGTGAAACTAAATTATTTTAATAACAATTCTCCTAGTATTTTACCAGTCTTTATAGATAACTTTTTTCCTTCATTATCATTATAAAAACTAATTCTCAAAGGAAGTTTTATTGAATTATCACTAGTAACTTTTATTATATAAGATGTATCAAATACTTTACCGTTGCTCTTTTTTAAATAGTCATTTATTATTTCAATAGCTTCTCCACTCCAGCCATAAGAGCCAAAGGCAGCTAAGTATTTGTCTGATAAATCTAATTTTATTATCTCTTTAAGTATTTCTTCTGTATTACCTATCATATCTCCATATTTTGTAGAACTTCCTATAAGGATTAAATCTGATTCTATAACTTTTTCTTTAATTTCCTCAAAGGATAAGGATTTTAAATTTAACACTGTGGTATCTACATTTGAACCTCTTAAACCTTCACCTATATTTCCACCAATCTTTCCAGTATTTCCAGTCATAGAGTTATATAATATTAATGCTTTTTTATTAGAATTTTCAGTGGGGATATCGCTCATACTGTCATATAGTTTAATATATTTTTCTACATTTTTTCTAAGTATAAAACCATGAGAAGGGGCTATTATTTCTATTTTTAAGTTCTTAATTTTACCTATCATGTCTTTAACGTAATTTCTGTGAGGGCTCATAATAAGTTTGTAATAAACCTTAAAATCTTCATCTATATCATCTTTTGATAAGTCGTTGAACAAATCATAAGTAGCTATATGAGAACTAAATATATCACAAGGGAATAAAATTTTATCTTCTAAAGCATAAGTTATCATAGTCTCTTCAGTATGAAGATAAGGAGTTTCGAAGAACTTTAGGGTTTTTCCTCCTATATCTAAGCTATCCCCGTCTTTAACTATTAAGTAATTTTTATCATAAAATTTAAACATTCCATTTAATAATTCCTGAGCCTTTGCATTAGTTACAATAGTAGCGTTTGGAGCTTTATTTAGTAAAGCTGGCAAGGCTCCTGCGTGATCAGGCTCCACATGATTAATTACTATATATTTCAAGTCTTCTAGATTAATATGCTCTTTGAGATTTTCTACAAACTCTTTAGAATACATTATGTCAACTGTATCTATAATAGTTGGCTTTTCAGTTTTAAATAAATAAGAGTTATAGGTAGTGCCTTTTTCTAGAATGAGCCTATGAAAAGGAACCTTTCTATCATCAATTTTTCCAATCCAATATATATTATCTTTTAAAAGTAAATTATTTTTCATTTTAACACCTCTTCTAAAATTTATTTTTTGCTTAATTTAATGATACAACTGATTTTCCATACAATATGTGATTAGAATCAATTTTAAAATTGATTCTAATCACATATTAGTTTTCTTATATTGACTATAATGAAGGCATAAAATATAAATTTATGGAGGTATGAATAATGAATAAAGTTTTTAAAAGTTCACATAAAATAGGAGATATAGTTGTTAACTTTCCCAAAGCTATGGATGTATTTAGAAGGCATGGTATTGACTTTTGTTGCGGAGGGAATAGACCTTTAATAGATGCAATAAAAGAAGATAATCTAAATGAAGAGGAAGTTTTAAAGGATCTTCATGATGAATATGAGAAGATTGATTCTCTTATAAAGGAAGAAGTGAATTGGCTAAATATAAGTTACAATGATTTGATAGACTATATTGTAAATAAGCATCACGGATTTCTAAATGAAGAACTTCCGATAGTAAGTGAATTGACTACAAAAATATTAAGAGTGCATGGAGAAAATCACCCTGAATTAAGTAAGGTATATAAGTTATTTCATAATTTAAAAATGGAATTAGAAGAACACTTAATAAAAGAAGAGGAAATAGTATTTCCATTAATTGAAAAATATGAAAAGGAAGGTTCAAAAGAAGCTTTGGATAAGGCAATAAAAATAATAGAAGAACTTGAAGCAGAGCATACTGGAGCAGGAGATATATTAAAGGAATTAAGAAAAATTACTCATAATTATGAAATTCCAAAGGACGGATGTAACACTTATAAATACACTTATGACAAGCTTCAAGAAATTGAATTAGATTTATTTAATCACATTCATTTAGAAAATAATATAATGTTTCCAAGGCTTAAAAAATAAAAGAGGCAATTTAGCCTCTTTTATTTTTGTACATTTTTGTATATTATAAATTTGGTTAAAAACCTTAATGGCAGCCACTGCCGCCTCTACCCCTACCTCTTCCCATCATTCCGTAGAAACCACTTTCTGATCCTGGGCTTGCGTCTAGGCAATCATCCATATAGTTTTCAAAGTCTTCTTTATATCTTTCTCCTTCTTCTTTGGTGATAGTTCCATTTTTGATAGCCTCATCTATGGCTTTTGTTCTTTCTTCAATCATAACATTTCTAAAATCTTCATTGCTCATTCCTTTTTCTTCTGCTATTTCCCACATATGTTTTCCAGAATTAAGTGCATCTTCTATTTCTTTATCACTCATGTTCAATTTATCTTTTAATATTGATGTCATCATGTCATAACCATCAAATCCCATCATATGATGACCATACATACCCATTCTTCCGCCCATTCTTCTGGAGTATGATGTAGTGTCATTATTAATATTTGATGTATTTATATTTTTAGGTGACGCTGTAGCTGCATAAGCAGTAGCTCCTACCCCTAAAGCTAATGTCAAAGCTAATGTGGTTATAATATTTTTTCTTTTCATAATAAAGTCCTCCTAAATATTTTTCTTTATGAATATATAATAATGTATAATATTGATTAAACTATGAGGAGATTGTGATGGAATTGTGAAAACTATTGTAATTATTTTGTAACATATTCGTAAATTTGATGTAATACATGCTATGGATAATTATAGTAATATATAATTAAAGAAGAGCTTAAGAGGAGGACTATTATGAATAAGAAATTAAAAAAGATTACATTAGTAATGTCTACAATTGCTATAATATTTGCCTTTACTGGTTGTGGAAGTAATAAGAACACTTCTTCATCAAAAGAGAATGAGGTGAAGGCAGAAATCAATGAAAATAAGAAGGAAAAAGAATATAGTAAGGAATTAGCAGCTTTTTTTCCTAAAGAGGATATGTCAGAAATGCAGTACAGTGGTACTTCGGAATATAGTGAAGCAGTAAAAATTGGCAAAGTTTCAGGAACTAAAGAAACTTTGGTCATTGATTTAAAAGGAACCGTTAAAAGGGTAGCTGAAGAAGGAGAAGGAGCTACTGGAGATAAATTACAATTTGTAAAAGAATATACCATAGATAATGAATCCGTAAAAGAAGTGCAAAAGAATGGGGAAATTAAGAAAAATCAAGGAGCTATTGAAAAATCTACAATATTAAAACTACCATTAGAAAAGGGAAATAAGTGGGAAGATGAAGTAGAATTAAAAGGAAAAACCTATAAAGCTGAAACTACTATAAAAGAAATATCTAAAGGTGAGGATGGAAAAAGAATAATAACAACAGAAATTATTGTTAAAGGAATAGAAGGATATCCAGACAAAACTTATAGAGAGACAAAAGCATTTAAAGAAGGAAAAGGACTTGTGGAATTTAGTAATGTACTAGTATTTGAAGATGGAAGTACTATGGATTTCTCATATAGTTTATTCGAAGCTGGAAATAAATAAAAAATTGCTATTGTACTTAAAATTTTAAAAACACATTTTTAAACCATAAAAGAGCTAAGTATGTAATGAGAGAAACATCTTTTAAAATAATCTCATTATGTACTTAGCTACCCCTTTTTTTGGAGCGGCTTAACTGAACAGTAGTATTGCTGTTTTTCGGTACTACTGTTTTTTCAAAATAAATTAGGTTACAATAATAGTAACATTACTTATAAGGTGGAGTTTAACATGAGTTTAAGATTTATTTATGGAAGGTCTGGCAGTGGGAAAAGTTATTATTGTTTACAGGATATAAAAAGAAAAATTGAAAAAGGAGAAGATACTACAAAAATTCTTCTTGTACCAGAACAATTTTCCTTTCAAAGTGAGAAGAATTTATTGAGTTTTCTTGGAGAAGAGAATATAAATAAAGCACAGGTTCTTAGTTTTAAAAGATTAGCTTATAAAGTGTTTAATGAGGTAGGAGGAATTACTCATAGACATATTAATGATTCAGGAAAGAGTATGCTCATATATAAAATAATAAATGATTTAGGCGATGAATTAAAAATATTTAAAAATACATCTAGAAGAGATGGTTTTATCTCTACTATGTCTGATCTTATAACTGAATTTAAGAGATATAGTATCACTCCGGAAAATTTACTTGAATCTTCAAAGGGCATAAGTGAGAATACTCTTAGAAGTAAAATTGAAGATTTAGGTCATATATATTTAAAGTTTGAAGAAAATTTACATAACAAGTACATAGATAGTGATGATGATTTGACCATATTAATAGATAAACTGGATAAATCTAATTTATTTGATAATGCAGAAGTTTGGATCGATGAATTTTTTGACTTTACTCCTCAAGAATATAAAATATTAGAAAAAATACTTTATAAGGCGAAAGTGGTAAATGTCACTTTAAGTACGGATGTATTAGAAGGGAGCTCTCCAATAGATAACTTAGATTTATTTTATCCTAGTAAAAATACTGAAGAGAAATTTTTAAGCATAATAGAAAAGAATAATATAAAATATGCTAAACCTTTAGCGTTAGAATGTTCACCTTGCTATAGATTCAAGGATAAGAAAGAATTAATTCATTTAGAAAAAAATTTATATGCCTTTCCCTATAAAGAATATAAAGAGACTACGAAAGATATAACTTTGTTTAGAGCATTAAACAAGTATACAGAAGTTGAAGATACAGCTAGAAATATTTTAAAGCTAGTTAGAGAAAAAGGATATAGATATAGAGATATTGCTGTGATAACAGGAGATTTGGAGGGCTATGAGAATTTAGTTAGAGCGGTATTTTCAGAATATGAAATTCCATATTTTATAGATAAAAAAGTTCAAATTAGCAATAACCCTCTTGTAGTATTTATATTATCCTCCATAGAGATATTTGCCAAGGGATGGAGCTATGAATCTGTTTTTAGATATTTGAAAACAGGGCTTACAGATTTAAGTGAAGAAGAAATTGACATTTTAGAAAACTATGTTTTGGCAAATGGAATAAGAGGCAAAAAATGGACTGAAATTGATAATTGGCAATATAGAATAAGATATGGATTCGGTATGGATGAAGAGATATCTGAAGAAGAAAAAGAAGATTTAAATTTTATCAATTCTTTAAAAGAAAAAGTAACCTGTCCATTGATGGAGTTTAATAAAAGTTTAAAGAGAAGTAAGGGGGCCAAAGAAATGAGTAAAGCCCTATATGACTTCTTAAATGCTATGAACATAAATAAAAAAATTGAAGAATGGATAATTAAATTTAAAGAAGAAAATCAGCTGGATAGAATAAATGAGTATAACCAAATATGGAATATAGTAATAGACTTGATGGATCAAATTGCAGAAGTTCTAAAGGAAGAAGATGTGACTATAGATGTTTTTGGAAAATTACTTAAAAGTGGATTTGAAGAGTATGAGATAGGATTGATACCTCCAGCTCTAGATCAGCTTTTAGTAAGTAGTATTCAAAGACTAAGAAGCCACCAAATAAAGGCTCTTTATATTATTGGAGTCAATGACGGTGTGTTCCCAGGGGTTATATCCACCGAGGGGATTTTAACAGATATGGACAGAGAAGGCTTATATAACAGTGGTATTGAGTTAGCTAAGGATACTAAGAGTAAAGCATTTGAAGAACAGTTTCTAACCTATATAACTATGACCACTATGAGCCATTATTTAAGGATTAGTTATCCTATAGCAGACCATGAAGGAAAATCTTTAAGGCCCTCTATTGTTGTCTCCAGGCTTAAGAGAATTTTCCCTAATATTATAGAAAGCAGCGATATTATAAAAAAACATGATATGGAAGAAAATATTGATAAGGTAACTACTCCAGGGGCTACATTTAACGAGCTGATTGTTAATTTAAGAAATGATGATAATTTAGAGATTAATCCAATTTGGTTAAGTGTATATAGTTGGTATATTGAAAATAATAATTGGAAAGATAAATTAACCAATATATTAGAAGGATTCTCTCATAATAATGAAGCGGAGATATTAGACACTAAAAAAGTTAGAAAGTTATACGGTCCCAAAATGAATATTAGTGTATCCAGGCTTGAAAAATATGCAGAATGTCCCTTTGCTTATTTTATAAAGTATGGAATAAAGGCAAAAGAAAGAAAAATATATAAACTTACCACTCCAGATGTTGGTACATTAATGCATGAGGTCCTTGAGGATTTCTCAAATTATATGGAGAATAAAGAAATTCAGTGGGAAGATGTAAACAATGAGCTGTGTGGTGGAATTGTATCTAATATTGTGGATGAAAAAATTGAGGGTATGCCTGGCAGCATATTTAAAAGTTCTCCAAGGCATGAGTATATGGGTAACACAGTAAAAAGAATATTAACTAGAGCTGTATCTGTTATAGGAAGTCAGATAAAAAAAGGGGAATTTAAGCCATTAGACTATGAATTGTCTTTTGGATTTAATGGGGATTTTCCGCCTATATCCATAGAGTTAAGTTCAGGTGAAACTGTAAATTTAATCGGGAGAGTAGATAGAATAGATGACTTAAAAAATAAAGAAGGAACATATATAAGAATTATAGATTATAAATCAGGAAGTAAAGAATTTAAATTATCTGATGTTTATTATGGCTTACAAATACAATTATTAGTGTATCTTGATGCTCTTTTAAATGAAATTGAGAAAAAATATGGAGATAATGCTCTCCCAGCAGCTATGTTATATTTTAAATTAGATGACCCCATAATAAAAACTAAAGGAGAAATAAGTGAAGAAGAAATAGAAAATAAAATAATAAAAGAATTAAAGATGAAAGGATTAATATTGGCAGATCCTGCAATAATAAGGGCCATGGATAAAGATTTAAAGGGTTCTTCGGATATTTTACCTGTAAGAATAAATAAGGATGATACTATAGCTAAAAGTTCTTCTGCGGCAACTAAGGAGCAATTTCAAATATTAAGGAAATATGTAAGAGATATGATAGTTAATTTATGTGAAGAAATGCTAGAAGGGAATATAAGCATAAAACCTTATAAAAAGAGTGATTCCTCAACTCCTTGTAGGTATTGTGAATATTCTTCAGTATGTCAGTTGGACACAACATTAGACGGTAACGGATATAGATTTATCAATGACAAAAGTGATGAAGAAGTATGGGAGTTAATGAAAAAATCTATAGAGGAGTAATAAGGTATGAACTAAGGGCATGGTTTGGAGGAAAAATTGTGGAACATAAAAAATATAAAATTAATGAAGTTGCAAAGATGCATAATATATCTAAAAAAACTCTAATATATTATGATAAGATAGGATTATTTAAACCTCAGTATGTGGATGAAGTGAATAACTATAGATATTATGATATGAAAGAACTTCCAATATTAAAGCAGATTGTATATTTAAAAGATATTGGATTTTCTTTAATGGAAATAAAAAATCTTTTGGATAATAGAGAGCATGATTTAATAATAGATGCATTAACCTCTAAAGATAATGAAATAGTTAAAGAAATTGAAAAACTTCAGGAAACACATAATAGCATTGAACATTTATTAAATTTTTATAAAAAGACAAAATATCTAGATAAAAAGGATTTATATAAGCCGTCAGTTAAGATATTTACAAAGAGGAAAATTTTTTACTTAAGATGTGACAAAGAAGGTAGTTGGGAAGAGATAATGCTGACTTATAGGAGGGTATTAAGGCATCTTCAAGAGTTAAATTTGTTCTCTCATAAAGAGTATGGGACAATATATTTAAAAGAAGGAATTGAATCTGGTTTTAAGGGTAATGTAGGATCTTTTATAAGTATTTCTGATAAATATGAAATTAAAGATCAGACAATTCTTCAAGAGGGAAAGTATATTTGTATGTATAAAGATGGTGGATACTATAATGAAGATGCAGTTAAATATCTTTTAAATTGGATAAAAGAAAATGGCTATGAGGTTATAAGTGACATATATGAATATTGTATGATTGATTATACTTTTACAAAATCAATAGAGGACATGATATCTGAAATTCAAATAAGGGTGAGATAATATCTCATCCTTTTATTATTTAGAAAAATTATTGTTGACAATGACCTTAGGGCACGGATTAAAGTGAAATTGTTAAAAAATTAATAATTGATTTAAGGAGTGAATAAATCATGTCAGAAAACAAAATTAATGCTAAGGAGTTTATTAGCAAAATTCTTACAGGTATGAGTATTGGTATTGTAGTTGCATTAATACCTTCCGCTTTATTAGGAGAATTAGGTAAGGCTCTTAATATAAATGCTATAGTGGAAATTACAAAGATGGCAAGCAATTTATTGACTATTGTAATGGGACTTTGTATAGCTATGCAATTTAAGATGTCTCCTATACAATCAGGAACTCTAGCAATAACTACAATGATAGGTTCTGGAGCTTTAAAAATAAAGGATAATGTTATTCAATTTGCTGGAATGGGGGATGTAATAAATGCTGGAATAACAGCAGCATTGGCGGTATTATTAATATTATATATAGGTGACAAATTAAAAGCTTATACAATGCTTTGCGTTCCAACAGTTGTTATTACTCTTATAGGATTTACAGGACTACAAATACTTCCATATGTATCTTCAATAACAAAATACTTAGGAAATATGGTCGCAGCATTTACAACATTACAACCAGTATTAATGGGAATATTTACAGCTGTTACTTTTGCAGTATTAATAGTTTCACCAGTATCTACTGTTGGTGTTGCTATGGCTATTTCATTAGCGGGAATTGGTTCTGGAACTGCAAACCTTGGAATATGTGCTGCCGGTTTTGGACTTGCAGTAGCTGGATTTAATGTAAATGGAATGGGCACTTCATTAGCTCATATATTGGGATCACCGAAGATGCAATTAGCAAACTTTGTGAAGAAACCAACAATGATGCTACCTATAGTTGCAAATGCAGCAGTAGTTGGGGCTTTAGGTGGATTACAAAAAGTACAAGGTACACCAATGAGTGCTGGATTTGGTGTTAGCGGACTTATAGGACCGATAAATCATTTAAATATTGTTGGATATAATACAGGAAATCTAATAACCACAGTAATGATGTTTGTAGTAGTACCACTTATATTGAGTTTTGTATTTAAATATTTATTTATAAACGTATTAAAGATGGTTAAAGAAGAGGATTATTTAATAGAATTTAAATAATATAGGGGGAAAAGTAAAATGAAAATTATTGCATATGCATATAGACCAGATGAAACTGTAGCTTTTGAGAGATTCTCAAAGGAGCTGAACTTAGATGTTACTTATGTAAAGGAATGTTTATCACCTGAAAATGCACATTTAGCAGAAGGAATAGAAGCTGTTGCAATATTAGGTAATTGTAATGCTAAAAGAGAAGTTTTAGAAAAGTTGAGCAAGTGCGGAGTTAAATACTTAGCTTCAAGAAGCGCTGGTTATAATAATATAGATTTAGAGGCAGCTAAAGAGTTAGGAATAAGGGTAAGTAATGCAACATACTCTCCAAACTCAGTGGCAGACTTTGCAACAATGCTTTCGTTAATGTTAAATCGCAGAGTTATAGAATCAATAAAAAGAAACCAAGGGCATGATTATACATTAGGTGGATTAATGGGAAATGAATTGCGCAATCAAGTAGTTGGAGTTATTGGAACAGGTCGTATAGGACAGACTGTTATAAAAAACTTCAGCGGATTTGGCTGTAAAATACTTGCTTATGATCTATATCCAAATGAAGAAATGAAGAAGTATGTAGAATATGTAGATTTGGATACATTATTAGGAGAAGCGGATATTATTACATTACATGCTCCATTATTTGAAAGTAATTACCATTTAATAAATAAAGAAACCATTGCAAAAATGAAGAATGGAGTAAAGATAATCAACACAGCTCGTGGAGAATTAATAAACACATTTGACCTTATAGATGGATTAAAGAGTGGAAAAATCGGAGGAGCAGGGCTAGATGTTATAGAAAATGAACTAGGCATATTCCATAGTGATTGCAGATTTAAAGTTATAGATCATGATGGACTAGCCGTATTAAAGGGATTGCCTAATGTAATATTAACCCCTCATTGTGCATTCTATACAGATCAAGCAGTTAGCGATATGGTGGAATGCGGATTGAGAAGCTTGCATTCATTTTTAGTAAATGGAAATAGTTCTTGGGAGATTAGTTTATAAAAATCTATATTATTAGTCTATATAATTATATAATAAAAAAAACCAGAATTATATTTGAATGATTCTGGGTTTCTTCATTATAACTATAAGATTATTTTAATCAACTATAAAAAGTTTAGCACCATTTTTAGTAGAGGAACGATGTGGATTTATATCATCAGCAACTTGATAGCTTGTACCGGCTTTAAGGGTAAATTTTCTTCCATCATCTAATTCCGTTTCTAATTCTCCTTCTAACACAAGTAATACGTGTCCACGACTGCACCAATGATCTGCTAAATACCCAGGAGTATATTCCACCATACGAACACGTATATTTCCCTGTTCAAAAGTTCTCCATATTGCTTTTCCAGTTATGCCGGGATGCTCTGTAGTTTCTACTGTACTCCAATCAACTGTACAGAATGGAACATCAACAATTTTCATATTTCTCTCTCCTTTATGTATGATAATTGTATTTAGCTCTATTATATACTAGTTATAATATACAAGAGTAAGAGTAAAGCTTTGTTAAAGGTTAATAAGACATATATTCTCTGAATATCTTGAAAATTCAGTTAAATAGGCATGAATCCTAGAATATATTGGTGATTAATAAAAGTTCCTTTGTAATTTTTCTAAGGATTTTATTGCATTTTCTCTTGGCCTAACTTCTATAATATATACAATATCCTTACCAACCATCAATGAAAAATGTTTTTTAAAGTCTAAGTTGCCTGTGCCTACAATTTGATGATCGCTTTTACCGTTGTTGTCATGAACATGGCAAGTTCTTATTTTATCTATATTTTTTATAAAAAATTCCACTTCATTGTATTTATTTTCATAGGAATGTCCTATGTCCCAAGTTAGAGAGAGGGAGGTTGTATCTAGTAATTCTTGAAGGGTTTCTTGAATTAAGCTTTCTGTAAATCGCCCGGAGTTTTCAACACAAATCATCAATTTATTTCTGGCGTGATTAACTAATTCTACTAGGGAATTAGTTAATATTTTTTTATACTCTTCTTTATGAAATTCCTCCATATAGCTCTTTCTATCCACTAGGGTAAAGCATACGGAAGGACCCACATGGAGGGTCAAGGCTCTCCCTCCAATGTGTACTCCAAAATCTATTATTTCCTTTAATCTATCTATGGTAGCTTTCCTAATGCTGCTTTGAAGTTGAAGTAGAGTTATATCTTCAGGGGCATGCATGGATAAAATTATTCCTTTATCTTCGGCATATTTTTTTATTTTGGATCTTTCCTCTATAGAAAAATTCTCAGGAAAGTATATAGGAACATTTAAATTTATCTCCACAGCAGACATGCCGTTTTCTTTTGCAAAATCTATGGTTTTATAAATATTTTCTTCTCCAACTGTAGCGGCATAACCAATTTTTTTTAGCATTTTTATGCACCTCTTTTTAAATTTGAACAACCTTTGCCCATAAGATATTATCAGAAGATGTGAGTTTATTCAGAGCAGCTTTTGATATTTTATCATCTATATTTAATATCATAAGAGCTTTATCACCTTTTAATTTTCTACCAACCTGCATAGTTGCAACGTTCACGTTTTCTTCTCCTATGAAGGTACCAACTTGACCTATAACTCCAGGCACGTCTCTATTTTGTAATATTAACATGTAATCTGTTGGGTTAACATCAACTTCATAGCCAAGTATTTCAACTAATTTTCCATCCCCTTTATTAGAGAGTGTTCCTGATAAGGTAAATTCCGTTCCTGCATCATTTGTAATTTTAATTTTTATTAAGTTTGAATAGTTATTATAGTGCTCACAGAAATTCTCACAGGTTATGCCTATGCCACTTTCTTTTGCTTTTACTAGAGCATTGATATAATTAACCTTGTCATCCATTATTGGTTGCAATAATCCTTTAATAAAAGCTATGGTAGCCATTTCAGTATCCTGGCAACCTATTTCTCCCCAATAGGTTATATCCACAAACTTTATTACTTCTTTGTTCAGTTGGTAATATATCTTACCAAGGGATTCCATTAAATCAATATATGGCTTTAAAACTTTTAATTCATCCCTGTGTATTAGAGGAAGATTAACAGCATTAGGTACAATTTCACCTCTTATGCCATAAAGGACCTGTTGAGCTACTGTTAGTCCAACATTCTGCTGAGCTTCTACCGTAGTTGCACCTATATGAGGAGTAACTACTACATTAGGGAAGCTATATAATTCTGCACTGTATCTAGGTTCTTTATCGTGAACATCTAAGCCTACGCTGGCAATTTTACCAGTGGCAAGTCCATTGTATAGGGCTTTTTCCTCCATTAGCTTTCCTCTAGCAGCATTCACAATTCTAACTCCATTTTTCATAAGAGCTACTTCTTTTTCACCAATGATGCCTATGGTTTCTTCTGTTCTTGGTGTGTGAATAGTTATATAATCTGATTCTTTTAATAACTCTTCTAAGGTATTTTTCTTTGTTACATTGTATCTTTCAAATCTTTCATCTGAAATGTATGGATCATAGGCAATAACTTTCATACCAAAGGCATTCATCCTTGTAGCGACAAGAGCCCCAATTCTACCAAGGCCTATAATTCCTAGAGTTTTATTGAATAGCTCGTTTCCCATGAAGCTATCTCTATCCCAGTTTCCATCCTTTAAAAACTTATCTGATCTAGCTATATTTCTTGAGGTGGAAAGTAAAAGGCCTATGGTTAATTCGCAAGCTGAAATGCTATTGCTATCAGGAGTATTAGCTACTATAATACCTCTTTTTGTAGCCTCAGGAATATCAATATTATCTACTCCGTTTCCAGCTCTACCTACAATTTTTAAATTAAGAGCTCTATCCATTAATTCACCATCTACTTTTGCATCACTTCGTATTATGAGTCCTTGATAATCATTGATTATATTTAATAGTTCTTCTCTTTTTATACCTATTTTTACGTCAACTTGGAAATCTTGTTGATTTTGCAACAATTCTATTCCCATATTATCTATTTTATCAATTATTAAAACTTTATTTATTTCCACAATGAATACCCCCTATAGTATTTTATATTATCTCTCTAATTGCATTTAAAGTTCTATATATCATCTCTTCGTTTATACATCCCATGTGACCCACTCTTATCATCTTTCCTTTTGCAGCTCCTTGTCCTCCGGCAACTATAATATTGTATTCTTTTTCTAATCTGTTTTTTATATCATTAGCATTTTCAAAGGAAATAGCGGTGATAGTATTGGAAAGTGCATTTTCATCAGTAAAGATATTTAGTCCCATACCTTTTATTTCTTCTCTGAATTTATCTGCTAACATTTTATGCCTTAAAAATACATTATTTAAGCCTTCTTCTTCTATCATAGCTAAAGCTTCATTAGCAGCTGATATAAGAGAAACAGCAGGAGTATAAGGGTTTTGAGGGTCAGCTTTTTCTAAAAATTTGTTAGCATTTAAGAAATCAAAATAGAATTTAGGTATATTTGAAATTTCACAATACTCAAAAGCTTTTTTGCTCACACCTACAAAAGATAATCCAGGTGGGGACATCAGAGCTTTTTGAGATGCTGTTACTAATACATCTATATTCCATTCATCCATTCTAATATCTATTCCTCCAAGGGAGCTTACTGCGTCTACAATGTAAAGAATATTTTTATCTTTTAAATATTCTCCTATCTCTTTTATAGGATTAACTGCTCCTGTAGAAGTTTCATTATGAGTAATGATAAGACCTTTATGATAATCTTTTAAATTATTCTTAATTTCCTCAAGAGAAACAGCTTTTCCCCAAGGAACCTTTATTTCATCAACTGTTAAGCCATATATTTTTGCTATTTGTATAAATCTGTCGCCAAAATCGCCAATAGATACTGCTAAAATCCTATCTCCGGTACTAAAACAGTTGGCTATAGAGGCTTCTAATGCACCTGTACCAGCAGATGGGAATGTTAAAACATTGTTTGAAGTTTGAAATACAAATTTTAATCTTTCATTAAATTCTCTAAATAAATTGCTATATTCTGATGTCCTATGATGAATCATTTTTTCATTCATCTTGTTTAATACTCTTTCAGGAACATTAGTTGGTCCTGGTGTCATTAATAACTTTTCCATATAGAAAACCTCCTTATCAAAATAAAATAAAAAAACCCGCCCATTAGAATAATCTAAGGACGGGGGATAGCCACGTGGTACCACCTTAATTTTGCTACTTGCAAGTAGCCTTTGCATTATAACGGTTTTTAACCGGCATAGGTTTTTACCCCCTATACAGCTCCAGGTCGGATTCAACAAGCTTCAATGCCAATTCTCACCATACATTGGCTCTCTTAAAATGAAGGATTGCTTACTACTACCTTTCAAAACATTAATGTATTAACTCGTATTATATAATATATTAAAACATAAATCAATATTTAAATTTAGTATTTTTATTCTCTAATCCTACATATAATTTATAGAAACAACAAAAGTATTATAATAAAAGGAGTGTAAATTATAGATGATTGGGGATAGGGGTGCTAATAATAAATATGGTGAAGTTATAGAAAATATGTTTGATGGATTTATGTATAGCAAGATTATTTTGGATAGTAATTCAATACCAATAGACTTTGTTTTTGAAGAAATCAATGATAAGTTCATAAATGTTTTGGGAACCAGTAAAGAGAATATAATGGCCAAAAAAGGAAGTGAAATATTAAAAAAATACAAAGGGGGAGATCTGTCCTCTATTTATATTTATGGAAATATAGCTTTAAATGGAGGAATGGCTAGATTTGATGAATATTGGCAAGGCATTGATAAGTGGTTTTCTGTATTTATTTACAGCGATAAAAAGGATTATTTTGCTATGACATTAATAGATATAACAGGTATGAAAAGAACTTGGAATAAAATTAATAAATTATCTGATAGTTTGGTTAGGTATTTACAATTACCCTTTGGAAACATAGACTACAGCATTATTTGTAAGGATATTCTAAAATTATCTGAAGGAAAAATAGCTGCTCTCATTATGTATGATAAGAGGAATAGTGCTTTTAAATTTAAGTCTTTGCAAGGATTAGATGAAAATTTAAAAGTATTTGATTCTATCATAGGATACAAGCTATTAGGGAAAAATTTACCCATGGATAAAAGAATCAATAAATTGTTGAGGGAAGAAAGAACTGTCAGATTTTATACTATTGGGGAGTTTCTAAGCAACATTGTTAGTGAAGACAAAATAACTTTAATAAAAGATAAAATAAATGTAGATTATTGTTGCAGTGTAACAATCAAAGAAGGTAAGAATATCTTAGGAGAGCTTATAATATTTATGCCTAAATATAAACCTATATTCGATAGTAGCATACTGGAGTTATATGCCAATTATTTAAGTTCATTTTTAATAAGGCAGAGCTTAGAAAGGGAATTAAAGGAAAAAGAAGAAAGATGGAAATTTGCTATTGAAAGCAATGGCGATGGGGTTTGGGATTGGAATATTAAAACCAATGAAGTCATATTTTCTAACACATTTTTACACATGTTAGGTTACGAAGAAAATGAAATATCAAAGGACTTTCAGTCTTTTATTGCTTTAATTCCTACAGAAGATTTACACTTATTTTATGATAATCTTCAAAAACATTTCAATGGTGAAAGTGATATTTTAAGGATAGAACATAAATTGAAATGTAAGGATGGATATTATAAAGAATGTTTGGCTAGAGGGAAAATAGTAGGATGGGATAGCAATGGAAATCCTAATAGAATGATTTGCACTCATACGGATATTACGGAAAGAAAAAGAGCTTTCCAAAAGGTAGCTTATCTTTGCTTCCATGATAATTTAACGGGACTATACAATAGAGTCTTTTTAGAGGAAGAAATGAGAAGATTGGATACTAAAAGGCAGTTGCCATTAACTATAATAATGGGAGATGTAGATTGTTTAAAGTTAGTTAACGATGCCTTCGGTCATGATGAAGGTGATAAATTGATAAAAAATGTAGCTAGAATACTGAAAAAGTGCTGTAGAGAAGAGGATATAGTTGCTAGAACAGGGGGAGATGAATTTGTAATAATGCTACCTAAGGTGACAGAGGAAAGAGGGCTTAGAATAGTAGAAAAAATTAAAGATATGTGTAAAAGAGAGGTTGGTTGGATTATCCAACCTAATATTTCCTTAGGGGTAGCCACTAAAAATAACAATGAAGAAAGTATTGCTGATGTATGCAAAAAAGCTGAAGAGAGAATGTATAATAATAAACTCTTAGGAAGCAAAGAATTAAAAAAGAAAATAACTAATCATTTAACCGAAATACTCAATAAAAAATCTCAAAACAAAGAAGAAGATTTAGCTATGGTAAAGGACCTATCTTTAAAAATAGGTGAGCATTTAAATTTAAGTAAAGAAGAAATGGATCCTCTATTAACATTATCAACTATATATAATATAGGGTTAATTGCTATGCCGGAAAAATTATTAGAAAAACAGGGAGATTTCAATGAAATAGAGATGGAGATAATTAAAAGACATTGTGAAACAGGATATAGGATAGCATCCTGTATCCCAGATTTTGCTTATATTGCAGATCACATATTATGTCACCATGAGTATTATAATGGAGAAGGGTATCCACAAGGGTTAAAAGGAGAAGAAATCCCCTTGTTATCTAGAATAATATGTGTTTTAGAAGCTTATATCAAATACGAAGATAAGCAATCAGGATTAGAAGAAATAATGCTGTATTCCGGTGAGAAATATGATCCTAAGATAGTAGATGCTTTGGAAATAGTTGTAAGGCATTATGAAAATATGGAGAAATAGAATAATAGAAAAACCTTCTGGTAAAACTATTTTGGAATAAACTTTACAGGAGGTTTTTTTTATGTCTGATAAGGATATTAAAAGCTCATACGAAGAAAGTGCAAAAAGAATGAGCGGTGGGACAGAAACTCTAGGGTCTAAAGTAAAAGATACCAACGATCCTAATGAACACAATGATTTGCATGAAAAGATTAAGGTGAACTATAATAATTCAGCGGATTTTTCTTCCATGGAAGAAGTACATAAGTGGCAGAGGGAACACGTGAAAAAAGAACAAGGAAAAAATGGGTATCCTTTAAACGTAATAATTGACCCAGCCATGAGAGAAATGTATAAAGTTGTGCATGATGCAGGTTTAACTAACGTATTTGATAGATTTTCACAACAGCAACCTATACAATGTAAATTTTGTATAGAAGGATTATCTTGTCAATTATGCGCAAATGGACCCTGCCGTATAAATGAAAAAGTACCAAGAGGAACTTGTGGTGTTGATGCTCATACTATGGTGGCTAGAAATTTCATGTATAGACATGTTACTATAGGAACTTCAGCTAATATATTCCACTGTCATCAAGCTGCTCGTACATTAAAAGCAGCGGGAGAGCATCCTGAAAGTGGATTGAAAATTAGAGATGCCGAAAAGCTTAAAAAATACGCTGATATGGCGGGCTTAGATGCCAATAAACCAATTGAAAAACTGGCAATAGAATTTGCTGATTGGGTTATGAATGATATTCATTCTCCTTACCATATACCTTCAAAAACAGTTGAAGCTTTTGCTCCTACAAAACGTAAAGAATTATGGAGACAGCTTGGTTTATTCCCAGGAGGAGGATATAGTGAAGTAGCCTATGCTCAAACTAGATGTATGACTAACTTTACATCAGATCCAGTAGAGTTTTTATTAAATAGTGTAAGATTAGGTATAGCTAATGAATACCAAGGACTATTCCTCTTAGACATTATTCAAGAAATACTTATGGGAACTCAAGAAATAGCTAAAAAGAAACAAAATATGGGATTGTTAAAAGAAAATATGATAAATGTAGTTACAAATGGTCATATGCCATTACTTGCTCATGTTGCTATTGACTTAGCTTCAACGGATGAGTGGCAGCAAAAGGCTAAAGCTGTAGGTGCTGAAGGCATTCAAATATTAGGTCATGTATGCGAAGGACAACAGCTTATAAACTATGAAGGTACTCACAATCAAAAAGGTTATGGTGGCCAAGAGGGAGAATGGTTGTCACAAGAATATTTATTAGCTACGGGTGTAATAGATTTATTTATGTTTGATTATAACTGTACTGTAGCTACAATGCCTATTTTTGCAAAGAGATTTGGAACTAAATTATTGAGTACTCATCCAGTAATAAAACTTCAAGGTACGGAAACCTTAGATTTTGTTCCTGAAAAAATGAAAGAACAAGCGGAAAAAGCGTTAGATAAAGCACTTGAAGCATTTAAACAGCGTAAATCAGAGAATAGAAAAGTATATATTCCACCTTATGTATCGGAATGTACTGTAGGATTTAGTACTGAATCCGTGAAAAAAGCTTTAGGTGGAAGCTTTAAACCTTTAATAGAGCAAATAGTCAATGGAAATATCAGAGGTATAGCTACTATTGTAGGATGTACTACTGCAAGATATGACCAGGGTGGAAGTAATATATTTAAGATTACTCAAGGCTTAATCAAGAACAATATAATAGTACTATCTGGAGGATGTACATCTAGTGTAATGGAATACACTGGTCTTACTAATCCGAAAGCTGCTGATGAGTGTGGAGAGGGATTAAAAGCTGTATGTAAGAGTTTAGGAATACCACCGGTTTTATCTTATGGTGCTTGTGTAGATATAGGAAAAATGACTCATACAGCAAAAGAAATCGCTGATGAATTAAATGTAGATACAAATAAATTGCCTTTAGTAATTGGAGCACCTGAATATTTAGAGCAGAAGGCAGTAGCAGATGCTTGTACTGCAGTAGCTTTAGGTTGGTTAGTGCACGTAGCTCCAGTTCCATCAATAACAGGAAGTGATGTAGTTGTGAAGACTCTTACTGAAACCACTGAAACCCTTGGATTAGGAAAAGTAGTAGTTGAAATGGATGCGGAAAAAACAGTTCAAATATATGTAGATCATATAGAGAAAAAACGTAAAGAATTAGGATTAAATTAAAAATTAGAATTAAGTTAAAAAATTAAGATTAAGTTAATGTAACAAAAAGCTTAGGTATTATAAAAATGCCTAAGCTTTTTTGTTTGATATGAATATATAGTAAAAATTTTTAATAGTATATATAAATAAGCAATGATAAGGGAATGAGGGGATTGATAATCGAGAAGATAAGAGAAGTTGCTGATAAAATTTCCAATTCAGAGGATTTAGACTGTATTGAAGTGTTAGAAGATTTGATTTCATCAGCAGGTGAATTTGTTAAAAAGGTAAATACATTAGAAGGAGGCACTATTGTCTCTAAGTATTATAAAGATGGGGAAGAATTTAGAGAGTACATGGCTGAGTTGGACAAAGAAAAAAAATTGGCTCATAATGAACTTATAGCTAATGTTAAAATAGTTAATAGATTATGTAAAAAATATAATATTCCCACTGTATATATTGGAGATGAAGAGGATAGAGCAGCTATTGGAAAATTTGGACTTGCATTAACCAATGAAATATTTTCTTCAAGAAGAACATAAAAGCATGTAAATTAAATACATGCTTTTATTTTATGGAATTATTGCTAATTTTGGTATATATCTTCATTAATTATTCAACTAAAGTTTATTGTTCTTATAAGTGTTATAACGGTTTTACTAGATATTCATATAATTTTTAATTAAAGAAAAAGGTACTTCAAATTTTACTACGCCTAATGCATAGGGAGCAATTTCATAAGGTTGGAAGTAAATAACCAATCTATCTTTTTCTATATAGAAATTTTGATCTTCTTTTATACCATCAAAGTCAACAATGGGGTAGTTTTCCTTATCTTTATTTCTTTCTTTTATTTGTTTATTTATCTCGGTATTTATAACCTTTTTATAATCTACTCCGTTTTTAAATATATCTTTTAAATACAACTCTTTACCAGTAGTTAAATCCATATTATAGGGAGCTACAGTATAATTACCATGGGCTCCACCGGTATATTGGTAATATAAAACTGTAAGGCTTAAAAGCTTATCATTAGCTAAATACACTGTATAATCTGTATCTGCTGCGTAATCTATAATATTGAAACCCATTTTTTTAGATTCCTCTACAAAATCTGTTCCGGCTTTTTTTAATGAATTATTAAACTTTAATGCATCATTTTTTAATAGCTTATTTAAGTTTTCCTGTACATTTTTATCTTTTAATCCAGTTATAACAGGAACTCTAATATCACCCTTAAATCCTGTCTCATATTCTTTTATTAGATCTGTATATATTACAGGGTTACCTTCTCTTAGCTGTAAATCTAAATTAACTCCTTTTTTAAAAGATTTAAATGGTATTTTAAATTCTTTAAAACCTCCAGCATAAGGAGCAATTTCGTAAGGTTCAAAATAAACTACCATATTATCTTCTGTTATATAAAAAGGTTGATCTTGCAGAATTCCTTTAAAATATCTACTTACGTCTTCATAATATTCAGAAGGATTTTCTTGAATTTTTTCTCGTACTACGGCATTTATTATTTCTTTGTAATTCTCACCAGGATTAAATAAGTCCTTTAATGAGGCATTAGTTCCTGTTTTTGTATCTATATTAAAAGTTTTTTTACTACTCATGCCATGAGCTCCGCCGGTATATGAATAGTAAGAAATTGTAAGACTTAATAAGTTGTTTTTATTATAATGAACCTCATAATTTGCAGAAAGTCCGTATGGATTCATGAGGGTCCCTTCTTTTTTGCTTTCAAGGGCAGATTTTTTTATATCTTCTTTAAAATCTAATATTTTCTTTTCAATTTCTTTATTCAATTTTGTTTCAATATCTTTATTTTTGGGTAAAGATATTACAGGAATCTTAATATTTATATCCATTAAATCATTACTTTCTTTTAATTCTTTTGTAGATATTTTAACGGTATTTTCAATAGTTTTTTTAGTTGTTTGAATTTGTGAAATTTCCATTTGGGGCTTATCTACTAAATTATTTGCGAAAGTAGAAGTATAAGGATTTATGGTCAACATTCCAGTTAGTGTAGCTATTAATAATTTATTCATTATAATTACCTCCATTAAAAAGACGTTTAATTTATGTTTTAAATATACTATATTTTCCAATGGAAGAGGTTACGAAATAACTAATTTAAAGTAACAAATTGGTAACAAATTCATAGCAAATTTTTAAATGAGAATATAATTAAGACTTTGTAGTATAATTATATGGAAGTTTACTTGAAAGGAAAAGGGGAGGATATTTTATGGAAAATAATATGGATGTGTTTCCAAAGCTTGAAACTGAAAGATTAACATTAGAAAGTATAGATGATAGTCATGTGGAAGATTTGCATAAATACTGGTCTGATGAAAAAGTAACAGAATTTATGGACATAGATAATTTTACAGATATTGATGAAACCAAAAAAATGATAAATTTATTAAATAACCTTTATAGTCAAGGAAAAGTAATTCGTTGGGGGATATATAGGAAAGAAGACAACACTATAATAGGAAGCTGTGGTTATAATAGTGGACTGGAAGAGGAAATGACTACAGGTGAAATAGGATATGAAATAGGAAGAGAATATTGGGGAAAAGGATATATGGAAGAAGCTTTGAGAGCTATAATTGATTATGGTTTTGAAAAGCTTAATCTTAATAGAATTGAAGCTTATGTTGCAAAAGATAATGAAAAATCTTTAAAGCTACTATACAAATTAGGATTTAAGAAAGAAGGTTTATTGAGAGGCAAAGGTTTCTATAAAGGAAAATTTTGGGATGAATTTATCTTCGCTTTAATCAAAGATGAATGGGGAAAAAATCAAATAAGCAAAGTTCTTTTCCATGTAGATGAAAAAGAAAAGTTAGACTTAGCTTTTAAAAATATAAAAAATTTATTAAATGATTTAGGTGAAGAAAATACTTATGTAGAGATGGTTGTAAATGGTGCAGCAGTAGAGGAATTAAGAAAAGAGGAATTTAAATATAATGATATATTAAATGAATTGATTTCCTCTAGGGTTAAAATAGTTGCTTGCCAAAATTCATTAAATGCTATGGAAATTGAGAGTGAAGACTTAATAGAATCAATAGTTACAGTATCTTCAGGGGTAGGAGAATTAGCAAAAAAACAAATGAATGGTTGGGCCTATATTCGTCCATAAATTTTGTTTATGGTTAACTAAGGAGGGGATTTTATGAGGGGCACAATAATTGAAGAAGTGGTCTACAAAAGTTTTGGCAAATGTATAAAAATGAGTAATAGTGAAATAGAATTATATATTACTATAGATAAAGGTCCTAGGATTATAAGATATGGATTTATAGATGGAGAAAATCAATTTTGTGAAGATATTCCCACAACTGCGGAGGTTTTAGGTGATACTTGGAGATTAATGGGGGGGCATAGATTATGGCATAGCCCAGAGAATAATCCAAGAACTTATATTCCAGATAACAAACCAGTAAGATGGAGTAAAAGTGGCAACTCAATAGTATTAGAAATGGAAGAAGAACCATGGACACAGGTAAAAAAAGAGATGGAAATACATTTAAAAGATGAAGGAACGGAAGTGGAAATTCTTCATAAATTAACTAATAATAACGCTTGGACTATAGAGTTATCTGCATGGGCTATTACAGTTATGGCTCCAGGAGGCGTGGAAGTAATTCCACAGCCTAAGAGAGAAACAAATTTACTTCCTAATAGAGTCATATCTTTATGGCCCTATTCAAAAATGAATGATGAGCGCATATACTGGGGAGATAAATATATATTGTTGAAACAAAATAAAAGTAAAAAGGACCCATTTAAATTAGGAATTGCAAATGAAGAGGGATGGGCAGCCTATTTTAATCATAATAGTTTATTTATAAAAAAATATGATCATATATTAGAAGAAAACTATCCTGATTTTGGAGCATCTTATGAAACTTATACAAATGAATATATGGTGGAAATGGAAACTCTATCGCCTTTTAAAAAATTACTGCCAGGTGAATCTATTACCCATATAGAAAAGTGGCAATTGATAGAGGATGTTTTTTATCCCGGAGAAGAGGAAATAGAAATAGAAAATATATTTAAGATAAAAGGAATTTAGTAATTTAAGTGGACAAATATAGGTTTTTGACACAAGATCAAAAACCTTTTTTCGTGTGAAGAGTTTGTTTAAAGCATTCTATTTAGCATTTATATATGTTGAATTTAAAAAAATTAATTTTTTTAAATTAATTAAACTAAAAAAGGAATTTATTTTTTTTTGTAGAATAAAAATAGTAAGGAATGAGGTGAAAACTATGTTGGACATGGAGTTTAATTGGCAGGACATAAATATTGCGAATATTCGGAAAAGTGATGTAAAAATTATTCAAAATTGGCTTTATCAACAAAGTGAATTTTGTGAAGAGGATATATATCCCATAGAAATAGATAAGTTGTATGATAGATTTTTAGAATATTATATAAGTGAGAATGAGTTTTTTGCAAAAATTCAATATGAAGGAAAATTGATAGGTATACTAAAAGGCAGAGTAGAGTTCAAAAATCCACCAGAAGCATGGGTATGGTGCATAATGCTGGATTATAAATATAGAGGTTTAGGAATAGGAAGTAACATAATAAATGAAGTAAATAAATATTTAACTAGAGAATATGGAGTTGTAAATTTTTACACTACAATTATAAAAGAAAGTCCTAGGACTATAAAATTTTTGAAAAAAAATGGGTACAAAATCATACGTGTTTCTAAAAATTATTATGACATAGATGGTAAGCAGATGGATATGTTAATTTTGAAAAAATAATTTGGAGGGGATAGTATGGATAAGAATCTCTTATGGTATTTAGAAAAAAAAGTAGGAAAAACTATTGAAGCATTAAAAAGAAATAATATGGATGCATACTTTGTAAAAGACGAATCTGAGTTAAGAGAAAAGCTTCAAGAATTGCTAAAAGAGAAATCAACTGTTTCAGTGGGAGGGTCTATGACTCTACTCGAAACTGGAGTTATTGATTTTTTAAGACATGGGGAATATAAATTTTTAGACAGATACGATGAACATTTAACACCTGCAGATATTAAGAAATTATACAGGGATACATTTTATGCAGACACTTATATTTGTAGTACAAATGCATTAACAGAGGCAGGGGAGTTATATAATATTGATGGAAATGGGAATAGAGTAGCTGCCATGATATTTGGTCCTGACCAAGTTATTGTTATAACAGGAATTAATAAAATAGTAAAGGATTTAAAAGAAGCTGAGGACAGAGTAAAAAGACTAGCAGCCCCAATAAATGCTAAAAGACTTAGTAAAAACACTCCTTGTGCAAAGGTTGGTTATTGTACAGACTGTAATATAGATGATAGAATATGTAGTGATTATGTAGTTTTAAAAAGACAAAAGACTAAGGGAAGAATTAAGGTTATAATAGTTGGTAAAGAATTAGGGTATTAATTTAATACCCTTTTTTAACTATCGTATAAATCTTATGTACGTATTAAAATTAGAAAAGTTCTATAAAAAAACATATAAATCTTAAGAAATTCTTAAATTTTCTTGACATTATTGTTAAGTCTCAACTATAATATAATAGGTGCTGAATCTTAAGTTTATCTTAAGTACGGAGGAACCAGTAAGTGTGGGGTTAATCTTAGTAATATAATGTAGGCTAAGTAGGGTAGCCTTTGCCCGAACCCGTCAGCTAACTTCGGAAGCAAGAAAGGTGGAAAAGTATGAATTCTTCAAAGCAAAAGCTAAGCTCAATTCTAGTATTTTTTATTTTTTTAATAGGTTTTACTGTGTTTAAAAGCGATCTTGTTAAAGCAGATGCATCAATTGATGTGAATAATAAAGCTATGGAAGTAAGATCAGCTACAGTAAAAACAAATAAGGTTATTATAGTTCCAAAGAGAAATAATGAAGATAGTTCTAAATCATCCAGTACTTCAAAATCATACAGTAGAGGTGGAAGAAGTGATATAGTATCATATTCATACAATTTCTTAGGAAGACCTTATGTATGGGGAGCAGCAGGACCATCAGCTTTTGATTGTTCAGGATTTACACAGTATGTGTATGCTGGGTTTGGAGTAGGATTAGGTCACTATACAGGATCACAGTATCAAGTAGGACAACCAGTTAAAAAAAGTGAATTGGTTGCTGGTGATTTAGTTTTCTTTAACACAGATGGACCCATATCTCATGTGGGAATGTATATCGGAGGAGGACAATTTATACATGCCTCTTCAGGAAGTAAAAAAGTTACTATAAGCGAACTTTCAGGAAGTTATTATGCTGAAAGATATGCAGGAGCTAGAAGAATAATTAAATAATTAGATAATTTTTGCCCGACAGATCTGTCGGGCTTGTTTTTTTATTATGTTTTTTATCATAAAATCGCCCCTTGTTAAATAGTATTTAATAGAGAGTATTTTTAAAACGGGGTGATAAAAATAAAGTATACAAGATATGATCTTAAAAGAAAAAGAAAAAATAAATCTGTCTCTTTTATTTTAGTGATTTTACTAATGTTATGTTTATTATTAGCTGTAGGATTTTTATTTAAAGCTCTATCAAAGGAAAACACTAATGGCACTATAGAAAATAAGAAAGAAAATATAAATATAACAGAAGAAGAGACTGGAAAAGAAAAAGAACCTAAGAATGCTAAGGAAGTGGCTTTTGTTAAGGGTGAAGTTGCAAAGTATGCAGCTGTTCAAGGTGGTATGTTTAAAAATGAGGAATACGCTAAGGAGACAAGGGATAAAATAAGTCCCTTTGGAAACCCATTTATATCAAATGAAGGAGAATTTAAGAGAGTAATTTTAGGTGTATACAGTGAAGAAGAAAGTAAAAAAGTAATGGATGAGTTAACAAAAAATAAAATAGAAAATTCTAGGTTAGTATTTGAAATAGAATATAATGATGTATGTGATTTTGAAATAGCTCAAATAACTAATGCCTATTTGCAAATATTAAATAAATTATCAGAGAAAAACGTAAAACATATTGAAACAAAGGAGCTAAAACAATGGGTTGATTCTTTAAACGATATAGATACAAACAGCAAGAATATAGATAAATTAAAAGAAATTAAAAATAAAGTAAACTCTCTACCAGAAAAGATTAGTAAAGATAATTTAGAAGAGAACTATGTGTTTATATATAATTATCTTAAAAAGTTTAATTAATTAAATTAGCCCATCATTTATTAATATTAAATGATGGGCTAATTTTTAACTTTATAAAAAATTTATTAACATTATATTATACATACTTGTTAATAAATTATATAAATGATAAACTATAAAAGGTAAAAGATATAATTTTTAATAATGTGGCAATAATTACTAAAAACCGATACAGGAAGTGTAAAAATGAGAATTATTTTAGCGTCAGCTTCAGAAAGAAGAAAAGAATTACTAAAAAGAATACTATGTGATTTCGAAGTTATTGTGAGTCAATTTGATGAAGATCAGGTGGCCTTTAATGGAGATTGTGGAAATTATGTCATAGAATTAGCCAAAGGAAAAGGAATGGATGTAGCTTCAAATATTAAAGATAAAAATTCCTTGATTATTGCCTGTGACACAGTGGTATTCTTTAATGGTAAAGTGCTTGGTAAGCCTAAAAGTGAAGAAGAAGCTTTTTCTATGCTTAAAGAATTAAGCGGAAATGTTCACTTTGTTTACTCTGGTATATTTATCTATAATAAAGAAAATAATTCTATAATGACAGATTATATATGTACAGAAGTTAAGTTTTCTAATCTTTCAGATGAAGTTATAAAAAAATACATAGAAAGTAAGGAACCTTTTGATAAGGCTGGTGCTTATGGTATTCAAGGCTATGGAGGAATTTTTGTAGAAAAAATAAACGGATGTTATTATAACGTTGTAGGTCTTCCACTAAATAGTCTATATAAAATGCTAAAGGAGATGGGGGTAAATCTTTAAAAGGAGTAGTTAAATTTAATGAAAAACAATTTAAAGCTAAGGGATTTACCTATTAATGAAAGACCTAGGGAGAGATTGCTTCGATATGGATGTGAAAGTCTTTCTAATGTGGAATTATTGGCAGTTATTTTACGAACAGGTAGTAAAAAAGAAAATGTTTTAAGTTTGTGTGGAAATATAATGGAGATATCTAAAGGCTTAAATGGTATTTTAGAATTATCTAGAGAAGAATTAATGCAAATCGATGGTGTTGGAGAGGCTAAAGTATGTCAACTTTTAGCTTTATCTGAACTCTTCAAAAGATTCAAGTCTTTTAAGTCAGGAGATAATTACCAAATAACTAAACCTCAGGATGCAGCTTTTTTGGTTATGGAGGAAATGAGGTATTTAAAACAGGAATATATTAAAGTAATAATGTTAAACACTAAAAATGGTGTTATAAAGGTTAAAGATATATTTATTGGAAGTTTAAATAGTTCTATTGTGCATCCACGAGAAATATTTTGTGAAGCAATAAAAAATAACAGTTCATCAATAATTATTTGTCATAATCATCCGTCTGGTGATCCTGTACCAAGTAATGAAGATATTGACATTACAAAAAGGATAGTGGAATGTGGTAATATAATAGGTATAGAACTATTGGATCATATAATAATTGGTGACGGAGTTTATATAAGTTTAAAAGAAAAAGGCATGGTGTGATTGAAAGGAGAAATTATAGATGGCATTGTTTGGAATATCTAAAGATATGGGAATAGACTTAGGAACAGCAAATACATTAATATACGTAAAAGGAAAGGGAGTAGTTTTAAGAGAACCTTCCGTTGTTGCAATAAATAGTGATACAAAAAGAGTATTGGCAGTTGGTGAAGAAGCTAAACAAATGATAGGAAGAACTCCGGGTAATATAATAGCTATAAGACCTTTAAGAGATGGAGTAATTGCAGATTTTGATGTGACTCAAGCTATGATGAAAAAATTTATTGAAAAAGTAAGTTCTAAAAGTGCTTTTACTAGCCCTAGAATAATTGTATGTTTTCCATCAGGAGTTACTGAAGTTGAAAAGAGAGCAATAGATGCAGCTACAAAACAAGCAGGTGCAAGAGAAGTATTACTTATGGAAGAACCGATGGCAGCAGCTATTGGAGCAGGTCTTCCAGTTAATGAACCTACAGGAAGCATGATTGTAGATATTGGTGGAGGAACTACTGAAGTTGCGATTATTTCTTTAGGTGGAATAGTAACTAGTAAATCTTTAAGGGTTGCAGGAGATGAATTTGATCAATCAATAATAAGCTACATAAAAAAGAATTTTAATTTAATGATTGGAGAAAGAACAGCTGAAAATGTAAAAATTGAGTTAGGGTCTGCATATGACACTGGAGAAAATAATTCAATGCAGATAAGAGGTAGGGATTTAATAACTGGACTACCTAAAGTTATAGATATAACTGAAAGTGAAATAAGAGAGGCTCTAGCAGAACCTATAGCTTCTATTATAGAGGCTATAAAAAGCACTTTAGAGAAAACACCACCAGAATTAGCTTCAGATATAATGGATAAAGGTATAATGCTCGCTGGTGGAGGAGCTACACTAAAAGGATTAGATATACTTGTTAACAAAGAAACCCATATGCCAGTTCACATAGCCGATGCTTCTATAGATTGTGTTGCCATAGGAGCGGGAAAAGCACTAGATACTTTGGATAAATTATTAGATAGTAAAAGAAAAAGATAAATATGGGCTTTTTAAAAAATAAACTGGCAGTAGCTATAATTGTACTGTCAGTTACATTTTTAGTTTTAATTGGGTATAGTGCCAAGAGAGAAAAAGTATCTTTTGTTGAGAACGGTGTGGGGGTAGCGATTAATCCTATTCAAGGATTCTTTTATAAGGTCAATACAAAGGCTAAGAATTTTACAGAATTTGTTACTAGTTTTTCCGATGTTAAAAAAGAAAATGAAGAATTAAAGAAGAGAAATACTGAATTAGAAAGTAAAGAAAAAGATTATGATGTATTAAAGGCAGAAAATGAAAGACTTAGAGGAATGCTAAAATTTAAAGAGCAGAACTCTGAATATGACTATATAGGCTGTGACATTGTGGGAAGAAGCGGAGGAACCTTTTTGGAGGAATTTACCATCAATAAGGGTAAAAAAGATGGAATCGAAAAGCAAATGGCAGTAATAACAGAAGATGGATTAGTTGGACAAATAGGTTCAGTAGGAGATAACTGGGCTATAGTTCAAACATTATCTAATGAAAATATAGCTGTTACCAGTATAGTGCAAAGTACTAGGGAGAGCGTAGGGGTAACTAAGGGTTATAAAGAGGGTAGAAATAAGAAATTAGCAAAAATTTACTACCTTCCATTGGAGTCTGAAATTAAAATAGGGGATTCTATATTGACATCAGGAACAGGATTATATCCAAAAGGTATTAGAATAGGTGAAGTAGTAGATGTTGAAGAGGACAAAGGTAAGGTTATGAAAAATGCTATTATACAACCTTTTGTAGATTTTTCTAAGCTAGAAGAGGTTTTAGTAGTAGTTCCTAAGAATAAATTGAATATTAGGTGATAGGTATGAGAAAGATAGTAACTTTATTTTCCATAGTCCTTATACTTTTTATAGGAGATAATTCAATTATACCTTTTCTTGCCATCAAAGGATTTGGTCCTAGCCTTTTATTTGTATTTATAGTGAGTTATTCAATTATAAATGGAAGTTGGGAAGGCTTATGGTTGGGTATTTTTGCAGGGTTGCTGCAAGATATTTATTTTTCAAATGTTTTAGGTATAAATGCATTAACAAATATGTTAAGTTGTGTAATAGCAGGTTATGTTGGAATTAATATATTTAAAGAAAAAATATTAATTCCAGTAGCAACTAGTTTTTTGCTGAGCATTTTTAAAGGTATACTAGTGTTTATGCTGTTGTATATTGTTGGTGTAAGTATGCCTTTAAGAAATATATTTTTTAATTCCCTATATAATATGTTAATTTCGATTCTGATATATAAGTTTGTATTCAAATTATGCAATAAGGATTACATGGAGAGAAAATGGAAATTTTAAAGGAATGGTGAATTATGAAGGATAAGAAGAAAAAGCTTAATAGATTTACAGCCTTCTTTTTAATAATGGGTGTAGTATACTCCATTCTGATTTTTAAGCTAGGAATTCTTCAGATAAAAGATAGTGAACGTTATAAAGAAAAAGCAAGCCTTAGAGCTATAACAGAGATTCCTGATCCAGCACCAAGAGGGCCTATAATAGATAAAAATGGTTCCATACTGGCAACAAACATTCAAAGCTATATGTTAGTATATAACGAAACAAGTGATAATAAAAAGTATTTTTTTGAAACTATGGATAAGGTGTTTGACTTATTAGAGAGTAATGGTGAGAAGATTCAAGATGACCTTGAGTTAAAGATAAATCCTTATAGATTTGAATTTAAGACTAATGATTCAGAGGCTAAAAAAACATTAGAGATTAGATTTAAAAGAGATAGAGGATTAAATGAAGCTATTGAAAAGAAATTATTTCCAGATAAAAAAGGCAATTTTACAGATCAAGAGATAAAGCAGGTTAATGAGGAGTTGCTGAAAATAACTCCAGAGCAAACATATAAGCTATTAGTAGAACAGTATAAAATTCATCCTAAAGAAGATTTTAAGAATTTATTAGAACAATACAGAATCGCACCAGAGGAGACTTATCCAATAATAACTAGTAGATTTAATATAAAATCAACTACAGAATTTAAAAATAAATTAGATGAATATAAAAATAGTAAGTCTAAGGATAGAACAGAAATTTTAGATAGTATTATCAGTGAATATGGAATAGATAAAATGGAGTATTCTCTAGAGAAGCAGAGAAAATATCTTATAATAAGGGATACTATGAAGATGCAGAGTTTTAGTGGATATAAACCTGTAATAATAGGAAGTAATATTAAAAGGGATACTGCTTTTATATTTTTAGAGAGATTAAATGATCTTCCGGGTATAGATGTTACAACTCAACCAATAAGATATTATCCTAATGATGAATTAGGATCAGCTTTCTTAGGATATATTTCTAAGATTAGTAATAATCCAGAACAATATAAAGAGAAGGGCTATGATGTAAGTTCAGATTATGTTGGAGTTTCAGGGTTGGAATCTGTTTTTGAGGATAGATTAAAGGGTTCTAAAGGTGGAAGAATTGTAAAATTAAATAAACAAGGAAGAGTTATTGAAGAACTAGGTAGAAGAGAACCTTATCCAGGTCAAACTATGAAACTTAATATTGATAAGGATGTTCAAAAAGCAGCTGAGGACGCTTTAGATAAGACTATGAAAAATTTAAGGGATAATCCAAGGGTAAGTTATGATGGAGTTGATACATCAAATGCTACAAGAGGAGCTGCGGTAGCTATCGATGTAAATACCGGAGGTGTACTAGCGTTAGCCAGCAGACCAGGCTTTGATCCAAATATTTTCTCCATACCTGGAAAGCTGACAAGTGAATTATACACAAGTCTTTTTAACCCAGATTATGAAGCTTTTGCTAAAGATTATATAGCGAATAGAAGTCTCAGTGTAACTGCAGAGGAGTTATTCCCTGTTGAAAAAGATGGTTCAAGAAGAGATGTATATGATATTTACCCTAAACCTTTTTTTAACTATGCAACTTCATCCTTTACATCACCAGGATCTACTTTTAAGCCACTAACAGCTATAGCAGGCTTAGAAGAAGGGGTGCTGGGACCTAATGAAACTATATATGATAATTTAATTTATACTAAGCATGGATACCAAGGTAGGAGCTGGAATTATTCAAGTAAAGGTAGCTTAGACGTGGTGGAGGCTTTAGCATATTCAAACAACTACTTCTTTTTTGAAGTGGGAGATAGATTATATCAAAAAGGTTTGGATACTTTAGCTGAATATGCATGGAAATTTGGATTAGGTGCTCCACATGATGTTGAAAATCCTACAACAGGAATAGAAATACCAGAATTATTTGGTCAGGTATTTAATGTTCAATCAGAAAAGAATAAAGCGTCTAATATGTATATATGGTCTTTATATGATGAATTGCTCCAATTGAGAAAAGTAAAAAATACTAACACTTATGAAGGAATAGATTTAAGAGTTAGAGATACAGATAGTAAAGAAGTAAAAGGCTTAAAGGAAGAAATATATGACACTATAATAAAGCAAATGAGATATAGAAATGTGCCTAACTTCTCTGAATCAATGAAAGGTATGTTAAAGGATTTAATTCAAAAATCTCCTAGCATGAATGCGAAAAAATTTACTGATGGAGATATATCTGCAGCTATGAGTAAAATTCATAAGGCCATATATGCAGTTGAAGAAGAAGCATTGAGGCCAGGTAACGTATATAATGCTGCCATAGGTCAAGGATCTAACTATTTTACACCCCTTCAGTTAGCGAATTTTGCTGCAATGATAGCTAATGGAGGAACAAGATATAAATTACGTCTTGTAGATAAATTTTTAGATGCTGAAGGCAATACCATTCAAGAATATAAACCAGAGGTAATGGATAAAGTAGATCTAAAACCAGAAACCCTTAAAGCAGTAAGGGAAGGTATGCACGCCGTTTCATCCTACGATGAAGGTACAGGTGCATCAGAATTTAGAGATTTCCCTATAGCTACAGCAGGTAAAACTGGTTCCGCTACTTTCAGAGAAAATGGAGTGCAAGAAAAAGTAGGAAGAACTTCTTCTGGTGTTTATATAGGATATGCTCCTTATGATAACCCTCAAATTGCTGTTTGTGTAATAATATTTGACGGTGGACACGGTGGATCTGTTAACCCTGTTGCAAAAGCAATATATGAAGCTTACTTTAAAGAGGAGCTAACGAAGCAAAACTACAATTTTCAGCATATAGATTAGATTTGAAGGCATATACAAAAATTGTATATGCCTTTTTTAAAAAGAATATGATAATTTAGAAGGAATTACGCAATATTTGTTGAAATATAAACTTATACCTGCTTTGGAGGGGTAAAAAATATGTTAGATGATAGTATAATAATAAAGGGAAACAAAGAAGGAATAAATGCAGTAATAAACATGAATAAATTTAAAGATTTTGATGAAATGCTCGAATCTTTAATTGAGAGATTATCTAAAGGGAAAATGTTTTATAAAGGTTGTACTTTAAAAATTACAACGGAACTAAAATACATAAACGACAAAGAATTAAGAAGACTTAGAGATATACTTTTTGATGAAATTTTAATTAAAGACTGCATCTTCGAAAATGCAGAAGATCAAAATAATAAGGTTTTTTCAGGTATATATGAAGGTAGAACTAAGTTTATAAGAAGGACTATAAGAAGTGGACAAGTCATTAACTATTCAGGAAATATAGTAATAGTTGGTGATGTTAATTCTGGCGCTGAAATATATGCAGGTGGAAATATAATTGTTATAGGTGTTTTAAGAGGTTATGTACATGCAGGGGCAGGTGGCAATGAAAAGGCAATAGTTGCAGCATTTACTTTACAGCCACAGATACTTCAAATTGGAGGAGTGGCTACAAGAGCCCCAGAAGAAAATGTTAAACCTCAATATCCTGAGGTAGCTAAAATAAAAGGAAACACCATAGTTGTAGAACCTTACTTGCCAAACAAATTTATATAACGGAGGGAAAATTATATGGGAGAAGCTATAGTAATAACATCAGGCAAAGGTGGAGTTGGTAAGACAACTACTACTGCAAACATAGGCACAGCTTTAGCGTCTATGGACAAAAAAGTGGTTGTAGTAGATGGAGATACTGGATTAAGAAATTTAGATGTATTGATGGGACTTGAAAATAGAATAGTTTTTACTTTAATGGATGCAATAGAGGAAAACTGTAAATTAAAGCAAGCACTTATTAAGGACAAGAGATTTCCTAACTTATTTTTACTTCCAACAGCTCAAACTAGAGATAAAGATGATATATCAAAGGAGCAAATGTCAAAACTTATTAGTGAGTTAAAAGAAGAATTTGATTATGTATTGATTGATTGTCCTGCTGGAATAGAACAAGGCTTTGAAAACGCTATAATAGGTGCTGATAGAGCTTTAGTAGTTGTTAATCCGGAAGTTACCTCTGTTAGAGATGCAGATAGAGTAATAGGAAAATTAGAAGCTAAGGGAGTAGAAGACCCTCAACTCATTGTAAATAGAATAAATTCAGACATGGTTAAAAATGGAGATATGCTAGATGTTAATGATATATTAGATAGTTTGGCAATAAAATTAATAGGTATTGTTCCAGATGATAAAAATATCACAATTTCAACTAATAAAGGTGAACCTATAGTTTTGAATGATAAAGCAGTATCAGGAAAAGCTTTTAATAATATAGCTAGGAGAATTATAGGGGAAGATATACCATTTTTAGATATGGATACCAATGAAGGTGGATTTTTGCATTCATTAAAAAAACTCTTCGGAATTAAATAGGGGTGATATTAATGGATTTTATGGGTTTTTTCACAAAGAAATCTTCAAAAGACACGGCCAAGGAGAGATTGCAATTAATATTAATACACGATAGAGCAACGGTTTCTCCTGAGCTTCTAGATAATATTAAGGAAGAAATAATGAGTGTAATATCCAAATATGTTGAAATTGATAAAGATGAATTGGAAATAACCATGACCACTTCTGATGAAGAAGAAGGCAATTCTCCAGCTTTGGTTGCAAATATTCCTATAAAAAAAATGTTGAAAAGAAGATAATTTTAAAAGCTATGTATAAATTTATGCATAGCTTTTTTGGAGCTACATTGATATAATCATACTTATCGGATAGCTAACCATTTCTAGTATTCTATCTATTGAGATGAAACTTCTCCCTAAACAGGGAAGTAAGGGATTTAGACAAAATCAAAGATTTTGCCTTACTGCCTAGGTGGGATATAAGAACTGTTAAGTTCCTGAATAATTTCTTCTAAGCTTCAGTTATAATAGGCGTTTTTGATAAGAGAATCAATATGAAGCTAGTAATCACTTGGTATTGGAGGGGTTTTACAATGTTAGATAAGTTTAAGATTAATAAAAAATTGTTAAAAGAATTGGATTTTGGTTTAATATTTGTGGTATTGATTATAGCTGTTTTTGGATCATTAAACATATATAGTGCTACAAAAACTTGGGCAGGAATCTCAGTATTTAAATCTCAAATAGTTTGGATATGCTTAGGATTAGTTGTTACATATTTTATTTTATTAATAGATTATTCTGTAATTCAAGGTTATGTTAAAATCTTTTATTGGTTCAGTGTAATACTGTTATTTTTAAATGATACAATATTTAAGTCAACTGTCAATGGAGCTGGATCATGGATGAAAATAGGATCTGTAACTATAGGACAACCATCAGAGCTTGCTAAACTAGCAATAGTATTGATGATAGCAAAAGAGCTAGATGACATGGAAGGGGAAATAAATAACGTAAAAAATTTTTTAAAGTTGACTATGTATGCGATTATACCAATGGTATTAATAGTTATTCAGCCTGATATGGGAATGACTATGGTATGCTTTTTTATAGTATTAGGTATGTTTTTTGCAGCAGGATTAGATTTAAAAGTTATAGGTGGAGGAATTCTAGGTATAATTTTATTGATTGCTGCAGTATGGAATTCCCCTTTAATGCATGATTATTGGAAGGTAAGATTGATTTCATTAATAAATCCTGGAGCTGATGAGCTAGGTGCAAACCTTCAGCTTACACAATCTCAAATAGGCATAGGATCTGGTGGAATAGTTGGCAAAGGGTTTACTAAAGGAACTCAAGTAGCAGGAGGATTTATACCAGAAGTTCATACAGATTTTATCTTCTCAGTTGTAGGGGAAGAGTGGGGCTTTATAGGAGCAATTTTTCTGTTAGCTTTGTATGGAATATTACTATATAAATTTATAAATATAGCAAGGACATCAAAAGATATTTTTGGATCTATGATATGTATTGGTGTAGCTTCTACTTTTATGTTTTCTATACTTCAAAATATTGGTATGACCATTGGGGTTATGCCAATTACAGGTATTACGTTGCCTTTTATGAGTTATGGGGGAAGTTCTCTTACCACGGCTTTTATGTCTATTGCCCTTGTTTTAAATGTAGGAATGAGAAGGAAAAAAATAAATTTCTAGGGGGAATCATTATGAATATAGCTTTAATAGCCCATGATAAGAAAAAAGAAGATATGGTGGATTTTGTAAAGAGATATAGAGAAGTATTTGAGGATCATCAACTTTTTGGAACGGGTACAACAGGAAGATTGATAGAAGAAAACACTGGGTTAGAGGTTCATAAATTTTTATCAGGGCCACTAGGGGGAGATCAGCAAATTGGAGCACGCGTGGCAGAGGGAAGAATGGATTTTATAATATTTTTAAGAGATCCATTAACGGCACAACCACATGAACCAGATGTAACTGCCCTTGTAAGATTATGTGATCTCCATTGTATACCTTTGGCAACAAATTTAGGCTCTGCTGAAGTGTTTGTTAAGGCTTTAAAAGCACACTATTTTTAATAAAGTGAAAATCCCTTTGGTTTTAAAGGTCTTTTAGCTTATGCTAAAGGGCCTTTTTTATTTAGTTACTATATATTTCAACTTCTAATTACTAACTGTTAATTATTCATTCTTAACTTTAAGTCAAATAAGAGTAATATTTAAAAATTCATCTCAATATATATTTTATAGATTGTATTTTTATTTAAGGGGGAAAAAAGATGGGTAGCTATAATTCACAATATGAGGAATATTATAGAAATCTTAAGAAAAGGAAAGAGGTAAGTAATTATTATTCTAATAGATCTAATGGAGCTAATAGAAGTAAAAATCAGAGTGGTATTTCATATTACATAACCAAAAGGATAATTAGGGATTTGGTTGGAGCTACTATGTTAATCTTTCTAGTTCTTATGTGTAAAGTAATAGTCACTCCCAAAACCCAACTTCTATACAATTATTCTAAAGAAATAGTAAATAAAAACACAGACATCTCCTCTTTAGGTATAAATATAAAAAACTTTAGCTTTAAAGGATTAGAAGAAAAAGCAACAAATATAATTGAAAGTGCAAAGAGCAAGATAACAGGTAAAAAAACCATGAACCAAAAAATAGGTGAGGAGTTTATTGTGCCTGTCAATGGCTCTGTAACTTCAGGATATGGCTATAGGATGGATCCTATAGATAATAAAAACAAATTTCATCATGGAATGGATATAAGTGTTAAAGAGGGCACAGAAGTGAAAGCAGCTTATAATGGTAAAATTAAAGATTGTGGAGAAGATCCAGAGTTAGGTAATTATATATTAATTGATCACGGAGAAGGAATAGAAACAAGATATGCTCATCTAAGTTCCGTAGATGTAAAGAAGGATGGAACGGTTATTAAAGGTGAGGTGATTGGAAAGAGCGGGAAAACGGGAAAAGTTACAGGAGAACATCTTCATTTTGAACTCCTATTCATGGGAGAAAGTAGGAATCCTGAAAATTATTTATCAATTAAATAGGATGGGGAAATGACTTGATAAAAATAAATAAATACTTCATTCCATATTTATTAATATTATTTTATATAGGCTATGAAAAAAAACTTTTATTTTCACTTGCTATAGTGATTTTACATGAATGTGTACATTATTTAGTTGCACGATATTTTGGATTTGCAGGTTTTCAAATAGAAATATTACCTGTAGGGACAGTTTTGAAGTTAAGAGATATAGATGAAGCTTCAACTAAAGAAGAGCTGATTATATCTCTGTCTGCACCCCTTATAAATTTGATTTTAGCAGCAGTATTTTATATGTTATTTACCATTAATCCTTTAAATATATATTTATTATTATATGAATGTAATTTAATTATAGGATTATTTAATTTAATTCCAGCCTATCCCCTGGATGGTGGCAGGATAATAAGAGGAATATTAAATTATAAATATATTTATAAAAAAGCAAATCTGATTACAGTTTATATTAGTTTAATTTTAGGTATATTTTTAATATTTATTTACCTTTTTTTATTTTTTGCAGGGAAAAGTAATATAAGTTTAGGACTTATAGCTTTATTTATTATTATTTCTTCTATAAAAGAACGAGAAAGGATAACATATATAATTATGGGAGATATTATTAAAAAGAAAAATAAATTTTTAAAAAGAGGATACATTGAAAATAGAAGTATTTCTGTTAGCTATAAAAGCACTTTAGTAAGTATTTTAAGCATAGTAGAAAAAAATAAATATAATATATTTTATGTATTGGATAATGACATGAAAGTGATAGATTTAATATTTGAACAAGAAATTATAGAGGGATTAAAATTATATGGTAATATAACCTTAGAAGAATTCATGGATGTACAAGATAAAAACTATGGATAAGACGTCTTCAAAAGAATAATTAATTATTCTTTTGAAGACTATTTTCCATGGTGAAATTATTTTCAATTTCAAAGTTAATATGGTATTATATAAAAATAAGAACCTAAGAGGAGGTATATTGATGAACTTAATTCCTGATGATATTCTATTTAGAGTAGAGAAACCGGCTAGATATATAGGAGAAGAATTTAATTCATATAAAAAAGATAAAAAAAATATTGATATAAGATTTGCATTTTGTTTCCCTGATGTATATGAAGTAGGGATGTCACATCTAGGAATGAAAATACTTTATTATATCTTAAATGAAAGAAAAGATACTTATTGTGAAAGGGTATTTGCTCCTTGGCCAGATATGGAAAAGCTTATGAGAGAAAATAATGTTCCTTTATATGGATTAGAAAGTAAAGATTCCATAAAGGATTTTGATTTTGTAGGATTTACCCTTCAATATGAAATGAGTTATACAAATATATTAAACATGTTAGATATGGGTGGAATTAATGTAAGGGCTTCAGAGAGAGGAGAAGATGAACCTCTTGTAATATGTGGTGGTCCATGTGCATATAATCCTGAACCTCTTTACGATATAGCAGATATATTTGTTTTAGGAGAAGGAGAAGAAGTTTTACATGAATTATTAGATCTTTATAAAGAGTTTAAAAGAAAACCTAAGAGCGAATTTCTAAAAGAGGCATGTAAAATTAAAGGTATATATGTGCCTTCTTTATATGAGGTAAGTTATGGTGAAGATGGCACTATAAAGGAGTTTTCACCTTTATATGAACATGTACCAAAGAAGGTTCAAAAAAGGATAATTAAGAATTTCAATGAAATTTCTTATCCAGATAAATTGATAGTTCCATATACTGAAATTGTTCATGACAGAATTAATTTAGAAACTTTTAGAGGATGTACAAGAGGATGTAGATTCTGTCAGGCGGGAATGATTTATAGACCAATAAGAGAAAAGAAAAAAGATAAGTTAATGGAGTTAGGAGAGCAACTTCTCAAAAGCACAGGCTATAATGAAATATCTCTAACTTCATTAAGTATTTGTGATTATTCAGATATAAGAGGGCTTATAAATTCTTTAATAGAAAAACACCAGCATGAGAAAGTAGGTGTATCCCTCCCTTCTTTAAGAATAGATTCATTTTTTGTTGATTTAATAAATGAAATACAAAAGGTTAGAAAGACTGGATTAACCTTTGCACCTGAAGCTGGAACTCAAAGGATGAGGGATGTTATAAATAAGGGTGTAAATGAGGAAAATTTATTAAATGCTACAAGAAGTGCCTTTGAATCAGGATGGTCTACTATAAAGCTTTATTTTATGATAGGGCTTCCTTATGAAACAATTGAAGATGCTATAGGTATAGCTACAACTTCACAAAAAGTAGTAGACGAATATTATAAAATACCAAAGGATAAAAGGAAAAAGGGATTAAGGGTAACATCTAGTGCATCCATATTTGTGCCTAAACCATTTACTCCATTTCAGTGGGAACCTCAATTAGAAGAAGAGGAAGTAATGAAAAGAGTTTACGCTATAAAGGATAATATAAAGAGTAGGGCTATATCTTTCAACTATCATGCATCTAAAGTAAGCTTCATGGAAGCTATTTTTGCCAGAGGAGATAGAAGGCTATGTGATGTGCTTATAGAAGCATGGAAGAATGGGGCAAGATTTGATGGATGGTCTGAGTATTTTAATTATGATAACTGGATGAATGCCTTTGAAAATTGCAAGGTGGATCCTAATTTTTATGCATATAGAAAAAGAAGCTATGAAGAAATATTACCTTGGGATTTTATAGATATAGGGGTAAATAAAGAATACCTTATAAAAGAAAATGAAAGAGCAAAATCAGGAGTAGTAACTCCAGATTGTAGAGAGGGCTGTACCGCTTGTGGTGCAAATATAAATCTAGAAGGGAAGTGCTTTGAGGGTGCGTTATTTAGTTAAATTCACAAAGGAAAGCAATATAAAGTTTATTTCTCATTTAGATTTGATGAGGACTATTCAAAAGGTAATTAAAAGATCAGAACTTCCAATTGAATACTCACAAGGGTTTAATCCACATATGAGTATATCTTTATCTCAACCTCTCTCAGTAGGAATGTTTTCTAAAGGGGAGTATATGGATATAAATCTTAGTGAAGATTTAGAACCAATGCATATTAAAGAAAAACTAAATGAAAACTCTCCTTCTGGTATAAAATTTATTAATGTAGTAAAACTAAACAAAGAAGGAAAAGATGGTAAAAAGATACCACAATCCATGGCAGCTGTAGATGCAGCACGTTATTCCATAAGAATAAAATATAACGATACTAAAGATTTGGATGGGGAAATAAAAAAAATATTCAATATGGAAGAGTGGAAGGTTATAAAAAAGGGTAAAAGTGGAGAAAAGGAAGTAGATATAAAACCAATGCTTAAAAAAATCCAGTATGAAATTGAAGAAGATGTATTATCAATGAATGTATTGGTAAGCTGTGGAAGCAGGGAAAACTTATCAGCAGATATTTTAAGCAAATTTATCCTAGAAAATACTACCGATGGAAATAAAGATGCTTTTGTTTTAATTGAAAGAGAAGAGACCTATGGAAGATTAAACAATAAACTTCTTCCACTTGATGAGTGTCTAGGAAAAATGTAATACTCTAATTTGACTAGAGGTGTTGAATTTGAAAGAGATATTTGTAGAACGAAATGGGTCTACATTAAGGATAGCAATAAAAAAGAATAATAAGCTAAAAGAATGCTATATTGAAGAAGATTCAAAAGAGCCATTCCCAGGGGAAATATATAAGGGAGTAGTAAAAAATATAATTCCTGGTATTAAGTGTGCCTTTATTGATATAGGACATAAAGAAAACTGCTACATGTATATAGATAGAAAGTTTAAAAATACAGGAATTAAAAAGGGCGACGAGATTCTAGTAGAAGTAGTTAAGGAAGCTATAGGAAAAAAAGGACCTAAAGTTACAACGGCAGTATCTATACCAGGGAGATATTGTGTTTTAAATACCCTAGATAATGATGTAACTTTCTCTAAAAAAATAACTGATGAAGATTTAATAGCGTATATTAAAAATGGATTAGATAAACCAAAGGACATAGGACTTATGATAAGGACTAATGCCGCTAAGGTTACCGTGGATATGATAAATAAAGAAGTAGCCTATCTGTATAAAGTTTTTCAAGATATAGATAGAAAAGTGAAATATTCTTTAAAGCCTGGATTACTCTATAAGGCAGGAGGAATATTAGGCAGGATTTTAAGGGATAAATTAGATGAAGAGACCACAAAAGTATATGCTAATAATGCTGAGGATTACGAAGAAATAGAAAGTTATATAGCTAACGCAAAAGATGCTAATGTTTTTTTAGAGCTTCATAATGAGGAAATAGGATTATTTCAGTACTACGGTATAGAAAATGAAATATTAAAGCTTAGAAATAACAAAGTGCAATTGAATTGTGGAGGATATATAATAATCGAAAAAACTGAAGCTATGTATACAATTGATGTTAACTCAGGTAAAAATATTAAAGGTGAATCCATGAGGAAAACTGCTTTTATTACCAATATTCAAGCAGCTGAGGAGATAGCTAATCAAATTAGATTAAGAAATCTAAGTGGGATAATACTAGTGGATTTTATAGATATGAAGGACGAAGACGATAAAGGAAAAGTATTAAATAAATTAAAAGATGGCTTTATAGAAGATAAAATTAAAACGGTTATATACCCTTTTACAGAGCTAAACTTAGTTCAGATTGCAAGAAAGAGAGTAGGAAAGTTAATAGAGGAATACATGGATGAACCTTGCAGTTGCTGTAAGGGCAGAGGTAAAAGATTGAAGCTTTCTTATATAAATTTACTGATAAAAAATGAAATAGAAAGAATAAAAGAAAGTAACAATATTAAGCATATTTATATAGAACTTAATACTGTTTATGAAAAGCATGTAAAAGATGATATTATTTCATTTATAAAGGAAATAGAAGCCTTAGATTTAGCTGTTTATTTAAACTTCTTTAATGGAGAAGAGTACTATAAAGTAGAACCTTTGTTGTTTTCTAATCAATTGGAAAACTTAAAAATGTATAAAATTTACGGCTAAAAAACTTTACAAAGCTAGTCAGATATGTTAAAATGGCTTTTGTAGACCGCGCAGAAAAGGTTTCAAACATAGTATCTATGTACCTTAAATGGCGAGACTGGTTAGAGGAGGTGTTTTTATGTACGCTATAGTTTTGACTGGAGGAAAACAGTACAAAGTTTCAGAAGGAGACGTAATTTACGTTGAAAAATTAGAAGCTGAGGTTGATTCTACAATAGAATTAGACAATATCCTTGCTGTAAGCAAAGCTGATGGAGAATTCGTTGTTGGTAAACCAGTAGTTGAAGGAGCTAAAGTTACTGCTAAAGTTGTAAACCAAGGAAAAGGCAAGAAAGTTGTTGTTTTCAAATATAAGAGAAAGAAAGCTTATAGAAAGAAACAAGGACACAGACAGCCATACACTAAACTTCAAATAGAAAAGATCAACGCGTAAGATCTATGATCAAAGCAGTATTTAAAAAGAAAAGAGATAATATAGTTTCATTTAATATTAAAGGACATGCAAATTCAGTAGATGATGGATATGATTTAGTCTGTTGTGCTATTTCAGCTATATCCATAACTATTGCCAATGGCATTACTGAAGTTGCTAAAGTAGATGCAGATATAAATACAGAAGATGGTTTTTTAAGCTTGAGCTTAGAAGATCAAGATTCAGAGCAAATACATAAATGTCAATGCTTAATGGAAACTATGTTGCTTGGATTGAAAAGTGTAGAGAAAAGTTACGGTGAATATATAAAGATTTTAGTAGAGGAGGTGGAGTAGTATGTTACTAATGAACCTTCAGTTATTTGCTACGAAAAAAGGTGTAGGTAGCTCAAAGAACGGAAGAGATAGTGAATCTAAAAGACTTGGAGTTAAATCTTCAGATGGTCAATTTGTTTTAGCTGGTAATATATTAGTAAGACAAAGAGGAACAAAAATTCATCCTGGTAACAATGTTGGCAGAGGTGGAGATGACACTTTGTTCGCTAAAGTAGATGGTATAGTTAGATACGAAAGAGTTGGTAAAAACAAAAAAAGAGCTTCTGTTTATCCATTAGGAATAGAAGAAGTTGTAGTAGTAGCTGAATAATACAAAGCACCCTGGTTTAGGGTGCTTTTTTAAAATTTATGTATCGGGGGAGAACTATGGGGGATCTTGAGAAAACTATAGAATTATTAAGAAAACAAAGGCATGATTTTATGAATGATCTTCAAATTATATATGGTTATCTTCAGATGGGAAGGGAAGATAGGGCAAGAGAAGCTATAAAAAAACTGAGTATGCATAATGAAAATATAAGTGAAATATATAGCTTAGGGGATAGTTATTTGGCCTATAGCTTAGAAGAAAATATGAGGAGAATATTAGGAAAAAATGTTGATGTAAATATAGACATAGAAATATCTAAATTTTCTAAGCCACCCTTTGAAATAGATTACGATAAAAAGATAAATTTAGTAAATAATATATTCAAGGAATTAGAAAAAAGTGAGCTGAATTCGGTACATATATATTTTTTTGAGGATAATATAGGGCAGAATCTTTTTATAGCTAATAACGAAGAGTTGATTGATGAGATGAACTGGATGGAGAGCTGGGAAAAATTAAGCATAGAAATAGAAGGAATTTCGGTATACAGATGTATTTATGGGGATAATATTGCTTATAGAATTATATTTATAAACGATTAAAAAGTAGATTAAGAGGTGAGAAGTTTGTTTATAGACAGAGCAAAAGTATTTGTTAAATCAGGGGACGGAGGAAATGGTGCCATATCCTTTAGAAGGGAAAAATATGTTCCATTGGGAGGACCAGATGGAGGAGATGGCGGAAAAGGTGGAGATGTAGTATTAGTTGTAGAGCCTAGCATGACTACTCTTTTGGATTTTACATATAAGAGAAAATATGTAGCTGAAAGAGGAGGAGATGGTTCAGGTGCAAAATGTTTCGGTAAAGATGGTTCGAAGCTATTGATAAAAGTTCCAATGGGAACTGTGGTTAAAGATGAGGTTTCAGGTAAAATAATGGCAGATTTATCTCATGCAGGAGATAAGTATGTAGTGGCTAAAGGAGGAAAGGGAGGAAAAGGAAATGTAAAATTTACTACTCCTACAAGACAAACTCCTAATTTTGCTGAACCTGGTATGCCAGGAGAAGAAAGAACAATAGTGTTAGAATTGAAACTTCTTGCGGATGTAGGATTGATAGGATTCCCTAATGTTGGGAAATCAACACTCTTATCCATTGTTACTAATGCTAAACCTAAAATTGCCAACTATCACTTTACAACACTAAGTCCAAATTTAGGAGTTGTATCATTACCAGGCATAGAGCCTTTTGTTATGGCTGATATACCAGGTATTATTGAAGGAGCAGCTGAAGGAGTTGGTTTAGGACTTGACTTCTTAAGACATATAGAAAGAACAAGATTGCTAATTCATGTAGTAGATATATCAGGGATAGAAGGTAGAGATCCTTATGAAGATTTCTTAAAAATAAATGAGGAATTAAAAAAATATAGCGTAAAATTATGGGATAGACCTCAAATAATAGCTGCAAATAAGAGTGATATGCTTGTAGATGAAGAAGTATTTGAAGATTTTAAAAGAAAAGTTGAGAAATTAGGATATAAACAAGTATTTAAGATATCAGCGGGAACTAATCAAGGATTAAAAGAGTTAATCAAAGAATCAGCTAGAATTTTATCAACTATACCTGTAATAGATTTAGAGGTAGAAGAAAAGGATATGTATGTTCCTGAAGAGAAGAGATTTACTTATACAATAAGAAAAGAAGATAATGTCTATGTTATTGAAGGAAGTTTTGCGGATAGACTTCTTCAAAGTGTTAATGTTAATGATCCAGACGGATTAAGATATTTCCACACCGTATTAAAAAATAAAGGAATTATGGATGAATTATTAGAACAGGGAATAGAAGATGGAGATACAGTAAGATTTAAAGACTTCGAATTTGATTTTGTACTGTAATAATCAATATATTTAGGAGGATAAGGATGATAACTGGAAAACAAAGGAGCTATTTAAGATCATTAGCTAATACTATAGATCCTATTTTTCAAGTAGGAAAGGGCGGAATAGAGGAAAATTTTATAAAACAGGTAGACTCAGCCCTAGAAGCTAGAGAAATAATTAAAATTTCTGTATTAAATAATAGCGGATTAACTGCAAGAGAGGCTTCTGACATGATTTGTGAAGAACTAAATTGTGAGGGAGTTCAGGCAATAGGAAGCAAGTTAGTTATTTATAGAAAATCAAGTAAAAAGCCAAAAATACAATTACCGTAGTGGTGTATGAGGGGGTAGTTGTAATATGGAGAAGAAAGCTATATTTGGAGGAACTTTTGATCCCATACATAATGGCCACCTTCATATAGCCTACGAGGCTTTATATAGGTTAAACTTAGATAGAATAATTTTTATGCCCTCAGGAAATCCACCACATAAATATGAAAAAGATATAGCAGACTCTAGGATTAGATATGAGATGGTTAAAATGGCTATTAGAGAAGAAGAAAAATTCGAAATAAATGATTATGAAATAAGGAAAAAAAATATTAGTTATACTTATGAAACTTTAAGTTTCTTTAAGAATAATTATCCTAAGGTTATGTGGTATTTTTTGACAGGTGTGGACTGTTTAATGGACTTTGATACATGGAAAAATATTGATGAGATTATGGAGATGTGTAAGCTCATTGTGTTTAATAGACCTGGATATGACAAAGAAAAAATATTAGAACAAAAAGAAAAGCTAGAAAGTGAACATAATAAAGAAATAATATTTCTAGATATACCTTTATTAGAGATATCTTCTACGGAGATTAGAAGAGCTATAAAGGAGAATAGAAATATAAGATATTTTTTACCTGAGGGAGTATACAATACTATAAAAGAGTTAAAGTTATATATATAACTTTTTATATTGTGTCTAGGAGTTGATTTAGATGTGGAGCGAAGAGCGTATAGAGGCCTTTTTGAAAGAAAACTTAGATAATAAAAGATATCAGCATAGTTTAAGAGTAAGAGATACAGCTAAAAACATGGCGAAACATTATGGAATAGATGAAAATAAGGCAGCTATTGCAGGATTGGCTCATGATTGTGCTAAAGGTATGAGTGCTTATGAGTTAATTAATATTGTTAAAAAGAATGGATATAAAATAAATGAAGTTTGTGAAAAGAGTCCTCAACTGCTACATGGATTAGCAGGAGCAATAATTGTTAGAGATACTATGGGAGTTAAAGATAGGGATATATTTAATGCAATAGCTTATCATACCACTGGTAAAAAAAATATGACCTTGTTAGAAAAAATTATATACCTTGCAGATTATATAGAGCCCTTAAGAAGATATACAGGGGTAGAAGAAATAAGAGAATTATCCTATAAAAATATAGATAAGGCCATGATTAAATCCTTTGATTCAACCATAAGATATATAATTGAAAGAGGACAAATGTTACACATTGATACTGTAGAAGGAAGAAATTATATTATAAAAGCTGTAGGTGAGTAAAATGGTTAGTAAGAAAAAAGGGGACAATAATAGTAAGAAGGGCAATAAAAGAAAGAAAAAAAAAGGTGGAAAAAAATTAATTATATTGCTGACAACATTATTTATTATTGCCTTTGCATCTAGCTTTCTATATTTCTACTTATTAAGTTTTAGTAATAATTCAAAAATAGGAAGTGGATTATCTAACGTAGAAAGTAAAGAAACTTCAAATGATGAGCCGGTAAATATATTGGTAATGGGAGTAGACTATGGGGGACCATACAATAAAAATGAACCTAAAAGAACAGATACCATGATTTTAGCAAGCTATAATCCTAAAGATAAAAAATTAAATATAATATCAATACCAAGAGATACTAGAGTGCAGATAAATGATAAGGTTCAAAAGATTAATGCTGCTCATGCCATAGGTGGACCAAAATATTCAGTAGAATCTGTAGAGAATTTATTGGGTATAGATGTACATTATTATGCTAAATTGGACTATGAAGGTTTTAGAAAAGTTATTGATAGCATAGGTGGCATAGAGATGAAAATTGAGCAAGATATGTATTATGATGATGAAACTCAAGATTTACACATAAGATTTAAAAAGGGAGACGTAGTTCATCTAGATGGTAAAAAAGCAGAAGAGTTCTTTAGATGGAGACAAAATAATGATGGAACAGGGCTTGCAGAAGGAGATTTAGGAAGAATTAAGAATCAACATCTGTTTATAAGTAAAGTTATAGATAAATTTAAAAGTCCGGCTATTATTACTAAAATACCTTCCATTATGTCAACTTTACCTAAATATGTGGAAACCAATATGAAGCCAGATGAAATAATCAAATATGGTTATTCATTTTTAAGGGTTGACCAAGAGGATATAAATATATCTACGCTAAAAGGAGAGGCTAAATATGTAGGAAATGTATCATATTTCTTATATGATGAGAAGGCCAACAAGGATTTAGTTAATTCTTTAAAGGGAATAACAAAGGAAACTCAAGTACAAAGAGAAAAGTTGAAGATACAGGTTTTAAACTGTACTAACAAAAATGGCTTGGCATCACAGTATTCATCTAGTTTAAAAAGCAAAGGATATACTAATGTTTCTATTGGAAATGGAGATAAAAGAGAAAAATCTAAAATTATTATTAAAGGTATAGATAAAGACCTAATTGATAGCATAAAAAAAGATTTCAAAATAGATAAGGTAGAAAGTGGTAGCTATAAAGAGGGGGATTATAATATAACGGTACTATTAGGGGAAGATTATACAAAATAGATCAAGTGATTCTAAGCTTCAGATGGAGTTTGCTTAAAAGGAATACTTACTCCAACTGAAGCTTAGAAGAACTTATCCAGGGACGTAGCATCCGTTATGCACAGCATAAGAACTCTAAATCGCTGAAGCTCAAGAGTTCTAATATCTCTCACTTGTAGAAAAGCAGAGAACTAAAATCTTTGATTTTATGTGAATCGCTTTTACAGAGTGCGATGGGAGTATTACGGATGGTAGTCATCGGATAAAAGGAGTTTGTTATGAGCAGTAAATTAAATTTTCTATATGAGAAAGATGAAGAAATGCCTCTAAAAGAGTATCTAAAATTTCATTTAAAACTATCTTCTAGACTTATAAGGGGGGCTATTAGGGAAGATAGAATAAGAGTAAATGGAGAAATCGTAAAATTAAGCTATAAACTTAAAAATGGCGACTCCATTGACATCTCTATTCAGAAGGATGAGGAACAAAACATTGAACCAGAAAAAATAGATCTAGATATAGTATATGAAGATGAAGATATAATTGTAATTAACAAAACATATGGAATGGTTGTTCATCCTACTAAAAGTTATCCTAATGGCACCTTAGCTAATGGTTTGTTGTATTACTTTAAAAGCAGTGGACAGAATTGCATAGTTAGATTGGTTAGTAGATTAGATATGGATACTTCGGGACTAATATTAGTTGCAAAAAACCAATTTGCTCATATGTCTTTAGCAAGGGATATGGGAGAAGATAGTTTTAAAAAATGGTATTTAGCAGTGGCACATAATAAGTTTACAAAAAAAGAAGGAACAATCAATCTCCCTATTTATAGAACAGGCGGAGAAAGTATAAAAAGAATAGTGGACGATAGAGGACAAGAAAGTATTACTCACTATAAAGTTATAGAAGAGTATGATACTGGGAGCTTAGTTCGAGTATTACTAGAGACAGGAAGAACTCATCAAATAAGAGTTCATTTAAGTCATTTAGGAAATCCTCTATATGGTGACTCCCTTTACGGAGAGGAATATAATGATGATTTGCTTATCAATAGACAAGCGCTTCATGCATATAAATTATCCTTTCCACATCCAAGGACTGGAGAAGTTATAAGTTTAGAATGTGGATTGCCAGAGGATATAAAAAAATTAATAGAGGAACTAAAAAAGAGCTAATTTTAAATTAGCTCTTTTTTAGTTCTCTATCAGCTACAAGTACTACATTGCTATCAAGTGATTCTTAGGTTCAGATGGAGTTTGCTTAAAAGGAATACTTACTCCAACTGAAGCTTAGAAGAACTTATCCAGGGACGTACCATCCGTTATCTCCCACTTGTAGAAGATAGGAGTATTACGGATGGTAGTCATCGGATAAAGTAATTAGTAAATCCTTTTTAACTTATTTTTTCTATATAGAATTACTAAAGCTATTATTATTGTTGATAATAATAAGGATACTACAGCAACTACAGTTGTATTCATTTTTGATATTACTTGAGTTGTAACATTAGTTTTTATTATATGATCTGAATCACTTAAAAGTTTTACAGTTCCGATATTTTTATCATTAAAGGAGATTGTAGCATTTATTACATTATCACCTTTCTGAAATGATTCACGACTTAAATCTTTATTCTCTAAATTAAATACAGCTTTTTCATCCTTATCCTTTTCTTTTATATAATAAAAGTCTTCAGAAGCCAGTAACTTCACATTTAAATCCTTTTCATTATACTCAGTAACAACTTCATCTTTTGAAAACATTTTAACTAGTTCATAATTATTAAAGCCGTAGTCAAATAATTTTATAGCATCGGCGAAATAAGTCTTATTTTTATCATAAATAAATGAGGCAACAAGCCTATGATTATTTCTTTGTGCACTAGCTACATAAGAATGCTGAGATTGAACAGTGTAGCCAGTTTTTCCACCTTCTATTCCATCATAATAATAAGTTGAATATTGTTGAACTAATTTATTTTTGTTCCATAAAGGCCTTGACTCTTTAGATTTATTTGTAGGGGCTATTTTGTATGATAAAGATGTGGATATTTGTGTATAATCAGGGTGCTTAGCTAACTCCCTCATTATTAAAGCTAAGTCTTTAGCAGAGGTTCTATGCTTGTCATTATAAAGTCCGCTTGGATTGACAAAATTAGTATTCTCACATCCTAATTCTTTTGCACGTTTATTCATAAGCTTGGCAAATTCTTCAACGGAACCGCTAATATGCTCGGCCAAAGCTTCTGAGGCATCATTTGCAGACTCTAAAAGAAGAGCGTAAAGCAAATCTCTAACGGTTATTTGCTCACCCTCAAAAATATATATTTTGCTACCATCTGCGAAAGGAGGTTTTTTTCCAACGGTAACTACATCATCAAGGTTAGTATTTTCTAAGGTCAATAAAGCTGTCATAACCTTAGTGGTTGAGGCAGGTGGATAGGGTTTATCCATATTCTTTTGAAATAAAATTTCTCCTGTAGTAGCGTCCATTAAGACAGCTCCATCAGCAGAAACACTAGGTGGATTACTTTTTGCACTAACTGTGTTTAAATTTGGAATTATAAAAAAAATTAAAACAAGTATAAGTAAAGTATGTATTTTTCTCATGATATCCTCCTTAGTTTTGCTTAAAAACAATTATACCAAAAATCATCCAAAACTGCGATATTAATTAATAAATTTGTCAATAATTTAAAATAACATTATCTTAGGAGGTATGAATTATGAAAAATAAGAAGAAAATAATAGGTTCCACCGTAATTTTAGCTATATTTTTATTTTCCATGCTAATAGGATATTTTAGAGATAATGTCTATAATGAAAAAACTGAAGACATATTTATTGAAAATAAAATTGAAGATAAAGAAGAAATCCAAGAGGGTGGTATAACTATTTATGTAAATGGAGAAGTAACAAATCCAGGGGTATATAAATTAAAGGATGATAGTAGAATAGAAGATGCAATTAAAATAGCAGGTGGATTTACCGAGAATGCAGATAAGGATAAACTTAACTTAGCGAAAAAAATAAGAGATGAAGACTATATATTTGTTTATGAAAAAGATCATGAAAATAGTGATGTATCTAAAAGAAGCAACAATATTAACGAAGAAAAAAAGATTAATATAAATGAAGCTTCTAAAGAAGAATTAAAATCCATCCCTGGGATAGGCGAAGTAACAGCACAAAAGATAATTGAATATAGAGAAAAAAATAGTGGGTTTAATTCTATTGAGGAGATAAAGAATATAGATAGAATTGGAGAAAAAACCTTTGAAAAGTTAAAGGATAAATTAGATATAAGATAATATGCTTAATAATTGTAAAAATATTAGGTGCAAATTTAGGTACTTAATTTCTATTATCAAATTAAATAGTTAAATAGATATAATGTATTTTGTACATTGAATATATACCTTATGGCATTATATAGAAGGTTAAAGAAAAGTATAATAGTAGTATAAGAAGTATTTAAAACTTAATATACAAATGTACTGAATTACATGTGATTAAATATGCTTGTTATATTTTTAGGGAGGCTTAGAAAGCATGGGTATTAAGAGCATAAGAAATGCTCAAAAAAAAGATATTAATGAAGTAGCAGAACTTATTTACAGCACGGAAAATAACCAAGAATATGTTTGGGGAGGAGAGTCTAAAAAGGATAATATAAAAATAATAAAAAAACTTGTAGAAATGTCAGACTCAAGATATTCACTAAATTATACAAAGGTTATAGAATATAATGGTGAGGTAGCAGGAATAATAATAACTATACCTTATGAAGACTTTAATAAACTAAATGTGAGAACGGATAAAATAATACTTGAATCATTAAAAGGATTTGTTAAAAAAGTTAGATTTTTAATTGAAGATATAAAATATAATTTAGTAGGGGAATGTAACAAAGGTGACCTTTATGTTGCTAATATTGCTACTAATGAGAAAGTAAGAGGATTAGGTTTCGGTAAGGCTCTTATGAATTATGCAGAGCGCTTAGCAAAAGAAAATCACTGTGAAAGATGTGTTTTAATTGCTAAAGATGAGGAAACATCAGAGTTTTATGAAAAAATAAATTATAAAAAAATATTTAATAAAAACATTTTAGGTGAGAGAATAATTAAGATGTCTAAGCCTATAGTATAGATGTAAAAACATAGAAGTATTAAGTAAGTAATATGCTAGGAATTATTTAGAATTCCTAGCATATTACTTTTTAAAACATATTTTAATATATGTTTTAAAAATATAAATGTTAAAAATTAATTTTTGTATTTATATGGAAAAAATCATAGCGATTAATTGTTTTATTGAAGGAAATTTCATTTTTACGTAGAATATAGTAAAAGGATTGTAGAATAATAAAAAGGAGGAAGTCCAATGGCTCAAGCTCACCTAGTTAAAGGGGAGATATTTTTTAATGAAAGCCTACAAGAACGCGAATATAATTATTTAGACGTTCTGGAAGGAAGCTTTAAAATAGATTTTTCCATATTGAAGAATCTAGGGACTATTGCAATTAATAAAGAGCTATACTTAGAATGTGAAAAAAATATTAAAAGGTTGTTAGTGCTATTATCCTTAATAAGTTTTAAAGATGAAGGTAAAGAAAATTATACAAAAGAAGAAGTAATTAATAGAATTTTATTTATAAAGAAATATTATAATATAATAAAACCTGAAATTATCAATAATATTTTTTATTTCAAGCCTGATATGTTAAAAATAGAGAAGTTATTATATGGTGAAAGATAGTATTTATATTATTTTTAAGCAAAAACCTTGACTATTCAAGGTTTTTTATTTTTATAAATAATATTTATAAAATTGGTAATAATACTATTATGATAACCTCTTGATTTTCCCCAATATGGGGATTTTTTTTTACTTTATTCCATGGATATCATTTACAATGCTTCTATAGCACTGTGTAAAAGCAATTTAGAATTTTGATGCTGTGCATAGCCGTTGCTACGTCCCTGGATAAGATGTTTCTTAATTATAGAAAGGAGAGATATAAATGCATAGAGAAAGTAAAAAACAAGCTAAAAAAGGAAGTAAGAAAGGTGCTAATGCTGACATAATACATGTTGATGAGATGAAAAAGCATGATAGTAATAAAAAGAATATGAAATAAATACGATTCATGTAAAATACATTGCAAAATGATATAATATAAGTATAAAAATAAGGAGTATAGAATTATCTAATACTCCTTATTGGGTATCTGAAACAAAAGGTCTTTTAAAATTTAACCTACCTACTAAATAGAAGACAAACTCTCCTACTAATATTGCAGATACTAAATCTAAAACCACATGTTGCTTAACAAAAAGTGTTGAAATTATAATTATAATTGATACTGTATACACTGAAAACTTTATGAAAAGATTTTCTTCAAAACTTATACCTTTAATCATTAAATAACAAGTTAGTACATGTATACTTGGAAAACAATTAAAAGGCTTATCAAAATAGTAAATGATTCTAGTTAATTTAGTAAACAAATCATTCCCGTACAGAACAGGTCTAGGGACTGTGGTCTGAAAAATAAAGTACGTGATATAACAAATGATTAACCCTAAATTTAAGCTTATCAATGTTCTATAATATATTTTTAAATCTTTCGTACATAGATAAAATAAAGTAAGAAAAATAAAAGGATACCAAATTATATAAGGAATTATAAATTCTTTAACAAAGGGAATATTTCTATCCATCTCGGTAATTATGGTATAGACACCTCTATTGGAATTATTTAATAGAGCATAGAATACATTAATTATTGGTATTGAAACCAAGGATAACATATGAAAAATATTATTTTTAATTCTTTCTTTTTCCATTTTCGCCTCCTATATGTATCATTTTGTATTATTTCACCTTATACTATTTTAATACATAATTATTTAAATATTTATATACTAAAGCTTAAGAATATATTAAATATATATTAAAATATATAAATATATATAAATATATAGATGAATATAACTCCAAATATGTTCTCATATTTTCTTTAAATTATAATTTATTTTTAAATAATTTATAAAAAAGAAAATAAATTAACCCTTAAAGAGGAATTAAACTTAACTATTCATAAGGATATACCGATAATAGGAATGATATGAAAATCAGTAGATTAAAATAAGTTTTAAAATACTATTGAGATAAGAATATACGAAAAAATAAAATTAGTCCAGAAGTGAATTCTGATAATAGTTAAAAAAATTCTGTAAATGAATATTTGGATTTATATAATAAAACTCTTTGGGAATAATAAGGATAAATTATTTTAATAGGAGAATAAGAATGATTATAGGGACAGGAGTAATTTGTCTAAGAGCTAACTGGGTGCATTCATTAAAAGAAAAAAGGATGATAGTTAAAAGCCTAACTACAAGAGTAAAAAATAAATTTAATGTATCCATAGCAGAAATTGAAGATCAAGATTTACATCAGTCAATAGTATTAGGAGTGGCTTGTGTAAGTAATGAAGTAAGACATGCAAATGATGTAATACAAAAAGTGATGAATTTTATAGAGAATAACACTGATGCTATTGTAGATGAAATAACAATTGAAATAATATAAAAAATCCAGAAGGATTGTAAGTTACAATCTACGATAAATATTTTTTTAATTTTAGGATAGGCCAAATTATTTTCACAGTTGTAAGTTTCTACAGAAATAATTTGTTGTAGGAAACAGAGAGCTAAGTATGTAGTGAAGCCGCTCTAGAAAAAGTCACTATTTAACTACATACTTAGCCCTTTTATGTTTTATAAATATATTTTAAAATGTTGATTATTATACATATTATAAGTACTTGTTTATTGTAAAAAGCTTTAAAGATACTATGTTATATATACTATGAACGTAAGGGAGATTTAGAAATTTTTAAAGATATTTAAGTAGATAGTTTTAGATAAAGAGATTGATAGACGTACTCATTATTCGGAGGTAAGGTTTATGACTGAATGGTATAATCTAAGTTGGAATGAAGTAGTAGAACAGCTTAATAGCGATGCTAATAAAGGTTTAACAGAAGAGAAAGTGGAAAAGCTACAAAAAAGTTATGGGAAAAATACTATAGAGATTCCTAAGGGAAACAACATTCTATATATTATGCTTTTGCAGTTTAAAAACTTTTGGCTGTTGTACATGCTATTGATAATAGGAATATATTTTTATATAGGTGGGGTTAATGAGGCTATATCTTTATTTGGTATTTTAATGTTGAATATTATTGTAATTTCTTTTGGAGAAAGTGAAAGAGAGAAAGAAATTAAAGAATTGCAGAAGCTTCAATCATCTCAGGCAATGGTGATAAGAAATGGAGTTACTGTAAAGATAGCTGCTGAAGATCTAGTGGTTGGTGACATTATTATATTAAATGATGGAGATATTGTTCCAGCAGACGTAAGGTTAATAGAGGGAGATAATATTAAAGTAAAAGAAGGAGCTGTAACAGGAGAAGGATATACAGTAGAAAAATATAGCACAAAAATTGAAGATAAGGAACTTCCTCTAACAGAAGTAAGAAATATTTTATTTAAATCCTCAGCTATAATAGAAGGAAACGGTAAAGGAATAGTTATTGCAACAGGGACAGGCACTGAAATAGCTAACATAATTGGGTTAGTTGTAGAAAACAATGAAGAAGGAAATATGATAAATAAAAAACTTCATAGTATATTGAACTCATTTACAGTAATATCTATCATAATTTCTGCTTGTATAGCATTTATTCAATTATATATATTAAAAAGTGATATAGTAGATGGATTTTTTAGTTTCGCTTGGGCACCTATTGCCTTTATTCCCTTTAGTATTTTTATATTAATAGAAATAATATCATATTTTATAATAAAGGATTTTAATAAAAAAGGAACCATAATAAAAAATCTATCTGTTGTAGAAAATCTATCAAAAATAAATATGATATGTGAGGATAAGGTAGGGGTATTTTCGGAGAATTATGCTCATGTGAAGAGTGCTTATGCAGATGATAATCTTATGGGTGTGGAAGACTTTAACTTAATGGAATTAAATGAAGAATTTAATACATTAAATAGAGTTATACATATTGGAATGCTGTGTAATGATACAAAATTTATTAATGGGGAATATATAAATCCTAAAAATGATATAACGGAAATAGGACTGGCAAAATTTGTTCGTGAAAATAATATACATAGTCTTCAATTAGAAGGGATAGAAAATAGAATTTTAACTATTCCTCTTGATAAAGATAGAAGGCTCATGACCACAATTAATAGAATAGATAATAATTATAGAGCTAATGTTAGAGGAACAGTAGATTCACTTTTAAATAGATGTACTCATTTAATGAAAAATGGAGTAGAAAAAGAGATTGCTGAAGAAGATATTAAAAAAATTAAATATGCAAATATCCAAATGTCGAGAATGGGACTTTATGTAGTAGGTTTTGGATATAGAAATTACAATTATGAGCCAAGCGTTAATGAAAACTTAGAAAGTAATTTAGTATTTGCAGGATTAATAGGATTTTATAATCCACCTTTAAATGAAATTTCAAATGTAATAAAGAGGGGACGAGAATTAAATATTCATCCTATAATATTTACAGAAGAGAATAAATTAACGGCAGAATCCTTTGGGAAAAAGATTGGAATACTTAACAGGGTGACAAGGGTATTATCAGCAGTTGAAATGGACAACATGCCAGAGGAAGATTTAGATAAGATAATAGGTAGAGTATCCGTATTTTCAAAATTAGAATCTAAGCATAAAACTAAAATAGGTAAGCATTATAAAGAAGTAGGTCAAAATCTTATGATGTCAGGGAAAAGGATTAGTGATTTGCCATATTTAAGGATTTCAAAGGTTGGCATAGCTTTTGATGGAACAAATATAGTAAATAAATTATCTGATGTGTTAGTAAAAGAAAGGACCTATGAGAGCTTATTAAATATTATAATTTCTTCAAGAAAAATAGTTAATTCCTTAATAAATATTATAATATATAGTTTTTTATGCTCTTTAACTGCAGTTATTGTTAATATAGCTTCTAAGCTATTAGGATTAGGGTATGTATTAAATTTTTATAACATTCTTTGGATCAATGTGATTACTACTATAATATCTTCCATAGGTATAGCTTTAAATTATAAAAATGAAGAAGAATATAACTCAGAGCCTATAGGAAAGAATATATTTAATGGTATTATCTTAAAATCTATATTTAAAGCAACATTTATAGCAGCCGTAGTGTTAGGTAGTTTATATTTAAATGAAAAAATATCATTTTTAATTTTAAACTTATGCTTAATAATATTATCAATGACTTTTAATAAAAAACATACTTCAAAAAGCAAGTTATGCTATATATTTAATGCAGTGGTACAATTTATATATTTCATAATTTTAATAAAACCTAATATATAGTTTAAACTCCATAGTATTGGATAAAATAATAGTATGGAGGTGCAGTATGCTATGTGTGAAGGTATCTTTGAAACCATAGTTATGGGAAGTGATACTGTATTTTTAGATTTACCACAAGAAGAGTATATTTCAAAATATAATACACTATCTTTTGACACTGCTCAAAACCTAGCTGAAAAATATTTTGAAAATAAAGGAAAAAAGGTAGTTCCAGAAGTTCAAGATTTTTATGTAAATGAAGATATTCATAGAATTAAAATAACGGTTCAATTAAAGGATTTAAATTAATGAAAAGACATATAGTTTTTTATGCTGTATCTTTTTTCATAGGCTGCTTTTCATCCATGTGTTATATAAGCAATATTTATATAGGTGCAGTAATAGCTGCATCTTTTTTATATATAATTTTTATATATGAAGATAAAATTTTTATTATTATCATGTTAGCATTCTTTTTATGTGGTATTTTTAGATTTAACAGTTATTTTAATTACTTACCTAAAAATGAAGAAAAGATTAGAATTGTAGATCATAGAGAAAATTATATTGTGGGTAATATAAAAGGTAGAAGGGTACTTATTAAAGGGGACGTGGAAGGATTATTAGAAGGTTTAATGGTAACAGCAAAAGGGGAATTTAAAAAAGATATTAACTACGGTAAAGGGATGATAGGAAGTTACCAAATATATGAGTACGAAAATAAAAGAGAAGATTTGATATATAAGTTTGCAGATAGAAAAAGAAGAGTTATACAAAAGTTGGAGAAGAACTTAGATGAGGATAAGTTAGCATTGGTGACGTCTTTATGTTTTGGTGATGTAAGTTTAATGGATAATATAGAAAAGTATAAACTTCAAAAACTAGGGGTCATTCATGCTATTAGTGTATCGGGATTTCACATTTCTATAGTTTATAAAGTTATACATACGATTCTAGGATTTAAATTAGCATTAATATTTACTCTGTTATATGTAATTTTTACAGGATTTAAATACTCCACATTAAGAGCCTTTATTATGATATTAATACTATCTTTTTCAGATAAAGTATATAAGAATTATGATAGCATTTCTTCATTAGCGACCGCATTTTTAGTAATTTTATTTGCCAAACCTTATTCTTTTATGGAAATGGGCTTTTCATTATCATTTTTAGCTACATTAGGTATAATATTGCACTACAATAATATAAAATCCACTCTCAAATCCATACCAGAAAAGTTAAAGGATACCTTGAGTATAACTTTAAGCTCTCAAATCTTTACTCTACCATATATAGCATTTACCATGAAAAATTTCAGTTTAGGTTTTCTTTTAGGAAATATATTTCTAATGCCAGTATTTTCTTTAATAGTTATATTAGGCAATCTTTCTATACTTACTATTAAAACTGATTTTTTATTTAGTATTATTTCTCATGGGCTCTATTATTTAACCTATATTGTACAATATACTTCTTATTTACTTATAAAAATATGCCCACCAATTTCATATTTAGGTTCTCTTGAAGGTATATACTTTATGATAGTGTACTTTAGTTATATAATGATTAAAAGAGGAGTAGTGAAATTTAAAGCTTTACCCCTTATATCTTTTCTATTGATATTTATAAATACATATTCATTATTTCCTTCAATTTATTTTATTAATAATGAATATGTAAACGGAGCTGTTATAAGGTATAATAATGAATGTGTTATGGTATGTAATTATGATTTAGAAAAGGGAAAGGAAGTTATAGAAATAAAAGAAAGCTTCAATGCTACTAAAGTAATAACGGATATAAAAGATAGTGATTCTATTTATATAAAAAATTATGAAACAAATGTTTTATTTGAAGAAGATAGAGTATCGGGTATAAAATTAAAGAAGAAGAATAAAACCTTTTTAGTAATTTCAGAAGAGGAAAGGGATCATTGGTATAAAATAATTTTCGGAAGAGTTGTTAAGTGGAGGTATTAGGATGATTAATTTATCTCAATTTGAAGATAAGATAAAAAAAGGAACTATAGATAATTGTTATGTGTTTTGTGGCTTAGATGAGGAAGCTATAAAGGATAAAATAAAACTATTAGAAAGAAAAATACTGGCTGAAAGTTTTGTGGATTTAAATTTTGTTAAGTTTGATGGAGATAATTTAGTAAGCCTTGACTCCGTTATAAATGCATGTGAAACATTGCCTTTTATGAGCGAAAAGAAAATTGTTTTAATATATAGGGCTAATTTTTTAGGAGAAAAAGAAGATGGCAATAAAAAAAGTCTATATAATGAGCTTAATAATTATATAAAGAACATTCCACCCACTTGCACATTAGTAATTTATTATATTTTTAAAGATAAAAGAGAAAAGCCAAGTCGTAAAATTTTATCATTAGAAGGAAAAGCTACTGTGGTAAAAAGTGATAAGATATATGGACGAGAATTAGAAAGCAAAGTAAAAAATATATTTCAAAGCAAGGGGAAGGACATTGGAAACGTAGAATTGAAATTGTTTTGTTCCTTACTGCCTGGTGATATGGGAATAGTAGAAAATGAAGCGGAAAAGCTATGCTGCTATGCTATAGATAGGGATATAACAAAGGATGATATATACCTTCTTTTAAATAAAAAAGAAGATGATGATATTTTTGATTTAGTAGACTTAATTGGGGATAAGAAAGTAAAAGAGGCTATAAATTCCCTAAATGAGTTGATGCACAAGGGAGACAAAGCTAATGAGATTTTATTCATGATTGAAAGGCAATTTAAATTATTATACAAAATAAAATATTCTTTAGAGAATAGGATGAGTAGAGATCAAATATGCTCAGAAATAAAACTTCCACCTTTTATATGTGAAAAGCTAATAAATCAGAGTAAAAAATTCACAATACCTAAACTGGTAGGAGCTTTAGATATTTGTTTGAAATGGGAAAAAACTCTAAAGAGTTCTTCCTTAGATAAGAAAACTCAAATGGAGCTTTTATTAATTGAAACTATGACTGCATAAAAATAAAATTATTACAAAATGTGTATAATGTGTATAAAAAGCAAAAAACCGGTGGATACACCGGTTTATTTTTATGCGTTTAAACCATTTAATTTTGCTGATAATCTTGATTTAACTCTTGCCGCTTTGTTTTTATGTATAACTCCTTTTGAAGCAGCCATATCTAAAGCTTTTGCTGAAGCCTTGTATTGAGCTTTAGCATCTTCAAGGTTACCACCAGCAACAGCAGTTAAAAACTTCTTTATAGTTGTCTTTAAAGATGATTTTACCATTCTGTTTCTTAAAGTTTTTGTTTCAATAACTTTTATTCTTTTCTTAGCTGATTTAATATTTGCCATGTCTTTTCACCCCCTTGTAATATTAATAGGGTATCAGCAGTTTTTGGGGAAATCTGCGGATCAGTCCAAATTATTAACAAAGGTTATTATAACATTTATTTTATTCTACTTCAAGTGGATTTTGTCTATATTTTGATAAGAATATGAATGTGGAATAATGGAAAAACTATATTGAAAATAAGATAAAAGAAAGGAAGAGGATAAATGGTGAGTGTTAGAACGGATTTAGCTGTTGAAGCAAAGGAATTATATGAAGAAAAAAGTAGTAATAAAATACCTGGTGTAGAGGTAAGTGAGCATGTAGATAGTAATATAAAAATAACCGATGTTAAAATAGTAGATGAATCTGGAGAAAGGGCAATGAATAAGCCTAAGGGAACATATATTACATTAGAAATTCCAGAAGTCAGTGGCTACGATGAAGAAACTATGGAGGATATAAGCAGAGTACTAGCTAAAACATTATCTCCACTAATAAATTTAGATGAGAATATGACCGCTATGGTAGTAGGCTTAGGAAATTGGAATATAACTCCTGATGCATTAGGCCCTAAGGTAATTGAAAAATTAATGGTCACAAGGCATTTAAAACAACTTATACCTGATCAAATAGATGAGGGAATAAGACCTGTATGCGCTATGGCACCAGGAGTTTTAGGACTTACAGGAATAGAAACAGGGGAGATTATAAAATCCGTAACTGAAAAAATAAAACCTAATTTAATAATATGCATTGACGCTCTTGCATCAAGAAGACTAGAGAGGATAAATAGAACCATACAAATAGGAAACACAGGAATATCTCCAGGCTCAGGAGTGGGAAATAAAAGGATGGAAATCAGTGAAAGAGCCTTAGGTATACCTGTAATAGCAATAGGAGTTCCTACAGTGGTAGATGCAGCTACAATTGCAAATGATACCATAGATATGGTTTTGGATGCAGTAATAAATCAAGCTACGAAAGGTAGCGGATTTTACGATATGTTAAGATCCTTAGATAGAAATGAAAAACAAAGAATGATAGAAGAGGTTTTAAACCCTTATGTAGGAAATCTCATGGTAACTCCTAAAGAGGTTGATAGTGTTATAGATAGTGTATCAAAAATAATTTCCACAGGTATAAATATTGCTCTTCAACCTGCGTTGGAGTTAAAACAAATTAATAATTATATAATGTAATTTATCATATATATATTTCCCCCCTCATATAATAGTTAACATATAATCTGCTTTTACATATGAGGGGGTGCATTATGAACATTAAAGAACGAACAGAGAAAACTATTAATTATAGAAGAAATAATAATAGGATGATAAGTAAAAGTAGTATTTTAGCTTTTATGCTCACATTAGTCCTAGTATTTTTTGTTTTTCTACCTTTCGTAACTAAAGCAAACTCCAGGGCTGAGGGAATAAGAGAAAATTTTTTTTATATGAAAATATTAAACAATACCATGCCTTTAGTTGAGGCCACGGTTTTTAATGAAGAAGACATGGCTGAAAGCAGGTTATCTTTAAAAGGTAGTGTGTTTGAATTTTTCAATATTGACATTAAAAATCCAATATCACTTATTAAAAGGGAAATGGCATATATTGGATTAGATTCTAAGACAGAAGGAAATGGAGAAAATGCAGTAGATATAATATTTAATCCCTTTAAATTAAATGACAATACTGTATCTATGGAAGAAGAGGATAAATTGAATTTACCTAATAAGACAGTAACGGTGCAAGACCCAAATTTGAAAAAAACCTTAAATAAATCAAAACCTGAAGTGTTAATATATCATACACATACAACAGAAAGCTTTAGACCTGGACCAAAGGATAATTTAGATTTAACAAAGAGTATTGCAGCAGTAGGAGATGAATTGAAACGTGAGCTTGAAGAGAATTACGGTATATCTGTTGTTCATGATAAAACTATCCATGATGCCACAGCATATACACAAAGCTACCAAAGGTCAGGAGTAACTTTGGACAAACATCTAAAGCAATATGGTGATTTTAAGCTCATAATAGATTTACATAGAGATGCTGTAGACAATAAAAAAGCTGTCACCACAAAAATGAATGGAGAAGATGTTGCTAAAATTATGTTTGTAATGGCTAGAAAAAGCCCTAACTATAAAAATAGCCTATCCTTAGTAAATAATATGATAAATACAGCTAATAAATTATATCCAGGTTTCTCTAGAGGTATATATTATTATAATAATGGAACAAGTTATTTCCATCAAAATAAGAATAAAAATGTAGTTTTAATAGAAGTAGGTGCTCATACTAACACTTTAGATGAGGCAAAGAATTCTGCTAAATATATAGCAAGAATAATAGCAGAACAGCTTAATGGTAAAAAATGAATAAAAATAAGTCAAAAGGACACCCTTATAATAAGTATTTATCCGAGAGCTAAGCAGTCTCATACTCTCATCCTTATTTAAGTTAGAATTAAAAATTGTTAAGCTCCTGGATAAGTTCTTCTAAGTTTCACCTAGAGTAAGCATTTTATATAAGCAACCTCTAAGTGAAACTAGAAATCACTTGATTAAGGGGTGTTTTTTTATTGAAAAAAAATAAGTATATAATAGTTTTTATACTTTCGTTATTTATAGTATTAATTGGATTTTTAAAGGTTAGCAGTGCTTTACCTACCTTCATAAAAAATAAATCTAATTTTAAAGTGTATTTTAGTGAAAAGCCTTTTGATTTAACCTTAGAAACCAAAAATTATATAATATATTTTAATGAAAAATCTATTGATAATATTCAAAATAGTGTTCATGAAACCTTTAATCAAATTGTTCAGTGGAGTAAAGATAAATTAGAAAGTAGTACGGAGGGCATATAGGATAAGGGAGGAGAGGGGTTTAGACTATTTAAAAGATATTGACACTTACCTAGGAATTTATGCTATAATTTAGTTTGTACTATTTTACGATGGAGGTAAAGTTAATGCAGAGCAATAGACAAAAACATATTAGGAATTTTTCAATCATAGCACATATAGATCACGGTAAATCAACGCTTGCAGATAGATTGCTTGAGACCACTGGAACACTTACAGAAAGAGAAATGGAACAACAAATATTAGACTCAATGGATTTAGAAAGAGAAAGAGGTATTACAATAAAGTCAAAGGCAGCTAGATTAATATATAAAAGAAAAGATGGGGAAGAGTATATGTTAAATCTTATAGATACCCCAGGACACGTAGATTTTAACTACGAAGTATCTAGAAGCCTTGCAGCATGTGAAGGAGCAATACTGGTGGTAGACTCAACCCAAGGAATACAAGCGCAAACCCTTGCTAACTGTTACCTTGCATTAGATAATGACTTGGAAATAGTACCTGTAATAAATAAGATAGATCTTCCTAGTGCTAGACCAGATGAAATTAAACAGGAAATTGAAGATATTATAGGTATTGAAGCAGGAGATGCTCCAATGATTTCAGCTAAAACAGGATTAAATATAGAAGATGTTTTAGAAGCTATTGTAGAGAAAGTTCCAGCACCAGAAGGTGATGAGGATGGGCCATTAAAAGCCTTAATATTTGACTCCTATTATGATAGCTATAGAGGTGTAGTTTGCCATTTAAGAATTAAGGAAGGTACCGTTAAAGCTGGTACTAAAGTTAAATTGATGGCTACAGGGAAAGTTTATGAGGTCGTTGAAGTTGGTGTATTCGTACCTCAATATATGAAAGTTGATGAATTAAGAGCGGGAGATGTTGGATATTTAACAGCATCAATAAAGAATGTAAGAGATGCTCGTGTAGGAGATACTATTACCGAAGCTTCTAGACCAGCAGATGAACCACTTTCAGGATATAGGCCAGCAGTACCAATGGTATTCAGTGGTATTTATCCAGTGGATGGAGCAAAATATGAGGAATTAAAGGAAACTTTAGAAAAACTTCAATTAAACGATGCAGCACTATCCTTTGAACCTGAAACATCCATTGCTTTAGGATTTGGTTTTAGATGCGGTTTCTTAGGACTTCTTCATATGGATATAATTCAAGAGAGAATAGAAAGAGAATTTAATTTAGAAATTATTACTACAGCACCATCTGTTATATATAGAATAACTAAAACCGATGGAGAGCTTTTAGAGATTACTAACCCTACAAATCTTCCAGAGCCTTCGGAGATAGAAAGTATGGAAGAGCCTATGGTAAAATGCTCTATAATTGCTCCTTCAGATTATGTAGGTCCAATAATGGACTTAGCCCAAAATAGAAGGGGAACATTTAAAGACATGCAGTATCTAGATACTACTAGAGTATCTTTAAATTATGAAATACCCCTTAACGAGATAATCTATGACTTCTTTGATGCATTAAAGTCAAGAAGTAGGGGATATGCTTCCTTAGATTATGAATTAATAGGATATAAACAGGCTGAACTAGTTAAGCTAGATATACTTTTAAATGGAGATATAGTAGATGCTCTTTCAATGATAGTGCCTCAAGAAAGAGCCTATATGAGAGGAAGATTTATAGCTGAAAAGCTTAAAGAAATTATTCCAAGACAGATGTTCGAAATTCCAATACAGGCAGCAGTAGGTGCAAAAGTAATAGCTAGAGAAACAGTTAAAGCACTGAGAAAAGACGTTTTAGCTAAATGCTACGGCGGAGATATATCAAGAAAGAAAAAGCTTTTAGAGAAACAAAAAGAAGGAAAGAAGAGAATGAGACAAATTGGTACTGTTGAAATACCTCAAGAGGCGTTTATGGCAGTACTTAAAACAGAAGACTAAGGAAAAAATTGCGACAAAACTTTTAAAGTTTATAAACTTGATTAAATTACAAGAAATCCAAAGTGCTATGCAATGTTTCTGTAGCCTTCGCTGCAATAAGAACTTCTAAAATTTATTTTACCAAAGTCCCTAATGCCGACAAATTCCTTTCAGTCAAACATGTACAGCATTTTAACGGTACTTTCCTAAAATAAATTAAGAATTTCTAGATTTTGCTCAAATGCATAGTGCACATTACATAGCACTTTTGAAGTTTTATATAATAAATATTCACAACATGTATAATAATCAATATTCGAAAACATATTTGTAAAACATAAAAGAGCTAAGTATGTAGTGAAATAGCGACTTTTGCTGGAGCGGCTTCACTACATACTTAGCTTTAGCTATCTATTTTCCATAACAAATTGTCTGTGTAAAAACTTGAAATTGTGAAAATATAATTATAAACCATAAGGGAACTAAGTATATAATGGGAGGAACTCCTTTTCTGAAGTGACGTCATTATGTACTTAGGTCCCCTTTTTAGATAATTAATTATTTTAAATTATAATCTTCAATACGTCACAATTTTTCTATGATGGGAGGTATAGTACATGAAAGAAATTAGTTTATATATACATATACCCTTTTGCAAACAAAAGTGCTTATATTGTGATTTCCCCTCTTATGGTGGGAAAGAAGATATGATGGGAGAGTATACTAAGGCCCTGGTCAAGGAGTTAAAGGGTCTTCCTTTAGATAAAAAAATAAAAACTATTTTTATAGGAGGGGGAACTCCTTCATATTTAACATTAGAAAATTTAAAAATTCTTAAAGAAGCTATAAAAGAAATAAATAAGGATAAAGATATTGAGTTTACCGTTGAAATAAACCCTGGCACTATAGACGAAGAAAAGTTATCTTTGTTTAAAGAAATGGGAGTAAATAGAATAAGTATAGGATTGCAGGCTTGGCAAAACAATCTTTTAAGGGAACTAGGTAGAATTCACAACTTAGAAGAATTTTTAATAACATATGAAATGTGTAGAAAATTTGATTTTAATAACATTAATATAGATACAATGTTTGGATTGCCAAATCAAAGTATGAAAGATTGGGTTGAGACTTTAGAAAATGTAGTGAAGTTAAATCCAGAGAATATATCTTGCTATAGTTTAATAATTGAAGAAGGTACTCCTTTTTATAATAAGTATGAAAAAGGAATGTTAATACTACCTGATGAAGATACAGAAAGAGAGATGTATTCTTATTGTATAAATTTTTTAGAAGAAAATGGGTATAAGCAATATGAAATTTCAAATTTTGCTAAGGTGGGGAAAGAGTGTAGACATAACTTGGTATATTGGAACTTGTCAGAGTATATAGGAATTGGAGTTGGAGCTCATTCTTATATAGAAGGATTAAGATATAGGCATACAGAAAATATTTCCGAGTATATAGAAAAGGTAAATAAGGGAAATAATATTAATCTAGACATATATGAAAATACTTTAAAAGATGAAATTGAAGAATTTATGTTTATGGGACTTAGAAAAAGGGAAGGAATAAGTATAGAAAAATTTAATAAAAGATTTAAAAGGGATATATATGAGGTTTATGGGGAAATATTAAATAAATATTTACAATTAGGTATGCTAATTAAAGAGGATGGATATATTTTCTTGTCAATCAAAGGGATTCAGGTGTCTAATAGTATAATGTGTGAATTCATATTATAATATGGAATAAGAAAATCGAGAGATAAACGTAGATTTCGTGAGAAAATAGGTTGAATTATGGTTAAAATACTATAATAGGATAAAATACAAGTATATTAAATAATAATGACATTTGACAAATCTTGAAGAGAATGATATTTTTTAATCATAGCAATTAGCACTCGCTGATGCTGAGTGCTAATAAAGCGAGGTGATTTTATGGAAATGGATGAAAGAAAAATAAAAATACTTCAGGCTATTATTAATGATTACATCAATACAGCTGAGCCTGTAGGGTCCAGGACCATAGCTAAAAAGTATGATTTAGGGATTAGTTCTGCAACCATAAGAAACGAGATGGCAGATTTAGAAGAAATGGGTTACTTAGAACAACTCCATAGTTCCTCAGGGAGAAAGCCTTCCGATAAGGGATACAGATTATATGTAGATAAACTTATGAGAGTTCAAAGAGTGTCCCAAGAGGAGTTAAATATTATTAGAGCCCATATGCTAAATTCAGCTCTATATGAGATGGATAAAATGATTAAACAGGCCACAACTATTCTTGCAGAGTTGACAGGGCTTACTTCTATAGTTAGATCACCATCAGTAAAGAAGAGCTCACTTAAATCAATACAATTAATTAATATTGATGGTAACAGCATACTATCTGTTATTATTACGGATGCAGGAATTATAAAAAATAACATAATTCGAATGAAAAAACCTGTGGATACTGAAGTATTAGTTAAACTAAGTAACCTCTTAAATATAAGGTTAGTTGACTTAAATATAGAAGAGATTCACTTAGAAGTAATAAATAATTTAAAAGATGACCTTAAAGGGTATGATGACATTTTTAATGCTATAATACCTGCTCTTTACGAGAGCTTAAATAGTATAGATAAATCTGAAATATACATGGAGGGGAGCACTAATATATTTAACTTTCCAGAGTATAATGATATTCAGAGAGCTAAGAATTTTTTGTCTTTAATAGATAATAAAGATAAAATAAAATTTCTTATAAATAATAGCGATAGTATATCTGTAAAAATAGGTGAAGAAAATTATTTAGAAGATGCTAGGGATTGCACAGTAATATCTGCAGTATATAGACTGAAGAATAGACCATTAGGTACTATCGGCGTTATTGGTCCAACGAGGATGCCATATTCAAAGGTAATATCTATATTAGGCGAAATAGTAACAGAAATAAATGGCATAATAAATGAAGAAAATATAGATAATCCATAGAGGGGCTAAGGAATAATTTGATTGGAGGAAAGGGTTAATGGAGAGGGAATTAAACGTAAATGAAGAAGCTAACTTAGAGGAGGAGACTCCAGTCCAGGCGGAAGTAAGTGAAGATAAAGAGTTTGAGGATATTGTAAGTGAAGAAGATGAAACAATACGCCTTCAAGATGAGAATGAAAAGCTTAAAAATGAATTAGATACTATAAAAGATAGACTTCTTAGAACTGCGTCAGAATACGAAAACTACAGGAAAAGAACAGCTAAGGAAAAAGAAGGAATTTATTCCGATGCTTGTGAAGATGTATTAAAAGAAATGCTTCCTGTTTTAGATAATTTGGAAAGAGCAATGACTGTTGATGGCAGTTTAGAGGATTTTAAAAAAGGAATTGAAATGACTTTAAAGCAATTTAAAGATTCAATCGATAAATTAGGAGTAGAGGAAATACCTACTGAAGATGGATTTGATCCAAATCTTCATGAAGCTGTAATGCATGTGCAAGATGAAAGTTTTGGAGAAAATCAAGTAGTAGAAGTATTTTTAAAAGGTTACAAAAGAGGAGAAAAAGTAATAAGATATACAATGGTTAAAGTTGCTAATTAAATTATTATAGAAAATTTCTATAGATTAAATATTAATTATATGAAAATTAAATGAAGTTAACCATAAGGAGGTAGTTTTATAATGGCAAAAGTAATCGGTATCGATTTAGGTACTACAAATTCATGTGTATCAGTTATGGAAGGTGGAGAACCAGTAGTTATTACAAACGCAGAAGGAGCAAGAACAACACCATCTGTTGTATCCTTCCAGGCAAACGGAGAGAGACTTGTAGGTCAGGTAGCAAAAAGACAGGCAATAACAAATCCAGATAAAACAATAATGTCAATAAAGAGACATATGGGAACAGACCATAAGGAAAATATAGATGGAAAAGAATATTCACCACAAGAAATATCAGCAATGACACTTCAAAAGCTTAAAGCAGATGCTGAAGCTTATCTTGGAGAAACTATTACTCAAGCAGTTATAACAGTTCCTGCATATTTTAACGATAGCCAAAGACAGGCAACTAAGGATGCAGGAAAAATAGCTGGACTTGAAGTATTGAGAATAATCAACGAACCAACAGCAGCAGCTCTAGCTTATGGTTTAGATAAAATGGATACAAACCAAAAAATATTTGTATATGACCTAGGTGGAGGTACTTTCGACGTATCTATACTTGAATTAGGAGATGGAGTATTCGAAGTTAAATCTACAAATGGTAACACAAAACTTGGTGGAGACGACTTTGACCAAAAATTAATAGATTATATTGCAGATACTTTCAAAGCTGATTCTGGTATTGAGCTAAGAAATGACAAAATGGCATTACAAAGATTAAAAGAAGCAGCTGAAAAAGCTAAAATTGAATTATCATCATCAATGCAAACTAGCATAAACTTACCATTTATTACAGCAGATGCTACAGGCCCAAAACATATAGACATGAGCCTAACTAGAGCTAAATTTAATGAACTAACTCATGATTTAGTTGAAGCTACAATTGAACCAATGAGAAAAGCATTAAAAGATGCTGGACTTTCAATAAATGAAGTAGATAAAGTTATATTAGTTGGTGGTTCAACAAGAATTCCAGCAGTTCAAGAGGCTGTTAAAAACTTTACTGGAAAAGAACCATCAAAGGGTGTTAATCCAGATGAATGTGTTGCAATGGGTGCAGCAGTTCAAGCAGGTGTATTAACAGGAGACGTTAAAGACGTATTACTTCTTGACGTAACACCATTAACTCTAGGAATTGAAACTTATGGAGAAGTTGCAACTCCATTAATAACAAGAAATACTACAATACCAACAAGAAAGAGTCAGGTTTTCTCAACAGCAGCAGATGGTCAGACTTCCGTTGAAATTCACGTAGTTCAAGGTGAAAGACCTATGGCTGGAGATAATAAGACATTAGGAAGATTTACTCTATCAGGAATAGCACCAGCTCCAAGAGGAATTCCACAGATAGAAGTAACATTTGATATAGATGCTAACGGTATAGTAAATGTTTCAGCTAAAGATAAGGGAACTGGAAAAGAAGCTAACATTACAATAACAGCATCAACTAATTTAAGTGATGACGAAATAGAAAAGGCAGTAAATGATGCTAAGAAATTCGAAGAACAAGATAAGAAGAGAAAAGACGCTATAGAAACTAAGAACAATGCTGATCAGATAGTATATCAAAGTGAAAAGGCTCTTAAGGAGTTAGGAGATAAAGTATCAGCAGAAGACAAAGCTACTATAGAAGATAAAATAAAAGCTATAAATGCAGTTAAAGATGGAGAAGATTTAGAAGCTATAAAGAAAGCTACTGAAGATTTAACTCAAGCATTCTATGGAATCTCATCTAAGATGTATCAAGATCCTGCAGCTCAACAAGGGGCAGAAGGCTTCGACCCAAGCAACATGGGAGGAGCTAACCCAGGTGGAGCTCCAGAAGATGACAATGTAGTAGATGCTGAATATAAAGTTGAAGACGATAAATAATTATCATTAAAAAATTAAGGGAGGAGTAAATGCTCATCCCTTAATTTTAATGAGAATAAATAAATTGAGTTAATAAACTATAAATTATCAATATCCATTAGAAAAGTGGACTTTAATAAAGAGGTGAAAAGGATGGCAAAAAAAGACTATTATGAAATACTTGGACTTCAAAAAGGTGCAAGTGATGATGAAATAAAAAAGGCATTTAGAAAGCTTGCGATACAATACCATCCAGACAAAAATCAAGGAAACAAAGAAGCGGAAGAAAAGTTTAAAGAAATCAATGAAGCTTATCAGGTATTATCAGACCCTCAAAAGAAAGCCCAATATGATCAGTTTGGAACGGCAGATTTCCAAGGATTTGAAGGTGGCTTTGGAGGAGGATTTGATTTTTCAGACTTAGGTGGTTTTGGAGATATATTTGAGTCCTTCTTTGGAGGTTTTGGTGGTGGTGGCCGAAGAAGAAACGGTCCACAAAAGGGTGAAGACGTAGAGTATACTATTAATTTAACTTTTGAAGAAGCTGTATTTGGAGTGGAAAAAGATATTAACTTAACTAGAAGTGAGACATGTCATAAATGTTCTGGCTCAGGTGCTAAGGAAGGTACTCAACCTAAGACTTGTCCAAAATGTGGAGGATCAGGTCAGGTTAAGGTTCAAAGAAATACTCCATTAGGTAGCTTTGTAAGCGTAGGCACTTGTGATACCTGCGGAGGTAAGGGAAATGTAGTTTCAGACCCATGTTCAGAGTGTAGGGGTAAGGGAACTGTAAGAAGACAAAAGAAGATAAAGGTTAACGTTCCAGCAGGCGTAGATAATGGAAACATAATTCCTATTAGAGGACAAGGAGAAGCTGGATCAAATGGAGGACCTTCTGGGGATTTATATGTAAATGTAAGAGTAGCCCCTCATTCAGTATTTAAAAGAAAAGGATATAATATTTATGTAGATACACATATCAGCTTTTCAAAGGCTACCCTTGGATCAGAATTAACGGTTGGAACTGTAGATGGGGACGTTAAGTATACCGTACCACCAGGAACTCAACCAGGAGCTGTATTTAGATTGAAGGGAAAAGGTGTTCCTTTTGTTAATGGAAAAGGAAGAGGAGATCAATATGTAAATATTATAGTTGATATACCAAAGAACTTAAATCAAAAGCAAAAAGAAGCACTATTAGCTTACATGGAGGCTAGTGGTGAGTTAGAAGAAGAAGAAGGAAGAGAAGGCTTCTTCGACAAAATTAAAAAGAACTTTAAATGAACTCTGTCCCGCGGAAAGTTATAATTTTAAAACGCATAGCTTTCCAGAATTAGAGAGCGATAAATTGGTTTTACAATTGTAAGTTTTTATAAAAATAGTTAGGGATCAAAAGTATAGAGCTAAGTATGTAGTGAAGCCGCTCCGAAAAAGTCGCTATTTCACTACATACTTAGCTCTTTTGTGTTATACAACTTATATTTTTAAATATTGATTATCATACATGTTGTAAATACTTATTTATTGTATAAAATTTCAGAAATGCTATGCAATGTGCACTATGCATTTGAGCGAAATTTAGAAATTCTTAATTTATTTTAGAAAAGTACCGTTAAAATGCTGTACATGTTTGACTGATATGCTCCCCTTAAGGTAGACAGATTAAAAAATA
>JBFNFA010000013.1:0-118848 GCA_040797845.1 Clostridiaceae bacterium
CGTTGATTCTCTTTAGAATCGACTGGTTTCATTACCTCTGTTTAATTTTCAAAGACCTTTGTCCATTTAAGGACTCCTATATATTATCATTAACTCTTTTGCTTGTCAAGAAGATTTTTAATATTTAAATATTTCATTTCTAACCTTCTTGCCTTGCGGGAAAACGACAAAAATGATTGTAACATATAAATCAGGGTTATATCATAAATGAATCGTCAATAATTAATATTATATTTTAATTTCTTTTGTTTTCTTTAAATTTCATATAGTTACACATATAGATACACCAGATACAGTTGAAGATATGTTTAGCATTTTATTGATAAAATTTCATAAATAAAGCATATAAAGTAATAAAGAAAGGGATTTTATCCTTTAATAAAATCCCTTTCTTTATTATATATAATTTCTTTTTAGCCTTAACTATAGAATATTATTGACTATTTCTTTAAATCTATTTCCTCTCTCTTCAAAGTTAGTAAACATATCAAAGCTTGCACAAGCAGGAGACAAAGTGACAATGTCACCCTCTACAGATATGTCTAAAGAAACATTTACTGCTTCTTCTAGAGAGTCTACCATATATATAGGTATATTAATATTGTTGTTTTTCATCTCTATTTCAAAAGCATCCTTTATTTTATCTCTAGTTCTTCCCAATAATACTAAGGCTTTTACAAACTCATGCCCTTCTTTAGCCAAAGTATCAAAAGATATGTTTTTATCATATCCTCCTGCAATTAAGATAACAGATTTATTAAAGGCTTTAAGAGCAGCTAATGTTCTCGTCGGACTTGAAGCTATAGAATCATTATAGAAGTCTACTCCTTTTACTCTTTTAACAAACTCCATTCTATGGGGTACCCCTGCGAAGCTAACTGCAACTTTTCTCATGCTATCTACGGAAACTTCTCCACATACACAGCAAAAAGCTGCTAAGAGATTTTCAACATTATGCATTCCTTTTAATTTTATCTCTTCAATATTACATACCTTATCACCCATTATATATAAGTTGCCATTATTATAATAAGCTCCATTTGAAACCTCTTCTTTTAAACTAAACTGAACAATTTCTCCTAATACTTCTTTCTTCATATTATTTGTTATCTCATTATCTTTATTTAAAACTAATATATTGTCCTCTCTTCCATATCTAAAGATGTTTTTCTTGGCATCAATATATTCATCCATATCTTTATGTACATCTAAATGATTAGGACTTATATTAGTAATTAATGATATATCTACAGGGCAGTCTATGGTCATCAATTGAAAACTAGATAGCTCTAGTACAACCTTGTCATCTTTACTTATCTCTTCTATTTTAGTAAATAACGGTGTTCCTATATTTCCGCCTACCCATGTATTGTATCCTTCTTCTTTTAACATCTTATAAACTAGAGTTGTTGTGGTTGTTTTTCCGTCACTTCCTGTTATTCCATAAATTTTAGCAGGGCAATATCTTATGAACTCTTCCATCTCTGATGTTATATAAGCTCCTTTTTCTTTAGCTTTTAACAAAGCAGGTATATCATTTCTTACAGATGGAGTTTTAAATATTACATCATAACCATCTAGCTTTTCTAAATACTCCTCTCCTAAAACTAAATTTGCACCCTTATCTTTCAACTCATACGCTACATTTCCTAGTTGTTCATGAGTTTTTTTATCAAAAGCAGTTACGTTGGCTCCTAGTTTTATTAATAAATCTATTAAAGGTCTATTACTTACACCTATACCTAAAACAGCAATTCTTTTATTCTTTATATACTCTTTGAATTCATTAAAACTCTTCTTCATTTTTACCTCCATTATATAGTGTCTTATAATTTAATTATACCACCTTTATATATTTCATATAATTAAATTATATATTTTAATTTTTAAGAGTATTGCAACAACCAATTAATATTTTTGTATTATCGTGTCGAAATTGTGAGAATTTATTTAATATAAAAACTTTATTATCGCATATTGCAATATTATATATCTTTATGTTATACTAACAACGTGCCGTAAGGAAACATTAATATAATTCCCCAAGTTTTAATTGAACATATAACATATCCCCATGATTAAACCCTATTTTGCCGGTATAGATACGTAGTACCGGCACTTTTTTTATACTTTTATTGAAATTTAAAAGGGATAGCAGTATTTTTAATACCGCTATCCCTTTATTTTTAAAACTCTAATTTACCTTCTATGAATTTCACCAATTCATCTATGCTTAATCTAATCTGTTGCATTGTATCTCTATCTCTTATAGTTACAGTATTATCTTCTAATGTATCAAAATCTATAGTAATACAATATGGAGTACCTATTTCATCTTCTCTTCTGTATCTTTTACCTATACTTCCTGCTTCGTCGTAATCTACATTAAAATGTTTTGATAACATACTATATATTTCAAGAGATTTCTCAGATAATTTTTTAGTTAAAGGCAATACTGCTGCTTTAAATGGTGCTATTGCTGGATGGAAACGCAATACAGTTCTAACATCTCCATCTTCTAATTCTTCTTCATCATAGGCATCTGCTAAGAATGCTAAAGTCACTCTGTCAGCTCCTAGTGAAGGTTCTACACAGTAAGGTACATATCTTTCATTAGTTGTAGGGTCTAAATAAGTTAAATCTTCACCTGAGTGATTCATATGTTGTTTTAGGTCATAATCAGTTCTATCTGCTATTCCCCATAATTCTCCCCATCCAAATGGGAACAAGTACTCTATATCCGCTGTAGCCTTACTATAGAAAGATAACTCTTCCGCTGAGTGATCTCTAAATCTTAAATTTCCCTCTTTCATTCCAAGGTTTAATAGGAAATTCCAACAATAATCTTTCCAGTATTTAAACCACTCTAAATCAGTATCTGGTTGGCAGAAAAATTCTAGCTCCATTTGTTCAAATTCTCTTGTTCTAAATGTAAAGTTTCCTGGAGTTATTTCATTTCTAAAAGATTTTCCTATTTGAGCTATACCAAAAGGTAGTTTCTTTCTTGTAGTTCTTTGTGCATTTTTAAAGTTAACAAAGATACCCTGTGCTGTTTCAGGTCTTAAATATATTTCTGATTTAGCATCTTCTGTTACCCCTTGGAATGTTTTAAACATAAGATTAAATTTTCTTATATCTGTGTAGTTCTTTTTACCACATTTAGGACAAACTATATTATTTTCATCTATATATACTTTTAATTGTTCATTAGTCCATCCATCTGCTGATGCAACCTCTGCACCTGCAGCTGACATATGATCTTCAACAAGCTTATCTGCTCTAAATCTAGCTTTACATTCTTTACAATCCATCAAAGGATCTGAGAATCCCCCTACGTGACCTGAAGCAACCCATACTTCTCTATTCATAAGTATTGCACAATCCACACCTACATTATATGGACTTTCCTGAACAAATTTTCTCCACCAAGCTTTTTTAACATTATTCTTAAATTCTACACCAAGAGGACCGTAATCCCAAGAATTCGCTAATCCACCATATATCTCTGACCCTGGGAAAATAAAACCTCTATTCTTAGCTAAAGCAACTACTTTATCCATGGTTTTTTCAAATGCCATAATATTTCCTCCCTAATTTTTATTTTTTTGTATAAAAAAAGCAGTTACCACAAGGGACGAAAGAAACTCTTCCGCGGTTCCACCCTTTTTGGCAACAGCCCTGCTTTCAATATGTACATTCAAAAGCTCCCTTCATAATAACACTTTAGCTATTTCCACTACCCATAGCCTCTCTTAAAAAGTTATTATTACTACTCTTCTTTTTCATCATGCATTATTCATTTAAAATATATTCTATCAGAACTTAAATCATTGTCAATAGTCAAAAAATAAAAATGGCTCCGCGAAAAGGATTCGAACCTTCAACCTATCGGTTAACAGCCGAGTGCTCCACCGTTGAGCTATCGCGGAACGTTTATTACAAAGACTATTATATCATATCTTTCTATAAATGCAAGTGTTTTTTATATATTTTTTTATTCTATACAAAGTTATGAACTTACAATGATATCTATTAATATTGATTAAGAAATGAACCAACTACATTAAATATACTAAGAGGTACTAATAGTTTTACATAGTACCTCTTTTTTTAATATTATTGGTGGCTAGTTGGCTTCATAGTTGGGAATAATATAACGTCTCTTATAGAATAAGCATCTGTTAAGAACATTACAATTCTGTCAACACCTATTCCCAATCCTCCAGTTGGTGGCATTCCTATCTCAAGTGAATTGATAAAGTCCTCATCCATCATGTATGCTTCATCATCACCTAATTCTCTCTCTTGTAACTGCTGTAAGAATCTTTCCTTTTGAACTATAGGATCATTTAACTCTGAATATGCATTACAAATTTCTCTTCCATATATGAATCCTTCAAATCTTTCAGTATATTCCGGATTGCCTCTCTTCTTTTTAGTCAATGGAGATATTTCCACAGGATAATCCATTATAAATGTTGGTTGAATCATATGTTTTTCTGCATATTCTTCAAATAAAGCATTTAATATATCTCCTTTAGTACAATCCTTTAATTCTTTTTTCAGCTCAACCTTTTTCTGCTTAGCAATTTCTCTAGCTTCTTCATGTGTTTTAATTTCATTAAAATCTATTCCTGAATATTCCTTTACGGCATCTACCATAGTTATTCTTCTCCAAGGTGGAGTTAAATCAATTTCTGTTCCTTGATAAGTTATCTTAGTAGTTCCGCAAACTTTTTCTGCTACGTAGGCTACCATATTCTCTGTAATTTCCATCATATCATTATAATCAGCATACGCTTCGTATAGTTCTATCATAGTAAACTCAGGATTATGTCTTATACTTGTTCCTTCATTTCTAAAGTTCTTTCCTATTTCATATACCTTTTCAAATCCACCAACTATAAGTCTTTTTAAATAAAGCTCTGTAGCTATTCTTAAATACATATCTATATCTAAAGCGTTGTGATGAGTTACAAATGGTCTTGCCGCAGCTCCCCCTGCAATTGGTGAAAGAACTGGTGTTTCTACTTCTAAATAATCTCTAGCATCTAAAAATTCTCTTATAGCTCTTATTGCTTTTGTTCTCTTGAAAAATGTTTCTCTAACATCTTGATTAACTATAAGATCTACATATCTTTGTCTATATCTTAAATCTGGATCTTTCAATCCATGCCATTTCTCTGGAAGTGGCTTAAGTGATTTAGCAGTAAGTTCAAAGTCAGTAATATGTACGGAAACTTCTCCAGTCTTTGTTTTAAAAACAGTACCTGTTATTGATAATAAATCACCTATATCAAAGGATTTATATTCTTTTAATTTTTCTTCTCCTACATCATTAATTTTTATGTATAGTTGAATTTTTCCGTATCTGTCATGTATATCTGAAAACCCAGCCTTACCGTGAACCCTCTTTGACATAAGTCTACCAGCCACAGTAACTTCTTTTCCTTCTAACTCATCATAATTTTCCTTAATTTGTTCTGATGTATGAGTTCTATTAACCTTATATACATCAAAAGGATCCTTTCCAGCTGCTTGAAGATCAAAAAACTTCTGTCTTCTTTCCTTTATCAACTGATTAAACTCTTGTTCTTCTAAAATTAAATTCTTTTCTTCATTTGACATAGTATTTTTCCTCCAATATTAATCTTTTCTCACTGATAGTATCTCATACTTGCTTACTCCATCAGGTATTGCAACTTCTACTGTTTCGCCTACTCTTTTACCTATTAAAGCTTTACCAACAGGTGATTCATTTGATATTTTATTTTCCATAGGATCTGCTTCAGCGGATCCCACCATAAAGAATTCTACTTCTTCATCAAATTCATAATCTTTTACCTTTACAATAGTTCCTACACTAACAGTGTCTGCAGGTATCTCGCTCTCATCTACTATGGAAGCATTTTTAAGCATATTTTCAAGTTGCATTATTCTTCCTTCAACAAAAGCTTGTTCATTTTTAGCTTCATCATACTCAGAATTCTCACTTAAATCTCCGAAAGAAAGTGCAACCTTAATTTTCTCTGTTATTTCTTTTCTTTTAACCGTTTTAAGATATTCTAATTCATCTTCTAATTTTTTAACTCCCTCATATGTCATAACATATTTTTTTGTATCACTCATTTCCTTCTCCCCTTTTAAATGTTTTAGTGTAACACCTTTATATATTATTATCTTTTTATTTTATTTATGCATGAACATAAGATAACTACTTAATAATCATTTAAGTTATTATAAATCAGCATAATATTCAATGTCAACTTATGAGCTCATTCAAATATCAAAACTTCTCCATTAAACATTATGTTGTTTAAAAATGCTCCATTGTACTTCAAAGACCTCTCTATATCTTTTTCTTCCATCTGACATAAGATTGCTCCTAACAGTTCTATGGGAATATCATCTTTATCAAACCAAGGTGTTCTATAGGTAACATCGTTTATATATTGACTATTACTATTAAAAGTACTAAATAAATTATCTAGAATCCAAACTGGCTTATCTGTGACTAAATCCCAATTTCTAGAGGTCAATATAAAGTCTGCATTTTTAAGGGCATGATTTTTATCCCTCGTTATTATTGGTGATATACCGTAATTTGCGATAACGTAGTCAGCTAAATTCTTAGCCTTGTCAATATTATCAGTTAAAAACACAATATACTTAGCAAATTTAGAGATACATAAAACGCTCTCATAAATGTAATAATCCGTTGGGTCATATATTACTATGCAATTATTTCTAATACTCTTGTTTTTTAGCCTAAGTATTAATTGCATACTAGAAACTACGCTATATGCTAAAAGTTCTTTTTGAAACTTATTATAAATATTATAATCCATCTTTCTCCAAATCTTTGGTGCAACAATACCATGTTCTTTATTTAAATAGCTCTTGGCAGTTTCCATATTTCTCATATACGCATCCACATTTAGGTTCATTGGAAAACTTATTTTTTTTATGCTTAAATTTAACTCTTTTAGATAATTATCTTCCATTAATTTAATGCTAAATCTATCTCTTATCCTACTTATTATATCCTGTCTTTCATAAATTTTATATTTTTTTGGTTGTTCAATTAACAAAACAGATTTCATAATACTATACCTTCTATATTGATATAGTTTATTTATATGAATTTTAATATTATATAATTCAATTTTCTATGATATGTTCTTTATAATTTTCTAATATTGTTATCAAATTATAGGCTTTATCCTCTGAATTTACTATATTCTTTATTTTTGTGCAATCCTTTAATCCTTTTATATACCACGCAATATGCTTTCTCATTTCTCTAGCAGCTTTATTTTCACCATGATAATATATAGATCTTTTTACATGTTCTATGCACATATCGATTATCTCTTCTGGAGTTGGGTAAGATATAGAATCCCCATTTAATTTTTGTTGTATCTGTTTAAATATCCAAGGATTCCCTAATGCCCCTCTTCCAAGCATAATACCATCACAGTTTGTGATCTCTTTAATTTTCAAAGCATCTTCAGGGGTAAATACATCTCCATTTCCAATCACAGGTATTGATACCTTTTCTTTGACCTTCCTTATTATTTCCCAATCTGCCTTACCTTCATACATTTGTTGTCTAGTTCTTCCATGGACTGTAATACAATCCGCCCCTGAGTCTTCCATAATTTTCGCAAATTCTACTGCATTGATATTCAATTCATCGTAGCCTTTTCTAAACTTTACTGTTACAGGTTTATTAGTAGCTTGCTTTACAGCTCTTACTATTTGTGATGCTAATTTAGAATCTTTCATAAGTGCAGAACCTTCTCCATTTTTCACTATCTTAGGAGCAGGGCACCCCATATTTATATCAATTAAACATATATTATTATTTTCGTTAAAAGAATCACAGACTCTAGCCATAATATCAGGTTCATGCCCAAATATTTGAACTGCTACTGGAACTTCTTCTTCAGAAAACTGTAGCATACTTGTAGTATTTTCATTACCATAGTATAATGCTTTAGCGCTTATCATTTCAGTATACACAAGTCCACAGCCCATGTTTTTGCACAAACCCCTAAAAGCTATATCTGTAACACCTGCTAATGGTGCTAAAAATACGTTGTTTTTAAATTCTAAATTCGCTATTTTCATTAAAAGTTTTACTCCTTGTTTTTTTCGTAAATTATTCTTAATCCTTTCAGTGTTAAGTAAGGATCTACTACATCTATACTTTTAGCTTCCTCATTTATAAGCTTTGCTAATCCTCCGGTAGCAACTACCATTGGTTCCTCTTCGCCTAAGGCAATCATTTCTGCCTTCATTTTGTTTATAATAAATTCTACCAATCCACCATATCCATAAACCATTCCAGCCTGCATACTTGCAACAGTATTTTTACAAATTACTGACGGTGGTTTAACTAATTCTATCCTTGGAAGCTTTGCTGCTTTTTGAAATAACGCTTCTGAAGATATTTTTACACCTGGACAAATAGCTCCACCTAAATAGTTTCCATCTTTAGTTACTGCACAAAATGTAGTTGCAGTACCAAAATCTATTATTATTAAAGGTTTATTATATAATTCATGAGCGGCTACAGCATTTACAATTCTATCTGCGCCAACCTCCTTTGGATTATCATATTTTATATTAATTCCTGTTCTTACCCCTGGCCCAACTACTATAGGTTTCACATCAAAATATTTTGAAATCATATGCTCTATTGAATACATGATATTAGGTACTACTGATGATATTATAACTCCTTCAATTTCAGAAAGGTTAATATTATTTTGTACAAATAATTGTACTACTTGAATACCATATTCATCTGCTGTTCTTATAGGGTCTGTTGATAATCTCCAATCAGCAATTAGCTCTTTATCTTTATATAGACCTAAAACGATATTAGTATTGCCAGCATCTAAAACTAAAATCAAAGCTAACACCACTTTCTTTATTAATTTGATAGTCTACTGTTCTTCTGTATTATATAGAAAAAACCAGTAATTATACATAGATATTTACATACACACAATTATAAGTTAAAAAAGAGCATCTGTAAATTGAAAATCAGCAGATACTCTTTTATTTAACAATAAATTTAATTATATTTTTATTCTTTTAAATGAATTTCTCCTACTTTAGTTTTATACCCATCTTTTTTATCGTACTCTATAGTTATTTTTTCTGGTATCTCTTCAACATAGTCAAGTTTATACATGGCCTCATATTTATGACCTACTCTTAATGCCTTGCGACTTAAGGAACTCCCCCTGTGGTTTATTTTTTCTTCACCAATAAAGTCTATATTATAGTATTCAAATTCCTTATCAGCTTTAAAAGTTATAACCGTAGATATGGATGAAAAGGTTATTTTATCTACTATAAGCTCTATTTCTTCGCCAGTATCATCTTTAAAGGTATATTTTTTATTTATGTCATATGTTTTTATAGTGTCTTCTATTTTATTTTTTGATGCATTAAATTTGAATCTCCAATCTCCAGTTACGTTATTTATTTTATTAAAATTTATATCCATAGTAAAGTTATTTGGTATATCATCCTTACTTATATCATGATCCATCATAACTTGCACCGTTTTATCATCAATTATTCTATAGTTTCCTCCAGCCGCTCCCTTAATTTCTTTGTTGTTTATTTTAATGCTTTTATCCGGAGTATATGGAAATGTACTTTTCTCCTTATTCATCAATTCTTCTACTTTTTCTTCAGCTTTTATAGTATAAATTATCATTAAACTATAATCATCCACAACAATTTCATCTAAGGTTACTTCATAACCTTTATCACTTCTAGTTTCTCCTATAACTTCTGCATAGTCCTGAAATTTTCCATTGTAATTGAAGCTAGAGAAAAAAGTACCTATATTAATATTAGGTAGTTTATCAGCAAGAACACTATTATTTAATGTTACAGCGCAAATGCCCATGGCTAAAGCTAATGAAGCTACTAAAACCTTTGCTTTTTTATTAGTTTTTTTATTTATTGAATTCTTAAATTTATTTTTAATTCTGCGGATTGTTATATCGTCAACATTTATATCTTCTTTTTCTATTAAGTCTAAATCTAAACTAATTTCATTAAAATGCTCGTATATATCCTTCATCCATATATACCTCCCTTGAGTTTTTATATCTATCTCTTAACTGATTTCTTCCCCTTGATAATCTCGTATATACTGAACTTATTGAGAGGTTTAAATCTTTAGCTATATCTTCTACGGATTGTTCTAAATAATATCTCATTATAAATATCTTTTTATCTATATCATTCATACTATTTATATAGTTATATAACTCCTCTTTCTCTTCTTTTAATATTATGTCTTCTTCTATTGAAAAATCAGAAGTTATACTGCATTGCTCAATGTGCACTTTTTCCTTTTCACTAATCAGCTTTCTATAATAATCTATGGATTTATATCTAGCTATAACACAAATCCAATTCTTAAACCTTCTCTCTTCTCCTTCTAATTCAATATTGTCTTCCCCAGAATATTTATCAATATTTTCCCATATATTTAGCAATACATCATTCATACATTCGTCAATGATTCCTTTATCATTAAATAGAGATAATACTTTATATATTACTTTATAAAGGAGTCTCCCATATTCATCTACAAAAAAATCCATGGCCTGTGGATTTTTTCTTTTAATTTTTTGTATAAGGTTTCTCTTTGTTGCTTTCAATGTAATTTGTCTCCTTTCATATAGCTTTAAGAGCTCTTCATATAATTACTACGTTCTACTATATGAATTTCTTACAGAAATAAAAAAAAGATATAGGAAAATCCTATATCTTCTTTTATTTATTTTAATCTATCCATAAAATCTTTTCTATTAACTATATATCTAATATGTGTACCTTCACCGATTTTACCTTTTTCATCCCAAGCATTTACTTTAAAGAATAGTTTTTTTCCATCAACTTTTTCTAAAAATGCTTCACATTTAACCTTCATATTCATCGGTGTAGCCTTTAAATGTTTTACATTTATATCTATTCCTACAGTAGTAAATTCGTTACTTAAGTGAAGTCCTACACAATTTTTCGCTGCATTCTCCATAAGAGCAATCATTGCTGGAGTAGCAAGAACCTCTAAATCTCCAGAGCCATGCTCTATAGCTGTATTCTTTTCTCCAACTGTAATTTCTACAGTGGAGTTGATTCCCTCTTTTAAGTTAAATTCCACTTTCATCACTCATTTCTACTTATTCATATTAATTATTATTGAATATCTCCTCGAATTCGTTCGCTTCTAGCTTTTCTTTTTCAAGCAAAGCTTGAGCAACTGCATGAAGTTTACTCATATTCTTATCAAGTAGATTTTCAGCTTTTTTGTATGCTGTATCAATTAACTTTCTAACTTCTTTGTCTATTTTAGAGGCAATTTCTTCACTATAGTTTTTACTTTTGCTGAAATCTCTTCCTAAAAATACTTCCTCATGACCGCTTCCAAAAGCTATTGGTCCTAATTCTTCACTCATTCCATAGTCCATAATCATTTTTTTAGCTATAGTAGTAGCCCTATCAATGTCATTTTTAGCACCTGTGCTAATATCTCCAATTACTAGTTTTTCTGCTACTCTTCCTCCTAGTAATCCTACTATTTGATCTTCTAATTTTGATTTTGACATATATGAACTATCCTTTTCAGGTAAATGCATAGTATAGCCTCCAGCCATACCTCTAGGAACTATACTTATCTGATGAACAGGATCAGCGTTTGGCAATGACTTCATAACAACCGCATGGCCCGCTTCATGATAAGCTGTAAGTTTTCTGTCATCTTCATCTATTACTCTACTCTTCTTTTCTGGTCCAGCAATTACCCTTGTTACAGCTTCCTCTAATTCTTCCATTTCAATTTCTTTTTTATTTTTTCTTACTGTTAAAAGAGCTGCCTCATTCATTAAGTTTTCTAAGTCTGCACCAGTAAAACCTGGAGTTCTTTTAGCTAATACATCTAATTTAATATTCTCTGATAAAGGCTTATTTTTAGAATGTACTTTTAAAATTTCCTCTCTACCCTTAACGTCTGGTGCCCCTACTATAATCTGTCTATCAAATCTTCCTGGTCTTAATAATGCAGGGTCTAATATATCTGGCCTATTGGTAGCCGCAATCATTATTATTCCTTCATTTGCAGCGAAACCATCCATTTCAACAAGTAATTGGTTTAACGTCTGTTCTCTTTCGTCATGTCCTCCACCAAATCCTGCTCCTCTTTGTCTACCTACTGCATCTATCTCATCTATAAAAATTATACAGGATGAATTCTTTTTAGCTTGATCGAATAAGTCTCTAACTCTAGATGCTCCAACACCTACAAACATTTCCACAAAATCTGAACCAGATATACTAAAGAATGGTACACCTGCTTCTCCTGCTATAGCCTTAGCAAGCAATGTTTTACCTGTTCCTGGAGGCCCTACTAGCAATACGCCCTTTGGTATTCTTGCGCCTACTTCTGCATATCTCTTAGGCTGCTTTAAAAAATCAACTATTTCAGCCAATTCTTCCTTTTCCTCATCTGCGCCAGCAACATCGGCAAAAGTTACTTTACGCTTATCCGGACTGGCCATTTTGGCTCTACTTTTACCGAAGTTCATTACATTTCTATTACCCCCACTTTGGGATTGTTGCATGAACATAAACCAAAATATTACAAACATCAGTATTAATATCGCACTAGGGAGATAGTTTAGCCATATAGGAGCTCTTGTAGGCGGTAAATAGGATTCTCCTACATCACCATTTTTATCATTTTTACTTATAAAGGTATTTAATCTTTCAAAAGGGACAAACATTTCAAATTGGGTACCATCTTTAAGAGTACCAGATACTGTTACTCTGTCTTCCTTAACTTGAAAATCTTTAACTTCATTATTTATCCAGTGTTTCTGAAATTGACTAAAATTTATATTTTTTAAAGGCTCATTAGTTCTTACTAAAAATAAAGCCGAAAATATAACCACTACAAATATAACAACCCAGGCCGTTGCACTTGAAAATCTCTTATTCATTTTTGGCCCCCCTCTCTTTCTAATTTATAATGTAAAATTGTATCATACGCGAGAATTGTTTACAATATTGTTAATATTAATTATTTATAGACTTCTTCTTTTAAAATACCAACATAAGGTAAGTTCCTATACTTTTCAGAATAGTCAAGTCCATATCCTACTAGGAAATAATCTGGCACTTCAAATCCCATATATTTTGCATTTATTTCTACCATTCTTCTTTCAGGCTTATTTAGTAGAGAAGCTATTTCTATTGAGGCTGGCTGCCTTCCCTTTAAATAGTCAACTAGATATCTTAATGTTGTTCCTGTATCTATTATGTCCTCTATTATTAATACATGTTTTCCTTCTATTTCAAAATCTAAATCCTTTAATATTCTTACTACACCTGATGTAGTTGAGGAATTTCCATAACTTGATACAGCCATAAAGTCAATGGAACAAGGAATTTCTATTTCTTTTATTAAGTCTGCCATAAATGGAACAGAACCTTTTAATACTCCAATCAACAATAAGTCTTTACCAATATAATCTTTGCTTATTTGTTTACCTATTTCTCTAATTTTACTTCTTATTTGCTCTTCATCAAATAATACTTCTTTAATGTCGTCTTTCATTTGACTCATTCTTCAGCCTCTCTTTCAATAAAAATTTTTAATATATTTTTTGTAGATTTTTCAATCTTAAATTTTTCACTAGTTCTATAGCCTACTATCCATGCAATTTCTTCACCAAAACATATCAATGGTATACTATCCCTCTTCTCTTTAGGAATTTTTAAATCTATAAATAAATCTTTTAGTTTTTTACTTCCTTTCATTCCTAGGGGAATAATACGATCTCCATCTCTTCTATATCTTAGTATAACATCATCATTTATTTTATCATAATCAAAATATTTTACATCATCATTTTTAAATTTTTCATTTATTTCTTCTATACTTATTATCTCTAAATTTACACATATATCTTTAGTAATTTGATTTTTGCCTAATTGTAATTTATATTCACTCTCATTGTTCTCTAGACATAAGTCTAATTTACTTAAAATATGTATGTCTCCATAATTGTTAATAGCTACAAAATTACCAGGTAACATTATAGTTTTACCTGTATTAGAACATTGTAACTTTATAATATCATCAATATGTACCTTTTCATAATTAAATAAATTACCTTTTAAAGACTCTATAGAGCTTCTGATAACTCTAGATACTATAGCCTTATGTTCAAAAAACAATTTTTTTGATAAGATAATTCTATCTTTCTCTACACTAGTATATTTATTATAAAACTCCTTACTTAAAAAATCCATAAAGTCCATATCTATTGTAATATTTTCTACTAATCTATTAATTGAGTCAATAATATTACTATTGAAATTTTCTTCTATGTAAGGTATTAATTCTAGTCTTATTTTATTTCTAGTATATATGGTTTCTAAATTAGTCTTATCCAATCTAGGTTTTAAATCATTTGTAGAACAGTATTTCTCAATTTCTTCTCTAGTTATATTTAATAATGGTCTTATGTATGTATTATCTCTTACCGGTCTTATACCTGCAAGACCTTGTATTCCTGTTCCCCTCATTATTCTCATAAGAACAGTTTCGCATTGATCATTTGCATTATGGGCTAAAGCAATTTTATCGCCTTCCACTTTTTTCATGACTTCATCAAAAAACATATATCTTGCTTCTCTCGCCGTTGTCTCAAAAGACATTTTTTTCTCTTTGGCTAAATTAGCAACGTCTATTTTTATGCTATGAAAATCTATAGCATACTGTTTACAAAATCCTCTTACATATTCTTCATCTTCATCCGCTTCATCACCTCTTAGACAGTGGTTAATATGAGCTGCATATAACTCTATTGAGTATTTTTCCTTTAAAGTACTAAGAATATGTAATAAACATATGGAATCTGGTCCTCCAGATACTGCCACAATTATTTTATCGCCTTTTTTTATCATTTGATTATCTTCTATAGTCCTAATAACCTTCTGTAGCAAGTCAATCACTTCCCTAGATTTTATAATTTTTATTATAACATAAATAATCGCTAAAAAACCAGAAATCCTCAATAAGTACTGCTGATTTCTGGTTTTTTGTTAGTATAGAGAATAGACTTTTGATACAATAACTGTCATATCATCTTTTACCTTTCCATTACTTAATTCTTTTACCCTAGATATGATATCTTGACAAAGTTCTTGTGGATTATTATATTTACTTTCTTGTAAATATTTTAGTAGCCAATCCACTTTACCTGCTTCTTCATTATTGTAGTCTAATATTCCGTCACTTAACATTACTAATATGTCTCCATTTTTAACCTGCTTTTTTATTATATCCACATCTACTTTATCTAAAACCCCAATAGGCAAAGTTCTAGATTTTATAACTTCTACCTTATCTTTAGACTTTATAAAACTTGGCACGGCTCCAACCTTCATAAAATTAGCTTGTCCTGTATAGAGATCAATACTATTTAGATCTACGGTTGAAAATTTCTCATTTTCTGAAAATTTTATAGTCATAAGAGAATTTACTGTGTTAATAGCATTTATTTCAGTAAATCCAGCTTTTAAAAATTTTTGAATAAGTTCTACTGCTGCACCACTTTCTTGATAAGCTTCTGGCCCTGAACCCATTCCATCGCTTATTAGTGTTAAATATGTACCATCCTTCATCTTATCATAAACATAGCTATCCCCATTTAGCTTTTCCCCATCTTTACACATTCTTCCTACATATGAAGATATGTGATATTTAGGTGTTTCCTCCAATATCAAATTACAACTCTTACTACACATGTCAATATTACATCCTTCATTGCTTACACACATAACCTTACCCGTTACAGAATTTATAAGTGGGAGAACCTCCTTTATGCACCTATGTTTTCCACCGCAAACATTTAGGGACAATTTAATTACCAGTCTATCTTTTTTATTATTATAACAAAACACATTTCTGTATTTTATATTATTTTTATTTAGTACCCTTCTTAAGTCTTTTTCTATGTATTTATCAAATTGTATATCAACATCAATATTTTTTGCCATTTCATCTACAGAATAAGCTATATTGCCAATTTGTGTAGCCAAATATTCTCTACATTCACTTAAACTTTTTCTCCACATTTCATCTATAATATGATTTTTCATAATGTCTTTTGTATTTTCAATTAAATAAGATCTTTTTACACATTTTCTTGCTAATTCCTTAGGTATATATTCTTTGCACTCTTCATAGCCTTCTATAAGCTCTGAAAATGCTGAATATGTATAATAACTTTCTCTTTTCCAACATATATTTCTCATATCACAACTACTACAAACTCTATCTGCTAGATTCTGTATTAATACACTACTCTTAGTTTTCATTCTTAACTTATCATTATCAGCTAAGTTCTCTAAGGTCTTCCTCATATCTAGTAGCAACTGTGAAAAATCCATTAATCCATCGTTAAATAACTCTTTAACATTATGTATATAATTCTCTTTTAAATTCTCCCCCTTTGATTGCCAATCTAATTCAATTTCCATCTTTTTATACCACTTCAAAGGTATGGCATAGAATATTGCTAACGCTACCAATGCCTCCCCAATTTGAAACTGAACTCCTATATCTGAATACAATTTTAAAATCGAAAACATTACAATGTATGCAATTCCACTAGCCCATTTTCCTGTTTCTTTAAATATACCTGCCATCAAACCACAAATTCCATAAGTGCCTATAAAGGCTACCATATTGTTGGTAGATATTCCGATTATTGCCCCCAATGCTACTCCACAAGCTCCCCCTGCCGAACTATCTTTAACGTATCCTATCATTACTATGAAAGTAAGAGCTATTATATTTCTAATAGAAAGCCCAAATAAGTTTATGCCCCAAGTCCCTGCAATAAATAGAGATAAAGTAATAGCCATACTTATAGTTTCTTCACTACTGTATAAATGCTTGTTTTTATATTCTTCAATGCATATCGTAGAATAATTAATAATATAATATATTGGGAAGATGCACGCTAATTCAAATAAAGCATTAAAAATTGACAATCCCAGAGTAACATGAATGACAAATTTATTAAAAATAGCTAATTGGATAAATATAATTCCTAAACTTATAGACAATTTCTTGTTTTTATCCATTTCATTAAATACATATCCAAACAAGCTTATTGTTAATGCCTGTATAATATATATCCAGATATTTTTCACTGCATAAAAAACAGACAAATATCCTATAACCGTTCCTACACCGGTAACTACTGAAATTCTCTTGTCCATTTTTAATATACTAGCTATAAGAAATGCTATACCAAAAGGAGCCATCAAATTAATCATAACAACTCTACTTATAAGTATACTACCTATAAAATAAAGTATATATTTTATGGGTAACGCCATATTAAATATTTTTTTCTTTTGTATTTCGTTATGTAGATTTCTAATTCTTTGATATGGAAGTATATCCGCTCCATACTGCATAATTTACCCACCACCTCTAGATTTTTTATTTAATTATAACAGAGGCACATGGAAATAAATGTCATTTACTGGGAAAAGTTTATATTTTTTTAAAGACATATATTTATACTATTTAACATAAAAATTATACTTTAGGGAAAATTTGAAGTTTTGCTAAGAATAAAGGCAGGTGCTATTTATAACTTGTTATAACTTGCAAGATAAGCAAATATTATTTAGTAAATAACAAAAATGATTACCTTGTCAGGTAATCATCACTTGGTAGCGGAAATAGGACTTGAACCTACGACACTCCGGGTATGAACCGAATGCTCTAGCCAGCTGAGCTATTCCGCCATATTTCATTATGGTAGCGGGGGCAGGACTTGAACCTACGACCTTCGGGTTATGAGCCCGACGAGCTGCCAACTGCTCCACCCCGCGATATTATATTTTGGTGCCGAAGACCGGAATCGAACCGGTACGGTGTTTTAGCACCGCAGGATTTTAAGTCCTGTGCGTCTGCCAGTTCCGCCACTTCGGCAAATATATATGGTAGCGGAAATAGGACTTGAACCTACGACACTCCGGGTATGAACCGAATGCTCTAGCCAGCTGAGCTATTCCGCCATATTTCATTATGGTAGCGGGGGCAGGACTTGAACCTACGACCTTCGGGTTATGAGCCCGACGAGCTGCCAACTGCTCCACCCCGCGATATTATATTTTGGTGCCGAAGACCGGAATCGAACCGGTACGGTGTTTTAGCACCGCAGGATTTTAAGTCCTGTGCGTCTGCCAGTTCCGCCACTTCGGCATTTGTTTGTATATCACTTCTTGCGACATAGTCTATTATATATTAACTATTTATTTATGTCAACACATATTTTTTTATTTATAAAAAGAGGCTATTAAGCCTCTTATTTTCTAATAATTTGAATTCTTTCTATAGCCACGATTTCTTGAGTCTTGATTTTTCTTTATGTCTTGAAGTCTTTCCTCACTTTCCTTCAAAAATTTAAGCATTCTATCCTCAAAATCTTTAGGTGACTGCTTTTCCTTTTCTTTATTCCAATCTATTTCGATTGGTCTTACAGATTTTTTCTGCGGTTCCGCCTGTTTTATTGACAGACTTATTTTACCATTGTCATCAACAGAAATTATCTTTACTTTCACTTTGTCTTTTTCCTTTAGAAAACTTCTTATGTCTTTAACGTAACTATCTGAAACCTCAGATATGTGGACCAAGCCTGTTTTGCCCTCGATTTCTACAAAAGCTCCAAAGCCTGTAATGTTTACCACTGTGCCTTCTAGTATGTTTCCAGCTTTTAAGGTCATATTGAAAAAATTCCTCCTTAAAAATGTATATTAATATTAATATCAAACTTTATTTACTTGTACTATTATTTATAACAGCACTTTCTCCTGGCTTAATTAAATTTAACTTCTCTCTTGCCAGCTTTTCAATGTACTCATCAGATTTAGTCATTTCCACTTCATCTTTTAATTTTTCGTTTTTATCTTCTAGCTTTTCAATTTCAATATTTTTTCCATCTATCTGAGCTTTTATATTTCTCATGGTCATTTGCTGTTTACCCAAAATAAAACACACATAAAAGGCCAGCATGAAAAAGAATACTTTATTCAATTTACCAAGCTTCTTCATAGATAAATTATCCTTTCTTTAATTAAGGTTATCCTTTAGTTATATTCTAATGGCAATTGAATTTTTCTTCAAGTGATTTTTATAATTTTACTTTACTTTTTTATTTTTAATTTTGTATATTAATAATTCTATTGGAAATAAAATGATATTTTTAAGTATTCTTAGTAATTTTCCTATAAAGCTTATAGAATTATGTAGTACTTTTATAAAAATATCACTAGCAAGTTTTAAATAAAAAAATATCCCAACAATAATAAGTAGATAAACATAAAATCCTACATACGCATAATTGAAATATAGTAGGAATATGAATACTAATACGCTAGACATTATCCAAAATAATATATCTTGGATATATGTTATCACTTTATTAGGGTTCTCAAACCCTCTAATAATTCTATATATATCAAATAGTATTCCCGTTATGATACCAGAGGCTAAACTAAATACTACTAATTTCACCTGATGTTCTATAGATATTATCATTTTTACTCCTTACTTAAATAATTTTGATAATAATTTTTCTTTTTCTTTTTTATTTTCCTTATTAGTGTAAACACAGTAATTTATCATACCATTTATTATAACCTCACCATTTTGAACATCTAGCTTGTTCATCTTTAGTCCCTCTCCCTTTATATGTAAAGTTCCTAATGTAGTATTTAATATTATCTGTTCTTCATTGAAACTAAAAACTTCTACCACTCCATTTAAAAAAAGCTTCTTTCTATTCTCTAATGTCATAACGCTCTTTTCTTCTAATCTTATCTCTTTTTTTTCCATGAGATTCACCTCCAACTTTATAATATTATATGCATATGTTTTTTCATATAGCACTTATCTTTATCAAGTAATTCTTAGCTTCAGATGGAGTTTACTTAAAAGAAATACTTACTCCAGCTGAAGCTTAGAAGAACTTATCCAGGGACGTAGCATCCGTTATGCACAGCATAAGAACTCTAAATCGCTGAAGCTCAAGAGTTCTAATATCTCCCACTTGTAGAAAAGCAGAGAACCAAAATCTTTGATTTTACGTGAATCGCTTTCACAGAGTGCGATGGGAGTATTACGGATGGTAGTCATCGGACAAAGTGGAATTTAGTTAATATGAGGTATCCCCTCTTTAAAGAGAATAGATTATTAGAGAGAGTAGTTAACTAATTAAAGAAAAAGACCGAAGGGTTTCCTTCAGTCCATATCTTCATCACCTGATATTATTTCATACATCTCTTTAGCGTCTTCTTTCCTTACATGCTCTGATATGTTAATAATTCTAGCCTTTAATGATTTTTCAGAATACTTAATTTCAATAATATCATTTTCTTTTACTTCTGTACCTGGCTTAGCAACCTTATCATTTATAAGCACTCTTCCACTTTCACAAGCTTCTTTTGCTACAGTTCTTCTTTTTATAATCCTAGATACTTTTAAATACTTATCTAATCTCATATTATCCTCCCCAAATCACAAAAAACCCAGATTTACACCTAGGTTTTTTGAAAAATACAAAAGTATCTTATTTATTTACTTTATCTTTAAATTCTTTACCTGGTTTAAATACTGGAACAGTTGATTCTGGAATAGTGATTTCTTCTCTAGTTTTTGGATTTCTACCTATTCTAGCTGCTCTGTTTCTTGTTTCAAATGTTCCAAATCCTACTAATTGAACTTTTTCACCCTTTTCAAGTGTTTCCTCAACTGATTCGATAAACGCCTTAAGAAGTAGTTCAGCATCTTTCTTAGTTAATTTAGATTTTTCAGCCATACTTGTAATTAATTCTGCTTTATTCACTTTTTTTACCTCCTTAATATTGAGTATGCTATAAAATAGCTTACATACTATAAAATAGCATATTCTTCACTAATTTTAAAATTCCTTCTTTGAGTTATATGTTTTTATAAATTTAATTATTTTTTTTCGCTTCTTCCCATAGTTTATCCATTTCTTCCAATGTCATTTGTTTTAAATCAAATCCCATTTTCGAAGCGGTTTCTTCTATGTATCGGAAACGATAAATAAATTTATCTATAGTATAATTTAATGCATATTCAGGGTCTATGTCAAGAAATCTTGATACATTTACTACTGAAAATATTAAATCTCCAACTTCTTCTAATATTTTTGCCCTATTATTACTTTTATATACATCTCTTACTTCATAATATTCTTCTATTACTTTAGATAATGCATCTTCAATATCATCCCAGTCAAAACCTACCTTAGCAGCTTTCTTCTGAACTTTTTCTGCTCTCATTAAAGCAGGTAATGTCTTTGCTATATGATCTAATTCTTCCGTATAAGAGCTAAACCCTTTATTAATTCTTTTTATTTCATCCCAGTTATCCAAAACTTCTGTAGATGAGCTCACTTTTGTACTCTCAAACACATGGGGATGCCTTTCTATCATTTTTCTGCAAATACCTTTTGTTACATCATTTATATTAAAACTTTTCTCTTCTTTTCCTATTTGTGCATGAAAAACAATTTGCAGAAGTAAGTCACCTAACTCTTCCCATAGCATATTATCGTCTGTTTTTTCTATGGCTTCAATAACTTCATAAGTTTCTTCTATTAAATATTTCTTTAGGGAATCATGATCTTGTTCTTTATCCCAGGGGCACCCATTATCCCCTCTTAATTTTTCCATTATACATACTAAATCGTAAAAATCTCCAACATAGTCTTTCTTTTCTGGTATATAAACTGAAGTTAAGTAATCTATATCTCCCTGTCTATCAAGCTCATATAATTTTATTTTCCTTATGCTCTCTAAACCTTCTACACCAGCTGCCCTAACAAAAAATATTTCCTCCTCATCTCCATAATAATCCTGAAGCTGAAGCTTTACTTCAGAAGCTATAAATTTATTATAAACTTGTGTTATTATGGTTCCAACTCTTCTGTCTAAGATTCCTTCTTTTACCTCAAAGGCATCCATTATCTTTAATCCTTCTATTGGGTCTATCTTCAATGATTCTACCATAGCATCTACGAAGCTTACAGCTGGATATATTTTATATTCTAAATTGTTATCTTCACATAGTTTTATTAAATTAGTTACTGATTTCTCTGCAACTAAGGGATGCCCTGGCACAGCATATACGATTTCTTCATATATTTTACACTTTTCTACTAATTCTTCAGAAATTGATATATATACTTCATCAAAGCTTTTCATGCTTTCATATTTATTATCGAAGGTAGAGAAACTTATATTTAGACCCTTTAGATATTCTACAACTGGATGTTTTTCTGTCCTTAGGTAAATATTTTCACAATTCTTTAATACCTCTATACTTCCTAAGGTTAGCGCCTCTTTAGAACCTGGACCAAGTCCTATGATCTTTATCATCTATACCTCTCCTTTTGTGACGTAAAATCTTATTTTTAAAGTATCCAAAGTTAAATATTCTCATAGTAAAAATTAGTATACTATATATTAATATACCTGAAAATATAGATATTACACAAGCTAAATTGCTACTATTCATAATAACATATAATCTTGAATTTATTAAAATAACTGAAATTATCATTATAATTGACGCCAATAAAGGTTTTATAAATATATTATACCAATCCATCCTAATTTTTAAGCTGATTTTAAGCAATAGCATATTTAATATTGTAACTATGAGATATCCTCCAATAGATCCAATTACCGCCCCATAAATATATATACCTTTTATAGGTACTAACTTAGCTGTTAATAATACCTTTACTATACATCCCAATATTAAAGTAATTACAGGGGTAATATATTTACCTATACCTTGCATAATGGCCGTAGATGTTTGAGTCAGTATAATAAAAGGAATAGATATGGAAGAATATTTTAATATTTCTCCACCACCACTATGACCTGGAAATAAAAGTTGCATAATTTGCTCTGATAAGAAAAATAATCCTAAGCAAGATGGAAATGAAACTACCGTAGCAAACTTGATAGACAATTGAGTTTTTTCCATCAGCTCAAATCTTCTATTTAAAATATAACACTCTGCTATAATAGGTACTAACGAGGCACATAGTGATATTGATATTGTAAGTGGAACATTTATTAATACAGATGCCTTACCAGTTAATTGTCCGTAGAGTATGGTAGCTTCTTTAAAGTCTAGTCCCCCTTGTAAAAGCTTTTGAGGAACTAAAATAGAGTCAATTAAGCCCATAACACTACCTACTGTAGCTCCTAATGATATTGGTACAGATATATATATAAGCTTACTTAATATGTCTAAATTCTCTCTTACATTCCTTACATTGATCTCTTTTCTCACACGAGTATATTTTATAAATAAATATATCCCCCCTAATATTCCCCCTGCTGTTGCTCCAAAAGCTGCTCCCCCTGCCGCATATTCTATTCCCTTAGGTAAAAGCATATATGCCAGGCCTATTCCAAATATTACTCTTCCTACCTGTTCTATAATTTGTGATATAGCTGATGGGTTCATATTCTGTAGCCCTTGGAAAAACCCTCTAAATGCACTGATTATTGAAATGAAAAAAGGAGCCGTGGCAATACCTATCAAAGAGTAATACGCCTTACTATCCCACCTAAAAAGGTCAATAATATATCTTGAAAGTAACAGAATGCTTACTGTAAATATTCCACCAATAATTACCATTAGCAACATTGCCTTTTTAAATACTTGTAGTATTCCTTCGTTATCTCCTAAAGCCTTTCTCTCCGAAACCATCTTAGATATAGCAACTGGAATTCCTGATGCTACTGCAATAAAGAATAGATATAAAGGATAAGACATTTGATAATATCCTATTCCTTCGTCACCTATGAGCATTATTAAAGGCCATCTAAAAAATAATCCTAAAAATTTAGCAAAAATTCCTGATAACCCTAAAATAAGTGTACCTTTTAACAAGGATTGCTTTTTCATAATTAATACCTCCGAAAGTCTTCTAAATATTATTTATTTATAATTCAGAGGCAATATTACTTTTTATTGAATATTTTTATAAATCATTGTCAATAATTTTTATGGAACAAAAATAAATGGCAGACATGCTGCCATTTAATATTAGCAATTTGTCTACCATTTTATTTATTGCTCCATTTGTTTTCCTAAGAAGGATGATGCAGTTTCAGCTAATTTAATTTCTACGTCTCCAAACTTCTTGCCTTCCTCTTTAGATACAATAATAACAGCTCCAATTGCATCTCCTTCTGCTATTATTGGTGATATAACCTGCCCTTTATACTTGTCATCCACTTCTTCATCATCATAAAGTGGTATAGTGTCTGAGCTTTGATTGTAATTAACTACTTTTCTTTCTTCAATAATTTTTTCTAAATCTGTGCTTATTTTTTTGTCTAAATACTCTTTTTTAGGAGCTCCACTAATAGATATTATGCTATCCCTATCACAAATAATTACTATATTTCCTGCTGCTTGCTGTAGAGATTCTGCATAGCCTTTGGAGAATTCGCTTAATTCACCAATAGGGGAGTATTTCTTTAATATAACTCCTCCTTCTCTATCAGTAAATATCTCTAAAGGGTCTCCCTCTCTTATCCTTAAGGTCCTTCTTATTTCTTTAGGAATAACGACTCTACCCAAGTCGTCTATACGTCTAACAATTCCTGTGGCTTTCATATATTTTTTTCCTCCTTTAAATTGATATTTACAACTTGTATTAATATTATCTTTCTATTTATGAAATTTTATACACATTTGTAATTTAAAAACCCCGAAATAAAATTTCGGGGTTTTTCTTAAACTAAATTTTTTACATATTTTTCAGTTTCTATTTTAGATTCTGATTTCCATTTTTCTAATTCAGCGTTAAATTTATTCTGCTGTTCACTTGAAAGTAACTCTTTTTTGATTTCTTCTTTTACTGTGTCAAACTTTTTAATTGTTATAGGATCTTTATCTATTAATTTAATAATGTGGTATCCATACTGACTTTTTACTGGTTCTGATATTTCACCTTTATTCAATTTCACTACCGCATCCACAAAAGGCTTAACAAGATCTCCATATCCTGTCTCTCCTAAGTCTCCACCATTTTCTTTTGAACCATCTAAGGAAACTTCTTTAGCTACTTTAGCAAAGTCTTCACCCTTATTTAATCTTTCCTTAACCTTTTTAGCTTCCTCTTCTGTAGCAACTAATATATGGGCTGAATGAAATTTGCTATCTCCTTCTAGGAATTGATATATATTTTCATCATAATATTTTTTAGCAACTTCATCAGTTACTTTTACATCTTTAACTATAAGATCTCTTACTTGAAGTATAGTAAATTGTGTTTTATAAAAATCCTTTAATTGAGCTTCTGTAATTCCCATGGTTTTCAAATCTTCAAGGAATTTTTCTTTATCATTATTAAAACCATTCTTTATTACATCATTAAATGTTTTTTCTACTTCTTCATTTACTTTGTTCTCATCTATTTTCAAATCTTTTGATTTTTGTAATATTAATTTTTCTGTAGCCATCTGGTCAAGAACTTGTTTTTTATATTCTAATAATTGTTCTTTTACTTCTGTATTGCTTATATAATTTTCGCCATACTGCTCTTTTAATTTCTCTATCTGTTCTGCTACCAAAGGATTTGAATCTAACTGTTCTCTAGTTATAGTTTCGTCATTTATCTTAGCAACTACGCTTTTCTTTATTGCTTCTGGAGTTTTTTCAATCATATTACATCCTACAGCTGAAAAAGTCATTACTGTTACTAAGGATGCTATAATCAGTTTTTTTATGTTTTTCACTATTATTCCCCCACTCTATTCTATGTTTTTTTATTATAATAATTTTTTATACAATGCAAATAAGTTTGTATTTACTTACATCCATCTTTTATAAATAATATAAGCTCTTTTAATTTAGCTAATAAGTCTTCTTTTTTAATGTTATTTAAATTATAAACTAATACAGGTTTTTCAGCAAATCTAAAGGATATTATTCTATTGTAATTAGTTTTAATACCTTTTCTTATACAATCATTTAGTCTTTCCATACTTTCAAATTGTATAAGTATCTCCTCCCCTTTCTCTTTAATTTCCTCAATTCCTAAGCTCTTTGCAATGCTTCTTAAATATGCAATATCCATAAGATTAGCTACAGAAGAAGGTATATCGGAGAACCTATCTTCAAGCTCTTCCTGTATGTCTATAAAATCTTCATAATCATTTATAGATGCAATCTTTTTATATATCTCTATTTTTTGAGTTTCATTTTCTATATAACTTTCAGGTATATATGCATCTATCTTTAATTCTATTGAGGTTTCTACAGGCTCCTTATCAATCTCACCCTTTAGTTGTTTTATGGCATCTTCTAGCATTCTACAATATAAATCATATCCAATAGAAGACATATGACCATGCTGAGAAGAACCCATCATACTTCCTGCTCCTCTAATTTCTAAATCTTTCAATGCTATTTTAAATCCTGATCCTAATTCAGTAAATTCTTTTATAGCCTTTAGCCTCTTCTCTGCCACCTCTGTTAGAATTTTATCCTTTTTATAAGTTAAATAGCAATACGCCATCCTATTACTTCTACCTACCCTACCTCTTAATTGATACAATTGAGATAGTCCCATTTTATCTGCATCAAAGATTATCATAGTATTTACATTGTGTATATCCATTCCAGTCTCTATTATTGTTGTGGCTAACAAAACATCATATTCTTTATTGATGAAATCCATTATAACTGTTTCCAGCTCTCTTTCCTTCATCTGTCCATGGGCTACTCCTATTTTTATTTCAGGCATAAGCTTTGATAAATAAGCTGACATATCCTTTATATTTTCTACCCTATTGTATACAAAATATACCTGCCCTCCTCTATTTACCTCCCTTAGTATAGCGTCTCTTATTAATTGATCATTATATTCCACTACATAAGTCTGTATAGGATATCTCTCTTCTGGAGGGGTTTCTATAACACTTATATCTCTTACGCCAACTAAGGACATATGTAATGTCCTAGGTATAGGTGTTGCACTAAGGGTCAATACGTCAATATTCTTCTTTAAAGATTTAATTTTTTCTTTATGTTTTACTCCAAATCTCTGTTCTTCATCGATTACAAGTAGTCCTAAGTCTTTAAATTCTATATCCTTTTGTATAATTCTATGAGTTCCAATTAATATATCTACGTTACCTGCTTTAACAGCTTTAATAGTTTCCTTTTGTTGAGAAGCAGTTCTAAATCTACTTATCATATCTATTTTAACTGGGAAATCTGAAAATCTTTGAACTAAATTATTGTAATGTTGCTGAGCTAATATAGTGGTTGGCACTAAAAAAGCTACTTGTTTACCATCCATTACAGCTTTAAATGCAGCTCTTATGGCTACTTCTGTCTTACCATATCCTACGTCACCACAAAGAAGTCTGTCCATAGGTTCATCTGATTCCATACTGCTCTTTATATCTTCAATTGCAGTAAGTTGGTCTGGAGTTTCATCAAATGGAAATTCATCCTCAAATTGTTTTTGCCATACAGTATCATTAGAAAAACTATAGCCCTTTAGAGTTGACCTTACAGCATATAAGTTCACTAAATCCTGAGCAATTTCTTCTATAGATTTTTTAACCTTATTTTTTGCCTTTGCCCATTCTGAACCACCTAATTTATTTATCTTAGGTGTATTTCCTTCTCCCCCTATATACTTTTGCACCATATCTAACTGTTCCACAGGAACATATAGTTTATCTTCTCCATAGTAAACAAGTTCTAAATAGTCCTTTTTATGTCCACCAATATCTAGCTGCCTTATGCCTTTATATAATCCTATACCATGGTTTACATGGACTATATAGTCTCCTGGTTTAAGCTCTGAAAAGCTTCTAATTTTACCTAATCCTTTTTTAGCAAATTTTTTATTGTTCTTCTTTTTAGCTTCTCCAAATACTTCTTTATCAGATATAATCCCAAGCTTTAAGTTAGGGTACTCATATCCTTTTATCTGACTACCAAAAGTTATTACTACTTCTCCTGGTAAAATTTCGTTAATTATATCTTTATAAGAGCTCTCTATGCCTCTTTCTCTTAATGTATCAACTAATCTCTCACCTCTAGGCCTTGTACCTGAAAGAATTATAGTTTTATATCCTTGAGATTTTTTATATTTGATGTCCTCAATCAACAAATCTAGTTGCCCTTGATAATTGTGTAAAGTTATTTGAGTAAAATTTGCAATTGCTCTAGGTTGAAGTATACTTGTTGATTTTGGTATTGAGCTTAAAGTAATAATTTTTTTAGATTCTAGGCTATTTATTAAATCTTCCTTTGGTAATAACAATTCAAATTGCTTTGGAAGTATATCTCCTCTTTGAAAAAAACTTTTATAGTTTTCTTCAAATTCAAAATATGTACTGTTTAATTTACCAATACATCTTTGAACATCATCCATAACTATAAACCAATCTTTAAAAAAGTCTAAAAATGACGAAGTGTTATCATAAAAATAAGGTAAATAACTATCAATAGTTTCAAATTGCCAACTCTCTTTTAAACTTTCAAGATTTTTATATATAGTACTCTTTAATCTTTCACTAACTTCCTTATCTTTAATATTTTTTAATATTTCCTTTAAATCTTTTTCTATATTGATAAGTCCATTCTCTATATTTTCCTTAGTAAGTACTATTTCTTTTGCTGGAAATATTTCTATAAACTCAGCCTTATCTATACTCCTTTGAGTTTCTAGGTTAAAACTCCTTATAGAATCTATCTCATCACCAAATAATTCAATTCTATGAGGTTCTATTGATATAGGAGGATATATATCTAAAATTCCTCCTCTTATAGAAAACTGTCCTTTACTATCTACTAAATCCACTCTCTCATAACCACATTGTATTAATTTTTGAGATAAGTCTTTAAAATTTACAGTATCTCCTACTTTATACTTAAAAGTATGTGATCTATATAAACTCAAAGGTATATATGTAGATGCTAGAGACTCAATTGATGATACTACAACTTTTTTACCTGGTTCTAATATATTTTTGATTACTTTCAGTCTCTCCCATCTTAAATCACCTGATATAGCATCAATATTATAAAAAACTACTTCTTTCGTAGGAAAATAATATACTTCAGGAATATAAAAAAATAAATCTTCCTGAATATTCCTTGCTTCCACATCACTAGAAGTTAGTATTAATATTGGCTTGTCCGTTTGGTCATATATTCCTCCTAATATATAGCTTTTGGAGGATTCAGAGATGCCATACACACCTATTGGATACTTTTCTTTTTCTATACTATTGTTTATAACTTTAAATTCTGGACTATCTAAAAGAGGTTTTAAAACCCCAGCAAGTCTCATTTATTCTTCACCCCATTAAAACTCTACTCTACTTTAAAGCTGTTATGTTTATTCATAGCACTTTCAGTGCTTTCTTTTATTATAGTTTCTGTAATTTCTGCAGTGGCATTAATACATTTATCAATTATTTCTTTATCTTCCTTTGAAAACCTTCCCAGAACATGGGAAACCATATCCTTTTCAGCTTTTCCAACACCTATTTTAACTCTTGTAAAATCTTCTGTACCAAGATGATATATTATGTTTTTAATTCCATTATGACCACCTGAACTACCTTTGGGTCTAATTCTAATTCTTCCTACATCCAAATCCACATCATCATAAATAACTATTATATTATCAGTACTTATTTTATAAAAATTTACTACTTCTCTTACACTTTCACCACTTAAATTCATAAAAGTAGTTGGTTTCAGTAGTATAACTTTTTCTCCACATATATTTCCTTCACCATACATTCCTCTAAATTTTATCCTATTTATATCAACATTATACCTACTAGCCATTAAATCAATAGCTTCAAATCCCACGTTATGTCTAGTACTTGCATATTCTTTTCCTGGATTCCCTAGTCCAACTATTAAAAACATTTTACCTTCCTCCGTAAAATAATTTGCACAATATTATTATTATACTATAAACATTCAAATAATAAAGAGACTTTAAAAGTCTCTTTAAATTAACTATTAGTTTCTTTTACTTCTTTAAGAGTTATATTTAATTCTTTAGTAGATCCATCTCTCCATATTTTACAGGATACTTTATCTCCTATTTTACGCTTATCTAGAATTTCTGCTAAATCATCAAATCCATTTACCTTAACATTATCTAATTCTGTTATTATGTCTGTTGGTTTTATTCCTGCTGCAGCTGCTCCGGAACCTGGTACAACTTCATTTACATAAAATCCTTTTATTTTACCGTCTCTAGAGCTGACTGTCTGACCTACAACACCTAGTGACGGTCTCTTCACCTTGCCATCACTCATTAAAGCATCTATAATAACCTTCGCTTCATTTATCGCTATGGCAAATCCCATTCCTTCTGCATTGGCCTCTGCTCCTATTTTTAAACTATTGATTCCTATTACTTCACCATTCTCATTAACTAAAGGTCCACCACTATTTCCAGGATTTATTGCCGCATCTGTCTGTAATACTTTATAAATAGCTCCGTCATGTTTCATAGTTCTATTTAACGCACTTATAATTCCTGCAGTAACAGAGCCTGCAAACTCTTCCCCTAATGGATTACCTATAGCTATTGCTACATCTCCCACTTTTACTTTACTTGAATCTCCAAACTTTGCTGTAGGTAAGTTTTTAGCATCGATTTTTATAACTGCAAGGTCTGTTCTTTTGTCATACCCTACTAACTTTGCTGGATAAACCTTTCCATTAGATAACTTTACTGTAACCTCTTTAGCTCCTTCAATAACATGATAATTTGTAACTATATATCCATTAGGATCAAAAATTATTCCGGAACCTACTCCTTGATCTATAGTTCCCCAAAAAGTTTCACCTTTGTTACTAACTCCTACCACTGCAGGTCCTACCATATCCGCAGCTTTACTAATTGCGTTTCCTGTGTAGTTAAGTTTTTGTGAAGTATAATCAGTTGAAATTTCACTATTTTGTTGAGCCCCATAATTCCCCTGATTAGCATTATACTTTCTGTTTACTACATAGACACCAGAAACACCTCCGGATATGGAAGCAATTATTATAAATGCTACAAATCTTAAAAATCTACTAAAAGATGGTTTTCTTTTATTTTTTCTGAATTTTATGTTTCCATCTTCTGGATTTATACTTTCCCATCTTACATCTTTTACTTCATTAAATTTATAATCATCCATTATTATACACCTCCTAGTTATAAAGTAATTATATTTTATATTTTTTACTTAGCTATGAATAAAGTGTAATCAATTTTTATATTTTTTTTAAAGAAAAAGTGAACATTACTCCGTTATCTTTATTTTCAGCCCATATATCTTCACCTAATTGAGTGAGTATACTTCTTACAATGGAAAGTCCAAGTCCTGTGCTAATTTTAGATGACCTAGCTTTATCAGCTTTGTAAAATCTACTCCATATCTTCTTTAAATCTTCTTCACTTATTTTCTCCCCTGTATTAAATATTGATACATATATCTTATTACCTCTTACTTTAGTTGATATTTCTATACTGCCACCCTCTTTAGTGTACTTAATGGCATTGTCAATTAAATTTGTTACAACTTGAATTAACCTATCTTTATCACCTATGGCATATAAATCGTCATTTTCTAAACATACATCCACATTTAATTTCTTATTTTTTATGTTATGTTCATATTTTATAACTGTAATTCTTATCATTTCATTAATATTTACTTCTTCTATTCTTAGCTTTAACTGCCCTGCATCTATTGCTGATAGATCTAATAAATCATTTACTAATCTAGTAAGCCTTTGTGTCTCGTCATAAGCTAAAGAAAGATAGTACTTTTCATTTTCTCTTGGAATTACTCCATCTAATATTCCACCAATGAATCCTTTTATAGAAGTTAATGGAGATCTTATCTCATGAGATACGTTTGATATAAATTGCCTTCTATTATCTTCTATCTGCTCCAAAGACTCTGCCATTAAGTTAAAAGAACTGGCTAAATCTCCAATTTCATCTTGGGAGTTTATATAAACTCTTTTATCAACCTCTCCTTTAGATATTTTATCCGCCACATAGTTTATTTTACCTAAAGGCTTAATAATAATTTTCTGTGAAAAATAGTAAATAATTATAAAGGATATAATTATAGCTAGTATTGCTGAAATCCATATAATTTCATAAAACGTTTCTAGAGGCTCCTTTATTTCCTCAATTGAAGTATCCATTATAATAGCACCTTTAAACATATCCTTATAAAATATTGGAACAATATAAGTATGCACAGCACTATTAAAAGGTCCACCATGTGCTTCTCTCTTTTCTATACTTCTACCAAATCTAAGTTCTTCTAATTCATCGCTTAATATTTGACTTCCTATTAAATCTTTATCCGCTTCGACAGAAACTGCATAAACAATTCCATAATTATCAGCTAATCGTATGTTAGCATGAAGAAGGCTACCCATACTACGTATTAATTCTTCCATTCTTTGATGAGATACACTGCCTTCAAGATACTTAATTGCTGTAATTGCCATAAACTCACATTCATTTGAAAGTTGAGTTTTTCTTTGACTAAAATAATAGCTTTCAAACCAATAAGATAGAAAAGCTGCTGTTATAACAAAACTAAGAGTTATAATAGTAGCAAAAGTTATTACCATTTTTGAAAACAAGCTTTTCTTCATATTACTTCACCTCAAACTTATAGCCAACCCCCCAAACCGTTTCTATCTGCCAGTTAGAACCTTTTTCTAATTTTTCTCTTAATCTCTTCACGTGCACATCTACAGTTCTGGAATCTCCTGGATAGTCATAACCCCAAACTTCACATAGTAGTTGTTCTCTTGTAAAAACTCTATTTTTATTACTTGCTAAGTAATGAAGAAGTTCAAATTCCTTGGGTGGCATTTTAATTTCTTCTCCGTTGTATATTACGGTATAGGAATTTATATCTATAGTTAAATCATCAAACCTTAATGCTTCCTTATTATCACCCTCTGAATTATATCTTCTTAAAACAGCTTTAATTCTAGCTAATAATTCCTTCGGTTCAAATGGTTTTACTATATAATCATCTGCGCCTAATTCTAAGCCTAAAACTTTATCAAAAGTCTCACCCTTAGCAGTAAGCATTATTACTGGTGTCTCATAGTCTTTTCTTATCCATTTAAGCACATCTATTCCGTCCATATTTGGTAACATTATATCTAACAAAACTAAATCTGGTTTATACTCTAAAAAATATTCTTGCGCTCCCTTACCGTCATTGCTTATTTTTGTAGCATAACCTGAATTCTCTAAATACATCTTTATTATTTCACATATGTTTTCATCATCGTCCACAATTAATACTTTAGCTATTTTACCTTCCATTTTTTTAATCCTCCTAATGTAATATTACTATTTTAAATTTATCATATATTAACCTCTTTTTTATAGTATATTCTTAAAAAGTTACAAAATATTTACTACTTTCAAAAATTATTAATTCTAAAAAAGAAAAAGGGATGGTTTTATTGGAGTAAAACCATCCCTTTTTATAAAATTATTGTTCAAATAATTTACTTACTGAAACTTCTTCATATATTCTACTTATTGCTTCTGCAAATACAGGTGCTACTGATAACACTTTAAATTTAGAGCTTTTTTTACTTGCTGGAAGATCAATTGTATTTAACATTATTAATTCCTTTATCACTGATTCATTTATTCTTTCTATTGCAGGTCCTGATAATACTGCATGAGCACAACAAGCATATACTTCTTTTGCACCCATTTTCACTAATGCATTTGCACCATTTGTGATAGTACCAGCTGTATCTATCATATCATCTATAAGTATACATGTCTTATCTTTTATGTCACCGATTATGTGCATAACTTCTGATACATTTGGTTTTGGTCTTCTTTTGTCTATTATAGCTATTGGAGCATGAATTCTGTCAGCAAATTTTCTAGCTCTAGTAACACTTCCTAAATCTGGGGATACTACAACTACATCATCTCTCTGGTCAAATCCATTTTCTGCAAAGTACTTTCCTAAAATAGGAACTCCCAATAAGTGATCTACTGGTATATTAAAGTATCCTTGTATCTGAGATGCATGTAAGTCCATAGTTAATACTCTGTCTGCTCCTGCTGCTGTTAAAATATCCGCTACTAATTTAGCTGTAATTGGATCTCTTGCTTTAGCTTTTCTATCCTGTCTAGCGTATCCGTAATATGGCATAACCGCAGTTATTCTTCCTGCTGAAGCTCTTCTAAATGCATCTATCATTATAAGTAGCTCCATTAAGTTATCATTTACAGGTTCATTTGTAGGCTGTATTATAAAAACATCTACTCCCCTTACTGTTTCATTGATATCTACACATATCTCTCCATCACTGAAAGTCCCAACCTTTGCATCGCCTAGCGGAACCCCTAATATATCTGCAATATCCTTAGCAAGCTTTGGATGTGCATTACCTGTAAAAATTTTCAAACCTTTACCTTGACTCATAATTGAGTAAACCTCCTTAGTACTATTTATTAAATGCTTTTTTTATTACCCATCCTTCTTTGTTTGTCTGCCTTGCTCTAGCTATAGCTAAAGCATCTTCTGGTACCTCTTCAGTAATAGTGGACCCCGCCGCTATATATGAATTATTGTTTACTTTTATTGGCGATACTAAATTTGTGTTGCAACCTATAAATACATTATCTCCAATAATAGTCTTATATTTATTTTTTCCATCATAATTGACTACAACAGTACCACATCCAAAATTACAATTTTCTCCTACTTCTGCATCTCCAATGTAAGTTAAATGTGATACTTTAGTATGATCGCCTATAGTGGATTTTTTTATTTCAACAAAATCTCCTATTCTCACTGATTTTCCAATTACACTATCTGGTCTTATATAGGCAAAAGGACCTACAGTAGTATTATTGCCTACACAACTTTCTAATATAACAGAGCTCTGAATTGTAACTCCAGACTCTATTGTACTATCTTGAATTCTTGAATTAGGATATAGAATACAGTTTTCCTTAATTATTGTTTTTCCTCCTATTACATTCCCTGGATATATAATAGTGTCATTTCCAATAATTACTTCTGAATCAATATAGGTATTTTTAGGATCTATGAGCGTTACACCATTTTCCATGTGTTTATTATTAATTCTTCTTCTCATAATATCTTCTACTTCAGCAAGCTGAACTCTAGAATTAACTCCCATTGTTTCCTCAAAAGGAACGGGCATAGCTCCTAACTTTTCACCTTTAATTTTCAATATTTCAATCACATCTGTTAAATAGTATTCTCCTTGAGCATTACTATTAGATAGACTATCAAGGCTACTTAAAAGGGCATCTATATCAAAACAATACATGCCTGCGTTAATCTCATTTACTTCTAATTCTTTTTCTGAGCAGTCCTTATGCTCAACTATCTTTTTTACTTCTCCATTTTTCTCTCTCATTACTCTGCCATAACCATAGGGAGTTTCAACTATTGATGTGAGTATTGTTCCTTTAAAACCGTTTACTTTATGAAAGGATACAAGTTTGCTAACAGTTTGAGCTGTAACTAATGGAGCATCACCAGTAAAAATTGCCACAATTCCTTTTTTTCCTTCTAAAAAATTCTTTGCACATTTCACCGCATGTCCAGTACCCAACTGCTTCTCTTGAAGTGAATAACTTACATTTCTTGATATAGTATTTTCTTTTACTTTTTCTGCACCATTTCCAATAATTATATTAACATCATTAATAGCAGCTTCTCTTAAAGTGTCTATAACGTGGTTTATCATTTCTTTGCCACACGCTTTATGTAAAACTTTAGGTGTGGTAGATTTCATTCTTTTTCCTTCTCCTGCTGCTAGTACCACAGCACAACTATACATTTTATCACCTCTTTAAGGTCAATTATTTCACTTATTTCATTATTTAATTATATTTTATATGGACACTAATTTCAACCATATTAAACATATTCAGAAAATTCCCAAATACAAAAAGGAGTATTTCTACTCCTTTTCTTATTGTTCTACTTCTTCTTCTGATTCGTCTTTAACTTTTTCGTACTGATCTAAAATTGCTTTTTGAATCTTTTCTCTTGTTTGTGTATTTATTGGATGAGCTATGTCTTTAAATTCTCCATCAGGAGTCTTTCTGCTTGGCATAGCTATAAACAGGCCATTTTGACCCTCAATTACCTTTATATCATGAACAACAAATTCATTGTCAAAGGTCACTGATACAATGGCTTTCATTTTTCCTTCAGCAGCAATCTTTCTAACTCTTACATCTGTAATTTCCATAGATACTCCACCTCCGAGATGCTTATGTACATTATATTATTCTATATAAATTTCATTTATCCTTCTTTATTTTTAAAAAATTATAAAAATTTAAAAACTTTTGTAATTTTATTTTTTAGAAGGATATACTATTACATTATTATCTGAGTCAAATCCCTCAAATTCTATGATGGAAACATATTCTTCTATTAGCTTCTTTTCAATACTTATATTATCTATCAACACACCGATTCCTACTAGTTTACTATCAAACTCTTTTAATAAGTCGATTATGCCAAAAGCAGTGCCCCCAGCTTTCATAAAATCATCTATAAACACACAATTGCTGCCACTTTTAATTGCTCTTTTAGATAAAGACATATTCTGTATTCTATTAGTAGATCCTGATACATAATTTATTGTAACGGTAGATCCCTCTGTAACTTTTGTTTCTCTTCTAACTACTACAAGTTGCACACCTAACATTTTAGCCACCTCGTATGCAAGCGGTATCCCTTTTGTCTCTACAGTTACTACATAATCTACGTTCAAATTATTAAAAGCTGATGCTAATATTATTCCTGCTCTTTGAATAATATACGGATTTAAAACTAAATCTGTTACATAAAGAAAGTTTCCTGGTATTATTCTTTCTCTATCTTTTAAAATCATACATAATTCTTCAACAAATTTTAATCTATCTTCCTCTGATATGCCACAAACATATCTTACTCCACCTGCTGCTCCTGATATAGTTTCTACTCTTCCCATAGAAAGTCTTGATAAAATATCTTTTATAGCAATTAAATCTTCGCTTATTGTTGATTTTGCTGCATTAAATTTTTCTGTGAATGTATTCAAATTTATTATTTTATTTGGATTTTCTATTAATATCTTAGTAATTGCCGATATTCTTTGATTACGTGTAAATTTTTCCATAATATATCACCTATCTATTATTCTTACGAATTATTTTATTAAATAATTATCTTATTATTCATATTTTATTCTAAATATTATATATAATCAATGTTTTATATAAGTTTTACAATATTTAATAACAACAGTGTGTTTTTTTCAGTAATTTTTGTATATAATTATTTAATGGAGTTAATTTTTAAGGAGTTGATTACTTTGTCGCTAGAGTTTATTAAAAGTATGGATAAAAAAATTCACTTTATTGGAATTGGTGGAATAAGTATGAGCGGTTTAGCTGAAATACTTTTAGAAAAAAACTATAATGTATCAGGTTCTGATATAAATAGTTCTAATATAACTAATACATTGCAAAATAAAGGTGCAAAAATTTATATTGGCCATAAGAGCGAAAATATAGATACTAATATAGGGCTAGTGGTCTACACAGCTGCTATTTCAAAGGATAATCCTGAATTATTAAGAGCTTCTGAACTAAACATACCATTGATGGACAGAGCTGAATTTTTGGGCAATCTGATGAAAGATCATAAATATAATGTAGCAATTTCTGGTACCCATGGAAAAACCACTACTACTTCTATGCTTTCGCACATAATTATAAAGGCTGAGTTAGATCCTACTATATTAGTTGGTGGAGAATTAGATATAATAGACGGAAATGTTAGAACTGGAAATAGCCAATATTTTATAACTGAAGCTTGTGAATATAAAGGCTCATTTTTAAAATTCTTCCCTTATGTGGGAGTAATATTAAATATAGATGAAGACCACTTAGACTATTATAAAGATATAACTGAAATACAAAAAGCTTTTATAGATTTTGCTAAAATGATACCTAATGATGGTTATTTAATTGCCTATGCTGAGGATGATAAAATGGATAAAGTTTTACAATCCGTAGATTGCAATATAATAACTTATGGTTTAAATAGAGGACATATCCAAGCTACAGATATAACATATAATGAAAAAGGTTGTGGTTCTTTTAGAGTAATTAAAGATGGTAATTATTTATTCACTGTAAACCTTAATGTTCCCGGAGAACATAATGTGCTAAACTCCTTAGCAAGTGTAGGAATATGCTTAGCTTTAAATATAAGTTATGAGCACATAATAGAAGGCTTAAAAAGTTTTCATGGAACTCATAGGAGGTTTGAATTAAAAGGTATTAAAGATGGTATAACTGTAGTAGATGATTACGCTCACCATCCAACAGAAATAAAAGCAACTTTGAATGCCTCAAAAAATTATCCTCATAATAGAATAGTATGTGTATTTCAACCCCATACTTATACTAGAACATACACTTTGCTTAAAGAGTTCTCGGAATGCTTTGATGGAGCAGATGAGATAATTTTAGCAGATATATATGCAGCAAGGGAAAAAGATACTGGAATAGTAAGTTCAGTAATTTTAGGCGATAAAATAAGGGAAAAAGGAGCATCTTGTATAAATTTTCATAGTTTTGAAGATATAGTTAAATATCTAAAAGAAAGCTTACTTCCAGGAGATTTACTTCTAACTGTAGGAGCTGGAGATATTTATAAAGTAGGAGAAATGTTTTTTAAATAATAAAGTATTTATAAAAATTTTATTTAAAAGTGTAAAACACCTTTAATGTGGTAACAATAATTATAAGTCATATTGGAGGTGTTTTCTTGTGAGAAATTTTTTAATATCTGCAGTAGTAAATTTAATCCTAATTATTATTTCCTATATTTTTTTCAAAAATATAATAAGTGGTCCTACAAGACATAGGCTATATGAAAAATTCTTTAGTTCCCTTGGGAAGTTTGTAATATATCTTTTTATTATAAGCGTAGGAATTACACTTATATCTGTTTTAGTTCTGTATAGAACTAGATATATAGCCTATGTTAATGTTGTAGCTCCAGCATTATTGTCACTATTAGTAGGCTTTGTGGTTTCCACAGTTCCTACTCGTGGCTCAGGAGATAAAGAAAAAGGGGCAAAATAATTTGCTCCTTTTTAAATTTAATATAAAATCATATTGATTTTTCTATATAAATACATTATAATATATTTGTTCACGGGGTGTGGCGCAGATGGGAGCGCGCGTGGTTTGGGACCATGAGGTCGCAGGTTCAATCCCTGTCACCCCGACCAATTTGTAATAAAAAAAAGATATTTGAGAAAAATAAAGCAGATGAATGCATTCATCTGCTTTATTTTTTTATATATGGCAGTTGAATAATGTAAAAAGGAGTTGATTTATAGTGAATGATGACTACAGATCTATTTTCAAGGAGCTTATAAAGGCCTATAAAGAAGATAATTTTCAAAATAAATTACAGGATTTATTTGCTAGAGAAAATATAGATAAAGAAAAACTTGCTTTTATAGTATCCTCTCTCTCTGGAGTAGAAATTGATTTTAATAAAGACTATATAAAAAATATAGAAGAAGCAATAAAAAACTACACTCCTAATTATCATGTAGTTTCAAGATTTTCATCTTGCAACGGAAATTGCCACGGAGATTCTGGTAGAACCCTTTGCGAAGATTCCTGCCCACTTAATGCTATTATGAGGGACCCTAAAGACAATAGAATATATATCAACAAGGATCTTTGCGTAGATTGCGGTATATGCATAAATAGTTGTAAAAATGGTGGTATTTTAGATAAAGTTGAGTTTTTACCATTATTAAACCTGTTGAAAAATGAATCTATAGTAATAGCTGCTGTAGCCCCAGCCATTACAGGTCAGTTTGGAAAAAGCGTAAATATAAATAAATTAAGAACTGCTTTTAAAAAACTAGGCTTTACAGATATGGTTGAGGTAGCGTTCTTTGCTGATATGCTCACTTTAAAAGAAGCTGTTGAGTATGATCACTTTATAAAAAATGAAAAAGACTTTATGATAACTTCATGTTGCTGCCCTATGTGGGTAGGGATGTTAAGAAAAGTATATAACAAATTAGTTAAAAATGTGTCTCCTTCTGTATCTCCTATGATTGCAGCTGGAAGAGTGCTGAAAAAATTAAATCCCCATTGCAAAGTAGTTTTCGTAGGCCCATGTATTGCTAAAAAAGCAGAGGCTAAAGAAAAAGATCTATTAGGTGATATAGATTTTGTTTTAACTTTTACAGAATTAAAAGATATATTTGATACATATGAAATTTACCCAGAAGAGTTAGAAGAAGACCTTTCTAATGAATATGCCTCAAGGGGTGGAAGACTATATGCTCGCACTGGTGGAGTATCCATCGCTGTAAGCGAGGCCATAGAAAGATTATTTCCTAATAAATTTAAATACTTAAAACCAGCACAAGCTCATGGCGTTATTGAATGCAAAAAAATACTATCACAACTTCAAGAAGGTGAAATAAACGCTAATTTCATTGAAGGTATGGGATGTGTTGGAGGATGCGTTGGAGGTCCTAAAGTTATAATACCAAAAGAACTTGGTAAAGCTGCTGTAGATGACTTCGCCCAAACTTCAGAAATCAAAGTATCTGTTGATAGCAGTTGTATGATAGAAGTTTTAAAGAATCTAGATATTAATTCTGTAGAAGATTTTAAATCTAAAGAAAAAACACTTATCTTTGAAAGGGAGTTTTAGTATAATATAAATGTCTAAATAAATAGCCAAGACACCTTGGCTATTTATATTATGTAAATACCTAAACAAAAGGGGTTGTAAACTTATGTTAAAAAATATTAAAGGTGCCATATTTGACATGGACGGGACTTTAGTAGACTCAATGTGGGTTTGGCATACTGTAGATGTAGAATATTTAAAGAAAAGAAATATCGATATGCCTAAAGATTTAAAGGAAAATATTGAACATTTAAGTTTCAATGAAACTGCAAACTATTTTAAGAAAAGATTTAATTTAGAAGATACTGTAGAAGATATAATGGATGAATGGAACAACATAGCCTTAAAAGAGTACTCAAATAATGTAAAATTAAAACCTGGAGCAAAAGAATTTCTTTCCTTACTTAAATCTTCTGGAATAAAAATTGGACTAGCTACCAGCAATTGCGATATGCTTCTTCAAATAGCCTTAAAAAATAATGATATACTTCATTATTTTGACTGCATAACAACAACTAACGAAGTATCCAGAGGTAAGAACTTTCCCGATGTTTATCTATTGTGTGCTGAAAAATTAGGAGTTAATCCAAAGGAATGCATAGTTTTTGAAGACATACTTCCTGCAGTGATAGGTGCGAAAGCAGCGGGAATGAAAGTAGTTGGCGTTCATGATATACATTCAGATGATCAGAAGGAAAAAATTATGAATTTAGCAGACTTATTTATATTTAACTATGATGAACTGACAAAAGCGGTATAAAGTTTATATAAAAGATACTTAGAAACAGATATTTCCTAAGTATCTTTTGTATTTGTGTAGATTTAATATTTCATTGAATAGAATATAATAAGTAATTTTTGAAGGAGATTCTTTTTATGTGGTTTTTGTTTCTAATTATTTTATGTTCATCTCTTTGCATAATTTATTATTTAGATAACAAAATATCTATACAAAAAAGGCAAATAATGATATTACAAAAACAAAATAAAGAATTAAAAGATAAACTAAATAAACAAAATAAATCATCAGATAATATATTAATACAAGATAACGAGGAAATATAATATATAATTAATTTTTCATTATCAGTAGAAAATAAAAAAGGGATTTTATTATACAAAATCCCTTTAACTTTCCACTGTTAATTTATTTAATTCTTCCATCTACATACTCAGGAACAATATCTATTATATCCTTTTTACAACAATACTCTAAATCCTCAAGCAAACCTAATTCTTCAATTCTATTATAGTGAGTTGCTTCCTCAATAAAGCTTAAATCAGAACTTTGCTTATATACAAAAAGAGCGGTTTTTGCAATATCCGTTAATTCAACTTTGGGATTCTGATTCAATATACAATGAATAATATATCCACTGCATATAAAGTCATCTATTGAAAATTGTCCATAGGTTCCTGCATTCACAATTACTATATCCTCTTCTAAATTCAATACTTTGCTGCTCACCGCTTTGGCATTTATCATGGCACCAATAAGTATATTCTTAGCTCCTTCACATCTTTTTATTGCTTTTGTTCCATTACTTGTAGTCATTATCAATCTTTTATTGTTAACTATATCCTTTGTATATTCAAGAGGAGAATTTGAACAATTAAAGCCATCTATCTTTAAAGCTTTTCTTTCTCCACCTAATATGCATTCACCTTCATTTGCTATTGTTAAAGCCTCTTCAATTTCTATCACCGGAATAACTTCTTTACAGCCATTATTTATAGCTGTAGTAATAACAGAAGTAGCTCTTAAAATATCTATAACCACTATAGTCTTACCTATAACCTCTTCTTTGTTTATATGATCCGCTGAAATCATAACATCAATCTTCATTTTATTCAACTCCGTTTACAATATTAATAAGTAATCATTTACCTCTCGTTTTTTCAAAGTAATATTACTAACCGGAAATTCTTCCAATAATAAAATTATACATTAATATTGTACCATTGTCATAATTTTATTTCTATTCACAAAGCACCCAAGGGTAGCCTATCTATTTTTTATGGAAGTACGCTCCTTGATATATTCCTTTTTCTTCTAGATTATCGTGGATAGCATTTAATATTTCCCACTTCTTTAAACTCCATTGTGGCCCAATCAATAAATCTCTTGGCGCATCTCCAGTTAATCTATGCACTACTATGTCTTCCCTTAATAGTCCTATAGCTTCACATATTATATCTATATATTCTTCTTCTTCTAAGAATCTAAACTCCTCCCTTTCATATAAATTCACTAAAGGAGTTCCTTTCATAAGATGTAATAAATGAAATTTGATACCTTGAATATCTTTAGACGATAAATATTTAACTGTTTTTAACATGTCCTCTCTATTTTCTTTCGGTAAACCAAAAATACTGTGGGCTACCACATCTATTTTTCTTTTTCTTAAATTTTCTAAAGCCTGTTCAAATACCTCTAAGGAATATCCTCTGTTTATTATTTTAGCTGTTTCATCACTTACAGTTTGTAGTCCTAGTTCTACCCATAAATATGTTCTATTGCTTAGCTCTTCTAAAAGATCTAAAATCTCTTCTCCTAAACAATCGGGTCTAGTAGCTATTGCTAGAGCTACAACTCCTTCATGATTTAGCGCTTCTTCATATTTTTCTCTTAGTACAGAAGCTGGTGCATAGGTGTTAGTATAGGCCTGGAAATATGCTATATACTTTCCTTCCTTCCATTTCTTTTGCATTAATGTTTTAATATCATTAAATTGCCTGGATATTGAGTATCCTCTGTCTCCTGCAAAATCACCGGATCCCCTGGCACTACAAAACACGCACCCTCCACTACTTATTTTTCCATCTCTATTAGGACATGAAAAGCCTGCATCTAAAGATATCTTATATACCTTGCATCCAAACTTTTCTCTTAAAAAATAATTTAATGAATAATATCTTTTATCTCCCCATAAATTTTTCATATATGTAACTCCATTTCATAATAATTGATATAAAAATACCCATAAACATTATAGTCTACAGGTATAGTCCTTTCAATATTTGTTCATATTATACTTTTTTAACCTTGTATTCTTTTAGATCCAACTGCCATCTACCTAGTAATCCACCAATGGATTTATCAGAACTAACCCTTGGTATAACCTCATAATTTAATAAGTCCTTATCAAAGGAGGTAAATACTACATCCACCTTATCCATAGGGTAATATTTTTCAAAATTATATGGTATCATATCTCCAGTTTCAGAAGTATATACTCTTATACTCCTTCCCTCACCCTTTTTATATTGAGCAAGAACATATTTTTCATTTTGTGAAAATGCTAAATATTCTACTTTTGAATCCTTTAATAAATCTAATGACGTAATATTTTTTCCCATAGGCTTTTCTTTAGGCGTAGGTGCTTTTTGTTTTTGTTGCCCAGCACCCTGTTGCGCCCCTTGCCCGGTAGCTTCACCCTGATCTTCAGCAGTTCCTCCTTGTACCGTCATACTTTCATCAATTTTTACTAGGCCGATATAACTATCTTTGTCATATGTAGTTATTACAATGCTATCTCCATTATATGAGAATATCATAGGGCCATATTTATTCTTAGGAACTACTATTTTATTAGCTTTTCCTTTATCCTCTTTAGAAAATTCATAGTTGGGTATACCGCTATCATCTATGAGAAGATTATTATCTACATTATTTTTTGTTCTAATCCTTAAATTGCCATGCCTTTCAAAAGCTTCTCTTTCCATAATAGAATTTATATCCTGTATCTTATAATCCGAATCTTCTTTGCTTATTTTAATTGTAACCTCTTCCAAAGAAGCATAAGGACTATTATTGTTCATCTTAGCTACTCTAATTTTAAAAATTCCAGCCCTTCCTAGTTCTATAACTTCATCAATATTATATCCTCTTATTTTTAAAAATTTTTCATTACTCTTTTGTGTATTTGCTCCAAGTTCTTTTGAATAAAATTTCGATGCATTTTCATAATCTTCCTTTATTAAATGATTCATGTAACTATCTACTACATTATTTGCTGCTTTAATGTCAAAGACTTTGTCAGTTTCTTTCTCCGTTATTGGCTTTTTATCAATTCTCCTGCACCCATTAAAACTTAATGTAAATATAAAAATACAAATAAATATAAAATATTCCTTACTTCTTCCCACATTTCATTCCTCCATTTCTACATATAGTTTTCCTCAAAATTAAAATTTTTATATATAAAATCATTATTTTGAAATTTTACTATATATTTATAGAGAATAGTTTTATCAATATTAGGAGGAGAGTTTTTTTGTTTAAAAGCATAAAACTAGTATTTCAAATTGCTGCTGTGTTTATAGGTACCATTGTTGGAGCAGGACTTGCATCTGGTCAAGAAATAACTCAATTTTTTTCTACATATGGATATAAAAGCTTTATCGGTATATTTATATGCTGCATTATCTACATTCTATCAGGTTACATAATCGTAGATTTAAGCATAAAATATAGGTTAAATTCTTATAATGAACTAATCCAACTTGTAAGTCCTGGTTTTTTAGGTAAAGTTACTGACTTTATAACCACATTATTTTTAATAAGTGGATCTGCTATAATATTGGCGGGAAGTGGCGCCTTAATACATCAATACTTTAACTTAAACAAATGGGTGGGCATAATATTAATGTCTATTATGGCAATATTTGTATTACTTAAAGACACTAAAGGACTTATACAAATAAATTCAATGATAGTGCCTTCTTTAACAATAGTAATAATAACTCTGTTTATACTTTATGTATTTTTCCACGACAACACAAGCTTTTCATATGTAAAAACTCTAACCACTCATAAGAAAAATTGGTTTTTTTCAAGTTTATTATATTGTAGCTTTAATGTTTTATCTGCTTCCGGTGTAATGGTACCACTTGCGAAAGAAATTCCTAAAAAAAGATACATGTTTACCGGCATTATATTAGGAGCAATCTGTTTAACTATATTATCATTAATAATTAATTTACTCTTAATGCTAAACATGCCCTATATATTTGAATATGAAATACCATTATTATATGTTGCCAATAGATTTGGAAAAGTTCTTCAATTTCTATTGCTTACAATAATATGGTTTGAAATGTTTTCTACTGAAGTATCTAATATATATAGTGTTAGCAAAACATTAGAACAAACTTTTAAAATTTCTTATAAAAAAGGATGTTTTTTAGTAATATGTATTGCTATTCCTCTTTCTCAAATTGGGTTTGTTAAGTTGATTACTTTTCTTTACCCAGCCTTTGGTTTAATAAGTCTTATATTTTTAATTCAATGCTGCTTATTTTACTTAAAAAAATAAGGGTTCCATACTGGAACCCTTATTTAAATTTTGTATTTGCTTAAATCCCCTTTAAATGATTCAGTAATATTTCTAAACTGATGAATAGTATCTACCAGCTTTTTAATTTCTCGTGTATAGTTTGCTACGCTAGCACTCACTTCTTCTGATGAAGCAGAGTTCTCCTGAGCAATAGCAGCTAAAGATTCTATATCTTGAAATATACTTTCTATGGTAAGTGCTTCTTTATTTAAATCATTTATAGTGTTTATCATGTCACCTGCTACTAATTGAACAGAAGTTGTAGCTTCGTAACTTATATCTCTTACATTTTCTAAACTTTTAGTTTCATTTTGTAATATATTATATTGATTTCCTATTTTATCTGACAATACCTTAGTTTCTTCTGCAAAAGTGACTAAGTTTGAATTAATTTCTTCAACAGCTATTTTTGTCTGTTCTGCAAGCTTCCTTACTTCCTCAGCAACAACGGCGAAGCCTCTTCCTTGCTCTCCTGCTCTTGCAGCTTCAATTGAAGCGTTTAATGCTAATAAATTTGTTTGTTCAGATATTTGAGATACTATTGATACTATATTTGTTATATCTTTAGCTTTATTCTCTAGCTCTAAACTCTTATTATTAACTTCTTTAAATTTCTCTAGAGTATCTAAAATATTTTTGCTTGTATTGTTAACATTGTTATAACTATTACTAATTTTGTCCAATGCTTTTTCAAGCTCTCCTTTATTTATGTTTTCTCTACCTACAATTCCTCTTAAATTTTCAATATTATCGCTTAAAACAGATACAGCATGTTGTGTGCTCTCAGCTTGAGTAACCGCACAATTAGCTACTTGTTCTACTACCCCTGCAATCTCTTCAGAGGTGTGACTCATAGAATCTGATATGGTGTTAATACTACCTCCAAAATTATTCATTTCATCGGTAACACCTTTGAATCCAACAAAATCTGCTTTAATAATACTCTTATATTCTTTTATAATCTTAAAGAAATCTTCAAAGAAATCTCCAGTTACTATATCCCCGTCTTCTAAATATTTATTTTCTTTTATCTTTTCTAGTTCATTTTTTATTAATTCCTTAGGCATCATGAGTAGCTGTGCTACTATGAAAGAAGCTATTGCAGCTATAATCGATGATATACCTGCTTTAGTTATATCCTTTGTACCCATTATCAATATATTACTGATGAATGAAACTACAAATGTAAATAAGGCTATTTTTCCCCCAATATTTTTAATGAACCCTAATGAAAGAACTTTGTTAAGCTTATATGTTTTTTTATAGTAAATATCCTTCTCGAAAGTAAGTTTTAATTTTAAGGCAGAATCTGTTCTTTCAATTTCATCTACATTAATGTTTTCCTTAAAAAATCCCATACTACCATCTATTAATCCTAAAAAATAGTCAAACATACCTCTCTTTGAGGAATAAGAAAAAATAGCTTGTCTATCTGATATAGGTTCAATTGTAACAATTGGAGGCTTAGCCCCTGGAAATTTTTTAGTCATAACAACATGCACATCGAATAAAGATTTAAAAAATGAATATAAATTTTCATGTTCAAAAAATGCTGGAAAATCATTATAGAAGGTTTTTATATTATCTTTACCTATCTCTCTCCATAACTTTTTTACATCTATGTTTTTATTCTTTGCAATATGTTGAATAACGTCTTTTACTTCTCTGTCTTCAACAGTTTCAATAGGAGTGAAAATCTTATTGTTATTCCATCCAACAGATTCCATAGCTTTATTAACAGTTTCGTCATCGTAGAGCTTTCTGCAGGTTTTAAGCCATGTAGATACTATTGTGCCCTTCATATTGTATTTCCTCCTTTAATTATAACCTTGTACTAAATTTTACTAAATATAATAATAAATAAATTATACCTCATAAACTATATTATTACAAAATATATAAAAGTTATATTTTCTTAATTCATTAAATATTTTAAAGTATAGTATATTATATATGTGGAGGTTGTTTATATGAAAAAATTTATAACCACAGTTATGTTTCTTGTTGTTATACTTCTAACTATAGTATTTTTTCCTAGAACTAAAGAGCATGCTGTAGTTGTTACTTCTAACGATAATTATTCCGAAATATATGTAGCTGAAAAATTATACAAAGTTAAATTTGATAAAAAATACCCTGTAGGAACAGTAATAAACTACAATTACAATTTTTTTAAAGCCTTTAATGTAAAAGTTTTATCTCCTATAGAGGAAAGGGTAATGAAAGTAAATAATGATATCTATGATTTAGAATTATCTGGAGAACTAAAAGCTGACGTTTCAATTAATTTTTATTATTTAGATGAAAATAATAATATTTATCCTATGTCAAAGAAAAAAATACTTATAGGAAAAGAAAATATAAAGACATATTTAAATAAAAAAAATAATATAAAGACTTTTATTATTACCCCCTATGATCTATCTAGTATGAGGGTCGGAATTTCTACTACAGACTTTAATTCCTTAGAACATAAAGAGATTAATTTAACATGTTTAGAGGATGTCGACTTATTTAATCTGAAAGAGAAATATAAAAAAACTATTCCTAAAAACACAAAAATTAAAATATCAGCTTTAAATGACAAAATAGAATTTAACATAGATGATCAAATAAAAGTTTTTTCCACTAGAACATATTTGAAGGGTAATAATATTAAAATTGATAATATCACCAGAGGTATACCTAAGTTTACACCTAGCTACTCTGGCACCTTAGAATTTACTAATAATAAAAATGGCTTATATATGATAAATGAAGTAGATATGGAAGAATACTTATCCAAAGTTGTTCCCTCAGAAATGCCTTCAAGTGGAGGGTTAGAAGCTTTAAAATGTCAAGCAATAGCAGCTAGAACCTATGCATTATCCGATATGCTTCAAAATAGATTTGCACATTTAGGTTTTTATGTAGACGATAGTACCCAAAGCCAAGTTTATAATAATATGGAAACTAACGAATTAGCTAGTAGAGCAGTATTAGATACTAAAGGACTAATAATGACTTCTAACAATGAACCTATAGATGCCAAATATTACTCCAGTTCTGCTGGAGTTGCTACAGCATACGAAGATGTATGGTTCAATGCGGATTGGTCTAGTGAAAATAAAAACTACTACTATAAAGGTTCCTATATCGATGATAAGTCGCTCCCTAATAATGAAAGTGAATGGTTGAGCTTTTATAAAAATAAGGATTTAAAGGCTATAGACAGTGAATCCCCTTACTTTAGATGGTGTGCTCACTTTTCAAAAAATGCTTTAGAAAACAGCTTAAAAAAATCCCTGAAGATAATACATGAAAGAAGACCTGATTTTATTGAAATATTACAAAACAATACAAAGATTAATACTCTCCCTGAATTAGGCGATATAAAAGATATTAAAGTATTAAAAAGAAGTGAGTTTGGGAATATCATGGAAATTTCTTTTTTGTTTAGCAATGCTACAGTAAATGTTAAAGGTGATTACAATATAAGAAGCGCCATAAGATGCAATAAAGACTTTTCCGGGGAAATAATTCCCATAGTAAGGCATAAAAAAGACCCTTTAATTAATAATAATTTTTTGCCTTCCTCTTTCTTTGCCATGGAAAAAAGCTCTGAAGGGTTTACAATATATGGTGGTGGATATGGTCATGGTGTAGGTATGACTCAAAATGGAGCTATTGAGATGTCTAAAAAAGGCTCCAGCTACGAGGAAATATTAGGTACTTTCTATAAAGATGTAAAGATTGAAAAAATATATTAAAATTGATTTGTTGTACCAAATAAAGAGCTAAGCACATAGTAAAGCCGCTCCAATAAAAAGTCGCTTTTTCACTATACACTTAGCTCTTTTATGTTTTACAAATATGTTTTCAAATATTGATTATATGCATTATGTAATTTTTGTTTTTAGTACTATAAATTTATTTCCAATCTTATAAGTCTGGCAATGACCTTTAAGCTTTTAACATCTACAGTATCTGCTCTAACACTGTTAGGATTGCTAATTAGAAGAACTTTACTGTTATCCAATTTCTTGATTTGTCTAATTTTTCTTTCACCTGCATTTTCAATTAAACAAATAGAATTATTTGTTATTTCTTGAGTAGAAACTGCAAGAGCTAAATCCTCTTTACAAATTCTAAATCCCATCATCTCATCATCTTCAATTTTTATATAAAAAACTTTATCCTGAGCATATCCTTCTATTTTATTTCCCACTATAGGTAACTGCTTTGACCCTAATGTTTTATTTAATGCATATTCATATATAGGTATATTTTTTAATACTGAACCAAAGGCTTCATTCCATATTTCATTTACCTTTTCTTTCTTAGGTTCATAATTTAATTTTTTCTCTTCTTTTTGAAATACTTCCTCTTCAAAAGACATAGTGATATCATTTAAATCCTTACCCAAAACTTTTCCTATTCTATCTATTAAGTTTTGGTTAATTACTTTTCTACCTAATTCTACCTCGTTTATAAAATTTTCTGAAACACCAAGTTTTTTTCCTAGCTGTTTTTGAGATAGCCCCACTTCACTTCTTAACTGTCTTATTTTTTCTCCTACTCTGCTCATAATTAAACACCTCGTTTTTTAAACCATTCTCTTTCTTCAATTAAATGTTCTAATAGATCTTTAAATGTCCACTCAATAGAAGTAGGGGTAACTACTGCAAGAATGGGTGACGGACTAAATACTCCCCTTACAGAACTTATCGCCCCATCTAGCTCTATATCACTTAGATTATTAAAAAGTATTACTTTTTCCTCTGGTAAATTTCCAACATTAAATATTTCTAATTTCAATCCATTTACAATATCATTAATAGTCATGTTGCACATCTTTTTTTCTATTACCTTGTATGATGGAAGTTTCTTCATGTTAACCAAATTCTCCAAAATTCTTTTTTCTTCCTCTGTAAATCCATATATTAATATAGTTTTATTATTTTCCATTGTATAGTCACTCCTTTCCATTTCATTTATTGCCATTTACCCTTTAATTATACAGCATTTAATAACAAAGTGTATACATTAAGATAACTTAAATATTATGTAATTTTTTCACATTTTTTGCCTATATCAGCTCTACTTTCTTATTGACAAACAAACATATATAATTATAAAATCAAAAATATAAAATTCTATGCTAAACTTTCGTTTGAGGGAGGTAAAATATGTTAAAAGACTTAATTTATGTAATACACAAAGATGATCACTCTAAAGAAGCTCTCCGTTCAATATTCAACTCAAACCCTGAAATTAAATTTGTTTCTTTTGTAGGTGTAGATTTAGCTGGAAATGACACAGATGAAAAAATACCTGTATCAATTTTTATGGAAGATATAGACACCTTTTTAAAAGGTTCTGTTCAAACTGACGGTTCCTCAGTATCCTTCCCAGGAATTGCATCTTTAAACAATGGAAAAATCGACATGATTGCTGACTTAGATGTTAATTGGTTTGTTGATCATAACTACGAGCATATAGATTTAGAAACTGGTAAACCTATCGGTACTCTTCGCATCCCTTGCTATCTTTATCATGATAATAAGCCTATAGATTCAAGATATATACTAAAAAACTCCATTGAATTCTTTAAATCTTCTCTAATGGACTTATTTAAAGCTTACCCTGACACACTATCATCATTCGGAATTAATTATAATGATATTGACTATATTGATGTTACCTCTGCTACTGAATTAGAGTTTTGGGTTAAAACTCCTAATGATAAAGCAGAAATAGAGGAATTATCCACTTCTCAAGTTCTTCATGAGCAGTATTGGACTAGAACGAAAGGTATTGTTCGAACTTCGTTAGAGCAGTCTCTTATGATATTAGAATCTTATGGACTTTGTCCAGAAATGGGCCATAAAGAAGTAGGAGGGGTAAAAGCCAAACTTGATGATACAGGACATCTTACTCATATTATGGAGCAGTTAGAAATTGATTGGAAATACTCAAGTCCACTTCAATGTGCTGATAATGAGCTTCTTGCAAGAACTATGATAAAAGAAACCTTTAGAAAAAATGGTCTTGATGTTACCTTTCTAGCTAAGCCTGTAGATGGGGTGGCAGGTAGTGGTAAGCATGTTCATATTGGCATTGCTCTTAAATTAAAGAATGGAAAAAAGATTAATTTATTTTCAACCGATGAAAAACACTTTTTGAGTAGCCTTGGATATTCTGCACTTATGGGAATATTGAAAAATTATGAAGTAATTAATCCTTTTATATCTTCTACAAATGATTCCTTAAGAAGATTACAACCTGGATTTGAGGCCCCTATTTGTATAGTTACTTCTATTGGTCACTCAGTTGAAGTTCCTTCTAGAAATAGAACTGTACTCGTAGGTGTAGTTAGAGATTTACAGAACTCTTTAGCTACAAGGTTTGAATTAAGATCCCCAAATCCTCATACAAATACTTATTTGGCTATAGCAACCCTTTATTTAACTATGTTAGATGGAATAAAATACGCTATAGAAAATGACAAATCCCAGGATGATTTATTAATGGAATTATCTAAAAATCCTGGTGCTGAAGCTCCATATTTAGAAAAAGAAAGAGCATATAGATCCGAAGAAGATGTATTTGAAGATTTTACAGTAGAAGAAAGGGAAAAATATTTTGGGAAAGCTCCTGCGACTGTATATGAAAACTTAATAGCTTTTAGTAAATATCCTGAAAAATTAAAAGCGCTCCAAGCTGGAAATATATTTAGTGATAAAATAATAAATAGTTTTAGATTAGCCGCTATAAATAGATGGATCACTGAAATTTCTCATAGACTTATAAATAACTATACAGAAGAGATTAGAAGCTGTAAATTGATACATTCAAAAGACTCTGCTTCAGATTTAGATATGTCAAACTGGATGAAAATTAACGAATTGAGACAATATATAATGAAAGATACTCATAATCACAAAAGTTTATTTTCAAGAATTAGAGAAGCCGCAGATAATAATAATTATGAGGAACTTTCAGATCTACAAAAAGAGCTTGATTTAGAAATAGCTAATCTCAGAAGATACTATGCTTGTTATAAAAAGAATATATTAGATATATAAACTTAACCCTAGGTATATTAGTTTTACATACCTAGGGTTTTAATTTTAATTATCTATTTATTTAAACTTATAATATAAATTCATCTATTAAAAATCTCTTAAAGGAAATGACTTTACTACCATCTCTTTTCTGTTATTAATAGGCTTCCATAATTCTATTCTTTCTATAGTAGCTGTTCTTTTTACATTTTTCCCTTTTGTCATTTCACATGCATTTAAATACTCTCTACTATTCCACTCTCTTTGAGCATAATTTGTATTTGCTAAAGATATATGTAAATCCCAGTTATCTATATTATCTCTTACTTTAAAATTACTTAACTTTAAAGTATCATTAATTTTCCTAGCTAATCTTGATATGTATCCTTTATTTTGCAATTTAAGGTTTACAGATTTATATGGTGGATCAAAACATATTGCTCCATCTATCATTACCTTAAATTTCTTGTATGGATTTATTATGTTATTTACTATTCTGCTTAATTCCTCTATATCGGGATCATCTATAATCTCTAATGTTATATGTAGCATAGGCATATTTTTATATAATTTATATTTTCTACATATACTTCTTTGAATCCCTTCCATGTATTTATAAGATTCTTCATCAAATAAAGCTACTAAATAATACTTCATTTTTATCCCCCAATTTCAATAACATATTTTATTTTCATATTAAAGCATATTATTATATGCATAATTTAATTACACAAAGAAATAATAATAATAGTTTAGCTAAATTAACATTTTATGGGAGGGACTTTAAATATGAAACATAATAATAGTATAGCATGTACAGTTAATGAGTGCAAATTTCATTATAAAGAAGATAATTATTGTACTTTAGATCAAATTAAAGTTTCAAAACATGAACCTGTAGCAACCACTATTAAATGCACCGATTGTTCTAGTTTTAAAAAAGATTAAAAAGAAAAATATATCAAAAAGTCCAAAGGATAAAATTACCTTTGGACTTTTTGATATATTTCTCTTTTAGCTATTCACATTTTTAATTTTAGTGTTAAAATAATATGGAATTATGATATAATATACTTTGTAGTAAAATGAGTATAAGTTTACGCATGTAAGTTCAATATATAGATAGATTAACAAATTTATAGATAAGGATGGATGCGGGGAATGGAAAAATTAGTTATAAATGGTGGTAAACCCCTAAATGGTAAAATAGATATTAGTGGAGCGAAGAACGCTGCTGTGGCAATACTTCCAGCAGCGATAATGGCCGTTTCAGGACTTTGTATTATAGATAATATTCCAGATATTGATGATGTTCATTGTATAGAAAGAATAATAGAGAACCTTGGTTGCAAGGTTAGTATTTGTAATAACTCTGCAACTATTGATAGTTCATGTTTACATAGCTATAACGCTAATACAGAAGATGTTAGGAAAATGAGAGCTTCTTACTATTTAATAGGTGCATTATTAGGAAGGTTTAAAAAAGCCAGAGTTGAAATGCCCGGTGGTTGTTCTATAGGTGTAAGACCAATAGATCAACATATCAAAGGATTTGAAGCTTTAGGAGCTAAGGTTACTATTGAGCACGGCTCAGTTTATGTTGAAGCAGAAAGACTCATAGGTACAAATATTTTTTTCGACGTGGTAAGTGTCGGTGCTACAATTAATGTTATGTTAGCTGCTACCTTAGCTGAAGGTACTACTGTTCTAGAAAATGCTGCAAAAGAACCTCATGTGGTAGATGTGGCAAACTTCTTAAATTCAATGGGTGCTAACATAAAAGGTGCAGGTACCGATATAATAAGGATAACAGGTGTGAAGGAATTAAAAGGATGTTCTTACAGTGTAATTCCAGATCAAATTGAAGCAGGCACATATATGATTGCCACTGCTGCCTGTGGTGGTAAAGTTACAATAAATAATGTCATACCAAAACATTTAGAATCCATTACTGCAAAACTTGAAGAAATGGGCGTCGAAGTATTGGAAAATGGTGATTCCGTTACCGTTAAATCCAATAAAAATTTAAAGGCTGTAAACGTAAAGACCTTACCTTATCCTGGCTTCCCAACAGATGTTCAACAACCAATGAGTGCTCTTCTATGTATATCTGAAGGAAGAAGTCTTATTAATGAGAGTATATGGGAAAGTAGATTTAAGCATGTAGATGAATTAGAAAAAATGGGTGCTAATATTAAAGTAGAAGGTAGAACTGCAATTATTGACGGTGTCAGTAGACTTACTGGCGCTACAGTTAAAGCTACAGATTTGAGAGCAGGAGCTGCCATGATAATAGCTGGTTTAATTGCAGAAGGAACTACTGATGTATTAGATATCGATCATATAGATAGAGGATATCCACATATCGAAAATAAGTTTAATGCATTAGGTGCTGATATAAAGAGAGTTACTGTTAAATAAGGTGGAGAATATTATGCATTTTTGTTCGTTATATAGTGGAAGCAGTGGAAATAGTATTTTTGTGTCTTCTGAAAAAGGCAAAATACTAATAGATGCTGGACTTCCGGGAAAAAGCATAGAAAAAGCTCTATGCTCAATAGGGGAATCTCCCCAAGAAATAGATGCTATTTTAGTCACACATGAACATTCTGACCATACTAAAGGGGTTGGAGTTCTTTCCAGGAAATATAATATTCCTATATATACTCATCCCCATACTTGGGAAGCAATGATGTGCAATATAGGAAAAATTAAAGAAGATAATATTAAATTCATTGATAGTAATAGTATTACAATTAAAGATATGGAAATAATGAGTTATAAAATACCTCATGATGCGGCTTATCCACAGGGATATGCCGTGCATCATAAAGGTAAAAAATTTTGTTTAGCCACAGATCTAGGTCATTTTTCATCAGAAGTAGAAAGTATCCTAAAAGATGCTGATGCAATATTGTTAGAAAGCAATCATGATGTAGAAATGTTAAAGTTTGGTCCGTACCCTTATCCCTTAAAAAGGAGAATTTTAAGCAGTATAGGCCATTTATCCAACGAAGATTGTGGAAAAGCCCTACTTATGATATTAGGAAACAAAGAAAAAAAAGTAATGTTAGGGCACTTGAGTAAAACCAACAATTATCCAGAATTAGCATATCAAACTGTAATAAACATACTCTTAGAAAATGATGTAGTATTAGATAAAGATATAAAAGTTTTCATGGCTAAAAGAGATATGCCTAGTGACTATATCGAATTTTAAAGAAAGGTGAATAGTATGAAAGGTATTATCAGTATTATTCTATGTTCTACTTTAATTGTTTCGTCAGCTACATTAACTTCCTGTGAAAAGAAGGATAAGCTTAGTACACAAAACAAGGAGAAAATCGAAAAACTAAACCTTACTAATGATAAAGACGATACAGTAGAACTGCATCTATATTTTGATGCATCAAAAAATAACAAAAAGCCAGAAATAGCCGTGGAGGAAAGACTAATAAAAAATGATGAACTCCTGGGTGAAGTTATTATGTTTGAACTTATTAAAGGGCCAACCGTTAATAGTAAGCTAAAACCAATTTTACCAAAGGAAACCAGGTTAATATCTTTTTCTATAAACGATAAGATAGCTTATGTTAATTTAAGCAAAGAAGCTATTACCAATATGTCATTAACCAAAGAGGAAGCATCTTTAAGAAGTATCATTTGGTCATTAACCACAATACCCTCTATAGAAAAAGTAAAATTTTTAGTAGAGAACAAGGATATAGATACCTTAGGTGGAAATTATAATCTATCTAATCCTCTTGGAAGAGCTGATATGGATAATGCAAAGCTTAAATAAAAACTAAAATAAAAAATTATTTATTGAATTTAAAATAATTTTTTATTATAATATTGTAAATTAAAAACTTTTACTAAAGGAGAAGTGTATATGAGTTTATATAAACAATGGACAGATATGGTTGTAGATTATGTTAGAACAAAGGGAGAAGCAGCTTTTTGGAAAGAATATGGAGCTATTGAAAAAAGCATCTATACTCAAATTTTAGCTGAACATAATGGCCAAGTTGTTGGAGTTTTAAAAGAATTAGCTGATAAATATAATACTCCTGCAATTTTCTTCATGGGTTTTCTTGATGGAATAAATGATAGCCTTAAAAACTCATTAGATCTAGATGCAATGGATGAAAATTCAGAGGTTAATTTAAATATTGACTTTGAAAAATTATATTTTAACATGTTAGATGCAAAGGCTGATTATTTATATGAACTTCCACAATGGGAAGCTATCTTCTCTATAGAAAAAAGAAAAGAAATACGTAATCAGTGGAAAGACACAAAAACTGTAGTAAATACTAATAAAATAGGAAGAAATGATCCTTGTTCTTGTGGCAGTGGTAAAAAATATAAAAAATGTTGTGGAAATAACTAATAATTAAATATTGTAAGTAAATAATATATTGGGCTGGCATTTATGCAGCCCTTTTTAAATTAATTTTTATAAAAATTAGGTGATAAATTATGAATATAACTATTATTTCTGTAGGCAAAATTAAGGAAAAGTACTTAAAAGATGCCATAGTAGAATACTCAAAAAGACTAAGCAGATATTGCAAATTAGATATGATAGAACTTCCCGATGAAAAAACTCCAGATAATGCTTCTGAAAAAGAAGAACTTCAAATAAAAGAAAAAGAAGGAGATCTAATATTAAGAAGCATAAAGGATAATATGTTTGTAATAGCTTTAGATTTAAATGGAAAAGAACTTACTTCCATATCTTTTTCAAACTTCATAAATGAGCTTGGAGTTAAAGGCGAAAGTAATCTAACTTTTATTATAGGTGGCTCTTTAGGACTATCTTCTCAAGTTTTAAATAGAGCAAACTACAAACTTTGCTTTTCAAAAATGACCTTCCCCCATCAACTATTTAAAGTAATGTTATTAGAGCAAATATATAGAGGATATAGAATTATGAAAGGTGAACCATACCATAAATAATGCATACACATCCATGATCACCTGCAGGTGGCTGAAATAGCTGCCTGCAGGTAATTTAACTTACCCAGTTTAAATATTCAAAGGTAAATAGTATAATTAAGTCAATAATGTATCCTGATTACAACATAAATTAGGAGGATATCAAAATGAAATACAAAATATATATTGTAGAAGATGATTTATCAATAAGTACTTTATTACAGGAATATATAAATAAGTATGGTTTTGAGGCTAGAAGGGCAAATAATTTTGATGATATAATGATTGGCTTTAATGAGTTTAATCCAAACTTAGTACTATTGGATGTTAATTTGCCTAAGTTTGATGGGTTTTACTGGTGCAGAAGAATAAGACAACAATCAAAGATTCCTATAATATTTATATCAGCAAGGGACAGCGGAATGGATCAAGTGATGGCTTTAGAAAGCGGAGCAGATGATTATATAATTAAACCTTTTTATTATGATGTTGTTATTGCTAAAATAAAGAGTCAAATAAGAAGAGCCTTCGGTGACTACTCAGCTAAATCAGGGGAAAGAATCGTTGAAATTGACGGTCTTAAGTTTTATCCAGAAAGATCAGAAGTAGAATTTAAAAATGAGAAATTAATTATAACTAAAAGAGAAGGTATACTACTGGAATGTCTTATGAATAAATATCCTAAAGTTGTGGGAAGAGATTTGCTTTTAGAAAAGATATGGGATGATTTAGAGTTCGTAGAAGAGAACACTTTAAGTGTTAATATTAGCAGAGTACGGAAAAGACTGCAGGCTCTAGGCATAGATAAGGGGATAGAAACAATAAGAGGGTCAGGTTATAAATTAAATAAAACCTGGTAGCAAGGAGTAAGTATGAAATTGTTTTTGAAGCATAACAAAGGGTATATAATTATATATTTTTTAAGTTTAGCTCTTACAATAATATACTCTAATCTTAATGGATTTATAGGACTTAATGAGACTATTTATATACTCATGTTTAATACCTTCATTCTACTGTGCTTTCTAGCTTTTAGATATTATCAAAATAGACGATTATATCGGTTGCTAGATGAGGGGACCACTGATTTAAATGATGTTTTCTTAGACTTTGGTACTTCAGATTTAAGCCAAAGTATTTCACAGGTATTAAAAGATTTGCACAGCTTATATGAAGCTCAAATTCAAAAAGGAGATAAACTTCATGAGGAGCATTTAAGATTTATAAATCAGTGGGTTCATCAAATGAAGACCCCCCTTTCGGCAATACAGCTGATGCTTCAAGAATTTGAAGGAGAAGAGAAATATGATAACATGCAAGACGAGGTCAATAAGCTAAAGGAAGGCTTGAAAATGGCATTATATTTCGCTAGATTAGATTCTTTCCAAAAGGATTTTTTAGTAGAAAGAATTTCTTTAAAAAAGCTTACTCGGGATATTGTAAATGAAGAAAAAAAGATTTTTATAAGAAATAAAATAATGCCAAGAGTTGAGATAGATGAGAGTATTGAAGTTTATAGTGATGCTAAGTGGTTAAAGTTTATGTTAGGACAGCTCATTATTAACGGAGTAAAATATTCTAAAGGTAAAGGAAAAGAATTAATTATAAATGCCTCTAAAAATGAAAAAGAGATTATATTAAATGTTATTGATAAAGGAATAGGAATTCCTGTGAAAGATATAAAAAGGGTATTTGATCCTTTCTTTACAGGAGAGAATGGACGTAAATATGGAGAGTCCACCGGTATGGGATTATATATAACTAAGGAAGTGTCCAAAAAATTGGGGCACGACTTAGAGATACAATCTACTGCTGATGAGGGAACCATGGTTACAATGAAATTTAAAAAGGCAAATAGATAGGTAACTATTTATTTGCTTTTTTTCAACATATAATCTTACACGCATGTCACATTCCCGTAAGCTTCGTAAATAGCAGTATATGAATTATTATTATAAACTGTTGCTATGAGTTTTAAGGAGAGTGATATGTAATGGATATAATTTTTATATTAAAGGCTATTATAATTGCTATAGTAGAGGGTTTAACTGAATTTATACCGGTATCTTCTACAGGTCACATGATATTAGTAGGATGGGCAATTGGCTTTAATGGAGAATTTGCCAAGATGTTTGAAGTTGTAATTCAGCTTGGAGCCATAATGGCAGTAGTTGTTTTGTATTGGAAAAAGATTTGGGAGAGCATAGTTGAATTCTTTAGCTTTATATTTACCAAAGGAAAAAAAGGAAAAACAGGCTTTAGATTTGGAATAAATGTTATTATAGCATCTATTCCAATGGGAATTGTGGGATTGCTGTTTTACGATAAAATAAAATTAAAGTTTATACCTGAAGCTGTTATAGTTGGGTTTATAGTTGGAGGAGTATTATTAATAATACTTGAAAAGATATATAGAAATAAGGCTCGTAAGGTAGAAGATATAGATAATATGACACCAGGGCAAGCCATTAATGTAGGACTGTTACAGCTTTTAGCCTTATGGCCAGGAATGTCAAGAAGTGCTTCTACAATCATGGGTGGATGGATTGCAGGCTTATCTACACCCATAGCGGCAGAATTTTCATTTTTCATAGCTATTCCAGCAATGATAGGTTCTTCTGGAAAAGACTTACTTGAATTTGACTACTCCATAATGACACCAACTCTATGGGTTGCATTAATTTTAGGATTTGTTGTAGCTTTTTTAGTAGCATTAATAGTTATGAAAAAGTTTGTGGACTTTCTGAAGAAGAAACCACTAAAAGGATTTGCACTATATAGAATAGCAGTAGGGAGTTTACTAGGAATATTAGTATTAACTAAGGTTATAACTTTAACATAATAGGAGTGAAGGAAATGGGAGTTTTAGAGGTAAGTAACTTAAGTAAAGTATATGGAAATAAGGTGCTATTCAATGCTTTAAATAATATAAGCTTCTCTATAGAAGATGGTGAATTCGTAGGGATTATGGGGCCATCGGGAAGCGGTAAGACAACACTATTAAATATGATTTCAACAGTAGATAAACCAACCTCAGGAGAAATAACAATAAAAAACAAAAATCCTTTAAAGTTACAAGGGGATGAGCTCGCCTTATTTAGAAGGAGAGAATTAGGCTTTGTATTTCAAGATTTCAATCTGCTTGATACCTTAACTGTGGGAGAAAATATAGTACTTCCACTTACCCTAGATGGTATACCAGTTAAAAAACAGGATGATGAGCTTAACAGAATATCCAAGATACTTGGAATAGATGATTTGATAAATAAGAGAACCTTTGAAATATCTGGGGGAGAAGCTCAAAGAACAGCAGTTGCACGAGCATTAATTCATAACCCTACTTTATTGTTGGCCGATGAACCTACTGGGAACCTGGATTCTAAAGCAGCTAAAACAGTAATGGAATTGTTTGAAAAAATAAATAAAAAGGAAAGGGTAACTACAATTATGGTAACTCATGATCCTCTATCCGCCAGCTATTGCAGCAGAATTTTATTTATAAAAGATGGAGTTATATATAATGAGATTTATAGAGGGGAAAGCAGACAGCAGTTTTATCAGGAAATTATTGATGTGCTTGCACTGTTGGGAGGTAGTAACTAATGAATCTTAGAGAGTTTGCAACTAAAAATGTGCAGAGAAATGCAAAAGCATATTTTGCGTACTTTTTAAGCAGTACCATATCAGCAGCATTATTATTCTCTTTTACTATGCTTGTATTTCACCCTGATTTTGATGTAAGTTTGTTTCCTCAACATATAAAAAACTCATTTTATGTAACAACGGTAATTGCGTACCTATTTTTATGTTTCTTTGTGTTTTATTCCATAAGTGTTTTTCTTAAAAGTAGGTATAAAGAATTTGGAATACTTTACATTATAGGTGCTTCAAAAAAACTAGTACAAAAGATGATACGTATTGAAAATATGCTTATTAGTTCAGTGGCAGCATTTGCAGGCATATTGCTTGGATTAATTTTCTCTAAGATACTTTTAGCCGCCAGCGGAAAGCTTTTAGGATATGATGCTCTAAAGTTTTATTTCCCTGTTAAAGCTATGATTATTACCTTTAGTGCTTTTGTAATAATTGGAATAGTAATTTCAACTTTTTGCACATTTATTATAAGAGAAGATAAAGTTTTAAATTTAATAAAGGGAACTAAAAGACCAAGACCTGAACCAAAAGCCTCTGTTATTCTTGCTATAATATGTATAGTGCTTTTAGCTGTAGGATATTTTCTATCAGTTACAAGCAGTATAAAAACAATAACCAATAGAATAATACCTGTAACTACAATGGTTGTTGTTGCCACTTATTTATTGTTTTCTCAATTGAGCGTGTTTATAATCAAATTATTAAAGAGAAATAGAAACTTATATATGAAAAAGACTACAATGCTTTGGGTTTCAAATTTACTATACAGGATAAAAGATAATACCAGAATGTTTTTCTTAATAACCATAACTTCAACGGTTGCCATTTCAGCAATAGGGTCAGTATATGCTTATTGGAGAGATAAGGAATATCAAATAAGCAGAGAATTTCCACAAGCATTTTTCTTTTCTAATACTTACGAGAATAAAGATGAAGTTGATTTAAAAACTGATTTTATTGAAAATTCACTGAAAGATCAGGGGATACCCTACACCAAAGCTAGTAACGAAATAAAGTTTGTTATTCCTGATAGGGACACAGATGAAGTAGTTATAATTAACGAAACTTGCTATAAAAAGTTAGCATCAACACTGGCTTTAAATACTATTCCCTTTAATGAAAATGAAACTATAAAGCATTCATCTTTCTCTGGAGATAAAAGAAAAAATATTAGTCTGAACAATATAAAACTAGAGGTTACTAAAGAGAGTGATAAAGGTATACTTCCGACAATTCATAGAGATGTAAATGTAGCTAATTATAATAAAGGTGTATATGTAGTTAAAGATGAGATATATGAAAGGATAACTGGTATTAAGTACTATTTTGGAGCATTAAATGTAGAGGATTATAAGGATACATTAAATATATGTGAAAATTTTTATAATAACTTTGAAAATATCGATGAAAATAATAAATTTTATAATAATTCACTGAAAGCATATATACTAGAAAGTACAAAAATAGCTTATGGGGTACTTTTGTTCAGTGTAATATTTATCGGGCTTATATTCTTTGTAACAACGGGAAGCTTCTTGTATAACAAGTGCTACATGGATATTATAGAGGATAAAACCAAATACAAACAGTTAAATAAAATAGGATTAACTTTTAAAGAAATAAAAAGCATACTAAATATTGAAATAGGAGTACTATTTTTGCTTCCTTATATAGTTGCTGTGGTGCACTTTGCCTTTGCTATAAGTGCAATGAAACATAGTTTGGGCATTGAAATAACTGTTCCAGCATTGCAGATCATAGGAATTATGCTAATCGCTCAAATTATATATTTCTTCATTATTAGAAAAAACTACTTGCTAGAGATTAAAAAAAGCTTGATATAATAAATAAGATATACAGAAATGACATAGACCTTTACTAAATTTTGAATATATAGTAAGCCATTATAAGAAATCTATACTAAGTTAATATGTATTTTTTATAATGGCTTACTTATAGCATGTTTTTATATAAATCAATTACTTCTAATGCTTTTTTCTTCATTTCAAAGATAGCATCAATAGGTTCAATAATTTCAATATCCTTACCGTATCCAAAAGCAAATTCTATACCTTGCCATATAGCATCGAATTCTATATTAAGATAAATTTCATTTTCTTTAACCGTAGTTTTACTTATAGTTATGAATTGTATTTCTTTTATATGATTTAATGCATAGGGACTAACTTTAAATGTAAAAGTATGTTTAGGAATCAAACTTTTAAAATTACTAGTAGAATTTCTCCAGTAGCTTTTTAAATTAAAATCATATGGTCTAATAAACGTATCATCCATTAATAAAGCGGACTCAATAGAGGTTACTTTATATGTTTTAATAATTTCATTATTTACTGCAACTAAATACCAAACCCCTCGTTTACAAACTAAACCAAGTGGATTTAACAATGCTTCTTTTGTCTCATTTATTTTTCTGTATAATATCTTTAATGATTTTGAGTTCCATATAGAATTTTGCAATGCAGAAAGAATGTCTGTATTTAAACTAGTATTAGCCTCATTCCAAGTATACATATCTATATAAATATAATTTTGAATATTTTCAAATTCTTTTACTTGATTAAGTGAAGAGTCTCCTAAAATTTTAAGTACCGTAGAATACTTAAGATTTTCAATGCCTAAATCCTCTAAAATTTTATCGCCAGTAGGAATGAATAGAGAGAAAAGTTCATTTTTATTTATTCCTGTAATAGAAGTTTTATAGTCTCCTAAAAGCCTTATCCCACCATTTATACCTTTATCAGAAACTATAGGTACTCCAATACCACTAAGGGTATCAATATCCCTATAAATAGTTCTTACAGAAACTTCAAGTTTTTTTGATAGTTCAGAAGCAGTTAATTTTTTATGTATTTGTAATAACATTATTATAGAAATTAATCTGTCTGCTCTCATAACTTTCCTCCTATTATATGACATAAGATGTCAACTATTATAGACTATAATTAATTAAGTATCAAACAATAATAATTATAAACTATGTAAAGACTAAAATAATATTTTAAATAATAAGGAGGAATTTAGTATGAAAAGAAAGATAATTTTAAATTTAGCCATAAGTCTTGATGGATATATAGCATCAGAAGATGGTGGCTTTGATTGGATAGTTGGAGATGGAGACGACAGATTAAATACTAAAAATAAATTCGATTTTGATAAATTCCTAGAAGGAATAGATGTAGTAGTTATGGGTAAAAACTGTTATGTACAAAATATGCATAATGATTTTGAAAATAAAAAGGTATATGTAGCAACATCAGAAAAAATTCAAAATCACGACAATATCCACTTTATTAGCGGAGATGTATGTAAAGTAATCCAAGAAGAACAAGAGAAGGATGGCAAGGATATATTTCTATTTGGTGGTGGAGGACTTGTAGATAACTTTATTAAGGCTGATATTATTGATGAATATATAATTGGAATAATCCCTACAATATTAGGAAAAGGAAGACCTTTATTTTTAGGAAATAATCCCTCAATAAAACTACATCTAGAAGAGTATGTGATAGATAGTGGTATTACAATTCTAAAATATTCAAAAATATAAACTAACCCTTAACCTCGATATTATTAAACTTATTTGGGTTATGATAAGATTCTTGCATCCCATCATAACCCAAATATTATCTAATTTTGTTTGCAAGTGTTAATATTTCTTTTGCTGAAATTTCGATATCCTCATAGGTTGTTTTATAGGAACTCACGCTTATTCTCATTACTGACTTGCCATTAGCTTTTGCTCCACCAAGCCAACAAACTCCGGATTTCTGAATGGCTTTTATTAATAATTCAGTTTCTTCATCGGATTTAAATTTTACTAATACTTGATTGAAAACAACCTCATTTACTATCTCTAAGCCACCTGCTTGAAGCAACTCAGCAAAATAAATTGCCTTTTGATGAAGTTCCCAGACTAATTCGGAAACTCCATTTTTACCTAACCCTTTCAATGTTGCCCATAAATCGATTGCCCTTGCTCTTCTAGACATTTCTGCTGTATATAACATCCCATCCCTATTATCGCTGAATATTATATAGGACCCTGTCATATGCATAGAATTAATAAGCATTTCTTTATGTTTGCATAAAATAATGCCATTATCATATGGAGCACTTAATGTTTTATGAGCATCAACTGACCATGAATCTGCTAATTGAACATCTTTAGTAATATGATTAAACTTTTCATTGGCAGCTGCCCAAAGTCCAAAGGCTCCATCTACATGAACCCAGGCCCCCACTTCATTTGCCTTCTTACAAATTGCACTAAAATTATCAAATGCACCTGAATTAACATTGCCAGCCTGCAAAATTAGTAAGGTTTTGTTATCTAATTCTGGTATTTTATCAACTCGTATTCTCTGTTGTTCATCAGCTGGTACCTTAATAAGTGTAGCATTTCCAAGCCCAATGATTGAAAGCGCCTTATAAACTGTAGAATGAGCGCCCTCCCCTATAACAACTTTAATCTTAGGAGCGTCAATTAATCCATTTTTTATAGCATCATAACCTAAATTCTTTAATAAAAAATTTCTACCAGTAGTTAACCCTATTATTGTTGCAGTGGAACTTCCACTTACAAAACCAGCAACTGTTTCATTTGGAAGTCTTAATAAATCTTTTAACCATTTTTCTGTAACCTCTTCTATCTTAGATGTCACCGGAGAAAGTACATACATTGCCGGATTTTGATCCCACGTATCGGTGAGCCATTTAGTTGATAATGCCACCGGAAGAATTCCTCCGTTAACAAATCCAAAATATCTTCTACCAGTTTGTACAACAGTTGCTGGAGATCCATAAGTATTAAGTTGATTTAAAATATTCATAGTACTTTGAGGTTGGTCACTTAATTCTTCATCGAAGGCTTTTAGATTATCAATTGCTTCTTGATCTGGATAGACCCTCATATCATCAACTTTATTAGCATAATTAACTGCCATTTCATGAGCTAAGTTTAAATCTTCTGCAAAATCATGATTTCTAATCTTTTCAAGTACTGTGCTTTTGTAACGTATACTCATCATATTATCCCCCTTCATTTTGTTACAATTTTAGTATATAATTACAATATAATTAATACAATTACATAATTGTATGGAGTACAATGTGGGAGGTGAATATATGATCAATTATTATGGTAATGAAATTACATGGGTTCCTAAGTTAGAAGAATCAGACAAGCCCATCTATATATTAATAGCCCAAAGTATTGAAAAAGACATTAAAGATGGCAAATTGAAGAGCGGTTTTAAGCTTCCTCCTCAACGTATTATTGCTAACTATTTAGGTATTAATCATAGTACAGTAACTAGAGCCTATAAACTTTGCCAAGAGAGAGGATTAATAAAAGGTGTAATTGGTAAAGGAACCTTTGTGAGTAGTACAGCGGGTGTACCTGTAAATTTATTATCTGATTATAAAGATAACAATATTATTGAAATGGGTATGGCCCTCCCTCTATATGAAGTTAATAAATTGATTGAAACTAATATAAGTGAGATTTTTAATTTTTTTGATTATGATATTACTCTTAAATATTCATCACCAGAAGGGCATATTAAGCATCGATATATCGCTTCAAAATGGCTGGAACAATATAAGATTAATAGTACTCCTGATGATATCATCATCACTTCTGGGTCACAAAATGCTCTGGCGGTAATACTAATAAGTTTGTTTAATAAAGGAGATCGAATTATAGTAGATGAATTTACATATACAGGGTTAAAAAGTCTGGCAAAGCTTTTAGGTATTATATTGATTCCTGTTAAAGTAGATCACTTTGGAATTGACATCGAAGAATTGAAGAAAACCTGCAAAAGAGAAAATGCAAAAGGGATCTATTTGATTTCCGATTGTCACAATCCTACATCTATAACATTAAGTGAAGAAAAAAGACAAATAATAGGTGAAATAATTACCAAATATAATTTGTTATTAATTGAGGATGGGACTTTTAGCTTTTCTCTAGAAAAAAAACTAAAACCGATAAGTGCATTAATTCCAAATAATAGTATTTACATTCACGGAACATCAAAAGCATTAAATCCCACCTTCAGAATTTCATATATCGTATCATCTCCAAATCATACAAAGCAATTGCAACACTGCCTACACAACTTAACTTGGATGCCTTCACCTTTTACATGTGAATTAGTATCACTTTTACAAACAACATCAAAGTATAATGAAATTGTAGATGTGAAGTTAAAAATACTTAAAGAAAGAAATGAAATTTTGGATACTACATTGAATGAATATAACGTATTACCTTCTAATACATCATTATTTAGATATTTAATCCTCCCAAACGAGTGGAGTGATACTGATATCGAACGTCTTTGTCTAGAATCAGGAATTCAAGTTTTTTCGTCAAAAAGATTTTCAATAGGTGCTGATACTCATCATAATGCTATTCGAATATCTGTAAGTGCTCCTAAAAGTTTAGATGAGCTAAAAAAAGGGCTCCAAATATTAAAAGATGTTCTAACATCATACGAATATAGATTGGAACCTATATTATATTAAAGTTATGATACGAAGAATCGTATCATAAGCAATATATTATTTAATTGCGATAATGTTAAGCGTGGTTGACAGATTTCCAATGGTAGTTGGTAGATGTAGCAGTTGTCAAATAGTACAATAAAACGGAGGGAATGAGATGAATTTTAATAAAAAGCTATTGGCTTTGAGAAAAGAAAAAGGATTGTCTCAAGATGAATTAGGCAGTCAGTTAAATGTATCAAGACAAACAATATCAAAGTGGGAATTAGGTGAAACAACTCCTGAAATGGATAAATTAATATTAATAAGCGAATTCTTTAATATATCACTAGACGGGTTGGTAAAAGGTACATGCTCTTCAGAAGTTAGCTCCAAAGTTTCAGATATATCTGAAGCTAAATTGGATACACCGAAAAAAGGTGTATATGAGATTATTCTTTTACTTGCTAAAATTTTTGGTATGATATTTTTGATTGACGCTATAATTATGATAATATATTTTATTTCAAATGAATTTCCCGCATAATTAAAATTCATCTTACTACAATAAATAGTAAGGAGAAAAAAGATGAGTATATCACAAATTAAGTCGTCATTTATGAAAAACAAAAATTCAATGGTAGGTATCATAAAATCCATACTGGGGTTTATAGGGATTTACATGGCATCGGGAATTATTGGAGAGATATTCATAATTATAGTTTTTAAATGTATTGGTATTAATATTTTTAGTGATGTTATGCCAGATAATATTTTAGTACCAACTATGCGGCTTTTGGGATTTATATTCTTCATTATTGGCACTATTATATACTGCAAATTTATTGAAAAGAGATCTATGCAATCAATGGGCTTCATTAAAAAAGGCTTTATTATCAGCTATTTAAAAGGGTCTATAATAGGTATTATTCTTATATTACCAGTACTACTTATTCCAATTTATGCTAGAACTTTAACTTTTAATGGTATAAATAATGATATAAATTTATTATCAGTAATTTTATTTTTATTTGGTTATATTATTCAAGGTATGGCTGAAGAAGTAATGTGCAGAGGTTATCTAATGACCTCACTTTCTAAAAAAGCATCAATGTTTTGGGCAGTTCTCATTAGTTCATTAGTTTTTACATTTCCACATTTACCACCATTGTTTGCAAGTGGTGTTCAATTTGGAACAATTGGTTTTGTTAATACAATGTTATTTTCTATATTTGTTTCTTTATTTATGATAAAAGAAATGAATATATGGATCATAGGTGCTATACATAGTTCATGGAATTATATATTAGAAGTATTCTGTGGAATTAGTGTTAGTGGTAGAAAAGTAAACACATCAATTTTGATTTTTACTGGCAATGAATCTAAAAGCTTAATTAATGGTGGAATATATGGACTAGAGGCAGGGATTATAACTACTGCCATATTAATAATTTCTATAGCAGTTATAATATTTACAATTAAAAGAAAAGCCTCACTTAGAAGCGCTACGAGGACTGTATCATAAATAGTTTACACTTTCTTGAAATCTATTGATATATGTCAAAATCTATATAAGGCATCATACATGTTTCCTCTCAGCTATCTTTGCCCAGGCTCACCAGCTATTGGTTTATTATATATTTTATATCTTAAAAATTATAATTTAAACCTCAAGATTTTTCTCTTGAGGTTTAAATTATAATTTTATTTTTTCATAGCTCGCTTAATATCCTAACAATATTCTCCTTTGTTATGTTTTTCTCTCTTAATACTATTTCTCCTTCTTTTGTGAAAATTAGGCCCGGTGCTTCTACAGTTCCTAGTCTAGAAGCCAAGCTTGAATTTTTATATACGTCTATTTTATTTACTTGAAGGGTAGCTGCCATTTCTAACTCCACTTCTTCAATAATCTTCAACAACTCTCTACTCTTCTCATCAATAGGAGACCATAGATAAATTAGTCCTAATTTATCCTTTTGCATTATTTCTTCTTCAAATATCTCTGACTCTGCAATATATTTTTCCACACCAACTCCTGCTATAGCTCCGTCACCAACAGCTGTAGATACTTGTTTTAAAAACTTATCTCTTACATCTCCCGTTGCAAATACTCCCTCTACATTAGTTTCCATATTTTCATTGGTTTTAATAAAACCTTGAGGAGTTAAATCAATTTGTCCTTTTAATATTTCTGTATTAGGCAAATATCCGATAAATAAAAAACATCCATCTACCCTTGTGTCTATAAGTTCTCCAGTCTTAACGTTTTTAAGTACTACCTTATTTAATCTCTCTTCTCCCTCAAAAGAATGAACCATTGTATTCCATATAAATTCCATCTTAGGATTTTTGAGAGCTTGTACTTGAGCTATTTTATTAGCATCCATAATTCCTTCATCATGAATAACTGATACTATTACCTTATCTGCAAATTTTGTTAAAAACATGCCTTCTTCAATTGCTGCATCTCCACTACCTATAATCATGACAGTTTTCCCAGTATAATATGCAGCATCACAAGTAGCGCAGAAGGAAATACCCTTATCATACAGGAAATTTTCTTCATTTAATGCCTTTGTAAGCCTTGGTTTGCCACCGGTAGATAGAATTACGGTTTTAGCGTGATATACTGTCCTAAAGGTTTCCACTAACTTGTCTTTTCCTTCTAGATTAACACTTCTAACGTCTGTAAGCTTAAAATTCACTCCAAATTTTTTAGCTTGTTTATGGAATAAATTCATAAGCTCTGTGCCTGAAATATCCTCTGGGAAACCAGGATAATTAGCGATTTCACTGGTATAGGTGGCAAGTCCACCAACAAGAGATTTTTCAATTAATAAGGTTTTAAGCTGTGCTCTACCACAATATATAGCGGAGGTTAACCCAGCGGCACCTCCTCCTATTATAACTACGTCATAATATTCATGCTTCTTTTCCATAGTTTTCCCTACCTTTCACCTTCTTTAAAAATTTAAAGAGGTTTTAATTTATACTTATTTTTATTCTCAACCTATAAATCATAAGGTGGCTCTATTAAAGGCCACCTCGATTTACGAAATATAAACAATATCATTACATAAAATATTTAACTAAAAGCTTGCTTCCAATCCAAGCACCTATAAATATGAATATCCAATACATCCAACCATGTAGAGACATGGAAGCTATTCCACTAAATAAAGCTCCTATGTTACATCCAAAAGATATTCTTGCACCGTATCCCATAAGTAATCCTCCAAGGACAGCTGCTATTACTTGCTTCATGGATTTAATTTTTTTAATCTTAAATTGAGAAGCTAATAAAGTCGCTAAAAAGGCTCCCACAATTATACCTACATTAGATACAGAATGCATGTCATTTATAAATCCACCACTTAATGCTGCGGCATGAGACTTTTGTTGAAAGTAATACCAATTTTCAGGATGCCCACCAAAGAATTTATAAATCCATGCTCCCCAGTAGGATAGAGGAGTAGTAACTCCCCAAGCTTTTCCTGTAGATGCAAACATACCTATGTTAAGCAGCCCTAGTATTACTCCTCCAGTTACATAAGTCCAAGGATCTTTAAGAAGCTTTTTATAGTATGGATTATTTTTAATTTCCATTTCATATCCTCCTATTCAAACTTCTAGGAATTACTTAGTCTTTTCTATAAATATCTCCCATTGACCATCATCTACTTCTTCAATTTCCACATTATGACCTTCTTTTCTAGCCCATTCTGGTATGTTTTTCATTGCACAACTATGATCTATATCAACTATTAACGCTTCTCCCACCTTCATAGTTTCCATCTTCTTTTGAGTTTTAATTAGAGGTACTGGACAAGCCTCTCCTAAACAATCTAATCTTTTTTCTGACATAATAAATTCCTCCTTAAAAATATTTACTAAATAAATTAATTTTCTTGAGATTTTTTATTGCCAAACCAATCAGCTAAAATATATAATCCTAATAATGCTATGCATTGAAAAGCTACTGCAGGTGCCCACCCTAATACATCAGGCAGGAATACTCCCTTTTCAGGCATAAACTTTTCTGCCCACCAACCAAAGTCCTTTGCTCCCCATAAGGAACCTATAATAAAGAATATAAAGGCAAGCATTTGCATTAAAAAGCCTTCCCCCACTCTCATCAGAATCCCAGAAGCACATCCTCCAGCTATTACTGCACCTATGCCAAACATTATGGCTCCAATAGCTATGTGGACTCCTACTGGTGATATATTACCCGGTATAGGATTTCCTTTAACATAAGCTCCATATTGAATAGATATAAATCCTACACTAGCAGTAGCTATAGTAATAATAACTGCCTTAGTAAGGGATGTCCCTCCTGTAAGTACTGGATCTCTTAAGGATGCAGTAAAACAAAATCTAGACCTTTGAAGCGTAAATCCTGCTGCTACACCAAACATCCACATAAGGGATGCTCTTGGGTTGTTATTTCCCATAAAAAAACCTACTCCAACAATTGCAATAAATAAAGCCACACCAAATGGTATTTGGTTAATCCTTTTCTTTTTAGTTCTTCTTGAAACGGAAGTTTTAACTTCAGACATTTTTTCACCTCCTTAATTTGTTTGTTAATTAACTAACTTATAAACCCAAATCCTTACAATATAATTTTACTACGTGAACCCTAGAGCAAATCATTAGTTTTTCTGATATAAGATTAGATTTTGTTATACTAATATTTTAATTTTCTGAAAATACTGCTGTAATTATGTGGTATAATAGTCTTTGGATAATTAAAATATTAACAATCTAAAAGAGGAGAAATTATGAATATAAATTATTTAATATCATTTTTAGAAACTTTGAAACAAAATAGCATATCAAAGGCTGCATCAAGCCTTCACATGACACAATCTGCCCTAAGTCAGCAAATACAATCCTTAGAGAAAATGCTAGACTCTCAATTAATGATAAGAAGTAATAAAGGACTTCTCTTAACTGAGGAGGGTGAAATCGTTGAAAGTTATGCAGAAACTCTAATAAATATATATGGAAATATGATAAAAGAATTAGAACAACTAAAGAAGTCTAATATGCAGAATATAAAAATTTGCTCCTGTAGCACAGTTGGTCAATATCTTTTACCCTGTACATTACATCTTTATAAAAAAGATAGGCATAATCTTAAATTTAATCTTAGAATTGAAGAGAGTAAAAAAGTTATCGATAATGTATTGGATTTGAGTTGCGATATTGGTTTTATTAATGGAGAAACAAATATAAAAGGCATGGAATGTTGTGAAATATGTAGTAACGAATTAGTATTTATCTACTCCAATAAAAGGAATATAGATAAAACTAATATTAGTATAGAGGAGATATGTGAACTTCCATTAATACTTCCACCGGAGGGGACGAGCACTAGGGAGATAATTAATACACTGATATCTATGAAAAATATCAAAAATTTAAATGTTGAAATGGAGCTAGAATCTATTGAAGCGATAAAAGTTTCTGTTATGGCAGACTATGGAGTCTCTATAATCCCTTATACCTCTGTAAAAAAAGAAATCCATTCAAAAGTTTTGAAAAAAGCTAGCATAATGGAGCAAATATCTGACTGCAAGATAAGTATGATATATAACAAGCATATTGCCTCAAATGTCTACATAAAAGATTTCATAAACTATATTAAAAGATATGGACGAGAGACCTTTTGTTGATTATACAAAAGGTCTTTTATTTAAAATAATAAGTTCTTTTTTATTATAGCTAGTATTATTCCTTTGTTATAGTAATATACCAAATGCCCATTTCCTCTTCTATGTCTATAGATGCCTTCACTGTACTAAAGGCATCTTTTATATTTTGACAGGAGCAACTATGATCTGTAACTATAGTAATACTCTCTCCGGAAGTTAGTTTCTTGTAGTTAAGTTTTGCTTTTATTAAAGGAATAGGACAAACATCCAATACACAATCAATAACCCTATTTTTCAAATTTATCCCCCTTTGAATGACAATGATAATTGGATATATATACTTTGTCACAAGGATTTTTTACATTATTTACTATATTATACGATAAGAAATTATTCTCCACAAGTAAACCACACTCGTATTCCTAATATCTTACTTAATAATATGCTTCGAAAGCCATGAAACTTTTTTTAAATACTCCCGCTACATTATTAGATAATGTTTTGATTAAATAAATGCTAAATGATACAATATTACTAAACTATGGAAAAATAACTCCATTAACTTAAATGAAACAGGAGAAATTTTATGAGTAATAAAAATCGTAACAAAATCTTACCTCCCCAAATACCAGAAATACTAGATATACTACCACCCTTTGTTAATATACAAAATGAAGACTTTATCTCTACGGGGATTATTTCTAATTGTTCCATTGAAAATGAAACTGCAGAACGTGTAATCTTAAAACAAGTTGTATTTAAGAATGTTATATTCAAAGAAGTATCATTTAAGTTTTTTGATTTGACAGATGTTAAATTTGAAAACTGTGACTTATCTAATGCTGATATGAGCGGTGCAATCATACATAGAGTTGAGATGATAAACTGCAAAATTATGGGGATAAATTTAAGTGAATCCACTCTTCAAAACGTTACATTTGATAATTGCAATGGTCGCTACGGATTTTTTAGATTTTCCCACTGCAAAAGAGTAAGATTTAAAAATTCTTTATTGCATAGCGTAGATTTCCAACAATCCCGTTTTTCTGAAGTTGAATTTTCTCACTCTAATTTGCAACAAGCAGAATTATCAGGAACAAACTTAAATGGTATTGATTTAAGTAGTTGTGAAGTAGAAGGAATTGGTGTAAGAATAGACGATTTATCTGGGGCTATAGTGTCTCCAATACAAGCAGTCTCCCTCTCAAAACTATTAGGCCTTATCGTCAAATATGATTAGGAATAAGAAAAGCAATATAAATGAACAAAAACCTTAAATAATTTCATAAGAAAATCGATAATTATTTATAACAAATAAGATTGGAGAAATAGATTTGAAAAAAAGATTAATTACTAAAATATCACTATTTATTGTGTTTGTAATTTTTATTACTATATTTCCAAGGAAATCTATGGTTCACGGAATGGAAGAATCTATTGATGGTGAAGTGCGAGCTGTTTGGATGACTACTGTTCATAATATAGATTGGCCTTCAAATAAACATTATAAAAATATAAAGGCACAGAAATCAACTTTAATAGAAAATATGAAGTTTATTGAAGAAAATAATATGAACACTGTGTTCTTTCAAGTTAGGGGAATGGGAGATGCTTTATTTCCATCTTCTTATGCCCCATGGTCAAAATATTTAACAGGAACTTTAGGAAAAAATCCTGGATATGATCCGTTAAAATTTGCCTTAGATGAAGCTCATCGTAGAAATTTAGAATTTCATGCTTGGTTTAATCCTTTTAGAATCGATAGTAATGCTAAATACTTTAATAAGCAAAACTATATAAATAGTTTACCTAAAGGCAGCCCATTAAAAAGTAATCCTAATTGGATAGTTAGATATGGAAACTACCACTGGTTAGATATAGGTATTCCAGAAGCCCGAGACTATGCAATAAATACCATACTAGAGGTTGTTAAAAATTATGATATTGACGGTATTCACATAGATGATTATTTTTATCCTTATCCTGAAAAAGGAATCGTTTTTCAGGATAGCAATACATATGCACAGTACGGTAAAGGATACTCTTCAATAGCTGATTGGAGAAGAGATAATGTGAATAAATTTATAAAAGAACTCAACAATAGAATAAAAGAAATCAAACCTCATGTAAAATTTGGAGTTAGTCCTTTTGGTATATGGAGAAATGGAACTTCCTTTGGAGGATCCCCTACTACTGGATTAAGTAGCTACGACGCTATATATACAGATTCAAAGAAATGGATTGATGAAGAGTGGATTGATTATATTGTCCCTCAAATATATTGGGAATTTGAGAATAAGCACTCTCCTTATGCTACATTAGTTGATTGGTGGTCAAAGCAAGTTGAAGATAAAAATGTTCATTTATATATTGGACATGCTGCCTATAAACTAGGAGATGCAAAATCTTACGGTCAGGCATGGGGCAAAAGAAATGAAATTATAAATCAAGTTAAATATGCAAGAAGTAATAAAAATGTTAAAGGGGAAAGCTTTTTTAGCTTAAGAGACTTAAAAGCGAACAAATTAGGAATTAAAAATATGTTAAAAACCTTTTATCCCACAAAATCAAAAATTCCTCAAATGCATTGGCATGACAAATAATCTTAAATTCAATAAAACCCCGTTAAGCAAGCACAGTAAAGAACTGTTATACACTACTTAGCGGGGTAATTTTTATTTTAAATAATATGTTTTAAAAATTTAAATCTTTATAAAATTATTATATAATTCCTAAATTCTTAGTAATAAATATTTAAGAAAAACTATACAAGCAGTCGAACCTATAGTAATCATTAATAAATCCTTCGTATATAAATTCCTTGTTCCCAATTTCAAACAAATCATCTGCTCTAACTAATTCAGGAACTTTATGTGGATTATAAATGTTACTTTTAATTAATACTTCAGATACAAATTGTGAACAAAAATAATAATTTCTTCTTTTAAAAGGCTTGTTTAGTAGTACTCCAAAGAGCCCTAAAAAGTTATATCTATATTTTTGTTTTTCTGTTAAAAAAATTTCTACTTCTTTCTTAAGAGAATTGTACTGTTCCTCAGTAACAGGTACTCTATATATTAAGCATTCACTTCTCCTAAATTTTCTATAAACTCCACCATATAAACTTTCTTCAACTAACCCTCCTGAAAAAGGATTATTAGGATTAGTCCTACCAAAAGAATACATCTTTCTAAAGCTGCTATCAAAACTAACTGATGCATGTACATATTTAGTTTCAGAGAAAACACCTATTGCCTGTGAAAGCCATGTCCCTGTTCTTGTAAAAATTAAATAAATATATTTATTACTCATCTCATCATACTAAGCTCCTTTATATTTTTAATATATTTGTTTACGTATCTTATTATCAATTATAGAATACAAACCTTAATCTATCATGAAGTAAATATTATATTTTCCTTAAAAAATTCTAATGTTTATTAGAATTTCAAGAATGTATGGATTAAAATAAACATTAGAAATGTTATTGAAATATGGAAATAAATATATATCTAATAAAATTAACATAAATATTAAGTGTTTTCATTATTTTATCATAAATAATGAATGCTACCAACTACTATTAATTAAGCTAATATATATAGTTGCAAACAGTTTAAAATTATCTCATTAGGATAGTATTAGAATGTGTTACAATATAATTAACATGTTATGTTAGGAGTGAATTAATTGCTTAGCGAAGCTTTAGTTGCTTTAAATGAGTATTATGGATATAAGAATTTTAGAAAACCCCAAGAAGAGGTAATAAAAAGCATATTAGAAAATAGAGACACCGTAGCAATAATGCCTACAGGAGGAGGAAAATCTATTTGTTATCAAATACCATCTTTAATATTCAGTGGTATTACAATTGTAATCTCTCCTCTTATTTCCCTTATGAAAGATCAAGTTGATGGCATAAAAGAATTAGGAATTAAATGTGACTATATTAACAGCTCTAGGAGCAATTCAGAAATTGAGGAAATATTATTTAATCTCTCATCAGATAGAATTAAACTATTATACATTGCTCCCGAGCGTCTTGAGTCCCCAGATTTTTGTGAACTTATGAAGGATCTAAATATATCTCAAATCGCAATAGATGAGGCTCATTGTGTCTCCCAATGGGGTCATGATTTCAGAGGAAGTTATAAATACATATCTACTTTTATAAAAACTCTAAATAAAAGACCTGTGGTTACAGCTTTTACAGCTACAGCAACTGACGAAGTACGAGCTGATATAGTAAATCTATTAGGGCTTAATAATCCTAAAGTATTAGTATCAGGGTTTGATAGACCAAATCTAAAGATCTCTACATTAAAAGTTCCAGATAGAACAAAGTTTTTGCTCCAGTATGTAAAGGAAAATAAAGATGATTCAGGGATTATCTATGCTGCTACAAGAAAAGATGTAGATAAAATTTACTCTTTGCTGGCTGATAATAATATAGAAGTTTCAAAGTATCATGCAGGCTTATCTAATGAAGAGCGAAAAAACAACCAAGAAGACTTTGTCTATGATAGATCAAAAGTAATAGTAGCCACTAATGCTTTTGGAATGGGAATAGATAAATCAAATGTTAGGTATGTAATGCATTATAATATGCCTAAAAACATAGAATCATATTATCAAGAGATAGGTAGAGCAGGCCGTGATGGTGAAAAGAGTGAGTGTATTTTGCTATTTTCGCCCCAAGATATAATAACGCAAAAATATCTTATTGAAATAGGCATTCAATCACCTATGAGGAAAATAAACGAATATAAAAAACTTCAGCAAATAGTAGATTTTATTCATTATAATGGTTGCTTAAGAAAGTATATATTAAATTATTTTGGTGAAGATGTTTCCTATGATGATTGTGGCAATTGTAGTAATTGCTTAATAGAAGGAGAAGTTGTAGATAAAACCCTAGATGCTCAAAAAGTTCTTTCTTGTATTTATAGGATGAAGCAAAGTTTCGGAGTTGGTATTGTTGTAGATGTGCTAAGAGGTTCTAGCCAACAGAAGATTCTACAGTATAACTTTAATGAGCTCTCTACATATGGCATAATGAAGGATTACTCTAAAGAAAATCTCAGTAATTTTATTAATACACTAATAGCCCATGGGTATATAGACTTAAAAGATGGTAAATATCCAACTCTCTTATTAAATATAGAATCAATGAAAATATTAAAGAATGAGAAAAAAGTGCTGTTAAAAGAGATAAATAAGGTTGAAAAGATAAGTGTTAATAACAACCTCTTTGAAATCTTAAGAGAATTAAGGGCAGAGATTTCAAAATCCGAAGGAGTTCCCCCTTACGTTATTTTTCATGATAATACTTTAAGAGAAATGAGTAGTAAATATCCTAAAACTGAAGAGGAGATGATGAATATCTCTGGAATTGGTAAGGTAAAATTTGAACGATATGGCGAATTGTTTTTAAATAAAATAATAACTTATGTAAGCTATAATAATATTGACCTTAGTTCAAGCTTTAATGAAGAAAATAAAGATATATTTGAAGTGGCTACTGATATGAATTTATATACTAGATTAAAAGAGGTTAGAAATAAAATTGCTAAAAAAGAAAATATTCATTTTACTAGAATTTTTTCTATGAATACATTAAAAGAAATGAGTGGAAGATACCCTCTTTGCCATGAACATTTATTGGACATTTCAGGTGTTGGACCTATAAAACTTGAAAAATACGGTGATTCATTTTTAGAAGTTATTAAAGAATACTTGGATGAAAATAATGTAGTTTCTCATTGGGTTCATAAAGGAAAATCTAAATTGATTATAGATGGAGAAACTAGAAAAAACAATGAAATTTCTATAGATATGCTTAAAGAAGGTAGGAGCATAGAAGAAATTAGTGATGAATTAGAATCTTCTATTGGAACTATAATGGGATATATACTTAAATTCATCCAGGAAGGTAATGATTTAGACATTAATTTAAATCTAAAACAATACTATAATGAGGAAGAAAAAAATATCATTTTAAAAATAATTAGTGAGTTAGAAAATAGTGATTATAAGTCCATTAAAAATAAACTTCCTGAAAACTTTAATTATGAAACTGTTATGGCAGTAATACTAGAATTTCATATAGATAATGATAAAAAATAATTACATTTAAGGGATAGAATTTTACTTTTAAAATTCTATCCCTTACTTTGCAAAGTAATATTACATAATTTACATCTTTAAAATTGTAAATATTATAGATATGAAAAATTACTTATTTACAAAATGTTACCATAGCTTTAAAAAGATCTCCATCTATTTCTATATCTAGCTTACCTCCCTGCATTTCCACAATGCTTTTAGTAATAGCTAGTCCTAGTCCTGATCCTTCTGTATTTCTTGATTTATCCCCTCTTTTAAATCTGTCAAATATCTCTTCCACATTAAAATCCATTTCATAGGCTGAAACATTTTTTATAGTAAAAATTATGTTATGTTCTCTTTCTTCTAGATCTATATATACTCTTGTGTTAGGTTGAGAATATTTTAAAGCATTATTTATTAAGTTTTCAAATACTCTCCATGTTTTTTTTCCATCTAGATATGCATATATTTTCTCATTGCCTAAGTTAATTTTAAATGCTAAAGGTGATTTTTTAATTTTTTCATCAAATTCAGCAAGAGCTTGATTAACTAAGGAAACTATATCTACTAATTCAACGTTAAGTTCTACAGATCCACTAGCCATTTTAGAAGCCTCAAATAAATCATCTATAAGTATTTTTAATCTTTGAGTTTTTCTATCTAAGACTCCTATATATCCTTCTATCTCATCCTTAGATAAATTTTCTCTCTTAAGCAAATCTACATAATTTATTATAGAAGTTAAAGGAGTTTTTAAGTCATGAGATACATTAGTTATAAGTTCAGATTTTAATCTTTCACTTTTCATTTCACTTTCAAGGGAATTCTTAAATCCTTGTTTCATATTATTTATATTGTAGGCAAGCCTTGATAGCATTCCTTTTTCTTCCTCTTCAATTGTATAATTTAAATTCCCCGAAACTATTTCATCTGTACCTTTAATTATTCTATTTAAACTACTTATCTTTTTTAATATATAGTATGGTATTACTAGTACATAGAATAAAGCATATAATAGTGAAATAAACAAAAGATAATTATTGTGATTCTCTAGCCGTAAATATCCAATTACTATAGCCATACCAAAAAATGCTGTAAGTATAATAATAAAAGTTGTTTTAAACATAATACTCTTAATTATAAAACTGTCTTTAACAGTGGTTCTAATTGTATTAATTACGCCCTTTTCCCATTTAACCTTTCTTTCCTTCTTATTGTCTACTAACTTTATTATGTCTAATACATTTAATATGTTTAATATAATACATAGCATTAATAATACAACAAATGTAATCTTTATAAAATTCTTTATGCCTAATCTATCTATAAAAATTATTATAGTTATTATAGCTATTACTGTAGAATATTCATTTTTCCACTTTATATCCAATTCCCCACACCACCTTTAAATATTTAGGTTCCTTTGGATTAATCTCTATCTTTTCTCTGATTCTCCTAATATGTACTGCTACAATATTTTCTGCATTAAAAAAAGGTTCCTTCCAAACTCTTTCATATATTTCATCAATAGAAAAAACCCTTCCCTTATTCTCCATAAGCAATTCTAATATTTTATATTCTGTAGGAGTTAATCTTATTTCTTCCTCATCTACAGTAACCATTTTTGCAGATTTATTTAGTATGAGTCCGTCAATTCTTATTTCTTCTTTTTTAATTTCGTATCCTCTAAAATTAATATATCTTCTGAGCTGTGATTTTACCCTAGCTACAAGCTCTAATGGATTAAAAGGCTTAGTTATATAATCATCTGCTCCAACATTAAGTCCTAATATTTTATCTGTATCTTCAGATTTTGCAGATAGCATTATTATAGGAATATCTTTATTCTCCCTTATTTTAAAAGTTGCCTTTATCCCATCCATTCTAGGCATCATAATATCTAAAATTATAAGATGTATATCTTGTTGCTGAATAATATCTAGAGCATCTATGCCATCTTTGGCTTTAAAAACAAATATATCTTCACTTTTTAAATATATTTCTATAGCATCTCTTATTTCATCTTCATCATCTACTACCAAAACATTGTATTTTTCCATAAAATTCTCTCCTTTCCTTAAATATTATATCATGTGCATAAGCTCCTAATTAAACTTCAACTATATTTTAGATAATAACTATTACAAATAATCAATCAAAATCCTTACAAATATATTAAGAATAAATTTGTAAGAATATAATGAAGGAAGGTGGAATGAGAAGATGAAATTTATTTTAATGGTTACAACAAAATAGCTTATAAAATAATATATAATTAAAGTATACTAAAACTATTAATACTAGGAGGATCATTGGAATGTTAAATAGATTTCAACTTAAGCTGTTAATGTTATTTTTTATGCTGCTGGACCATATAGGCAGTTTTATTCCCAACACTCCTATTTGGTTAAATTACATTGGTAGAGTAGTTGCTCCTGTGTTTTTCTATTTGCTTATAGACGGCTATTTCTATACTAGAAATAAAAATAATTATGCCAAAAGACTTTTTATAGCCGCCGGTATAATGGTTATAGGCAATACATTTTTCTCCATATTATTTCCTCAAGGAAGTGAATTAATAAATTTTAATACTTACATAGTTTTTTTAGTCTTCATAATATTACTTTTAATAGATACTTATTTTCTATGGAAATCTCCTGAGCAGAATAAAGATAGGATGATACTGAGTGCTTCTATTTTTGCCATAATTCCTATAGTTCTTTCTGTAATTTTTCCAGACTTGAAAATTTTAAAAAATAATATATTTTTATCTATGGCTTTTTGTATAATGTGGTTAATTTCTATGGAGGAAAATGCTATCAAAAATAGTTCCTTAGGTAAATTTAGAACCATAGTCATATTTTTTCTTTCACTATTTACAGAAGCAAGCATTCTAGGTCTAGCTATGACTTATATCTTTTATAAGTATAGAGAAAATAACAAAGCTTTAATTATTTATTATTGTATACTATCACTATTTTTTGGCATGGGTAATTTAAGTTACCAAGGGCTATTTTACGAAAATATTCAATGGATGATGATTTTTTCCATACCTTTCTTTTATATTTATAACGGTAAGAAAGGTAATGATTTAAAATATCTTTTTTACTCTTTCTATCCAGTCCATATATGGATATTGTATATAACTTCATTTTTTATAGAAAAGTAAATTATTAAATATGGTGTAGTAAAATTTTACTACACCATATTGTTCTTCTTTTTATTTTTAACATGTTTATAACTACTTACATACGTCTATCCAGATTCCATCTGTAATTTTTTCTAAATCTTCTATCTCTATCTTCACCGCTGAATTAGGTGAGCCTGCCGCTGGATAAACGAAATCATAAACCTTTAGTGACTGATCTAAAAATACTTTTAATGAACTTTTCAAACCAAAGGGACAAACGCCACCTACAGGATGACCCGTTATCTCTAATACTTCTTCTGATGATAGCATTTTTGCTTTAGCTGAAAAAACATCTTTAAATTTTCTATTATCTACTTTCATATCTCCTTTAGCCAAAATTAAGATTGTCTCATCCTTAATTCTAAAAGCCATTGTTTTAGCTATCCTTCCTGGTTCAACTCCTAGAGCCTTTGAAGCTAAATCTACAGTAGCGCTACTCATATCAAACTCTAAGACTTCAAGATTAATCTTCTTATTTCTGAATTCTTCCTTAACTGCTTCTATACCCATTGTCATTAGCCCCCTTTTAGCTATAAACTTTTAAACAATTATAGCATATTTATCTCTTTAAATTCATTATTTTCTGTCTTTGCTTTTATTTTAGCTTTTTTCATACTTTTTGTTTGCATTAAGTCAAAATTGGTGATATTATGTCGGTTGTGTCTATTTATAATTATATTTTTAGGAGGACTATATGAAATCAAACGAAACTCAAAATGTAAAAATTGTTACTGCCGATCCATCAGCCTTAGGTCTTTTAGGACTAGCTATGGTTACGTTGGTAGCCTCTACTCAAAAACTTGGAATTACTAGTGAAGTATCCCTCGTAATCCCTTGGGCAATTTTCTTAGGTGCATTTGCACAGTTATTTGCTTGTATCAATGATGCTAAAAAGAACAATGTATTTGGAGCTACAGCTTTTGGTGGATACGCCTTCTTCTGGTTTGGTACTGCTACTTCTTGGTTAATACAAATGGGAGTATTCGGTGAAAAACTAGCATCTACTGCTGATCCTAAACAGCTTGGTTTTGCATTTATCGGTTATTTAATTTTTACTATTTATATGACTATAGGAGCGATGGAAACACATAAGGTATTATTTATAATATTTTTCTTAATAACACTTTTATTTTTAGGACTATCTTTAAGCTCCTTCCACATAGCTTATGGATTTTCAAGTAAACTAGCTGGTTATTCGGAACTATTAATATCACTATTCTCATTCTATGGTTCTGCAGCATCAGTTTTAAATTCGCATTTTGAAAGAGAATTTTTACCTGTAGGAAAACCTTTTGGTATATTTAAAAAGTAGTTACATATTAATCATATAAAAAAACAAAAGTGTCCCTCATTATTGGGACACTTTAACTTTTTTCTCTAATTCTTCAATTAAAGAAATATATTTATTTTGAACACCTGTCTCTTTTGCTTTTTCTTCTACCTCTCTACTTCTTGTATTTAGTATATCTTTACTTTTTTCTGATAAAGAACGTTCTGCAAAAGTATATATAATACTATCTTCTTTATCTATATGGCGATTTAATAAATCTGTATAGGATATAGCATTAGCGATTACATCTAATTTAGCTTCTTCATTGCCATTTTCTAATTCTTTTAAAGCCAATTCTAAATTATGCATATATAATCTTCCCAAATCATGTTCTATTAACATTCCTGTAATTGGACCTTTTTTACCCATTTCAAATTCTTCATCCATCAAAGTAAATAATATATTCTCCTCTTTACTATGGTGATGTTTGTCAGCATAGCTTCTAACAAAATCTATCATTCTATAAAAATCCTTATAATCTATATCTTCATTTTTAAGTACCTTATAACAATATTTTCTTATTACCTTTAGCATTCTCTTAATGTTTTTATGTTCTTCAACCATCAATTCTATAGCGTTCATATTTATCCCCCTATCTTTTAATCTCATGAACCCTCATACCATTTTTAATATATGCATAATAATTGAATGGAGTATTTAAAGCTTTTATAAAAGACTTTATCCAAGCTTCTCTAAGTATATAAAAATTATTCACATCTCCCATTTCCTTTTGCCAATACGGTTCATGTAAACAGCTAGTAGTTATCCAGCTGTATGTATCTTCACTATTTTCTAAAGTTTCATTTACTCTATCGCAAGGCATTCCTTCTAATATATAGTCATTTAACATATTATATACTTCTATAGGCGTAGATACTGTGGACTTCTCTGCATATTCACTGCCTAATTTACTACCCTGCTTTTCAAATATATTTATTAAATCTTTAATGCTTTCTGGAGAACTATTTAATATTTTTGTAACCCACGCACTCTGTCTTCCTTCACCTCTAGCTATCTTATCTTGTAACCATCCATGTATGTTAGAAGTATCTATGATTTCTTCTAATGGCTTGTTTTCTATTGGTGCACCATATTTGTTATATATCTCTTCCTTCCACTCATCCACAGGAAAATCACCTTTCTCTTTTGCCCAATCAACTATATTTTCTTCCAATCCTTCAAACCATTTTATTTTATTAAATAACCAATAATGTATTTTACCTAAAAATAAGCTCATTCTTACTCCTCCTATCTATTTAACCCTTCTACTAATTCATCAATGCTTATAATATCCTTATTAATCATTTTTATTCCACTCCATTTGCACGATGATTCCTGCTTAATTTGTTAGTATATGATCTTATTATAATTATTATTTTCCCTAACTTCTGTAACATAGGTTACAAATTTAAAATAATGTATATCTTTTTTGTATACTTTGATGGTTAATTCCTTATATTTACACTATCTTTCCTTTATAATATAATGAAATATGTATTGCTAATATAGTAAAAATATTTACAGCTTATTGTTTATCAAAGGATGGTGATTCAAATAAAATATAAATTTAAAAATAAAGCTTTAATAGCTGACTTATCTCTATTATTTGTAGCTATAATATGGGGCAGTGGTTTTGTAGCTACTAAAAATGCATTAGATGCCTACTCTCCTTATTTTATAATAGCTTCTAGATTTTCTATTGCCTGTTTATTTATAGGAGTAATATTTGCAAAGAAAATAAAAAGTATCAATAAAAAAGATATTTTTGCTGGATCTATAATCGGATTCTTTCTTTTTCTTGGTTTTGCTACTCAAACAGTAGGTCTTCAATATACTACTGCTGCAAAACAATCCTTTTTAACAGGCACTAATGTTGTTATGGTACCTTTTATATATTGGATAGTTAAAAAACAAAAACCTGATATTTACAATCTTACAGCTACTTTTTTATGTCTTATTGGCATAGGTTTTTTAACCTTTGAAGGCAGTTTACACATAAACCTTGGGGATGGACTTACTTTGATGTGCGCTTTATTTTTTGCCTGCCACATAGTTTCAGTAGGATATTTTGCTGAAAAGCATGATCCTATAATACTTACTTTTATTCAATTTCTAGTTGCTTCTATATTATCAATTATAAGTGTCTTTATATTTAATGAACTACCCCCATCTTTTTCTAGAGAAGGCCTTTTTCCAATTTTGTATTTAGGGTTATTTAGCACATTGTTAGCTTTTTTGATACAAAATGTATCTCAAAAATTTACTACTCCAACCCATGCAGCAATTATTTTATGTCTTGAGTCTGTATTTGGAAGTTTATTATCTTGCTTTTTATTGGGAGAGTCTTTCACATATAAAATGCTTATAGGATGTGTAGTAATTTTTCTCGCTATCATAACAGCAGAGACAAAATGGGAATTTTTAAAACCTACGGAGGTGGAAAATAATTATGAATGTTAATGACAAACTTAAAAAAGTAAGGGAGCATATGATAGTGTTGGGACTTGAGGCCTATATAGTACCTAGTTATGATGCTCATCAAAGCGAATATGTACATGACCATTGGAAATCCAGAGCTTGGCTATCAGGCTTTACAGGTTCTGCTGGTACCTTAGTAATCACTTTGAAAGAAAGTGGATTATGGACTGATGGTAGATATTTTATACAAGCTGAAAATGAATTAAAAGGTTCCGAGATTAAACTATTTAAAATGAGAGAGCCAGGTGTGCCTAGTTATACGGAATGGTTAAGAGATAACTTAACTGATAATTGCAAGATAGGTTTTGACGGTAAAGTAATGCCTATATCAGATATAGAAGACTTAAAAAACACCTTAAATAACTATACCATAAACTTAGAGGGTAGCTATGATCTTGTAGACTTAATATGGGATAATAGACCAAGCCTTCCTTTAGATAAAATATTCATTCATCCCAAAGAATTTGCTGGAAAAGATATAAATGAAAAATTATCTTTAATAAGAAAAGAAATGTCTGACCTAAAAGCAGATTACTACCTCTTAACTACTTTGGATGATATTGCTTGGTTATTCAACATAAGAGGAAATGATGTAAAAAATAATCCTGTAGTCATAAGCTATTCATTAATTTCAAAGAATGAAGTCTATTTATTTATTGACAAAGAAAAATTAACTACGGATGCGCTAGAGGAGTTAACTTATTTTCATGTAAAAATAGAGGATTATAATTCAATATACAACTCTATTACAAAGATTACATCTAATAACTCTATTTTAGTAGATACCGCTAAAACAAGTTTTAATTTATACAACTCCATACCATGTCATTGTAAAATCATTAAAGGACAAAACTTAGTACAAAATATTAAAGCTATAAAAAACGCCATTGAAATAGAACACATTAAAAATTGCCATATAAAAGATGGAGTTGCAATGGTTAAGTTCTTATATTGGTTAAAGAGTAATATAGGCAAAGAAACAATTACAGAAATTTCTGCTTCTAATAAATTAGAAGCTTTTAGAAATGAACAGCTTCATTTTATAACTCCAAGTTTTGACACTATAGCTGCTTATAAAGATCATGCTGCTATGATGCACTATAAAGCTACAAAAGATAACCAATATACTCTTGAAAATAAGGGTTTATTCTTAGTGGATTCAGGAGGCCAATACCTTGATGGAACCACCGACATAACAAGAACTATAGTTTTAGGAGAAATTACTCCTGAAGAGAAACATCACTTCACCCTTGTACTAAAAGGTCATATTGCTTTAAGTAAGGCAAAGTTTTTACATGGTATAACTGGAACAAATCTAGATGTACTAGCAAGACTTCCTATTTGGAATGAAGGTATTGATTATAAGTGCGGAACAGGTCACGGAGTTGGATATTGCTTAAGTGTTCATGAAGCACCACAAAGATTTTCTATTAACTATAATGAAGCAGTGCTAGAACAAGGTATGATAATTACTAATGAACCGGGTATATATGTGGAAGGTAAACATGGTATTAGAACCGAAAACGAACTATTGATTATTCAGGATGAAGTCACTGATTTTGGTACATTTATGAGATTCGAAACTATTACTTATTGTCCTATAGATTTACAAGGAGTAGATGTAACCATACTTACCCCTGAAGAAAAGCAATGGCTAAATGATTACCATAAAAAGGTTTATGCTCTATTATGTCCTCATCTAAGTACAGATGAAAAACTATGGTTAAAAGAAGCAACTTCTGAAATTTAGTGAAGAGTAAAAAGTTATGATGAAAATTCTTCTGTAATTTTTTAATCATATATTTATAAAAATTACAGAGGAATTTTATCCTTTACTCTTCATTTTTCACTTTTCATTATTCCTCTATATAAAGTGAATACAGTTTTTCCCAAACATCTGGATAGCTTCTTTTTAAATTTATAATTTTAAAATCATTGTTTATAAATACTTGAGAAGTATAGCCATTGGCTAAAAGCTTATTATCCTCTTCTCTTATTACATTATAATTAAATATAACTTTTACTGGACTTAATTCCTTGATAAATGTCTCAATGATTATATCATCATCGTATTTAGCTCCCTCTATGTATTTACAGTAAGTTTCTACTAAAGGCATCATAATTCCCATATCTTCTACATCTTTATAAGTCATGCCAGCCTTAAGTATATATTCTCCTCTCCCAATTTCAAACCAAGTGTAGTAATTAGCATGGTAAACTATTCCCATTTTATCTGTTTCTGCATACCTAACTTTTACTCTTGCTTTGCTTTTATACATATATATCCCCACTTTCTTTAAAATTAATATATAAGCTTTATCAACTATTGATTAAATTATACATAAAGTATAACATTATATATAGTCTAATTAAATAAAATTAATCGTTGTAGCATAAGTTACTCGAGATATATTAAGGAGGATTATAAATATGAGATTACTATTAACAAACGATGATGGAATAGATTCAATAGCCCTGCATATTCTAGCAAAAGAACTTCAAAAAGAACATGAAATAATAATTGTGGCTCCGAGTACCCAGAGAAGTGCTGCAAGCCATTCTATAACTATCCATAACCCACTTTCAGTAAAAGAAGTTAATCTATCTGGAATAAGTTCTAAAGCTTATAGCGTTGACGGCACTCCTGCTGACTGCGTTAGAGTTGGATTAGAGAAAATAATAACTAAACCAGTAGATATGGTTATATCAGGTACTAATATAGGAGCTAATTTAGGAAGAGATATTCTCTACTCAGGAACTGTTTCTGCAGCTGTTGAGGCTGCTATCAGCAAGATACCATCTATTGCTATGTCCTGTGAAGTAAGTTTCTTAGATAAAATAAAAGAAGAACATTTTATTACTGCTGCTAAATACGCTTCCAAGGCAATTGAAATATCAAAAAATAATCTTATAGCTAATGACATAGTATTGAATGTAAATGTTCCTGCCATAAAAGAAGAAGAAATAAAAGGTATTAAGGTCTGCCCTATGGGTGGTAATCTATACGAGTTTTTTTATGAAGAAAAATCTAATGAAGATGGTACTATAAAACTAGCTCTCTCTGGTAAATATAATGAAAATATACAAGGGAGTACAGATGTATACTATTTAAAAAATGGATATGTAACAATTACTCCTCTTCACTATGATTTTACAAACTTTAAAATACTAAATGAAGTAAATGGGTGGTTCACTCCATAATTTTATGGAGTGAACTTTTATAATAATAGGATTAAGTTCATTAAATTTCACATGATTTTTGATTATTAAATTCTTCTTTAATTTTATTTAGCCTATCTGTCTCTATTAATAGGGTTAATCCTGTTAGCGCCAACACCTTTGCTCCTAGTATTAATCCTTTGTCTCCTTTTTTAGATATAGCAGCTTCACAAAACTCTTTAGTATGGGATACTAAGGTGCTTTCACCAATTTTTATATAAGGATGTATCGTAGGTATTACGTGACTTACGTTCCCAGCATCTGTAGAACCTATTCCCTTTACTATATCAGTCCTTATCTCCTCTCCTAAATATCTTACATTATCAATAAATATATCATCTAATGCTTCATTTCTTATCAAGTTATCTACTGGATTTTGAAATGAAATTATATTTAACTTTGCTCCAGTAGCAAAAGAGGCTCCCCTCGCTATATCCTTTACTCTATTTGTTACCTGGTCACATTTTTTTCTTGTGGCCGCACGTATATAAAATCTAGCTTTAGCGTATTCTGGTACTATATTAGGCATATCCCCTCCATGAGTGATTATTCCATGTATTCGCACATCACTAGTAACATGCTGTCTTAATGCATTAATTCCATTAAATAACTGGATGATAGCATCTAACGCATTTATACCCTTTTCTGGACAAGCAGCCGCATGAGCTGGCTTACCTATGAACTCAAAATCTAAAGGATCTACTGCTAATGAAGTACTGCTTGGGGAAGTTTCATTAGATGGATGTATCATCATACAAACATCTGTACCATGAAAAATATTCTCTCGTACGAAGCTTCCTTTCGCACTACCATTTTCTCCTCCCTCTTCTGCTGGAGTTCCAAAAACTACAACTTCACCTCCTGTTTTATCTAAAACTTTACCTAGAGATATAGCTGCTGCTACGCTTGCTGCCCCAATAATATTATGTCCACAAGCATGTCCTAACCCTGGCAATGCATCATATTCTGCTAGATATCCTATAACAGGCCCATTTTTATATCTATTCTTCTTTCTTGCAATAAAAGCAGTAGCATGTCCTGCTATATTCCTTTCCACCTGGAATCCCTCTTCTTCTAGCTTAGATGTTAAAATTTTTGAAGCAAAAAATTCTTCATTTCCTATTTCAGGTTTTTCATGAATACTATGACTGATATTTATATACTTTTCTTTATTTTTTTCTACCTCCTCTATTATTACACTTCTTAATTCTTTTAAACTCATTAAAATATCCCCCTCTTTAAAAATTTATAAAAATAAAGCCTCTTCTTAAAAAGTAAGAAGAGGCAAATATATAACTTGCTTGTTCTTATCTTTCAAGAAAACTTCTTGTTGGATTTGGCACAGTATTCTAGTTAGAGAACCCGCTGCCGAGGTTTCACAGGGCCAATCCCTCCACCTCTCTGGATAAGAATTTCAATATTCATTTATGAAAAATACTAAACTCTTTTCTTAAAAATGTCAATATCAATTTTTTATTTTAGTTATTGACATATAATAAAATACTGATATAATTAAAATCAATAATTTAATACGAAATTGACCTTATCAAGAGAAACTGAGGGACTGGCCCTATGACGTTTCAGCAACCAACATATTAATATGTACGGTGCTAAATCCAGCAGAACTAAGTTCTGAAAGATGAGGAAGGATTAGTGCAATTGTGTGTCCTTTCTAAGGGCCTTTTTTATTGCTAATAGGTATCCTCTTCTTTTAGAAAAGAAGAGGATTTTTTATTTATAAAAATAAGGAGGTATGTACTTTGATATTAATACAAAATGTAAAAAAATCTTATTTTAGTAATAATAATACTGTTGATGCCCTTAAAAATGTAACTTTAAAAATAGATAAGGGTGATGTTTTTGGAATCATAGGATATAGCGGCGCAGGAAAAAGCACATTGTTAAGATGTATAAATTTACTGGAGAAGCCAAGTAGCGGAAGAGTCATAATAAACAATCAAGAATTAACTTCATTGAATGAAAAGAGCTTAAGAAAATGTAGAAAAAAAATCGGAATGATATTTCAACATTTTAATCTCATGAACAATAGAAATGTGTTTAAAAATATCTCATATCCTCTTAAAGGGAGCGGACTAAATAAAGATCAATTAGAAGAGAAGGTAATTAATCTACTAAGAATAGTTGGACTTGAGGATAAATTAAAAGCTTACCCCTCTCAATTAAGTGGAGGTGAAAAACAAAGAGTGGCTATTGCAAGGGCCTTGGCTAATGACCCCGAAGTTCTTCTTTGTGATGAAGCTACATCTGCTTTAGATCCCCAAAATACAAAGTCCATATTAAGCCTTCTAAAGGATATAAATAAAAAGCTAAATCTTACAATAGTGATTATAACCCACCAAATGGAAGTAGTTAAAGAGATATGTAACAAGGTAGCAATAATGGAAGGGGGTGAGGTTGTGGAGGTCGGAAACACTTTAAATGTATTTACATCTCCTAAAAACTCTACAACTAAAGAGTTTGTGGCTAGTATATTCAAATATGAAAATGTATTGGAATCTTATAATAGTTTAAATAATGAAATCATAGCAAAAATCTCTTATATAGGGGATACTTCTGGTGAAGCTTTAATATCCAAAATATCCATCGATTTCAATATTTATGTGAATATTTTATATGGAAATATTGAAAACATTCAAGGTGTTCCTGTTGGAAATTTAATTGTGGCCTTCAGCGGTAATGAGAAAAAAATATTAGAATCTATAAATTATTTAAACAAAAATAATGTAAATGTAGAGGTGATAAATTATGATAAAAACTCTGATGGATCTAATTCCCAATGTAATAGAACTGTTTCCTGATATGGTAAAAGCCCTAGGAGAAACAGTGTATATGGTAAGCATTGCTGGCTTAATATCATCTTTTATAGGTATTCCCTTAGGAGTAATATTAGTTGTAACTAATAAGGGAAACATCCTAGAAAATAAGCTTATTCACAGCTTATCTTCTAAAATAGTAAATACATTTCGCTCTATACCTTTTGTAATTTTACTAACGGCTATTATACCTGTTACTAGGTCCATTGTAGGAACTACCATAGGAACTAAGGGCGCAATTGTCCCTTTAGTTTTTGGTACTACTCCTTTTGTTAGTAGACAAGTAGAGTCTGCCTTATTAAAGATAGATCCTGGTGTCATAGAAGCATCAAAAGCTATGGGTTCAAGCCCTTTTGAGATAATTTTAAGAGTGCTTTTGCCTGAAAGTCTACCTGGTATTGTATATGCATTAACTATAACAATAATAAGTTTAATTGGTTTTTCTGCAGTTGCAGGAACTGTTGGTGGCGGAGGTCTAGGTGATTTTGCAATAAGATATGGCTATCAATATTTTAAGACCGACATAATGGTAGTAACAATATTATTGCTTTTATTAATAGTAAACTCCATTCAGGGTTTAGGAGAATTTATATCAAAAAAATTAAGTCATTAGGAGGAATATATTATGAGAATTAAAAAAGTTATACTATGTATTTTATCTTTATTATTAATTTTTACATCATTAATAGGCTGTTCAAAAAACACCTCTTCAAAAGGTGAAGATAAGACAATTATTAGATTAGGTATTACTGGAGAGGATCGTGGAATTTGGAAAGACATTAAAGAACGATTAGCAAAAGAAAATATTGATCTACAAATTATCTCTTTCTCAGACTATAATAGACCAAATTTAGCTCTTTCTGACGGTGAAATAGACGCTAATGCATTTCAAACTATAGCTTTCTTTGATAAATTTAAGGCTGACCATAATTTAGATCTAGCATCAATTGGCTATACTGTTTTAGCACCTATGGGAATATATTCAGAAAAATTAAAGAATCTTGATGAGCTAAAGGTCAATAGTAAAGTGGCTATACCAAATGACGCATCAAATGGTGGAAGAGCATTAATATTACTTCAAAATGCTGGTCTTATCAAATTAAAGGATGGGGTAGGTATAACTCCAACAGTTAAAGATATCATTGAAAACCCTAAAAATTTGGATATTATTGAATTAGCAGCTACACAAATTCCTCGTTCTATAAAAGATGTAGATATAGCTCTTATAAATAATGGTGTAGCAGTGGATGCTGGTTATTCTCCTTTAAAAGATTCTATTCTTATCGAAGATACAAAAGATCCTTCTACTAAAAACTATTTTAATATAATAGCTGTTAATGCTAAAGATAAGGACAATGCTGCACTAAAAAGATTAATACAAACATATCAAACAGAGGAAACTAAAAAGTTAATAGATGAAGTTTATAAAGGATCATCTATTCCTGCATTCTAAATAAAAATTGCGAAGCAAATTTATTTACACACTCTTTAAATTTGCTTCGCTTTTTCTAATTTATAAATCATTAAAACTCTTTTATTTCTTTATCATTAATTGTTCTCTCATCATATCTAAGTCCATTTGACCTTGAATACCACTATAAACATATCCTTCTTCATCTATAAAAAATGAAGTTGGGAAAGCGGCAATTCCATATTGGAACGCTACTTCTTGATTTATGTCTAATAATACCGGAAATGTATATTTATTTTTTTCTATAAAACTCTTAACTTTATCCTTACTTTCACCAACATTTACCGCTAAAATTACTATATCTTTATCCTTTGTTTCCTCATAAAGTGTTTGCATATGTGGCATCTCTGCTTTGCAAGGTCCACACCAACTTGCCCAAAAATTTAAAAACACCTTTTTTCCTTTAAATTCATTTAGACTTATTTCTTTTCCCTCTAAATCTTGAAGTTTAAAGTCTATAGCTTCAATTTTTTTTGGTTCTTTATCTTCTTGTCCATCTTCCTGTTTATCCTTTTCCGCTACCTTATCTTCTACTTTAACATCATTAGTCTTCAGATTTTTTTTACTATTATAATTAACTACAACAACAGATACTAAAATCAAAAGCATCAAAATGAGCATTATTAATTGTTTTCTTTTCATTTACTCACCCCTAACTAAATAAGTTGTTTAATAGATATGTCTTATCCATAAAGGTTAAAATTCCAAGTATAATTAGTAATATACCGCTTATTATTGAAATTAAATTAAAATATTTATATATTTTTTTTATATACTTTGAAATAGCTTCAATTAAAAAGGCTGAAAGTAAAAATGGTATACCTAAACCTGCTGAATATGCAATTAAAAGAAATACTCCTTTGCTTAAAGTTTCTAGATTGCCTGCATAAATTAATATAGATGCTAAAACTGGTCCTATACATGGAGTCCATCCTATTGCAAATGCCATTCCTAAAAAAATAGAACTTATCCCCGATTTATTAAAATTTAATAATCTTTTCTCCCTATATAATGACTTTATTTTTATTATTCCTGTAGTATGTACACCAAAAACTATTATTATTATTCCTCCAATTTTTTTTAGTATAAATCTATTTTCTTCAAATAATTTTCCTAGAGTAGTAATAGAAAGTCCCATTATCATAAATATTATAGAAAACCCTAAAATAAATCCTATAGATTTATATATAACAGTTATTTTTTGTTTACTATTTACTTCCTCAAGTGTGGTTCCCGCTAAATAGGATAAGTACATGGGAATTAGTGGAAGTACGCAAGGAGATAGAAATGACAATACTCCTGATGAAAATGCCAATAATATAGATATATTATCCAATCTAAGTTCCTCCAAATTAAATATTTTTATAAAAGTTATATAAACATTGTAAAAAGCCCAATATGTATTTATATTACAGATTTGATAATTATATTCACCTTTTTTTCCAGTAATGAATACCATATTATTATAACAAAAATATGAGGTGAAAAACATGCAATATTCCAATAATCAATGGATGAATCCACCGAAAGATTGCAAACAGATGGACAATAAATATACACTTCCCGGAAACATTCAATTTGCAAGAGCATATGTACCTATTCAGCCATATACAGGTACATTCCCATTAGACGAAGCTTTAAGGAAAGGAACTCTATTTCCAAATCTTTATATTCCTTATCCTATTAAATCACTTGAGTAGGAGGATATGCAATGGATAAGTGTGAAAAAAAATCTTCTGATCGTAGCCAAATGTTAAACAAAATCCGTGAGCTAGAATTTGCAGCTGTAGAGTTAAATTTATTTTTAGATAATAATCCTCATAACCAACATGCTTTAGCGGATTATAATTGTATTACAGCAAATCTGATGAAATTAAAGAGAAAATTTGAAATGGAACATGGTCCGCTAACTAATTTTGGGTATGCACAAAGTAAATATCCTTGGGGATGGGTAGAAGAACCTTGGCCATGGGAAATAGATGGATAGGAGGATTATTATATGTGGATTTATGAGAAAAAATTACAACATGAAGTAAAAATAAAGTCCAAAGACTTGAAAATGGCTAAATTTCTTGTTACTCAATATGGGGGACCAGATGGTGAATTAAGTGCAGCTATTAGGTATTTAAATCAAAGGTATACAATGCCAACTGGAAAATCCAAGGCATTATTGACTGACATTGGTACTGAAGAATTAGCTCATGTGGAAATAATTTGTTCAATGATTTATCAATTAACTAAGGATGCCACTCCTGAAGAATTAGAAGAAGCAGGGCTTGGAGGCCATTACGCTCAGCATGATCATGCACTATTTCCAACTGATGCCAACGGAGTACCATGGACTGCAAGCTATATAGGAACACTTGGTGACCCTGTAACAGATCTTCATGAAGATATGGCTGCGGAGCAGAAAGCTCGTTCTACTTATGAACATCTAATTGATCTAACAGATGACCGTGATATAATTGATGTTCTAAAATTTTTGTGGGCAAGAGAAATAGTTCATTATCAAAGATTTGGTGAAGCATTAAGGGATGTATACGACCATATTGACAGCAAAAAGATATTTGTAATGAAAAAATAGTTTAGAATATAATTTAAATATATAATACACTTGGGATTTTGGTATGGATTTCTCAAGTGTATTAACATTTCTTAGCTAATAAGTTATATTTATATTATAATACTTGGAGGTGTTTATATAATGTATATTGGGTACTATAAATCCCCTATAGGCTTAATCGAAATTGGTTGTGATGAAAAAAATATTTTAAAATTAAACTTTGTAGATAGTAAGCTGGAATTAGAAAAAAAGAATGATTTGTTAGTATTATGTTTAGAAGAATTAGATGAATATTTCCTAGGAAAAAGAAAGACATTTTCTGTTCCTTGCGCTTTTAATGGAACAGAGTTTCAAAAATCTGTATGGGCTGCTCTTACAAAAATACCTTATGGTGATACTTGTACATATAAAGACATAGCTATAAATATTGGGAATCCTAAGGCTGTTAGAGCTGTTGGTGGAGCGAATAATAAGAATAAAATTTCAATAATACTACCTTGCCATAGAGTAATTGGATCCAATGGTAATTTAATAGGCTACGGCGGTGAACTATGGAGAAAAGAATGGCTTTTAGAACATGAAAAAAACTGTTTGTAAACTTAAAAACTAAGAGTTAAGAGGCAATATCTCTTCTTAACTCTTAACCCATTATTATATTGCACTTATAATATTTAACCTTTCCATAAAAGCTTCTGGCTTTCCTAGTTCAGAAAAACCATGATATTTATAAAATCCTTGGGCATCTTTAGTGGCTAACATAAGTCTTTCAATATCTTTAATGTCAGGATGAGAAACAACACAGTCTATTAACCATTTTCCAAGACCTTTGCTTCTATAATCTTCATGAATAAATACATCTCTTATATAGCCGAAGGTTATATAATCTGTAACTACCCTAGCAAATCCTATCTGTTTGTCTAAGTGATACAGACTAAAACAAAGAGAACTTTTTATAAACTTTTCAATTATTTGTTTATTCCTTTTTTCTGCCCAATAAGATTTAGCTAATAATTCATTTACTACGTCTACATTTACCTTTTCTGAATCTGTGGTTATTAAGAATTCTCCTAATTCATAAATTTCATTCATGGTTTTTCCTCCTATTAAAATTTTCTTTTTAAAATTCTCTTTATTAATTTTTCAATTTTGCATAATGATTATATATTAAATAAAGATATTTTCATATATGTTTTTTATAAATTTTACCCTTTATTAATAATGAATTTATTTACAAAATTAGACTAAATATCACCTTGACATAAATGATATAAAATATTATAATGTTTAGATACAGAAATATAGTTAAATACTATGAAGAGAAGAGTAAATATAGGACGTAACTATAGCGAGTTGGTGATAGTGAAAGACCAACGTGAAGCCTTTATTGAAGAACATCTCTGAGTTTCTAACCGAAATCAATGTAATTTGAAAGTAGGCCTAGAGGTATCCAAAGCCTTATTTTTGGTAAGTATGTATTATTACGTACTGATTTGGAGTAGGCCTTTTAGGCAAAATGGGTGGTACCGCGAAATTAAGTCTTTCGTCCCTTTGTGGATGAAGGGCTTTTATTTTTATATAATAATTTAACTTTAATATAATATAAATATAGGAGGATTTATAATGGAAAAGGTATCTGTTAAGCAACTTTTTAGAAACACTGAAGAATTTATAGGCAAAGAAGTGTCAGTTTGTGGCTGGGTAAGAACAGAAAGAATGTCAAAAGCTTTTGGATTTATAGAATTAAATGACGGTAGTTTTTTTAAAAACATACAGGTAGTATTTAATGATGAATTAAGTAACTTCGAGGAAATTTCTAAATTATCTATAAGTTCATCTATAATTGTTGAAGGAAAAGTAGTCGAAGCTCCTAATGCTAAACAACCTTTTGAAATACATGCAACGAATATAATTATAGAAGGATTATCAGATCCTGATTATCCACTTCAAAAGAAGAGACATAGTTTAGAATTTTTAAGAAGTATAGCTCACTTAAGGCCAAGAAGCAATACTTTCTCAGCTGTCTTTAGAATCCGTTCCTTAGCTGCCTATGCTATACATAAATTCTTCCAAGAAAGAGGATTTGTTTATGTTCATAGCCCGATCATCACTGGTAGCGATTGTGAAGGCGCAGGAGAAATGTTTAAACTTACGACTCTAGACTTAACTAACATTCCGAAAGATGAAGAAGGTAAAGTAGATTTTTCTCATGACTTCTTTGGAAAAGAGACAAATTTGACAGTAAGTGGTCAGTTGTCCGCTGAAGCTTATGCTCTTTCTTTCAAAAATGTTTATACTTTTGGCCCTACTTTTAGAGCAGAAAATTCAAATACTGCAAGACATGCTGCTGAATTTTGGATGATAGAACCTGAAATGGCTTTTGCTGATTTAATAGATTATATGGATGTAGCAGAAGATATGGTAAAATATATAATAAGTTATGTTATGGAAAATGCTCCTGAAGAAATGGAGTTTTTCAATAGCTTTATAGATAAAGGTTTATTCGACAGACTAAACAATGTAGTAAATTCTGAATTTGCTAGAATAACCTACACTGAAGCTGTAGATCTTTTAAAGAAATCAGGAGAAACTTTCCAATATCCTGTAGAATGGGGTATAGATCTACAAACTGAACATGAAAGATATATTACAGAAAAAATATTCAAAAAACCAGTATTTGTAACTGACTATCCTAAGGATATTAAAGCTTTCTATATGAGATTAAATGATGATAATAAAACTGTTGCTGCTGCTGACTTATTAGTACCAGGAGTTGGAGAAATAATAGGTGGAAGCCAAAGAGAAGAAAGATTAGATGTCCTTGAAAAAAGAATAAAAGAAATGGGCTTAAAGAAGGAAGACTACTGGTGGTATTTGGAACTAAGAAAATATGGAACTACAAAACATGCAGGTTACGGTTTGGGTTTTGAAAGAATAATTATGTACATGACCGGAATATCAAATATAAGGGACGTTATTCCTTTCCCTAGAACAACTGGATCTGCAGAATTCTAAAATAAGCTAAAAACACCTAATTATAGGTGTTTTTTAAATTTTTTTGAACTTTTTTAAATTTATTTGAACTTTTTTGAATGTAACCGATTGCGTGGTCTTTTAATTTCCTAAAACTTTGATACAATATAAATGTATTAAAAAGTATATGGAAAGGCGGATTTTATCCTATGAATTTTAAAAATCTTTTTGTTTTGCAGGAGAAATTAGACCATCATATAGAAACTAAACATACTCTAAATGGTAAAACTCTCTTTTCTAATAAAATTTTAGCCCTACAGGTAGAGATTGCAGAGCTAGCAAATGAAACTCGCTGTTTTAAATATTGGTGCAATAAAGGGCCATCTGAAAAAGCACAGATATTAGAAGAATATGTTGATTGCTTGCACTTTATTTTAACTTTAGGATTAGATAAAAACTACAATGAGGGAAATTTTTATATTCATAAGGAAAATTTAAAAGATAATTTAACAGATCAATTTTTAAATCTATACATAGATATAAATGATTTTGTGGTTTGCCCTTCTAAAGATCATTATCAGACTCTATTTGAGGATTTTCTATGTCTTGGTTTAAGCCTAGGTTTTACAGAAAAAGATATAGAAAACGGATATATGGAAAAAAACAACATAAATCATATAAGACAATTAAGTGGATATTAATAATATAATAAATAGCCACCTCTCTGGATAAAATAATTCAGAGAGGTGGTTATTTTATGTTAGGAATAATTTTTTCAATAGTAGCAGGCGTATGCATGAGTTTCCAAGGTATTTTCAACACCAGATTAGGAGAAAAAATTGGTCTATGGGAAACAAACTTAATAGTTCAAGGTATTGGTTTTATTATTACTTTGATAATCGTATTTATTATTGGAAATGGAAATATCAAAAATGTACTACACGCAAATAAAATATATCTATTAGGCGGAGTTCTCGGAGTTATAATTATTTATACAGTAATGAGAGGCATTAAAGATCTTGGTGCTACCTATTCAATTTCCACAATTTTAGTAGCACAATTAACAGCTGCTGCACTTATAGATGCATTTGGTTTATTTGGATCAGAACAAATAAAATTTGGTATAACTAAGATAATAGGTGTAATAGTTATGGTAGTAGGTATAATAATATTTAAATGGAAAGGATAATTTGGGAACATTTATAGCTTATTAGTATTATAATATATAATGGAATAATTTTTAGGGGTGGGCTATGTTTTGGTTCAAAAATAGATTAAATGATGATTTAAAAAAGATTGTAAAAAGCAACTCTTATAAAAACATAAGAGTGCTCATACACTGCAAAACGTTACACGAAAAAATAGAACATAGAATTAAAAATTTAGGAGGTAAAGTAATAAGAACAATACCTTCTTTAAATTGCATATCTGCCAACATTTCCCCAAAAGTTATAGATAAATTGCTTGAGTATCCATATATTAAATATATAACCTTCGATTCTCATGCTTTTTTATGTGGAGAAAGTATTTTATCTGCAAATGGTGTAGTGTGGGGGGAAAAATATCGTCTTACAGGAAAAGGTATATGTGTTGGTATAATTGATAGTGGAACATATCCTCATTCTGATTTATTAAGTCCAAATAATAAAATTATAAAATTTGTAGATTTAATCAATAACTATAAATATCCTTATGATGATAATGGTCATGGAACCGCTATAGGTGGAATCATATGTGGTAGCGGTAATCTTTCAAAGGGAGTATATAGAGGCATTGCTGAAAATAGCTATCTATATTCCATAAAAGCCTTTAATAATTTAGGAAAAGGGTATATTTCTGATATATTATATTCTGTTCATAAACTTATAGAAGAAAGTGATGAATTTAATATAAAGGTTATATGTTTGCCCTTTGAAATCACTGAAAATGATAATTTTATACTCTCTCTTTTTTCAAAATTATTTAAGTTAGCTGTTGAAAAAAATATAGTTATTGTAGTCCCATCAGGGCATAATGGTAATGACGAATGTTCCATGAGAGGTGTAGCAATTCTAGAGAATTGTATTACTGTTGGAGGATTAGATACTACTTCATCAGCTATAAAGCCTTACATTAATTCATCTGCTGGTCCATCAAATAAAATAGAAAAACCCGACCTTTCTGCTGCTTGTGTAAATATATGTACCTTAAACTCAAATATAAATTTTCTTTCAGAAAGAAATGGAATGAAGATTTATCCACACCCTTTGGAGAGTCCTTACACATTTTACACAGGTACTTCCTGTGCTGCTGCATATGTTGCTGGTATTTGTTCACTGCTATTTGAGAATAATCAAAATTTAACTTTTAATGATATATTATCTTTGTTTAAGGTGTCTTGCAATTTGTTAGATATTCCTAAAGCAATCCAAGGAAGAGGTACAGTAGATTTAATTAAGCTATTACCATAAACTCTAATGGATTTCTTTTATTATTAAGTAATTTATGGTAAAATATATTAAATAGTACTAAGGAGGTATTCTTTATGTTAAGCGAAAGATTAAATAAAGCTATAAACGATCAGATTAACTACGAAATGTATTCCGAAAACATATACCTTGCTATGCAAGCATATTGTTCATCAATGGACTTAGAAGGTTTTGCTAACTTCTTTAAGGTTCAAGTACAAGAAGAAAGATTTCATTCAATGAAATTCTTTAATTTTATAAATGATAGAGGTGGAAAAGTTAATATTGGCGCTATAGAAGCTCCAGAAAATAATTATAACTCCATCTTAGATGTATTTAAAATAGCTTACGAGCATGAACAAAAAGTAACTCAGAGAATCTATAATTTAGCTGATTTAGCTACTGAAGAAAGAGACCATGGAACAATGAGCTTTTTAAAATGGTTTATCGACGAGCAAGTTGAAGAAGAAAGTACATTTAGTTCTATGATAGCAAAATTAAAAAGAATTGGTGAAAACTCTGCAGCTATTTATATGCTAGATGCAGAATTAGCTCAAAGAACTTTTACACCTCCAACTGACACTGCTCAATAGTATTTAAAACGCCCCTTACAACAAAAGGGGCGTTTTTTTAATCTAATCCATAGACTCCTATATTTCTATATTTTTTGTATCTATTATCTAATAATTCTTCTAAAGATAATTTCCTTAGTTCAATAAATGACTTTATTAGATCTTTTTTTATTGTATTAGAGATAATCTCTATATTTTTACTAGCGTCGCAATTTGGCTCACCTATAATCTTATCTATTATCTCAAAATCTAATAGATCTTTTGATGTTATCTTCATTATATCTGAAGCCTCTTCCGCTCTTTTGGCATCTTTCCATAATATACTTGCAAAGCCTTCTGGAGATAATATAGAGTATATGGAGTTTTGAAGCATCCAAATCTTATCTGCTACAGTAAGAGCAAGTGCTCCACCACTACCCCCTTCTCCAATTACAATAGATATAACTGGAACCTTGATATTTGACATCTCTATTAAATTTCTTGCTATAGCCTCACCTTGACCTCGTTCCTCCGCTCCAACTCCACAATAAGCCCCAGGTGTATCTACAAAACAAACTATAGGCCTGTTAAATCTTTCTGCTTGCTTCATAAGTCTTAAAGCTTTTCTATAACCTTCAGGGTTAGGCATACCAAAATTTCTTTTTATATTATCTTTTAAATCTTTACCTTTCTGCTGTGCTATTATAGTGACTGGAACTTCTTCTAAAAAACCTATTCCTCCTATAATACACTGGTCGTCTCCAAAATACCTATCTCCATGCAGCTCAACAAAAGAGTCAAATATTTTATCTATATAATCTAAAGAAGTAGGTCTAGAAGAACTCCTAACCATATTAACTTTTTGCCAAGGGGTTAATTTATCAACTATTTCTACTTCTTCATTTGTTTCTTTCTCTTTTATATATAAGTTATTACTTTTTTCTTTCTTACTGTGCATTCTCAAGATAGAACAAAGGGTATTCTTTAAATTTTTTCTCTCAACTATCTTGTCTATAAATCCATGCTTCAGTAAAAATTCAGCTGTTTGAAATTCTTCAGGTAATTTTTCCTTTATAGTTTGTTCTATAACCCTCTTACCTGCAAATCCTATTAATGCTCCTGGTTCTGATAATATAATATCTCCTAGCATAGCAAAGCTAGCAGTAACACCACCTGTAGTTGGATCTGTTAGTACAGATATATACAACAATCTTTTTTCTTTAAACCTTGATAGTGCTGAGGATACCTTTGCCATCTGCATTAATGAGTACATTCCTTCTTGCATTCTTGCTCCACCTGAAGCGGTAAATATTATTAATGGCAATCTTTCTTCCACTGCCTTCTCTATTGCTCTTGTAATTTTTTCACCAACTACTGATCCCATGCTCCCCATTAAAAATCTACTATCCATAACACATAACAAAGTTTTCTCTCCATTTATCTTCCCAATGCCTGTAACTACTGCTTCTCTTAATCCTGTATTTTTTCTTAGTTCAGAAAGTTTCTCTTCATAACCTTTAAAATTTAATGGATTTGAAGTATATATGTTGTTATTTATTTCTTGCCATGTCCCATCGTCTATTATATCTTTAATTCTTTGATATGCTGGCAATCTAAAATGGCATTTACAGAAACCACAAACCCTATAATTTTCTTTTAAATCTCTAGTATAGATAATTTGACCACACTTTTTACATTTTACCCACATACCATTTGGAATATTAGGCTTTTGTTCTTCTTTTACCAGCTCTTCCTTTTTTGTATCTCCTAGATCATGAGAGCTTACTGTAATATATTTAGTTTTCTTAAAAAGCCCTTGAAACATCTATATCATCTCCTATTATGGTTTCTGTTAATAAACCCTGTATGGTAGTCACCTTTAATAAAGTTAGAATCATTTATTATATTAAATTGATAATCTATATTAGTTTTTACTCCTTCAATTAAAAATTCAGTCAACGCTCTCCTCATCTTATTTATTGCTTCTTCTCTATCTTTTCCATAAACTATTAACTTAGCCATCATTGAGTCATAGTTTGGAGGTATTACATACCCATCATATAAATGAGTATCTACTCTCACTCCTGGACCTCCTGGCATAAACAGGATTTTAACTTGACCTGGTGAAGGCATAAAATCTCTTTCTGGATCTTCTGCATTTACCCTACACTCAATTGAATGTCCTTGTAGTTTTATTTCTTCTTGACTTATGCTTAATTTTTCTCCTGATGCAATTTTAATTTGTTCTTTTATAAGATCTATCCCTGTAATAAGTTCTGTTATTGGATGTTCAACTTGAATTCTTGTATTCATTTCCATGAAATAAAACTGATTATTGCTATCTAGTAAAAATTCAATAGTACCTGCATTTTTATAGCCTACATATTTTGCTCCTTTTATAGCTGCTTCTCCCATTCTCTTTCTTAATTCTAATGTCATTATAGGACAAGGAGCTTCTTCCAATATCTTTTGGTTTCTCCTTTGAATAGAGCAATCTCTTTCTCCTAGGTAAATAATATTTCCATAATTATCCCCTAGAATCTGTATCTCTACATGCCTTGGGTTTTCTAGATATTTTTCCATATACATAGTATCATCTCCAAAGGCTACTTTAGCTTCTGCTCTAGCTGTCTGAAGTGACTTTATCAGCTCTTTCTCTTCTTTAATAACTCTAATTCCTCTACCTCCACCACCAGCAGAAGCTTTAATCATAACTGGATATCCTATTTTATTAGCACTTTTTATTGCATCTTGGTCACTTAAGATTGGAGTTTTACTTCCTGGGATAACTGGAACTCCTGCTTCTATCATCATTTCTCTAGCCTTTGATTTATTCCCCATTTTTTCTATGACTTCTGAATCAGGGCCTATAAATGTTATATTACATTCTTTACACATATCTGCAAATTTACTGTTTTCAGATAGAAAACCAAAACCTGGATGTATGGCTTGTGCTCCACTAAGTACAGTTGCACTTATTATGTTATTCATATTTAAATAGCTATCCTTAGGGGAAGGCGGCCCTATACAAACTGCCTCATCAGCCATTTGAACATGTAATGCTTCTTTATCAGCTGTTGAATATACAGCAACAGTTTCTATTCCCATTTCCCTACAGGCTCTAATTATTCTAACAGCTATTTCTCCTCTATTGGCAATCAGTATTTTATTGAACATATTATCACCCTATCATAAACATTATTTCTGCTTCTGCTGCTTTTTCACCATTCACAGTAGCTATTGCACTAGCTATTCCTGCTACTCCTCTTAATTTAATTAATTCCACTTCCAGTTTTAAAGTATCTCCTGGCACTACTTTTCTTCTAAATCTAGCTTTATTTATCCCTGCAAAGTAAGCTGTTTTTCCTTTAAACTCTTCTAAGCTCAAAACAGCCACTGCACCTACTTGAGCTAATGCTTCTATAATTAAGACTCCTGGCATCACAGGCTCTTGCGGAAAATGTCCCTGAAAAAAGTATTCATTCATGGTAACATTTTTATATCCTATAGCTTTTTTTCCCGGCTCAATCTCCTCAATCTTATCAATTAATAAAAAAGGATATCTATGGGGTAATATCTCCATTATTTCATTAATATTTAAACCTTTATTCATTATCTCACCTTCATTTTAAATCTAATATTTAATCTTAAATAGTCCTCCTCCATACTCTACCATCTCTCCTTCTTCAATCATTATTTCTACTACTTCTCCATCTACTTCACTATAGATTTCATTCATTAGCTTCATAGCTTCAATAATGCATAAGACCTCTCCCTTTTTTACCTTGCTTCCTACTTTAACAAAGGGTTCTTTATCTGGAGATGGTGATGAGTAGAAAGTACCAACTATTGGAGAGCAAATAGTCTTAATATTTTCTTCACCATCTTCCTTTTCCTTTATTTTATTCTGTGCTTCCTCTACAGCATCCTTTACCTCTATATCTTCTGCTGCGGTAGATAAGCTTTCCTCTTTAAATTCCTTAACATATACTTTTTCACATTCTTTTATAATCTTTATAGATAATCCATTTTCCTGAATTTCTAAATTAGTAACTTTAGAATCACTTACTACTTTTATCAATTCAGCTATTCCTTTAAAATCCATATCTATTCACTCCATTTTTTAAATAGAATAACTCCATTATGTCCACCAAACCCTAATGAGCTAGACATAACATAGTTTAATTTACATTCTCTTCCTTTATTAGGAACATAGTCTAAATCACATTCCTCGTCCTCAGCTTTATAACCTATTGTGGGAGGTATGAAATTATCAATCATTGCCTTTATGGATGCAATAGCTTCTACTGCTCCAGCTGCTCCTAAAAGATGGCCTGTCATTGACTTAGTTGAACTTATTGGTAACTTTTTAGCATAATCTCCAAATACAGATTTTATTGCTTCTGTTTCGAATTTATCATTATACTCAGTTCCTGTGCCATGAGCATTTATATATGAAACCTCTTCATTATCTATCCCAGCCTCTTCTATGGCAATTTTCATTGCTCTAGCTGCACCATCCCCTCCTGGAGCTGGTGAAGTTATATGGTAAGCGTCGCAAGTTGAACCATACCCTACTAATTCCGCATAAATATTAGCCTTTCTCTTCTGGGCATGCTCTAAAGATTCAAGTATTACAATACCTGCTCCTTCACCCATCACAAAGCCATTTCTCTCTTTATCAAATGGAATAGAAGCTCTTTTAGGATCCGTACTTTTACTTAATGCTGTAAGGGAAATAAATCCAGCAATAGAAAGAGGAGTTATTGATGCTTCAGTTCCTCCAGCTATGATAATATCAGCTACACCACTTTGTATCATTCTATAAGCTTCACCTATACAGTTAGTTCCTGTGGCGCAGGCTGTTACAACTGTAGTACATACTCCCTTTGCACCAAATCTTATGGCAATATTTCCTGCTGCCATATTGCTTATTATCATTGGAATAAATAACGGATGAACCTTATTAGGTCCTTTTTCTAATAATATTTCCTGTTGCTTTTCAACGGTTGCAATTCCACCTATGCCTGATCCGACAACTACTCCAAACTTTTCTTTATTTATATTATCTAAATCTAAATCTGCATCCTTAACAGCCTCTACCGCCGCAGCTACAGCGAATTGGCAATACCTATCCATTCTCTTTGCTTCTCTTCTATCTATAACCTCTTCAGGATTAAAGTTTTTAACCTCTGCGGCTAATTTAGCTTTAAAATTTTCTGTATCAAAAGCTTTAATAAAATCTATGCCACAAACCCCATCTTTCAAATTGTTCCAAAATATATCTACATTATTACCTATAGGGGTTATTGCTCCCATGCCTGTTATAACCACTTTTCTTTTCACTTATAATACCAACCTTTCTATTAAAATTGGATTTTTCCTATATAACCATTCCTCCGTCTACATTTATAACCTGACCTGTGATATAAGAAGATTTATCTGATGCTAGAAAAGCTACTAATTCTCCTACATCCTCAGGCTTTCCAAATTTCTTAAGAGGAATATTATTTAATGAGGATTCTTTAACTTTATCTGATAATACCTCTGTCATATCCGTTTGAATAAACCCTGGAGCTACTGCATTAACATTTATTCCCCTTGCTGCTAATTCCCTAGCAACAGATTTTGTTAATCCTATTATTCCAGCTTTAGCAGCTGCATAATTTGACTGGCCTGCATTGCCTGTAATTCCTACTACCGAAGATATATTTATTATTTTTCCATATCTTTGCTTTACCATATATGGAGTTGTGTGTCTAATACAGTTAAATGCTCCTTTTAAATTTACTTGAATTACTTTATCAAAATCCTCTTCCTTCATTCTCATAATAAGACCATCGGCAGTAATACCCGCATTATTAACTAGAATATCTAAGGAATTAAATGTATCTATAGCTGACTTTACTATATTTTCAGCTTCTTTAAAATTGCTAACATCCCCTTGAACAGCAATTGCTCTTACCCCTTTATTTTCTATTTCCTTTATAACTTCCTCTACTACTTTTCCACTACTTCTATAGTTTATAACTATATTGGCACCAAGATCAGCAAGTTTAAGAGCAATTGCTTTTCCTATTCCTCTAGTTCCACCTGTAACAACAGCAGTTTTTCCCTCTAAAACTCTATTTTGCATAATTATTCTCAACTCCAATTTTAAAAATTATTCAATATTCAATGCCTTTAATGTTCTATCTAAGGATTTCAAATCTTCAATGTTATAAACTTCTGCTTTTCTATTTATCTTTTTTACAAAGCTACTTAATGCTTTTCCAGGTCCTATTTCTATGAAAATTTCTATTCCATCCTGAAACATTTTATTTATGCTATGTTCCCACTTTACAGGGCTAATAATTTGCTTTTTTAATATATTTTTTACGTTGTTATCTTCAAGATAATCTCCTGTAACGTTAGTTATTAGTGGAATTGAAGATTTTTTTAACTCTACTTCTTTTAATTTCTTTTCTAATTTATCTGCTGCCTTAGCTAACATAGAACTGTGAAATGGTCCACTTACATTAAGAATTACTGACTTTAGTGCTCCCTTTTCTTTAGCAATTTCACATGCATAATCTAATGCATTCAACTCTCCTGCTATTACTATTTGACCTGGACAATTAAAGTTAGCTGGCTCTACTATTCCTAATGAAGATGCTATTTTACAAACCTCATCTATATTTTCTTTATCTAATCCTAAAATAGCGGCCATACCACCTTTTCCTTTTGGTACTGCCTCCTCCATATATTTTCCTCTTTTTCTAACTAAGTTAACAGCTACATCAAAATTTAATCTTTTGCTACATACAAGAGCTGAATACTCTCCCAAACTTAATCCAGCTACCACAGTAGGTGTTATCCCATACCTCTCAAATATTTTTAAAGTTCCTATGCTATGTGTTAATATGGCAGGCTGTGTGTTTTCAGTTCTCGTCAGCTCTTCTTCCTGTCCATTAAAGCACATCTTACTTACACTAAAGCCTAATACTTCATCTGCTCCATGAAATATATTCTTACATTCTGAAAAATTATCATATAGCTCTTTCCCCATTCCTAAATATTGTGATCCTTGTCCTGGGAACAAAAAAGCTATTTTTTTATTCTCCATAATTTAATCTCCCATCTTTAGATAAGCTTTCTAGAACAACTTTAATATCAAACATTTCTTTAATTATCTCTTCACAACTCTCTTCCTTAGCTATAAGTCCAGCAATTTGACCTGCCATTAAAGAGCCATTTTCTATATCTCCATCTTTAACAGCCTTTACTAAGGCACCTTTTCCTAATTCATCTAACTCTTCCATTGATACATTTTCTTTTTCTAATAGTTGGAATTGTCTTGTTAATTTATTTCTAAGTACTCTTACTGGATGACCTGTACTTCTTCCTGTAACTACTGTATCTATATCTTTAGCTTTAATAATTTTATTCTTGTAATTTTGATGAACTGTACATTCCTTAGCTACTAAAAATCTAGTTCCAACTTGAACCGCTGATGCTCCCAACATAAATGCTGCAGCTACTCCTCTTTTATCACCAATTCCTCCTGCGGCTATAACAGGAATTTTCAATTCATCTACTACTTGAGGAAGCAATGTCATTGTAGTTAGCTCTCCAATGTGCCCTCCTGCTTCACACCCTTCTGTAACAACCGCATCTGCACCAGCTCTCTCCATTCTCTTTGCTAATGCAACAGAAGGAACTACTGGTATAACTTTTATTCCATGTTCTTTCCACATACTTATATACTTGCCTGGATTACCTGCTCCAGTAGTAACTACCTTTACACCTTCTTCACATACCATCTTAGCTATATCTTCTGCATATGGACTTAATAACATTATGTTTACACCAAAAGGCTTATCTGTTAATATTTTTGTTTTCCTAATTTCCTCTCTAACTATTTCTACTGGTGCATTACCTGCTGCTATAATCCCTAAACCTCCTGCATTTGAAACTGCTGAAGCTAAACTACTATCTGCAATCCATGCCATAGCACCTTGAATTATAGGATATTTTATTCCTACCATTTCACAGAATATATTTTTATTCATACTGTCACCCCTACTCAACAGCTCTTTCTTGTACAAAGTTTACAGCATCGCTTACTGTTTTAATCATTTCTGCATCTTCAATTTGTACATTAAATTCTTCCTCTATTTCTATTACAATTTGAAACAGATCCAAAGAATCTATTCCTAAGTCCTCAAAAGAAGTTTCTAAAGTTACCTTTTCTTCCTCAACATTTAATTGATCACAAATTATGTTTCTTATCTTTTCAAATATCATTTCTTTATTCCTCCTAAAATTAAATACTATTTACACCATTTTATAATGGATCCACCCCAAGTAAGGCCTCCACCAAAGCCAACCATAATTATATTTTGACCCTCTTTTAATAGCCCTTTTCTATTCATTTCATCTAAGGCTATGGGTATACTTGCTGCCGAAGTATTACCATAGTTTTGTAAATTAATGTAGAACTTTTCTTTATCTATATTTAATTTCTTTATAGTATGATCTATTATCCTTAAATTAGCTTGATGGGGTATTATATAGTCTATATCGCTTAAATCTAACTTAGTTTCTTCTAAAAGTTTCTCTATAGTTTCTTCCATAACTTTAACTGCGAACTTAAATATTTCTTTTCCTTCCATGGATAAGTATCCACTGCTTTTACATACTCTATCTCCTAATACTTCTTTTCTTAAAATAGTGTTATTTATATCCACAGGTGCAGCATCACATTTTAAAAGATCACTTCCTCTTCCATCTGAAGCTATATAGTTTCCTAACACACCTTTTTCATCACTTATACTCAAAACAGCTGCTCCTGCTCCATCACCAAAAAGCACACAAGTACCTCTATCATTCCAATCTAATATTTTTGACAGTGTTTCTCCACCAATTATTAAAGCGTTTTTCATAGCTCTATTTTTTAAAAATTGATGTGCAATATTTAGAGCATATATAAAACCAGAACAAGCTGCTGAAATGTCAAAGCATACTGCTCTACTCGCACCTATTAAGCCTTGAACAATACATGCAGTGGATGGTGTATAACAATCTGGAGTTGTTGTAGCTACTATAATTAAATCTATATCTTCTGCACTTATATGGGCATTTTCTAATGCATTGATAGCTGCTTTCGCTGATATATTAGAAGTATTTTCTCCTGTAGTAATCCTTCTTTCACCTATCCCTGTCCTGCTTCTTATCCATTGATCATCAGTATCTATAATTTTTGATATCTCATCATTAGTTAATATTCTTTCAGGTACGTAACTTCCAGTGCCTATTATTTGTACTTCTCCCATGGTTTAAGTCTCCTTTTTTTCAACCTCTAAATTATATTTACTTTTAAAAAACTCATTTAACTTTTCAAGGGAGGATATTAATACCTTTTCTTCCTCTTCAGACAATCCCAAAATTGTTTCCTTTATCATATCCGAGTGAAATTTCTCATGAATCCTATAAGCTAACTTTCCTCTTTTAGTTAGGCTTACATAAACAATTCTTCTATCTTCTTCAGATCGACTTCTCTCTACATATCCTTTTTTTACTAAATTATTTATTGCTGTAGTTAGTGTTCCTACAGTGATTTTTAAGTCCATTGCAATTTCTGACATAGTTCTTTTATTATAAAGACTTACAGCTTCTATAGTGTGCATTTCTGTCACTGATAAATCCTTAAACTCTCCACTTTGTAAAGCGTTTTGCTCAATTGTTAGAATATCATTAAATATATCCACTAAAAGTTCATTCAATACATTTATCGACCTACTCATAGTCTTTCACTTCCTCGATTAATTCTTTCATAAGTTCTTTCATAAGTTCTTTCACAGTTATTATTTTATTCATCTTATATCCCTTACTACCTATGAAAAGTAATCCTTCTTCTACATTTCCCCTAACAGCATTAATTAGAGCTTTTGATATACAATATATAGTTGTTTTAGGATTACATTTTTTTAAACAACCGTAGCATCTGTCAATTTCATCTCTATTGTTTTCAATCTCTTTAATAAAATTGTTGATTATTGCTCTGCCTGGAAGACCCACAGGACTTTTTATTATGTCTATGTTTTCTTCCTTGCACTCCAAATAGCACTTTTTATAGTTAATATGAGCATCACATTCTTCTGTACAAATAAATCTTGTGGCCATTTGAACGCCATGAGCCCCTAACTTTAAATATTTTCCTATATCTTTTCCAGTGTATATCCCACCAGCAACAATTATAGGTATATTTTTCTCATATTTATTTTCAAAGTATTTTACTTCTTCAATTACTTCTTTAAGTATTTTTTCTAGAGTCAAATCGTTATTCTCTATAAGCTTTTCATAATTAAATCCTAAATGTCCACCAGCTTCTGAACCCTCTACTACTATAAAATCTGGAAGATAAGAATACTTGTCATACCAGAGCTTACATATTATCTTAGCTGCTTTGCCAGAAGATACAATGGGTGCTATTTTAGTTTTACTGCCTTTAACTAAATCAGGTAAATTTTTAGGAATGCCTGCTCCTGATATTATTACATCTATGCCTTCCTCTACCGCAGCCTTAGCCATTTCATCATAGTTATTCATAGCTACCATTAAATTCACACCAATTATCCCTAGTGGACTTAATTTCTTAGATTTTCTTATTTCCTTTCTTAAAGCTCTAATATTTGCTTCTTTGCTATTGGTCTCAAAATCCTCTTCATTAAATCCAATTTGAACTCCTGATATAATTCCTATCCCACCTTCATTTGCTACTGCTGAAGCTAATTTTGAAAGTGAAACTCCTATGCCCATGCCACCTTGGATAATAGGGATTTTTGCTTTTAGATTTCCAATTTGCAAAGGAGATATCTTCATAAAATCTCCTCCTTATTTTTTGATATTCAAATATTTTGATAGTCAAAGTATATACTTAAAAAAAATATTTGTCAATTATTTAAAAATAAAATGGGTATAATGGAACAATTATACCCATTATTTTCAGTTTACTCGTAATAATAATACTTTATTTCTAACCTTTTGAATAATATCACAAGGATTGCACCAAATATTAAATATATTATTCCAGCTATTACAAAAGACACTAACGTAAAATCTCTTGTCATCACTTCTTTAGAAGCTCTCAATATTTCCTCCATACCTATTATTGAAACTAAAGCAGTATCTTTTATTAAACTAATAGCTTCATTACAAGTAGATGGTATAACCCTTTTGACTGTTTGAGGAATAATCACTCTTTTCATAATTTGATAATTACTCATACCTAATGCTTTTGATGCCTCATATTGCCCTTTATCTATAGATTGAATACCAGATCTAAATATCTCTGTAAAATACGCAGAGTAATTTAAAATAAAAGTTATTACTGCTGCATTGAATCTGCTAATTTTAAATCCTAAATATGGCATACCATAATATATAAAGAACAACTGTATCAGCAAAGGAGTCCCTCTAAAAATCCAAGTATATACGCCTATTATAAAACTACATACTTTATTTTTAGATACCTTTATCAAAGAAAGTACTATACCTATAGGAATGGAGCTTATTAATACTATTGAAAAAAGCCCTAAAGTAACGTCACTACCCTTTATAATAAATGAAATTGTATCATATAGATTGGTCATTCGTAACTACCTCTATTTTACAATCAAATCTTTTCCAAGCCATTTTTTTGATATTCTCTCTGTAGTGCCGTCCTTTTTCATTTCATCTATTATTCTATCTATCTCTTCCCTAAAAGTTTCATCAGCTTTTTTTACTCCTACCCCAAAAGCTTGTGTACCAAAATTTTCATCTAAAACTTTAAAAGCATCCTGCTTCTTTGTCATATAATATCTTCCTACTATTTCGTCTATAACTACAGCGTCTAATCTACCTATAGATAAATCCATTAAGGCTTCTGCATAGTTTGCATATCTTTTTATTTCTTTAAAAGTTTTCATAACTTCTGGCTCTGTTTTTATAGCATCTTCACTAGTACTCCCCATTTGAACTCCTATAACTTTTCCTTCTAAATCTTTTTTATTTTTTATTGAGGAATCTTTGTTAACCATAATAACTTGTCCATCAACGAGATACTCTTTGGTAAAACCTATTTGCTCTTTTCTCTTTTCAGTTATGCTCAGTCCATTCCATATAACATCCACATCACCATTATTTAAGCTTCCTATTATACCATTCCAATCTATTGGCTTAAATACAACTTCAACTCCCATCCTACTAGCGACTTCTTTTGCTAAGTCTATATCCAAGCCTACAATTTCTCCCTTTTCATCTCTAAATCCCATTGGAGCAAAAGTATCATCTAGCCCAACTATAAATTCTCCTCTTTTTTTAATTTCTTCTAAGGATTTATCTTCTTTACTATGATTTTTATCACATCCCATTAGTAATATACTTAAAGCAAAAAATATTGCTAAAACCTTTAATAGTCTCTTTTTCATTCGATAACTCCTCCTTTTATTAATCAATATGAAATCTATTATACTTTAGTACACTAAATTTGTAAAGTTCTAATTTATGAAATTAAAATCTTAATAAAATAAACTGCCACTAATAATTAATATTAGCGGCAGTTTATTTTAATTTATGTATTCAGTAGGGTCTTGAGGTACTCCTTTAATTCTTACCTCAAAGTGGAGGTGAGGTCCTGTGCTTCTTCCTGTGCTCCCCACTTCTGCAATTTTGTCGCCTATTTTAACATATTCACCTTTTTTGGCAAACAATTTGCTGCAATGTCCATATATTGTAACAGTATCATCTCCATTATCTATTCTCACTACATTTCCATAGCCATTCTCCCATCCAGAATAAATAACTTTTCCAGACAATATAGCATGTATGGGAGTACCTGAAGGTGCTGCTATATCTACTCCATTATGCATCCTACCCCATCTCATTCCAAAATTAGATGATACGGTACCTCTTGATAGTACCGGATTGCTGTCCTTAATATCTTCACCTTTAATTGTAAAACTTATATCCCAAATTTCATCGTGTCCATTCATAATATTATATGCAAAATATTCAGGTTCTCTAACCTCATCAGCATTGACTATATCTTTGTAGTAAGTTATGCTGTTATTTAATATAACTTCTTTTACATTCTTAAACTCAGAATTTTTAATACTCTCTTCTCTGATTATATTTAGCATCTTCTTTATATCATCTTCACTATTTAATATTGCGACCCTTGCTCCATCTGATTTAACTACTATGGCTTCTTTCGTTACTATCTCTTCTTCTACTTCTTTGTTAGATTGAACACCTCTGTTTATATAGAATTTATTGTTCATAATAATAATGGAAAATAAAGTTGTCATGGAAATTAAAAGTGATATAAATAATTTTCTATTCTTTGCTCTCATTATATTATTCTCCTTTTTACTAAATGGATATTTGTTGTAAAAAAAACATCTTTATCTATTCTATGCATATTTTAAAATTTTATAATACATTTTGATAAAATGCTTTGTTGAGATAAAATATATACTTTGTTATAATTAAATGATGTAACAATTAATATAGGGGGTGTTTTTGTGAGTACTTTCATATTTAAAGATAAGAGTTATATATATACTCCCGTAAATAATGTATTTATAGATAAACATATGCCTAGAGCTCGTGGTGAGTTCGTCAAAGTATATTTATTAGGCTTAAAATATTGTGTATCTGGAGAATTAGGAGTAAATTCTTCCATTATGGCTAGTACTCTTCATCTATTAGAGACCGATGTTCTAAATGCATGGTCTTATTGGAATGATGAGGGTGTTATAAAAATGACACCTGTAGATAATATGGGTAATTTTTCTATTGAGTTTATTGATTTAAGTGAAAGCAATGCTAATCCTACTGAAGATATAAACTTATTAGAAGAGTTAAATAATAATTCTACTAAAGATATGTTACAAGACATAGAAAAATTATTAGGTAGGCCGTTATCCAGTAAAGAAATGACTATGTACATAGGTTGGATTAAGGATTATAATTTTCTTCCTGAAATTATATTATTGTTAATACAATACTGTGCTTCAAAAGGTAAGACTGATTGCAGGTATATAGAAATGGTAGCAATTGCGTGGCACAATGCTAAAATTAAAACAATAGAAGATGCTCAAACATTTATAAAAAAACATGAAGATAAATGGATAAACATCAGAAAAATCTTAAACTATGTAGGAATAAAAGATGGGGAAGTAATGAAACCTCAAGAGGAACTGTTAACAAAATGGTTATCTTCATATAATTTCTCTTTAGAAATAATATATAGAGCCTGTGATATATGCTTCCATAGAATAAATAAAGCAGATTTTAAATATATTGATGGAATTTTGACTAGCTGGTTTAAAGATGGAATAAAATCCATAGAAGATGTCGATAAAAAAGATAATAAAAAAGTTTATAAAAAAACTAGTAACTTTAAACCTAAACTAGATAGTTTTAATAATTATGATCAGAGAAGCTATGATTTTGATGAATTAGAAAAAAAATTATTAGGATGGGATAACAATGCTTAAAGGGTACGGAGAAGAAATTGCAAAAATATATGAATCCTTAAGAGTTGGCAATGAAGAATCTCTTAAAAAACGACGTGATGAAATTGAAAAAATAATTCCTCAAGTAATTGCCATGGAAAATAAAATTGCTCAACTATCTATAGAGCTTTCAATTAATATATTAAGAAAAACAAAAAATATCGATGAACTTATAGAAGAAACAAAGGAAAAAATAACAGAATTAAGGATGAAGAAATCAGAGTTATTAGTGTCAAGAGGATATCCTCTTGACTACCTAGAAATGCAATATAATTGTTCTAAATGTAGTGATACAGGATTTATAGGTGTAAAAAAGTGCGATTGTTACAAACAAAACTTAGTTAAAATATTATATAGAAACTCTGAATTAAATAATATGTTAGAAAGAAATAATTTTTCTAATTTTAGTTATCAATATTTTTCTCCGAACAGAAATTCCAATGAGCCAGAAAGCCCACGTAAAAATTTGGAAAAGATAGCTAGTATTTCATGGAACTTCATAGAGAATTTTTCAAATTCAGAAGAGAACCTCTTATTCTTTGGAGATTCAGGTACTGGAAAAAGCTTTCTTGCCAGTTGTATAGCTAAAGAATTATTAGATAACAGTTACATGGTAATATATAAAACTGCAGTAGACTTAATAAAAGATTTAAAACAATCAAGATTTGCCGGTGAAGAAGAATTAGAAGATTTATTAATCAATTGTGACTTGTTGATCATAGATGATTTAGGAACAGAACCTATTAATGAGTTTTCTAAAATAGAATTATTTAACCTACTTAATACTAAACTTTTAAAGAGAAAAAAAATGATAATATCCACTAATTTCTCCATAGAACTTATGTTAAAAAACTATTCAGAAAGAACAACGTCTAGATTATTAGGTAATTTTACTTTATGTAAATTCTTTGGAGAAGATATTAGAGTTAGATTAAATATGAATAAAAAGAAATAAAAAAACATACACCTTTTGGTGTATGTTTTTCACTTTGGAGCTGGCAATAGGACTTGAACCTACAACCTGCTGATTACAAGTCAGCTGCT
>JBFNFA010000014.1:0-82377 GCA_040797845.1 Clostridiaceae bacterium
CCAAAATCTTTGATTTTATGTGAATCGCTTTCACAGAGTGCGATGGGAGTATTACAGATGGTAGTCATCGGATAAAAGCATTTAATAACTTTGTATAGATATTATTATGAATGTTTTAACATGTCAATAAAAACTTTAAAAAAATTCCTGATAATCTCACTTATTCAAGAGCTTATCAATGTTTATGTTCTAATAAAAAAGATGTAAGTATCAGAACTTATTGCTTATCATATAAATTATGTTATAGAGAATATAATTAAAAAGATTACATTTCTATCTTTAATTTTATAGAAATATAATCTTTACTATTCTTAGCTTGCTTTATTATTCATCAATTTTATCCTGCTCTTATAATGCATATATCTATGAATAATTATGCCAATACTTGACCATAAAACTCCTGCACACCATCCAGCAATTACGTCACTTAAAAAGTGTACTCGTAAATATACTCTGCTAATACCCACAAGAAAATTCAAAGCAATAATTAATACAATGCTAATATTTCTAAGTATACTTGATTTAATTTTTATAGAAATAAAATATATACACATTAAAGAAAATGCAGTAAAAACCATAGCATGCCCGCTAGGCAAGCTGTATCCTCTCACTTCAATTGCTTTTAAGATCGGTCTTTCCCTTTTAAAAATAAACTTTAACAATTCATTGAAAAGCCATACTCCAATTATATTAACAATGAAATATATTCCATCTTTTAAAAATTTATTATGATAAAAAATAACCAGTATTAAAAGAGACATTATTATTATTGTTAATGGATCTCCTATAGTAGTTATAGTTTTAAAAAAAGTATCTAAGCCTTTCCCTTGTATATGATTTATATAATCTATAGCTCTCTTATCCATTAAAAAATTTCCCTGTAGTTTGTAAAAATAATATACTAATCCTAAGAATAAAATTGTAGATATTATAGAAAGAACAACTGACGCAAGAGATATTTTCCATCTTTCATCTATACTTTTATAATCTTTAAAATAGTTTCTAGTCAATATTATCACCTCAAAATAGCAACATAGGTATAGTATATATACATACCCTATAGTTGTCAATTTAAGAAAAAACATCAAACAATAATTGTTTGATGTTTTTTTCTATTCTTCTTCATCAGGAGATACATTATATATGAAGTTATATACTTTATCGTACACATTATTACTCCCAATCACTACAATAGTATCTCCAGATTTAAATACATAATGTGGTCCTGGTGAAATAATTATTTTTTCTCCTCTTCTATAAGCTACCATTGTAGCTCCTGTAGCTTGCCAAAATCTAATTTCATTAATTTTTTTACCAATTATTTTACATTGATCATTTACTTCAATCTCTATTAAAGTAAATGGTGTTATGTTTTTGAATCTATCAATAAAATCTAATATTTTATCAAAATTAACTTGAATCTCATCGTCTAATTCTTTCTTTTTTTCTATTAATCTAAAAATATTTTCTTTTACTGTAGATAGATATTCCGTATCTTTGTTTTTTTCAATAAATTTTTCAGCTGCAGATACTGATAATATTTCTATTCCACTTCCTCTAGTAGAAGATACAACATTCATTTCCTCCAGTAAAGCTATTGCTCTCCTTATTGTTTCAGGGGATACATTATACATACTAGCCAGTGTAGATCTTCCACTAATTTTCTCCTCTGCTTTAAAATCACCTAACACTATTTTATTGGCCACATCTAGAGCTATATTCTTGTATACTGCCCCGCCTTGATGGACTTTCATCTTTATTCCTCCATTTTGTAGTATTTAATGATGTTAATGTCACTCCTTATATATTACAACAAAAATCCTTATTTTTCTACTATTTTTCATATTTTTCAAAGTGATCTATTGTAGCTCTATAGATAGATCTATTGAAAAAATCATCATTATCCAAGGAAAAGTCTTTTCTATCTAATCTTATTAATTGTTGTATTATTGGAAATAGCTGCATTCCATATAGGTGCATGCATTCCTTTGGCTTTATTCCTGGCCATGCATTGCATCCTACCACAGTTCTCCTGTTATCATTATTAACTCCCCTAGGTATAGTGTTATAAATTTCATCCTCTGGATACATTACTGGCTTATCTAAAGTTCCTGTAGGTATACCCTCAACAGCCTTAACTTGAATAGGATCTGTATCAAGTAAATACGGATCTGCTGTTAAATCCAATATTATGGCATGAGGTTTTAAATGTGCTATTAAGTCATTTGTAATTATATAATCAGATGCATTGTCTCTTGTAGTTGCATCTACTAGAATATCTGTTTCCTTTAATAAATTTATTATCTCTTCTCTATCTCCAGTTACTGTTCTTGGTAACATTTTTACAATTATTCCCTTAGTACCTAATTCTACCATTTTATTATTTAACTCTCTATTTCCATATTTCCCAGCAGCTCTAGCAGCGTAAAGGCCAACCATTCCCATTCCCATTATTGTCACAGTTATAACTCCTCTATCTTTTGAATAAAAATCTTTCATACTTTTACTCAACTCTTGAAAAGCCATTTCTATACCATTACCAGAAGTTCCATTATAATTTACAACTATTCTTTCTAAGAAATCATTTCTTAAGGAATCCATAGATACTCCAAAAATGTCCTTCCCTTTTAACTTCTGAATTCTCGTAGGTCTTGTAGGATAGTGTAGCATACTAACTAGAGTGCTACCATTAGTCATATAGTCTATTTCATTAAATTCCGGTGAGCGAAGAACTGTTACAATATCTTTTTCATAACATTCCCTATTTGATACAAATTTTATATTTCCATTTGCCTGTAAATACTCCTCTTCTGTTATTCCCATTTTTGAACCATAGCCTTTTTCTAGATAAAATTCTGCATTCTCTCCCTTTAATCTCCTGAAGAAATCAGGTAGAAAATCCCTCTTTTCATTTTCTTCTTTATGCATTCTTGGAAATCCTAAAGTAATCATTTTTATCCCCCTATTCTTAACAAAATATTAATTATTTTTTATCTGAAAGTTTTTGACAACCAAAAACTCATATAGTATAATAAAGTTGTTATTTAGTTACAACTTTATTATATAATTAAAGTTGTAATTTTTCAATGTATTTATTATAGGGGGATTTTAAGCATGAAAAACATACTAGAATTAATAAACAAAGATGGTTTCCAGTATGCGATCACAATAGATTGCGAAGGAACTAATTTTGATAAAAACTTAAAAAATAATGTAGAAAATCTGGAAAGATTTTTAAAATTTAATTCAGAAAATGGTGTTACTACCATTTTATTTATAACCCCTTTTTTTGCGGACATGCTATCTCAGCTAAATTTAGTTGAGAAAATAAAGCAGTATAATGTAATTTTTGGTCTTCATATTCATCCTGAAAACCTTCCAGATGAAATCAATGAAAAATGTTCATTTATAAAAAAAGACGAGGAATTACTAGCCTCTTACAATCTAGAAGAGCAAAAATGTATTATTAATTATTCTATGGAGTATTTAACTCAAAGAGGTATAATGCCTATTCAAATATATAGAGGTGGTTACTTTTCAATGAACGATGACACCGCCGAAGCCTTATACGAGTTAACGGATATAAGATTTGAATCTCATAATACTTATAGAGAGCAGTATAAAGTAAGTAATAATCTACTTACATCACTACCTGTATATTCATTAGATCACAAAGAGGAATTAAGACTAGAGTATTTCTCCTCTGAAAAACTATGTCAACTCTTAAATGATGCAATTGATGAAGATAAGCTTACTCTAGGAGTTACTCATAGCTATCTTTTAGATCCTAATGACTTTCACTATGAACGAGATAATTTAAAAGAAGATATTCATTCAATACAAAAAAAATTAGTAGAAATGATAAAAAATAAAGAATAGGGGGACAATATATGAGAGATTACAGAGAAATTGATTTATGGAAAGATGTTACTGAAGATCAGTGGAATGACTGGAAATGGCAAGTTAGAAATAGAATTACCACTATAGAACAATTAAAAAAAGTTATTAGCATTTTGCCAGAAGAAGAAGAAGCTATAGATAAATGTTTACAGACTTTACGAATGGGAATATCTCCCTATTATGCTACACTAATAGATCCAAACGATTTAAATGATCCTATTAGAAAGCAATCAGTTCCAACCATACATGAACTAAGCTTTTCAAAAGCTGATATGTGCGATCCTTTGCAAGAAGATGCTTCCTCACCAGTTCCAGGATTGACTCACGCTTACCCTGACAGAGTTTTATTTTTGATTACCGATATGTGCTCAATGTATTGTAGGCACTGTACTAGAAGAAGATTTGCTGGTCATACAGATTCTTTCATGCCTAAAGATAGGATTGAAATGGCATTAGATTATATTAGAAATACTCCCTCTGTAAGAGATGTATTGTTGTCAGGTGGAGATGGACTAATGGTTGAAGATGACAGGCTAGAATATATAATAAAGAATCTAAGGGAAATTCCTCATGTAGAAATTATAAGAATAGGTTCTAGAATTCCTGTGGTTAATCCAATGAGAATAACAGATGATTTAGTAAATATGTTGAAAAAATATCATCCTATTTGGCTTAACACTCACTTTAATCACCCAAATGAAATTACAGAATATTCTATAAAGGCTTGCGAAAAATTAGCCAACGCTGGAATCCCTCTAGGAAATCAAACAGTTTTATTAAGAGGAATTAATGATTGTGTATATATACAAAAAGATTTGGTTAATAAGTTAGTGAAAATGAGGGTAAGACCTTATTATCTATATCAATGTGATTTATCAGAAGGAATTGAACATTTTAGAACTAAAGTTTCTAAAGGAATTGAAATAATCGAAGGCTTAAGAGGTCACACTTCTGGTTACTGCGTTCCTACATTTGTTGTGGATGCCCCTGGTGGTGGCGGAAAAATACCTGTAATGCCTCAATATCTTATTAGCCAATCCCCTTCAAAAGTTGTATTAAGAAACTACGAAGGTGTTATAACCACATATACAGAACCTTCTCACTTCGAAGAAACTCGTTGCAATTGTCCAACATGCAAGAGCGAAAATAAAGAACTATCTACTGGTGTTTCATCTCTATTAGAAAATATACAAATAAATCTTGAGCCTAAATCTTTAGATAGAAAGAAAAGAATTAATGATTATAAAAGCAAATCCTAGGAAATAATTCCTAGGATCATTTTTTATTGTATTTTAAACTTTCTTATTTGACTCTCCAATGTTTGAGCCATTCTATTTAATTCTTCTGCTAATGCATTTATCTCTTCCATTTCAGCATTTTGTTCTTCTGTTGCACCACTTACATTCTGAGCAGCATCTACAATGCCACCTGAAATGCTAGAAACTTCTTGAACTACTGACAATAACTTATTTCTACATTCATCAACGCTCTTTAAGCTTTGAGATATATTGTCAATTTTACTAACAACATTTGCTATTGAAGTATTTATCTCTTTAAAGGTATCTCTAGTATTATCTACAGCCTCATTTTGATCCTTAAGAACTGTATCTGCTGTCTTTATTGTAGATAGAGCTACTTCTATATCCTTTTGTATGCTGGTTATTATAGATTTAACATTATTTGTAGATTGAGCAGTGTTTTCAGATAATTTTCTTACTTCCTCTGCTACTACTGAGAAACCTTTACCCGCTTCTCCTGCTCTAGCAGCTTCTATAGCCGCATTTAATGCAAGTAAGTTAGTTTGTTCTGATATTGAAGTAATTGTTTCTACAATTCCACCAATACTATTAGCCTTTTCACTTAACTCATTGATAACATTAAATACTGCTCTTGATACATTACCATTCTCTAAGTTTTTAGATTCTAATTTATTAATTGTTTGAAATCCAGTATTAGAAATTTCATATACTTTATTTGTGGTATCTATACTTTCTTTTATACGCTGTACAACTAAATCTAATTCCTTTGATAATTCACTGGCAGCCATTACTCCTTCTTTTGAACTATCAGCACCTTTTTCCATGGTAAAAGCCACTTCAGTTATGCTTTGAGCTACTTCACTTATGGAGCTGGAAGTTTGCTCCGTTGATGCTAATAATGATTGTGAAGAGTTCGATACTACCGATGATGCCTCATTTATATTTCTTATTAAATTTTTCATATTATCTAACATAGCATTAAAGCTATTGCTTAAAAGCCCTATTTCATCTTTTGACTTATAATCACTATAGGCCGTCAAATCCCCTGAAGACGCTTTTTCAGTAATTTTAGCAAGATTAATTAATGGTTTTGTAAATTTATTTGATAATAAATATGTAATTATAATTACAAGAACTAACATTCCAGCACCTATTAAGTAACTGATTTTTTGAACTTTATAAACTAGTGCTAGTGCATCACTTTTCTTTTCCACTGTAATTACTGCCCAGTTATCTGACTCCCCTGGTAATTTAATGGTTTGATATGCACTTATCACTATTTCGCCGTTTGAATCTTTGTATTCAGTTTTACCTGAATTTCCAGCTAAAGCATCTAATGTAATTTCCGTTAATTTTTCTGGTACTTCTATATTCTCCACTTTAGTTACTGGAGCACCATTCTCATCTTTTATAACTTTATTAGAACTATCTTTCTGCCTTACAGTTTTTGTAGATGTTTTGTAATTATATATTTCTTGTACTTGCTCCCTATCTGGGTGAGCAATAACAGCACCTTCTCCATCAACAACATAGGCATAAACTAAATCACTACTATATTTTTCTACCATTTTCTGAAGCTCGTCCAATTTTAAATCTGCATCCATTACCCCAACCATATTATTCTTTTCATCAAAAATTGGAAATATAATAGAATTGATAGCGTCACTATCATCATTGACAGTAAGATATGATTTAGTAACAAAGGGTTTCTTTTTACTTACACTTTCTTTAAACCACCATCTATCTGCCCTATTCGCCAATTTTCCTGTAGTTCTGGCTGTTTGATCACCTTTCATATCTTGAATACAAAACAAATCAAAATATGGGTTCCTCTTCATGGTATCCTTTACAGCAATATCTTGCATCTTAGGATCCATTTGCCTTACATAATGATTACTTATAAGTTCTTCTGTTAAAACATATGCCTTATTCATATAATCTGATACACTGTTAGATATAGTATTGCCTAATGTCACATGATCTTCATAAAAATGGCTTGTAAGGTTTTTGCTTGTAATACTTGCAGTAGTAATAGAAATAGCTAAAACTGGTATAGTTACAAGCATCACAGCTACAAATATTAATTTGTGTTTTATAGATTTAATTTTGACCCCCTCCTTTTTTGAACAAAATTCTCCTAATAATTACATATCTTATAAATGTATAATATAACATTTATTGATAAATTTCAATGGATTTACTAATGTTTTCATAATAATATTATTTTTTGTTAAATATATTTATATTTATTATTATACTTTTTTAGTAGTGTACTATACTATATATTATATAGTGTACTTTATAATTATTATCCTCTCCATATACATCATTTATATATGTAACTAAAATAAAATTATATAAGGCTTTCATCAAACTAATAAATTTGCATAAAAATAGATTCTATATATAATAGAATCTATTTTTTTATGCCATATCCACCCATTACAGTTTTTGTATCGCTTATAGATATGACGCAATGCAATGCGCTTTTTTCAATAAGGTTAATAATTTCATTTTTTCTTTTTCTTTTAATATGAATTAATAATAAGCTCTTATCTTTATTTATTCCTTCGGCCTTTACTTTTGTTACACCTACATTTTTTTCTCTTAATTTTGCAGCTAGTTCCTCCCCTTCAGGTTCAGGTAAAATCACACTTATAGTTAACAATCCTAAAGCTAATTTTTCTTCTAATATAGACCCTAAGTAGTTACCACATGCATATCCCAATGCATATGTTACCATCCTTATTGGGTCTTCACTTATTCCTACTAATACTTTATTAATTAGATATAGCCATATTGACACTTCAAAAAAACCAATTATTGAACCATATAATTTCTCCCCTCTAGTTATTAACACAGTTCGTATGGTCATTAAAGATACTTCTACTATCTTTGCTAAAAAAATTAATAAATATGTGACCAAGAAAATATCCTCCCTCTAATAAACCCACTTTCTAATTATATATTACTTTCCACATAGATTTATAACATCTTTCAATGCAGCAGCTGCTGCTCCTCTAGGATTTGATGCTCCACCAATTAAATATATTTCTCCCATAGTATCAGTATTGAATACTACCCCTTTATTACTTCCATTTATACTGCCTAAAAGACTATTAGTATGGACTTTTTCTGGTGATACTTCTAAAGCTAATTTTCCGTCTTTATAATATGCTTTGCATAATAACTTTATAACCTTATTCTCATTTTTAGCCTCTAATACATCTTCTCTGCTTATGTTTCTAATACCTTTAATCACAACATCCTCTAATGAATAATTACCATTCATTAAACTATTTGCTAATAATAATATTTTACAGGCACTATCAATCCCATCTATATCCATTGAATTTTCTCGCTCTGCTATCCCTTTTTCAACGGCTTCTTTTAATGCTTGTTCAAAAGATATATTCTCTTCAAACATTCTATTCAATATATAGTTAGTGGTTCCATTTAAAACTCCAATTATACTTATAATTTCTGCTCCTGCTAAACTATATACTCCTAAGTCCATAGTAGGAAGAGCCGCTGCTGTAGCACCACTATATTTTATTTTTACATCTTTTTTCCCTGCCAACTCCATCAATTGATTAAAGTTTGTGACTAAAGCACCTTTAGATAGCATTACTATATCCATACCTCTATTAATAGAATTTATTATATAATTTACTGAAGGGCCTCCTGTTCTTATGTTGCTTTGCGTACATTCTATAAGAATATCGCCTTCTAAAACAGGATAATTATAGTAGGATTCTTTATAATGTTCAGTATATTTAAGCACCCCTTGAGATCCTAAAGGGCAGTTACTTAAATAAGATGTATCAATTCCACCATCTTCAAAAATACATCCTTCCTTTTCTAAAACACCACATAAGATTAAATCTAGATCATATCTTTCTCTAATATATAACCTTCTTTCATCAATAAGCTTTACAAATTCCTTACCTACATTACCAAAACCAGCTAAAATAACCCTTTTTATCATAAGATCCCCCAATCCTTTAATATTATAAAATTTCTGAAAATAAAAGGTGACAAAATCACATGTAATCTATTACATTATATCATATTCTTATTATATTCTATAGCAAAAAAGAAAAACAGCGTTTTTTCGCTGTCTACTTATATAAATCACTATATATGATATTAAACACTTTAAGTGCTTCTTCAATTTTAAGCTTCAATAATTCTTTTTTGTTTTTAAGTTCTTCATGTCCTACATCTGTAAGTGAATATATTCTTTTCGAACTATCCCATTCACCTTTGACCAACTTTTGTTTTTCAAATTTTTTAAGAAGTGGATAAATGCCTCCAGTGCTTGGTATCCATAGGCCTTTTGTTCTTTCACCTATTTGATGAGCTATGTCATTACCATTAGTTGGACCTAAACTTAATATGTATAAAACATATAGGGGCAAAAGCCCTTTAGTAAAAACTTGGCCTACAGCTTCCTTTTCCTTTTCAATTTTTTTTAGATTTTCTAATTTTTTTTTATACTCTTCGTAAAGGCGCTTCTCCTCTTCTTTCACATCATCATACCCAAAATTCATTCTTTACGACTCCTCTATTAATACAATTCCAACAAGGCCAGGCCCGCTATGAACTCCAGATACAGGGCTTATTGCTCCTCCCATTACAACCTTTGATGCATTTTCTAACTTACTTAGTTTTTCATGTATTTTTTTTGATTCCTCTAAAGCATCTCCATGCATAACATAAATAGAACATCTAGTTTCCTTTAATTTATTTTCTACTATTTCAAACATTCTATTTAGTGATTGTTTTCTACCTCTAACCTTATCATAAGTACAATATTTACCGTCATTGTTATCTACAACAATTATAGGCTTGATATTTAATAATTCCCCTATAGTTCCAGAAACTTTGCCTATTCTGCCTCCTCTTTTCAAGTATTCTAAAGTACCTACAACAAAATAAACGTGAATTTTTTGCCTAAATTTATACAATTCATCTATTATTGTATCAAAGTCTTTCCCTTCTTTTATTAATTCACCACATTTATGAGCTAAAGCTCCTTCACCCCATGATATAGCTTTTGAGTCCATAACATGCGAAGTAATTTTAGGATGATTTTCACTTACTAATTTTACTCCATTATATATTCCTGAAAGACCTGTTGATAATGTTATTATAATTGCATGAGTATATCCTTCTTCTTCTAGCTTTGTAAATAATTCTTCCATATCCTGCATGGATGGTAGTGAAGACGTTGGTACTTCCACCTTAAAATTATCATACACTTCCTGTGGAGTAATTTCAATCTTATCTTTATATTCTCTATCCTTATAAATTATTCTAAAAGGTAGTATATTTATATTATACTCCTTAATAATTTCTTCTGTTAAATCAGCTGTGGTATCGGTTATTAAAGCAATCTTTTCCAATTAAATTTCCTCCTTTATATACATAGGTCTCTAGTATATTATTCCACATTATGTATAAATTATATCACCATTTATATATTAATATCAATAGTGATATGTATCAATATTGATAACTATCACTATTGACAACTATCACTAGTGATAATAAACAAAAAAATAAAAGGAAATTTATATTAATAAACTTTCCTTTAACTTGCACATATTTATACCTGATAGAATTAACTATCAGGTTTTTAATTTAAACTTATATCCACATCTTGGACAAGTAACTAGTATGTTACCTTTTTTACGTGGAAGTCTTAATTTTTGAGAGCAATTAGGACATCTTGTAACCAAAAATTCTTTTCTTTCTTTCATTTTATTTTTAAAATTATCTAAGGCATTTCTCATGTCACTTTTAACTTTATTAAAGTTAATATCTCCCATATTTCTATTCCTACTACTATAGTAACCCATTTTTCCTACAGCATATATTATTAATGCGATTCCTATTATCCTACTGGAGCTCGGTAATAATAGAATCACACCAAGAATTAATAATATTTTAGTTAAATTATCCCATTGATTCATCTGTTTATAATAGTTCATATTCATTTGACTAATTACCTCCCTGAAGTAATTAAAATTTACTATATATTATATATAATATATTAACATACTTTTTTATAATACTTTATTAATGATTTTTAAACTTTTTGTATATTTTACATAGTTAAAATAAGACTTCGCTATAAATAATGTAGCAAAGTCTTCATAAAATATCAAGATGTACACATATAAACATAGATCTATACACCTATAAATACAGATTTATATACATATAAATATCAATCTAGAGATTACCGAAATTGAACTGGTAGTAATGTTTTATTTTTTAGTTCTCTACCATTTGTATCTTTTAAACCTTCAACTAATAATATATAATTACCTTGCAATTTAGAAGCTTGTAAGGGATAAAATATTATCTCATTATCTTTTTCTAAGTTAAAGTCTCCTTTTACCTGTTCAAATGTTTCTTCATTAATTAACTTTATTGTATTTGGATTTACTGTTTTAAAATCAACATTCTTATTTAATTTTATTTTAAAGGTTGCTTTATCTTTTGATTTAACTAGTTTTGGCAATTTACTATAACCATTAAAATATATATTAGCTTCATTAGCTATATCTTCCTTAGTAAGTTTATTCCACCCACTTTGGGTTCCAATAAACATATTACCTTCCTTGGTTGAATTTAATATATGCTTGAATGCTTTTCTGTAATCTTTTTCTTTAGCCTTATTTAAATCAATATAATATTCTTTTTTATTTTCTCCTATAATTTTCACTAAATGACTTTTATCCATAGTAGAAGGTTTTCCTGAAAAAAGTAGCTGTGCTATACTTAGAGGATCTACCTTCTCAGAATTGATATGTGGAGTTATTCCAACACCATTTATTTCTTTACCCAGAGGTGAATAAAAACTATGGGTAGTTAATTTTATTACATCTCCATTGCTTAGTGAATATATAGTTTGCTGTACTCCCTTTCCATAGGTTTTGTTTCCAACGAGTAAAGCCTTATTATAATCCTTTAATGCAGCTGAAAGTATCTCGGAGGCAGAGGCAGTATATTCATTTACTAAAAGTATAATATCTTTATCAATTATATAATCATGCTTTTGAGCTTTATATCTATATTCATTATTTTTACTATCTTTCATTATTGTAGCTACATTATCATCTATAAAATAACCTAAAATATCGTAGGCAGAGTTAGTATATCCTCCCGTATTGTTTCGCAAATCCATAATATACTTTTCTGCTCCTTTGTCTTCCATCTCTTTAAACTTTTTATTTAAAAGTTCTGGAGTATCTTCTCCGAAGGACTCAATTAAAATATATGCTACATTATTATCTAAAAGCTCTCCTTCTACAGTAGGTATTTTTATTTCTTTTCTTTTCACATTATAATTTAAAATAGCTTCCCCTCTTTTTACTGTCAACTTAACAGAAGTACCAATCTCACCTTTTATATATTTTACCGCTTTAGATAAATCTAATCCTTTTAAACTGTTTCCATCTGCACTTATAATTATATCTCCAACTTTTAACCCTGCTTCTTCTGCTGGTGATCCTGGCAAGAAAGAATCTACCTTTATACCTTCTGGTACGCTTTCATTATATATACCTATACCATGAAAACTTTGATTAATCCCCATGACAAATTTTTCAAACTCTTCTTTAGTAAAATATTGACTATAGGGATCCTTTAAGTATTTTATAACCTCATTAATATCATTGGAATTCATTCCTTCTAACGGAAGATCATAGATGGAATTTTTTTGAATCAAGTATTTCGCTTCCCATAAACTTTGTTCGTTTATTGTATAGCTATGTACTCTTCCATTAAAAAACAACATACTTATAAATACTATTAGTCCAAGAAGTAGAGCATTAAACTTATTTTTCTTTCTATAATGCATCACAAATATCTCCACCTTTCTGATAACATTATTATAAGACATATATTGAAAAATATGAAACTTTATTTTGTAAATTCGCATTTCATTATCTTATGAATTCAATACTTTGTCCATGGAGATAATAAGTAAGCTATGATAATATATATGTAAAATAATTTTACAAAAGGTGATTTAAATGAAATTAGTTTGTTTTGGTGATAGTCTTACCTACGGTTACGGTGTAGCATATGGAGAATGCTGGTGTGATATTATAAGAGAAAGATTAAAAATCTCTGTTACAAATAAAGGTTTAAATGGAGATACTACTGCCGGTATGCTTTTTAGATCTTATAAAGACGTAATCTGTTTGCACCCTACTCATTGTATAATCATGGGAGGTACAAATGATTTTTTACTTAATACAAGTCTAGATAATACAATAAATAATATTATATTGATTATACAGGAGTGTAGGGAAAACAATATAATTCCTCTTATAGGTATTCAGCCTCCAATCCATATGAGTCTAGCAAATAAATATTGGGATGATAGCATTGATTACTCTAAAGTTAACTCTGCTATTGAAATCTATAGAGAAAATATTATAGATTATTGTAATATTAATAATATCACTTATTTTGATTTTTACGCTTCCTTTACTAAAAATCCTGAAATTACCCCTGAAATCCTGTCTAATCTTTATACAGACGGTATTCACCCAACTTGTAAAGGACATAAAATAATGGCTAGAACTATAAAGTTCTAACCATTATTCTCATTTAAAAAGCTCTTTACTTTATCCATATAACTTAACATCGTTGAAGAGCAACTCTCCATATCCTTTATACCTAGTTTTGCATTTCTTATATCCTCTTTTTTACAGAATGCTATAACTTCTTTAGCAATGCTGTGAAGCTCTTTATGGTACTTTTCTATTTCAATAAAATCTTTGTTTTTAAGAAGTTTTTCATTCTCTACAGAATAATACCATCTTCCCAGATTGCAAATTTTATAATCTGCTACAATATTTTCATCTAATTTTTCATATCCTAGCATCATATTATAAACTTTCCATTTCCAGAGTAGGTGATCTGTTTTATAGAGATCTATCATATCCTTATCTTCTAAACATCCTCCATTTGATAGCAAAATTTTTCTTCCATTATCTGTAGCTATACTTAAATTGTAAATATCTCTTCCTGCTTTATTAAACTGTAGCAAAAGCTCGTTAGCTCCCTTAGCTATTAAGTTTATATGCTCATTAAGTTCTTCTGTGGAAGTTAACTGCTCCTCTCTACTAGCAGAAATTTGATTCATCTCTACATTAATTTCTTCAACTACTTTTTTAATATTTTCTATAGTACTTATTGAATTATTTAATAAATCTTCCTCAAGAGATGCATTAGAACTTGTACTGTTTATATCGTTAACTAAAACTTCTATATCACTCTTCAGTTCTCCAATATTATTTTGTATACTATTTACTGATTCTTTTGTATCCTCTGCAAGCTTTCTTACTTCTTGTGCTACTACAGCAAACCCTTTTCCTGCTTCACCAGCTCTTGCAGCCTCAATAGCAGCATTTAGTGCTAGTAAGTTTGTTTGATCTGCAATACCTTTAACTATATCTATTATTTTTTCAATATCTGCTGTTCTTTGGATAACCATATTCATGTTATCTTCAATAGTCTTATTACTTTTCAAAGACTCTATCATATAATTATAAGAAGTTCTTATACTGTTAACCCCTTCATCTACTGCATTAATAGCATTTTCAGTTTTCATGGATATTTTCTCAGCAAACTTCGCCATTTCATGGATCGATAAGGTTAATTCTTCACTATTATCATTTATATCCTTAATAGAATTATTTTGATTGTTCGCATTATCCACCATGTCACCGATATATTCCATTTTAATTACTGAATTCAATACATCATTTACTAAATTTACATTATGATTTTTTTCATCATATGTTTTATCAACTAATCTATTCCATAATGATATTAATTCCTTATCTTTAACCTGAACTTCATCTATTTTTATTAAATTTCCTTTTATTAGTTCATTAATATTCTTTTTTATTACTTCTAAATCCTTATCCACATCATAATCTTTTTTATTCTTTTTTTTGCTGAACACCATATTTGTCCTCCCTTTTCATATTGTTACAATTTATCATTTATTTCCTTATGTTTATTCTATATTCTCCATAATATGCATTTTTCCTCTTTATATATATAGGTTTTTTTCTCAGTTTATAGGAATTGTCAGAATACTTTTTATTGATAAAATTTTAACGATTCTATTTAATTTTCTCTACAAACGTGTTAAAATGATTTCGTCGGTATTCTTATGAAACTGAACACCCAATAGTTTAATAAGAAATTTTCGAATTATATCCCTAAGGGAATAATAACGGAGGTAATTTTAATGGAGAAAAAATTAAAATCATCAATTAATCTTAGTACTAGACAAATAGCCGTTGTTGGAATGTTGTCTGCCATTTCAATTTTTCTTGGTATTTCTGGTTTAGGTTTTATACCTATTCCACCAGTAAAAGCCACTATCATGCATGTACCAGTAATAATTGGTGCTATTATAGAAGGCCCTGTAGTGGGAGGAATGATAGGGTTAATTTTCGGCATTTTCAGCGTAATAAATGCCTTTACAAATCCTACACCACTATCCTTTGTTTTTGTCAATCCAATAGTTTCTGTAGTTCCTAGGGTTATTATTGGAATAGCATCTTATTATTGCTATTCAATTCTATCCTCAAAGCTAGGTACTTTAAAAATTGCTTTAGCTGCAGCAGTTGGATCTTTGATAAATACATTTGGTGTTTTAGGATTAATGTACTTAATTTATGTAGAAAGATATGCATTAGTTTTTAATATAAGCGTGCCTGCTGCTAAAAAAGCTATTATAGCTGTGGGACTAACAAATGGAATTCCTGAAGCCATACTATCCGTATTAATAACTGTACCAGTAGTTATGGCAGTAAAAAAAATAAAGAAGTAAGAAAAATCTCCTGACTTAGTTCAGGAGATTTTTAAAAACATTTGAGTAAAAACATTTACAAAGGAGTATTAGTGAGATGAAGGAAATAAATTTAGTTGATATAGATGGCATAAACATCGGGCACGCTCAAAGTTTAGAAGGTGGCACTGGATGTTCTGTTATAATATGTAAAGAAGGAGCTACTGCAGGTGTTGATGTAAGAGGAGGAGCTCCTGGAACTAGAGAAACAGATCTTTTAAATCCAGTTAATATGATTGAAAAAATACATAGTATAGTCCTCTCTGGAGGAAGTGCTTTTGGTTTAGATGCTGCTAATGGAGTTATGGAATACTTGGAGAAATATGAAGTTGGATTTGATGTGGGTGTTACAAAAGTCCCTATAGTTTGTTCAGCGGTACTTTTTGACTTAAGTGTAGGTATTAAAAATATTAGACCTGATAAGACAATGGGTTATCAAGCTGCAATTCATTCTGAGCATAATAAAGAAGACTTGCAAGGAAATGTAGGTGCAGGAACTGGTGCTACTTTAGGAAAAATGTTGGGCCCTGAGCACTCTATGAAAGGTGGTTTAGGAAGTTATTGCATTCAAGTTGGAGAACTAAAGGTAGGTGCTCTTATCGCAGTTAACTGCCTTGGAGATGTTATAGATCCTAAAACAGGTGAAATTATTGCTGGCGCTATAAGAAATGGCAAATTTATAAATACTGAACAATGGATGATAGATAACTATAATAAGGACAATAATGTTTTCCCAGGAAATACCACTATAGGAGCAGTTGTTACTAATGCCATATTAACAAAATCTTCTGCTAATAAAATTGCTTCAATGGCTCATAATGGTTATGCTAGAACTATGCGCCCTGCTCATACTATGTTTGATGGGGACACAATATTTACAATGGCAACAAATAAAATAGAAGCAGATATAAATGTGGTAGGTATGCTAGCAGCTAGAGTTGTTGAAAAAGCGGTTATTAATGCAGTTAAGAATGCTAATTCCCGTTATGGAATCATTGCCTATAAAGATATTATTTAAATAAAAAAAGAGATTTTAGCTTTACTAAAATCTCTTTTTTTATTTTTAACTATATATTTTCAAATCTTATTCAAATAAAAAATTTTCCTCTAAGGCAAGATTTAAGAGTTTGTTATAACCGCTAAAATAGTTTCACTATCCTTCGCTAATTTAATAACTGGGTTTAGATTTAAATCCTTAATTTTTATCTCTTCACCATAGTTCATAGAACTCACTTCAAGTTCTGCATTGTCAGGTATTAATGAAGCTTCTGCTTCAACGTCAACTTCATTTGAATACACCTGAAGGTATAGCCCTCTATTATTTAAAAGTTCCTTTCCTGTAAAAATTACAGGTATTGTCCACTTAACAGTATCATCTCCCTTTACTGACTGAATATCAATATGTATGATTTCACCCGTAGCAAAATCTCTTCCTATTTCCTTAATGATACCTTCTTTTTTAACATTGTCTAAGGTATATGATATTTTTGCTTTCTCTCCATTTTCTTTAAGCAGACCTATGAGCTTATTTCTTTCAAATTTAACAAGTATGTTTTCAAAATCTTTGCCATAAATAACTCCAGGAATAAACCCTTCCCTCTTTGTAACTTTTGGCTTCTCATTTCTTACATATGCATTTATTGCTACTCCCATATTAAACCCTCCTCAGTGATATGTATTCAATAATATCTATAAAGTTAAGTATATCATATCATTGGAATTATTATACACTTTTGTTATAAAGTTTACATCTACTTTACATATAGTTCATAATTTTAATACCATATTTATATGTTCGATTCCTCCTTCGTAGAAAATATCTCCAAAGGATTTAAAGTTAAATTTTTTATAAAATTCTTCTGCATGTTTTTGAGCGTGTATATAAACCTCATTAATTTTTAAATCAGAAACTTTTTTTATCATATGTTCAACTAAAACTTCCCCTATTCCTTTTCCTCTATATTTTTTTACTACAGCTATTCTACCAAAAGAACAAGTTTCATTATCTATAACAATTCTTCCTGTAGCTATTGGATCTTCTTCATGGTATACAACTATATGTTTTGAAATTTTATCTTTAGCGTCTATTTCTATTTCTTTTGGCACCTTTTGTTCTTCTATAAAAACCTCACTTCTAATCTTATATGCATCTTTTAGTTCATCATTTCCATCTAGCCAAATAATATTTAACATAAAATCCTCCTCATTTCAAATAATATAATATTATGGTATATTTTATAGTAAGAGGTGATTAATATGGTTAATACAGATTTTAATAAAATTTTATCTAACCAACAAATATTTTTTAATAGTAGGGCTACCTACGATATAAATTTTAGAATAAGTCAATTAAAAAAACTTAAATATCTTATTAAAGATAATGAAACTGTAATTTATGAAGCGCTGAAAAAAGACTTAGGTAAATGTAATTTTGAGAGTTACGTGAGTGAAGTTGGTTTTGTTATCTCTGAATTAAATTATATTATAAATAATTTAAGAAAGTGGTGCAAGAGTGAAAAGGTGAAAACTCCCTTAACTGCTTTCCCTGGTAAAAGTTATATTATCAATGAACCTTATGGTTCCGTTTTAATAATTGGACCATGGAATTATCCTTTTCATTTAATTTTTGCACCTTTAATCGGAGCTATTGCTGCTGGTAACTGTGCTGTTGTTAAACCTTCTGAGCTATCCCCTAATATCTCAAATGTGATAACTAATTTAATTAATAATAATTTTAATCCAAAATACTTATATTCAGTTCAAGGAGGAATAGATGAAACAAGTAAGCTACTCTCCCTCCATTGGGACTATATATTCTTCACTGGAAGTGAAAATGTTGGAAAAATAGTTATGGAGGCTGCAAGCAAGAATCTTATACCAACAACCCTTGAGCTTGGCGGTAAAAGCCCTTGTATAGTTGATAAATGTACAGATTTAGAAGTTTCCGCAAAGAGAATAGCCTGGGGTAAATTTTTTAATACAGGACAAACTTGTGTAGCTCCTGACTATTTATTTATCCATAAGGATGTTGTACATCAATTTATTCCCCTTTTAATAAAATATATCAAAGAATTTTACGGAGAAAATGCAATAAATAGTCCTCACTATGGAAGAATAATAAATGAAAAACATTTTGATAGGTTAAGTTCTTACCTAGAAGACGGAAAAGTTATCTTTGGTGGTGAAACAAAAAAAGAAGAGCTATATATTTCACCTACTTTAATGGTAGGTACAAAAATTAATTCTTCTGTAATGAAAGAAGAGATATTTGGGCCTATACTACCAATGCTTCAATTTGATACTTTAGACCAGGTTATATATTTTATCAACAGTAGACCTAAGCCTTTGTCCCTTTATTATTTTTCTAGAAGTAATAAAAATATTGATAAGTTAATAAAGAGTACCTCTTCCGGTAGCGTGTGCATAAACGAAACACTTACTCAAATAAATAGTCCGTATCTACCTTTTGGAGGAGTTGGTAATAGTGGTTTGGGAAAATACCATGGAAAATGGAGCTATTACTCATTCACTCATCAAAGATCTGTAATGAAAAGAAGTTTTTTATTTGATTTAAAATTAAAGTATCCACCATATAATGTTTCTTTAAATCTATTAAAAAAACTTATAGAATAATGTGGTCATTTTCGCTTTTTACATTGTAAAAAATATCACATAATGGTAAAATATAAAGAACAACTTAATCTGAAGTCCTTTTGTATAAAAAAAGTTAAAAAGAATACATTAATTATATAACATCATGAATATATTATAATATTATTAAGGAGGTAATTTACCCATGAAAAGAAAAAATAATTATATATTTAAAGCTGCACTTACAACAGCTGCTGTTGCATTAGGAACATTTATATATAAAAAATATAAAGAAAATAAAAACGAAGACGAAGGCATTGTTGAGAATCACGGAGTGATTGAAATAGAAGATATTGAAGATGACCTTTGTTGTGGTTGCCACAGCGATGAATTAAGCGAAACAGATATGGATTCATCTTTCGAAATAAAATTAGAAAATGAAGAAGAAAATAAAGAAGAAGATGAGAATAAAGAAAACTAAAAAAGGATGCTAAGCATCCTTTTTTAGTTTTTATTAGTTTCCTGTTGCTTCTGATGCAACTAATTTATTAACTCTTATTACAGCTTCAGATACATTAAGAGAATGATCTCCTACCCTTTCAAAATTTGATATGATATCTAGATATATAGCGCTAACCCTTGCTTCACAAGCTGATGAGTTTAATCTCTTTATATCATTATCTCTCAATTCATCTTGAAGTCTATCAATCTCATCTTCAATTTCTTGAACATCAATTGCCGTTTTTACATCATTTTTTTCAAAGCTTACTATAGATGTATCTAGTGCTTTAAGAGTGTATTCATACATTTCTTTTAATTCTTTTTGAGCTTCCTCTGAGAAATTTAATCTCTTTGATATTTTTTCTGTAGATAGGTTAGCAATGTTTTTAGCATGATCTCCTATTCTTTCTATGTCCTTAACCACATGAAACATGGATGTCACTTTATCTACCTGTTGTTTAGATAGTTCTGTATTTGAAAGCTTAACAAGGAATTTTGTTATTTCTTCTTCTAAGAGGTCTACAAAATCTTCTCCTTCTGCTACTTTCTTTATTAATTCTTCATCTCCTGTTTCTAATGATTCTACTGCTAGTACTAATATCTCTCTAGCCTTTTGGCCCATTCTTACAATTTCTTTATTGCATTGTCCAACTGCAATTACTGGAGTTTCCAATAATCTATAATCCAAATATAACATTGTTGGATTTTCCTCTTCCATATCGTTTGGAATTAATTTATTTACTAAAGCAACTAAATATTTAATAAATGGAGCTTGTATAATTACATTAGCAATGTTAAAGAAAGTATGTGCATTTGCTATTTGCTTACCAACATTTCCAGGGGTTATAGAATGCATTAAATAAGTAACTGGTTGCAACATAAATAAAAATACTATGGTACCAACTACATTAAAAAACATATGTATAAGTGCAGCCTTCTTAGCATTTTTATTAGTACCTACGCTGGATAAAAGTGCTGTAGCACAAGTTCCTATATTATCTCCAAATAATACTGGCAATGCGGCTTCTAGTGGCATTATTCCTGTATTAGCTAATGTTATAAGTATTGCAATAGTAGCTGAAGAACTCTGAACTACCGCCGTAAGAACCAAACCTACCAAAACTCCCAATATAGGATTATATGATAAAGTTGCTATTAAACTTGTAAAACTTTCAGATTTTGCTAATGGTGCCATTGAAGAAGACATAGATTGCATTCCTATAAATAGAACACCAAATCCTAATATAATATTACCAATTTCTCTCCTTTTATCTCCTTTTGAAAATAAAACAATTAAAGCACCAACCCCAACAAAAAGTGGAGCAACTGCCGTAAGATTAAGAGCAACAAGCTGACCAGTCACTGTGGTTCCAATATTTGCTCCCATAATAACTCCAGCAGCTTGATATAAATTCATTAATCCCGCATTAACAAATCCTATTACCATTACTGTAGTAGCACTACTACTTTGTATTATAGCAGTTACTATTGCACCAATTAGTATTCCTTTAAATGGATTGGAGACAACTTTTTCAAAAAAACCCTTTAGTCTATCTCCCGCTGCGTTTTCAAGACCATCTCCCATTAGTTTCATTCCATAAAGAAATAAACCTAATCCTCCAAAAAGACCTATTAACATTTGTGAAGCACTCATTCCTAAACTCCTTCCAAAAGAATAAAAATTTTTTATGTCATAATTATTACATCATAAATATTACATCATTTTTAACAAAAATAAAGTTTTTTTAAACTTAATTAACATAGATTTAACATTAAAAAAATGATTAATACATATAATTATATATTAACCATTTTTTATATTTTTATTGTTCATGATAATTTTTAATATCTATACCTCCAAAGGCGGCTACACATTTAACTCTTAACACTGGCTGCACAGAAATAAAATCATCATTGTTGCCTAATTGGTCACTTTGCGTTTTATTGCTCCATCCTCCAAATATAGGTATACCCGTAACAATAACTTTCCAATGGGTAGGAACAATCAAATCGATTCCTCCAAAAGCAGCTGTCATATCTAAAATTGCTCCTTCTGGCGCTAATTCAGCATCTCTTAAATCCACAGTAACTCCCCCAAAAACAGCTATGATACTTCCACCCTTAAAATTTTGGGAAAAATTCCTATTTTCTAATCCTGAAAATATATTCACATAATCTACTACATCATCCTGAACTGAATTTTCATGAAAATCTTTTCTATATCTTTCCTTTGGGAAAAGCATATTCAAACCAATAAATATAAATATCGCTGGCCAAATAAATTTCCATATACTTACAGTAATAATATTCAAAGTTTTCAATTGAAGAAAAATACCCATTATTAAAAATATTACTCCCGACGTTTTTGATTCATTTTTGCTGATTAATTTATTTACTCCTATTGCAATAATGATAATAGGCCACCAATTGAAAAGTATATTTCCAAAATAAAAGATATTAAATTGTTGCAATAGTGTTACTACACCGAATAGTATAAATAAAATTCCTATAGTTACCTTTCCATTCATATTCTTCACCTCTAAATTTAAATTTTTCATAAAATATATCATATATTAAAATATTAAAAAATCCTATATTTTAATTATACTCATATATAAAATATTATTACAGTATTAAAGGTCATTATCTATTATGACTAAAGTCATATTGTTATACCAAAATATTTATAGAATTATATGCTTGTTAAAGGACAAAATAAATATGATGAAAAGAATTTATAGGAGGTATAAAAATGGATAAACGTGAAAAAGAAAATAGAGTAGATGAAATGATAGATTTAGTAGAAAAGCATACAAGAACTGAGAGACATCTTGAGCAATATGAAGATATATCTTCTCCTGAAAATATAGAAGCAGCTAAAGAACTACAAAATATACGTGAAGAAAGTATATCAAATTTAAAAGATAAGCTAGTATATGGTGAAGGTGGCCCAACTAATGAGGCAGAAAATATTATACAGAACATGAAATATACCGGTGGATATATTAAAGAAAATTTAGGAAGTATGAATGATGCTCAGCTAGAAAATATGAAGAAAAAACAAAACGATAGACAAGAACAATTGAATAGTATCCATTGATGATTTAAATTTGAAAACGAAAAATTAACAGTAAAGGATAAAATTTTGCTAAAATTTTATCCTTTAAATCTTATATTTATTAAAAACTTTATATTAATAAAATCCTTACCTTTACTGTTACTGTAATTTTTAAATTGTATATTTTTTAATTACAGGGCTCTCCTCCATATGCTACTCCTAAGACTTCACTCAGTTCTCTATCTACAGACATAATATCTTCTTTAGTCAATTGGGTTATATCAGTTTTTGCCATAGCTGCTAGTGATAATTTCATTTCTTCTTGACAAGACATTAAAAAGTTAGAAAGAGTTTCTGCTCCTCTGTCTTCATCTAAATCATCTGTTAATTTTCCACCATATAATACTAATTGAGGTGTAGTTTCATTAGTTAATGTTTTAATTATTTGACTCTGTATTGTAGCTATAAGTGCAATAGACCCTATGTAAACTGCTTTCGCCCCTAAAGCTAAAGCTTTTAAAAACTCTCCTGGAGTTTTTAATCCCCCTGCTATTATTAAGTCAATTTTATCATCAAGTCCTTTTTCCTTTAGATATTTAGATGCTCTAGCTAATGTAAATAAAGTAGGCAATCCCATATCATCTTCTAAAATTGGAGGAGCACTTGAGGTACCGCCTTCTGCTCCATCAAGTACAATATAATCTACTTCTGTTTTTGTAATCACATCTAGCTCTTTCTCTAAAAAATGAGTGGACCCTATCTTTATTCCTACAGGAACACCATAGGTTTCTCTTAAGTTCTTTACTAAATTAATTAAATCATTTTCATTATTTATTCCTTCCATTCTAGATCCTTTTTTTGCGTCTTCCCCTTCTTTTAACCCAAAGGTATTTCTTAAATGTTCTCCTATTTGATTGGAAGGTATTTGAGTTGGTACAGCTCCACCCCAAGCTCCCTGGCCTAATTGTATTTCAATTGCATCTAGCTGTTCTAAATCCTCTTGTTTTCTTAACCATCCTCCTCTGTTATATTGACCTATCAATAGTTTTGCTGCTTCTCTCTCTTCTTTACAAACACCTGATTCACCTGTATTACTTGAAATTCCTGCCATAGATGCACCTTTTGCCAAAGCAATTTTTGTTTTAAGACTTAAAGATCCACCATAAGACATACCAGTTATCATGATAGGCATAGATATAGTTAAAGGTTTTTTAGCATTTTTACCGATAACAACTTGAGTATTTATGGCATCTAAACTTTCAGTTGGCATTTGAAATAACTGCCTTCCATTTAAAAATATTTTATTCCATTGGGATTGAACATTAGGACTCCCATAAGTCCTTTGAAGAGTTTTGCCACTTTCTCCTCTCATACAGGCTTCCACAATAGCCATAATACTTAATTTTTCGGCAGCTGTTGCCATTACGAAAAAATTTTCCGGATAATCCTTTGTAAGTATATTTACCATTAAATCATCTGATAAACTATTCATCACATTAGTTACCATGTTTTTTATCATAAAAAATCTCTCCTTTTTTAAGTCTTATTTTAAATCTTAAGTTATTTTTTGCTATAAATATTTATTTATTCATAGTTTCTTTATAGCTTTTAAGTATAATAGTTTCATTTACTAAATATGTGGAGGTTTTAAAATGAGGATTAAAAAAACTACAATTAAAGTCTTCGATATGACTTGTAGTTCCTGCGAGCAAAGAATTAAAAGAGAAATTCAAAAACTCCCTGGTATTATTTGGTTTAAGATAAGTTTTATTAAAAATCTAGTTGAAGTTCAATATGACTCTCAATTATGTAGTGAGAAAAAACTTATAGAATCTATAGAAAAGTGCGGGTATAGTACTAGAAGAAATAATTTCTCTAGTATAATTGGAATATTAATAGTAGGATTAATAGCTTTCTTTTTAGTAATATTTTTAGGGTTAATTAAAGAACCTAAAAACAATGTAAATATTTCTAAGCCCATTATAGAAAATGGAGTTCAAGTAATAAAAATGGACGCAGACTACAGTGGCTATTCGCCTGATGTATTTTATGTTCAAAAGAATACTCCAGTAAAATTAATTATTGATGGCAAAAATCTTAACTATTGTAATAATGAAATGGTATTTCCATCAATAAATGTTGAGAAAAAACTTGAAAATGGAGAAAATATAATTAAATTTACTCCTGACAATGATGATATAAACTTCAGTTGTTGGATGGGAATGATAAGAGGTTATATTAAAGTAGTTGATGATATAAATAATACTGGTGATTTAAAGGCTTCTGATATAATACCTAGTGGTAGTAATTTATGGGGCTATTGACTCCTAAATAAAAAAGCATATAGTGCAAATTTTAATTTGCACTATATGCTTTCTTTACATTTTTAAATGAGAATTTTTAAATAGTTTCTATTTTTACAACATCGTATCCTGCATCTTCTATAGCAGCTTTTATATCTTCTTCAGTAGAGTTGTTGTTAAATTCTACTGTTGCATATTTTCCCTCTAAATTTACTTGAATATTTTCGCCACCTATATCTTCCAGTGCTCCCTCTACGTGATTAACACAATGTCCACAACTCATTCCTTCAATTAATATTTTCTTTTTCATAATACTATCTCCCTCCAGTATATTCTTTAATATTAAATAATTTTACTTAATTATATGATTTAAAAGTTTTTAATTATTTATTTGGAGCTTTCTTTACATTGTTGTTTTTATTTATATTGCAGCAATCTAATTTTTCTCTTGTTCCAAATGTCTTGCTATTTTCCTCAGCAAGCTTTTTTATAAACTTCTTTATTATGTTCTTCATATTTAAATCCTTCTATTTATCTATTAGTTTTTGCAATACTCCCATTATTTCATCTATCTTTTCCTCTCCTGAATCATGAAGAAAGGCATCTTTTACACAGTGATTTAAATGTTGTTTTAGTATGTGCATATTTGCTTTTTTCAATAAGGACTGAACAGCAATAATTTGATTAGATACATCAATACAATATCTCTCCTCTTCTATCATCTTAATTATGCCTTCTATTTGTCCTTTAGATATTTTTAAAGACTGTAAAGCTTTTTGTTTTTCTGAATTCATATTCCTCCCCCTTCATACCCCCCTATAGTAAGGGGATTATTTATATTATAAAACAGTTAAAAATAAATTGCAACTGCTTTATTAAATTTAATAATTTATACTAATTTACTTTATTAATAAGTGTTATAATACAATTCTTGTGTAAATATATTATTGAAAATTATATTTTTTTGAAAATTATAGAGATCTTAGTTCCCCTATCCACATCGCTCTCAACCTTTATCCAAGCTGAGTGAAAGGTTAATATATTTTTTACTACAGCTAGACCAATTCCGCTACCCTCTATTTTATTTCTACTCTTATCTCCCCTATACAATCTTTCAAAAATAAATGGTAAGTCTTCTTCTTTTATACCTATTCCATTATCTATTACTTCTGCTACTATATTCTCTTTTGTCTCTTCAATATTAATCCAAACTTTTCCGCCCTCTTCTACAAACTTTAAACTATTTGAGATCAGATTAATAAATACTTGCTTTAAACTATTTTCATCTCCTGATATGAAGTATTCTTTACTATCATTATCAAAATTTATAGCTACCCCTTTCTCCTTAGAAGTTACTTTAAAATCCTGTATAACAGCTAAAATAATTTTATTCAAAGAAACTTTTTCAAAGTTTAAATTAATATCTTTTCCTTCCATTTCTTTAAGTACATTTAGATTATCTAATAGTTTGCTAAATCTTATAACCTCGTCGTTGAGTCCAGATAATGTATCATCATTTATAGGAATTATACCGTCCATCATTGCCTCTAAGTTATTTTGCAATACATTAAGTGGTGTTCGTACTTCATGAGATATATCAGAAACTAATCTCTTTCTTAATGCATCTTGATTCTTCAGCTTTTCTTTTAAGCCTTCTATACTATTTTGAAGATTATTAATTTCAATTATATTACTTTCATTATTTGACTCTACATCGTAGTTTCCTCTAGATAATTCAACTGAAATATCGGATACCTTTTTTATTGGTTTAGAAAAATCTTTAGAAAGATAAATGCTTATTATTATAGTAATTATTACTGCAAATATTAATGAAATGAAAATTCCCTCATTTATTCGATTTTTAAATTTAATATCTTCCTCAGATAACAATAGTGAAGAATACTGGCCTATAGATACATATCCCACTACCATGCCCTTATCCGTTATTTCGTAAGTATCTGTAGTATAAATCCCTTTATTTTGCCCCATCATATTTTCCATATGTATTCTAGCCTTAATTTCATCTGGATTCATACTCCAAATAATGTTTTTATTCTCATCCATAAGAGTTAGACAATAGTTGCCCATATAAGCTTCATGTACTAATTCTTCCCCTGAATTCTTCTTCCACTGCTTATCTTTTTTATATACTTGTTGAAAATATTGAATTATCCTCTCATCTCTTTTATTTTGAAGATCCTCCATATAGTCTTTAAAGGTATTATTTATGGTGGAATTTACAAAGAAAGCTGATACTATCAATGTAGTTAGAGAAGATACCAGAAAAAATATTAATATTTTTCTTCTTATACTGTGCATCACTTATCACCACTGAATTTATAACCAACTCTTGTCACTGTAATAATGTATTTAGGGCTTCTACTATCTTTCTCTATCTTTTTTCTTATATTTTTTATGTGCACATCTACAGTTCTGTCAAATCCATCAAAATCTGAATGAAATACTGAATCTATAAGCATTTCTCTTGTAAAAACTTTTCCTTTATTTGAAGCTAGGGTATATAAAATATCAAACTCATTTGGAGTTAAGTTCACTTCAATCTCTTTTACCTTAACTACTCTTTCATCCTTATATATCTTTAAATTCCCTCCATCAAAGCTTAACAAGGAGCTCTTATCTTTGTTTATCCTTCTAAAAAGGGCATTTACTCTTGCAGTTAGCTCTCTTGGGCTTAGTGGCTTAACTAAGTAGTCATCAGCACCAATGTTTAGGCCTTCTATTTTATCCCATAATTCAGCTTTAGCTGTGAGCATAAAGATGTGTACCTTTGAAATCATTCTTATTTTTTTACATATTTCTTCTCCATCTATGTCTGGCAACATTAAATCTAATAATATTAAATCGAAATCTATTTTTTTGAATAGTTCCAAACCTTCCATTCCAGTAGTTGCTCCCCAAACATTGTAACCTTCCTTTTCTAGGTAAGCCTTTATTACATCTAATACTTTTCTTTCATCCTCAATAATCAGTATGTTCCCCATATACCCACCTCTTTTTGAAATATTACTTTATTCAAAAAGCACATAGCGAAGACAGACTTTTGATAAAAATGTCTTAAACACTATATGCTTATACTTATTTTATAACATTACAATATAATTATAAAGAAAATATGAAGATTAAATCCTATTCTATTGAATAACTTCAGTATTTTCAATAGCATCTTTAACAAGATTTTCAATATCTAACACACTCTCTGATTTTTCAATAGCTGTTAAAACAGGTTTTGTTTTAGGATGTTTAGGGACAAATATTGTACAACAATCTTCATAAGGAAGTATGGAAGTTTCATATGCTCCAATTTGTCTAGAAATGTTCATAATGTCTTCCTTATCCATTGATATTAATGGTCTAAATACCGGTCTATCTCCTACAGCATTTGTAACAACTAAACTTTCCATAGTTTGACTAGCAACTTGCCCTATACTCTCGCCTGTAGTAACGGAACTTATATTATGGATGCTTGCAAGGCCACAAGCAACTCTCATCATAAATCTTCTCATTATAATAGTAAGCTCATCTTCCCTACACTTATCCATAATCTCCATTTGTATTTTTGTAAAAGGTACTATGTATAGTTTTGTATTCCCTGTATAAGACTTTAAAATCTCATTTAATGCTATAACTTTTTCTTTTGCCCTTTCACTAGTATAAGGATGGCTATGGAAATATACACAATGTAACTCTACTCCGCGCTTTCCCATCATATAACCTGCCACCGGTGAATCTATTCCTCCCGATAACATAAGAAGAGTACTTCCGTTGGTTCCGTAAGGCATACCCCCAACACCTTTTATTTTCTTAGAGTAGATGTATGCCCCTTTCTCCCTTACCTCCACATTAATAAACACATCTGGATTTTTAACATCAACTTTTAAATCTCCTCTATGTTTTAATATGAACGCTCCTACTTCTCTACTTATCTCCATTGAGTTTTTAGGAAATTTTTTATTCGCTCTATTTGTTTGGACCTTAAAAGTTTTATAATCTCCTCCTTCTATTTCTTTTAAAGCCTGATGACATATATCCTCAAAAGAAAGGTCCACTTCCTTTACCATACATACTTCTTGTACGCCAAAAGCTTTTGTTACTCTTTTTGCTAACTCATCTATATCCTCTGAATACAAAAACCATCTTCCACTGTCTATAACAAACCTATGATCTACTCCTTTTAATACCCTTCTAATATTATCTTTTAACGTTTTTTCAAATTTATTTCTATTTAAACCTTTTAAAAATATTTCTGGACTGTATTTTATTAGCAATAACTCCTTCATTATTTACCCCTCCTTAAAAATTTTAGAGAATCTTTAAGACTATTTACTGTATAATCTATTTCTTCTCTTGTATTCCATTCAGAAAAACTAAACCTTACGGTTCCCTTTATTTCACTATTGTTTAACCCTATAGCTCTTAGAACATGACTGTCTTTTGTATCCTTAGCTGAACAAGCAGAACCTGTAGAGACATAAATACCACTACTATCCAACGCTCTGAGTAGAACTTCACCCCTAACTCCCATAAAAGAAAGACTTAGAATATATGGAGAGAACTCTTTCTCTAGAGGGCTATTAATTCTTACATCTTTAAAGTCTTTAATTTGTTCTATAAAATAGTCTTTTATATCATAAATTTTTTTATAATTTTTCTCCATGGAACTATGAATTATTCTTATCGCTTCACTAAAACCTACTATAGCAGGAAGATTTTCTGTACCAGATCGAAAGTTTCTCTCTTGTCCTCCTCCAGAGATTAGAGGTTTTGGCATTAATCCTTTCTTTATATAAGCAAAACCTACACCTCTTGGCCCATGTATTTTGTGGCCACTGGCTGAAAATGCATCTACATTGAGCTCTTTAACATCTATTTTCAATTTGCCGTAGCTTTGTACTCCATCTACATGAAATTTTGCTCTACTACTCTTTTCTTTAATAATTTTTCCAATGGAAGCAATGTCCTGTATACTTCCTATCTCATTGTTTACATGCATAATGCTTACCAAATGGGTATCCTTATTTATTGCTTTTTCTAACTCTTCTAAATTTACCATTCCTTTTTCATTGACATTTAATACTTTAATGTCAATACCTTCTTTTTCTAACTCTTTTAAAGTATTAAATACACTAGGATGTTCTATATTTGTGGTTATTACATTGCCACCTTCTTTTACAAGTCCTTTAATAATAAAATTATTGCTCTCACTTCCACCTGATGTAAATATTATTTCATCCTTATTACAATTTATAGTATTCCCAATTATTGCTCTGCTATCATTTAATAATCTTTCAGCTTTAATACCGAAACTATGAGCTGAGGATGGATTACCATAATAATCTCTCATGACTTCGCTGATTTTTTCTATTACTTCATCATAAGGTTTTGTGGTAGCACTATTATCTAAATATACTTCCATTTTATCACTCCTAAATATCTTAAAAAACATACAATGCTATAGATTATAACACTGTATGTTTTAATTTTCTAGTAAATCAGTACACTTTTAATCTAAGGGCCATTTATCTTCTTTGGCTCTTTCAATTCTTTCTTTATGGACAATTCTATAATCTAGTTTTTCATCTGTTCCAAAAGTCTCAACATTCGTCTTTCTTATCTTATTTATGAATTCTTTCATATAGTTCTTTCTCATAAAACCACCTCACTTAAATTATATTTATATATTTATTATTGACTTTACAGTGTATTTCATTCTATGATATATTACGAATTATATTATGTAGAGAAAAGAAGCGAGGTAAATAAAATGATTCAACATTTGTTTTCAAGAACAGAGCTTTTAATTGGCAAGGAATCCCTAGAAAAACTAAAAAATAGTACCGTAGTAGTTTTTGGAATCGGTGGAGTAGGAAGTTTTGCAACGGAAGCTTTAGTTAGAAGTGGCGTAGGACATTTAATTCTAATTGATGATGATACAGTATGCTTAACAAATATAAACAGACAAATAATTGCTGATTATAGCACTTTAGGAAAGCCTAAGGTTGAAGTGATGAAAGAGAGAATAGAAAAAATCAATCCAAAATGCAAAGTAACAATACATCAAACCTTTGTAAAAGATGACAATATAGAAAGCATAATTCCCAAAGATGCAGATTATGTTATAGATGCAATAGATACGGTTTCTTCTAAAATAGCTCTAATAATTTGGTGTAAAAATAACAATATACCGATAATTAGTTCTATGGGAACAGGTAATAAATTAGATCCAACTAAATTTAAGATAGAGGATATTTACAAAACTAAAATATGTCCTTTAGCCAAGGTAATGAGATATGAATTAAGGAAGCGTGGAGTAGATGGATTAAAAGTTCTATACTCAGAAGAAGTACCTTCCAAACCTAAATTAGATGAAATAATCACTTGCAAGGAAGGATGTGTCTGTTCAAATGGTAGTAAAAAATGTACAGTTAAAAGACAAATTCCTGCAAGCATTTCCTTTGTTCCTCCTGTAGCTGGAATGATTATAGGTGGAGAAGTTATTAAAGATATAATGAAATAGATTATTAGGTTACTAGTTAATTAAATTATATTTGAGAATTGATAGTTTAAAAGGGATTTTTTAAAATCCCTTTTTTAATCCATATATCCTTGAAGTAATTTCATTCTATTCGGATGTCTTAGTTTTCTTATTGCATTTGCTTCTATTTGTCTTATCCTTTCTCTAGTTAAGTTAAACTCTCTTCCTATTTCTTCTAGTGTTCTAATTTCTCCATCTTCTAATAGACCATATCTAAGTCTTACAATCCTCTCTTCCCTAGGTGAAAGAGTTCCTAGGGCACTGGTAATTACATCTCCAAGCATGGAAGATATCACATTTTCCTCTGGAGCATAGCTATCATCTGCAATAAAATTTTCTAAAAATGTATCCTCATTATCTCCTACAGGAGTTTCCAGTGATATAGGTTCCCTACAGATGCTATATATCTGCTTTATTTTTTGAAGAGGTATTTGCAGTTTCTCTGCTACTTCTTCTTCTGATGGTTCTCTATCTAGCTTTTGTTCTAATTCTTTTTGGGTTTTTATAACTTTACTTGCTATTTCGTTCATGTGCACTGGTATTCTTATTGTCCTTGATTGGTCAGCTATAGCTCTTGTCACAGCCTGTTTTATCCACCAAGTAGCATAAGTACTAAACCTATATCCTTTTTTATAATCAAATTTTTCAACCGCCTTCATAAGCCCAATGTTTCCTTCTTGGACTAAATCTAGTAAGCTCAATCCTTTACCTACATATCTTTTTGCAATGCTTACTACCAATCTTAAATTTGATTCAATTAACCTCTCCTTAGCTAATTCATCTCCCTCTTCTATTTTTTTAGCTAATTCAACTTCCTCTTCTTGATTCAATAGCTCTTCTTTTCCTATCTCTTTTAAATAAATGTTTATATAATCTTCTATATTATTAAATTCTTTCATGTTCAATAACATCACCCTTACATAATAATGATTAAAATACCCAATATTAATACTTCCATATACAGTGGCATTATCCTTCTAAATTAAATAAAATTAAAGAAATTGTAACAATTTATTCAACTTTTATACAATAACTGTAACTATGGAAAATTTAAAATATAAAACTGTAGCTTTTTACAAGTTTTGCTACAGTTTTACTTAATTTACTATTTAGTATTAATCATTATATCCATCCGGATGGTTCTTATACCAATTCCATGCTGTATTGATAATCGTTTCTAGGGAATTGAACTCTGGTACCCAACCTAACTCATCTATAATTTTCTTTGAAGATGCAACTAAAACCGCTGGATCTCCCTTTCTTCTCTCATCAATTTCAGCTTTTATAGGTTCACCGGTGACTTTTCTTGCTACTTCGATTACTTCCTTTACCGAGAAACCTTGTCCATTTCCTAAGTTATATATTTTACTATCTCCACCTTTTCTTAACCTATCTAATGCTAGGGAATGAGCTTTTGCTAAATCCATAACATGTATGTAGTCTCTTATACAAGTGCCATCCTTCGTTGGGTAGTCCTCTCCAAATATTGTAATAGCCTCTCTCTTTCCTAGAGCTACCTGAAGTATGATTGGAATCAAGTGGGTTTCTGGTCTATGATCTTCACCTATTTTACCATTTATATGTGCACCAGCTGCATTAAAATATCTTAAAGCAGTGTATTTTATTCCGTAAGCTTTATCACACCATTTTAAAATCTTTTCTACAGCTAGCTTTGATTCTCCATAAGGATTTGTCGGTATAGTATCATCCTCTTCTTTTATAGGTATATTCTTAGGCTCTCCATAGGTTGCAGCCGTTGATGAAAAGACTATATGTTTAACTTTATAATCTTTCATCACTTCTAAAAGATTAATTGTACCCGCAATATTATTGTTAAAATATTTTAAGGGATCCAAAACACTCTCTCCAACTAAAGAATCTGCTGCAAAGTCGATAACTGAATCTATAGAATTCTCACTAAATATTTCATTTAAAATAATTTTATCTCTTATATCACCTTCATAAATTCTTCCACCTAGCACAGCTTTTTTATGGCCCTTTTGAAAGTTATCTAAAACTACTACTTCCTCTCCTTTTTCAATCAATGCAGCTACCATGTGACTTCCAATGTAGCCAGCGCCTCCACAAACAAGTACTGCCATAACATAACCTCCTTAAATAGATTTATTGTCATTTAACTTCAACATTCCTTTGCCCCTTCTCCTATACCACTAAGGTAAAAACTTGGTTCATAGCCAATTGTATTCCTATAGTGCTCTTTTACATATTCTATAAACTCTTCAACCCTATCTTCTTTTACTATAGCGATGGCGCATCCCCCAAAGCCAGCTCCTGTCATTCGAGCCCCTATGCATCCTTCGCATTCTAAGGCTAAATCTACTATAGCGTCTAGCTCTTTACCAGTTACTTCATATAAATTCTTTAAAGACATATGGGACTCAATTAATAATTCTCCAAATTCCTCTACTTTTCCTTTATTTATTAATTCAAAGGCTTTTTTTACTCTGTGATTTTCATATATTACATGTTCCACTCTTTTTTTAACATTCTCATTGAAGAATAAATTTTTTAAGTTAAGGTAATCTTCTATGCCTAATTGACAAAGATTTTCTACATTTTTGATATTTTTTATAATTTTTAGTCCTTCTTCACATTCCATTCTTCTTTCATTATACTTTGATTCACTCAGCGCTCTTCTTTTATTTGTATTCATAATCACTAGAGCAAAATCTCCTAATTCTATATAAGCATATTGATATTTTAGCGTATTACAATCTAAAAGTATTCCTTTGTTTTTCTTTCCTATGCCTATAGCAAATTGATCCATTATACCACAATTTACTCCAACAAATTCATTTTCAGCCCTTTGGCAAAGCTTTACTAGTTCTACTTTGTCTATATTCCCATTATTAAATAACTCATCTATAATAACTCCAGCTAACACTTCCACTGAGGCAGAAGAAGAAAGTCCTGCACCGTTTGGTATATTACCGCTAATTAATATATCCATACCTCCCACATTATAATTTTCTTCTCCAAATATTTTAATTACTCCTTTGATATAATTTCCCCAATCATCTTCTACTTTATAGACAATATTATCTATATCCACTTGAACCTTTTTAGGAAAGTTCATAGAACATAAATTAATTTTTCTATCTTCTCTTTTTCTCACAAGTCCATAGGTTCCAAAATCTAATGCACAAGGGAAAACATATCCTCCATTATAGTCAATATGCTCTCCTATTAAATTAACTCTTCCTGGAGAATGAAATATTCTGATTTTACCCTCTCCATAAAGGTTTATAAACTCATCTTTTAAGTAATCTAAGTTCACACACTCACCCCTCATACTTAAATCCTATTTTTTTCATAAATCTTATGAATCCTTCTACTCCATCTTCATCCCTTTTAAATACTCCTGCATGGCTTAATATTTCTATAAACTTCTCTCCTATTTCTCTTTTTATAATCTCCTGTGCATAATTATTTGTACATGTATTCCCATGATTTTTATATTTGGATATCATGTCCTCTATCCACGAGAGATGTTTTCTCATATTTGAATTTTCATCTTCTCTAATTTTATTTAAGTTATCTACATCCCCCATTAATATATTTTCTATTTCCTTTAGCTCCTCATTTAATCTACCTGGTAATACTGCTAGTCCCATAACTTCTATTAGTCCTATATTCTCTTTCTTTATATGATGTAAATAAGTATGAGGATGAAAAATCCCATAAGGATGCTCTTCATTGACTCTATTATTACGCAATACTAAATCAATCTCATATTCCCCTATAGAATTTATTCTCCCTATAGGAGTAATTGTATTGTGGGGAATTTTTTCTTCTTGAATTATACTATAAGGTAATATTTCTAATTCCTCATCTTTGTACTCTCTCCAAAGATTTAATATTTTCTTTGAGAGATCAATTAATTGCTTCTTATCTTTTGATGAAAGTCTTATTACTGACATAGGCCATTTTACAATGCCACTTTTAACATGAGGAAATTCCTCACTTGTAAAATTATATTCTATAGGTGCTTTTACCATAGGGAAAGTATGTTTTCCTCCTTGGTAATGTTCATGATTTAAAATGGATCCTCCTACAATAGGTAGGTCAGCATTGGAACCTATAAAATAATGAGGAAATTGATCAAGAAAACAAACCATTCTTTCAAAAGTTTTCTCAGTAATACTCATAGGTATATGATTCTCATAAAATAATATGGAATGTTCATTATAATATAAATATGGAGAATACTGTAAATACCACTGTTCTTCTCCTAAGTTTATTGGAATTACTCTGTGATTTTGTCTTCCAGGATGATTTGCATGCCCTGCATATCCTACATTTTCTAAGCATAAGAGGCATTTGGGGTAATTTGAATTTTCTTTCAATCTGGAAGCTGCAATATCTCTTGGATCTTTTTCAGGCTTAGATAAATTAATTGTGATTTCTATATCTCCATAAGGTGTATCTGCTTTCCAGTATAAATTTTTATTTGTTCTATCTACTCTTATATAGTTTGAATCCTTTGATAAATTATAATAATAATCGGTAGCTTGTTTAGCACCTTCAGTGTTATAAATATTATAAAATTTATTTACTACCTCTGATTGTCTTGGCATTAATATCCCCATTATTTTTGAGTCTAATAAATCCCTATAAGTAATAGTATTTATGGGTAACAATCCATAGTGGCTAGCATAATCTAATATATTATTTAATATGGGAGTAGCACTGTGAAAATTTTCACTTTCTAAAGATTTATCATAAGGCTCATCTATATTCAATAAATCTAAAAGTGCATTTCTGCTATTAATAATATCCCATTTTTCTATTAACTTACGCTTTAAAGCATACTGTATTAAGAGTTCTACTTCCTTAGCTATATTTACTTTCTTCATAAAACTCCCTCCCCCTTTAGAAAACCTTTTCTATTTTACTATATTAATTGCGTGATTAACACGCAATATTTAAACTATACCTTATGGCAGCTTTCTCTGATTATCAAACTTGTGTCCATTATGATTGTTTTTTTAGTTCTATTATTTTTATCTATAATATCTAGTATTTCTAAAGCAGCTTTTTTCCCTATTTCTCTCATATTTAAATCCACAGAAGTCAATCTTGGATGACTTACGAAAGCTAATAAGGTATTATCAAATCCCATCACTGATAAGTCTTTAGGTACTATTAAGTTTAGTTCATTGCATGCATTTATTACTCCTACTGCCATTAAGTCATTGCATGCAAATATTGCTGTTGGTTTGCTTTTACCAAGCATTAAAGTTTTAATTTTTTCTTTAGTATTTCTAACGACCTCAATGGTATTTCCCATACCCACATTTAATATTTTTTTATATTTAAGTTTATCTTCCTTTATTACATCTAGGTAAATCTTTTCTTTTATATCATAAGAATAACTTTTACTTCCTCTAATAAACGCAATTTTTTCATGTCCCAAATTTCTTAAATATTTAAAAGCTTCCATAGTTCCAGCTTTCTCGTCGTAGGAGACAAAATTACAATCATATCCATCACTGCAACCATTAACTATAACTAAGGGCAAGGATTTCGATGTGTTTTCTAAATAGCCACTATTTAAATTATCCACTGTTGGATCTATTATAACTATTCCATCTACTCTTTTAGCTATCAACTCTTCAATTAAATTTCTCTCTTTTTTTTCATCACCACCAGTGTTGCACAGAGATATACTATAACCCACTTTATTAGTGACGCTTTCAATAGACTCTACAATAGTTGGAAAAAACAAATTAGTTATCCCTGGGACTACCACACCAATAACAGAGGATCTTTTTGTTATTAACCCTCTAGCCATCATGTTAGGCTTATAATTTAATTTTTCTATGGCTTTTTCTATTCTTACTCTTGTTTCTTTTTTTACAGGATAATTATTATTTAAAACTCTGGATACCGTTGTTATAGACACACCGGCTTCCTTAGCAACTTCTTTAATGGTTACAGTCATATACTCACCCTCTAATATTTTATAACATATATACTTATAATATATATTTTTCCATGGTTTATCAAATGTTATTTAAAAGACTTCCCATTAACCATAAATGGAAAGTCTTAGCTATACTTACCTCTTTGCTAAGTATTTGCGTATGTCAAAAGCCACAGCACCTATAATTATTATTCCTTTTACCACCTGCTGCCAGTATGCAGAAACACCTAATATTACTAGCCCATTATTTAAAACCTCAAATATCAATACTCCTGTTATTATACCGGATACCGTACCTATACCACCTGAGGTTGAAACCCCACCTATAGTTGCCGCTGCTATAGCGTCAAGCTCATACATATTTCCATAGTTATTTGTAGCACCACCAGTTCTAGCAGCCAATAAAGCTCCTGCTAACCCATAAAGCGCTCCTGCAAGAGCATAAACTTTTATCAAAGTAAACTCAACATTTACTCCTGAAACTTCTGCTGCATTTGGGTTTCCTCCTATGGCGTAAATATATTTTCCAAAACGTGTTTTATTTAATATAAACCATATTAAAAATATAACAATTGCAGCTATTAATACAGAATTAGGTATATTAAATGTTCTTCCTAATGCTAATTCCGTAAAGTCATTTCTAAGCCCTCCAATAGGCTGAGCATTAGTATAAATACACGCAGCACCGTATACAATAACCATCATTCCAAGAGTAGCTATAAATGGCGGAACCTTAAGATAGGCTATTACTATTCCATTTATCGAACCTATTATCATGCCTATAGCCATAACAAATAAAATTACTATAAAAATATTTAATTCTGGAGCATTTTTGAATAATTTGTAGGCATAATCAGGGCGTTGAAGCAAACTTGCAGAAATACAAGCTGTTAACCCAACCACTCTACCTGAGGAAAGGTCTGTTCCCCTGGTAATCAATATTCCTCCTACTCCTAAAGCAATTATTATACGCACTGAAGCGATAATAGATACATTAACAAGGTTGTTTAAAGATAAAAAATTACTATTTAATGCCCCTATAGATAAACATAAAACTAAAAGCACTAAGTATATTGCATATTTGCTAATATATTCTTTTATAGACTTTCTGTCCATTTTTTTCGATTCTTCTGTCATATTTATCCCCTCCCTGGTTAAGCAAATTTTGTAGCATATTTCATTATGAGTTCTTGACTAGCTTCCTTACCCTCTATAATGCCACTTAATCTTCCTGAGCACATTACCATAATCCTATCAGACATACCGATGAGTTCAGGCATTTCTGAAGATATCATAATAATGCTTTTACCTTCCTTTGCAAGATCAGCAATTATGGAGTATATTTCATATTTTGCACCTACATCAATACCACGAGTAGGCTCGTCCAAAATTAATATGTCTGGTTCTGTTAACAACCAACGAGAAAAAATTACCTTTTGTTGATTTCCTCCAGATAGGTTTCTTATTAAAGTTTTGGCTGAAGGAGTCTTTATGTTAAGCATGTCTATACTTTTATTCACTTCTTCCATGCCTTTCTTGCTATTTATAATAAAATTAAAATCCATATAACGATTTAAATTTGCAATTATAGTATTATTTTCTATGGAAAGCACCGGGAAAATACCCGTAGATCTTCTTTCCTCTGTGAGTAGTGCCAACCCACACTTTTTAGCATCAATTGGGCTTTTTATCTTTAATTCCTTATTTGAAATATATATTTTACCACTGGATATTCCTCTAAGTCCAAATATAGCTTCTACCAATTCTGTTCTTTGGGCCCCTACAAGTCCCCCTATTCCTAATATTTCTCCACGTCTAAGTTCAAAAGTTACATCTTTAAAGGATTTAGAATCAATTGATGTGAAATCTTCTACCCTCATAACTACTTCCTCTGGTTTATTTTCACGGGGTGGAAATCTATTAGTTAAATCTCTTCCAACCATCTTAGATATAATCATATCTGTGGTCATCTCTGATGAGTTCCATGTACCGATATACTTTCCATCTCTCATTATTGTGACTTCATCAGATATTTCTAAAATTTCTTCCATTTTATGAGATATATATATGATTGCAACTCCTTCAGCCTTTAGCTTTCGGATTATATTGAATAGGTGTGAAACTTCATTCTCTGTTAGGGATGATGTTGGTTCATCCATTACAATTACTTTTGATCTATAAGAAACAGCCTTAGCTATCTCAACACCTTGTATTTGAGATACTGAAAGCTTTGCCACTTGCATATCTGGTGTAATTTCTAGTTGAAGCTCTTCTTTTAATAATGCTAAAGTATCTTTATACATTTTTTTATGATCCACCACTTTAATTCCCATAAAATTCTTTACTGGAAATCTTCCTAGCCATATGTTTTCCATAACGCTTCTATGAGGAACGGGATGAAGCTCTTGATGTATCATGGAAATTCCATTTTCCAATGCATCTTTTGCATTTTTGAATTGTACCTTTTTACCATCGAGAATAACTTCCCCTTCATCAGCTATGTACATTCCAAAAAGACACTTCATTAAAGTTGATTTACCTGCTCCATTTTCCCCCATCAATGCATGTACTGTTCCAGGCTTTAATTTTAAACTTACATTGTCTAAAGCTTTTACACCGGGAAAGCTTTTAGAAATACTATGCATTTCTAAAATATACTCTTGTTCCATAGGCTACACCTCTTTTTGCATGATAATTTAATATTAGGGAGTGTGTTATCACTCCCTAAGTATTTATAAAATTATTTGAATTGACTAACGTTTTCCTTTGTTACAGGTTGGTATGGAACCCATTTATATTTTACATCAGTTATTCCTTCAACTGATTTTGATGGTTCCTCGCCCTTTGCTAAGGAATATGATATATCAAGTATAGCTTTTCCCTGTCCTTTAGCATCATTTAATACTGTTCCTAATAATTCTCCAGCTTCTAGTGAATCAATTGCTGGTGCAGTAGCGTCAACCCCAACTACAGGAATTTTCTTATCTCCTTTAAAATATCCTGCAGCTTTTAGAGCTTCTATAGCTCCTAAAGCCATATCATCGTTATTCGCAAATACAGCTTCTATCTTATCACCATAATTTGATAACCAAGCAGCCATTTTTTCTTGGCCATTTACTCTTTGCCATAATCCTGTGTCATTAGCAAGTTTTTCTACTTTAGCTCCTGTATCTTCTAAGGACTTTATTGAATGTTCCGTACGCAATATAGCATCTTGATGTCCTGGCTCTCCTTCTAACATAACATATTGAATTTTTCCATCCTTGTTTTTGTCAGCAGCTGGATTGTTCTTAAAATAATCTGCTATAATTTTTCCTTGCATCGATCCTGATTCTTCAGCTTTTGCTCCAACATAATACATCTTATCCCATTTATCCATGTCTTCTTTAACTGGCTCACGGTTGAAAAATACTATTGGAATTCCTGCCTGCTTAGCCTTGTCTATTATTACAGAAGCTGCAGTACGGTCAACCATATTAACGGCAATAACATCATATTTTTGCGCTATAAAAGTATCTACTTGGTCATTTTGATTAGCCTGTTGTCCTTGTCCATCAGCGAAATTCAAAGAAATCTTTTCTCCAGTAGATTTTTCTTTTTCAGCTGCTGTTTTTTCAATAGCGTCACGAACAGTAGAAATAAAAGTATCGTCAAATTTATATAGTGCAACCCCTACTTTTATTTCCTTTCCCCCATTAGCTTCTTTTCCAGCGTCCGTAGGCTTACTTCCACAACCTGAAAGCATTCCTACTGATAGAATTGCCGCAGCAACTAGTGAAATAATTTTTTTCATTTTTATACCCCCCTAATATTATGTATTTATAATATATTTAAGAATAGAACATTAATTTTACTAAATTTCACTAATGCTCTATACTTTTTTTAGATAATACATAAAGGTGATTAAGGTTCATTTTCAGCATAGAAAACCTTTTCTTATAATATAAAATAAAAAGGAAATACTTTTTCACCTTCATATTTCCTTTTCATATAGCTTTTCAATCAGGTTATAATTATGACATTTATTTCTATGTAATCATTTTCATCTATAATTATATTATATATTTAATTAACATATTTGTCCATATTAAAATTAAGCTACATTTTACAAAATTCTAAAATTTTCATCTTTATAATTATATTCCGTAGTCAAAATCTCATATATTTTGTTTAATAATATCTCTTTATCCTGTGGAAGTGTGCCTTTTAAAGCTACATAATTTGAAGCATGATTACTTCTAAATATGCAGTTTGTCACATAAATATTTTGGAGCATAGTTTTTGTTTCTAACATAATTTCTTTAGGATTCAATAGTGAAAACTCACTTTTAGATATTTTTTCATATAGCTCAGTACCATCTTCAACCATTAGTGTTAATAATCCTAAATAATCTGGATCAATTATTGATATAACTTCTGCAGATTCTAAAGCGTGTTTTTCCCAATTTTCTTTTCCACCTAACCCTGATATAAGAGTTATAGAAAGTGGTATATCACTCTCTTTTACCTTCTTACCTGCTATAATCATTTCTTCCTTGGTTACACCCTTATTAATTTCCTTTAGTATTTTTTCACTACCACTTTCTAGTCCCATATATATTATTCCTAGTCCTAAATCTCTTAACTCAATTAATTCTTCTAAGGATTTATTTAACACATCCCTTGGAGTAGCATAAATACCTATTCTATTGCATTCAGGAAATAACTCTCTTATTTTATATAATATTTGCTTTAAATCCTTAGTTTTTAAACATAATGCATCTCCATCTGCTAAAAAAATTCTTTCCACTCTACTATAATAATTTCTTGCCTGAATTAAATCTCCTAATATTTCTTCTATTTTTCTGATTCTAAATTTTTTACCCTTATACATTCCGCAAAAGGTACATTTATTGTGAGCACATCCTATGGTTACTTGAACAATTAAACTATTAGCCTCACTAGGTGGTCTATAAACCACTCCTTCATACCTCATTAAAATCACCCCATAAATTATAATTCTTCATATTCCACATCTACAATTTTTTTATCCTCTATTTCATCAGTATTTATATGATGATAATAAGCACCTTGAGTACCTTGATTGACCTCATTAGCTCTATTACCTTTATCTCTATTTTTCCAAATATCAATTCTTTTTTTGAAGTACATTATGCCCCCTATTGCAACTATTATAGGTAACATCCATATAAAAAATTGAAACGCAATGATTATTACTCCTATAATTAATAATATTTTTATAAAATCCATATTAACCCCTTCTCTTACTGTGTAATTTAAATTTTATTTTGATTATAACATGAAAAAGTAATATATTCTTTAAATAAGGCTTAATAAATTATTAATATTTAATTAATGAAATATATCTAATAAAATGCAGAGGTGAAAGAGAATTAGACTAAGAAAGAAAGTGTTAAATTTAACACTTTCCCATATTATACTTTTATTATACTTTAAAAGTTAAAACCCTCTAGCTTTAATATTTCCTTAGGAGCACATACTTTCACTGTAATTAATGGATTTACAACTTGACTTATTCTTAAATCGCAAGTGGCACCTAATAGTCTATAGGCATCTTCAAACTTTAAATTAAGTAACTCTTTTAAAACTTCCACCATATCCCCTACAGCCTCTGCAATTGCTTCCTTATAGTTATTGGCACTTGTTACAGTAATTAAATAGTCCTTAGAATCTATCCTTGGATTTCTAATAGTTTTATTCTTAATTAACCAAGCTTTAAGTTTTACTTTTCCAGCAATTTCGATTCCCATTCCACTTAACTCTCCATCTCCCATAGATGCATGTAAATCTCCTACAGCTAAATTAGCTCCTTTAACAAAAATAGGCAAATAAATCTTTGATCCTTTGCATATTTCTTTAGTATCCATATTAGCTCCATGTTTTCCTGGAGTAATACATGATATCCTCTCCTCCTTTGGAGATACTCCTATAACTCCAATCATAGGTTGTACTGGAATAACTATATTTTCATCGAAATAGGCTCTATTATCTTTTATAGGGATAATTTTAGTGTTGTACTCTTTTATTTTATCCCCTAAAATTCCTACTCCCGGTGATGCACACATAACTCCTTGATTATCTAATATGATATCTAAAATTTCTACACATAGAACATCTCCCTCTTCTGCTCCATCTATTGCTATAGGTCCTACTGAAGGGTTCATGGTTGAATTATCAATATTAGGTCTTAAATCTTTTTCCGTTCTTATTTGCCCACCATAACAATCTTCCGTTTCTACCCAAAATTCCTCTCCATCTTTAACAAAATATACTGCTTCATTATTAGGGCTAAATTCATAAATTACTTTACTCTTATCAAATTCTTTAACCATATGATCACCTATGTGGCTTCCTGCCTCCACATACCTTTCTTATAAATTATTATATATTTATATATATGCTTTTAAAAATATATAATAATTATGTTTTATATGGAACTACAAATTATTTTTTATTTCTTCAAGAATAAAAGCTACTGACATTTTAACTTTGTCAGTAGCTGAATTTTATAAATCTAGCTTCTCTCTTAATAAATATGAGGTTATGAAAAATAAGATTATAAAAATTATCGTGCTAAGAATTATACTTATTATATTTGCATTAGCTAAACCGTAAGTTATTTGAACAATTCCTTTTTCATACATTGTAATATTTTTTATATTATTAACTAGTGCATCTGGTAAATGCTTAATTATAAATACCTGTATATAGTTAAGAACAATAGAAGTTATTAAAAATATAATCCATGCAGCAACTTTTCCTACTTTTATCTTTTTTGTAGCTACCTTCCCTAAAGTGATGGAAAAGTATATTACTGCTAAAAAGCTTAAATATCCAGCAATACTATTAACTATAAACAATAAAATCAAATATGCAGGTATTTCTCTAATATACTCAAAAACATTAAAAGTTATATTAAAGTAATTAAGTACAAAAAACGAATTTACCAAGAAAACAATTGCAAATTGAATAAATGAAGCTATGAATTTTGATCCTAATATAACATTAGTAGATTTCGGTATAGTATATATTAAATATGAAGTATCTTCATATATATCCTTGCTAAATAGCTTTATATTCCATATTAATGTTATAACTGCACTTCCAAATGCAATTAAATTTATAAATACAATAACTAAGGCTTTCTCATCAAAAATATCTACTCCCTTTATTAATAACAACATTTGAAAGAATAGTATAACTAATATTAATCCTATAACATCTTTAATATATCCCTTAATTTCATATTTTATAAGATTTCCCATTATTTAAATACCTCCCTGTACATTTCATCAATGGATTTACTTTCCTCAATTCTCAATTCTTCTGCATCTCCTGAAAGTACAATACTGCCATCGGATATAAAATATACATAGTCAAACAGCCTCTCTATATCTCTTACCAAATGAGTAGTGACTACCATTGAACTATCTTCACTATAATTATCAATAATGGCATCTAATATTTTTTCTCTTGTAGTTGGATCTACTCCCCCTAATGGTTCGTCTAAAATATATAACTTTGCCTTTCTTGATAAAGTTAATGTTAAATAAAGCTTTTCTGCCATCCCTTTCGAAAGGGATGAAATCTTCATATCTTCATTTAAATTCATAAATTTTAATAGTTCTTTACATTTTTCCATTTGAAAATCTTCATAAAAATCCTTATAAAATTCAATAGAATCCTTTATTTTCATCCATTTATATAGATAATCCTTATCTGGCAAATAAGAAACTATAGATCTTGTGTGTATATCTGGCTTATGTCCATCTATTAAAATGTCTCCTGAAGTAGGTTTTAATATACCTGAGGCTATTTTTAAAAAAGTTGTTTTCCCACTGCCATTTGGTCCCAGTAATCCAACTATCTTTCCTTTAGGAATTTCAATACTTATTCCATCTAATGCTCTTTTACCCATATAGGTTTTAACCAAATTCTCTGTTCTCAATATATTATCCATTATTTATCCCCCTCTTTTAAATTTTCCTCAACAACTTTTACTATTTCTTTTTCTGTAAAACCTATATTTTTCATTCTATCTATAAATGAACTTATAACTTCTTTTGCCATATCCTTCTTTAATATTTCTATCATTTTACTATCCTCCTTAACAAAAGTTCCCATTCCCCTCTGGGTATAAGTAATGCCCTCTCTTTCTAATTCTTGATAAGCTCTTTGTAATGTATTAGGATTTACCTTCAAAGCTGAAGCCATTTCCCTTACAGAAGGTAGCTTATCTCCAGGTTTTATTTTTCCTGAGATTATATTTTCTTTTATATAGTCCATTATTTGAATATATATAGGATTTTTCCCATCAAATCTAGTATCCATATTTACCTCCTTACCTATTGTTCTAGTGTATTAATTAAATAGTACACTAGAACAATAGGTAAGTCAATAGATTTAAATAAATTATTTCTTAAATAAAATAAATGATATAATTGTTATAAAATAAGTTGTAAAAAATAAAAAAGTTTATGAATCAAAGGGAGGTGAACTTTAGTGAGAGTTTATTATTGCAATACCTTCTCTCACTAAAGATAAAATATGAAAGAAGCAATACTTGATTTGATTAAAAATAATGAAGATGAATATATTTCTGGTCAATTTATTAGCGAAAAACTAGGAGTTTCAAGAACCGCTATTTGGAAATATATTAATATTTTAAAAGAAGAGGGATATGAAATAGAGTCAATTTCAAAAAAAGGATATAAACTCTTATCTTCTCCAGATGTATTAACCTTTGAAGAACTTAAGGGACTTCTTAATACGGAATATATAGGTAAAAAAATAATTCATTTTCACAGTATTGATTCTACAAATAAACAAGCTAAAGAATTAGCTTCATTAGGAGAAACAAATGGCACTGTATTAATTAGCGAAGAACAAACTGGTGGAAAAGGACGTTTAGGAAGAACATGGATATCTCCTAAAGGTAAAGGTATATGGCTCACAATAATACTAACTCCTGATATGGAACCAATGGAAGTACCTAAAATCACCCAAATTGCAGCAGCAGCCCTATGTTCTTCTTTAAGAGAGATAGGCGCTGATGTCTACATTAAATGGCCAAATGATATAATTGTAGATAGTAGAAAAGTTTGTGGAATACTTACAGAAATGAGTTGTGAATTAAATAGAGTTAATTATATAGTTTTAGGCATAGGTATAAATGCTAATTTAGATGATTGTGACTTTAACGAAGAAGTAAAGGATAAGGCTACCTCTATTAAAATACAAATGAATAAAAAAATATCACGAAAAATTTTAACTGCTAAAGTATTAAATAATTTTGAAATTTTTTATGAGGATTTTTTAATAAACAAAGATTTATCTAAAAGCTTAGAAATATGCAAAAGATACTCTGTGGTTTTAGGTAGAGAAATTAGAATAATAAACAGAAATGAGGAATACTTAGCTAAAGCGATAGACATTGACTCAGAAGGAAGGTTGATTATTGAAACTTCTGATGGAAACTCCTGTCCTATATTTTCCGGAGAAATTTCCATCAGGGGGTTAAATGGGTATATATAAAAAGCTATACTTTTAAGTAGAATCTATGTTTTAATATTCTTTCTCCCAATAAAGCAGTAACTATGCATTTTAAAATATCTCCAGGCAAAAAAGCTATTAGTCCCATATTTAAAGCCTTATTAATTGTTATATTTACACCACTTACGTATTTTAGTATAAAGTAAAGATAAGGTACTCCTACTAGATACATTACAAATAATCCTGCAATGCAGGCTAAAAAAATCTTTTTAAAGCTTATATTTCCTTTACCTTCTACAATTTTCCCGATGACATAGGAAGCAAATACAAAGCCAATTATATATCCGAAAGAAGGTTTAAATATATAATTAAATCCTCCACCTTCTGTAAATATAGGTACTCCAAAAAGTCCAATAAGCAAGTACATCAATTGAGAAAGTGAGCCGTATTTACTTCCCAAAAGTATTCCAGCTAATGCTGTAAATAAAAATTGTATGGTAATAGGTGCTGGGGCAATGGGAATTTTAATAAAAGCTCCTATAGCTGTTAATGCAGTAAAAAGTGATATGGTTATAATGTTTTTAGTACCAATTTTCATACTTCTCCCCCTTATCATTGTTAACCTTAATTCATTATATAGTTAACAATAATATTAATATTCTATTTTGTCAAGTAAGATTAATAATAAAAGTGCCTTAAAGGGCAGCTTCCTTTAAGGCACTTTTATATATATCTATAGTTTTTCTATATCTCTCTTTTATATTATTTTCATTTATATCTAGTACTTCACTAATATCTTCGTATGTTAAATCTTTTTTCAATGACTTAAGAACCACAATACACCTATCCTTACAATCTAACGTAGATAAGATATCTACGCTTTTCACTTTATTATTTTTAGAATATAAGTTACATTTATCTATTGCGATTTTTAAAATCCAGTTGAAAAATTTACAATTAAAATTATATTTATATAAATCCTCATATGCACGAATAAAAACTTCCTTACAAATTTTCATAGCGTCGTAATTATTCCCTATAAGGTTATATATTAAAATAAAAATTATTTTTTCATACTTATCAACTATGTCACCAAATTTGTCAACTTCTCCATTTAATATATCTTTCACTAAAGCTACATCCTCAAACATAATAATCCCCCTTTAATTATATGATAATATCAAATGAGAATTTTTGGGTAACAAATAAGTAACAAAGTCGTAAACAAATTATTTTATTGAGTTTTTAGGGCAAACAAAACTACACTGTTTACATTGTATACAATCATAGTGATCTATAGTTCCATTTTCTTTATAATTATAAGGAACTATACCCATTGGACATTTTTTTTCGCATAATTTACATGTGACACAACTATCATTTATCTTTAATGAATTTTTATTTCCTCTAAATTTCGTAATAAATGCAGCAATACTTCCCATGGGGCAAAAGTTACACCAAATTCTACTATTATATGAAAAAGATAAAGTAATCCCTATTAAGGTTGTAACCACTATCATTCTATAAAATAATAATCCTATTCCATAAAAATCTCCCCAATTACTATACAATCCTCTCCCAAAAATAGTGAACATAGTAACAATCACTATAAACCTAAAATAACCACTTTTTAAAAATTTAGAAGTTTTATTTCCTTTAGCGACTCTGGATAACAATCTGTCATAGAAATTTCCCCTCGGACATAAATTCCCACACCAATATCTTCCTTTGCCTAATAAAGATAAAAGTATTGGTGATATCATACATATTACTGCTACAATAGCAAATCTAAAATCAAACAACCCCAAAACTACGAACGTTAAGAATATTAGATATGAATATCTACTCCAAAATTTTTTCAATTTATTCATGCTAGACTCCTCCTTTACCATACCCCTGTATGGTATATAATATACTGCAAAAAGAATTTTGTCAACAAAAATTTATATTTTATGTTTTATTGGATAAAATAATATTGACATTTGCAAGAGGAGGAAACCTTATGGATAATAATAAAAATCATTTAAAAACCGATCATAAAAGTAATGCTGAGCTAAGAAAAATGTTTCCGAAGGATGGGGCTAATATAGGTATAAAAAATGGTGAAAAGATTGGTTCTCATGAAAATGGAGCTAAATTTACCAAGCGTTCAAAGCTTTCTCATAATAATTAAAAATTGCGAAATAAAACTATCTATATCAAATTAATTTACTAATTATAGTTTTACAAACATACTTATAACTCCAAAGCATAGAGCTAAGCAATTAGTGAAGCCACTCCAATAAAAAGTCGCTATTTCACTCCCTGCTTAGCTCTTAACATTTTACAGAATGCACGTGATTAAAATTTCCATGGCATTTTTTTTATTTTACCCCAATACTTATAAACATTACAAATATTATGCTATAATTGTAATATATATTTTATAGAAATTAAGGGGGTAATTTTATGCGAATAGGATTCATATTATCATTAATATTTGCTATAATCGTTACTATTTTTGCTATACAAAATTCTGCAGTTATAACTGTTAATTTTCTTTTTACTAAAGTCGAAATATCCCTTGCCTTAATAATATTTATTTCTGCTATTATTGGAGCGATAATTGTAACTTTTTTAGGTTTAAGAAGAGAATTAAGTTTAAAGCATAATAATAAAGCATTATCTACTAAGATTGCTGAAGTTGAAAAAGAAAATTCTCTTTTAAAAATAGAAATAGACAACTTAAAAGAAAGTAATAATACTATTATAGAAGAAGTTTCTATAGACAAAAATTCATAAAAAAGTTCCTGTAAAATAAAAACAGTTTCATATCTAATTAGGTATGAAACTGTTTTAATTTATTTATTTAATACTATTGTAAATTTACATCCTTTATCTATGTCACTCTCTAAATACACTCTTCCACCATGCTTTTCTACAATAGTTTTAGTTATTGTTAATCCTAATCCGGTTCCTCCACTCCTAGAGTTTCTTGATGTATCTACTCTAACAAACGGATTAAATATATCCTCAGATAAATCCTTAGGTATACCTATACCGTTATCTTGTACTACAATTTTTACTATATTTTCAAACTCTTCAACCTCTATATTTAATTTAGTGTTAGGTGGATTATACCTTATACTATTAGATATTAAATTTCCAATAGCTCTATCCAAACTATAGTAATCAAAATTGGCATATATAGCCTTTTCAGGTATTGCAAAATTATATTCTATGTTTTTTTCTTCCATGGTAGGTATATATATAGCAATTAATTCTCTTAAGAATTCGCAAATGTTTTCCTTCTTTAAACTTAATTCGAAATCTATACTCTCAAATTTAGATAACTCAAATAAATCAGTAATTAAATCATTTATTCTTATACTATTTTTTTCTATTATATTTAAATATTTGATTCTTTCTTCCTCATCTAAGTTGTGATTATTCACTAATAGATTTGAATATCCCCTTATACTTACTAAAGGATTTTTCAAATCATGAGAAATGTCCATTATAAGTCTCCTTCTATTTTCTTCGGACTTCTCCTTTAACTTTCTTTCTTCCTCTATCTTTTCTACCATTAGATTAAAAGCATACCCCAGATTCCCAAATTCATTTCTTGATCTAACATTTATTCTAGCAGAATAATCTCCTTTAGATATAGACTTAACTCCATTCATAAGCTCCTTTAAAGGTTTAGTTAAATTTCTTGATGTTAATTTTGCATATATAATCATTATAATTGTAAATATTATTATATAAAGTAATATGGCCGTAATAAAAAACAATCTAACACTAATAAATACAGGTGATTTTTTTATTCCATTATTAAAATACTTATCATTAGGTAGATATACTAAAAGATAAAAATCATTCTCCTTATCATAAGCTATGGAGTATATGAACTTCTCTTGAGTAAACATATCTTGAGCAGACATTTTAATCAACATTTTATCTAATTCATCTCTAGAGTATTGTGATCTTTTTACTTCTGCTTTTCCCTTAGTATGTACCACCTTTAAATCTTTATCTAATATCTCAATCCATCCATTTACTTTCAATATTTCTTCTACGTCGATTTCCTTATATTCTTTAGAAATAATGTTTTCTGCTACTAATTTAGAATCTTCACTACTCATCATCATATTTATAGGAAAATATAAAGTAACCCACATAGCTATAGTTCCAAAAAAGAATACTAAAAATATAAAAAACATTATCAAACTAGATATTAAATAATTTTTCAACAATAAATTAGATATTTTTTTTCTAGCTCTCATACTCTATTTTCTCCATTTTATACCCAATGCCTCTGATGGTTTTTAAATATTTAGGATCTTTAGGATTGTCTTCAATTTTATCTCTTATATGGCTTATGTGAACCATTATAGTGTTGTCATCTTCATAGTATGGATCTCCCCATACATTTTCATATATTTGCTTTTTTGTGTGGACCCTTCCTATATTATCCATAAACATTTCCAATATTTTATATTCTTTTGCATTTAAATCCAAATGAATATCATTTTTATAAACAGCGCAACTATCCTTATCTATTTTCAGCTCTCCATTGATTATTTCATTTTTATGTGAAACTCCATACTTATAAGTTCTTCTAAGTAAAGCTTGAACTCTAGCTATAACTTCAATTGTATTAAATGGCTTTACTATATAATCATCAGCACCAAGACCTAATCCTAATATTTTATCTCCTTCACCTAATCTTGCAGTTAAAAATATAACTGGAACTTCACTTTTTTCTCTTATCTTGTTTAGCACCTTAAACCCATCTAGCTTTGGTAACATTATATCTAATAATATTAAATCTACTTTATTATTTTCAAAGATCTTAATTGCCTCAATTCCATCTTCTGCTTCGTATACGTTATAACCTTCTTTTATTAAATGTAACTGTAATAGCTCTCTTATATCTTGTTCATCTTCTACTATTAGGATATTCATAATTCTGTCCCCCTTTTCTTATAATATTATATCACATCAAAACCCTATGCATACACTCATGCATAGGGTTTTAATAGTTTTATTCTGGTATTAATCTAATTTTAGTTTAGTTAATCTTACCTTAAGTTCATCTGATTTACTGTTCAGGTTATTTATTGTTTCTGAAAGATCGTCTATAACCATTGATTGATTGTCAATAAATAATGATACTTCTTCTGCTGTTCTACTATTTTCTTCAGACACATTGGCTAGATTTTCAAATTTTTCTGTTATTACACTTATATTAGATGACATTTCTTCCGTAGAAGCTGAAACCTCTTCTACATTTTGTGACACTTCATTTATTGCATCTGCTATATGGGTAAACTTAAGAATTACATTCTCTACAAACTTATTTTGTTCACCATTGCTCTTATTTACTAATTCCATTGAATTTACTGCATCTTCAATTCCTTTACTTACTTCCTCAATTAAGCTAAATATAGTTTTAGCAGATTTTGATGATTCTTCAGCTAACTTTCTAACTTCTTCAGCAACAACGGCAAATCCTTTTCCTTGTTCTCCAGCACGTGCTGCTTCAATAGAAGCGTTGAGAGCTAGCAAATTAGTTTGAGCTGCTATAGCTCCTATAGTATCTGCAATACCGTTAATTTCTTTTGATTTTTCTCCTAAATGTTTAACTAAATCAGAAGTTTTGTTTACAACAGATGTGATCTCTTTTGAGCCTTCATCTAGTTTTTCCATTACCTTATTGCCTTCAAATGCATTATCGCTAGTGGAAATCGCCTGTTCAGTAACCACCTGAGAGTTATCTGCTATTATATTAATAGCATTGTTTATTTGAGCTACACCATAGGAAGTTTCACTTAATTCTTCACTTTGATTTTCAATTCTTTCTGATATACTCCTAACAGACTTTTTCATGACTCCATAACCTTCTGCAGTCCTGCTAAATGAATCTGTAACATCTTCTGTTGTGGTTTTTAATTCATTAGATAATTCACTTACGGTTTTTAAGGTATCTTGTATTGTGTCTAGCATTTTATTAGTATATAAGGCTAATTCTCCTATCTCATCATTTCTGTCTATCTCAATTCTCTTAGTTAAATCTCCTTCTAAAGATGCCATTTCTTTCATCTTTTCTACTAGTTCTGTAATTGATCTTATCTGTTTCCTTGTAATTCCTCCCACAATAAATCTCATAACTAATAGATTTACAAACAAGAAAACTAATAATATAACTAGTCCTATCAATTGCATTCTAGCAAGGGATTGTAGATTAAAATCTACACCTAATATGAGCTTTTCTCCACCCTTCATTGTTACAGGCATGAATATTGACGGCTCACTGGTTTTACCATCATCCCAAATTACAGTATTTTTTTTCAAGGCCTCTTCAAAATTTTCGATATGATATTCATCATCTACACTGTCGCCATTATTAAAACGCTCTGTAGTGTCTCTTCCTATTAAATATTCCCACTGATTATTACCTTGATTACTAGCAACATATATTTTGCTAAAAATGCCTGCCCCTCCAGCTTGTAGATCATCTAAAGCTTTATCTATTTTTTTATAAGTCTCACTGCCTTCACCTTTACTTAGCAGTTCGTTTATATCCTTACCCTCTAATTCATTTGTAATCATATGAGCTAGAGCAGGTCCACCTTTAAGCACAATAGTTTTAGTCACAGCTTTAACCGCGAAATATCCTCCCATTATTACTAATAGATAAATTCCAACAATTATAGCCATAATACTCTTTGTCCATTGTTTTCTAAGACTTGATTTCTTTTTATGTATTTTAATCATCTCCTCTTAAGTTCCATTGTATCATAAAGAGTATTATACTAAATTTTTCCTTAAAATTCACTTCTTTTTTGATTATTTTACAATTTATTAAAAAAGAAAAACAAAAAACAAGAAGGACTCATAGAGTCCTTTATAAAATATATGGATTATAAACTTACTACATTTTTTAAACTTTCATTTTCATTAACTGTTTTCTTTGTATCTATTGCTAAACAAATCACCTTAAATATTGTATTTATAATATTGAACACAGCTCTCATAATTCATCCCCCCTAATATTCTTACGTTTATAATAATCCTCAATTACTACTAAGGCTTTCTTATTTAAAACTCATGTTGATCTTAAATTATGTTTCATTTGATACTTTAATTATACAATTATTGCAATCTACTATCTATTAATTTACCTTACAATCTTTAATATTAAAATTACAATTTTGTAATATAAAATAATATAAAAATTAATTAAAATAAAAAAGCCTTAAGGATAATATCTTAAAGGCTTTTCATAATAATAATAATAATAATAATATATACTGCGTACTATTTATTTTATTAGGATAAATAATAGGAAAACACTAAACTAAAAACTCCACCAACAAATTTTGATATTATAAATGCTATAACCATATCGGGAGCTACTCCAGATACAAAACCTAATTGTCCTCCTAGGACAAAAGCCCCACTTACGGCAAAGGCAGCACACATAGTCTTTCCTTTAGAATCCATCTCTTTGAAGGTTCCAAAAATCAACAGATTATTAGCCAGATTTCCAAGGAGCCCACTAATGGAATAATTATTTATGCCAATCTTCTTCCCTATTCTATCAAAGGATTTTTTAAATAATTTATTTATTATTTCCAACATCGGGTATGCTCCACCTAATACAAAGGCAATCTTTCCAACTACATAGGCTGATTCATTTAATGGTGCTAGTCCATGGACTATTTTTATATCCAATAATACTTCTCCACCAACTAAAATAAGTCCTATTATACTTAAAATTACTATGGCTCTACCAAAAAAATTAAAAACTTTAACAAGAACATTGGGGATTTTAATTAATCCAATGCTTAAAGCAATTGAAAACAATACAATAGGCAGCATATTCCACAATAAATTACTAAAATCTATACCCATGTATATCCCTGAAGCCAAAGCTCCAATAGGTATGGAAATAAAACCGATCATAGTTCCTTTAGAAAACTCTTCATAATCTTCTTTAGAAATCATACCTAAAGCTAGAGGTATTGAAAAGCTCATGGTAGCACCTAAGCTTGAAGCCAATATTATTCCAGAAAACAAAGCCATCTTTTCATTTGAAGCCATTAAGTTAGATATCTGCCACCCTCCCATATCCACTGCTAAGATAGATGCTGGAATTATAGATGGATCTATTCTTAGTCTATTTGATATCGGTATAACTCCTTTAGATATCATGTTGCCTAGTACTGGCGCTAATGAGTATATACCTATCATTCCCATAGCTAAGGCTCCCATAGATTTTATCCCTTCACAAAACTTGTCCCCAATTTTAAATTTATTACCTAATATGTAATCTAAACCTCCCAGTATAAAACATATTCCTATTATGTACATTATAATTTTGTTCAACTAATGTTCCCCCTAAACTCATAGTAAAAACAATAATATTATACATTGTTATTCGCCGGTATGGAATAGCTCTAAATACTACTTTTATATTTACGTTTTTTATATACCTTCAAAATATACCTTCAAATATAAAAAAGTAGTTAAAATTTTGGTTGTTCTCAAACTTTTAACTACTTTTTATTATTCTAATTGAAGCTCTCTGCAACTTTTATAGCATTTATCATGCTTTCTTCAGCAGCAATGCCTTTTCCTGCTATATCAAAGGCAGTACCATGATCTACAGAAGTTCTAACTATTGGAAGACCTAAAGTTATGTTTACTCCTGAATCAAAGGCTAATAATTTCATAGGTATATGTCCTTGATCATGATACATGGCCACTACTATATCATATTGTCCTCTATAAACTTTTAAAAACACAGTGTCTGGAGCTACAGGTCCTTCAACATCAATTTTTAATCCTTTACCTTCTAAAACAGCAGGGGTAATTTCTTCTATTTCTTCCCTGCCAAAAATTCCAGATTCACCAGCATGAGGATTGAGTCCTGCCACTGCTATTCTAGGATTTGATATCCCCATACTTTTTAAAGAGGAATAGGCTAATTTTATAACATCTAGCACCCTTTCTTTTTCAACTCTATTGCAAGCTTCCCTCAGAGATACATGAGTAGATGCATGTATAACTTTTAATTTATCGCTCCATAGCATCATAGCATATTTATCAGTGTGTGTAAGTTTTGCAAATATTTCTGTATGTCCATCAAAATTATGTCCTCCAAGGTGAAGAGCCTCTTTATTTAAAGGTGCTGTCACTACTCCCTTTATTTTTTTCTCCATGGCCCATTTTATGGCTAACTCTACATACCTATAGGCAGCCTCTCCGCAAAGAGCAGATACTTCACCAATTCTAAAATCATTCATAGATATGGGCAAAACATTTACTAGATTAATAGAATCTTTGTCAAAATCCACAATATCTTTTATAATATTTAACTTTTCATCTATGTTTAATAATTTCATATAAAATTTAATTACTTCTTCACTACCAAATATTATAGATTTTTTTCTAAATTCTTCATTTCCATGTAAAGTTTTTAGAATAATTTCACATCCTACTCCTGCAGGATCTCCCATAGTTATTCCTAAGTAGTTCATTATAGATCCTCCTTTAACTTACCTAAGCTATAGTATATATCCTCTTCCCTTCCAAAAGCTCCTGCTTTAGTAATCATTTTAAATCCATCAAATTTTCCACTCTTAATCTTCATAAGTGGTATTCCAGTGATAACTTCTTGTATGATAACGGAACCTATAGCTTCACATTTATTTATAAAACTAATAGCAGTATCCCCTCCTGTCAAAAATACACCTGATACATGGCTAGATTTTAATATTTCTATTCCTATATCAGCTAAAGCCTCCTGAGTATATATGCTTACTTCTTCCTTTGACATGAATTTTTTAGCTCCCATATTTATGGCTTTTTCATAATCTTCTCTATTATAAGCTGAGCTTAAAATTAAATCTTTTCCTTTTGCTAAAATATCTATGCCTAAATCTACATAACTTTTTTTATTTACTCCATTTAATAATTTACCTACGTCTATTCTTAAAATACTAGTTCCATTTTTTTCAGCATATTTTAGTTGACTCCGTGAAACTTCACTGATACTACCTACTATAGCTAAAGAAGGTTTGAAAGGTTTTTTTACAGTAAATATAGCATCCGCTAATCCAGCTGATCCCACCCACAATATCTTTTTATTAGTATTTATAGAAGCATTAACTATATGGATTAAATCCTCATCTCTTTCTCCATCAAAACTGTGTATTCTACTACATCCTAAGTCCATTTTCCCACTTCTTATTTCTAATAGACCATGATGTATAACTTTTTCCTCATAACCTCCTTGCAAAAGTTTGTTCAAATTATCCTCCTTTACTGGTTTTTTAGGGTCATTAGCTATTTCAGTTTCTATAATTCTTGTTTCATTAAGTCTGTGTATTTTATCTACAGTTGTTCTGCCTATCTTAGGAAATGCAGGTGCAAATATAATTAATTCAGGTTTATATATATCGTCTATAGCTTTTATTTCACTTACTAAATTTCCTCTTAGTGTAGAATCTACTTTTTTGTATACGAACTCAAATTCTTCTTTTAATATATCTCTTATATAATTTTTAACACTTTCATATGCTTCTTTTTCACCTAATCCCCTGGATTCAGTATCTATAACACAAGAGGTATTAATTTCACATATATCTTTTAAATTTACAATAACTTGAGTTTCAATTCCTCTTTTTTTAAGTTGAACACCTGTATCATTTGCTCCTGTAAAATCATCTGCAATTATTAAATATTTAGGCACTGGCTCCAGCTACCTCCCTTTTCTTATCTAATTTATCTAAATAGGATACAATAAGAGGACATAATATTGCTGTCACTATTACCGCTGCTGCAACTTGAGCTGTAGAGGCAGCAACATATTGTTGTAAAGATGGATCTGCTAATGCCAAAGCTGCAGGAGTTCCCACTGCATTTCCTGCTGTAGTTCCTATGGCTGCTCCAACCGCCTTTCTTTTTCCAAATAGGGATGTAGCAAAATATCCACCTAGTCCTGTAACAACAGCTGCTAAAACACCTAGCATAAGTCCTGGAACTCCTGCTTTAATTATGGTTCTAAAGTCCAGTGCAGCTCCTAAGGGAAAAGCAAAGAAAGGAATAAGTAACATCTGACCTTGGGCTAAAAAACTTCTCATATCTTCATCAAGATTTCCAAGAATAAATCCTATTAATATTGGAACAAGTACAGCTATAAATGCGATAAATGGTATATTGGCAAGGCCTGATATACCAAAAGCTAACATGGTAAAGAAAGGTCCATCATTTAAGGATAGTACAGATATAGCACCAACGTCTGTTGAATCGCCATACTGACCAGCTAGTGCTGCATACATCCCACCATTTGAATTGGTGATTGCTGCTACTAAAGCAAGAGGAGTTAGTCCTAGCACTCCTGCATGGCCATATACCCTTCCTACAATCCAACCTATTAAAGCCCCTAAAACAAATTTTACAAAAGTTAAAACTGCGCCTTTATATAAAGGTTGTCCTGCCTGTTTAAAATCTATTTGAGCTCCATTACATAATACAAAAAGAGCTATAAATGCTGTAGCGCTGTCTTTAAAAAGTGCCGTAGTAAATCCACCTATTTGCAAAGCTTGTGGAAAAAAAGTATTTATAGTTGCACCCATAAGTAACGGAATCACCATAAGTCCACCTGGTACTTTTTGAACAGTCTTCAATATTTTCATCTTATACCCTCCTAAATATATTTAGGATAGACTTTCTGAACTTTTACAGAAAGTCTATCTATTTTATTAAAATGTTGATATAAGTTTATATATACCAAACTCTCTATGATTCAGTGATTCAGCCTTAGTATATTTTCCGTTAATCACTTCAAGCATTTCCTCAAATATTTTTTCTCCTACATCCTGTATAGTTTCATGTCCTTCTATTATTGTTCCTGCGTTTATATCAATATTATCTTTCATATTTACAAAGGTTTCTGGATTCCCTGTAACTTTTATTACAGGAGCTATAGGACAACCTGTTGGCGTTCCTCTACCTGTAGTAAACAATACTAATTGTGCTCCTCCTGCTACCATACCAGTTATGGATTCTATATCTTGACCTGGAGTATCCATAATGTAAAGGCCTTTACCTTTTGGCATTTCTGAATAAGCTAATACATCCTGTATTATTCTTGTTCCACCTTTATAAATACATCCTAAAGATTTTTCTTCTATAGTTGTTAATCCACCTTGGATGTTTCCTGGAGTTGGTTGTCCTCCTCTCATATCAACGCCCATAGTGTTAGCTTTCTTTTCACAGTCTGAAACTATTTTAAGTATTTTATCTCCTACTTCTTGTGATACAGCTCTTTTAGCTAAAATATGCTCTGCTCCAATAAACTCTGTAGTTTCTGAAAATATTGAAGTACCTCCTAGGTCTACTACTTTATCTGAAACATATCCAACTGCTGGGTTTGAAGCTAGCCCAGAGGTTGTATCTGATCCACCACATTCAATGGCAATTGTAATTTCTGATAAGTCTATTTCTTCTTTTTGCATTTTGCTTGCTTCTGCTGCCATCTCTCTTACAATTTTTGTACCTAAAGCTTCTGTATTTAATGTACCTTTATTTTCTTGAATGATTATACATTCAGCTCTCTTACCAGTTTCTCTTATTTTTTCCGCTACTTCTTTAGCTGGAACTCCTTCACAACCTAATCCCACTACTAAAACAGCAGCTATATTAGGGTTCTTTCCTAAATTTATTAATATTTCAGTAGTCAATTCTAAGTCAGGTCCTATTTGGCAACAGCCATGTTGATTAGGAATAGCTACTGCCCCTTTAACATGATTTGCAATCCTTCCTGCTACTTCACTTGCACATACTGATGCTGGTATTACTAATACATAATTCCTAATTCCTATTTCTCCATTTTCTCTTCTATATCCATATAATTTCATTATTTTTGCACCTCCAAATCTCCTCTTCCTCTTTCACTTACAACATTATGCACATGTACATAATCTCCACATCTTATATCTTTTGTTGCCTGTCCAATCTCTTCACCATATTTTGTGATTTCATCATCTTTTTTAATATCTCTTATAGCAAATTTATGGCCAAAAGGAATATCATCATTTAGTGTGATCCTATCCTCCTTTCCAAAAATGTCTACAATTACGCTTTCACCTTTTTTTAAATCTTTTACTGTAGTTGCTACATTATCCTTTTCATGAGCTACTACTGCTAGTTTTAACATCTACATCACCCCTAATTTTTCTTTATTCTTTATTAAAGCAAAGACCATGCCAAAGTGTTATTTATATATATATAATCATCTAAAGGTATTGACTATTCTAAATTAAATGATGTTTTAGAATAATATATATTCTTTTCTTTAAATCTATTGTTGCATTTTGCTTCAATATACTTGATGCAAAAAGAAAAAACATGTTGCAAACTGCAACATGCTAATTTTCTCTTAATTTTCTCCATATGGTAGATCTATTCACGTTTAAAACTTCAGATGCTCTATTTACTGAACCATTACATTTCTGAAGTATATACTTAATATATTGATTTTCTAACTCTTTTAAATTCATATCTTTTTTCACTTTAAATACACAGCCCTCTTCTTTAAATAAACCTTCTAATTCATTACATACATTTTCCCCTTTAGAATCCACTTTAAAATCCCCTTCTAAAATTATATCTTCTTCCCTTAATTCTTCTTTTTCTGCAAGTATTACAGCTCTTTGTATTATGCCTTCTAACTCCCTTATATTCCCCTTATAACAATATTTCAAGAGAAGATTTAATACTCCTTTATCCATGCTCTTAACAGGTTTATTATATTTTGAAGAATATTTTTTTATAAAACACTGGCTTAACTCTTCAATATCTTCAATTCTTTCGTTTAGGGAAGGTATTTTTAGGGACAATATGTTTATTCTAAAATAAAGATCCTCTCTAAATTCCCCATTCTCTACCATACCTCTTAAATTTTTATTGGTTGCAGAAATAACTCTTACATCTACAGGAAGCACTTTATCATCACCTATTCTCATAACTTCTCTCTCTTGCAGCACTCTTAAAAGTCTACCTTGAAGTTCTAAAGGTAGTTCACCTATTTCATCTAAAAATATAGTTCCACCATGGGCAAGCTCAAAAATACCTGCTTTCCCTCCCTTTGCTGCCCCTGTAAATGCACCTTCTACATATCCGAATAACTCACTTTCTATTAAATTTGGTGGAAGTGCCGCACAGTTAATGGCTACAAAGGGACCTTTTTTCCTATGACTATAGTTGTGCATACTTTGCGCGAAGAGTTCTTTTCCAACACCTGATGGTCCTATTATTAGTATTGGCGAATCATATTTACTATATTTTTTAGCTCTTTCTATGCATTCCTCTGTTTTCTTGCTTTTATATATTATTTGATTAAAATTATATTTTGCCACAAATCCCTTCTTCAATAAATTCAACCTTACCTTTTTTTCTAAATTCTGAAGTTCAGTGACATCCTGAAAAGTTGCTACTACTCCCTTTATTTCATTATCTACAATTATGGGTACTCTATTAGTAGCTATTTTAGATTGCCCTACTTCCTGAATCTCTCCAAGTTCTGATATACCACTTCTTAATACGCCAGGTAGTTTACTATTCCTTACAACATCTTCTATATTTTTACCAATAACATTTTTTTCATTTAACCCGAAAATTTTCTCCGCCCTGCTATTGATTATAGATATTTTACCATTGTCATCTACAGAAATTATCCCATCATGTACAAAATCCATTATAGTTTTAAATCTTTGTGCTTTTTCCTTTTCTATTTTAGACATCTGTAGTATCCTTCTAGCCTCTTGCATTGCATTAAGTACAGCTTCTTCCCCAGAGGTAATCATATAGTTTACACAATTTAATTTTTTTGATACTTTGCTAGCTACCGTATCTCCAACGAAAATTTTAATCCCTTTCTCCGCATAGGACCTAATCTTTTCTTCAGCATACTCTTCTCTTTCTATTTCAATTTTCACCATATCTAAGCCTAATATATCTTGTATTATTTCACAACCGTGAATTATATTTTTATATCCAACCACACCTATGGTATCCTTATAATTAATTATATCTTTAAATCCTCTTAATATATCAAAGGAAGTCATCTTAATTTCTACTACAGGTATATCCACCGCGTTTTTTATCATTGTATAAGTTCCACCTCTAGAGATTATTAAACTAGCTCCCTTTTCCACTATTTTCTTTGCCTCAACAACTCCTTGACTTAAGTTCCCTAAAACTACTTCAATATTTTGATATCCCTTTTCTTTAATTATTTTATTACTTAATTCATACAAATCCTTAAAAGGAGCAACCACAACTATATCATTCATAATACCCTACCCCTTATCTTTTAATGTAATAACGAAGACCTTTGTTTAAAGTATATACTTAATTATCTTTTTAAAAAAGGGATTTCGCTATGCAAAATCCCTTTTTTATTACCACCTGTCATAATATATTTTATTTTTATGAAATCTATCTTATAATCGTGAATCCATAGCAATGCCCATAGGAGTTACTAATAGTGGATTTTCCGGTTTTACGCATTTTATGCCAGTATACTTTTCTATTATTTTCTCACAGTCCTTAAGACAACAAGTTCCTCCAACTAAGTAAATTATATCTACATTATGTCCATTTATGCATTGATTTACTATACTTCCTACCTTTTCTAAAACCGGTTTAACTATAGGTAATATTTCATGATGTTTTTCATTTTTTCTTTTAAGATTCTCGGCTTCTTCAAAACTTATACGATGATATCCTGCTAAAACTAAGGATAAGTGCGTTCCTCCTGTTGGCTCATCAGCAGTATAAATAACGTTACCATTCTTTAAAATAGATATGCCCGTAGTTCCTCCCCCTATATCTACTATGGCGCCATCCCTTATTCCTAATATATGAGCAGCAGCTGTGGGTTCATCTACTATGTTATTAACTTCAAAACCAGCTCCCTCAACTACATTCTTCATAACTTTAATATTACCTTCTGAAATTCCTGGAGGTATGGCAGTTGCTGCATATTTTAATTCTATCCCTAATCTTTTTTCTATTTTGCTCTTTAATTTTGAAACTATATCTACAGCATTTAAGTAATCTACTACTATACCATCCTTTACCGCACTAGCTCTATACATTTCCCCGCAAATTGGATTGTTTTCTTTATCAAGTACAGTAATAACTATGTGTGAAGTTCCTAAATCTACTCCCACCTTCATTTCGCAGTCCGCATTAATTTTATCATCTTTATTCATAGTTTCTTCCATTTTTTTTATCAAATTATTTGCTTCTTCTAACATATAATCACTATCCCTCCTACTTTAATTTTCCCCTATTAATTAAATAATATATATATAAATATGTAAAATCAACCATTAAAATTTCTTTGGTCTATGAGTATGAATTTGCCTTTGTATTCTCAAAGTATTTTTGTACATCCATGTGGAATACTAAATGATGTTAACTATTTTTAGGGGCGTGAAAAATGAACTATATAATATTTGATTTAGAATTTAATCAACACTATAACTTTCTTGAAGATAATACTACTGCAAGAAACTATAAATGTCCTTTTGAGATAATTCAAATTGGTGCGGTAAAGCTCGATGAAAGCCTTCAAACAGTTTCCACTTTTGACAGTATAATTAAGCCTGAAATATATACTAGAATTCATCCCTATGTAAAACAAATAACCAATATAACCACTGAAAATTTAAATAAAGGAAAGTCCTTTAAAGAAGTGTATAAAGCCTTTGTTGAATTTGCAGAATTTAAAAGTATATTATGCGTTTGGGGTTTATCTGATATGAAAGAATTATTTAGAAATATAGAATACCATAGTCTGGATTCTTCCTTAATTTCTAAAGAATACATTAATATTCAACATGAAGCATCTAAGTTCTTTAAACTTCCTAGAGGAACTAACATGGGATTAAGTAATGCAGTAAAACTATTAAATATTCAATCCAACATGAAATTTCACAACGCTTTTAATGATGCTTATTATACCTCAGAAGTTTTCAAAGAAATTTATAGCAGTGACCTAAAACCTAAAATATATAACTACATGAAAAAAATAAATAAAAATACACATAATCGTAAAAATGGAGGTATTGACGAGATTAAATTAATTAAACAGTTTGAAAAAATGTTTAGCCGAGAAATGACCCTAGAGGAACAATCAATTATAAAATTATCATATGCAATGGGTAAAACCAATCAATTTAACATTAAACCAAGGGAATAAATTCACCATTTATTTTTATACTCATATTATAAAATATGTATATAATTTTACATATAGTAAAGTTTTAATCATTAACTTTAATAGAGTAAAGGTTAAAAGCTTTACTTATGATAGGAGGTAGTTATTCTTTGCTTTACTGCACTTTAATTTGTGATATAAAATCATCTAGAACAATAGAAAATAGAGAAGAAGTTCAATATAAAATTATAGATATGTTAAAAAATACAAATATTAAATTTAAAGATGTTATTATTTCTCCATTTTTAATAACTACAGGTGACGAATGGCAAGGATTATTAAAGTACCCTTACGACTTTATAGAAATATTAGATTTTTTTAAAAAACATTTGAAAGATATTAGGTTCTATACAGGTGTAGGTATTGGCGATGTATCTATCCATAATTTCCAACTTACTGTAAATCAGTTAGATGGACCTTCATTTTATAGAGCAAGAGATGCAGTAAAATATGCTAAGAAAAGCAACTTACCCTTAGTAATTTTATTTGATGATTGGGATAACATTTAAATTATAGATTATTATCCCTCCTATTATAGCTATAATAAAACTAATAAAAGTTCCAATAATAAAATATTCTACAAAGCTATCATCATCTAATTTTTTAAATCTAGCAATGGATTTAGCAGTAAGGACAAAGCCTATCATAGAGGGTTGTCCTATAGATATGCCAATTAATATAAAAATTCTTTCCAGAATACCAATTATAAAACCTCCATTTCTAGCGCCTGAGTTAACATCGCTAGATTTTTTTACTATAACGAATCCTTTATCTATAAGATGGGCATATCCATTTAAATTTGTACTTTTAATATATTTCATAATAAAGATTCCTGCTCCCCAAGTACACAATATAAAAACAATGCTTATAATAATATAACGATCCACTACATTTATTCCATCTGGATAAACCTTGATAACTTCATATATGCTATTCAACGCTTTATTTAAAGATAAATCACACACAACTACAGGTATTACTATCATATGAAGCAATTGATCTAATAAAAATAAAACTATATTGTTTTCAAGGGACTTTTTAAATTTAATGGCCAATGTTTTTACTTCATCTATTGCAAAATGAGATATAGCTATATAAAGTATAATTTTAAAATAATAACTATATCCAAACAAACTCATTATGAAAAACATAACAAAAAAGTGCATAAGGCTATGTACTGCATTCCCTTTTAAATTATCACTCATATCTTCGCTAAATCTTAATCTCAAAATTTTTTCATTTTGTAATATAAAATCACATAAAAAGTGGCTCAGTATAAGCAACAAAATAATTCTTAAACGCATTTTAATTACCCTTTCTAATATTACAATATAGGTCTAACATAGATTCAATAATTAAATTATTGTTATTAATTACAAAATAATTAGATGCATTAATCTTTTGACTTATATTAGCCTTAGAAAGGCCTGGATTTTCCTTTATAATATTATTATAAGAGCCAAAACGTTCATAAAGCTCTATAATTTCTAACTGCTTACTGGTTATCCCGCTTTTCAACACTTCGTTATTTTCAATTAATGTGTTGATAACTTTATTAATTGATAAATTATAATTTTCTTCCTGTTCCGTAGTTATTGCAACCTCTTCAAGTATTGTGGATTTCTCCACAGGTAGTTTTGAAAAAAACACATTCTTAGCGCTAAAATAAATATTATTTTTTGTACTATTTAGCTGCTTACTATAAAATCTATTTTTTTCCTTCGCTATATTTAATGCTTCTCTCCCCATAAGAAAACATTCTCCATCCATTAATCTAGTATCGTCATAAATACTAGTGCTTATGGTTCCTATACCTACTCCAGCATAAATATTTATACCTTTATTTTTTAAAAACTTCTGGAACTTATCTACAACATAATAGCTTTTACTTGGCTGCTTCAAAACAATTTGCCATTCATCCCCTAATGTAAATGTAATAGAAGTTGCAAGGATATCTTTAAGTTCAATATTCATTTTTTTTATGTATTCTATTAATTCTTCTTGTATGATTTGCCTATTTTTTATATTTCTTGAGTCAACTATATCTATATTTATCACACTAAATAATTTCATAATAACATCACCTTAAAATACTATAATATTTTAATTATACCATATAAATGCTATAGCTATACAAAATTTAAAATTATTTCCTTATTCTTCAAGCAATATAAAGAAACCTTATATAGATATTTCATTTTCTACGTAAGGTCCCGCTTAAGCTCCCTTTGTAATCTTTGTTTAAGAGCTCTATTTATCAAATAATCCTCCAGACTTTTTACCGCTTCTAATTGCTTTTCTAGTATGACCAGTATTCTTTTCTGGCCTTTGTACCAAATTAGATTTTGAGCCTTTCATCTTCTTTTCTTCAATAATTTTTTTCATCATTTCGATATTTTTATCTGCCATAAAGTATTCTCCATTCTATATGTTTTTCTTAGGTTTTCGTTTATATAATTCTAAAGGAGTCCACCATTACACATCTAACTTCCCTTGTAAAAGAAGAAGCATTGGTAAGTCCCTCTCCTGTAGGTCCTGCTATGGTGAATGTAGTATACCCTTCTCCTCCAAATCCAATACCTGCATAAGATGGAGCGTTTTTAACGAATATCGTAGTATTTATTGTTCTTGCCATTTTGGTCAAATTGTCTACATTTTTAGAATGCATCACCGCAGTATGTCTATTTCCTCCTTCTGCTTGTAGTGCAATTTCTAGAGCTTCATTAAAATTTTCAGCCCTAACAATGGGAAGTATCGGCATCATCAATTCCTCTGTTACAAAGGGATGATCCTTAGATACTCTACATACCAAACATTCAATATGTTTTAAAACATTTATCCCTATGCTTTGAAGAATCACATTAGCATCTTTTCCAACATATTCTTTGTTTAAAGTAAATCTATTATTTCCTTTTTCAATAAGGACCAAATTTAATAACTTGTTAATTTCATCTTCATTTAGCTCATAAACTTCTTCAATTTTTTGTATTTCTTCCATAAAAAATTCAAAGACTTTTTCTACTACTATAGCTTCCTTTTCTGCAATACAGGGGAGATTGTTATCAAAGGAGCATCCTTTTATTATATCCCTTGCAGCTTTTTTTATATCCGCCGTGTCGTCCACTAATACTGGAGGATTGCCTGCTCCTGCTCCAATAGCCTTTTTACCTGAAGAAAGAGCTATTTTTACTATTTCTGTTCCTCCCGTAGCTACTAACATTCTAACTTTAGAGTGATTTATCATGGTCATTGTATCTTCAAGTTTTGGTTTATATACGCTAGTTATAAGATTTTCTGGCCCCCCTGCTTCCCTTATAGCTTTATTTAATATCTTTATAGTAGTTAAACTACATTCCATGGCTTTAGGATGAGGAGAAAACACCACTGAATTACCTGCAGCTATCATACCAATAGAATTACAAGCTACAGTTGCCGCAGGATTTGTTGAAGGAATTATAGAACCTATTACACCATAAGGTGACATCTCTATTAAAGTAAGACCTTTGTCTCCAGTGTAAGCTTTAGTAGCTAATATTTCTGTACCTGGAGTTTTTTCAGCCACTAACTTCATCTTAAGATATTTATGGTCTTTTCTTCCCATTTTAGTCTCTTTAACACATAGATCCGCAATTTCCATGGCATTATCTAAAATTGCCTTTCTCATAGATCTAATTAGTTTTTCTCTCTCACTTACAGTCATATAAGATAAATCTTTATATGCCTGTTCTGCAGCTTCGATGGCTTCATTCATGGTATTAAATATACCGTCCCTTGTTTTCTTATTTAAATTCTTTTCATTCATCTCCAGTAAGACTCTCTGAACTATAAGAGAAAGCTTATCATTATTCAGTTCCATAACTAACCACCTCTCTAAAAGCCTTCACACCATATTCAGCTACTATTATGTCTTCTTTTACAGTTCCTCCACTTACTCCAACTGCTCCTATGACCTTCCCCTTTACACTAATAGGAATCCCCCCACCCCAAGCTATGATTTTCTTTAAATTGTTTATTCCATAAAGTTCACCTGTAGGCTGAGATAATTCCTTTAGCTTATCAGTTCTCATTTTTAGAGCCACTGCGGTATATGCCTTATCCCTTGCAATATCTAGACTCGCTAATAAAGAATCCGTCATTCTAACCATAGAAATTGGATTCCCCACCTGATCACATACATATATGACCATAGGTACAGAAATTTCCTCAGCTTTTTTTATACATTGTTTTATAATATAATCTGCCTTCTTCCAATCTAGTTCTTTTAAATTTATTCCTATATCTATCTTTTCCTTAGATTTTTGTAGAATATCTTTATAATCTACCATCCTTGCCATAGTATATAATAAATCTGATAATCTATTGATATATTTTAAAAGGTATTCATTTATATCATAATCTTCTTTAAGCTTGACTATGTATCTCTCTGCCTTTCTTGCTAAAGTTCTAGCTACATCTAGAACTCCAGACTCTTCCGTTCCACCAGGGATTATAAAGCTATTTATTTTAGGTAGCTCTCTATATAAAGTATCTATAGCATTTTCAATATAGCTTACATTACCTTCATTTATATAAATTTTGTATTTATCTGTTCCTAGAGAGGCAAGTTCCGCTCCAACATGGAAAAGCTCTCTTTGAATATTTAATAAAACTTCATTTAATTTATGATCTTTCACTTTAGATCTAGCAAGCCCAAGGAAAGAATTGAATTCATCTATTGTACCATAAGCCCATAATCTATCATCTTCCTTGCTTACTTTCCCTCCTCCAATAAGGGAAGTTTCACCTTGGTCTCCTCCTCTTGTATAGATTTTCAATTCCACCATCTCCAATCAGTACATATTTCAATCCTTTCTTTCGATGTAATCTACTATGCCAACTATAGCAGCATCAGATATGCCAACTTTATTTTCGTCAACATGCCTTGCTGAACTACCCTTTATTACCAATACTATTTCATTTGTACCTGCTCCTACTGTATCAGTTGCTACAAAACAGCTCCCTTCAGGCTCTTCTTTACTATTTATTGGTTGTATAATTAAAAGTTTATTTCCTGTAAGCCTTTCATCTTTTTGAGTGGAAACCACGTTTCCTATTACTTTTCCTAAAATCATAATCCTTCTCCTTAATCCACATATATCAATGCTATTTTCTTATCTTCTATAAAACCTCTAGTCTATCCAAAACTTCTATCACAGATTTCCTTATAAATTCTACTAACTCCTTATTCCTCTTATCCTCAATATCTTTAAAAGGCATTACTTTATAAAGTCTTGCTGCATTACAGCCTATTAGCCTTGCCACACTAATTTCATAATCTTTTACTTCCTTTAATATTAATGGCTCCTTCTCTTTTAATTTAATATAATGAACGGCTACTTTATTTTTATTTATGGCTATACCTATACCCATATTAGATTCTTTACAGGCTCCATAAGCCATTTTCATTAAATCTTCATATTGAAAATTAGCATTAGTTTCAGTGGAATTTATAACTTCCCATGGAATTCCCTCTTCTTCCATACCCGCTAACACTTCTACTAAAATTTTTTCATCTGGATTATAAGTATAAACTCTTATACAGTGAAGATTTATTCTTTCATCCTTCATTTTCTCTGCTCCTTAGTTTATTGTAGTAAGATATTACAAGACCTGTAGCCACTGCATTCCTTGGTCCTTCTTCCCCTCTAATATTTCCTCTTCCACAAACTATACCATAGTGAGATAATTCATCTGAAATCATCTCTGATATCTCAAAATCTATAGCAGAGCCTCCCAATAATACAACAAAATCTATGCTTCTTATATTATTATTAGGAGATACATCTTTTAACGCTCTTAAAACATTGGTTATGAATACTCGCCTCTTAGCTTCCCTTCTAACCATTTTTATCTTCTCTATAGTATGTCTTGTAGGTATTGGGACCAGTTCATTTTCTTTTACTACTACAACACGGGCAAATAACGATGAAGGTAAATGCTTTTGAAAGAAACATACGCTGCCACCTTCATACCTTAAATTAAATAAGCTTTCAACTTTAGCTAGTGGGTATTTTTTTATGTCTTCTGCTAAACTAAAATCCTCTATTCCTAATTCAGATTTTATTAACATGGTAACCATTTCTCCTGCTCCAGCATGGTGTACAGATTTTATAGAATTTGATTTTCCTATGTATGCTGAATCGGTAGAGCCTCCACCCATATCTAAGATTACAAGAGGTTTATCTGCACCTGGAGTGGTCAATCCTCCAAGTACAGCCATATTTGCTTCAACTCCTTCAATTAAAACCTTAACCTTAGTTTCCTCTCTAAGTTTTTGAGCAATGTGCTCCATAGGAAGCTTACTGGTTTTTACCATGGCAGCTAAGGCTACTGCATTTTCTAATGCAAATTCACCAGCAACTCCTCCTTGAACTTTTTGAGGAAGAAAGGTATCTACCGCAAGAATATCTCCAATTCCTATTTCATTTAAATGTTGTTTAGTTAATTCTCCCATAACCTGCCTTACTCTCTCAATCATCCCTCCTACGTTTGTGCCAGCTTCACCAGTTATATCCTTTAAAGGGCATACTTCAGATAGAGCTTCCATTATCCTTTCTCCACCCTCTTCTATGCCTATTTCTTTTATTCTTTTTCCCATGAAAATTAATTTTCCTGCAGGTATAATTCTTTCTTTAACATCACCTTCAGGCGTCCTTATAACCACTGCAGATCTATTACCAATTAAGGCTCTAGCTACAGGAATAACCTGTTTAGTTTCCTTTGAGGATAGGTTAAAAATAGTAGCTAGTCCATAAGGGTTTGATAGAGTCTTTATAGTTTCACCTGGGTTAGCAACTTCAACAGCACCCATCATTCCTATAGGTATTTTATCTGTAAAAGCTACTTCATCTACTATGGGTATTTTTTTTATTAGTCTATTACATATAATAACCCCATCATCTCCTTGAGCTATGGCTCCGTTAATTTTCGCACCTCGCTCCATAGCTAAGTTTAACTCCTTTGCAGCTCTTTCAAAATGAATATGCTTTGGTATGATGCATATAACTTCCTCTGAGCCTATATTTATAAGTTCTTCTAAGTAAATTATTTTACCAATGCCAAGCCCAATGCCTCCTGGAGTATCCGGGTTATGCCCTATCATAGTAGACTCTGTGATTACCGTTTCAGTTATGGTTTCCATAGCAACATCACCAATTACAGGAGTAGCTTCATTTATACATATTACTTCTAAATCACTTATATTTACATTTATCTTGCTACATGCATCTTTTAGTACTAACATCATTCCTGCAATATTTTCAACAGTACCCTTTATTCCAGAAGTCTTGCCAATGCTGCTGCTTAAAAATTTTAATCCATTTCCAATGTCAGCAATGGCAACTTCTGTAGTAGAATTTCCTATATCGATTCCTGCAACTAGCTTCAATGCAAATCACCTCTAACTCTACTATTCTTTTAGTCTTCCTCTCTTATCATATACTTCTGCTGCATGCCTAACTAAAGCCGCATTTAATTTAGCATTATATTCCCTTTCTAGTTCTAAGGCTATATTTAAAAGTTCTTCTTTTGTAGACCTATAAGGTCTCAGTGCATTATAAATTTCAAGCACTCTTTCATCTGGCACCGCTGTAAGCTCCGCCGCTCTCTTTAAGTTTCTCGCAAATTGATATCTGCCAACGCTTTCAGCAATTTCAGCTTGACATAATAACACCTCTCCTGTTATCTTTATATCTTCAGGAGTTATATTTCCATTCATAACATTATTGATATTTATTTCATCAATGCCTTTACCTGTTTTAGTGTTTAAAAGCTCTTTTCTATTTTTTATAAGAGGATAATCTCCTTTATTTAACTTACCCTTAATGTTCTCTGAAGACTTGGGGTATGAAACTTCCTTAAACTCTTTATCCTCACTGGTATTTAAATTTTTCAACACTTCATTGATAATTTGCTCTATTAAAGTATTATCCATATTTTCACCCCTATTCAAATACTACTTTAAGCTCTACAGGTTTCTTACGTTGAACTACATAGTTTGTTTCTTTAATATGTAGTACTGCAGATATAGCTTGATAGCTTGGCCTTGCCATTTGATCATTTCTAACTGGAACAGGATCTGGTGATTCCCCTTTAGCATATTTTGCGGCATTTTTTCCTATGTTTCTATAGGTTTCTCTATCTATCAAAGGAGCTTGAGGAAATAATTCTAAATTATTTAATGGTTGTAAGTCCTTTTGATGAATAACCGTTGTTCCTTTTGATTGAATTCCAATTCCTATGCCAGAACCACTTAATTTTGCAGCATCATGAGCCATAAATGCCACGTCAGATGTCCTAAATACTTTAATAATCCTTGGAGTTACGCCCTCTTCTTCAATGCCTGCCATAACTTCCTTTAATATATCTTCATGAGGTATGCCTATTATGCTTTGAGTCAATCTTTCTCCAAAGGCTGCCCCCACAGCGATTACAACCTCATCTGCTATTTTCCCTATGGCTGCCTCTCCATTTTCTATTGTTTTAAATTTGCCATTGTTCTTTTGGATTGGCTTATTAACTTCTTTTTCAGTTTTTTGCCCCTCTCCCATCTGTCTTAATACTTCTCTAGTTATAATTTCTATTAAATCTTCATTGGAAAATACATTAGCCATAATCTCACTCCCCCTTATATAGATGCTGGATCAAGAGCTTGTGTAATATTTTTAACCTCTTCCCATCTCTCTCCATCTAATCTATAGCCAGTTCCTGGTCCCATGTAATCATTCATATCATTAACTGCTGTTATTACATTAAAATCTTTATCAAATATGGATGATGTGTGTAGATAATCACCTGCAACTCTTTGTCTTAGCATATTCAATACATTGGAAGCTACATCTTCAAAACCTGATTTATAAAGAGCTTTAACTATATCAAGTCCTGTAAGTCCCCTATCCAATAATTCTTGAGCTGCCTTTAAATCTTCTACTACATTTCTATTTGGCATGTCCTGACTTCCATGGGCATAAGTTGCGGCCTCTACTTCCTCATCAGTAATTGGTGGAAGGGCTAACTCTTTAAATACCGCTTGAAGTGCCTTTGCTGCTTTGTTTCTTATTTTTGTAACTTCTTCTTCCGTTACAGGTTTTAGTCCTCCATCCACTTTTAAATCCCTTTGTATAATTAAGTAATCGTCATAATCCTCTGCATCAAAGTTTGACCCTGCAAACATGTTGTCATAGTTTGGCACTGCACTATATCCAGAAAATATAAAATCTGTTCCTGGTAGGAACTGCATCATAGTTCTCGCTGTTTTTCTTATTGATGAATGAGTAAAGGTTTGATCATTTCCAGAAGCTACTTCTAAGTCCAACATAGTTGTAATAAGATTTTCTGCCAAAACTGCTCTTATACCGCCTGCTACTGCACCTGGCACACCAATGCAACTTATGGAACCATTTTGTAGCCCTTGTGCCCCTGCTCCTTTTGTAATCATGATACATCTCGCCTCAAGATATAGCATAGATTTACCTTCTGCATATCCCATTTGAACCTCAGAACCTGTTCCTGAGGTAAATCTCATCTTTAATCCTCTTGACGCATAGGCAGAAGCTAAAAACGCTTTTGACCATGGTGTGTCATCTCCATCAACAAATACATTCTCTGTACCATATACGGATATGGTTTCTGCATAAGAAGTATAGCCAAGCATACCAAGTTTTAGTTCAGTAGCTTCTTCAAGAGCACATTGAGTTAGAACTCCTCCTCTTCCTGTTTGAGCACCTATTAATAGAGATAGAGCATTGAAAGGAGCATATCTAACTATACCAACAGTAGTTTCCATCTCATCAAAGCCTCTCATTGCTGCTTCAGCTCCATCTGCTGCTATTTGAACTGGATTATCTTTAACATTAGTTACATGACACTGGTTTGCTGGAGTTCTTCTTGCCCTCATCTTTTGAAGGGCCATCATCATTTCAACTACATTTAGGCTATCAACAACTTCTACTATCTTAGCTGGAGTTAAAGCTGTAGTAATTTCTACTAATTTTTCTCTTGCTACATTTATGTCCACTAACATTCTAGCTATTTCCATAGAAGGGATACTCATAGCTTTTTCAACATTTTCTATATTTAGTGCATAATCACCAATAAATACATCTATAAAATCAAAGTCCTCTCTTCTTTTACCGTCCATTTCAACTATTAAACCATTTTCTATTTTTATACTCGGTTTAGGATCTTTAGGACTTCCTACAGCAATAAGCCCTACCTCCGCCCAATCCTTAACAAATCCATCCTTATTAACTTCTTTGTTTTTTAAAATTTCAAATCTCTTAGATTTTTCCATTCCTCACACCATCCCTATAATTAAATGTATGGAGTAGTTGATGACTCAGGCTTTTGCCCCATAGCTTTAAGTATGACTAATCCTTTATCTCTTGCAGCCATTACAGATTGTCTAACTGCTCCTGAATCCCCTGTTATAGCAAGTATAACTTCATTTGAATGAGCTGTCCCTGCATTAGGGCTTGAATAAGCAACAGCTTCAACGTTTGCAGTTTTTAGAGCAGTATCTGCCATAACTACACCAATAGCCGCTGGAGCCCCAACTATAAGCCCAAATGCCTTTCCTATAGGCGCTCCAAAAGCCTTATTTACTGCATAACTTGCCCTGGCCGTATACTGAAGCTCTAAGTGTCCTGCATCACATCCATAAACATCACCAAAAGTTCTGTCCAATTCTCTTAAAGCTACCTCTACAGCTCTTCTTGCGTCTGAAACATCTTCTGATGCTAAAATTATTAATGATCCATGTCCTGCTCCACCTTTAGTATCTCTTGCAAGCTCAACTGCTACAACTTCGGTGTTAGTTGCTTTAACAGCTTCATCTGCCGCCATTATATGAGGGCCAGCTCCTGTTCTTGAACCTAAGATACCAATGGATCTATATTTCTTATCTAATCCTATTCTTTCATGAAGGGCGGTATCTACATTAGCTATTACTAGTCCTACTGTATCACCAATAGCACATCCTATATATTCTGTAATGCTTGATGACCCTATTAGATTTTCCACCTTTTTTTCCTCCTCTTCTATTTCTATATGAAGAATTTCTTTATCTTTCATCTCTATTTGTCTTTTTACTTCCTCTAAAACTTTTTGAACAATATCCTTATTCATACTCTATCTACCCTTTTATTCTTGATTAGATTTAGGTAGAACTTTTTCAACATCTGTGTGAGGTCTTGGTATTACGTGTACAGATATTAATTCTCCAACTCTTTGTGCTGAAGTAGCTCCTGCATCTGTAGCAGCCTTAACTGCCCCTACATCCCCTCTAACCATTACAGTTACTAAACCTGCTCCAACCTTTTCATACCCAATCAAACTAACATTTGCAGCCTTAACCATAGCATCTGCTGCTTCAATTGCTGACACCAATCCTTTAGTTTCAATCATTCCTAAGGCTTCTTGTCCCATATAGACACCTCCAAATTTATTTTCTATCTAAACTATATACCATTTTGTTCCATTTAAACTTAATTATATTGATATGTTTTTATAGTATATTGACATACTTAATTTGTATTTTATTTACTTTCGTTTGTATTTTATTTACATTAAATAGGTTTATTGGAATTTATTTAAAGGATTTTCTCTTTAAAACATAGAATAGATAATTGTTATAGGGGTGATATAATGGCCATATTCAATAATTATAGGTTTAATGAAATTATTGACATAGATTTTTTACAAAATATACAAGATAAGTTTGCTAATATAGTTGGACTCTCTACCATTACCGTAGATGAAAGCGGTAACCCTGTGGCTAACTCAAGTAAATTTTCTAAGTTTTGCACTCTAATTAGAAGTAGTGATGAGGGAAGAAGAAGATGTACCTTATGTGATTCTAAGGGTGGGTTCGATGCCATGCGCCAAGGTAAACCAATAATTTATTTTTGCCACGCAGGATTAACTGATTTAGCTGCGCCTATTATTGTAGACAACAACTACATAGGATGTATGTTATGCGGTCAAGTTATTGTTGAAGAGTTTGATAATAAGAATAAGATAGATTTAAATAGATTATCAAAAGAGCTAAATCTTCAAAAAACTGAACTAGAAGACGCACTTAATGAAGTTAATGTGTGGAAACATAAAGATATTACAGAATCTGCAGATTTTCTGTTTCTATTCTCTAACTTCATTGCCAAAATTGGAATATCTAACATTATTAATAATAAGCTTTTGAAAGAAACTCAAGAAAAAGCAATATTAGAAAAACTACTTAAGAATACCAAGATAAAAGCCCTTCAATCTCAAATTAATCCCCACTTTTTATTCAATACTTTAAATACAGTTGGTAGAATGGCACTTATTGAAAATGCTCCTAAAACAGAATCTCTTATTTATGCCCTTTCCGATCTACTTAGATATAGCATAAAAAACTCTCAGCATTTAGTTACTATTGATACTGAAATCAAAAATATAGAAAAGTACCTATATATACAACATCAGCGGTTCGGAGATAGAATTTCATATGAAATTAATATTGATGAAAGAATATGTAATTGCAAAATACCTGTTATGACTTTACAACCTTTAGTTGAAAATTCCATAATACATGGTTTAGAATCTAGAAAAGAAGGAGGAAAAGTTATAATTAATGGAGAAATTTTTTATGATAAATATATTTTATTAGAAATAATAGATAACGGCTTAGGAATGGATGAAATCAAACTTAAAATGATAAATTTCTACAATAATGAAAACACATCTCTTGAGCTAGGTATTCAAAATGTGAAAGATAGATTATTACATTATTTCGCACATGAGTGCAGCTTTTTTGTGGAAAGCACTCTAGGTTCCGGTACTAAAGTTACAATGAAAATACCTCATTATTTTTCTGGAGAAATGTCATGTATAAATTATTAATTGCTGAGGACGAAGTTTTAGAGCGTAAGGCTCTAAATTTTATCATAAAAAATAATTTTTCTAATGTAAAAATTATAGGCGAAGCCAAGGATGGAGAAGAAGCTCTTAGTATGGCTAAAAGCGCTGAGCCTCACATTATTATAATGGACATAAAAATGCCTGTAATAAGTGGTCTTCAATGCCAACAAATCATATATGATCTACTACCGGACACTAAGACTATAATATTGACAGCTTATGATGATTTTAAATTTGCGCAATTTGCTATAAAAGCAAACGTCTTTGACTACTTGCTAAAGCCTGCTAAGCCCCAGGAGTTGATCCAGTCTATAAACAATGCAATTTCTCAAATAAACAGGAACAAAATAGGCTTTAAAAATCAGTTAATAGATGTAGATTGTGATATTATAGAGAAAGCTATTCAATTTATTAATGATAATTATAGTAAAGAAATAACTTTAGAAGATATTTCTTCCCATGTTCATTTGAATCCTCAATATTTTAGTAGATTCTTCAAATCCAAAGTGAATATTAATTTTGTAGATTATTTATCTAAGTTAAGAATAGAAAAATCTAAAGCTCAACTAATTGATTCTGATAAAAATATTGGCTATATAGCATTGAATGTAGGATTTACAGATTCCGCATACTTTAGTAAGGTTTTTAAAAAAATTACTGGAGTTTCTCCCTATAAATTTAGAAAAGATAATAAATTGTAACATATGTATATGTTTAAGAAGTAAAGAAAAGAGGTTTACAATGAAAATATTTTATTATTATTTATTAATTATTAATCTATACGGATTTATAATAATGTACATAGATAAAAGAAAATCTATAAAGGGTAAGTGGAGAATATCTGAAAAGAATTTATTTTTAACTGCTCTAGCTTTTGGCAGTATAGGTATTTTTCTAGGTATGCAATTATTTCGTCATAAGACAAAACATAAAAGCTTTACCTTTGGAATTCCTTGTATATTTATACTTCAAATGGTATCCATGGTATATGTAAAAAATATATTATTTTAAATTGAAAATACAATTAGCCAAAATATGGCTAATTGCATTTTTTAAATTTCCATTTTATCTACTCTCACACCTTCTATATCCATCAAGTCTTTTTCTAATATTTCTATATCTTCATCTTTTCCACAGAGCTGCAATAATACTATTCCCTTATGAGAACAAGTATCCGTTGAAGTTTCATGTAATCCTAATCTAGTTTTAATGATACAACCGTGTCTTGTAAGTATGTCTTGAACTTTTACTGCATGGAGATTTCTTGGTTCAATAGAAACTCCCATTATTATTGTTTTATCCATACAATCACTCCTCAATTATAATTATAACTAACCATATTATGGTTAGTTAGTTAATTATATATTCACTTTATGATTTTAATGTGTTAAAATCTACTTTAAGTATTATATGTTTTAAAATGAGGAGGATTAATTATGAAAGCTATTGTAACAGTTATCGGGAAAGATATCGTTGGTATTATTGCAGGAGTGAGTAATGAATTAAGCAAAAAAAATGTAAATATATTGGATATTAGTCAAACAATCATTCAAGAATATTTTACTATGATTATGCTTATCGACATCGAAAAATCTAACATAAGCTTTAAGGAACTAAAAGATTCCTTAAAAACCAAAGGAGAAGAATTAGGGGTATCTATTAGAATTCAACACGAAGATGTATTTAATTCTATGCACAGAATATAAAGGGGGACTTTTCATGCTAAACTCATATGATATATTTGAAACTATTAGAATGATAGAAAAAGAAAAATTAGATATAAGAACTATTACCATGGGAATTTCTCTGCTTGACTGCATAGACTCAAGCGGTGAAAGAGCCAGAAAAAAAATATATGATAAAATATGTAAAAATGCTGAACACTTAGTAAAAGTTGGTGAAGAGATTGAGGAAGAATACGGTATTCCAATTATTCATAAAAGAATTTCTGTAACCCCTATCTCATTAATAGCGGGAGCATCTGATGATATTAATTATGTGGAATATGCTAAAATTTTAGATAAGGCTGCTTCTACAGTGGGAGTTAATTTTATAGGAGGATTTTCAGCCTTAGTACAAAAGGGATATAGTAAGGGAGATAAAATACTTATAGAATCTATACCAGAAGCACTATCTTCTACAAACCTAGTATGTTCCTCCGTAAACATAGGCTGTACAAAATCAGGAATTAACATGGATGCTGTCCGTCAAATGGGTGGAATAATTAAAAAAACCGCCGAACTTACAAAGGATAACTTTGGCATCGGAAGTGCAAAACTAGTAGTTTTCGCCAATGCTGTAGAGGATAATCCTTTTATGGCAGGAGCATTCCATGGAGTTGGAGAAGGAGATTGTGTAATCAATGTAGGTGTCAGTGGCCCTGGAGTTGTTAAATCTGCTCTTGAAAATATACAAGGTGAGCCCTTTGATATTGTGGCAGAAACCATAAAAAGAACTTCCTTTAAAATAACTAGAATGGGACAATTAGTTGCTCGTGAAGCATCAAGACGACTTGGAGTACCTTTTGGAATTGTAGATTTATCTTTAGCTCCTACACCTTCCGTGGGAGATAGTGTGGCACATATTTTAGAAGAGATGGGCATTGAAAGTTGTGGAGCTCCTGGTACTACAGCTGCTCTAGCATTATTAAATGATGCTGTAAAAAAAGGTGGAGTTATGGCTTGTAGCCATGTAGGAGGATTAAGTGGAGCTTTCATACCCGTAAGTGAAGATATTGGAATGATAAATGCCGTTAATAACAAATCCCTTTCCCTAGAAAAGCTAGAAGCTATGACTTGTGTATGTTCTGTTGGTTTAGATATGATCGCCATACCTGGTGACACTCCAGATGAAACTATTTCTGCAATAATCGCAGACGAAGCAGCCATCGGAGTAATTAATAATAAGACCACAGCGGTTAGAATCATACCTGTACCTGGTAAAACTATTGGAGAGGAAGTAGAATTTGGAGGATTGCTTGGAAGAGCACCTATAATGGAAGTTAGCAAATTCTCCAGTAAATCTTTTATCCATAGAGGTGGAAGAATCCCTGCACCTATACATAGCTTTAAAAACTAATACTTTAAGACTATTGGTAGATTTTTCATTGCCAATAGTCTTTTTATTTTTTAAAAACTGTTGCCAAGCTTATATTTATACATTATAATGGGTTCTGTTGCATAAATATTAATAAGTTTTAAGAGGAGAAATGTGCGGAATGGAAAAAAATTTAAATTATTCATTAAAGAATTTGCTCCAATTTTTAGTACCATCTATTATTGGCGTTTTTCTTTTTATGACTCCAATATCATATAAGGGAGAAGTAACTATTCCCATTGCTATATTTTCAAAATTAGTTCAAAATGGACTGGAGTCAATTTTACCTGGACTTATGACTATTATAATTATTATTACTTCTTTAGGAACAATTTTAACTAAAGTATTAAAGCCAAAAGCTATAATTGAAAATAAATTTTTTGATACATTGTTCAACGTAAGTAATTTCTGGTTTTTTGCTAGAATATTGGGTGCTATATTCGTTACATGCACTTACTTTAAGATAGGTCCTGAATGGATTTGGTCAGAAAATACTGGTGGATTGTTATTATTTAGCTTACTACCTATTTTATTTTCTGTATTCCTATTTGCTGGAATGCTTTTACCTTTGTTATTAGATTATGGTTTATTAGAATTTTTCGGTGTTTTGTTAACTAAAATAATGCGTCCTGTATTTACCTTGCCTGGTCGTGCTTCTATAGATTGTATAGCCTCTTGGTTAGGAGATGGAACTATCGGAGTACTACTTACAAGTAAACAATATGAAGATGGTTATTATACAAAGAGAGAAGCTGCTGTTATTGGGACAACTTTCTCTGCTGTTTCCATAACTTTTAGCTTAGTAGTAATATCTCAAATTGGACTTGGTCATATGTTTGTTCCTTTTTATTTGACTGTTACTTTTGCTGGTATTGTGGTTGCTATAATAGCGCCGCGTATACCTCCGCTTTCAAGAAAGTCAGATACTTATATAAATAATAATACAAAAGATGATAGAGAGACTATCCCTGAAAATTTTACTACCTTTCAGTGGGGATTAAATAAGGCAATAGATAAGGCAAGTAATGGCCTAGGATTAGGTGAGTTTTTTATAGCAGGTTCTAAGAATATACTTGATATGCTTTTAGGAGTAACTCCTATAGTTATGGCAATGGGTACAACTGCATTAATTTTTGCTGAATATACACCAATTTTCCAATGGTTAGGAACTCCTTTTATACCACTATTAAAATTACTTGGAGTGCCAGAAGCAGCACAAGCTTCTCAAACTTTAGTAGTTGGATTTGCGGATATGTTTCTACCATCGGTTATTGGAGCTACAATCAAAAGTGAGATGACTCGATTTATAATCGCCTGTGTGTCCGTTACACAATTAATTTATATGTCAGAGGTTGGAGGATTACTTTTAGGTTCAAAAATACCTGTGTCCTTAAAAGATTTAATTATAATATTTTTACAAAGGACTTTAATAACTCTACCTATTATTTCACTTATCGCTCATATATTGTTTTAAATAAAAAAGAGGCTTGTAATTTGAACTAGACCCTATTTTTTAGACAGTGAAATAAAAGAGCCTCCTATGGTAGA
>JBFNFA010000015.1:0-63199 GCA_040797845.1 Clostridiaceae bacterium
TGCGCCGATGATACTACAAGGGAGGCCTTGTGGGAAAGTAGGTCGTCGCCAGGTCTAATATTGTTCCGCGATAGCTCAACGGTGGAGCACTCGGCTGTTAACCGATAGGTTGAAGGTTCGAATCCTTTTCGCGGAGCCATTTTTTATTTTTTGAGAGTTATTTTAAAAAATATTTTTAAAATAACTATTGATTTTTATAAGGAACTATGATAACTTAGTTAATAACATAATTAATAACAGTGACAGGGATAAGTAGATAGATAATATGTTTTAAAGAGAGTGGGATAAGCTGAGAACCCATAAACTAAAACTGTTGAAATTCACCCTTGAGTTGCAAGCTGAAATTATTAAGAGTAAGCTGTGCCGGCGAAAGTCGTTAAAGATTTAAAAAAATTGATAGAAGCAAGTAGTGTAATGAAACTCCTCAACTAAAGTTGGCGAGTACTGATTCAAAACGAAATTAAAGATTTCTGTGAATCAGCACGAAGCTTATAGAAATTTTTAAGAGATATAAATTTGGGTGGTACCGCGGCAGACTTTTCGCCCCATTGAGGGAGATTGAGTGTGCTTTTTTTATTTGCTAAAAATAAAAAATGGTAACATTTTAAGCAATACTGCATAAACTAAATAAAAAATAAAAATTATGATGGGAATAAATAAATAGTAGGATGTTTTAAAGAGAGTGGGGAATAGGTGAGAGCTCCATAGACTAGGACTATTGAAATTCATCCTTGAATTGCAAGCTGAAATTATTTAAGAGTAAGCTGTGCCGGCGAAAGTCGTTAAAGATTTAAAAAAAATTGATAGAAGCGAGTAGTGTAATGAAACTCCTCAACTAAAGTTGATGAGTACTGATTCAAAACGAAATCAAAGATTTCTGTGAATCAGCACGAAGCTTATAGCAATTTTAAAGAGATATAAATTTGGGTGGTACCGCGGCAGACCTTTCGCCCCATTGAGGGAGATTGAGTGTGCTTTTTTTATTTTCTTTTTTAAAGCCATCAAATTTATTAGAATTTTTAAAATGAAAAAAGTTAATGATCTTATTAATAAGAAATTATAAAGTTTAAAGATATTAGAATTAATAAATGAATAAGATAAAGATTATGAAAGGGATAAGTAAATAGTGGGATGTTTTAAAGAGAGTAGGGGGAAGGTGAGAGCCCTATAAACTATAACTATTGAAATTCACCCTTGAATTGTAAGCTGAAATTATTTAAGAGTAAGCTGTGCCGGCGAAAGTCGTTAAAGATTCGAAAAAATTTATAGAAGCGAGCAGTGCTAGGAATGTGGAGTAATGAGATGCTTATATAAATTTTATAGAGATATAAATTTGGGTGGTACCGCGAACACACTTCGCCTCATTGTTGAGGAGAGGTGTGTTTTTTTATATAAAAAGTTCTTAAAATTTTTAGGTAAATAGTGAAATAGAAATTTTATTTTTAAAATATTAGGGGGTAATAATTATGATGAAAAAAACAATACTAAAAACTTTAACCTTAGGTCTACTAGTAACAACAACTATATTAGGTGGATGTGGAAAAACATCTTCAAATGAAAATAGGCAATCAACTGCTGATAATAAAGTGATAAAAATAGGAATATCACAAATTATTGAACATGAATCTTTGGATTCAGCTAGGAAAGGTTTTGTTGATGCGCTTGCAGACAATGGATTTAAGGATGGGGAAAAAATAGAAATAGATTTTCAAAATGCCCAAGGAGACATGGCAATAGCTCAAACTATTGCACAAAACTTTGTATCACAAAAGAAAGATTTGATACTTGCAATTGCAACACCTTCAGCTCAGGCTGCATACAATTTGACAAAAGACATTCCAATACTCGTAACTGCTGTTACTGATCCAGTTAAGGCTGGAATAGTAAATTCTTTGGAGAAATCAGGAACAAATGTTGCCGGAACTACGGATGCAGCTCCAATAGATAAACAATTTGAGTTACTTAAAAAATTGATACCAACAGCCAAAAAAGTTGGAATAATGTACAATACTAGTGAAATTAATTCAGAGTCAGATATTGAACAAGCTAAAAAAATTGCTCCGAAGTATGGATTAGAAATTATAACTACAGGAATATCTAGTGTAAATGACATTTCCCAAACTTTAGAGGCATTAATTCCTAAAATAGACGTTTTATATGCGCCAACGGATAATATGATTGCTTCATCAATGCCACTAATTTCAACTAAATGCACAGAAAAGAAAATACCTATAATTGGCGCTGTAACGGGAGAGGTTGAAGGGGGAGCTTTAGCTACTGAAGGAATAGATTACTATAAGCTTGGCTATCAAACCGGAGAAGTTGCAATTGAAATCATAAATGGAAAAAAACCACAAGATATGCCTATAACTACACTAAAGGACACTGAGTTAGTTATTAATGCGGACAGTGCTAAAAAGTTAAATATAAATATTCCAGAAGATTTAATGAAAAAAGCTACTATTATTGGAGGGGGTAAATAATGATTAATTTTTGGATCAATACTCTAGAACAAGGTTTGATATTTTCTATAATGGTTTTAGGAGTATATATAACCTATAAAATATTAGATTTCCCAGATCTATCTGTAGATGGTAGCTTTCCCTTAGGAGCAGCTGTAACAGCAGGATGTCTGATGAGCGGAATTAATCCATATATGGCTTGTGTATTCTCCTTAATAATAGGTATGATGGCTGGAGCCATAACTGGATTGCTACATGTAAAACTTAAAATTACAAATTTGTTATCAGGTATTCTAGTAATGATAGGGCTATACTCAATAAACTTAAGAATAATGGGCAAAGCTAACATTCCATTTTTCAATAAGGATACAATTTTTATTGAAGGAATTCATCCATTGGTAGTCATTGCAATTTTTGTTTTAATAGTAAAGATTGCCTTAGATTTATTCTTAAATAGTAAGTTAGGATTTATATTAAAAGCCACAGGGGATAATCCACAATTAGTAACTTCTTTAGGAATAGATAAAGGATTAATTAAAATATTAGGATTATCAATTTCTAATGGATTAGTTGCATTGTCAGGATCGATGATGGCTCAGTATCAGAGATTTTCAGATGTTGGTATGGGTACAGGTATAATTGTTATGGGACTTGCTTCAATAATAATTGGAGAAACTATGTTTAAAAGAATTTCTGCTCTTAAGATGACAGCTATTGCTATTCTAGGTTCTATCTTATATAAAACTTGTACAGCTTTTGCATTAAAACTTGGTTTCCCTCCAACAGATTTAAAGTTAATAACTTCAATAATTGTTGTAATAGCGCTATCGTTAAATGGCAGAACTTTTTCTTTAAAGGCAAATAAATCTTTAGTTACAGGGGGGAGAGCTTATGTTGACAATAAAAAATCTGCTTAAAATATTTAATAAAGATACTGCCAATGAAAATATTCTTTTTAACGGTTTATCTTTTCATATAAATGATGGGGATTTTATAACTGTTGTTGGCAGCAATGGAGCAGGAAAATCTACTCTTTTAAATATAATAGCTGGATCAATTGAAGTTGATAATGGAGAAATTACTTTGAAAGACAAAGATATATCAAGATTACCTGAATTTAAAAGAACTAGATCCATAGGTAGGGTTTTTCAAGATCCATCTATGGGTACATCTCCATCAATGACTATTTTAGAAAATTTATCGCTTGCTAATAATAAAGGGAAGAAATTTGGACTATCTAAAGGAGTGTCTGTAAAAGATATTGATTACTTTAAAGAACTTCTATCAAAATTAAACTTAGGTCTTGAGGATAAACTTCACACTAAAGTTGGAATGTTATCAGGAGGTCAAAGACAGGCTTTAGCCTTAATTATGACTGTCATGTCGGAGCCAAGTTTAATGCTTCTTGATGAACATACAGCAGCACTAGATCCTAAGACTTCTGAAAGAATATTAGAGCTTACAAATGAAATAGTAGAGGAAAAAAAGATAACCACCCTTATGGTAACTCATAATTTGAATCATGCGATAAAAACCGGAAACAGACTTATTATGATGCATAGAGGAGAAATTATATTAGATATCAAGGGGGAAGATAAGAAAAATTTAACTATCAATAAGCTATTATCATATTTTGATAACATTCAATCAAGCGAACTAATAAGCGATAGAACTTTATTTTCTTAATATAAAAATATTTTTATAGAATTAGTTTTATAATTCTTGAAATCATAAATTGTTTTCTCAATTATAAGTTTCTACAAAGATAATTAGATATCCTAAAATGGGAACTGAGATATATAATGACGTCGCGTCACAAAAAGGCGCTCCTCCCACTATATACCTCAGTTCCTTTATGTTTTACAAATATGTTTCAAATGCATATTATAATAAATTATTTTCTAAAATATAGATGTCTACAAAAATATTTTAGTCTGTCAAATAGAGAGCTAAGTACGCAGTGAAGCCAATCAAGAAAAAAAGTTGCTATTTCACTACAGGTTTAGCTCTTTTGTATTTCACAAATATATTTTTAAAATTGTAAGTTTCTACAAAGATAATAGATTCAACAAAGAACATACCACAAATTTACAAATATAATGATAACGAGTATAAATATAAATTGAAAAATTACTAGAAAGTAAATCTTATGATTGAGGTAAAATAAATTTGAGGGAGAGGTGATTAAATGGGTTTTACCGAGTTTATAGAAAAACAAGAAAAGATATATGCTGAGTTTAGAGATACATCTAAAGTTGAGGCAGATGGAGTAATCCCACAAATATCTTATAATAAAGGAGGATATATTATTGCTCTTAGACATTCAGATAATATAGTAGCTGGTATAGAGCAGTTTACTGAAAAAATTAGTCGAGTTACTCCTATAATTAAATATGAGGAAAGCAATATACATACTACTTTAGCTACGTATCAAGTGGTAGATGGATTTTCTCCTGCAAAAGATATTTTAGAGAATCTCATGAATATAGTTTGCGATAACTTTTCATTAATAAAGAAAATAGAAATAGATTATCATGAGTGGCTGATGAATCAAGATAGTGGAATTGCTGGAGGAACTCCCAATCTTGATTTTTATGAAAATGTAAGAAGAATAGTTGAATATGCACATGGATGTGGAATTGATCTTAAATTTCCATGGGGAGCACATATTACTATTAGTCGTTTTTTAGAAAAGATATCACATGAACAAACGCTAGAGTTATTAAACATTTTTAAGAACAGTAACCCTTTAGGTATAAGTAGGCCCAAATATATTGATGTAGGATATTTTATTCTTACTCCAAAAAATTTTAAGATTAATGTATTTGAAAGGTTTGAAATATAGATTCAATTATGATAGAAAATGAAACAATCTAATATAGCAAAATGATTCGCTTATTGCTTTTTTTATACAGTACTCATAAAATAAGACTGTGAATATAAACTTTGATTATTTTTAATCTGGAACGATATTTTATTACACATTAAGATTTCCATTATCATTTTAGGTGAGGCGGAGGGAGAATTATTGATTAGTACAGTAATAACAGCTTTTATTGCATTTGTCAGTACCAATATTGATGATATATTTGTAATCATGTTATTTTTCTCGCAAATAAATAATGCTATGAAAATACGACATATTGTTATTGGACAGTATTTGGGGGTAGTAGCTTTAATTGCAATAAGCATTATAGGAGCTTTAGGTTTATCGGTAATTCCATATGAATATGTTGGATTACTTGGATTAGTGCCTATATATTTAGGAATAAAAGCATATGTTGACTATAAAAAAGAAAGCAAGGATAATGAGAATACAAGTGAGCAAAAACTTCAAAAAGGTGAGAATGGTAGAGTTGAAGAAACAATTGAAGAAACAACTGATATTCAAGAAAACCGTATAATAACTTTTATTAAGAATTTTATTAATCCAAGCGTTTTAAAAGTATTTGGTGTAACTTTCGCTAATGGTGGAGATAATATAGGAATTTATATACCCATTTTTTCAAGTATGAATTTAGTAGATATGCTGATAACGGTGATAATATTTATGATTCTAACAGCACTCTGGTGTTTTATTGGTATGAAGCTATCAGAACACCATTTTATACAGAGAAATATTGAAAGGTATAAACATATTTTTGTTCCAATAATATTTATAGGGTTAGGAATTTTTATTTTAATAGAAAGCGGAACCATAAGTTTGATTTACAAGAAAGTATTTTAAGATAATTGCACACTTATAAAAAATTAAAAATAAACATGGTCTATAAATATATTATAAGGATTTAAGATTGCAAAAATCTTTATATAATCTTCATATAAAATTAAGGTCTTAAAGTTATATTTGAGTTAAAATATATATATAATAAATATTTAAGGAGAGGTGAAATATGAGAAGAGTCGGAACAATAACTTCATCAGTAGGATTTATATTTATAGGTATTTGGCTCATGTTAAGAAATTTTTCTTATGACATTAGTGTGGAAATGATAAAATGGTGGCCAGTATTGATAGTCCTATTTGGTATGGAAATAATATTTTTAAACAATATGAAAAAGGAAAATGAAAAAGTAGGATTTAATTTTTTAATCATACCATTGACCATAATTTTTATAGGAATAAATGCTTTTGTTTTTGTTGAGAGCAAAATGCCAAAAGATTATAATATATTTAAAGATGGATTAAGCGGAGCAAGTGTAGTATTTGATAATATAAGTTTTATGAACAATGAAAGAGAGATAGAAACAGAGAAGGTACTAGAATCCTTTGGTAAGAAAATTGTGTTTGACACAAATAATGCTGATATTGAAATAAAAAAATCTGAAGATGGAAAAGTTAGATTAAAACTTAATGTTTATGTAGACGAAAGTGATAAAAGAGACAGTTATGAAATAAAAGAGAATAAATTAAAGGATGGATATGAATTTTCTATAAAAGAATCTTCAGTTAAAGGTGTTAGTGGAGAAATATATATTCCCGAAAATATGGATATAGATATAAAAGCAAATAACTTAAAATTTAATAGTGAAGAGTATAAAACAGCAAATAATTTTAAAATAGATTGCAACAATGCTAGTATTCATGTAGGGGATTCAAAAAACTTAAATATTAAAGCAAATAATGGTTTAATTGAAGGTGCTAATTCAAATGTTGCAAATGTAGTAATGAATAATGGTAAAGTTAGCTTTAATGGAGATGTTAAAAAAGGAATTATAAAAGTTAACAATGGTGAGGTAAATGTTGATAATAAACAGTGTGAAGATTTAAATATTGATATGAATTTAGGTTCTGTAAATATAAATACTTCAGATAATAATTTAACTGCAGCTTTAAAAATTAATCAAGGAAAAGTTAGATTAAATGATGAGGACAAGGTAAATTCAAATCTTTCAAAGACTATCGGAAATGGTACAGGAAAATTAAATGTAGATGTTAAAACAGGGTCTATAAATATAGATACAGGAGAATGGTAAAATCAATTAATTTTCATCAATGATTTTCCATTGGAGCTAAATACTATATCTCCATGAAGATCAGTTCTATAAAGTTTAATATTTCTATTTTCCAATCTATTTATTACTTTTTTATTAGGATGACCAAAGGTGTTATTTTTACCACAGCTGGCTATAGCTAGTTGTGGTAAAGTACTATCTAGAAACTTTTCACTAGAGGAGGTATTGCTTCCATGATGACCTAATTTCAAAATATCACATCTTAAATCATTTCTTTCTGTAAGTTCTCCTTCTACTGGTCCTTCAGCATCTCCCATAAATAAAAAACTAAACTTGTTATAGGATAATTTAATTACTGCGGAGTAGTTATTTAAGTTATCATACTTGTCTTTAATGGGGGAGAGTATTTCACACTTTACTTTAGGGTGTAAATTTATTATCTTACCTTCTTTAGCTACGTTTATTTTGAGATCTTTTCTTTTCAGTGACTTGATCATGCGATTATAATAACTAGCATTGGAAGTAACTTTGGGTGCCCAAAAGTTTTCTATTTTAAAATTATCTATGATAAGTTCCATGCTTCCTATATGATCTTCATGGGGATGTGTAGCTACTACATGGGTAATTTTTTTAATTCCTTCTTTTTTCAAGTAACTTAAAATCTTTTCGCTAGCAGCATGTCCTCCACTATCAATAAGTAAACTTTTATCGTCAATAGTTATTAAAGTGCTGTCTCCTTGGCCTACATCTATGAAATGAATTTTTAATATACCTTTTTCAATAGGATTAGATTTTAGGTCACTTCCAAAGGGGAAGAGTACTATTAGAATTGATAATAATAAAATTAATATATTGTACCTTTTCAATTTTTACCTCCTTTAGGGCAAAACTATCTACTATTCTACCCAATACACTTTATTTAAAACATATATTTAATGTGATATAATTAATTAACACATATTTATTTCCAGTAGAATAGGAGAGAAATTTATGAAAACTTATTTATTGTATATGCGGCTAGGAATTTTTATGCTAGGGTCCACATTTAAAAAGAGAGAAGTGGAAAAGGTTAGAAAGGAAAAAGGAGAAGCAGCAGCGGAAGAAATAATTAATGAATATCTTATAGAATGGGCAGATTTTATAGTTAATAAATCAGGAGTAAAAATAAATGTAAAAGGCATGGAAAACTTACCTAAGGAAGGTGCTCTTTATGTGGCTAACCATCAAAGTTTATTTGATGTGCCAGTTTTACTGTCAGCTACAAGAGTACCAATGGGATTTATAGCTAAAAAGGAATTAGAGAGCAAAATGATTATTAGTGATTGGATGAAGGCAATTCACTGTATATTTATGGATAGAGAAAATGTAAGAGAATCATTAAAATCTATAAATCAAGGGGCAGAAATATTAAAAAACGGGTACTCATTAGCCATTTTCCCAGAGGGAACTAGAACAAAAACCGGCGAATTACTGGAGTTTAAAAAAGGAAGTATGAAGTTAGGTACAAAAGCTGGTGTACCTATAGTTCCAATTACCATTGATGGTACTTACAAAATAAGAGAAGGCAATAAAAACAAGAGAATAAAAGGGGCAGAAGTTAGCGTAGTTATACACAAGCCTATAAATACAAAAGAATTAGATAAGGAATCATTAAATAATTTATCAGAAATAGTAAAAGAAACTATATCTAAAGGAATGAAATAGAAAAAATCAGCTTTGGTCATTAAAATCAAAGCTGACTACATATTCTTTGTTAGCAGCTCCCCTAAAAGATTTATTTTATTAAGCAAATCTTCATTTTCGTTTTTTAATAAATACATTCTACTTTCTAATTCATCATGAGTTTTTTGTAATTCTTTTAATTCATTTTTTAACTCATTTTCTTTAGTATATAATTCCCTTAATAAAGGGTTATAGGTATTTTTTATAGACTTTCTTTTTTCTATAAATGATTCTACTTTGCTGTGTATTATGTTAATTATTTTAATACATTGTTTCTTTAATTTGTGTATATGTTTTTTTGTTTCATCTATAACTTTATCTAAAATATCTAATAATTTATCTAGTTTGTCCAAAATTTAACCTCCCTAGTAAAAAAACTTATAATATAATTTTACCTTATATAAAATGTTATACAAGGAGTTTGATAAATGAATAAAGAAAAAAATTTTTTAAATACCTTTAATAAATTTTATACGGAAAAAAATAAGAAAAAAATTAAGGACATAGAGGGGAAAAATATAGAACTAGAAAAAAAACTGGAAGAGATGAGAGGATCTCTACAGAGTAAGCAGATAGATTTAAAAGATATAGAAGATAAAAATAACTCCATAAAAGAACAATATAAAAGGGTGAAAGATATATTTCTTCAAAGGGGCATAACATTTACTGTAATAAATAAGGGTTACGGCATAAAGGAATGGGACAACCTTCTTATAAATAAAAAAAGTGGATTATGGATTATTCAAACAAAAGGGGGGGAGGAGATAAAAATATTAGATAAAGAGGTCTCTAATCTTTTGGAAGGAATTTTAAAAGACAAAAATTATAGTTTAGTAGTAACAAGAATAGAGGATAGATTGATAAAGGTTAAACTTCATACAGTTTAATCTTTTTTTATTTTCTTTATAGATTCCTTAAAATTTAGTTTTATCCTTAAATAAAGGCTAAAATTAAATTTAAAATTAAGGAGAAGTAATATGGAAAATAAAAAGTTAGAAGTAATAAAATTAAATAAAAATATAGGCAGAAGAAAAATAATAAATGATTTTACTTTTGATGTATATAAGGGTGATATATGCGGATTTGTGGGACCTAATGGATCAGGAAAAACTACCACAATAAGAATGATCACTGGATTAGTAAAACCGACTGATGGAAGTATACTTATAAATGGAGAGGATATTACAAAGGATCGTAAAGCTGCTTTGATTAAATTAGGGGCAATGGTAGAATCTCCAATATTTTTTTCTTATATGTCTGGAAGAAAAAATCTGCAAAACTTAGCTAGATTAAATCCTGATATGGATAGAAAAGAACAGTTAATTAGAGTGGAAGAAGCGTTAAAAATTGTTGGGCTTCAAGATAGAGGAGAGGATAAAGTAAAGACTTACTCTCTAGGAATGAAACAGCGATTAGGTATCGCCCAAACCCTTTTAAATGATCCAGAAATTATAATACTAGATGAACCAGCTAATGGATTAGATCCTCTAGGCATTAGAGAGCTTAGAGAGTTAATATTGACTTTGAATAAAAAAAGAGGAATAACATTTTTTATCTCTAGCCATCTTTTAGACGAACTACAGCAAGTATGCAATAGATTGATAATAATTAAAGAAGGTAATATCTTATGGCAAGGGTTAACAGAGAAATTGTTAAAGGATAAAGGAGTAAATAATTCTTTAGAAGATGCCTTTGTAAAATTGATGTATGGAGGAGAAAAATAAAAGATGAAAGCTTTAGTATTAAGTGAATTAGAAAGGATATGGAGCAAGAAAAGCACTTGGATTATATTATTATCTATTCCATTAGTTATATATGCTTCTGCAAGATATTATTTAGGACACAATTTAAATATGACTATAGATAGCCCAGAGTATACTTCCTTTGGTAATTTTACTAATGCAGTTATGCAAGAACAATTAATATTATTTTTTAATATAGTGCTAATACTCTTGTGCGTACTAGTTTTTACAGATGAATTCACCAGTGGAAGCATAAGGATGGTTTTTATAAGACCGCTTCATTATTGGGAAGCATTTTTTAGTAAATTATATTCTGTAGCAATAACTATATTTGTTTTTGTAATGGCTTATTTTATATTAAGTTTACCTATTGGTTATATTTTAATGCCTAAATTAGAGAATGTGAGTATTTTTTATCACAGTAGTAAATTTACTATAAAAGAGAGCATTTTATATGGAATCAAATATTATACTATTTCCTATTTGACTCTAATGTCCATGGCTTTTGTAATAAGCTTCATAGCTATGGTAAGCAAAAGCATAACTTCAGCTGTTGGAATTAGTATTACTTTTTTATTTGGTTCACTTATATATCCACAAATTTTAATGATTGCATTTAGAGAAATATCAGATAAAGTAATGACCTATCAACTTTTATCAATAACTCATATTCAACACATGGGTATTGCTATGATGCTTGGAGAAAAAGGTTTTTTTAGTAGCTTTATTTTGACTGTTTTAACAGTGTATATCATAGTTTTTGGAATATTGTCCTACCTTATTTTTAATAAAACATCTAAATACGTGTAGAGGGGGAGAGAAAAATGAAAGGACTTATAAGAAGCGAATTAGAGCGTATCATCAGTAGACCTAAAACCAAAATATCCTTTATATTATTAATTTTAATAACAATATTATGGGGAAAATTAATGGGGGGATGGAATGTAGGATTTTATGATCCAAATAACACTACCACATTGAATTCACTGAACTTTTCTATGTTTATATTGAGGGACATTCATTTACCTTTAATGTTTATCATATTACCTATGTTATATGGAGATGCTTTAAGTGAAGAAAAGGTTACAGGGTGCTATAGAAATATTGCCATAAGACCTTATAAAAGGTGGCAGTTTATAGCCTCTAAGTTAATATCACAAATAATAGTTACTTTTATTATAATAAGCAGTTTATTTATAATATCAACTATATGCGGAAACTTTTTTGTGCAGAAGGTAGAATATACAACTTTTATGAATCAAAAAGAGACTTTTTATTTCAAAGATGCACTTATATATGGCATAAAGTTTTATTTTATGGAATTTATTATTATTTCAGCTTTACTTTCAGTGATGAGTATGGTAGCTTCCATAATTCCTAATACTATATTGTGTATTTTAGGAGCTATAGGAATTTTTATTGGAGGAATATATGTTAGCGATAATTTTATTTTCTTCTTAAGCAGTACAGATAATATCTTTAAAATTTTAAATGGAATGACTTCAAATAATATATATATAATATTATTTTCTACAATATTAATTCCAACAGTAATTAGTATGTTTTTATGGGTAAAAAAAGATTGGCTATTTTAGTATAGGGTAAAATTAACTATAATAGATATTGACATTACAATATTATGGAGGAAGGGTTTAATATGTATGAAAAAATATTAATTGTTGATGATGAAGAACATATAATATCCTTCATAAAGGATGCTCTTTTAGATGAGGGGTATGAGGTATTCACCGCCCAAAATGGAGATGAAGCCATAGAGAGCGTGAAAATAAAACCAGATTTAATTCTTTTAGATATTATGATGCCAGGTAAAGATGGCTTTAAAGTATGTGAATCTATAAGAAATATAGTAGATTGTCCCATAATTTTTTTAAGTGCAAGGGGAGAAGAGGGAGATAAAATAAAGGGATTGATGCTAGGGGGAGATGATTATATAGTAAAACCCTTTAGTATAAGAGAATTAAAAGCTAGAGTTTCTGCTCACTTAAGGAGAGAAAAAAGAGCTATAAGTAATAATCCTTCTAGGTTGTACTTTAAAGAGTTGAGCATAGATCTTTTATCGAGAGAAGTATATATTGGAAGTGAAATAGTAAACACCACAAAAAGAGAGTTTGATATAATAGAGCTTCTATCACTCCATCCAGGTCAAGTGTTTTCAAGGGAGCAAATCTATGAAAAAATATGGGGATATGAAGGAGAAGGAGATTCTTCTAATGTAGCGGAACATGTAAAAAATATTCGTCAAAAAATAGCTGCCTTATCTTCGAAAACAGATTATATTGTGACGGTGTGGGGAGTAGGGTATAAATGGGAGAGATTTAATTGAGTAAAAGTTCCTCTTTAAAAAAACAGTTCATATATAATTTTATGTATATAATAATTGCTAGTATTATTTTTAGCATTATAACCTATACGGTATATTTAAGCTTTATTAATATGGGACTAATTTTACCTAGTAACTATTATGAAAAAAAAGTATCTCCTATAATAAATTATATTGATAAAAAAGGAGTTAAGATTTTAGATGAAAGTGAGAGAGAAGATTTAGAAAAAATAATACCTGTAGATGGTATGAAATATGGTGTAGTAGATAAAAATATTAAATTATTATACGGAAATATTGAAAAACTAAGTGAGAGAAACATTGAGGATATAAAGGAAGGAAAAGAACGTAATCATTTTAATGAAAAGTTCGGTATTTTTCAACAAGGAGTAATTATATATCATCCGATTAAAAATGGGGATAAAATAGAAGGTAATATTATATTAGAATATGTTCTTACTCCTAGGGCTAAAAATCCTAAATATAATTTCTTAGTGCCACCAGAGATATTCATTTTTCTTTCTCCTATTATATATGTAGTAATTTTTACATTATTATTTTCAAGAAGATTTAGCAAAAGCATAAATAAGCCAATACAAGATTTAATACAGGCTTCAAAAAAAATAAAGGAAAGAGATTTGGATTTTTCAATTAGTTATAATGCTCAAAATGAGCTAGGAGAACTAGTGGGATCTTTTGAAGAGATGAGAAAAGGACTTAGTACATCCTTAACTCGTCAATGGGAAATAGAAAATGAAAGACGAGATATGGTAAGAGCCATTGCTCATGACCTAAGAACTCCACTGACCATTATAAAAGGGCATTTAGAAATTCTTCAAGATGGAGGAGTGGAAAATAAAGATAGATTATTAAGATATCTAGATATTATAGATGATAATACAAAAAGGGCTATTAAATTGATAGAAGATATGAATATGCTAGCTAAGATAGAGGGGGTAGAATTTACACTAAACTTCACCCCGGTAGACATTATAGATTTTATAGATAAGAAGAGTGAAGAATATAATTTATTATGTAGTAAGAAAAATATTGAGTTTAAAAGTTCAGTGGACTGCAAAAAAAGAAATAAAGATCTAGTAAATATTGATAAGGATAGAATTTCTCAGGTTTTAGATAATATTGTTTTCAATAGCTTTAGATTTATAAAGGAAGATGGGAGTATATTTTTATATGTAATGGTAGAAGAAAATAAAATCACCATAAAAATAAGTGATGATGGAGAGGGCTTTTCTGCAAAAGATCTAAAGAATATATTTAAAAAGTTTTACCAAGGTGATGAGAGCCGTTCAAAAGAAAAAGGACATTCAGGTCTAGGACTTTATATTTCGAAATTAATAGTTGAAAAACATGGAGGAAAAATTAAAGCATACAATAGTGAAGAAGGAGGAGCAAATGTAGAATTCTATATTTGTTTTTAGCTCCTTCTTTTTAATGCATAAATATAAATTTTCGGGAAGCATTGATTTAACTTGATACTTTATTGATTTATCATGATAAAGTGAAAGTAAAGTAATTAATATGCATACATGAATGAATAATTATGCATAAATATACGGAATGTTTTGAAAATATAAACGCTTATAAAAGTAATTAAATTCATTGAAAACGTTATAAATAAAGGTGTGTAGAAAAATAAATAAAAAAATATTATAATTTTAGAAAATTAATATTGCATATTTATAAAATTAATTGTATAATCATAATAACGAAAGGCAATAAAAGGAGATGGGGCTATGAAAAAAATTCTTGCATTAATCGGAGTATTAGTAATAAGTTTTTCGTTATTAGCGGGATGTGGTAATAACGAAAAACAAGTGGAAAACATTAATTCTCTAGATAGGGTTAAAAAAGAAGGAGTATTATTGATTGGGCTAAATGATACTTATCCACCAATGGAATTTAGAGATGAAAATAATAACTTAGTAGGATTTGATATTGATTTAGGAAATGAACTTGCTAAAAAAATTGGGGTTAAAGCAGAGTTTGTAAAAAACGATTGGAAAGGAATAATATTATCTCTTAAATCTAAAAAATATAATATGGTACTTTCCAGTATGACCATAACTGAAGAAAGAAAAAAAGAAATAGATTTTTCTGAACCATACATATTAGGAGGGCAAAAGATAGTTGTTAAGAAAGAAAATACCTCAATAAAGGATGCAGAAGACTTGAAGGGAAAGACAGTAGGGGTCCAACTAGGTACAACTGGTGAAATGGCTGCACAAAAAATTGATGGAATAAAAGACATCAAAAAATACGATGGTATAACAGAAGCTTTTAATGACCTATCCGTTGGAAGAGTTGATGCAGTTATAGCGGATGGACAAGTTGGAGGATATTACTTAAAGAAAAGAGGAGGAGACTTAGTTCTTCTCGATGCCAAACTTTCAGAAGAAAATGTAGGTATTGGCTTTAGAAAAGAAGATAAAGAACTGAGAGATGCAATTCAAAAAGCGTTTAATGAACTAAAGGAAGAGGGTACTTTGTCAGAGTTATCAGAGAAGTGGTTTGGATATGATGTCTATAAATAACTAAGACCCCTTTTTATAAAAATTTCATATAAAGCCCCTATGAAAGGTTAAAGCTTCATTGGGGCACCAATTTTAAGAAAATAATTTTTAATATAAATTAAAAGGAGAGATATTTAATGAAAAAATCAGTAAAGGCATTATTGATATTTACTATTATAGGAAGTCTTCTTGCAGGTTGCGGAGGAAAAGATAAGGGAAATGAAACAGCAGCTAATACTTTAGAAAAAGTAAAACAGGAGAAAAAAATAAAAATAGGTCTAGAAGATACTTATCCTCCAATGGAGTTTAGAAATGAAAAAAATGAACTTGTAGGATTTGATATTGATTTAGCAAATGCTATTGGTGAAAAACTTGGAGTAGAAACTGAGTATGTAATAACAGAATTTGGTGGATTAACAATGGCTTTAAATTCAGGAAAGTTTGATATGTCATTATCAGCTATAAGTGTAAATCCAGATAGAGCTAAAGAAGTAGATTTTTCAGAACCATATGTTACAGGCGGTCAAGCTGTTATAGTAAAGAATGATAATACAAATATTACAAAAGTTGAGGATTTAAAGGATAAGACTGTTGGTGTTCAATTAGGTACTACTGGAGAAGAGGCAGCTAAAAAAATTCAAGGATTAAAAGAAGTAAAAACTTATGACAAGGCAACTCAACCATTTCAAGATTTAGAAATAGGAAGAATAGAAGCAGTTATCGTTGATGAATTTGTTGGAAGATACTATTTAGCTAAACAAGAAGGAAAATTTAAGGTTGCAGCGACTTTAGATGAAGAGCCAATCGCTATAGCATTTAGAAAAGATGATAAAGAATTACAAGAAGAGGTTAAAAAGGCTATAGAAGAATTAAAACAAGATGGAACTATGTCTGAACTATCAAAGAAATGGTTTGGTGAAGATATTTATAAAAAATAGTTAAATTAGAAATGAATGTTTATAAAAAGGGGTGGAGAAGCTTTGGATATAAATCTATTGAAGCAAATATTTCCGGTATTATTAAAATCAACAGGAATGACCATATTTTTAACGGTAATTTCTGTAGTTCTAGGAACTTTAATTGGTGTAGTGGTAGCATTATTAAAAATGTCAAAAAATAAATTGATATATTCAATAGCTTCACTGTATACATGGATAATTAGGGGTACTCCTATGTTGTTACAGCTATTCTTCTTCTACTATGGATTACCTTTTATAGGAATAAAGTTAGAGCCAATGTCAGCAGCTATAATTGGTTTGAGCTTAAACTCAGGTGCATATATGGGTGAAATAATTAGAGGGGGTATTATATCCGTAGATAAAGGACAGTTCGAAGCATGTAAGGCTTTAGGCTTTACTTATGGTCAAACTATGAGAAGAGTAGTACTTCCTCAAACCTTTAAAGTGTTAATACCGCCAGTAGGTAATGAATTTATAACAATTTTAAAAGATACATCTTTAGTTTCTGCTATAGCTATGGAGGAATTAATGAGAACTGCACAGCAAATATACTCAGCTAATTTTAGACCAATGGAACCATTTTTCATTGCAGCATGTATTTATTTAGCTTTAACTACTGTGTTTACTGGAGCATTCGCAATCTGGGAGAAGAAATTATCTAGATATTAAGAGTAAGGAGGAAATATAACTATGTATATGATAGAAGCTATGGATGTTACCAAGAAATTTGGCAATTTAACAGTGTTTGAAAATTTAAATATAAATGTTACAAAAGGAGAAGTTCTAGTTATTATCGGACCTTCAGGATCAGGTAAAAGTACTTTTTTAAGATGCTTAAATCACCTAGAGAACATAAATGATGGAAAGATAATAATTGAAGGTGAAGAATTAGATGGGAAAAATAAAAGTTTGGTGAGAAAAGTAACTACTAAGATGGGGATGGTATTTCAAAACTTTAATCTTTTCCCACACATGACAGCATTAGAAAATGTTATGGAAGCACCTATTACAGTAAAAAAAGAAAATAAAAATGAAGCAAGATTGAAAGCTGAAAGATTACTAAAAAAAGTTGGATTAGAAGATAAAATGGATTATTATCCTTCTAAGCTTTCAGGAGGACAAAAGCAAAGGGTAGCAATAGCAAGAGCTCTTGCTATGGAACCGGATATAATGCTCTTTGATGAGCCAACTTCAGCCTTAGACCCAGAATTAGTTGGAGAGGTTTTAAATGTTATGAAGGACCTAGCTAGTGAAGGGATGACTATGGTGGTAGTAACTCACGAAATGAGCTTTGCTAAAGATGTAGGAGATAGAGTTATATTTATGGATGGTGGAAAAATTGTGGAAGAAGGAGTTCCAGAAGATATTTTCGCTTATCCAAAACAGCATAGAACAAAAGAATTTTTAAAGAAAGTAATTTAAGTTAGATAAACATTAAATAGTAGGGGGCTAAATTATGAATAAAGAAAAAGTTGTATTAGCATATTCAGGTGGATTAGATACATCCATAATAATTCCATGGTTACAGGAAAACTATGACTTAGAAGTTATAGCTGTATGCGTAGACGTGGGACAAGACGACGATATGAAAGAAGTAGAAAAAAAGGCTATAAAAACAGGGGCAGCAAAGGTTTATGTGGAGGATGTAAAAGAAGAATTCGTAAAAGATTATGTGTATAAAGCACTAAAAGCTGGGGCAATTTACGAAGATAAATATCTTCTTGGAACTTCTCTTGCAAGACCACTTATTGCTAAAAAACTAGTAGAGATAGCAAAAATTGAGGGGGCAAAATATATATGTCATGGCTGCACTGGAAAAGGAAATGACCAAGTTAGATTTGAAGTGGCCATTGCATCCTTTGATCCATTTATTGAAATCATAGCTCCTTGGAGAATATGGGATATTTCCTCAAGGGAAGATGCTATAGATTATGCATTAGCTAAGGGAGTAGACGTTCCTGTAACAAAGGAAAAGATATATTCCGTTGACAAAAATATATGGCATGTTAGTCATGAAGGTGGAGATTTAGAAGATCCACAAAATGAACATAAGATAGATTTATACTCTACAATAACAGCGCCAGAAAAGGCTAAAGATGAACCTACTTACGTAGAAATTTATTTTGAACGAGGAGAACCTAAAAAAGTAAATGGCGTAGAATTAAATGGGGTAGAATTAGTAAATACCTTAAATAAAATTGGAGCGGAAAACGGAGTAGGTATAATTGACATAATTGAAAATAGACTTGTTGGAATGAAATCTAGAGGGGTGTATGAAACTCCAGGTGGAACAATTCTTTATGAAGGACATAAGGAATTAGAAAGATTGACTTTGGATAAATTAACCTATCATTATAAGCAAGGATTAGCTTTAAAATATGGTGAGCTTGTTTATGATGGACTATGGTTTACAACTTTAAAGGAATCATTAGATGCCTTTGTAGATAAAACACAGGAAAATGTTACGGGGACAGTTAAGTTAAAACTATACAAAGGAAATGTAACTAACGCTGGAGTGTTTACAGAGAATGCTCTATATGACAAAGATATATCCTCCTTTGGAGCAAGTGACTTATATAGTCATAAAGATGCTGGTGGATTTATAAAATTATTTAGTCTTCCATCAAAAATAAAAGCACTTAAAAACAGTTAAAATTTTATAATCAAAAGTTAAGAGTTTTGGATGAATTTCCTTAACTCTTCATTTTTAACCTTGAACTTATACTAAATAAACTAGCAAGGTCTGATTAAAAAAATATAGCGTATCTGATTAAACGATATATAGCGCATACTATACAAAATATAAAAAATACTATGAGTATATTATACAAGGAGTGATATAATATGAAGCTTTGGGGTGGAAGATTTAAAGATAAGGAAAGTAAACTTATGGAAGACTTTAATAGTTCTTTAAGCTTTGATAAGGAACTATATGAATATGATATAAAAGGTAGCATGGCTCATGTTAAAATGCTAGCTAAATGTGGAATATTAACAGAAGAGGAAAAAGACAAGATTGTAGAAGGCCTTTCTTCTATATTAAAGGACATTAATGAGGGACAGTTATTAATAGAAGGGGATTATGAAGATATACACAGCTTTGTGGAAATGAATTTAATTTCTCGTATTGGAGATGTGGGTAAAAAACTTCATACTGCAAGAAGTAGGAATGATCAAGTTGCAGTGGATTTTAGACTTTATGCTAAAGATAAAGCTAAAGAAATTATAGATGAAATTGAGGAGCTTAAAAAAGTTATAGTGGAGCTTGGAGAGAAAAACAATGTGATCATGCCAGGGTACACTCATCTTCAAAGAGCCCAAGTAGTTACTTTTAAATATCATATTATGGCATACCATAGCATGATTTCAAGAGATAAGAAAAGAATGGTAAATGCATTAGATATACTGGATGAAAGTCCATTAGGATGTTGTGCCTTAGCTGGAACTACTTATAATACAGACAGAAAGTTTACTGCAGAGGAATTAGGTTTTAAAAAGCCAGTGGATAATTTTTTAGATGGAGTAAGCGATAGAGATTTTGCCCTTGAAATTTTAGGGGCATGTTCTATAACGATGATGCACCTAAGCAGACTAAGTGAGGAGATAATACTTTGGAGCAGTAAAGAATTTGACTTTATAGAGATAAGTGATGAATTTTCTACGGGAAGCTCTATAATGCCTCAAAAGAAAAATCCTGATGCAGCAGAATTAGTTAGAGGAAAAACTGGTCGAGTTTATGGAGACTTAATTTCTTTGCTCACTACTATGAAGGGTATTCCCCTAGCTTATAATAAAGACATGCAAGAAGACAAAGAAGGATTTTTTGATGGAGTTAATACGGTGTTAAGCTGTCTTAAAATAATGAAGGGAATGCTTTCAGGTCTAAAAGTAAAAGCTGAAAATACTAAAAAAGCTGTTAAAAAGGGATTTTTAAATGCTACAGAGGGAGCGGACTATTTAGTAACTAAAAATATTCCTTTTAGAGATGCTCATAGAATAATAGGTGAAATAGTACTCTATTGTGAGGGGACAGGTAAGACAATAGAAGAGTTAACTTTAGAAGAACTTCAAAAATTTAGTCTAGCATTCGATAAGGACATTTATGAATTTATCGATTATGAAAACACCTTGAAAAGAGGAATAAAAAAAGAGATTATCAAATAACACAAACAGAAGTTAAAATAAATAAAGTTCAAAATAAACACACGGGATAATTTAATTAAACCGTGTGTTGTTTATTATTAATAGTAAAGGGAGGACAGTTATGTAAATAGTGTAGATAGGGACAGTTATTATCAAAAAGGCTATCAAAATGAGGGATAGTTATTATTAATTATCATCAGTCATTATCAAATGGTAAGAAAAAGGGACGGTTAAGTGAAAGAAACTAAGAGAAAAACAAATATTTTCCATAAAGATTCCATAGAGATTACGATATATATAGTATCATATGTTGGTAAAGGAGATTTTTTATGGATATTAAAAGTATATCAATGGGAAACATAAAAGGCACATTTATGGACATTATCAATAATAACAGTAGTTTTAAAAAGGTAAATAAATTCGCTCAAGATAAAGTAAATACTATAAATAAAGCAAATAATGATTTGAAAATATCACAAAAAGGATTGTTAAAGTATGATATAACAAAGAAATTAAGGGAAGCTTTTGAGAAGGGGAAAAAGAACGGAGAGTTTTTTGAGAACATAGTAGAGGAATATAAGAAAATAGCAGAAAATATAGGAGAAGATGAAAAGGCTTTACTAGAGGAATCCTTTGATGAAGTGTTAAATTGGGGTATTAATGGTATAGTAGATGAGTTCGATTCTTTCTTTAATTATTCATCTAGAATGTTAGATGGATATGGTATGAGCAATGATGGAAAAGCTTTTAATAAAGAAGAATTTAAGAAACAGTTTATATCCGCTCTAGAGAAAAAACTAAAAGGAGAAGTAATTAATGAAGACGGAGACTCCTTAGAAAGTATGTCTTTGAATGATATTAAAAATATAACTGCATTTTTAAATAATATGAATAACCTTCCTTTTGCTAACAATATAAAAGATGCTGAAAAAAATATAGATAATTTTATGAAATCTAATTGGGAACTTTTAGATAAGATGAACATATCTGATGAGGCAAAAGAAGCATTAAAAGAAACTATGAAAAACAATGCTAAAGCTTATGCTAAGGTGACATCATATAAAAACCAGATGAATGATTACGATAAAGAAATTGAAAAGTTGTTTAATTTATTAGCAGGATTAAACTCTAGATATGACGGCATGGAGAAAGTCTTAGAAAAATATAAGAAGGAAAATAATATGAAAATGGTCACCATTTACTTAAGAAGCCAAGGGGAACTTAAAAAGGAAATAGATGGCATGAAAGAAAAAATCGAAGGTGTTAAAAAAGATAGAGAAAAATTGCAGAAAAACCCAGATACCATAGAATCTAGTGAAGGATATAAAAAGTTAAGTAAATACATAAATTAAAACAATATTTAAAGGGGAGCAAAACTGCTTCCTTTAATTTTGCTAAATTGTTAATAAAAACTATATATATATGATTAAATTCCATGTGAAATTAAGCAGTACTTGAAATAAAAAGGAGAATAAACCACAGGATTAGTGGTTTATTTTTCTTTAATCATGATTTTAATAATATGTTTAAAATTTGATAAAAATAATAAATTTATAATATAACTTTTAATTAACAATAATATTTTAATTATAACTATATAAGATTAATAAATTAATCAATAAAATACTAATTGATTAATATATAAATATTTTAGAAAATTTGAACAAAGAGTAATAAATTAATATAATATAGATAAAATGGTGTAAATCCAAGGAGGGTTTTATGAAGTATAACTTTGATGAAATAATAGATAGAAGAAATACAGACTGTGTAAAATGGGGTAATAATAAAACATCAGATAATCATAATGATATTATACAGATGTGGATAGCAGATATGGATTTTAAAGTTCCAATGGAAGTTGTAGAATCAATCAAGGCTAGGGCAGAGCACGGAATTTTTGGATATACAGATTTTAATGACCAGTATTTTAATTCTATTATGAATTGGATGAAAAAGCATCATAGTTTTGACATAAGTAAAGAATGGATAGTTTCTACTCCTACTATAGTGTCAGCTTTATATTGGATTGTACAAACTTATACATCAGTAGGGGATAAAATTATAATTCAAACTCCTGTATATCATAGATTCAAAGGAGCTATTGAGGATAACCATAGAGTAATATTGGAGAATCCATTAAAAGAAGTAGATGGAAGATACTATATGGATTTTGAAGATTTAGAAAGTAAAATTGATTCAACTGTTAAAATGATAATTTTATGCAATCCTCATAATCCAGTAGGTAGGGTTTGGACTAAAGAAGAGTTGACTAGGTTAGGAGAGATATGTTTAAAGAATAATATTTTAATTGTTGCCGATGAGATACATTGTGATCTTGTTTTCAAGGAACATAAGCATATACCTTTTGCATCAATATGTAAGGAGTTTGAAGAAAACTCAATTACTTGCATAGCTCCAACAAAAACTTTTAATTTAGCAGGACTTCATGTGTCAAATATAGTTATACCAAATCCAGAGTTAAGGGAAAAATTTAACCATGCACTAAAATTAAATGCCATGGGAAGTATTAATATATTTGGAATGATAGCATTGATTGCAGCTTACGAAAAAGGTGAGACATGGTATAAAGAAATGATAGAGTACATTGAAGACAATTATAACTATCTTAAAAATTATATAGATGAAAATATACCAAAGTTAAAAGTTACTAAAGCAGAAGGTACGTATTTAGCTTGGATCGACTTTAAAGGATTGGGTATGAGTGAGGAAAAATTAAATAAATTTTTAATAGAAGAAGGAAAAATAGTTTTAAATGAAGGATCTATATTTGGTGGAAATGGTGAATGCTTTGGAAGGATGAATTTTGCATGTTCAAGAAAAATTCTGGAAGAAGCCTTGGATAGCTTAAATAAAGCAATTAATAATATATAGCAATATTAATAACAATGAGAAGTGGTGGGAAGCTAAGAAATGAACACTTTATTAGAAGAAATAATATCAGAGAATAGAAAATATTTAGATAGAGGAGAAGTAGCCTCATATATTCCAGAGCTTAAAAAGGCCAATAAAAATGCTTTAGGTATATATATAACTACTTTAAATGGAGAGGAATATTCCGCAGGAGATTTTGATACTAAGTTTACAATACAAAGTATATCTAAAATAATTACATTAGCACTAGCTATTATGGATAATGGCAAGGATTATGTGTTTTCAAAAGTAGGAATGGAGCCAACTACAGAAGCATTTAATTCAATAATTGATCTTGAACTGAAAAATTTAAACAAACCTTTAAATCCTATGATTAATGCTGGAGCTATAGCTACAGTTTCTATGATTAAAGGTAAGGATAAAGATGAAGTATTTAATAGAATATTAGAATTTACAAAAAAGCTATGTGGCAATGGGAATTTAAAAGTGGATGAAAATGTTTATACTTCAGAAAATAGAACAGGTAATAGAAATAGAGCGTTAGCCTATTTTATGAAAAGTACAGGCATAATAGAAAAAGATGTTGAGGAAGTTTTATATGCATACTTTAAACAATGTTCTATAGAAGTTACTTGTAAAGATTTATCTAGAATAGCCACTGTTTTCGCTAATGAAGGGGTATTACCTTGGAATGAAGAAAGAGTTATTCCAAAGGATATAGCTAGAATAGTTAAGACCATAATGGCAACCTGTGGTATGTATGATGCTTCTGGGGAATTTGCTGTAAATATAGGACTACCTTCTAAATCGGGAGTAGGTGGCGGCATATTGGCTGTAGCTCCAGGAAAAATGGGGATAGGAATAGTAGGACCAGCATTAGATAAAAAGGGAAACAGTATAGGCGGAGTAGAAGTGTTAAAAGATCTATCCGAAAAATTCGACTTAAATATATTTTAGAATATACTTCTGATAAAACATTTGTTTAGAGATGGTTTATAAATATTTTTAGATAAAGTTTCGTAAAATATAAAAATCCCTGGAATTTTTTGCAGGGATTTTTATTATTCTTTCTATTCAAAAATATTATGTTTTTCATTATATTTTTAAAACAATTAAACATGAAAAAAAATAGTAACTTATTTAATATAGCTTTAATATGATAAAAAAATAACAATATACGTATAATACTATTGTTAAATTATTAATTTCAAAGCCACATTATTATGACATTATTATTTTCGGAAAATTGAACTATCTGGTATATGTAAATATAATATAATTAATTTAATATATGCGCGCAACTTTAATAGATAAAACATTTAAACGTTTAAACATTCAATGCAAGATTCTTAAATATAGAAAAATTTAGGAGGAATAATAATGGATTTAATACAAACGATAACTGACTTCCTGTGGGGATGGCCATTAATAATATTAATATTTGGAGTATCCATGATATATGGCTTTGAACTTAAATTTCTTCAGTTTAGGAAATTCGGTTTTATAATGAAAAATACTTTTGGTAAAATATTTGAAAAAGATACTACAGGAGAAGGTACGGTAACGCCATTCCAGGCAGTTTCAACAGCACTAGCTGCAACATTAGGGGTTGGTAGTATAGCAGGTGTTGGTGTTGCAGTTGCAATAGGTGGTCCAGGAGCTGTGTTTTGGATGTGGGCAGTTGCTTTTATAGCAATGCTTACTAAGTATGCTGAAATAACTTTAGCAGTGAAGTATCGTGAAAAGAACCCTGAAAATGGTGAATTTCAAGGTGGACCAATGTATTATATAAAAAATGGTTTAGGCAAAAAATATAACTGGGTAGCAATAAGTTGGTCTGTAGTATTTACCTTTATGATGTTCATAGGTGGTTTTGTTCAGTCTAACTCAATGGCAGAAGTTGTATACGAAAGCTTTAAAATCAATAAGCTAACAGTTGGTATAATATTAGCTGTAATATCAGGTGTGGTAATTATAGGTGGTATAAAGACTATAGGTAAATTTGCTGAAAAGGTAATTCCAGTTATGGCTATATTATATGTAGGAGCAAGTCTTATAATTATTGCTATGAATGCAAGTGGAATAATTCCAGCATTTAAGAGTATATTTGTTGACGCATTTACAGGTAGTGCAGCAGCGGGTGGATTCGCAGGAGCGACAATACTTGCGGCTATGAGAAATGGTTTTGCAAGAGGAATTTATTCAAATGAATCAGGTATGGGTACAGCGCCAGTTGCTCACTCATCAGCAACAACTTCATATCCAGCAAAGCAGGGAATATGGGGATTATTTGAAGTATTTATGTCATCAATAGTAATTTGTACAATGACAGCACTAGTAATACTTACAAGTGGAGTTTTAGAAAGTGGTAAAGGTGGAGCCGCGTTAACAGCTACAGCTTTTAGAAACTCATTAGGATTCAGCGGTGACTTAATTGTAACTATATGTATAGTATTATTTGCGTTCACTACAGTGTTAGTTGATGGATATTATTCAGAAACAGGACTTATCTATTCAATTAAGACTACGAAATTTTTAATTCCTTTTAGAATTTTTTACTGTTTAGGATTAATATATGGAGCAATTGGTGGACTTCAAGTAATATGGGGATTATTCGATTTCTTCATGGCTTTTGAAGTTATAATAAACCTAATAGTACTCCTAAAACTTAGAAAAGATGTTGTTTATGAAACTGAAAGATACTTTAACAGTGATGAAGTTAAAGAAATAACAAAGAAAGCAAGCTAAATTATTTATATAACATCTATATAAAATATATTTAGTATATGGATAAAGTTAGAGTATGACAAGAAGGATAATGCCTTGTGTAAAAGATATAAAAGAGGGGAATATCAATATGGAGAAGCTGCTTGAAAATATAATAGAAAGCAATAGAAAATATACTATACAAGGAGAATTAGCATCATATATACCAGAACTTACAAAGGCAAATAAGGATGCTTTAGGAATATTTATTACTACTCTTGATGGAGAAGAATTTTATGCAGGGGATAACGAAATAAAATTTACCATTCAAAGTATATCTAAAGTAATATCTCTTATCATAGCTATTATGGATAATGGAAAAGATTACGTATTTTCAAAAGTAGGCATGGAACCTACTAAAGATGCATTCAATTCAATAATTGATCTTGAACTGAATGACTTAAACAAGCCCTTAAACCCTATGATTAATGCTGGAGCTATAGCTACAGTTTCTATGATTAGAGGCAAGGATAAAGATGAAGTATTTAATAGGATATTAGAATTTACAAAGAAGCTATGTGGAAATGAAAACTTAAAGGTTAATGAAAGCGTTTATATTTCAGAAAAGAAGACAGGAAGCAGAAACAGAGCATTAGCCTATTTTATGAGAAGTACAAGCATAATAGAAAAAGATGTTGAGGAAGTTTTAGATGTATACTTTAGACAATGTTCCATAGAGGTAACTAGCAAAGATTTATCAAAAATAGCCCTTGTTTTTGCTAATGAAGGAGTATCACCTTGGAATGAAGAGAGAATTATGCCGAAAGAAGTAACTAGAATAGTAAAGACTATAATGACAACATGCGGTATGTATGATGCATCTGGGGAATTTGCTGTAAATATAGGACTACCTTCTAAATCGGGAGTTGGTGGCGGTATATTGGCTGTAGCCCCAGGGAAAATGGGTATAGGCATAGTAGGACCAGCATTAGATGAAAAGGGAAATAGTATAGCTGGAGTAGAAGTGCTAAAAGATTTATCTCATGAATTAGAATTAAGTATATTTTAAAATAAAAGTAAAAAAATATAGAAATTTTGGATAAACCGCTGAAAAGTGGTTTATTCTTTCTAAGGAATATTACTTGATTAAGTATACAAAAAGTGTTACAATTTAACGTAAGTGAATATGGACGATAGAGGTGCGGTGTTTAATAGTACCTACACAGATGTAAGCAGGATGATGTGTAGCTAAAGGAAATATCGCCGAAGCATACGGCTAACGCTTTAAGGCTGTATGACTGGTTTTACCCAGAATATGAGTAAGACTGTCACAAAGTTACTTTGTGGAGAGCTATCATTCAAACAATATGCATACACACACATTTAGTGTATACATACCCTTGAGTGATAAGACTTAAGGGTATTTTTGTTGTGATGGACTGTCCTCTCCCCCATACTATTCACTTAAAACAGTATAAGATATCTAGGAGGAGAAGAGATGAAGAGGAAAAACATTATTACTATTTTAACCTTAATGTTTATATTTTTATTTACTACTACAGTATTTGGGGCTGATGTAGATACGGCTGTAGCAAATGCTGAAAGATTTAAATTCCTAACATTAATACCACCTTTTGTGGCTATTGTGTTAGCATTTATTACGAAAAATGTTGTTATATCTCTTTTTATTGGAATTTTTTCAGGTACTTTTTTAATACAATTAACTGGACATAATTTCTTTAATGCAATTTTTTATGGATTTTTAGATATAATTAATAAGATAAGAGATTCTTTGGCAGATCCATGGAATGCAGGGATTATACTTCAATGTATGACCATTGGTGGTCTTATAGCCTTAGTTTCAAAATTGGGAGGAGCAAAGGCCGTTGCGGAAAGTTTAGCTAAAAAAGCTAAATCACCAGTAAGTGCTCAAATTATTACTTGGTTCTTAGGATTGCTTGTATTCTTTGATGATTATGCAAATTCACTTATTGTAGGACCTATAATGAGACCAGTTTCAGATAAAATGAAAATTTCAAGAGAAAAACTATCCTTTATTGTGGATGCTACAGCAGCCCCAATTTCAGGTATTGCACTAATATCCACATGGATAGGATATGAAATAAGTTTAATAAAGGATGCTTATGCTTCAATTGGACAGGAAGTAAATGCCTATGGATTGTTTCTTCAAACAATACCATATAGATTTTATAATATATTGATATTAATATTTATAGTTGCTTCAGCTTTAACTTTAAGAGAATTTGGACCTATGTTAACGGCAGAAAGAAGAGCAAGAGCTACAGGTAAAGTTTTAAGAGACGGAGCTAAGCCGATGGTATCATCAGAAGCTACTGCTTTAGAACCTAAAGAAGGAATTAAATTGAGCGTTTGGAACGCTATTATACCAATAGGTATATTATTAATCGCTTCCTTTGGAGGATTTTATTTTGACGGATATAGGGCTATAATGGGCGGAGAGAGTGAAGCTTTAAAGGCTACATTAATGAATAGTCCACTATCTTTTACAGCTATAAGAGAAACTTTTAGTGCATCAGATGCTAGTATAGTTTTATTCCAAGCAGCGTTATTAGCTAGTATAGTTACTATTATTATGGGAATTTGTCAAAAGGTATTTACGCTAGGAGAAGCTATCGATACATGGATTGAGGGTATGAAATCCTTAATTATTACAGGAGTTATATTGTTACTTGCTTGGTCTTTAAGTAGTGTTATAAAAGAATTAGGAACTGCTAAATTCTTAGTTAGTATACTTGAACAGAATGCTTTCCCAGCTTTCTTATTACCAACATTAATATTTATAATGGGATCAATAATATCCTTTGCTACAGGAACTTCTTATGGTACTATGGGTATACTTATGCCATTAACAATTCCAATAGCCTATACCCTTGGAGGAGGAGATCCTCAGTATATGATTGTTAATGCAAGTGCTGTTTTAACTGGAGCTATATTTGGAGATCATTGTTCACCAATATCAGATACAACTATACTATCCTCAATGGGGACAGCTTGCGACCATATAGACCATGTAAATACTCAGATGTGGTATTCTTTAACTATAGGAGCTATTACTATATTATTTGGTTATTTACCAGCAGGATTAAATTTACCAATAGCTATAGTTTTACCAGTGGCAATAGCTATTACAGTATCAACATTATTTGTAATTGGTAAACCTATAGAAGTGGGTGGAGTTAATGAAGTACTAGAGAAAAAGGTTGTATAAGTTTAAAGCAAAAATATAGACTAAAATGGACTATTAGTAATATCTAATAGTCCATTGTTATTTCAAAATAAAAGGAAATAGAATTTCTATTTCCTTTTATTTTCCAATGAACTTTATAATCTAATAAAACTTTTTTACAAAAGAAATTTTGAGCATATTATTCATTGGAATGCTTTAACTAGAATTTATTCCATAGCTAAATTCAGTTTAATTTAGCATAAACAATAGCTTATCTATTGTTTTTCTTCTCTTACTTCTCTATCTCTGCCTAAGAATGAAATAGCATATAATCCTGCTATACCAACTAGAGAGTAAATAACTCTTGAAAAAGCAGACATTGATCCGAAAAGAACAGCAACTAAGTCAAAATTGAAGAATCCTATAAGTCCCCAATTAATTGCGCCTATAATAACTAATATTAGTGCTGTTAAATCTAATGCTCTCATGTTAACATCTCCTTTGTTAATTTTATAATGTAACTATATTCTTGCCAACAAATAAAAAAATATAACAAAAAAATAGAAATTCAAACTAAAAGTTTGAATTTTTACTAAAATATAATATTTCGATCGAATTTATGAAGTAAACAGACCATTGTAGAGGTTTTTTGAACTCCATCTATTATTTGAATCTCTTCTGCTAAAAGTCTTTGGAGATGGGATATATTCTGACAAACTAGCTTGAAAAATATACAATACTCTCCAGTAGTATAATATAATTCTACAACTTCAGGTATTTTTTCAAGATTTTCTGAAACGTTGCTTAAGTAAGAAGCTTTTTCAAGATTTATTCCTATAAAGCAAACAATATCATATCCTAATTTAGCTGTATCTATTATTAGCTTAGAGCCTTTTATTATTTCTAGCTCCTCCATTTTCTTTATTCTAACGTGTATAGTTCCTCCGCTAACATGACATTGTCTTGCAATTTCTAAATATGGTGTTCTAGAGTCTTTCATCAAGATTCCTAGTATTTCTAGATCTAGAGAATCAAGCTGTTGGCTTTTGTTAAATTCCAAATTAATCACCTCAAATCAGTACTATATATATATATTATACAAAACATTTAAAATTCTGTTGATATATTTTTAAAAATATAGAATAATATATACAGGAAAAGTTTTTTAAAGGGGGAATAACAATTGAGTTGGACTTATTTTTTAAAGTTATTAGCTCTTGTCTTAGTTGTAATAATAAGTTACAATTTATTAAAAATTTTTGTTTTGTCAAAATATAAGCTTAATAAGTGGATTGTATTCGCTGTAGCTCTAGCTGTTTTAACAACAACAAATATGGCCAAGATAGATTATACTACTATCCCTGGAATGGCCTCATCTGCAATTTTTGCAATAATTTTATTGTGGTTTGTGGATTTATTTAATGATGATAGGCTAGAAATGAAAAAAGAAAAAAAGAAAGATGTAAAAATAAAACCAAAAGCAAAACCAAATAGAGTAAAGAATAATAAAGAGAAATAAAGTAGATAATATATTAAAGGTAGATAATATATTAATAAAAAAGATGTTGGTATAAGCCAGCATCTTTTTTATATAAATTTATATAAAATTTTATATAAATTTATAATTATTTTCAATTTTTATCAATAAAATTAAAGGATTTTAGAATTTTTTATAGAATAAGTATAAAATAAAATTCTTATAATTAAGAAAAATTTGTTTATAACAATTTGTCTTAATTATTTTTCAATTATAAAGGAGAGATTCTATGGAAAAGGAAATTATTCATTGCACGAAAGCAGCATCAGCTAGGGGACCATATTCACATGCAGTTAAAGTTGGAAATCTTCTATTTGTGTCTGGAAGAACTCCTAGTGATTTAAAAACAGGAGAATTAGTAGAAGATAATATACAAAATGCCACTAAGGTAGCTTTAGAAAACGTAAAAATTATTTTAGAAGAATCAGGAACGACCTTAGAGAATGTTGTAAAAACTACTGTTTTTTTAAGAGATATGAATGACTTTAATGCCGTAAATGAAGTTTATGGCCAATATTTTCAAATAGATCCACCAGCTAGATCTTGCATACAAGTTGCTAAGCTACCTAGAAATGCTATGGTGGAAATAGAAGTTATAGCAATAGTAGAGTAGAAAGGGAGAGTTGATATGAAAGATTTTAAATTAATTTGTACAGCTTGTGGAAAAGAATATTCTATTGAAAGAGTAGACCCAAGATGCGATGACTGTAACGAGCCATTAGAAATGGAACTTGTAAGAAAAGGAAAGATAAAACAAGGTAACCCATTACAACATACTATATTAGAGAGATATTCGGATTTTTTTCCTTTTAATGAAATAAAAAATGATTTATCACTGAATGAAGGATTTACACCACTAGTATCAATATCTAGAATTGCTAAAAGGATAGGTCTAAAAAATCTGTATTTTAAAAATGAAAGCCAAAACCCAACTTGGTCTTTTAAAGATAGGGGAACCTTATTTGGAATTCAACATGCTTATAGCTTAGGATATAAAAAGGTAGGAGCAGTTTCAACAGGAAATATGGCTGTATCCGTCGCTGCCTATGGTAAAAGAGCTGGGTTTGATACATTTATTTTTGTGGGAAAGAATATACCAGCAGAAAAATTAAACCCTATTGCCATATATGGAGCTCATTTAATCAGGGTAGATGGAGATTATGGTAAGCTTTATTATGAAAGTTTAAATATAGGAAGAAAGCAAGGTATTTATTTTATAAATTCAGATGTTACTTATAGAGTTGAAGGTTATAAGACAGCTGCTTTTGAGATGTGTGAGCAATTAAATTTTGATGTACCAGATTATGTAGTTGTGCCAACAAGTGCAGGAGGAAACGTTAGAGGTATATATAAAGGATTCCTAGAATTTAAGGAAGCAGGAATAATAGATAGAGTACCAAAAATAATCGTAGCTCAAGCTTCAGGATGCTCACCAATTTACAATGCTTTTGTGCAAGGTAAAGATAAAGTTGAAAGAATTGAAAATCCTGATACCATAGCTCACGGCATAGAAAATCCATTTCCACCAAGCGGCAATGCTGTATTAAAAATGTTAAAAGAAAATGGTGGAACTTGCATCGCAGTTTCTGATGAAGAAATAATAATAGCTCAAAAAGAAATGGCCGAGAAGGGTGTGTTTGGTCAGCCAGAATCTTGTGTTCCACTAGCCTCTGTTAAAAAGCTAAGACAGCAGGGATATTTAACAGAAAATGATAGAGTAGCTTGTATTGTTACAGGAAGCGGATTAAAATACACAGCTGCTTTTGAAAAACATAATTTAAAATCTCATACATGCAAATTAGAAGAATTAAATAATTTCATAAAAGATAATTTTTAATTATAAAAGAAATCTCAAAGAAATTCCAAAGAAATCCCTATATTAGGGATTTCTTTATTTTAATGTATGGATATTTTTAATATATTGTAATATATTAGTATTTGAGGTGATAATATTGAATATAATTGATTTGCATTGTGACACTATATATTTATTAGAACAAGAAAAGAAGGGTGGAAACTTATACAAAAATAATTTTTCAGTGGATATTGAAAAGTTAAAAAGAGGAGGTTCTCTAGCTCAGTTCTTTGCTCTTTTTATAGATAAGAGCGAGTGTAAGGATGCAAAGGAAAGTTGTATAAAACTAATGGACAGGTTTTATTCTGAGATAAACCAATATAGTGATCATATATCATTAGCAAGAAATTTTCAGGAGATGCAAGAAAATAAAGATAAGGGGAAAATATCTGCATTTTTAACCATAGAAGGAGGAGAAGCTCTAAATGGTGATATGGAAAATCTATATTACTTTTTTGAAAATGGAGTAAGGCTTATTACGTTAACATGGAATTACCCTAATGAAATAGGATTTTCTAGCTCTAAAGATGAGTATGTGGACAAGGGTCTAACTTTTTTTGGAACGGATTTAATCGATGAAATGAATAGGTTAGGGATGCTAATTGATGTGTCCCATTTATCAGATAGAGGTTTTTATGAAGTTGCTGATAGGACAAAGATTCCTTTTATAGCGTCTCATTCAAATGCTAGAGAAATTAAACCTCATAGAAGGAATTTAACTGATACCATGATTAAAGTTCTTTCAGAAAAAGGTGGAGTAATGGGAATAAACTTTTACAGCGACTTTTTAGGGGACAGTCATATGGGAATGGTTAAGGACATAGTAGCTCATATTAAACATATAAGAAATGTAGGCGGTATAGATTGCATTGCTTTAGGATCGGATTTTGATGGAATAGGAAGTCCAGTAGAAATAGAAGATATATCACAAATGGATAAGTTAATTTTTGCCTTAGAAAAAGAGGGATTTTCTTTTGATGAAATGGAAAGAATATTATATAAGAATGCACAAAGGGTAATAAGAGATACACTTAAGTAAAGGGATGGTAAAGATGACAAAAGATAAAATAGGTATATTCTCATGGTTTGGATATATAATGCCTATTGAAGAGAGATTAAGGATGATTAAAGACTGTGGATTTACCGGAGTGGCTATTTGGTGGGAAGACGAAGAAGGACTTACGATATCAAAGAAGGAACAAATTCCTGAATTAGTAGAAAAGTTGGGGCTTCACATTGAAAATATTCATGCTCCCTTTTGTAGCAGCAATGATCTTTGGAGCAGTGATGAATCCATCAGAAGAGAAGTAGTAAATAAACATATACAATGGATAAAGGATTGTAGTAAGTTTAATATACCTCTCATGGTTATGCATATATCTGAGGGTTTTGAAATAAAAGAACCTAATAATATGGGAGTTAAAAGTTTAGGTGAAATTGTAGAAGCAGCAGAAGAATATGGGGTTAAGGTTGCTATAGAAAATACGGATGATAATGCCTTAATTCACTATATTTTGAGCAATTTAGCCTCTCCAAGCATTGGGTTATGTTTTGATACCTCTCATAATGAGATAGCCTCAAATAGAGGAATAAATCTATTAAAGCTTTATGGAAACAGATTATTTGCTACCCATATATCTGATAATGATGGATTAAAAGATAGACATTGGACACCTTTTGATGGAAATATAAATTGGAATAAGATTAAGGAAGATTTTCCAAAAGGCTATAATGGCTATTTAAGCATGGAAATATGTGCAGGAGATGAAGATAAGAAAAGTTCTCCTGAAGAATATATGAAGAAGGCCTATGACAGAATTATTAAACTAAGAGATTTATTATTTTAGTTTAAAAGAAATTGTTTGTTATGTATGTGATTGTTTGATCGATTGATTAATTGATAATTTATGCTACTAATCTAGCATAAATTATTTTTTTGTTGACAATAGAACACGTGTTCGGTATAATAAAAAATGTAATATTTATGATAACAAGAGAATATATTTATTATAGAAAACTAAAGTAGAGATAATGTAAGGGGGTATATTCTATGGATAATAAATTATTTATAAAAATATACTATAATGTAAATGGACAAGATGTACAAGAATTAGATAGAAATTCAAGATATTTGATCGGCGGAGGTTTCTATAATAAAGAAGGAGGCCACTTCACTTTTAAAGCTAGAAGCTTAAAAGAAGCAAAAGATATAGCAAACGATATATCCTATAAAAATAGCCTTAAAAATTTGAGTTTTTTATTACTTCCAGATAATATACAACTTCAGTAATACTAAGATGTAATAATATTAAAATTAAATAATATATAGTGACATATGTCTCTGTTCCTTACTGCTCATTTTGATTTTTACAATTAATTTCAAATTAAGGAACGGAGTTTTTTTATTTATTAATAGGGGACAGTTATATATTAATGGTATTGATATATTGATAGGGACAGTTATTAATATATTTTTATAGATATATTAATAACAATAAACATAATTAGAGATTAATTTTATAAAAGTAAGCAGAGGTCTAAAAAATTTACATGAATATATATATTTTTCCAATGAAGCGTACAATTAAAAAAACTTAACGTATTAATTAATAATGAAAACTCGTTAAATTAAAATAGTGGGGGTAAAAATATATGAAAAGTAAAAGAATAATATCTTTAGTTATTAGCTCATCAATTATAATTACTAATCTTTCATCGGTTTCAGCTATGGGTTTATCAAAGGAATTAAACCCAATGACTGTCCCTATAAAAACTGAGGTGGTAGAAACTAGTCCATCTGAGGAAAAGAACGTGAAATTATCAAAAGAGAAAGCTAAAGATTTATCAAAAAAAATAATTAAAGATTATTTTAATAAGACAGTTGATGAAAAAGAATACGAGGTTTATGCATCCCTTATTAATAATGGAGAAGATAAGAATTATTCCTGGGATATATCTTGGAGAAAAAATAATATGAGTAGCAATACTTATATGGATGTATCTATTAATGCAAACACAGGAAAAGTTTTAAGAGCCTCTAATAGATATAGCGTAGAGGGAGAGAATAGCGGTATTTCAAAAATTACTGAAGAAGAAGGAAAAAAGAAAGCGGAGGAATTTTTAAAAAGGATAAATCCAGAACAATTTAAAGAAACAAAATATGTAAAAGAATCTATGTACTCTATCTATGGAAGGGGTAATATCAACACTTCTTATAGCTATAGATTTGCAAGACAGATAAATGGTATACCTTATAATGACGATGGGTTGGTGGTAGAAGTAGATGGAGTTAAAGGTGAAGTTGTAAGCTATTACTCAAATTGGGAAGAAGGAGTTAAGTTACCTGTCCCTAATAAGTATTTATCAATAAAAGAAGCAGAAGATATTTTTAGAAAAGAGAGTCAGGTAGATTTAAAATATATAACTTATAAAGATAAGTATGATATTGAAGAAAGTTCAACAAGAACTAAATTAGTATATATGTTAAATCTTCCATACGATACCATGTTAGACGCTAACGAAGGCAAATTTATGAATAAAGATTTATATAAAAGTATAGAAAAGGATTTAACAGAGGGTGAAAAGAAGGAAATCAATTCAAAACTTAAGATAAAAAAACCTCTAGATAAAGAAATAAGTGAACAAAGAGCATTAGAAATAGCTAATGCTACAATTAAAGAATTATATGGGGACGGTTATAAAATAGGAAGTATTAGATACTATGAAAACAAAGATAAAATATATGGAGATTATAATGCTTGGTCAATTGATTTTAATAAAAAGGTTGAAGGAGATAAGGGGTATGATGGTGGAAATATTACTATTGATGCCCTAACAGAAAATGTAATTAATCTTTATAAAAATTATTATAAGGAGAATGAAAAATTAGAAGCTAATATTAGTTGGGAAGAGGCATATAAAATAGCTATAGATGCTGTAGCAAAGTACTCACCAGAAAAGTTTAATGAAATTAATACCAAAGCTATAACCAATCAAAGCAGTATTGATAATTTAACAAAACAAGAGGATAAAAGATATGCCTTTAATTTCCATAGAATGGTCAATGGTATACCTTTCGATGAAAATGGTATTACTGTATGGGTAGGAGCAAATAAGGGACAATTATATGAATATAGCGTAAATTGGAATAAAAATATGAAATTTGATTCTCCTGCGAATTTGATACAAAAAGAAGAAAGTAAAAATATATTATTCAGTAAAGATAAGCCTCAATTATCATATAGAAAGATAAATAAATCTGATGACTACACTAAACCACAATGGGAAACAAAGTTAATCTACACTATGGGGGACAGTTATGGATATAATTTGTCTGGATTGAGAGTAGATGCTTTTACAGGTAAGCTTTTAAATGTATCAGGTGAAGATATAGATGAAAATATAGAAATATATATGGAGAAAATAAAAGGAAACCCTTATGAAAAGGAATTAACTATATTAGCTAATAGCGGAATAATAGACACTGCAAATTTCCAAGCTGAAAAAGAGATAACAAAAATGGACTTCATAAAAATGCTTGTTAATGCTAAAGGTTATAGACCAAATTTATTAAAGGATTCCGGGAGTTTGAAATTTGAAAGTGGAGTAAGTAGTAATGATGTTAATTATAAGTATCTTCAATTAGCAGTTTATTATGGAATTTTAGAAAATAAAGAGGGAAAATTTGATATTAAGGAAAAGGTAACAAGAGCTGAGATGGCGAAAACATTGGTTAAATTTTTAGGCTATGACAAACTTGCCAATTCAAAAGATATTTTCTCTCTAAATGTATCAGATGTAAAGGACATTAAGAGCAATGAATTAGGATATATGGCTATAGCTAAAGGATTAGGAATATTAGAAGTTAAAAATAATAAATTGAGACCAAAATCAAACGCAACATGGAATGAACTTTCAATAGGTATTTATAGAGTGTTAGATAATATAAAAAGAGGATATTAATTATAAAATTTAATATGATAAAAAAGACTCCACGCCTAGTATTTTAGGCTGTGGAGTCTTTAAATTTTAGTTATAATTCTTAACTACATCCAGTTGTTGAACCGCAATCTAGACAAACCATACAAGTTCCATTTCTCACCATTCTACTGCTTGAGCAATTAGGGCAAGTGCTTCCGTAAACTCTATCACCTTCAATTTTTTTACCATCAAAGGTCTGATGAAGATTATTAGTACTTATCTGGTCTTCGATTATATCCGATGTGGAAACAATATTTGTTCTATTTGTATTTATATCATAATTTTCAGGTTTAACTTGGCATTTTGAAAAATCACCTAATTCAATATCTATAACTTTACTTATAAGATCAGATATTGAGCTTACATATTTAATGTATGGATGTTTTTGAACGAATCCATAAGGTTCATATTTCTGTCCCCTTAGCATTCTTGCAATATCTTGAGGTGCTACATGGTGCTGTAGCATGACGGATAATGCTTTTGATAAGGAGTTCAATAGTCCCATTATTGTTGTTCCTTCTCTATCTGTAGTAATGTATATTTCAGATATTTCTCCGCTTTCTCTTCTATTTACTGTAGTATATATTTTTACGTCATTTATTTGAGCAGGATGAGTGGTTCCTCTCCTAATTCCTATTGGTTTATCCCTTCTAGAGTATTTAACCCCTTTCTGAAGTTCCTTAGCTTTTGCTAAAAGCTGATTATATGTTAAATCTTCTAGTTTAAGATCTTTATCAGAATTTAAGCTTGTATTTAGAGGCTGACTTGCTTTCGAGCCATCTCTATATAGAGTAATACCTTTTATTCCAAGTCTCCAAGAGGTTAAAACAACATCTTTAAAATCCTCTATAGTAGCTTCTTTTGGCAGATTTACAGTTTTAGAAATTGCTCCTGAAATTAAAGGGGTTATGGAAGCTACCATAAGAACATGCCCCATTGGTGTTATAAATCTTTCACCACTACCACATTTGTTTGCTGTATCAAATATTGCTATATGCTCTTCCTTTAAATGAGGAGCTCCTTCAATTTTTCCATCCAATAGTTTTTCGTATTTATAACCGTCCCTATCTATAGGCTCCTTTTCTAAAACATAATCCATTATGTCTTTTATCTGTTCACTGGTATATCCTAAGTTATTTAAAGCCATCTTGATAACAGGATTTATAACTGTCATCATTCCACCGCCAGAAAGTTTTTTATAAACTATATGGCTAAAGAAAGGTTCGATGGAGGTTGCACCACAGTCCATAGCAAAGGATATAGTTCCAGTAGGAGCTATTACAGAAACTTGAGCATTTCTATATCCAAACTCTTCACCATAATGTAAAGCTTCATTCCAACATTTTTTTAGAAGCTCACTTATATTAGAAAAGGATTCTTTTTCAAGAATTTTGTGATCTACCATTAAAGGTTTATAATTAAGTCCTTCAAAGCCAGATGCTTCATCTTCAACTTCTTTAGTGCAGTTACTGAATAAAGGTATTGACCCAGCAACTCTAGCATGGTTTCTTATTACTTTTAACATATGTACTTTGTTGATATCGTATTTAATAAACGTCCCCACTTCTTTTGCCATAAGTGACGATATAAAGTAAGAATATCCAGTTAATATTCCGATTAGAGCAGAAGATATATTTCTAGCTTCCTCTGAGTCATAAGGATAACCTAAAACCATTAATAATGAGGCTAAGTTACTTAATCCAAGACCTGTAGCTCTAAACATATAGGTTTTTCTTGCAATATCTTCCGTTGGGAACTGTCCCCAATGTATTGAAGCTTCTAGAATTAGCTGTACCATTCCTACAACATGAACATATCCATGTAAATCTATATCTTTTTTATCATTATCATAAAACTTAAATACATTTATAGAAGCAAGGTTACATGAGCTATCATCTAAAAATGCATATTCTCCGCAAGGATTTGTTGAATTAATCCTATTATGTGTTGCGTTATACTCACCATCTTCTCCTGCAGGACAGGTATGCCAAGCATTAAAAGTATCTGTAAATTGCGGAGCTGGATCTGCACATTGCCAAGCACTATCATTGAAAGCATCCCATATTGTACTAACATTTACTGTCTTATTAATTGAGTTGTCAACACGACCACTTAACTCAATAGTTTCTTCAGGATTTTTTGATATATTTTCAACTTTTTTCATAAATTCATGTGAAAATCTTATAGAGTTATTGCTATTTTGTCCTGAAACGGTTTCGTATGCTTCACCATCTATATCTATATCATATCCCATTTTACCTAAAGCTCTAACTTTTTCTTCTTCATGAGCTTTCCAGGTTATAAAATCCATTATTTCAGGATGATCTACATCAAGGCAAACCATTTTAGCAGCTCTTCTTGTAGTTCCACCAGATTTTATAGCTCCAGCATTTCTATCTAGACCTTTTAAAAAGCTCATTAAACCTGAGGATACGCCGCCGCCAGATAGTTTTTCTCCTTTAGCCCTTATAGAAGAAAAGTTAGTACCTGTCCCCGAACCACCTTTAAAAAGCTTTGTTTCAGTTACGTACTGATCAGATATTGAATGAGTACCTAAAAGCTTATCTTCAATAGAAAGAATAAAGCAAGCTGATGCTTGAGTACGAGAGTAATTATCTTCGGTTTCAATAACCTTATTCAGTTTTTTATTGTAGTAATAATTTCCTTGTTTGCTTCCTTTTATATCATAGCTTTGTGCTAAGCCTGTATTGAACCATTGAGGAGAATTAGGAGCATACATTTGAGCAAGTAGCGCATAAACCATTTCATCATAAAAAATTTGTTTTTCTTCATTAGATTTTATAATACCCTCATCAAATAAAGATTCACACCAAAAATTAACCATTCTGTGAGCTACCATTTTCATGCTGTTTTCATATCCGCATTCATTTGGAACTCCGGCTTTTCTAAAATATTTTGAAGCTATAATATCGCAAGCGTTTTGAGAATAATGATCAGGAAACTCTAACTCCTTCATATCTACTAAAACTTTTCCGCTTTTATGATCCTTTAAAAATACATCTACCTTTTTCCATTTGAATAAATCATATACTGTTAGACTACTGTCCTTTTCCAAGGCTTTAGTATAGTATCTTTTAATTAGCTTATGTATTGAATCAATTTCATTAAAAAAATCCAATTAGACTACCCCCTTTTTAGTAATACCATTTTAGTATATAATATATATTAAAAATATCAAAGTTCAATTTTAGGCATATATTGTATTATATCATTATCTAACATACAATATGTTGTGTTTTTGCTTATTTTTTAATACTAATATATATAAATAAATTATTTAAATTTTAAACTTGGTTAAGGTGAATAAATAAATATTTTTTTAACAATCGTTGCTCGTAAGTATTGACAATTACGGTATTAGATAATAATATGAAGAAGAATACGCAATTTTAAATGTAAACAATTATGTTTAAAAAATATTATATAAGGTGATGAATTATGAATATAACTCAGGAAGCAGATTACGCTATTAGAGCTATCTTTATACTAGCAAAAGAAGGAGAAGGGATAAAACTAGATGCAAAAACTATAGCAGAAAGAGGCAATATACCTTTAAGATTCTTATTAAAGCTACTAAGAAAGCTTATTAAGGCAGAGATAATAAAGTCTTACAGAGGAGTAAATGGAGGATATGCTCTAAATAAAAAAAGAGTAGATATAAATTTAAAACAAGTTATTGAGGCAGTTGATGGACCTATAGCTATTAACCGTTGCCTGAACAATGATGATTTTTGTAATGCCCATAATACTGATAATTGTAGAATACATTATTATCTTGATAAAGTGCAAGGAACCTTAATAAAAGAACTGGAAAAGGTAACGTTTGAAACATTAATTAACAAATAATATGAGGAATTATTTAAAATATAAAAAAAGTATATAGTTTACGCAGAAGTTTGTCCAAGTTATAACAGTACTTTTTCATTTTTTGCTTAGGATTGCTAAAATATTAACAAAAATATAATAATGCTAAAAATTATGATGAGTATGATGGTATAAAATTATTTAATACATTTTCAAATTGTCTACGCTCATAAAGAATTTTAACGCCGATGCGGCATAATTTTGAGACCATATATAATGGTATATCACCTAAAATTTGTGATATGTCAGAACATGTTAAGTTACAAAGACCTCTTAACAATACTGCTGAAACGGCTCTAGCATGAATTATATTAGAATCGTTAGTCTTTAAAGAGCTAATGCACTCTACTCCGATTTCATTAGAAATAAATTTTAATATTTCTTGAGGGTTCCAATCTCTTGTTATTATTTCACGATCGCTACTATATTCTTTTTTTGTATTTTCATAGTCCTCTTCATATTTTAATTTTTTATCGTCGCAAAGATAAATAAATTTTTTATATTTTTTACGAGCCTTTTTTACATTACTACTAAATAGCTGCATAACAAAATCCTCATCTAATATTCCTTTTGGATCATTTCTTAGACCTAAATATACTGCTAAGCTTGAATATTTGTAGTTCTCGGGAGAATCTTTATAGCCTATAATATCTACTGGATTTCTATGGATGTAAGCAGAAGCTGTTAATAAATATCTTTCACTATTTATTACTTTGCTTTTAAATCTTTCCCTAAAAAGATGACCATTCCTATTATGTTTTTTATTGAAATTTAGTGCATATTTAAAATTTATACTATGCATTACACGAGAAATATCTGCGCCATTGCAATCTATTATGAAATGACCGTGATTGCTCATTAGACAATAGGAATAGACTTTAAAATGATATATCTGTTGATAGAACTTTAATATGTCCAAATACATCTCTTTATCGCAATCTAATCCAAAGAGATTAATTTCAGGAATACTTTTTATCATGACATGAAATATAGCGTCATTAGTTTTAAATCTAGCACATCTAGCCATAAAATCACCTCATTAATTATTCTATTATCCATGATTATTGCCATAAATTACATAAATATTCTTTTATATAATTTATTAGTAATATAACTGTCCCTAACTTTTTTATATTTTTATAAGTTATAATATATATGATGATTATAACTGTCCCCAAATTACAAATTACTGAAGATTTATATAAGTAAATCATGGAGGTGGGAAAATGAAGATAATTCATACGGGAGATTGGCATATAGGTAAAATTGTAAATGAGTTTAGTATGATAGAAGATCAGGAGTTCATATTAGAACAATTGATAAAGGTTATAGAAGATGAAAAACCGGATGCATTGATTATAGCGGGAGATATTTATGATAGAAGTATTCCACCAGTTGAAGCAGTGGAGTTATTAGATAGAGTTTTTACTAAAATATTAATTGATTTAAAGATCCCAATTTTAGCTATTGCAGGTAACCATGATAGTGCAGAGAGATTGTCTTTTGGAAGTAGTATTTTAACTAAAAATGGGCTACATATAGCAGGAATTTTTAATAAAAATGTTACCAAAGTAACTTTAGAAGATGAGCATGGACCTGTAAATTTCTATTTAATTCCTTATATAGATCCAAGAGAGTTAAAGATTTTTTTACAAGATGATAGTATATCAAATCATGATGATGCTATGAAAAAGATAATAGATATGATTAAAGTTGACTTAAATGAAAATGAAAAAAATATAATGGTAACTCATGGATATGTTAGCTATATAAAAGAAGAAAATAATGAGCAAACTGAAGAGTATATAAGAGGGGGGCTTGAAATTAGCGATTCTGAAAGACCTTTAAGTATTGGGGGGACGGATATAATAAGTGCTGAATATTTTAGTTGCTTTAATTATACTGCTTTAGGACATTTACATAGACCTCAAAAGGTAAAAGACGATAGAATCAGATATTCAGGTGCCTTACTAAAATATTCTTTATCGGAAGTAGAACATAAAAAATCATTAACTATTATAAATTTAGATAAAGATGGACAAGTATCTGTAGAACTAAAAGAACTGATTCCTAAAAGAGACATGAGAGTTATAAAAGGGCCATTAGAACAGCTTATAAATCCAGAAGTTTATAAAGGTACTAATGTTGAAGATTACATATTTGCTATATTAACTGATGAAGGAGAATTAATTGATCCTATATCAAAATTGAGAGCTGTTTATCCTAATATAATGGGATTAAATAGAGAAAGACTATCAAATAGAGATGAAAGTAGAACATCAGCTACCCTAGGATATAAGAGTAAATCAAAATTAGAGTTATTTAAAGAATTTTATGATTCTATAGCAGGTAAAGAGCTTAGTGAAGAGAAGTTAAATATTATAAAAGAAATCATTGAAACAGTTGAGAAAAAGGAGGGAATAAAGTGAGACCTCTAAAATTAACAATGAGTGCTTTTGGTCCCTATGCAGGTGTACAAATTATAGATTTTACATCACTTAAAGATAAAAATATATTTTTAATAACAGGGCCAACAGGAGCAGGGAAAACTACCGTATTTGATGCCATAAGTTATGCACTTTTCGGAGAGGCTTCAGGAAGCAGTAGAGATAGGGACAGTCTTAGAAGTGATTTTGCTCACATAGACTTATATACTTATGTAGAATTAGAATTTCAACTTAAAGGTAAGAATTACAAAATTACAAGATCTCCGCAGCAGGAACGTAAAAAATCCAGAGGGGATGGATTTATAACAAAGAATGCAGAGGCGTTTTTAGAGTTACCTAATGGGGATAGTGTTAGCAAAATTAATAATGTAGATGAAAAAATAAATGAAATACTAGGCATAAATAAAAATCAGTTTAAACAAATAGTTATGTTGCCACAAGGGGAATTTAGGAAACTATTAGAATCAGATAGTTCAGAAAGAGAATTAATATTCAGGAAGATATTTGGGACAGAAGCTTTTGAGGGAATTCAAAGAATTTTAGATGAGCAAAAGAAAATTTTATATAAAGGCATTAGCAATATAAAAATAAAAAGGGACACTTATATAAAAAATATTGAATGCGGGGATGAAGAACTATTATTAAAGCTTATAAATGCTGAGGATTTAAATATAATAGAAATTATATCTAAGGTAAATGAGATTATTACTAATGATTTATTAGAACAAGAAAAAGTTAATAATGAAATTAATTTATTAAAGTTAGATAGTAGCAACCTTCAAAAGAAGATTATTGAAGGAGAAGAAATTAATAAAAAAATATATGATAAAGAAGAAATATTTAAAGAATATAGTTTGCATTTGGAAAAAGAATTAGAGTATGAGGAAAAACAAGGTATTCTCAACAAAGGAAGAAAGAGCTTAGAAGTAAAAATAATAGAAGACTCGCTAAATGATAGACGAAATTATTTAAAGGAAAAGCAATTACAATACTGTAGTGCCGAAGAAAAATTAAAGCAAACTAAAAACAATATAATTGTTTATAAACAAAAATTAGATATAGAAGAATCTAGAGAAGAGGAAAGAAAAAGACTTTCAGATAAGGTAATAACTTTAAAGAATTTTATTAGCAAAGTTAAAACATATGAAGAAAAGAAGATATCTATAGTAGAAATTAAAGAAAATCTTAAAAATAAAGAAGAAATAATGAAGAAAAATAAACAATGGATTAGTGATAGTAGGATTAAATTAGAAAAAGTAAATAGCAATTTAATTCAACTACAAAAATCTCAAACTGAATTAGAAAAAATAGATAAAATTATATCTGAAAATAAATTAATTTATGATGAGATGAGAGCATTCTATAGCTATATTACAGATTGCGAAAAACTTATCTCTAAACACAATAGGTGTAGGGACAGTTATAGACAGTTTGAGACAGAATACAATGATTTTAAGATTAAATATGAAACCATGGAAGACAATTTCAAAAAAGGACAAGCTGGCATTTTAGCTAGTGATTTAAAAGAAGGTAAAGAATGTCCAGTATGTGGATCTATGCATCATCCTAAACTAGCAAATTTAATAGAGGGAGTACCAACAGAAGAAGAACTAAAAGAAACTAAGATTAAGTATGATAATTTAATGGAAAAAAGAGATGAAATGTTAAAGGAACTTTCAGATTTAAATGGTGTAATAAAGAGTGGCAAAGATATATTAGTAAAACAAAAGAATAAACTAAATCCCCATTTAAATTATGAACTTAATAATATAAATCATGATGATATTCTAAAATATGTAGTATCTAAAGGAAAGGATATTAATCTAAAGTTAAAAAATTTAAATGAGCAAAGGGACAGTCTTAAAGAAGATATTAAAAATATAACGGTTTTAGAAGAGAGAATTTTAAACCTTCAAAAAGAGAGTGTTGAAAAAGAAAAGTTAATAGAAAATATTGAGACGGAATTTACACTTCAATACGGAAAGGTAAGAAGCGAAGAAGAAATTCTTATGAGCATCGAAAATGAAATACCATTAGAAATACGTTCTACGTCCATGCTTTTATTGAAAATAAGAGAATATGAAGAGAAACTTATAAATCTTCAAGAAACATATAAGAACGCTCAAGGTTCTTATAATAGAGCTTTACAAGATTATGCATCATCAAAAGCAGATAAAGAAGCTAAAGAAAAGAGTTTAGAAGAAGCTGTAGAAGGGGTAAAGCTTTGGGAAAAACAATTAATAAATAAGATTAAGGAATGTGGCTTTGAAAATTATAATCAATATTCTCAATTTAAGATGAATGAAGAGGATATAAAAAAGTTAGAAAGTGATATTCAATTGTATTATCAAAATTTAAAATCATTAAGGGACAGATATGAAAAAGTTGTGAAAGACACAGAAGGGTTGAACATTATAAATATTGATGAATTAAAAGTTGCTTTGGAAGAATTAAGACTTAACGAAGTATCACTAGTGAAAAAAAATAACGATATTTTTGCAAGATTAAATAATAATAATAGAGTTTTAAAAGAAGTTGAAAATTTAAATAGTATAATAAAAGATGAAGAGAAAAAATATGGCACAATTGGTGAGTTGGCTAGAATAGCTAATGGAGATAATATAGAAAGAATAACATTTGAAAGATATGTATTAGCTGCTTATTTTGATGAAATAATAAATGCAGCTAATATAAGACTAAGTAAAATGGCTGCTGGAAGATTTATTCTCAGAAGAAAAGAAGAAAAAGGTAAGGGAAGAAAACAGGAGGGACTTGAACTTGAAGTTTTTGATAACTATACAGGAAAAGCTCGTCATGTTAAAACTTTATCTGGCGGAGAAAGTTTTAAAGCCTCTTTATCCTTAGCATTAGGATTAGCTGATGTGGTACAATCCTATGCAGGCGGGATTAGCCTAGATACTATGTTTGTAGATGAAGGATTTGGAACGTTAGATCCTGAATCCTTAGATAATGCTATACAAGCTCTCATAGATTTGCAAAGGGGCGGTAGACTTGTAGGTATAATATCTCATGTTCCAGAACTTAAAGAAAGAATAGATTTAAGATTGGAAGTTTCAACTACTAAGGACGGAAGTAAGGCTAAATTTATTATATAAAATTTAAATTGCTAAAAGCGAAATAAGGATTGTTGCTTTTATTTTTATTAAAAGGAGATTAAGAAATTATAACTGTCCCCAATATACCTAAGAATTTAAAGGACAGGTAATATTTAAAATATCGAGGGGACAGTTATATTAAAATGGAGGGACAGTCATGATAAAAATATAGTAAAAATAGTAAAATATATTAAAATAATGGAAAAATCAAAGGGTTTTTTATAATAGTGTAGAATATATTAAATTGTGAATTCAATAGCTGAAAGGCTGAAAGAGAGTGATACAATGATTAAAAACTATATGGAAGCCATGGTAGAAAATCTTCTGCCCAGTACTTTAAATAAATATAGTGATATTTGTAAATGCGAAAAGTGTGTTGATGACATAAAAGCCATAGCTTTAAATAATTTAAAACCGCTATATGTTGTGACAGAAAAGGGAAACGTATTTGTGAAAACAAATGAGCTAAACATTCAATTTAAAGCTGATGTATTGGGAGCATTAACAAGGGCTATAGAAATTGTAAGCAAAAATCCAAAGCATTAGGTTATTTTTTAGGGAATAGAGATTGACTCTGTTCCCTATTGTTTTATAAGTTATGTAGTATATAATACCTCTATATAGTTTATTATAAAATTAAATCCTTTAAAATCAGTTGAAATGAAGGTGAGCTAACGATGAATTTAGAAGACTTCGTAATTTCCTTAAAAGAAAAAGGTTTTGTAGTGCTTGCAGGCACAAAAGGATTAAAAAAATCTGTAGTTAGTATAAATATGATGGAAAACCCAGATACACTTAAATGGGTAAAACCAGGAGAGATTTTACTAACTACAGGATATTTCATGAAAGATGATGAGGATATACAATTAAACTTCATCAGAGAGTTAAGTGAAATAGGGGCTGCAGGTATAGGAATTAAAAAAAATAGGTATATATTAAAACTATATGAAAAGGTATTAGAAGAAGCAGATGGTTTAGCATTGCCTATTATAGAGATTCCTTATGAATTTAGTTTAGCAGATGTAAGTAGTATGTTTTATAAAGAACTTTATGAACGTCAGAGTCAAAGGCTTAGAAGATCTTTTGATATACATGAGGAGTTTATGAATATAGTTATTAGAGGTGGAAGCATAAACGAGCTTACAGATGAATTAGGAAACGTAATTGATAACCCAGTATTGGTTACTGACGAACAAGGGGAAATAATTTCTAATAAAAATTTTCAACATACAAAATATTATATTAAAGATTTATTCATTAATGTTAATAACGACTTTGTGTTAAATACTGAATCTCTAAAAAAATACTATAACGATGATGAATTGCCAAGAGAGGCAATTAAATTTATAAGTACTATTGAGGGTGAAGAAGTCTCTTTTAGAATAAAACCTATAGTTTCCGATAAAGAAATACATGGGTATATAATAGTTCCAGAAATTAATCGAAAAATGATTGAGTTAGATTATATAGCAATTGAAAGAGCATTGATAATAATAATGCTTGAAAGAATGAAAGAAAAGGCAGTAGATGAAGCAAAACATCTCATGAGAAGAGATTTTTTTGATGAACTTATTGAGGGTAAGATACCTTCGGAAGATGAAATGGAAAATTTAGCTATGATGTACGGGTTAACTCCTTTATACAAGTACTCATGTATGGTTTTAGAGTTAAAAGATTTACATAACATAAAAGGTAATTATTTAGAGATAAACTTAATTCGACAATTAAAAGATGAACTTATAAAGACAATTGATGAAATATCTCTTAAAGAAAAAATAAATACCATATCTATTACAAGAAGTGCCTACGTTATTGCTTTCATACCAATTAAAACTTCTGAAAATCCTAAAGATATAAGAGATTTTATGGTAACATTAGGCAAAGACATAATAGAAGAATTTTTAAGAAAATATAATAATTACAGTATAACCATTGGAGTTGGAAAGGCTTATAAAATAGTAAATTTATCAAAAAGTTTTAAGGAAGCCATGGAATCAAATAAAATGATAGGTAAATTGAATAATAAAGACAAAGTTGTGCATTTTGATGATTTCATGATATACCATCTTCTCAATTCTACAGGAAATACGGATTTATTAAAGGAGTTTTATAATAGTTCAATAAGGAAACTAGCGGAATATGATGAGGAGAACAAGACTAACTTAATAGAAACCCTAGAAATTTATTTTAAGTGCAAAGGTAACATGAGTGAAGCTGCTAAAACCATGTATATTCATAGAAATACCTTATTATACAGACTTGATAAAATAAAAGAAATATTAAATACGGACCTTGAAAATGGAGATGAAAACTTAGAATTTCAATTAGGAATTCATATAATGAAATTATTATTTGTTTACAATGGAGAGACTATGTAGAACATAGTCTCTTTTTTATGTATAAAACAGCAAAATATAATATTTGTGCAAAGTGCACAATAAAGTATTCAGAATTTTTGGCATGTTGTTGATGGATTTGAAAGTCTATTAATTTATAATTAAAACCACAGAGGGTGATAGAAAATGTTTAAGGTTGAATTTATAAGTATGCTTGTACTAAAAGATATGTATAGTTTAAATCATAGTAAGATTCATTCCATATTCAAAAATGTAATTAATGTAGAATACAATGATAAATTAATATCTATGCAAAATTCAAATGTACCAAAAGGACCTTTAAGCATCTCTATTAATGACTCAGTAAACTTTTTAGACCTTCCTATTAAAATAGGAGATGTTATTACAATTAAAAAAGACGTAATTTGTATTGGCAGTATATCAGTTAATATAGAAAGGCCTCTAATTTGGGACCCTAGGTTAAAAGATTATTTCCTTCTTTCTAAAAATAAAGAGCAGATTAATAAATTAAAAAATATAGTCATTCTTTATGGAAAATCAGGCGGTATTAAAGAAGAGGTTCTTTCCATTATTACTGACAATCAAGAGACATTTAAAGATAAAAATAAAGAGAATATTGTAAGAGTGCTAAATGAAGCTTATAAAGACTTCTATAATAAGAAACAAACTGATGCTTCAGTAAAATTATCGAGTTTAATAGGTTATGGAGCAGGACTAACTCCAGCAGGAGATGATTTTTTAGTCGGGGTAATGAGCGTACTACACTGCTTAAAAAAATTAGACGTCTCTCTTTTAGAACTTTATGAAAAGCTTTCCAATGAAATACTAAAAAGTTCACGTAAGACAACTTCAGTGAGCAAGACATTTCTTGAAGAAGCTGTGGAAAGGAGATTTAGCGAGAGTTTTCATAAATTGTATGAAGCTTTATGGAGCAAAAATTCAGAGGAGTTATATAAAGCAACAATATCCATGATATCCATAGGTCACTCATCTGGCACCGACGGATTATGCGGAATATTGTGGGGATTTTATTTAATTTCAAATTTAAAAACAATGGAGGATAGTTATGATAGTTAAAAATATTGTAAAAAAGAATACCTACTACGATTCAGTAACCTTAATGATGATATCAAGCAAGATTACCTCCTTAGAAGGAATTTTAGATGCTACCGTTATGATGGGAACTGACTATAATAAAAAATTAATGACTGACTCAGGACTTCTGCTTCCTGAAAATGCTGATATTACTTCTAATGACTTAGTCATTGCAGCAAAAGCTGACAGTGAAGAAAAGATTGAGGAATTAGTAAAGGTAATAGAAGGTGAACTACAAAAGAAAAATAGCGATAATCATGAAGGAGATTTAAGGGCAAAAACTTTAAACACTGCAATAAAAAGATTGCCAGGAGCTAACTTTACTATAATTTCTGTACCAGGAAAACATGCTAAAAGAGAAGCTATGAAGGCATTAGAAAATGATATACACGTGTTACTCTTCAGTGATAACGTATCCATAGAAGAAGAAATTGAGCTTAAGGATAAAGCTATTGAAAAGGGACTTTTAATGATGGGACCAGACTGTGGTACTGCAATCATTAGTGGAGCTGCTCTAGGTTTTGCTAATGTAGTTAACAGAGGGAAGATTGGAATGGTAGCCGCAGCAGGAACTGGACTTCAAGAAGTTACATGTCTAGTAAGTAGATTTGGACAAGGAGTATCTCAGGCTATAGGAACTGGGGGAAGAGATGTTAAAGAATATGTAGGCGGAAGAATGATGCTAATGGGAATTGAGGCATTGGCTCAGGATGAAGAAACAGAAGTTATAGTGATAATATCAAAACCACCTCACAAATCCGTTATGGAAAAAATATTTAAATCCATAGAAAACATTGATAAACCAGTAGTTACATGCTTCATTGGAGGAAGCTCAATAGAAATAGATAAGGGGACAGTTATACAGACATTTACCTTAGAAGATGCAGCACATGCAGCTGTTAGCCTAGCAAGAGGAGAGAAAATAGAGAATACAATATTTACTTCTTCTAAGGAAACTATAAAAGAAATTGTTCAAAGAGAAACCAGAAAACTTCCAGGAAATCAAAAATATATTAGAGGAGTCTATTCAGGAGGAACATTATCTTCAGAGGCTATGGTGTTGATGAATGACTATGTTGAAGAAATTTACTCCAACATACCTTTAAAGGAAAATGGATTATTAAAAGATATAGAGAAAAGCGAGAAAAATACTGTATTAGACATGGGAGACGATTATTTCACAAATGGTAGACCACATCCTATGATCGATCCAAGACTTAGACTAGAAAGAATGAAAAAAGAAGCATTAGATCCAGAAACAGCAGTGGTATTACTGGATGTGGTAATAGGATATGGTGCCCATGAAGATACAGCTGGCACACTAATTCCAACTATAGAAGAAATTAATAATGAATTACAAAGGGAAGGACGTTCTGTAAGTTTTATAGCTTCAGTTTGTGGAACTGATGAAGATATTCAATGCAGAAAGGACCAAATAGAAAAGCTTGAAAAAGGTGGAGTTATAGTTATGCCATCAAATGCTCAAGCCACTAGATTAGCCTTATTGATTTCATCAAAGGGTGAAGCTTGGTCCAAAATGATGGGAGGCTCTGTAAATGAATAAGATAAAAGATTTATTTAAAAATAAAGTAAAGGTTATAAATATAGGGCTTGAAATATTTCATGAAGCAAATAAACATCAGAAACTTGATTGTATACATGTAGAGTGGAAGCCAGCAGCTGGTGGAGATGCAAAACTTTTAGAAGTACTTGAGAAATTAAATAGAAAATAGGAAGGTGAAGCAAATGAAGTTTAATATAGATGAAGCAAATAAAATTGCATTTGAAAGAATTCAGAAAGCAAATAATTTTTTAGTAGATGTTAAGTATGCCAAAGATGTAATTCCAGGAATGGACAAAAACACTATAGGACATGCTGGCCCTCCAATCAAATGGGAAGATATGTGTGGCCCTATGAAGGGAGCTATCGTTGGAGCAATAATATATGAAGGATTGACTGATAGTTACGAAGAAGCAGAAGAAATGGCTATTACAGGAAAGGTTAAACTTGTAAGCAACCACAGCATGGGGTGCGTTGGACCTATGACTGGTATGATAACTTATTCAATGCCACTTCTAGTTGTGAAGAATGAAACTTTTGGAAATTATGCATATAGCACATTTAATGAAGGATTAGGAAAGGTTATGAGATTTGGTGCTAATGATGCAACTGTTATAAATAGATTAAAGTGGTTAGAAAAAGTATTTGCACCTGCATTAAAGAAAGCATTAGAGTTATCAGGACCAATTAACGCTCAAGTTTTAACAGCTAAGGCTTTAGCAATGGGAGATGAAATGCATCAAAGAAATATAGCAGCATCTTCAATATTTGTTAGAACAATAATGCCTCATTTAGTAAGAGTAGTAGAAAGTAAGGAAGAACTTGAGGAAATAACAGACTTTATCACCGGTAATGAACAGTTTTTCTTAAACATTGCCATGGCAAATGCTAAAGCTACTATGGACCCAGTTAAAAATATAGAAGGTTGTACTATTGTAACTGCAATGAGTAGAAATGGTACTAACTTTGGAATTAAGGTTAGCGGATTAGGTGAACAATGGTTTGAAGCCCCAGTTAATATGCCAGAAGGATTGTATTTCCCGGGATATAGCGAAAAGGACGCAAACCCAGATATGGGGGACAGTGCTATCGTTGAATGTATAGGGTTAGGTGGATTTGCTATGGGTGCTGCTCCAGCCGTAGTTCAATTTGTAGGTGCAGCATCAGTACAAGCAGCAATACAATACACAATGGATATGGAAGAGATTACAGAAGGGACAAACCAAGCATATCAAATGCCAAACTTAAATTTCCAAGGGGTACCTACTGGAATTGACATAAGAAAAGTTGCAGAAACAGGAATATTACCTGTAATCAATACAGGAATGGCTCATAAAGAACCAGGGGTTGGACAAATAGGAGCTGGTATTGTAACAGCACCATTAGATTGTTTTGTAAAGGCAGTAATGGCCTTTGGTGAACTAATAGAAGAATAAATTAAATAAGAATAAATCAATATAAATTCTCTAACTTTAGAATATTACTATGGGGGCCTTTGTAAATAAAGGCTCCAACAAACACATAAAGAGAAAATTTATTTTACAAAGAATTGTATGAATATTTACAAAAATAATCGCTGGATATATTGGAGGAAAAAACTATGAAAGAAAAAATAGTATTAGCCATTGGGGGTAATGCAATACTAAAAGAAGGTCAAAAAGGCAGTATAGAAGAACAAAAAGAAAATATCAATGACAGCTGTGATGTTATTTTGGATCTAATGGAAAAGGATTACACCATTATAATAACTCATGGAAATGGGCCACAAGTTGGAAACACACTGATAAAAACTGAACTGGCTGCAAATATGGTACCTAAATATCCACTTGATGTGTGTAATGCAGAAACACAGGGCAACATAGGTTACCTTATTCAGCAGGCATTCTACAATAAAATGAAAGATAAAGGAATAAAAAAGGACATTGCTACTGTTGTTACTCAAGTTGTAGTAGATAAAGAAGATTCAGCATTTAACAATCCGACAAAGCCAATTGGACCATTCTATACTAAGGAAGAAGCGAATAAGCAGGCAGCAGAAAAAAATATATCCTTTGTTGAAGATAGCGGTAGAGGATATAGAAGAATTGTACCATCACCTATGCCAAAGAAAATAGTAGAAAAGAATACTATAGAAGCATTGATAGAGAAAGACATGTTAGTTATAACAGCTGGTGGTGGAGGAATTCCTGTAGTTGAAGAAGAGAATGGAAAACTTCGAGGAGTAGAAGCAGTTATAGATAAAGATTTTGCAAGTGCATTACTTGCTGCGGAGATAAAAGCAGATTACTTCTTTATATTAACAGGAGTAGAGCAGGTAGCAATAAACTTTGGTAAACCGAACCAAGAAAATTTATTAGAGCTTAAAATTGAGGATGCTCTAAGATACATGGAAGAAGGACAATTTCCAAAAGGCAGCATGGGACCTAAAATTCATGCAGCAATATACTTCCTAAAAAAGGGAGGGAAAAATGTAATAATAACTTCAATTGATAAACTAGAACAGGCTTTAAAGGGACAAACAGGCACAAGGCTTATTTTATAAAATTCTACAATAAATACTTGAGTATTATTTAGAGATTATATGAAAAAATAATGAATGGGAGTGAGAATATGAATATAAATAAGAAAAAGAATTTCTTACAAGGCATTTTTGCATTAATGGTGATGCTTTTTATAACACAAACTCCAGTATTAGCGGCAGAAGTGACAAAGCAGGCAGCTGCACCAGAAGGTTTTAAAGCAGTATTGACAGTTATTCCTTTGATTGTAATCTTAATATTATTATTTAAGAAGGTAGACATGTTGGTAGCAGGCTTGATTGGTGGAGTAATGGCAATGATAATAGGCGGAATCACTCTTGCTCAAGCAAATGATTTCTTCCTAAAAGCAATACCTTCCATGCTTACAATAACTGTCCCTATAATTAACTCTGCAGTAGCTATGGCAGTATTTAAATCTGGTGGTTATACATCAGCTTTAACTCTTGTTAGACGTGGGATCAAAGGAAGAGTTGAATTTTTCGCAGCATTTATAGTAATACTACAAGCAGCAGCGACTTATATGTCAGGTATAGGTGGAGGAAGTGCCATGGTTATAGCACCACTTGCCTTTGCAGCAGTGGGAGCGATTCCAGAACTTATAGCTGCAATGGCAATTGCCGCGGCAGTTTCATTTACAACATCTCCAGCGTCTTTAGAATCAGGAGTTGTATCACAACTTGGGAAAATACCAGTAGCACAATACGTTGATTCAATGAGAATATATTGGATAGGATTCGTAATTTTAGCAATCATTATAGGATACTATGGAGCAAAAAAGAGAAATGCAATATTTACAGGTGAAGAAAATGAAGAAGTTAAGAATATGACAAATAAAGAATTATTCAAAAGTACAATACCAGTAATATTCTTATTATTTTCAGTAATTTTTGGACCTTTCGTAAACAAAGCAGTAGGAGCACCAATCCTTTCCCCATTAGTTTATACAGTAGTTACAGTAGCTTTAATATTTATCTGCACTAAGTTTAGTTTATCTGAATCTGTTAATGCCATGGTAGATGGATCAAATTATATACTTGTAAAATTATTTAGCGTAGGTATATTTCTAGCATTTATAAATATCATAGGTGAAACTGGGGCCTTTACAGCAATAGTTAGTGTAGCAAAACTTGCACCAGCAGCATTAGTTGTTCCAGCAACAGTGCTTGCAGGATTCCTAGTTGGGGTACCAGCAGGAGCATATGTTGGATCTGTATTAACACTAGTATTACCAGTAGCAGTTTCCCTTGGATTTACACCAATGGAATTAGGATTTGTAGCTATGGGGGTTGGCTTAGGTAGTCAGATGAGCTTTGTTAATATCACAATGCAAGCCTTATCCTCAGGATTCCAAACTCCAATTATTGATGTAGTTAAAGGTAACGCAAAATGGGTTGGAGGTTGTGTAGCATTATTGTTGATAATATCATTTATCTTCTAAAATACAATCTAGCTAAAATACAGTTTAGTTTTAATATAAATATAACTATAATCTAGTTTAGTCTAAATGTAATTTAATTTTTAAATATAAGATCGATTAAAAAGGAGGTATTTCTATGGATATAATTTTAAGAAAAGTTAGGATTAAGGATGGAGAAGAGCTACAAGATGTGGCTATAGAAGGCGGTAAAATAGCAGCTATTGCTCTACACATAGAAGGAAATGCTAAAAGGGAAATAGAAGGTGAAGGAAGAGTCCTTATTCCAGGGCTTGTAGATGCCCATATACATCTTGATAAGGCATTGATTGCAGAAAGATTACCAAATAAATCAGGTACTTTATGGGAAGCAATACAGGTTACAGGGCAGTTAAAGCCGACTTTTACTAAGGAAGATGTAGAAAATAGAGCAAGAAAAGCATTGATGATGTTAATAAAAAATGGAACAACTCATATAAGAACTCATTCAGAGTTTGATCCATCACAAGGATTTACAGGATTTGAAACTGTTATGAAACTAAAACATGAGTTTAAGGATGTAATAGATATTCAAGTAACCGCTTTTCCACAGGAAGGTATATTTAAATCACCTGGTACTGAAGAAATGATGTTCCAAGCTATGGAAATGGGTGCAGATGTAGTTGGAGGTATACCATATAATGATGCTCCAGCTATGGATCATATAGATCTAGTATTTGAAATAGCTAAAAAATATAATAAACCAATTGATTTTCATCAAGATTTTAAAGATGATGCAGAAGGAATAACAATAGAATATATATGTGATAAAACTATAAAAGAAGGATATCAAGGCAGAGTTTCAGTAGGTCACTTAACAAGCTTAGGAGCATTGCCAAAGGAAAAATTAGCACCAATTGTAGAAAAGATGCGTGAGGCTCAAATTAGTGTAATGAGTTTACCTGCTACAGATCTTCATCTTGGAGGAAGAAAAGATGAATATAATGTAAGAAGAGCATTAACTCCAGTACGCACATTGCGCGATGGCGGTGTTAATATGTGCATAGCTACAAACAATATAAGAAATGCATTTACACCATATGGAAATGGAGATTTAATTCAAATTGCTATGCTTGCTATACCTACAGCCCATCTTGGGGGAGCAGATGACCTTCCAACTGTATTACCAATGATTACAACAAATCCTGCTAAGGCTTTAGGACTTAAAGATTATGGTTTGGAAGTTGGTAAAAAAGCGGATATGGTGCTTTTAGATACAAAAGTTATTAATGATGCCATAATAGACATTCCAGAGAGATTATATGTAATTAAAAATGGTAAAATAACAGTGGAAACCGAAAAGAAAGTTAAGTTTAATTTTTAGTTAATATCATAATATTCCTCTAAAACTTAATAAAAAGAGCTGAAAATTTAAAGTACACCTTAAATATTAGACAGAGAACTAACATTGGAGGGTAGCTTCACTTTATAATCAGCTCTTTTTAGTATTTCTAACAGCATATATTTCTATTTTGAATATTTAAAGATTGAGGGTGTTAAGAATGAATAAAAAATTTTGGTTAACCCATGTTTTGCTTGAAGATGGTTTTACTTATAGTGAAGATGTGGTTAGTACAAATGAGAAAGAGGTCACTGGTACAAAAACTAACATATATCATATTTTAATTGAGGATGGAAAGATAACAAAAATTAAAAAAGGTGAGAAGGAACAGGATGAGAACCCCGTTGTAGATGCAAAGGGACTTCTAGCATTACCATCCTTTACAGAAAAACATATACATCTTGATAAAGGTCACTTTGGAGGGCGTTGGAAGGCAAGCACACCTTTTAAAAGTGTTGCACACAGAATCAAAGAGGAAGAAGAATTTTTACCAAAATTCTTACCTATTACAACAAGAAGAGCTGAGAAATTATTAGAATTAATTACCTCAAATGGAGTAACTCATGCTAGAATTCAATGTAATGTTGATCCCGTTGTAAATTTGGGTAACTTAGAAAAAGTAATTGCAGCTCTAGAAAATTATAAGGATAAACTAACTTATGAATTAGTAGCTTTTCCTCAACATGGTTTACTAAGAAGTAATTCAGTGCCAATAATGAAGGAAGCTATGAGAAATGGAGTTAATGTAGTGGGAGGACTTGACCCTGCGACTATAGATAATGACATTGAAAAATCTCTTCATACTATGATGGACATTGCTGTAGAATTTAACTCTGATGTGGATATCCATATACATGACGGTGGAAAATTAGGAATGTACACTATAAATAGGTTAGCTCAAATGGTGGAAGATGCTAAATGGCAAGGAAGGGTAAATATAAGCCATGCATACTGTATGGGGGACAGTTATATTGAAGAAGTAAGGGATTTAGCAGATAAACTTGCATCTTTAAATATAAGCGTTGCTACTACAGTACCCATTGATATACCAGCACCTCCTGTTCCACTTCTTCATGAAAGAGGAGTTAAGGTATATGTGGTAAATGATAATATCAACGATCATTGGAGTCCCTTTGGTACAGGAGATATGCTACAAAAGGCTAGTAGAATGGCAGAAAGATTTGGCTGGATAGATGAGTACCTACTAACCAGAGCTTTAAATTTTATAACAAATGGAGTAACTCCACTAGATAATAAAGGTAATCAAACATGGCCCAAAGTGGGAGATGAAGCTAATATAGTATTTACAGAAGCATCTTGCTCTGCGGAAGCTGTAGCTAGAAGAACTAAGAAAAACGCAGTTATGTTTAGAGGGAAAATTGTTTCTGGAGAACTATAAGATAATAACTGTCCCCTAACCATCCTTTTACAATATAATGACTGTCCCTTAATTTTACAATTAGGGGACAGTCATGTTGTTTTAATTGGAAATATAATGTAAAATTAACTTAAAACGTCTACCCGTAAATATTAAAAGAGACATCAAGCTTATAAGGTAAAATTAGATTTCTACTATTCTTATAAAAAATTATCACAAAATATAAAAAATAACCTGATTTATTTCTATATAAAACTTTAAACTTTAAAATTTGTGCCAATGTTTTCTTGGGTAAACTATAAATATATTTTATATAAAATATATGAAAAAAGAATTGGTATTACTAAAGAAAATAATTGACAGTAAAACAATGGACTACATGGTATGTTAGTATTTCAAATAAAAATAGGGGAGTGGGAATATGAAAATAACAATATTCAATGGAAGTCCAAAAGGAAAGTTTAGCGCCACTAATATTATGGTAGAAGAATTTTTAGCAGATGTAAAAAACAACTTTAAAAGTTTTGATAATATATTTTTAGCAGAAAAAAATATAAATGCCTGCAAGGGATGTTTTTCATGTTGGGTAAAAACTCCAGGAAAATGTATCATTAAAGATGATATGGAAGAATTACTACATAAATATATTTCATCAGATTATGTAGTATTTGCAAGCCCATTGTATGTAGATAACGTTACAGGTATTATGAAGAAATTTTTTGATAGACTTATACCTTTAATAAATCCACATATAGAGGAGGATTTTAAGGGTGAGAGCATACATAGAAAGCGTTATGAAAAATATCCTAAAATAATAGCAATTTCAAACTGTGGATTTAGTGAACAAAGTCATTTTCAGGTAGTTAGTTTAATGTATAAGAGAATATGTAGAAACATGCATTCAAAGCTTATAGCAGAAATTTATAGAGGCGAAGGACCATTATTAGTTATGGATAATGAAACTTTATATCCCTATATTGATAACTATAAAAGCTTGTTAAGAAAAGCAGGAACTGAACTATTTGAAGGAAATAAAATTTCAGATAAAACTATGTGCGAACTAGAAAGACCTATCATTCCACATGAGGTATACAAATCAATCATTAATCAGAATTGGGAGAGTCGTCTGTTACTTAAAAGGAGAGAAACTTCAGATTGAATTATGGTGAAATCAAAAGAAATGATGAGATATTTAATAAGGGTGAGTGATGCTTTGCCCCATAATTAGGAGCTGAAAAATATGGAGCGTACTATTGAGCAAAGGAAGGATAATGAATTTATCAAAATTTATTTCAAGAGTTTAAGAATAAAGCGGATATTATTATGGGAAGCTCCGTGGTTTATATTAATGTTTATAATTAGAGAAAAAAATAATGTAGTTGTAAGTTTTATAATATTTATTACAGTTAGCTTATTGGCATATTTTCTAATACCAAACTATCTATATAAAGAAACAAAAATGAAAGTTGATAAATTTTATGAGGATTTAAAGAATTATGACAAAAATAAATAGAACTTTAAAATAATTATTTAGATATATTTTCTACGAGTATTAACTTAACTTTATATAAGTTAAAAGATAATTAAAGTGTATCAATATTATGAGATATTTGGAGGGACAGTTATATAAAACGCATTAAAGGATCATCCTTTGGAGTTATCACAGGCATATATTAAAATAGAAAGGCATGTAAGAATTTTAGTATTACATGTCTTTACTTTATGAAAATTAGAGTGTAATTTACCATTATATAATAGTAATGAAGGAGATTTTTCTGTGTTGCATGTATAAAATATATTATCAGCAGGAACATATAAAATACCTTAATAAATTTTATAATATAGAGCATTTTATATATTATAAAAAGCAAATGATATAGTAGTATATAAACACAGAAGGAGAAAATATATGATTAATAAAGTGTATATTTTAGATTCAAATATTATTATAAAAATATGGAATGAATATCCAGATATATTAGAAGACATAGAAAAAGCTGATGGAATAGATTTTAAGATATCTAATAATGTAGCAGGAGAGTTATCGCAAAAGGAATTTAAAGATTTTAATGGAGTTCCTGTATTGACCAATAAATTTATGAAGTTATTAGATCATATAATTGATGAAAATTCATATGGATTGCAATGTGAAATTGATAAACCATTTTACTCTATAGAAGGAAATAAAATATCTAAAAATGATTATGAATTAATTTGTATTTGCCAAAACAATGAAAATTACATTTTGGTTACTGAAGATAAAAGATTATTTAATAGTGGCAGATTTTTATTAGAAAACTCTAAAATAATAGGATTTAATGAATTTTTAGATGAGTTAAATGAAGTTAATATTGGGGGACAGTTATAAAGTATTATATAATGTATTATGGGTGAAAAATAAATGATTAAAGAAATATATGCTAAAACTATACTTTCTACAATAAAAAATGGTCCAGACAAATACTTTGGTTTAAGCTATAATATGAATTTATATCGTGGCTGCCAACATGGTTGTATTTACTGTGATTCAAGGAGTAGTTGCTATGGTATAGAAAACTTTTCGGATATTTTAATAAAGAAAAATGCAATAGAATTATTACAAAAAGAATTAAAATCTAAGAAAAATATAGGAACCATAGGCACAGGAAGTATGAATGATCCTTACATGCCAATTGAGAAAGAATTGTGTGTTACAAGAAAAGCTTTAGAAATCATAAATCTGTATAAATTTCCTGTTCACATTATTACTAAAGGAGATTTAATTACAAGGGATAGAGATATTATAAAAGAGATAAGTAAGATATATGCTGCAGCATCTATAACTATAACAACAGCTGATGATAGTTTAGCTTCAATTATAGAACCAAATGCATCATCCCATTCAAAGAGATTTAAAGCTATAGAGAATCTTTCAAAAGATGGGATTTATACAGGAATAATGTTAACCCCTGTACTTCCCTACATTACTGATAACTATGATAATATTGAACAAATAGTTAAAAGAGGAAAAGATGCAGGAGCAAAATATATAATAGCTTGGTTTGGAATGACTATAAGAGAAGGTCAAAGAGAATATTATTTTAGCCATCTAAACAAAAATTTCCCAAGAATCAAGGAAAAGTATGTGAATAATTATAAGAATTCATATTTTTGTCCTGCTCCTAATTATGAAAGTTTATATAGTAAATTTAAAGAGTTATGTTATAAAGAAAATATAATAACAAAGATGAATTTCTATAAACAAGTTAAGCCTGTACAATTATCTATATTTAATGATTAAAAAATGATGAGTTAAAAAATAAGGACAAGCATATAGAAACAATAAAAACAAGGGACAGTCATTTAATAAAAGACAGCAAAAAGTATTATGCTATAAAGGCATAATAAAAAAATATTATGTTATAATTATTAGAATTTGTAGTTGAAATAAGGGAGGAAACAATAAGATGAAATATACATTGAAAGTAAAATTATTAAATAAGGATGCGAAGTTGCCACAATATGCTCATATAGGAGATGCGGGGTTAGATCTTTTTTCCACAGTTGAATTGACAATCAACCCAGGAGAAAGTAAGTTAGTTTCGACAGGAATAAGTATACAACTTCCACCCTATACGGAAGCACAAGTTAGACCTAGAAGTGGACTAGCTTTAAAAAACGGAATAACTGTTTTAAATACTCCAGGAACTATAGATGAAGGCTACCGCGGTGAAGTGGGAGTAATACTTATTAACCATGGTAAGGAAGCATTCAAAGTAGAGATGGGTATGAAAATTGCTCAAATGGTGGTAAAACCAGTTATACCAGTGGATGTTATAAAGGTTGAAGAATTAACTGAAACTGAGAGAGATACTGGAGGGTTTGGTTCCACTGGTGTGTAGCAATTAAAAAGGGTTAAGACCTTAAAAACTAGTGACAAGTTCAAATTATTATATATCAAGTGATTCTTAGGTTCAGATGGAGTTTGCTTAAAAGGAATACTTACTCCA
>JBFNFA010000016.1:0-54541 GCA_040797845.1 Clostridiaceae bacterium
CTTATGCTGTGCATAACGGATGCTACGTCCCTGGATAAGTTCTTCTAAGCTTCAGTTGGAGTAAGTATTCCTTTTAAGCAAACTCCATCTGAAGCTAAGAATCACCTGATCTACTACCCTTTGACTGACGTGAATAATACATAATATCTATTGGATAGGGTTTACTTAATGAAATGTATATTATATTATCCTCCGTCGCAAAATATCTAGGAGGTGATAAATATATGAAAAACAAACCAGATGATAGAAGAGATAATGTGGAAAAAATTCAATACAATATCGACAAAACTATTCAAAACTATAATCTCGCAGAAGAAATGATTGAAAAAACAGATGATGAAAAAACAAAAAATTCTTTAGAGTCAAAAAACGAAAGAAGATTAGATGCACTTAGCGGTATGAGAGCAGAAATTAAAGATGAGGCTTTTGATAAGCAGCGAGAATATAAATAAACATAATTTTTAAAAATATAACATGAAAAGGGAGGCTTCTTTTTTTTAAGTAAGCCTCTCTTTTCTCGGTGTTCCATAGCAGAAAACAATATAATTACCTCCTCTAGCTTTTTATCAAGCTTTACTAATAAATATATACTAACTGCTACTAAAAATCCTAAGTTACTTATAGGCTTAACTATAATGCTACGCAATGCCTTTTATGCTGATTCGCTGCAATAAGAACTTCTAAAATTTATTTTATAAAACTCCTAATGCTGACAAACCATTTTAGTTAGATGTTTAGATGTATAGTTTTTTAGATTTTTAGATATTGAAAAAATCCCCTTAAAGAGATTTTCACCAAATCTATTATCTATTAATCTATTAATCTATTAATCTATTAATCTATTTATCTATTTATCTAAATCTCTTTAAAAGTTTCTAGATTTCACTCAAATGCATAGGGCACATTACATAACATTTTTAAGCTTTGCATAATAAATTTATAGAAATAAATATTTAGTTAAATAAATTATTTACATCCTACGTTATGGTTCAGCCAGTTTCTATTGGTTGATAACACATAAATTCATCATTTAAATACATCCTATGTTATAGTTCAAGTTCTGCTGCTTATAATAAATGTTCTGAGTATCTAATTTAAATACATCCTATGTTACAGTTCAACTTAACTGGTCTACAGTTAAAGTGCTATTATCCATATTTAAATACATCCTATGTTACAGTTCAACATATCTACATAAACACAGACACCATATTGTTTTTGCATTTAAATACATCCTATGTTACAGTTCAACCTGCCGTCTTTGAGTATTTGTATTTGGTATATCTCTATTTAAATACATCCTATGTTACAGTTCAACCAAATCAATAAAATCCCATACTCTTTTATCTTGCTTATTTAAATACATCCTATGTTACAGTTCAACCACTGCGAAATCAACATTCTTTATTTCTATAATACCACATAATCCATTGATTTCGCTAAGTGTTCTCAAATTTTTCCTAGGCAATTTAATTTTTTCAAATCTTGATAAGAATACACTTCAAAGTATTGATATATACAGTCTTATAACACATTGTACTTTTCATTAGGTTGGGAAAAGTTTTGATCTTTTCTCTATAAATTGCAATAGAGCTAAGTATGTAGGGAAATAGCGACTTTTTCTGGAGAGGCTTCACTACATGCTTAGCTCTCTGTTTGTGAAACTAAATTATTTTTGTAGAAATTTAAGATTGAGAAGATAATTGGTTACATAGTTTGTTCAGCTTGGTACATTTCTTTCCAATTTAAATACACCCCATGTTATGGCTCAACGTAATAGGTTCGGAAAACACTGCTGATTATTTGCATTTAATACATCCTATATTAAGGTTCAACAATACATATTTGCCATTTTGACCTTCAATTATTGCATTTAAATACATTTTATGTTATGGTTCAACTTTTGGCACATTAAATAAGTCTAATTCATCCGAATTTAAATGCATCCTATGTTATAGTTCAACGCAGAAGTATTTCTATTAAACCTTTACCTATTAAATTTAAATACATCCTATGTTATAGTTCAACATATTGGCTTATGCCTTTTTCCTTTATATCTACATATTTAAATACATCCTATGTTATAGTTCAACTAAGAATACACTTCAAAGTATTGATATATACAGTCTTATAACACATTGTACTTTTCATTAGGTTGGGAAAAGTTTTGATCTTTTCTCTATAAATTGCAATAGAGCTAAGTATGTAGGGAAATAGCGACTTTTTCTGGAGAGGCTTCACTACATGCTTAGCTCTCTGTTTGTGAAACTAAATTATTTTTGTAGAAATTTAAGATTGAGAAGATAATTGGTTACATAGTTTGTTCAGCTTGGTACATTTCTTTCCAATTTAAATACATCCCATGCTAAGATTCAACTATAATTTTTACCATTGAATGTGCCTTTATTGATAGATTTAAATACATCTCATGTTATGGTTCAACAGAGTAAGTGAAGCAACAAAAGCAGTAGAAAAAGCATTTAAATACATCCATGTTAAAGTTCAACATTGTTACATCTTATGTTAGAGTTCAACTATAAAACCATATGAAATTTCTAGTGATTACTATATGTTCAACTAAAACAAGAAAGTGGCGTTGGGTATGCTACGCTACAATTTAAATACATCCTATATTATAGTTCAACTTGAATGATTATCTCCCTTGCCTATCTTTAAATCATTATTTAAATACATCCCATGTTATGGTTCAACATACCCCCTATTAAGTTTTCAATATCTCTAATTACGATTTAAATACATCCCATGTTATGGTTCAACCACTTCTAAATCAACATTCCTTATTTTTATAACACTACATAATCCATTGATTTTGCTATATTCCTTTAAAATTTTCCCAGGCAATTTGACAATTTGCAAATGTTGATAAAAAACCATTTCAAACTATTGATATATTTAACTTTGCATGAATTGTATTTTCCGTTAACTTGGTAAAATTTATAGTTCTATTCATATTATAAGGTCTTCACCCGTATCATTTTGTTTATTTCCTAATATTTCCTCACCATAAACATTGTTATTCATTAATTTTATTATACATATAAAATCTTCATTTTCATCTATGATCTTATTTAATTCCTTCCTTAGTAATATAAGTTTAGATGGCGTCAATTCTCCTCTAAACACAGACTTTTGAAAATGAGATAAATATTTTTTACATACCTTAAATACTCTATTAACTCTTTTTTCTTTAACATCATAAAAAAGAAAAGCATAATTATAGTTTAAGTTTTTACTCATTTATATTTTCTCCTTTAAACTGAATGGTTTAAATTCTTTATCTTCTAATATAAATTTTATAAGCTTATAACAATCTAATTTTATAGCAGTTCTATAGCTTATTTTTCTTTTAAGTTTTTCATGAAGGAATATACTGTCCATCCTTTCTTCAAAAGCAGTAATAAATATTTTTTTCCCCTCTTCGTTTAGTAGACAATAATTAAGATTTTTATCAAAATGCTTTTCCACCTGCAATCTTTTATTGTTAACTAATTCAAATATGGTTTTATAAACTAATATGGGCTTAAAAGCTTCACTTATATCTAAACTTAGAGAAAATCTTCCTTCTGATGGCTCATGCAAAAAACTAATCCTTTGGTCTAAATGAGTATAGTATATAGCAGTTATTGTTTTTCCGTATAATAAAGTGTTTCCAAAGGAAATGAGAGCATTTATAGGATTATCTGGAGGTCGTTTCACTCTCTTATTCATAACAAAATCATCTGGAAGTATGTTCTTAAATTCTCCATAGAATCTTTGCCAAATTTCCCCTTCTACTTGCATTATTTGTTTTATATCCTTTGCACTGTCTAAATTAACTTTCATATTGTTTTTTATCCAATCAATAGTTTCTTTTACTTCCTTTTTACCATGTTTATAATAATGATATAAAACCTCATATATATTTTCTCCAATGGCCTCTACTATAGCTTTCGCCACTACTAATCTCTTGTTGTTGTAAGCATCTACCTGTTTTACAAGCAATTTTCTACTGTTATACTGATTTCTAGGGTAAAAAGTGCCGCTATAACCTCCATAATAATTAAAAAAATGTATTATTATGTTATTTTGAGATAAAAAATCCAAAAGCTTAGTATTTATGCTTATCTCTGACATACAGTAAATTTCTCTTGTATTTTCTATGGGTATATAAACATTTTTATTGTCTTTTCTAAAGCATAAAGAATTATCTTTTCTTGTAAGTTCCCCCATAGATGTTATATATCTAGTACTTCCCATAGCTATCCTCCTAAATATAGCAGTATTCAAAATATGCACACTTTTTACATTTAGGTTCATTGATAATCTCTGGTGCATATTCTTGTAATAATAGATTTTCTATACCTTTTATTATCTCTTCTAACTTCAATAACTTTTCATCATCTAGCTCTATAATAATTGTACTTTTACTTTTATTTTTTTCTACGAACTCAAGTTTACCTTTTCTCTGTATTCCTTTATCTTTTAATACTTTTAAATATAATAATAGTTGCCATCTAGCTGCTTCTATATCTGCATCAGATTTTTTCACTTCTGTTAAATATTCCTTTGTAAGCTTGTCTATTTTTATGTTATCAATACTTATTTCCGTCTGTTTGTTTTTTTCACTCTTGACTTCATGAATGGCTTTTCCTATTTTCACATCTTCACTATTATCTTCTAAATTAATTCTATTCCCATGAAGCCAGCATTGTCTTTTACAATGGAAATAATAGTTGATTAATGTACCATTAACTTTCATGTTCCCTCCTATATAAAATCTCCAATACCCTTATTAAAATTTTCTCTATTAAATTTACCATTTATAAAATATTTTTCTCCATCTCCTATGTAATATATATCTCCTATTCTATCTTCATAAGTAAAATCATTATTATTTACCTTATATAAAAAATAATTTAATTTTGATGAAACCTCAGATAACTTGACCTTCTTTTCCGCATAACTTAATTCATTATTTTTTAATAAGTCAATATAGTCATTCCAAACTTTTTCTCCTTCTAAAATTTCATCATTCCCTAAATTTATTATTCTATTTAAAAATACATTATACTCATAACGTTCATCTATAAGCTTCATTCTCTCTTCAACTTCCCTGAAATTTAATTTATTTATACTATTATTTATAAATTCTTTAAAATTTTTATTATCATACTTATTTGCATTACTATTTAACTCTTTTAATACATAATCATAAAATTCTTCAAAATTTTTATTAATAAGTATTTCTCTTATATGTGCACACTTTAGATTTATATTTTTTTCTTTTCTAATATCATTTATATATATATTAGCTGCAGAGTCTAAATCAAAGAAATATACTTTACAACCTGTTTTTTTACAAGAGCGATTAACTCTTCCTAAAAATTGTTCTTCAGAATCTAACATAGATATATCTTTATATCCTATATCCATATCAATATCTACACCAGCTTCTATTACTTGAGTAGCTACTAATATAATATTTTTATTATTATGTATTTTATTAATAATCTTATTCCTATCTACACTATTATCATCTCCTGTCATAAGCTGTATATCCTTATTTTCACTCATATCTAATAAATCATTATGTTCTTTTAATCTATTGAAAAAATCCATAGCACTTTTCTTTTTTATGAATTCAATCAGTATATTTCCTTCTGTCTTACTAGACATTTCAATGACATGATTAAATAACTCATCTTGAATATTTTCCTCAATTTCTAGTAATGAAAAGTCTATTTCTACCCTATCTTTAAATATAGGGTTGGTAAAATATTTTTTTCTATCATTTATTAGATTTACCGTTTGAATTTTACTATCTACAAGCTTATTTAAGTTTGGTAAAGTAGCTGACATGATTATAAACTTAATATTTAAAAGTTCAGAATGGTATTTTAAAAAAGTTATTATCTCTTTCCATATGCTATTTTTATAGCTTTGTATTTCATCTAAAATTATAACACTATTTGCCATTTGAACTAGTGGAAATAAGTTATCCTTAGAAGTTCCAAATAAATAACTAAATATACTTACGTGAGTAGTTAAAATAATTGGATAGTGCAAAAACTGCCTATGCAGAAGGGCTTCTTCATAATTTACATTTATAACATCACTATCTTCATTTTTGTCTATTTCTTCTATTTTTATTTCATTTTTTATTCTTGTTTTAATTGGTACAACTGAATTTATTATAGCTATATCTTCCATAACATTACTGTTTTCAAAAACCTTCTCCAAGGTTTGTATGTTTTGTTCTACTAATGTATTAAATGGATATACGTAAAATATCTGATTTATATCTTTTGAATTTTCTATAGTTTTAAAGCTTAAATTTAAACTTACATTGCTTTTACCACTTCCTGTTGGAGCTTCTAAATAAAATATATTTTTGTCAATATTATTAATAAAGTTTTTCTCTGCATCAAGAAACATCTCATTTCTTAACACATTAATATTCTCCACATCTTTAAAGTCTTTAATTTTACCATATCTTTCATTTTCATATTTTCTTATACCTTTATAAATTTCTGTGTCTTTGAATACTTTATAGAACCTCTCAATGTCTTGTATTACTCCAAAATCATCTATTTCCTTTTCGTTTTTAAACTCAGAAGTAGAGTAGTAATCACAAGCTAATAAAATAGAACTTAAAAATCTTTCATAAATATAAAAACAGACAGATATTTCGTTATTTTCTTGTTCATATTCATATAACTTTTTTTCTACCAAATTAAAAACTCTATCTAGAAATTGATTTTTTTCTTTAAATATTATTTCTTCAGTATATGTTTTATTAAAAATTATTAATTGTTCCGTATATAGTTTTTTTCCTTCACCATCACAGCCTAAAAACTTTTCTCTAAATTCTTTTAAACTATCTAATGATCCATGATGTTTAGATATTATATAAGAGTTTATCACCATAAATAATCTTAAAATGTTTTGTTCACTTTTAATATCATGATTCTTTATTTTACTAAAATAGTGATTCATATATATTAAAGATGATATCATAGAATGTTTTGTATTATTTACTGCTAATCCTTCATATCCTTTAAATTCCTTATTATTCATTTTTACATATTGAAAATTACAATTAATTTTTCCCATATCATGCATGTATACAGTATTCAGTATCATTTCTTTATATAGTTTTTTCCCTTTATCAGTAAGTTCACCTACCAATGTATTTTCAAAGTTTAAAAATACATTCTCTAATTTCTTCTTTTCAATAAGCTTATAGAAATATTTTAATGATAAGTCCACATGCTCTTTTAATGTTTCTTTTTTATTTTCATGAATATGAGCATATATTTTTTCACTATTTACTATATTTTTTTTTATATCAAACTTTTTTATATCATGAAAATACATAATTACCTCCTGTTTATTTCATAAAAAAGAGGGTTGCCCCTCTTCAACTTAAAAGAAAAATATCATTTTTTTATTACATCTATATACTAATGAATCATTTACACAATTTAACTTTGAATTAGTGTACACAAAGGTTTTTAAATTATATTTGTTAGTTTCTTTCTCTAAGGTTATTGGTAGCATTTCTTCGTATTTATATATAGGAACATATTCCTCACTCTCATCTTCAAAATCATCCTCATATTCAACAAACTTAAAACTTTCCTTTATAAATAAACTGTCTATATTATATATATTTGTTGCTTTTTCTACATTTTCAATAATATCTATATCCGTAATATTAGCTATATGATCATTCTTTCCTAGATAAGGTATATATTTAAAATTTAACTTTATTATTCTCTCTGCTAATTCCCTTTCACACTCCCCTTGAAGAAGTATGTATATATCCCATTTAGGTTCTTCCAGCCATTGCTCCTTTACTATAAGGTTTCCTCCTTGCTCTTTTGAAGCATAGCCTACAGAGTTATTAAAAATTTGAATTTTTTTAGATATATCTCCCTTATTATTTCTAGGTACTATCCCGATTTTTGTTCTTTGAAGTCTTTCATAAAACTCAGGATATATTTCATTTTTATTCTTCTGCTGTTCATTGTAACCCTTATATCCATTTATAGCTCCTAAGATCCCTAGTAAAGCAACTTTATGAATGTTACCATAAGTGAAATAATAATAGGTGTTCACATCAGGCTTCTTAAAAAAAGCTGTCCTTCCACTTAAAGTAAATTTCAAAGCATCCATTACTACACCTCTTCTTTAGTAAAAATGTTAATTTTTTTAGCTTTCTCTATATTTGCTAGAATTTTTGTAGTATATGGATTGTAGTATATTTCTACATTATAAATTCTGTCTTTAAGAGAATTCAGCAATTCATCACATTTTAATGTTATAACATCTTTATCATGATCCTTTTTAAAATGAATATACTGAGACAAATCAGGCAAATACAATTTTTCTTCTGTTTCTACAAATAAAGCAAACTCATTTTCACATCCAATCTTTGAATTAGTGCTATATGATGTAGCTGCTACCATTGAAGCTTCTTTGAATTTTTCATAATCTTCTTCTGTATAGCCTTCTGTTACTCCTAATTCCTTAAATTGATCATATGAATATGGATTTATAACAAATGGATAAAAATAATGTGCCTCATTGCTAACTATTTTAGTTCCTAAAGTAGATGATTTAGCATCCTCATCTTCATTTTTACCTTCTTTTTTTGATGCATCTCTAAATGGTGAAAGGATTTGTTGTTCTTCCGCATTAGTTTCATCATATCTATTGAACCCTTGTCCAATTTGAACAGCTCCAGTTATAGAGATGTTATTTCCTTCCTCAGCAAATGTAGCTCCAAAGTTTTTAACATCTATAGCACTAAATAAATTTTCTAAAACCTTTTTACTATCTTTATTTTCCTTTAAATTTCCTTCATCAAAAAGGTATTCATATCTTTCTTTAAGGGATCTTGGTAAAAGTTCTACTTCTTTCTTTTTATTTTCTTGAAATTTAAAAGATTTAATATATAAAACTTTCTCCCCTTGTTGCTCCCACATTTTCTTCATAGGATATTTAAATGCTTTGTCACTACCAAATACATCTCCTGAGGATGTTGTTTTAGGATATCCAGTAAAGTCCGCATTCCAATTACTCATTCTTGAAACTATACCCAATACTCCATATACCCTCTTATTCATTTTATTCTTCCTCCTTATCCATCATCTTTTCATATATTAGATTACTATGTAAATATCCCGCTATAATTAAGTCTTCTTCCACTTTCATTTCTGAGGCATATCCTGAAACCATTGCAAATAAATTTTTAAATCTTTTATTTGAAGTACTTATTGCATAATTATATTTTTTATACATTTTTCCTAATTCACTTTTTATTCTCTCATCTGATTTTGCATTAATAATTGGATTGACAAGAGAGTGTACTTTATTTTTACCTTTACTTAATGAAATAAAGTAACTAGCCAATTGTCCTACAGCAAAATAATATTCCTTATCATTTTCTATGAACCCAGTATTGCTATCATTTATTTTTTCTCTTAGTGAATTTTTCACATCCACTAAAATATCTGACATATTATCCCCTCCTTGAAAATAGTTTGACAATGAGCATCTTAAGTTAAACTGTTCACTAGCTTTCAATAAGTATCCATTGTTTATTGAACCTTTTATCAAATCCAAGCTACTAAAATTTAAAACTTTCCATATGTTATTTTTATTTCCCTTATAAAACCAGCTAAAGAGAGCTGCTCTTGATATTAATAAGTTTCTTTTCAAACAATTGTCTTTTATATTTAAATCCTTTGCTTCTGTAAAATAATTTGTTGTTAGAAACTTACTGAAAAACACTTCATTTATTACATTCTTCATTTTTTCCATACTGTTTATTGAAATATATTCAAGTCTTGATTTTTCAAGCTTTAATACATTTGCTAATTTCATTGTTTTAATTATAGGTTTATAAAGTCCTATTATATCGAAATCATGAACCTCTACTTCTTTACCCTTTTTAATCCTTAAATAATATCCTGAAAAATCCTCATTTAGCATTTCATCATTCGGCAATGCTTTTATCTTATCCTCGTTTATATAAATATTTGTATTTCCAATTGATACTTGATTCATCAAATAGTCAAAAAATTTTTTTTGCATCAAAACTTCTTTTTGTGATAATAGATAAGGTACTTTAGTTTTTCTACTTTTATTTTCTAGATATGGTTTTTTTGCGTTCAATCCCATGTTATCATTTGGCAGACCATAGATTTGTGCATCTATAATTACATTAAAATCATTGCTATTATATATATTTGTAAGTATATATTTCTCACTTTCTTTTTTATATTCTTCTAAGTCATATTTGAAAAATATTTTTAAATACGATTTATCCTTGCTATCTTTCTCTATCAAATCATATATATTGTTTTTAATCCAGCTTTCGATTTTAGCTATTTTTTCCTCATCAGACACACCATTTTTCTTTTCTATTTCTTTGAAAATTTTTTTTGCCGATGCCTTAGTATATTTAGTCAATGGGTTTTTAAATATATTATAATAATTTTCTATTACTTCATCTGTGAGCTTATCATTGATTAGATTCTCTTTCTTTATAAAAAAACTTAAATAATTATTACTATGTATGATTTTTTTAGGGTCAATAGGCTTGTTCATATCTAAAAGTTTGCTCATATAATCCACTTTACATATAAAATCGAAATATTGATTTGTTTTATCAATTTCTCTAGTCTTTTTATCTTGCTTAATAATAACTCTATCTAATATTATAAAATCGTTTTCAAAAGGCTCAACAATAACATATTCTCCATCAGCTGGAACGTAGGAATCTGTTATATAATTTTCACCCTTATTTTCATATTCTTTCTCAAAGGTTTTTATAACATCTATTAACATCTTATCACCTCCTTAAATCCACTTATAATTTACAAAGCCATACCCCCTTGAATTCATTTCAAGTATTCCTGCTCCTAATGCAAAATATGTTAATTCTTGAGCCGTACTATTTTCAGCAATATTTATAGTAAGCTTATCTCCTAGAATCTTTATATTTTTATATAAGCAGGAAATGGGCTTATTATTTTCAAATTTTATCATACGAAATAATTCAAAATCCTCATCTATTTTGGTGTTAAAGTAATCATTATACTTTTTAATTAGATTTTCTTTTGTTCTTCTTTCAAATTCAGTTAAAGATAGATTTCCTTTCCAATATCCTTTATTTGTCTTCATAATCACTGGTGTTATTGAGTATATTTTCTCTATATGTTTTTTATTTATAATCTTATATTCTAGTGTTAATGATTTTACATGTTCTGTATACTCATTAACTAAATTCTTCTTCAAGTATTCTACTAAATCTTTTCTTAAAGCTCGTATTTTAATAGAATATATTCTTCCTTCTCTATAAATCTTGTCTTTTTCTATTGGAAAAAATGATGTGTAACTATAATATTTAAATTTATTAGCATCATGAAAATCTAAAAATTTTTCATCTTTAGCTAAAGTTTTATCTATAATTTCTGATATTTTTTCCAAAGCATTACTACTTTCAATGCTTTTTAACAAAAACACCTTTAAAACTAATTCATAAACTTCCATAATTCCACCCCCTTATACAAATATTGTAGTTACATTTTATTAGAACGTCAACATTAAATTTACAATTATTACATTTATCACTAATGATATATAAATATAAAGCATCCCAAAATAAATTAACTTTGAAATGCTTTGTCTCACATCATATGTTGTTGTTAAGATTCAAAAATAATTATCACATTTATTACCTTTAAATACATCTCATGTTATTGTTCAACACTATGTAGCAATAGAGGGAATATTTGATATGGCATTTAAATACATCTTATGTTACAGTTCAACGCGGAACTAGCTAAAATTAACGCTAGAACTGACTTATTTAAATACATCTTATGTTACAGTTCAACAGAGAAAAAGAAGAAAAGTATACAAGGGCATTTGCAATTTAAATACATCTTATGTTACAGTTCAACTATTCTAACCCCTCCTTATAGTCCGTCTTTTCTATGGATTTAAATACATCTTATGTTACAGTTCAACGATAATAATTCATCACCCCCAGTTCTACGGAAGTATATTTAAATACATCTTATGTTACAGTTCAACTGTTCAAGCCGAGCAACTCTTTGCTCTACCAATTTATATTTAAATACATCTTATGTTACAGTTCAACTTGCAACTGTACCCAACTCCCATGGTTCTTGCTGATTTAAATACATCTTATGTTACAGTTCAACTGGTACTGCTAAGTTTGATTGGTGGATAGTAGGATAATTTAAATACATCTTATGTTACAGTTCAACACATTTGCTTCTGAAACAGATGTTACTACAGCAAATTTAAATACATCTTATGTTACAGTTCAACTACTTTTGGTGGGAAATGGTGGGATTTTAAAATTTCATTTAAATACATCTTATGTTACAGTTCAACTTAACATAGCAATTTGATACAATAAAGCTAGGAGGATTTAAATACATCTTATGTTACAGTTCAACCTGCTCTTGGTATTATAAAAGCTGAACCCCTTTTCAATTTAAATACATCTTATGTTACAGTTCAACATATTAGTGTTTGGTCAAGTGGTTCTGGATTATCATTTAAATACATCTTATGTTACAGTTCAACGTCTTTGTATAGTATGTTTGATAGTTATTATAAAGAATTTAAATACATCTTATGTTACAGTTCAACGCTATGGTATACATAGCTAGCGTTTTCGCTCAACTATTTAAATACATCTTATGTTACAGTTCAACTTTGCACTACAGGAGGATGGTTGGTATTTAAGAAGATTTAAATACATCTTATGTTACAGTTCAACCGGAAGTGATATAACAAGATTAGCTTTTGCAAGTGCATTTAAATACATCTTATGTTACAGTTCAACCACTGCAAAATCAACATTCTTTATTTTTATAGTACCACATAACCCATTGACATTTCTATATTGTCTCGAAATTTTACCAAGCAATTTAACATTTCCAAAATGCTCATAAAAAATACACCCTAAAGTATTGATATATCTAACTTTACATATGTTATATTTTATCCTTAACCTGGGAAAATTATAAAAAATCTATTCATTTGAAAATCTATTAAATATATCTGTGAACTATAAAAGAGCTAAGTATGTAGGGAAATAGCGACTTTTTTCTGGAGCGGCTTAACTACATGCTTAGCTCTCTATTTGTGAAACTAAATTATCTTTGTAAAAATTGAAGATTGAAAAAAATAATTGGTACATCTTATGTTATGGTTCAACATGGACAAAATACCTTGCCAACTGGTGGTTTCGCATTTAAATACATCCCATGTTATGGTTCAACTGACCCTGGTAGTTATCAAGAAATGTTTAAATATAATTTAAATACATCCCATGTTAAGGTTCAACGAGGTCTGTTGAGGGAAAGAATAAATATAAGAATAATTTAAATACATCCCATGTTAAGGTTCAACAAGTATCTATAGAGATAGGACAAGTAACAGGCGAAAATTTAAATACATCCCATGTTAAGGTTCAACCACTGTAAAATCAACATTCCTTATTTTTATAATACCACATAGCCCATTGGTATTTCTAGGTTCTTTTCAAGTTTTACCAAGCGATTAATTTTTTTCAAAATCTTTATAAAAAAACGCTATAAAGTATTGACACATATAGCCTCATAGCAGAATATACTTCTCCATTCGGTTGGGAAAAGTTTTGATCTTTTCTCTATAAATTGTAAAAGAGCTAAGTATGTAGAGAAATAGCGACTTTTCTGGAGCGGCTTCACTATGTACTTAGCTCTCTGTTTGTGAAACTAAATTATAATAATCTATCTCTAATACAGTATTATAAATTGATTTTACTAAGTTAATTTCATTTAAACAATTTCTCTTAAGCATTTTGACAATATTGGACAATTTATTATCTAACCCTATGATATGCTATATACAAGCATAACTAATCAATTTAAAAACAAGGAGAATAAAATGAAAAGAGTAATTAAATTTACTTCAGTGTTTTTAATTATTTTACTATTATTAACAAATTCAACTTTTACTCAAAAGGTAAATACTTCAATAAAAGCTATACCAATTAAAGAATTAGATACTTTACCAATTGAAAGAACTTATTCATATGAAGAAATACTAACGCATGCGGAAAATGGTGACTATGAAATAAAAGATATTGAAGAATTCAAAAAAAATCATGAAGAAAACTTAAAATTACAATCACCACAAGAAAATAGAACAACTATAAGGTACTCTATATTTGCAATGGATGGAATTAAATTTAAAGGCAAGTACTATAGAACGTACCATATACAACCACAAGTTATAGTAGGTCTTTTATATTCAGGTTCTAGTTCTCCTGATAAAATTGTATCCCTAGAAAGTTCCCATGTTTATACTGAAAATGGTTCACCTACAACTTTTGATGGAAATATAACTTGTAAATTAATTTCAGGTAGAGAAATTTTTATACTAATGCAAGGGAGAGCATATAAACACAGAAAGGGAAACTCACCTAGAGAAGTAAAAATAAGCATAGGTGGAATAGTACAAGCCTATGCAACTTTCACAAATAATGGATATCTAAAGGATATATCATATGACGAGACTTATTATTCAGATGCATTAGATAGATAGTAGACATATAAAAACTAAAGAATTAATCTTTCAGTTTTTATATGTCTAATAAATTATATATAGTCAATTTATTAACAGACCTAAAGGAGGTATTTAAAATGAAACAAGATAATAAAATGATATTATCTTTTTCACTTATACTAAATATTGTATTAGTTGTATTATTAATATTTAGTATTTATAATTTTAATAAAGTAAAACCTTTAGAATATATTAAAGGTTTTTATCAATCTACAGAGTATTTACCTGATTTATACGAATTTAATTTTGCAGACGAAGAATTTTTTATAAAATTTAATGATAGTATAATCGAAAAAGGAAAGTATAATAAATATAAAAATAATATATATATTTGTTATGGTGAAAAAGATATTCAGGTAATTTCACTATTAAATAAAAGTTTTTATATTTATGATAATAACAAGAACAGAGTAATTGAGATGAGAAAAGTATTAGATGTTCCATTATCGTAAAACTCATTTGTTGCCCCATCACCATCATATTTTAGTTTGTTTCCATATCAATTATAAAAATATATCTGTAAGCTATAAAGGAGCTAAGCATATAGGGAAATAGCCACTTTTTATTGGAGCGACTTCACTATATGCTTAGCTTTCTGTTTGTGAAATCAAATTATAATAATCTATCTCTAATACAGTATTATAATTTGATTCCACTAAGTTAATTCCATCTAAATAAATCCCCTTAAATATTTTGACAATATTGGACAATTTATTATCTTACCCTATGATATGCTATATACAAACATAACTAATCAATTTAAAAACAAGGAGAATAAAATGAAAAGAGTAATTAAATTTACTTCAGTGTTTTTAATTATTTTACTATTATTAACAAATTCAACTTTTACTCAAAAGGTAAATACTTCAATAAAAGCTATACCAATTAAAGAATTAGATACTTTACCAATTGAAAGAACTTATTCATATGAAGAAATACTAACGCATGCGGAAAATGGTGACTATGAAATAAAAGATATTGAAGAATTCAAAAAAAATCATGAAGAAAACTTAAAATTACAATCACCACAAGAAAATAGAACAACTATAAGGTACTCTATATTTGCAATGGATGGAATTAAATTTAAAGGCAAGTACTATAGAACGTACCATATACAACCACAAGTTATAGTAGGTCTTTTATATTCAGGTTCTAGTTCTCCTGATAAAATTGTATCACTAGGAGATTCTCATGTTTATACTAAAAATGGTTCCCCTGTAACTTTTGATGGAACAATGAGCTATCATTTAGTTTCAGGTAGAGAATTTTCTACAGCAATACAAGGGAGCGCATATAAACATAGAAAGGTGAACTCACCTAGGAGAGTAGAAATAAGCATAGGTGGAATAGTATAAACTTATGCAAATTTCACAAATAATGGATATATAAGGGATATATTATATGACGAGACTTATTATTCAGATGCATTAGATAGATAGTAGACATATAAAAAAACTGAAGTATATAGTGGGATGATCGCCTTTTTTCAAAGCCACGTCACTATGCACCTCAGTTTCCTTTTCGGATGCTCCCTTACTTTTGTAAAAATTTAAAACTTTAAGAATATATCTGTAAAACGTAAAATATCTAAGTATATAGTGAAATAGCGACTTTTCCTGGAGCGGCTTCACTATATACTTGGATCTCTATTTGATAAACTAATTTATCCTTTGTAGAATATTTATTTAAAACATAAAAAAATACAGACTAATCTTTAGTTCGCATTAATACTATTACCTATTTTTCTAATAAATCTATGTACCTCAGTTTCCCTTTTAGATGCTAATTTTACTCAATACATGACTTAACAAAGTCAACTGGATATTGGGATCGCTTTGAAGCTTCTTCTATAGTCATTCCACTTGCTAAAAAACGCTTTACCACAGATCGCATGCTTTCCCCAACTTCAATAATGTGACCATCAAGATCATAAAATCTAACTACTTTTTGTCCCCAAGGATATTCTTTAACTGCGTGCACAAATTCTATATTATCAAAAGAATTTAGATGATTCATGAAATCCTCAAAATTTTCCTCTTCAAAATATAGTTCAAAGTTATTGCTTTTTTCCATAATATCCTTTTCATCTTTATCAATAAAGCCTTGCCAAGATAGTTTACTCTGTAGCGAAAAGTCTCCCTGAAAAGTAATGTTCTCACCAAAATCAAATATTACTTTTTGATTAAGCACTCTTTCGTAAAATTCTCTAGATTCTTTTATGTTTTTAACTACAATAAGAGTAGAATTAAGTTTCATGGCTATACCCCCAAATACATAAATAAGTTGTATTTCCATTATATCACATATAATAAATCTTTAAAATCAAGATTAAGTTTCTATAGAAATTAAAAAAACTATTATTCGAGAGTTAAACTCTTAAATAATAGTCCTTGTGGCTGGGATAGCAGGATTCGAACCTACGAATGCGGGAGTCAAAGTCCCGTGCCTTACCGCTTGGCGACATCCCAATATTATTGTAAAATTTTGTTGAAGCCACATTAGTGGCGACGATTTATATTTTACTAAGTATAGCGTATTTTGTCAAGCCTTTTTAAATAAAATTTTATATTTATGTTTAAATTTAATAATTTTACGTGAATCTGCATTTAAATATTTACAATAATTTATATTCATGTATTAAATTACAAAGATATTACCTAATATCAGGAATTCAGATTAGAACATATAATTTCAATTTATTGTAGCACTAAAAGAGGAAAGAATTTTACCCTTACAAAATTCTTTCCTCATCATCTTTTTATACGTTTTTTTATACGTTAAACTCGCACACCATTTGAGAAAGTTTGCCTGAACCTTCTTTTACGTAATTTATAAGCTTTACTACATTATTTGGTTTTTCTATAACACGGCTTATAATCACTTCTTTTTCTATATACGCTTTAAAATGTTCAGTTTGCTACTATCTTACCTCAATTTGAGCCCAATGTTCTCCAACAGGTACTATTTCTTCACCATACTCTAGGTGTACAGGATGCTTAAATATTGGACCATCATACACCACTGTATGATATTCTCCATTTTCGCCACATGGATCTGCACCAAATTCCTGAATTTCTTTCATCAGCGAATAACTCAAGTCTTGTCCTAAAAATTTAATATCTATCATGGTTTTATTAACTACTACTATCTTCGCTTTAAACCCTAAATCTAAAAATTCTTTTACTATATCTATTCTATTTCTTTGCCATAGGGGTAAAATTGAAGTAATGGACGCTTTTTCACATACTTTGTCTTCCCATTTCTTATGCTCATCTATATCGATATCACCAAAAATTCCGTAGTCTATACCCTGCTCTTTAAATGACCTAAGATTAGAAATAAATATTTCTTCATAATCATCAAATAGCGCTTTTCCCACTGAATGCTCAATTCCAAGTGCTGAAGCTTGTGCTTTAATAACATTTTCCTTTAGCCTATGAGCTGAACTTATATCATTTTCCATACTGAACATAGTAAACAATTTCTTAACATTATATCCCTGGTCCATAGCTTTATACAAAGCAAGACAGGAGTCTTTTCCTCCACTCCATGAAACAAAACAATTTTTATTCATTTAACACTTCTCCTCAACAATTTTTTTAATCTCATCTTCCGCAGTCCTTAACTCTCCCTCAAAACTATTAAGTTTTTTTTCTAATGTGCTTAATAATCTTTTTAGATTATTAGAGGTATCATATGCATTATTTAAAGAATCATTTATATTCGATTGTACAACCCAATCAAACATAAGTCCATCGAAAAAATAGTCTGCAAATTTTTCAAAAGATCCTATATTTATATCCATATCTGAGGATAATTTTATATCAGATAACTCTCTTTTGAATATTCCAAGAAGCCTTTGAACTTCATGAACATGACTTTTAGCATCATCTATTTTGGAGTGTTTCGCCGCTGTAGCTATAAATCCTCCACCAAGTATGTCCCATTGCCCCCAATCTTTTGCACTCTTTAACGACGATAAAACCCTTTCTAGCGCCTCACTAACTTTTTCTCCTGCATTTATGGCTTCCTTTGTTTCTTTAATATTAGGTTTTAAATCCTGAACTTTTTCTGTAAGCTTTATTAATTCTTTAGCGTCTAGATCATCACCTTGTAGAATTAATCTTTCTTTCTTTTTCATGAATTTCTCATACTCTAACTCTATATTAACATAGTCATTTAGTTCTTCATTATAAGAGATTATTTCCTTTTCTAAGGTAGCAACTAAACTACAGCACTCATCATATCTAAGTTTAGCCCTTAGGTATTCCTGTCTTTCTTTTTCAAGTTGCTCTTCTATATCTTTTAAAAATGATTCAAGCCTTTCAGTATCTTTTTCTTCATTTTGTAAAATTTTATGAAGCTCCTTCTTTTTAGTCATTTGTGTATTTAAATTTTCCTTATTTCTCTGTAAAATATTTTTTAACTTTTCTTTTCTTGTCAGCTTTTCTTTTGCATCGGCAATATTTTTATTCAGTTCTTCAAACACGGAAAATCCCCCTTATATAAAATTTACTTTTAAGCAATAAGTTTTACTTTATACTCTAATTATAATATATATATTTAAAGGCTTAGAAGTTCAAAAAAGTATTTGAACCTTTATAAATATTGGATGTAGATCTCCTTTAAACTTTATATATAATTCTACAAAAATTAAAGGCTGTTAATAAACAATGGTTATCAACAGCCTAAGACAAATATTCAACTATCTCCAATTTACTATCTCTTGATATACTCCTCACCATATTGTAAGTGTATAGGATTTTTAAATAACTGAACATAGTAAACAATTTTTTAACATTATATCCCTGTTCCATAGCTTTATACAAAGCAAGACAGGAATCCTTTCCTCCACTCCATGAAACAAAACAATTCTTATTTATTTAACATTTCTCCTCAACAATTCTTTTAATCTCATCTTCCGCAGTCCTTAACTCTCCCTCAAAACCATCAAGGTTTCTTTCCAATGTGCTTAATAATCTTTTTACATTATTAGAGTTTGTACGCACATTGTCTAAAGAATCATTTATTTTCGATTGTACAACCCAATCAAATATAAGTCCATCGAAAAAATAGTCTGCAAATTTTTCAAAAGATCCTATGTTTATATCTATATTAGAGGATAATCTTATATCAGATAGCTCTCTTTTAAATATTCCAAGAAGCCTTTGAACTTCATGAACATGACTTTTAGCTTCATCCATTTTAGAGTGTTTTGCCATTGTAGATAAAACTCCTCCTCCAAGCATATCCCATTGTCCCCAACCTTTTGCACTCTCTAAAGAAGACAAAACCCTTTCTAATGCCTCTCTAACTTTTTCTCCAGCATTTATGGCTTCCTTTGTCTCTTTAATATTGGATTTTAAATCCTGAGCTTTTTCTGCAAGCCTTATTAATTTTTCAGCATTTAGGTCATTTCCCTGTAGAATTAATTTTTCTTTGCTTTCCATTAACTCATCATACTCCGACTCTATGTTAATATACTCCTTTAGTTCTTCATTATAAGAGATTATTTCCTTTTCTAAGGTAGTAATTAAACTACAGCACTCATCATATTTAAGTTTCGCACTTAAGTATTCCTGTCTTTCTTTTTCGAGTTGCTGTTCCTTATCTCCTAATATAGAATAAAACAATCCTGTAATGCTCAATGATTCAAGCTTTTCAACATCCTTTCCTTCCTTGTGTAAAACTTCATAAAGTTCCTTCTTTTTAGCTGTTTGTACATTTAAATCTTCCCTAGTCCTCTCTAAAAGATTTTTTAATTTTTCTTTTCTTCTTAATTTCTCTTTTGCATTAGCGATATTTTTATTCAACTCTTCAAACATGAAAATCCCCCTTATATCAAGTGATTTTTAGCTTCAGATGGAGTCTGCCTAAAAGGAATATTTACTCCAACTAAAGGTTATTAAGAGAGTTCTTAGAAGCTTTGCTTCTTAGAAATCCTTATCCTTTAGGAGAAGAACTTATTCAGGGACGTAGCATCCGTTATGCACAGCATAAGAACTCTCACTTGTAGAAAAGCAGAGAACCAAAATCTTTGATTTTATGTAACTCGCTTTCACAGAGTGCGATAGGAATATTACGGATGGTAGTCATCGGATAAAATTCTCCTTTAAGCAATAAGCTTTACTTTATACTCTATATTCTAATTATAATATATATTTAAAGGTTTAGAAGTCAAAAAAGCATCGAACCTTTATAAGTATTAGATGTAAATCTCTTATTAAACTCTATTTATATAATTCTATAAAAAATTAAAGACTGTTAATAAACATGTTTATCAACAGCCTAAGACAAATATTCAACTATCTCCAATTCATTATATCTTGACATACTCCTCACCATATTGTAAGTGTACAGGACTTTTAAATATCGGACCGCCATATACCACTGTATGATATTTGCCATTTTCGCCGCAGGGGTCTGCACCACATTCCTGAATTTCTTTCATCAGCGAATAACTTAGGTCTATCCTAGAAATTTAATATCTATTATGGTTTTATTAACTACCATTATCTTTGCTTTAAATCCTAAATCTCTAGTATTCTTTCGTAGCAATAAAAAGGCTTCTCTTTACCTAAAAAACTCATCTCTCCAATAAGATCATAACCACTTCTTTTAAAGAATGCATTCATTTTTGTATTTAATGAATAGGTATCCGTTTTTAAGTATTTTATATTATTTTTTAATGCTAATTCATCGGCGAAGTTTATCAATTCTGTTCCTATTCCCATTTGTCTATGGCTACTACTTACAGCCATCCTATGTACAACAAATACATCCTCATTTAAGGACCAATTTAACCCATTATATTCAATGGGTTCTTCCTTGTTGATACACGCAAATCCAACTAATTCTCCTTCTTTTTCTATTACATATAAATCGCCCTTTTTAATATCATCTTCAAAATCTTTTTCTTGAGGATAATTTTCATCCCACTGATAGTTGTTATATGAATGCATCTCAACAATAGTTTCCTTTATAATCTTCATAATAGCTTTTAAATCTTCATTAGCTGCTTTTCTTATCACGTTTATCATCCCCTCTGTGTTTTCATCATACTCTTTTATTGTGTTTCAATAATTCCTCTAACCTCTTCTTCTACAGCCCTAAGTTCTCTCTCACAATCATTAAGGTTTCTTTCTAATGTGCTTAATAATTTTTTTACATTATTAGAGGTATCATATACATTATTTAAAGAATCATTTATTTTCAATTTTACAACCCAATCAAATATAAGTCCATCGAAAAAATAGTCTGCAAACTTTTCAAAGAATGCTATGTTTATATCCATATCTGAGGATAATTTTACATCAGATAACTCTCTTTTGAATATTCCAAGAAGCCTTTGTACTTCATAAATATGACCTTTAGCCTCATTTATTTTGGACTGTTTCGACGCTGTAGCTATAAGTCCTCCACCAAGTATGTCCCATTGTTCCCAATCTTTTGCGCTCTTTAAAGATGATACAACCCTTTCTAATGTCTCTCTAACTTTTTCTCCAGCATTTATGGCTTCCTTTGTTTCTTTAATATTAGATTTTAAATCCTGAATTTTTTCTATAAGCTTTATTAATTCTTTAGGCTTTAGGTCATAACTCTGTAGAATTAACCTCTCTTTCTTTTTCATTAATTCCTCATATTCTAACTCTATATTAACATACTTATTTAGCTCTTCATTATAAGAGACTATTTCCTTTTCTAAGTTAGCAATTAAACTACAGCACTCATCATATCTAAGTTTAGCGCTTAGGTATTCCTGTCTTCCTCTTTCTTCCTGCTGTTCTTTCTCTCCTAAAATAGAATAACGCAATTCTGCAATGGCCGATGACTTAACCTTTTCAACATCCTTTTGTTCCTCGTGTAAAATTTTATTAAATTCCTTCTTTTTAGCCATTTGTGCATTTAAGTCTTCCTTAGTTCCCTGTAAAAGATTTTTTAATTCTTCTTTTCTTGTTAATTTCTCTTTTGCACTGGCAATATTTTTATTCAATTCTTCAAACATGAAAATCCCCCTTATATCAAGTGATTCTTAGCTTCAGATGGAGTTTGCTTAAAAGAAATACTTACTCCAACTGAAGCTTATTAAGAGAGTTCTTAGAAGCTTTGCTTCTTAGAAATCCTTATCCTTTAGGAGAAGAACTTATCCAGGGACGTATCATCCGTTATGCACATCATAAGAACTCTAAATCGCTTTCACAGAGTGCGATGGGAATATTACGGATGGTAGTCATCGGATAAAATTTACTTTTAAGCAATAAATTTTACTTTATACTCTAATTATAATATATATTTAAAGATTTAGAATCTGAAAAAATATTTGAACCTTTATAAATATTATATGTATATTTCTTATGAACTTGAGCAATGCCACATCAAAGATTATAATTAATATACTAGGACAAATCTAATTAAAAACTCGTATTATCAATTTGTATTAAAGATCTATATTAATGTATTATCGACCTCTATTATCAATTTCTATTGGAAAATTATATTAAGGAGGGTTAGTTATGAAGCTTATGAAATACTTTAAAAACATTCTATCTAATCTGTATTTAAGTCTTAAAAGATTTCCTTTTACTATACTACTTTCAGTTTCTATTTTAGCTTTGCTCATAACCATTCATGAACTTAGACCTGTTGAAGATACCTTAAGCAGAATAGTAATGACTTTAGCTCTAGGTATTCCTCTTTCTCTTTCCATAAAGCTATTCTTTGAAAAAAGGAATGAGGAAAACGCCTTTAAGCTTTTTATTGGCTATGGGGCTTCCGTATTGCTACTAGTTCTTTATTATTTATTTTTATTACCGGATGATATGAGAATGGTAACTACCACAAGATATATTGCAGTGAATTTAGCTTTATATATGGCATTTTTATCTATACCTTATTTTCCTAAAAAACCAGACTTTGAGCTCTATGTCATTGTTTTAGCTGCTGGATTTTTCACCACTATACTATACTCTGTGGTTCTTTACGCTGGACTTTCAGCAATTTTATTTTCCATAGATAAACTGCTTGGAATACAAGTCCTAGGTAAGGTTTATTACTACACTTGGCTTTTTGTAGTTTTTATATTTGCAGTATCCTACTTTCTTTCAGTAATACCATTAAAGGATAATAAGCTTACTTTAAAATCATATCCAAAGCTTTTAAGGATACTTATTTTATACATTGTAATGCCACTGCTCACAGCATACACTATAATACTCTATATTTATTTTGGAAAAATTATAGTCACCATGACATGGCCAATAGGACTAGTTTCCCATCTTGTTCTTTGGTATTCAGTAATTGTGACCATAACATTATTCTTCATAACTCCAATAAGAGATGAAAGCAGTTGGGCTGATAAATTTTTAAAGCTTGCTCCTAAAATTTTGCTTCCTCTTATAGTAATGATGTTTATATCTATGGGTATTAGAATAAATGCCTATGGACTTACTGAACCTAGATATTTTGTAGTTATACTTGGCCTTTGGATTTTCTCTATTATGCTTTACTTTTCTTTTTCCAAAAAGCTTAGAAATATATTAATACCTGTGAGCCTTGCATTCATTGCCCTTATTTCAGTCTTTGGCCCAGTTAGTAGCTATTCACTATCAAAATACAGTCAAAGACATCGATTTGAAAATATTCTTATGAAAAATAATATGTTAACTGATGGGAAAATAAATACTTCTAAGGATGTTTCAAAAGACGATAAAGCCAACATAAGTAGCATTCTTAGTTATTTTGATAGAAACCATAGCTATAAAGATCTTAAACATCTTCCTGAAAATTTTAAGCTAGAAGATATGGAGGAAATCTTTGGTTTCTCCTATGAAAGCCCATTTAGTGAATCTCCTAATCAGTATTTTTATATAACAAGAAGTCCACAAGGGGCTTTAGATATTAAAGGCTATGATTATATCTTTGATATGGATAATCTATACAATAGAAATACTTCAGAATCTAAAGATTTGGATGCTATTTATGATTATGAAAGCTCTACTATAAAGATAACCTATTTAGGTAATGAGATTTATAAAAAAGACTTAGATGAGTTTGTAAAGAATTTAATTTCTAAATACGGTACTAGCGATAAAGAAAATATAGCACCTGAGGAGGAAATGAACTTCATAGAGGAAAATGATAAAATTAAGGTTAAGGTTGTTTTCCAGCATATATCCGGCAGTAAAAATAATTCCACTGGAGAAATTAATGGTAAAGGCTTCGATTTTTATCTCTTAGTTAAAATTAAATAGATATAAAAAGACTATCCTCATCAATGCTTTATTTCATGGATGAGGATAGTTTTTTAATTCTTACTTTCCCTCTTGTAAATCCTTTAATTCATTAAATAGTTCTTCTGTTTTACTGATTTCTTCATAGTTGATATATATAATTCTTTCCTTTGTAACTATTTTAACCACTGGATTTTTGTCATCTTCTATAAATAGTTTAACCTTTTCTCCAGCTTCTGTTTTAAAATACCCTACTTTTTTATCTCCAATTGCCCCTCCATTTTGCTTCATAGTTATTGGTGGAAGGGATTTCTCAAAGGTTAATTCCACTATATCTTCCCTAGCTATATTTTCAGAGTACATACCTTTAATAGTCACAACCTGTTCTTTTATTTGTAAATTAACATTCATGGAAGCGGACGCATAGATTACCATTCCAAGAGAACCTACTATCACTAATGCTGTAAGGGCCATAGCTATTTTTCCCATAGGACGTGCAACATTTATGGTCCAACCTACTCCTGCTCTCTTTTCTACAAAAAGTGCTGGATCCTCAGGATTATAATAAATCATGCCCCAAAGATAATTATCATCATCTTCTCTATTAATAATAATCGTTTCTTTATCCTGTCCATCTTTCTTTAGCGGAATATTCTTTCCCCCTTGACCAACTTTATAACTATATATCATCAATACGAATGATAAAATTATGGTGAATATGATCATGCTCCCTGTAATAATAGATTCTTTTCTAGAAGAGATTAAGTTCATACTACTTAAATTCATCACAGTGAAAAGTATGGATACAGCATAGGTGGTTATAATTATAAATATTCCATTTACCCTTCTAAATTTCATATTTTGAAATCTTATATCCTCCACATTTCCTCCGTTTAAATTTTGCTTTGATTTATTTATAGATAGAAAACTGAAGAACATTACAATTATCGTAAAAGGAAATATTATTAATCCCACAAAATCTACTTCTTTCCCGTTTCTTAAAGCCATAAAAAGCACTGTTAGAAACAATAAAATTGGAGGGGCAAAATACCAGTTACTTAACTTTTCATAACCTCTAGTTTTAGCTTTTATATCTACCACTACTACTTTTTCCTTAGTCAATAGTTCTCCCCAATTTTCTCTTTTTTTAATAGCTTTTATTCTTTTATTAGCTAAATAAAAACACCAGCTTCCCTCAATAATAAATAAGAACATGCCACACAAAAATACAATAGGAGAATATTCTTCCCTTATTTTAATCATTATTAATATGCTTAAAAGGGTAGTTATTAAAAAGCATATATTTAAATTTCTTTTATAATTTTTATCTTCCTTTATCAATTCCTCTTTCTTCTCAAATCCTAATGGAATTCTGACCCCATAGAAAACAGCTCTTTGAGAAAAACTTTGTATAAACAAAAGGGGAATATACACTACTATCATTATAGCTACAAATATCCAAACTTCTGATTTCATAAAAATCACCTACCTTTTAATATCATCATATTTATCATGGATTAGCTTGATTACTTCTTCCTTACTAAGCCCTTTACAAATGCATCTACATAAAAAAACCTCTAACTCTTCATCTATGGAGTTTATGAAATCCTCTTTTTTATCCTTGTTAAGGCTGACCATAGCACCTTTTCTTCTGTCTATCACCAAATATCCTTCATCTTTTAAAAGATTGTAAGCCTTATTGATGGTATGAAGATTTACCCCAATATCTACACTTAAATCCCTAATGGAGGGAAGAGCCTCTCCATCCTCTAGCTCACCTCTTGCAATAGCTTTAATTATTTCATTTTTTAATTGAAGGTATATGGGAGTTTCACTATCGAATAATATCTTAATCAAATCATCACTTCCTTTAAATTCTAGATTCCCTATGTTTATTATATATGTTATATTTGTTATATATAATATATAACAAATAGGTTATAAATTCAATATTAGAATTATGTTTAAATTATTATACAAAAAATATTTTAAAATAGCCCCAAATATATTATAAATGATTAAGTTTTTAAATGAAATTTGGTTATAAAACAGAGAAGGGACTTCTCATATTGCATTTTTATGCATTATGAGACAGCCCCTTTGTTAGCTTTTTTATTTTTAATTTTTACTAGATTTCAAAGTTATAAATGATATTTCTGGTCTATTAAATATTCTTAGTTTTATTGTGTCATTTCCAAGTCCTCTGTTCACTATGAGTTTAGATTCATTTAATTCAAATTCTCCTCCATCATATTCAGGGAAAAATGTCCTTTCTGGTGATAGAAGTCCTCCTTTAAAAGGAATTCTAATAATACCTCCATGGGTATGGCCTGATAAAGTTAAATCCGCTCCCCAATTGCTGTACACAGGAAAATATATTGGATTATGGGCTAGTAATATGTTGAAATCCTCCTTGCTAGCTTTTCCTATGGCTTTTTCCACATTTGATTTCTCATAGGGCTTATCCCCAGAATAAGTAGCAGTACTTTTGCTCTTATAAAACCTTAGAGGAATCTCCAATCCATAAAGATTAATTTTCTTATCCTCTCTTTCTATCTCAGCCTTATCATTATCTAATACTATTACTCCAGTCTCTTTTAATCTCTCTATATAATTATTTTCTTTATTACCTTCACTTTCTTTTCTTGTAATCTCTGATACTTGCTCATGGTTGCCTAGAATATAATATATTTTATAGTCTTTTGACAAGTTCTTAGCCAAGTTATAAAACACCTCACCATCATCATTTCTAGAATTGTACATATCTCCGGTGGTCACTATAATATCTGGATCTAGTTTTTTAATTTTCTTTATGAGAGTAATATTGTTTTTTCCAAATTCTTTACTATGTAAATCTGATAATTGTACTATTTTAAAACCATCAAATTCATTCCCTATTTTATTGGATACTACTTCATATTCACTTACTTTCAACCAATTAAATTGAGCATATACAAATGTAGAAATTGCTGCAAGAGCTATAATTATTTTCTTCATATCTTCATCCTCTCTTATCTATATATTACATATTAGCTTAATATATAATATTGAAAATTTTAGTTCACTTAAGCAGGGAATTTAATTTATTTTACAACTTACTTATATAGATTTGTTAATATAAGAATATTTTTAATAATTTCTTAAGAATTTCAACTATTAAAATATAATTTTCCAACAAAAAACATCTCCTATGATAATGTTAAAATCTATATCATAAGAGATGTTTATTATTTTTTCTATATTACTTCAATATTTTTTATATACTGTAAGCCATATTAAGTAAGTTATTTAGCTAGATCTTCAATAGAATCAATTTCTACATAGGATGGCACAGCTAAACCAATTTTCGCGCCTTCTAGGTTTGGCCCTAGATCTTCTACTTGATCTTTATAATCTGCCATATATTTCTCATGGGTTCCTGGTAACCATGCTGCAACAATAGCATCTGCATCCCCACTAGCTACTGCAGCCCACATTGGTCCTGCCTCCACTTGTGTAAGGGTAACATCATATCCCATATCCTTTAATACTTTTCCAATAACATTAGTAGATGCAATTTCAGAATCCCAAGCAACATAGGCAAGCTTGATTTTTTCTCCATTTACTTTTTCTGCCCCTTTTGTCCACCCTTTTACTTTATCTTGATTATCTTTAATCCACTGCGCTGCAACTTCTTCTACATTTGCACCCTCATTAACTTTAAGCATAACGGATTCCATATCTTCGGCAGTCCAATGAAATTGATCTAAAATTTTATAAGCATTTGGCATATCTTCTTTCAATTTTGAACGTGCAATTGTATGAATTTTTTCTTCTCCACCAAAAGAGTTTTTAGGATCTTCTAAATATTTCAAATCATATTTAGCAAATTTCCAGTGAGGTGTCCAAGCTGTAATTATGATAGGTTCCTTATTTTCAATTGCATCTCCAAGTGCCTGAGTCATAGCAGCTCCTGAGCTAGTTTGAACTTTATAATCTAACCCATAATCTTTAACAGCTTTTTCAGCAGCTTGCACTACTCCTGCACCTGCATCTATGCCCGTAATTTTATAATCTAACTTTTGTGCTAATGTCTTTTCTCCATTTTCATTTGCTCCAGCACTTTGTCCATTATCACCACTACATCCTACCGCAGTTAATGCTAAGGTAGCACATACTACCACACCGAATTTCTTCCACTTGTTTTTTATCATTAATTATTTTCCTCCTTTTATTTTAACTCCTGGTTTGTTTAATTTTTTAGAATAAGTATTTAAACAAACTGTAGGTAGCTATATGAAAATTTAAAAACTTTTATAAATGTTTTTGTGTATTTAAAGATTGAGTAATACGATCTAAAATTATGGCTAATATAACAATAGATAGACCTGAAGCAAAACCTTGTCCAGCTTCATTTCTTGTAATTGATCTAAAGACTTCAACTCCTAAACCTTCAGCACCAATCATAGAAGCAATAACAACCATGGATAGTGCCAACATAATTGTTTGGTTAATCCCTGCCATAATCGTACTTTTCGCCATTGGAAGTTGAACTTTAAACAGTTTTTGTGCTCCAGTTGATCCAAAGGCATCTGCTGCTTCAATTAATTCTGTAGAGACTTGACGAATACCTAAATTAGTTAATCGTACAACCGGTGGCATTGCGAAAATAACCGATGCAATAATTCCAGGAACCATTCCTATTCCGAAGAAAGAAACAGCTGGTATTAAATAAACGAAAGCAGGCATAGTCTGCATAAAATCTAATATAGGCGTTGCAATAGTCTGTACAACTTTATTCTTTGACATCCAAATTCCTAAAGGAACACCAATCAATATGGAAATCAAGCTAGCTGTTAACACTAAGGAAAGTGTGAGCATGGTGTCATTCCAATAACCAAGATTTTGTATCAATAATAATCCTAATAAAACAAATATGGGTAATCCCCATTTTTTCTTAGTTATAAATATAGTTAAACCTACAATAAGGACAATAAAAAATATAGGTGGAATACTTGTTAAAACTTCACTTAATCCACCTACAAAGCCATCCAGTGAATCTTTTATAGGATTAAAAAACCACTGAGCATTTTTTCTTAACCATAATACAAGTGAATCTACCCATTTAACTAGAGGTATTTGTGGTATTTGATTCATTAATCTTCACCTCATTTCTAGCAAGAGCGGCTAATACCGCGCCTCGAACAATAATTCCTTTTAATATTTTATCTTCAACCACTGCTACAGGTACAGGTGAGTTATGGATAAGCTGAAATAGATCGTTTAAGGATAGGTCTGGTAGAACTTGAGGGACTTGCTCTTCCATTACATCATAAATATTTTTATTACCTTCTTTTACAGCTAATGAAGCTGCATCTGCTGTTACAACTCCAAGAAGTTCTTTATGTTTATTAACTACATAAATACTTGAAATTCCCGCCTGTTTCATACGTTGTAAGGCAACACGCGGACCGTGTTTCTCTATATCAATAGTTTCTGGACGTTTCATAACATGTTTAGCAGAAAACACCTTAGATCTATCCACATCTTCAACGAACTTCCTAACATATTCATCGGCGGGATTTGTCATAATCTCTTCAGGGGTTCCAACTTGCACAATTACTCCGTCTTTCATCAATGCAATTCGATCACCAATTCGAAGAGCTTCATCCAAATCGTGAGTAATAAATATAATTGTTTTTTGCATAGCTGACTGCAGTTCTATAAGTTCATCCTGCATTTCTTTTCTAATTAGTGGATCTAGGGCTGAAAAAGCTTCATCCATTAACAAAATATCTGGATCATTGGCTAAAGCCCTAGCAAGACCTACCCTTTGCTGCATTCCTCCAGATAATTGGCTAGGATATTGTTCTTCATAACCTTCTAATCCTACCATTTTTAACGACTCTAGTGCTTTCTCACGTATTTCATTTTTCCCAATTCCTTGTACTTCTAAACCGTACCCTGCATTCTCTAAAATAGTACGGTGGGGAAACAACCCAAACTTTTGAAAAACCATGCTGAGCTTTTTTCTTCTAGTTTCCCTTAATTTATGCTTATCCATTTTTGCTAAATCTTCACCGTCTACTAAAACACTACCCGTAGTAGGTTCTATTAAACGATTAATTAATCTAACAAGGGTGGATTTTCCACTTCCCGATAATCCCATAATCACAAAAATTTCTCCGGAATGCACTTTGAATGATACTTGATTTACACCTACAGTCATTCCTGTTTCTTTTAAAATTTCTGTTTTTGTTTTTCCTGCTTCTAAAAGCTTTAAACCTTGCTTGGGATATTTTCCAAATATTTTAGTAAGACCTTTCACTTCAATTTTTAGCATGCATTCACCTCATTTCTTGATGTACTTCCTATTGTACCAAATTTTACCTGAACCCTTCAAATTTCAAATTCCAACATATCGTACGAATGAATGGACTAGCCAAATATGTACAAACTTCTATTCTTTTACTCTTAGTAATCCTCCCATATACTCTAGTTTCATCAATATCCCTAAAGCCCCCAATAATATTTGGACAATAATTGTTAAATTATATATAATAAAATTGGAGGTAGTTTATGAGAGGAAGAACTTATACTAAAGAATTAAAAGAATCTATACTAAATGAAGTTAAAGAGGTTGAAAATCTTTCATTAGTTGCAAGAAAGCACGGAATTTCAAAATCTACTATATCTACATGGATTAAAGACTCCAAAGAAAAGGATAAAATAAACGTAAAGCCAGGTAGAAAACATTTAATTGAAGAAGAAAATCATTTAAAAGAAGAGATTATAAAAGTAACACAAGAAAAGAATGCTCTTAAAAAGATATTAGAAGAAAAGGATTTAGAAATAATAATTCTTAAAGAACTACTTAAAAAAAGCCAAACCTCAATTAAAGATAAAGTAGAATTAGCTAAAAAATACATAGAAGAGGGTCATAATGCAGTTTTTGTTTTAAAAGTAGTTGGGTTAGCAAGATCAACATACTATTATAATATAAGTATAGAAGGAAAAGAAAAGTATAAGGCCTTAGGTGGCAAACCCAAAGGATATTCATTGACTAAAAAACAGGATAAGATTTATGACAATGAAATTAAAAAATATATTTTAGAGGCTATAGATAGCGATGCTGTGAACTATGGCTATAGAAAGATAATGCATCACTTAAGAGTGAAATATGATCTTATCATAAACCATAAGAAGGTATACAGACTTTGTAGGGAACTTGGTGTTTTAAAGAATCAAAGGATTATGAAACCTAAGGTTAAGGGGAGCATTACTTTTAATGATAAGGATAATTTGAATTAAATGTCCTATATGCCATTTAATTCCTAAGATTTTCTATTTTTTCAATACATACTACAATTTTGGTAATGATACCTTGTAAAAAAACTGGATTTATAATATAATCTTGCGAGGCAGGTGATTTTTTTGGTTAAACAAAAGTTTAAAAGCCTCGGCAAGAATTATTTAGGTGAAAACATGTTATACTCTGAGGCTGAGAATGATAAAGTATACGATGAAATAGCTTCCACATTAATTGAAGAAATACATGAAAATGAACTGAGCCTCTCTAATGGTAAAAAGCTATTAAAAGAAATTTATGAGATTTATGATGAAGGAAACAAGCAATTTGAAAAATATGCTTCCTGCAAGAAAGGTTGTGGCCACTGCTGTTGTCTTTACGTAGATTGCAGCCCAATTGAAGCTGAGCTTATAAGAGAATATGTACAAGCTAATTTTTCACAAGATGAAATAAACCTTTTAAAAAATAAAATAAATGAGGTAGCACCTATAATGCCTACCACTTTGGACATGGAAGAAAATAATGAGCATGCGCTTCATTATTTAAATAAAAAGCTTCCTTGTATTTTTTTATCTGAAGAAAAAACTTGTACTATTTATCCAGTAAGACCCTTTAATTGTAGAAAGTTTCTAACCATAACTTCTCCTGAAGAATGTATTGCAGGAGAGCATGTGGTAAAGTTAAATCCTTCAATAAATAATATAGGTATATTAAGCATCAACTCCCTATCTATGAATGTTACTAGGTTTAAAAGATTAGTGGTACAAAATGCACAGGACTATAAATCCCTTTTCAAAGGAATTCCCCTATGGTTTAAGAACGGCTTTGAAGATATTGATAGATCTTTAGAATGAAATGAACCCTAGCTTCATATGAAATTTACCTATAAAGGATAAATACAAAGACCTGTGATAGTTTTTCACAGGTCTAATTTATTTAATAAACAGTATATTCACGCTCATTATTAAAATATATATACATGTAATAATAGTTGCAATTCTAAAGATAGAATCTACCATTACATTTTTATATTCTATTTTTTTAAAATAATCACTTTTACCGATAAATATTATAATATTTGCAATTACAGTAAGTAAATATCCTATAGGCTTACTCTTAATAATAAGATGTAAACCTAAAGCTAAGAAAATTAAAGTTAATGCCATCATAATTTTCTCAACTATATATAGTCTTTTCAAAATACTCCCCCTTTATATTAGGTATCAATTTTATCTACAACTCTAACTTTTGAATATCCATGACCCCAGCCTAATATTCCATTATTGTCTTGACAATAGCGATAATTAAATCAAAATCCTGCGTAATTATAACCAAATCCTAAATAAGATACAATACTTCCTATTTTTTATACTTTCTTACTTGTTCTAATATATTATCTTTTAGCTCTTTTTGTATAACCACTTCATCTAATATTATGTCTACATATTTAGGTGGAAATATCTTTTTTATTGAAGGTAAATACTCTACACCATCCTCCGGCTCTAAATGCCCTTTAATGGAGTATTCCTCCCCATTCTTCTCCATTATGAATACTATAGGATTGCAACCTCCAGCCTCTTCTGCCATTTCTTTGTTTTTATCCATCTCTTTAGAAAAATCATAGGCAAGAAACATTACATATCCATAAGCATATATTTCTTTTCCCTTCTCATCTAACCCATAAATTTTATGAGCTTCAAATTTCGTTTTATTCTCTACATTTGACCAATTAAAATAGTCATTTAAAACATACTCAGATATCGCTGAATTCATATTTTTTTCTTCATTTTCTTTTAAATTCAAGGTTACTGCTGAAGAAGACCTTTTATAAAACACTAACCATACTAAAAATATCATCAATAAAACTACACATAATTTTAAAAATCTCTTCAATGTTCTTCCCCCATATTTTATAATATTATTTATGCATCTCCTATTATACCATATTATACTATTTTTCTATTTGTTACACCATTCTTTATGTAGCTTTAATTGCAATTTCTACCCACTTCATCCGGCATTCCAGTATTTACCTTACCTGTCCTTTGCCTTTTCTATTTAATACATTTATATCATTTTCAATAAAGATTGTGACAAAACTATTTATATCAAATTAGTTTTTCAATTGTAAGTTTCTACAGATACAATCTAGTTTCTCAAAGAGAGAGCTAAGCATATAGTGAAGTCGCTCCAGAAAAAGTCGCTATTTCACTATATGCTTAGCTCTTTTACAGTTCACAAATCTATTTTCAAAATTCATTTATTATAAATGATTTTCTCAATTATAAATTTTCATAAAGATAATTGGCATCAAAAATAGAAAACTAAGTACATAATGACGTCACTTCAAGAAAAGGCGTTTCTCCCATTATATACTTAGTTTCCTTTGGTTTTACGATTATGTTTTCATAATGGTAAACTCTAAAAGTGATAATTTAGCTTCTCAAATACTTACACTTGGAATTTCATTGTGCAAAACCTAAAAATGCTATGTAATGTGCCCTATGCATTTGAGCAAGATTTAGAAATTCTTAATTTATTTTAGGAAAGCACCGTTAAGATGCTGTACATGTTTGACTGAAAGGAGTTTGTCAGCATTAGGGGCTTTTGTAAAATAAATTTTAGAAGTTCTTATTGAAGCGAAGGCTACAGAAACATTACGTAGCATTTTGCATTTTTTGTAACACTAAAATTTTATAAGCTTAATAGTTTTATGATAACTTTTCTAAACCCTTCACACATTTATAAAAACCAATATTTTTCAGAAAAGTAGGACTATTATATCTAAGCTTGTTAATATTAACATATTGTATTATAATAAAGTGTACAGTATGTAATAGATTATTATCATTTACATATACTAAACCCTATATTAGGGTATCCCCTATCGTTTAAAAGACTTTGGAATATAGATAAATCTGTAGAGCAAAATATAGAGTCGATATATTAAAGGGAGGGTTTTACAATAGTATCCCTCTCTTTTTATGTTCTTTTCATGTCTTGTAAAATACATCAACGCTTAATTGTTTTATTCGATAGCTGACCAGTTAATACTCATAGCTATTAAAACTAAATTTTTCACTAAGGAGAAGTAAGGCAGCAGAAGAGAATAAATGCTAAGCTTCTGAATAAATTCTTCTAAGCTTCAGTTGGAGTAAATATACCTTATAAGAAAATAAGTAAACTACATCTGAAACTAAGAATCACTTTATGAAAAATGGTTAAAATAAAGAAGAGATTATCGTATTGTTATAATATTTATTTTATATATTGTTAGACGGATAATACTATATTATAATGAATTGATTTACTATTGGAGGAAGAAATTATATGAACAACACTAAATTTAATGAACTAGGACTTAATGAGAAAATACTTAGAGGAATAGAAGATATGGGCTTTGAGGAGCCATCACAAATTCAAGCACAGGTTATACCTGTAGTTTTAGAAGGAAATGATGTAATCGGCCAGGCACAAACAGGTACAGGAAAAACTCTTGCTTTTGGTGCCCCAATGTTAAACAACCTTATTAAAGAAAATAATGTTATTAAAGGACTTGTACTTACTCCTACAAGAGAACTTGCTATTCAAGTTAACGAGGAATTAGTACGTATAGCTAAACACACAAGAATAAGAATGCTTCCTGTATACGGCGGCCAATCCATCGATAGACAGATTAAGGCAATAAGAAAAGGAATTGATATAGTAGTTGGTACTCCTGGTAGAGTGCTTGACCTTATAAGACGTGGAGTATTAGACCTAGATGAAGTTCAATTCCTTGTACTAGACGAAGCAGATGAAATGCTAAACATGGGATTTGTAGAAGATATTGAAGAAATAATAAACAACTGCAATAGCTACAGACATACACTATTATTTTCTGCAACTATGCCAGGTCCAATAAAAAAAATAGCTTCAAAATATATGAAAGCTGATGCAAAGCATGTATCTATTGTAAAAAACAGTATGACAGTTTCTACTGTAGATCAATACTACTATGAAATAAAACAAAAGGATAGATTTGAATCCTTATGTAGAATTCTTGACGTAGATGAACCAGATACTTCTATAATTTTCTGTAAAACTAAAAGAGGCGTAGATGAATTAGTTGAATCTATGCAAAGAAGAGGCTACAACGTTGAAGGTATGCATGGAGATATGAATCAGAGCCAAAGACTTAACACTTTAAAGAAGTTTAAAGATGAAGCCCTTGATTTCCTTGTAGCAACTGATGTAGCAGCAAGAGGTATAGATGTTGAAAATGTAACTCACGTTATAAACTACGATCTTCCTCAGGACACTGAATCCTATGTTCACAGAATAGGAAGAACAGGAAGAGCTAATAAAACTGGTACAGCTTACACCCTTGTTACTGCAAGAGAATACTCTGTACTTAAACAAATTGAAAAAGCTACTAAAGGCAAGATTAAAAGAAAAGAAATTCCTACTATTGACGATATCTTCAACGTTAAATATGGTCACATATTAGATAATGTTAAAGACATCTTAGAAGGAGATACTTACAAAAGATTTATTCCACTTGCTACAGAGCTTGATGACGATTATAATCTTGTAGATGTTGCCGCAGCACTAATGAGTATGGTATATCAAAACGAAGTAAGCTTTGACTATACAGAACACAGCATTGGCGCTAAATCTAGCTATGTTAGATTATTCATAAACGTAGGACGCAAAGATAAACTTAATCCAAAACTTTTACTTCAATTCTTTAATAAAGAAGCAAATATTTATAAAGAATCTGTAGGAGACATTGATTTGTTAGATAAATTCTCCTTTGTTGATGTAGTTGAAGATGACGTTGATACATTAATTAGAACATGTTCTGGAAAGAAATTATGCGGAAGAAAAGTTAATATAGAAGTTTCTACTAGAAGCAGAAAGAAATAAAAATAAAAAAATGTGGAACAAATAGTTCCACATTTTTTTATATCTTTATATATCTTCTGTATATCTTTTATTTTATATATTCTTATATTATATATTTCTTGTATTATATAATACTTCTATCTCTGCCCATAAAAAATACTGCCAAGTTCCCCGGTCCTCCATGAGTTCCTACTGCTGGTCCTGTAAAGTTTATTATTACATCCTTTACCTTCACCTTTATCTTTTCTAAAATAATTTCTTTTAGCTTCAGCGCTTCCTCAAGGCAATCACCATGGCATATTCCTATGATTTGCTCTTCTGCATTTTCTATTCTTTCTGTTACTAGTTCTGCTAATTTATTGATAGAACTTTTTCTTCCTCTTGCCTTTCCAATTACGGCAACCTTTCCTTCAGTATCTATCATAAGCGTAGGCTTTATATGAAGAATTATTCCAATAATTGCAGCTGCTGAGGATAATCTTCCCCCTCTTTTTAAGTGGTTCAAATCATCTACTGTCATAAAAGTATTAAGTCTTTGTTTATTTGATTCCATATAATCTACGATTTCATCCATAGATTTTCCTTCTTCTTTCATTTCAAAAGCTTTCATTACCATAATACCTTGTCCAAGAGAAGCAGTTAATACATTTACAATAGCAATCTTAGCTTCAGGTTTTTCCTCTAAAATCATGTCTTTAGCTATGGTAGCACTATTTTCGGTTCCACTTAGACCTGTCGAAACACAAATATATAGTATATCTTTACCGGAATCTACTATGCTTTTAAATTTTTGATAGAACTCATCTACGCTAGGTTGTGAAGTCAATGGAACTACCCCATTTCTCACATCATCAAAAAACTGTTTATGAGATAAACTTTGTCCAAAATCATCATAATAAGTTTGTCCATTGTAGCTACAAGTCAATCTTGCAAATTGTAATCCTTTTTCTTTAACGTAATCTATCGGTAAATCACTACATGTATCGGTAAATATATCAAAGTCTCTCATTTAATACTTCCTCTCTTTTGAAAGTTATAAACATCTTCGCTTTAACGATGTTGATATGGTTATGCTATCATAGTTTTCGATTCTTTTCAACATAATTATTTATATATCGGAACCATTCTATCTTTTACTGTTTTTATCTTTCAAAATTAGAAAATATATGTCACTTTCTCTATTTCATACTTACCTTTCTTTCATCAAGTGATTCTTAGCTTCAGATGGAGTTTGCTTAAAAGGAATACTTACTCCAACTGAAGCTCAGATGAATTTATCCAGGGACGTAGCATCCGTTATGCACAGCATAAAAACTCTAAATCGCTTTCACAGAGTGCCATGGGAGTATTACGGATGGTAGTCATCGGATAAACTTATCTCCAAATACAAAAATATATATTACATGAATTAATAATCTTATACTTATATAATTCCTTCAATTTTTAATAGAAATTATAAAATACATTATAAAAAAACTTGAAATTGTAAATATAATTTCCTTTTTAAAGGAATACTATAATTAAATTCTAATAAAGAAAGGGGTTTTTATTTATGGCACTTACCAATAAAGAAAAAATGCTAATAGAAGATAACTTAAATGCAGAATATTTATGCATAAGAAAATATGAACAATATGCTTCTATGGCTACAGATTCTCAGTTAAAACAAATGTTTACAGACTTAGCTAATAAAGAACGTGAACATGCAAACACTCTTAAAGGAATGCTTCAAGGAAGCAACGTAACTCCTCAGAACATATTTGAGAGCTATACTCCTCCTAATGGAGATCAGTCTGCTATTCAAGGCAACCTTGGAATTACTGATGCTCAACTACTTGAAGACGCACTATCTACAGAAAAACATGTGTCAAGTTCCTATAACACTGCAGTGTTAGAATCTGTAGACTCTAACATAAGAAAACAACTTCAACATATCCAAAAAGAAGAACAAGAGCATGCAGAAACTCTATTCAATGCAATGAATTCTAGAGGATGGTATAAAGTAAATTAATATAAATATGTTGCATCTCTGAATATTAAAAGTCTGAGCAAAATCATTTATTATTTGCTCAGACTTTTAACTTTATTTCATATCCCCTTTTATAAAACTCTATACTATAGCCCTCTTTTATTTTAAATCCCCTTTTTTAATAATTACCACTCACCTTTAAAGGTGTCTACATTTGACTCATTAACTTCTACTTGCATTATTTCTGTCACTGGCTCAACCTTTTCCCCTTTTAAATATTTCACTGCTGTTTCTATAGCTAAAGCCCCTTCTTCCACAGCGGACATATATGTAGTTGCATCTATGGTCTTGTCTTTTATAGCTTGTAATCCATCTTTGCTTCCGCCTAGTCCTATAACTTTAACTTTATCCTTCATTTCAGCTTCCTTCAATGCTTGTCCCGCACCTGTTGCTGAGTTATCATCTTGACAGAAGATCAAATCAAACTGTGTTTTTTTCTGAATTAAGTCTTCTGTTATTTTTAAGGCTTGTTCTTTTTCCCAGTTTGATGTTTGGGTATATACAACCTTTATATTTGGTGTATCTTTAATTTCTTGTAAGAAACCTTCTCTTCTATTTCTCTGTGGATTTGTTCCTGGTCTACCTTCTATTAATACTACATTGCCGCCTTTTTCCCCTAACATTTTCTTAGCTATTTTTGCACATAATTCACCTGTTCTAACTTCATTTTGGCCAACATAGGAAACTAATCCATCATATTTACCAGTTGGATCTGTACCTATAGCATTAGTAAAAGCTAGCATTGGAATTTTTGCGTCATTAGCTGCTTTAACAGCCTTTTCAGCTGCTATAGCATCAACACTACACAAAGCGATTAAATCAACCTTTTTAGCAATATAATCTTCTACCTGAGACATTTGTTTACTTGCATCCCATTGTGCATCTGCATATTCAATTTCTACATTGTGCTCTTTTGCTGCCTTATCGATTCCTTCCTTTGTTGCTACAAAATATCCCGTTGGTCCTGGCAATAATACTGCTATCTTATACTTTTTATCCTTTCCTGCTTCTTTTGAATCTGTTTGTTGGCTACTACAGCCTACCATTCCCATAATCATAACAATAGCTAGGATTATGGGAATAATTTTAATATTCTTTTTCATAACATATCAACCCCTTTTGTATTTTTTATTTAAAGTCATTAATGACCTCTTATCAATTAATTAGATGAAAGCCTTTTTTTTACTATAGGCATCAAAGCCAACGGCAGATAATATTATTAAACCCTTAAATATATATTGAAAATAAATATTTACACCTAAAAGATTAAAACTATTATTGATAACACTCATAAGTAGTACTCCTATGACAGTTTTTAATACAGACCCTTCTCCCCCTGCAACGCTTGTCCCTCCTATTACTACTGAAGCTATGGCGTCCATATCATAGCCCTCTCCCGCTACAGGTGTAGCTGTTCCAAGTCTTGCTGCAAGAACTATGCCCGCTAGTGCCGCTAGTACTCCATTTATTATAAACACTTGGATTTTATAATAATCCACATTTATACCATTAAGTCTGCTAGCTTCAGAATTTCCACCTACGGAATAAACATACCTGCCAAATCGTGTTTTAGTTAATACCACATGTGCTATAGCCACTATTATAAAAAATATTATTACTGGTATGGGGATTCTTAAAAAATACCCATTTCCTATTTTGCTAAATTCGGGTATGTCTTGAGAAATAGGATACCCTCCAGTAAATAATAGTATTAATCCCCTAACTATAGTTACCATCCCCATAGTTGCTATTAAAGAAGGAATATTTATTTTTGCCACAAAGAAACCATTTATAAGTCCAATAACTCCCCCTACCAGCAGTGATGCTATTATTGATATAGTTATTGAATAGCCCATGGATAAAAGTTTCATACTTATGGCACCGGAAAAAGCTGCAACTGCCCCAACGGAAATATCAAAATTTCCTGATATTATAACGAAGGTCATACCTGCTGATATTATGCCTATTATTGAAGATTGTCTTAATAGATTCAAAATATTCTTTTGAGTCAAAAAAGTAGGAGTGATTATACTTATTGCTATGCATAGAACGATAAACCCAATAATTACTCCATATTCTTTGAAACTAAATCTACTTAATTTTGTACTTTCTTTCTCCTTCCTTAATGTGTACATAAAATTTTACCTCTTTCCTTTAGTCATAAATTTAATTACAAATTCAATCATACATTAAATATTGAATTCATAATGTCTCTAACCCCTATATTTTCATTCTTTAACTCTTCAACTATTTCTCCATTTCTCATAACTAAAATTCTATCTGATACTCTCAATACTTCTTCTAAATCCGATGATATGAATATAATAGATATCCCTGCTTTAGAAAACTTTTTTACAACTTTAAATATGTCTTCTTTTGCTCCTATATCTATACCTTTAGTGGGCTCATCATATATCAATATATCTAAATTTTTATTAAGCCATCTAGATATAACTACCTTCTGCTGATTACCCCCACTTAGCTTATTTACTTTATTTATAATGTTATCTGCCTTTATACTAAGGGTATTTACTGCATTTTTGGTAAACTCTATTTCCTTTCCCTTATTTAATAATCCACTTTTCTTCATTTTATCTAACTGAACTAAGGTGGAGTTTTGGTAAATAGAGTGATTTAATATTAACCCTAAACTTTTTCTATCCTCTGGTATGAGACCAATTTTATTTTTTATTGCCTGTGATGGATTGTTGATTTTTATTTTCCTACCTTTTAAATATATCTCCCCTGAATCTATAACCTCTGCTCCATATATGGCATTTACTAATTCTGTTCTTCTTGAGCCCACAAGTCCTGCTAATCCTAACACTTCCCCTTTATAAAGATTGAAGGATATATTTTTTAATATGTTTTTCTTGTTTAAATTTTTAACCTCCAATATTGCATCTTCACTATACACTGCATAGCTCTCTTCTTTTATTGAGAATCTTTGTTGCTCTCTTCCTGTCATAAGCTCTGCAATTTTTTCCTTTGTCAGCTCTGAGGTTTCATAAGTTCCTATCATTTCCCCATTTCTCATTATGCTAGTAGTTTCAGTCACTTTAAATATTTCCTCTAATATATGTGATATGTATATAATGGTTTTCCCAGATTTTTTTAGTTTATTTATTATATTAAATAAATTTACCTTTTCACTATCTGTAAGGGAGGTTGTAGGTTCGTCCATAATGATTATATCTGCGTTGTAGGATATGGCCTTCATTATTTCTATCATCTGTCTATTTGCAATATTTAGCTTAGATACTTTAACAAAAGGATCCATAGTAAAATTAAAACTTTCAGTAATATTTCTATATTCCTTTAACATAGTATCCTTATCTAGAAACTTAAATTTATTTGTTTTTTCCCTTCCTAGAAACATATTCTCTACAACACTTAAGGTGGGTATAAGACTTAACTCTTGATGTATAATGCTTATTCCTTTTTCCTTTGCATCGCTTGGCGACTTAAATTTTACCCTATTATTATTTAAGCAGACCTCCCCTTTTGTAGCTTGATAAACTCCACCAATTATTTTCATCAAAGTGGATTTCCCTGCTCCATTTGCCCCTAAAAGTGCTCTAACTTCTCCTTTTTTTAAAGCAAAATTAACATCCTTTAAAACACTTACTCCCGCAAAATCCTTGCATATATCTTTTAAGACTAATATATCTTCCATTTATTCCCCTCTCCTGCCAAAGAGATTTATTACTTCTTCAATATTATCCTCAGGTGCAGAAAGTAAATCCCAGGATAGGACAAAGCCTTTTACATTTTCCCCCTCAATACCAGTAACATTTTCTTTTATATAATCTGGATAGGTTTCAGCAATTTTATCTTTTCTATTAATCTCAATTCCAGGATAAATACAATCATGTAAATTATTGCTCATATATTGAATTTCCCTTTTTATAAACTCTAAATCAAATTTCTCCTGATTATATTGGTGAACTCCTAGTATTTCTAACATCCTCTCTTCATTGGTGTAAGTGCTATTTCCAAAATTTATTGCCTTCACCAGCTTTTCAAATTCAAAGGGCAATCCTGCTGGCGCTTTTGTTATTCTATACATCATAGGCTTTATAAAGTCCGCTGTATTTTGAAGTTTATTCATATCTTGTCCAACAAAATAAGATAAAAAAGGTGCGAACACATCTATTCCAACCTTTAGGTTTTTATTTTTAAAATATTTATATATATCCTCTAAGCTATTAAAAATTATTTCATTTTTAGCATTAAAAAACTCTTCCCATAAAGGATTGGTAAATTTATATTTTCCCATTTCATAACTCTCTATATTGAAATTACTGATTTCTTTATTGTTTATATTAATAAAATTATTTATCTCTTTTTTCATTTCTTCTACATCTATACCCATTGCTTCATATTCTTCAATACATTTCTCACAAAAACAGCTAAATATACCTTCTATTCCATTTGAAAAAGATGGGTACCTTATTTTATCTAGAAAAACCCCATCAAAACCGACCTCTTCAAAATTCTCCTCATATACTTTTTTTAAGCTTTCTATATTTTCATAGGATGAAGGACAATAAAATTCAAAGTTTTCTCCTTCTTGTAGAGAATAGCTTTTAACCTGATTGTTATCCCAACTTACTACAGTCTTTGCACTTTTCAACTCACCTATCTCTGAGAATACAGGCAGCCACAAAAAAATTTCTATATTTTTTTCATGAAGAAATTCCTTTAACTTCACATACATATCTAAGTCCATGCTCCACCCTATAATAATTTTGTTTATGTTAATTTTATCAATTAACATATTAATCTTTTCTATTATTTTTTCATAATCCGTAATATTATTTTTAAAGCCCCCTGTGAAAATCTGTAATATTAATTCTTTATTTCTCATATCTCCATCTCCTTTTATTTATATGGAGCAAAGTTATCCCCATAACTAACTTAAACTCCTTTTATATTTAGCAGTGTGAAATTAGACATTATTCCTGAAAGGCATCTGTTTATTACTCCATTAATACTTAAATCCTCACAATTACTTAAATACATTATTTTAGGTATATTCCATAAGTAAATATACTTATTTATTTCTTTTTCAATTTCATCTTTAAATTCTTCATCCACTGATTCACTATCAATAACAATAGCTTCTGGATTTATGAGACATATTATATTTATAATTGATCTAGCTATAATCTGGATCAAGCAACTTTTTAACCTTAACTTTTCTTCATGAACCTCTTCTTTTGTCATAAGTTCGATTATATAGGTGACAATAGACTCAAAACTCCCTTTGGATATTAATTTTTCATCCTCATACTTTATACAATTTTCTATATTTAAATGGCTTAATTCACCAGCAAAATTTGTGGCTCCCCTATACAGCCTTCCATCTATTATTATTCCTGAACCTACACCTTTTCCAATATAAATATATACTATGTTCTTATACATTTCTTTGAATTGATTATGATATATTCCTATAGTTGTAAAATTCACATCATTTTCAATAAAAAATTCAATATCATATCTGTCCTCAAGTGTTTTTTTTAAATTAATTCCTTCCCACTCTGATATAGTAGGGATATTTGATAATATTCCATCACTATTAACAACTCCTGGCACTCCAATTCCAATTGCTTTAATCTTGTCCTCTTCTCCACATACACTAATGAGATGATCTATTGCCTGGAAAGTATCTTGTAGTGCAACTTTACCTGAATCTATATTTATTGTGACTTTACGCCTATAAGTTATTTCACCTGCTAGGTTCGAAACCACACAAATATAATAATTATTTTTGAAATATAATCCTATTACATGCCCTGAATCTCCATCTATCTCATAAAGCTGAGCCCTTCTTCCTCCTGTTGAATCTCCCTCTCCTATGCTCCTTACAATATTATCTTCTACTAGCAATTCAACTATTTTATTAACTGTTGCTAAACTTAATTTCGTAACTTTTGCAATTTCAGGTTTAGATATGGGCCCATTGTTTTTTATAATATCTTTTATTAAATCCTTATTTAATTTTTTTATCATCTGTGGCTGTCCTATATAACTCTTCATTATAATCATCCTTTCACAGAACATACTTTATAAACTTTATTAATTAAGTTCATAATGTTATATTCTCCCAAAATAAAAATATTCCTTCAAATTAAGTAAAATATTTGAAAATTTAAGACAGTTTAGTAAAATTTATAGACTTTATTGAGAAATATCAAGGTCTATTTAGAATATTTTTCCATATATTTATAGAAGTATTAATAATAATGCTAGAAATGACATATTCAGAGATATTTTATGACTTATTGTTCACTTTACATTGACTACTACACGCAAAAAGAGAATATAATATCGTAATAAACACAATATCATATTCTCTCTTAAATTTATAATATAATTAATCATCTCTAATACTCATACCCTTTTTAGTTAAAAAATTATAAAATTCATCATAAACTAATCAAGAAACAGCCTTTTTATAAGGAAAATAACATTCTGGAGTATCTTCATCAATTACCCTAAATTCATATCCTGCCTTTTTATAATAATTTATTATCCTAGGTAATGCCTCACAGGTATTTTTATGCATATAGTCACAATGCATAAGCAATATAATTGGATTTGGTTTTGTCTTTCCCCTTGTAGCTTCTTCAAACAATTTATTTGGCGGTGTCTTAGGTCTTAATCCATCTGAAACACACATATTCCAATCATATATTTTGAAGTTACAGCTATGCACCAATTCTAACATCTCATCATTTAGACGTTTACTACTACCTCCAGGAAACCTTAATATATTAGTAGAAACACCTGCAACCTTTTTTATTTCATCTCTACTATCGTACATTTCTTTTATAAAATTATCTTTATTAGAATATATCTTTTTAAAGTTATGAGTATACGAATGAAGCCCTATACTGTGTCCTTCCTTATTTATTCTTCTCACCATATCTTCATAACCTTCAATTTGGTTACCTATTAGAAAAAAAGTAGCCTTTACATCATTTTCTTTTAATATGTCTAAAACTTTATCTGTTACAACGCTAGGACCATCATCAAAAGTTAAATATATGACTTTTTTCTTTGAACTTGTATCTCCATCAATAGCTCTTACCTTTCCATTTTCTAAGGAATATACGCAGTTAATCATAATAACAAAAAATAATACAATAGCTAATCTCTTTTTATCCAACTTATCCACCCTCAATTTCATTTATTATAAAGATAAATATACCTTACTATTTATCTTTACCTATATAATTGAATTAATAAGTGGAAATAGGTGTTATGATTGTTATTTATATTAATTTTTAAAATTTTAAAAAGAAGGTATTTTAAATAATACCTTCACTAAAATACATTACCTTGGTTCTACAATTACCATAGCTTCTAAAGGTGGAGTTCCTTCATACAGTCCAACTGCATAAATAGTATAAAAATTATTTGCATCTAATTTAACATTACGAACAGTTGAAACTATATCATTTGTACCACTACGCCTTAATTGTATGGTATATGTTCCTGTTGGAACGCAAGCATATAGTGTAAAATCTTTATAATTAACATCGCTAAATAATTCCCTACCAGCTGGTAATGTTACATCCATTGCAGGTGAATTCGGGGATAAGTTAACAAATCTTATACAAGGCACTCCAAAATTTTCAGTTCTAAGTGGCTCTGGAATAGGATAAAGACTTATACTAGGAGGCATTCCAATAAGTGCTACACTAAATATAGTGTCTTTTGGAATAGGTAAACTTGTATTTATTATTGGACTTGTAGTCTGTCCTGCAGGATATATTTTTATATTATAGTTTCCTAGAGGAACAGTAATATACTTAGACATCTCTTTATAAGCTAAATTCATTATAGTAGGACTATCATTCACATAAACATCTATAGGTCCTACATTGGGAGCTGCATTGAATATTCTAAAATAAGAGTTTGTACCGTTAACTCTATAATTCCGGTTATTACACCTATATGCATAAGGACAATAAAACATAAATATTTGTCTCCTTTATATTTATAACTAGTAATATAATATGATTTTCACCATAATTTGTGTTTATTGTAAACTAAAAAGAACTAAAACAAAGACTACCAGCTTCTCACTCTGGTAGCCTTTGTTTCATACTATAATCTTTTTTATATTTAATGTTAGAATACAACTATAAGTTAATTAAGAGATTTTGGAATGTCTTCTCCCATTCTTTCTTCTATAAAGAACTTTAATTGTGAGCCATATTTGCCTGTCATTTCTTGAAGTTTCTTTTCTGCTTCTTCTTTAGAACTATAAAGTCCTACTTCTACACAAAATGTTCCTTTTGAATCCTTTAGCATTCTCTTTCCATCTTCCTCAAATAAAATTTCTTCTGTTATGCCAATTCCTTCACCAAAAGGCTGAGATGTAGTTCTTACAGAGTACATAGCACCTTCCTTAGCAGCATCTTCTCTTAAATCAACTTCTAAATAAGCAGGTTCTTTATATTCTTTTACTTCATACTTAATAGGTTTATTAAATACCACTGTAAATCTAACCATTGAATCATCTAGTGTCATAAGTTTATAAACATCAGATACATATTTGCTTTCTTTTAAGTCATCAAAGTATTGTTCAGCATTTAGTTCTCTTGCTCCACTTATTGTAAAAGTCATAGTGTATGGATTGTTTTTATAGTCTATCTCATAACTTGGCGCTGTATCAGAACCCTCCCAATTTTCAGCGAAATTAATTATTATACTTTCACTATCTTTATTTCCTTTAATTCTTATAGCATTTACATCTGATCCATCTGTTATTTCTCCGCCTGTTCCTTTTCCATCATTAAATTGAAGCACCTTAACTAATTGTCCTACTCCAGGTATATTTATTAAAGAGTTTGCAAATACCGGCATAGTGTTGACGCTTATTGTGAAAACAACTGCTACAGCCGCTGCAACCCCTGCCCCTTTTATCCATTTTCTATTTGATCTTTCTTTACTCATTTTATCTCCTCCATTTTTCAAAGCATTATTAACCACTTCATCTAAATTATTAGGGATTTCTATTTCTTCATAAATTTTTTTAAAATCATCTATTTTATTACTCATCCAAATCTGCCTCCTTAAGATTTATTTTTAATTTTTCCAGTGCACGGTATAAATGTGTCTTAACTGTGCTTATAGGCAAATTTAAAACTTGTGAGATTTCATTTAAAGTCATATCCTCAAAATACTTTAATATTATTACTGTTTTATATTTTACGTCTAATTTTTCAAGTTCTCTTCGCAGATCCATTATCTCTTCTCTATTATTTAACTCTGTATCTACGCCTTCAATATTGCTATCATCCATATAAACAACTTTTTTAGACTTTCTTAAATGATTTATAGAGCAGTTTATTGTGATTCTAGTCAACCAAGTATTAAAATACTGAGGATTCTTTAAGGTATCTATAGACGTCAATGCCTTATAGATCACATCTTGAACTATATCTAAGGCATCATCTACATTATTTACATAACTATAAGCTATTTTATATATGTGCTCTTTTCTATTCTGAATTAATATATTAAAATTTTCTTTATCCCCATCGATGGTTTTATTAAAAATCTTCACTAGTTTCATCACTTCCTTGCGACTTAATTTATAGATCTATAAAATTAACCTGTATTTTTTATTTCACTAATTAGACAAACCATCTCCACAAATTGTTTCAAAAAATTTTTTTTATTTAGCTATATTTTTAGATATGGCTAATTTGGTCAATTGACTGTCCCCCATTTTGCCCCTCCAATGTTTTATGATATAATATAGCCTATCATCTTCCAAGGAGGTTTTAAAAATAATTAATGAAGGCTATGTAAATTTTTTAGAAAAGAATTGTAATTTAAAATTAACCGAGGAACAAAAACAAGTAGTTTTTAATATAGATGGCCCTGTTGCCGTAATAGCTGTACCAGGTGCAGGAAAAACCGCTACATTAATAAGTAGAATAGGCAATTTAATAATGAATCACAAAGTTTCCCCAAATAGAATACTAGCATTAAGCTTTAGTAGGGCCTCTGCTAGGGATATGAACGAAAGGTTTAATAAGTTTTTTGGCAATGTCATCTCTGAAAAAGTTAACTTTTCAACTATTCACAGCTTTGCTTATAGGGTTATAATGGATTATTCTCGTTATATAAATACTAAATATACTCTTATTGAAATCAATGATTCTCCCATAAGTAAAAATAAACTAATTAGAAATTTATATTTCAAGCATAATAAAGACTATATAAATGAAGATAAATTAGAAGAAATGTCTGGTTACATTAGTTTTTTAATAAATAAAATGATAAATACAAATTCAATTAATGAAGATGAACTCCCTGTGCCAAAGGCTTTAGAAATCTATAAAGATTATATCAAAACCCTTCAGTCAAACAACTTTATAGATTTTGATCTAATGCTTTTAAAGTGTTATGAGATACTAAAAAACAATGAAAAAATATTAAATTTTTATAAAAGTAAGTATGACTATATTCTCTTAGATGAAGCTCAGGATACATCGGTACTACAGTTTCAAATATTAAAACTCATGTTAAATAAAGATAAAAATATATGTATTGTAGGGGATGATGACCAAAGCATATATAGTTGGCGTGGAGCTGAAGTTGAGCAGTTATTAAACTTTAAAATCCATTTTGGTGAGAAATCTAAAATACTCTTTATGAGTAGAAATTTTAGAAGTACAAAGAAAATTGTTAAAGTTGCCAATGAATTTATAAAAGAAAACCATAAAAGATTTAACAAAAATTTATACACTGAAAATGAAGAAGGAATAAGTATAAAAATTATTTACCCTAAAGATGAATTTGATCAAGTAGATTATATAATAAATAAAATAAAAAAAGATAATGCTCTTAATGAAATAGCATTATTATATAGAAATAATTTATCTTCAATTTTAATAATAGATAGGTTAATAAGTGAAGGTATTCCTTATTACATAAAAGATAATTCCTCCACATTTTTTAATAGTTGGATTATAAAAGATATTTTAACCTTTTGCAGTTTAGCCCAAGATTTACAGAGTGTAGACTGCTTTGAAAAAATATATTTCAAAATGAAAAGCTATGTAAAAAAGGATCAGATTGAAAATCTCTACAGAGATATCTTAATAGGTAAAAATATATTTCAATCCCTGATGGAAAATGCCTCAACTGAATATAATAAGCAAAGATTAAAGACTTTAGAGGAAAATTTCAATACCCTGAAAACCTTAGTTCCGCTAAAGGCTATCGATTTTATATTATATGACCTCAATTATATGGAATATTTAAAGGATTATGCTAAAAAATTTAACTATAGCATGGATACTATAAACACCCTATTAAACACCTTAAAATCCCTATGTTCAGAATTAAGTAGCATTGATGAAATAGAAGGTAAATTAGAATTTATAAGAGAAAATATGGCGTCTTCTAATAAAAATAAATATAAAGATGCCCTAACCCTAACCACCTTTCACTCCGCTAAGGGATTAGAGTTTGATACCTGTTATTGCATCGATATGTCCGCTGACATAATCCCTACTAGTGAAAGCATAATAAAAAAGAATGAAGGAGATTTCTCCTCTTATAATGAAGAAGTTAGATTGGCTTATGTGGGAATTACTAGAGCAAGAAAAAAACTATATTTACTAAGTCCTCAAAATAGAAATAATAAAAATTGTAATCCCTCTCCTTTTATCTATAAGCTATCTAAAATAGTATCAACCTTTGAAAAACCAAGCTTACTTAAAAAAATACTTCCTGAAAAAATATTGGAAGGAATTGAAGATAAGGCCCAAAGGGATAGTATAATTAAATCTATGAAAGAAGGAGTTACTGTAAATCACAAATCCTTTGGTGAAGGAAAAATAATATTAAAGTCCGGAGATTTTATAACTATATTATTTGATAATGGTTTAGAAAAAACCTTCTCTGCAAAGGTGTGCATAGTTAATAATTTAATGAAAGTAATATAAAAAAATACTCAGTTATATCAACTGAGTATTTTCTATATTTTCTTCTCCCATAGAAAGGAGCTTACATTTCACCTTACATGCCACCTCTTCACTAGAAAGTATAATTAGTCTATCCCCTTCTAGTATTTTAGTTTCTCCTTTTGGTATTATCTCATTATCTAATCTATTAATTCCAACTATCAAACACCCTTCTGGCCATAAAACTTCTTTAATTTGTTTGCATTCAAGTTCTGATCCTGGTGATATGGGTATCTCCATTATTATTTTTTTATTTCCATCCCCTGTTATATCCTTCTTACCTTTTTTATGAAGAATCTTTTCTAATAAAGAATCGTAAATAGGTTTTACTTCAAGTAAATCCACAACTAAATACGCTAATGAAACAACAACCATTAATTCTAAAAAATTATTAAAGGAATTAGTCATTTCTAAAATCAAGATACTTCCAGTAATAGGCGCCTTAGTTATAGCAGTAAAATAAGCCGCCATAGCCAATATCACAAAATTAATAACATAGTTTGTTGATAGGCCAAAGTAGTTAACTAGTATTAATCCGTAAACATTTCCCATAAGAGCTCCAATTACAAGAAGAGGTAAGAATATTCCTCCTGGCACTCCTGATCCATAACATATAATGGTAAATAAAAATTTTATTACTATAAACAATAAAAGTGTTGTAATCAAAAACTGATGCTGCCCTAATTTTTCTACTAATTCATGCCCTCCACCTAACATATCTGGCATGAATAGACCTAGTATTCCCGCTAATAAAAATGGAATTATAGGTTTGTATCTATCTTTAACTCCGGTAAGATTACCATATATATCCTGAACCTTCAATAAAGAATAATTAAAAAACCCACCTGCTATAGCGATAATTATTCCTAATGGAATTAAATATAAATATTGATTTATTGGCAAAGGGGTAACCTCTGCAAATTTAAATGCCGGCTTTAATCCGAAAAATTTAGTGGAAACAAAGTTTGCAACAAGACTTGCTCCCATTGTAGACACTAATATCAAAGGAGTAAAGTTCTTGTGTAATTCCTCCAATGAGAAAACTACTCCTGCCAAAGGAGCATTGAATGCCGCAGCAAGCCCTGCAGTGGCACCACTTGTAATCAAATATTTTTCCTCTGTTTGGTGTCTTTTTAATATTCTACTGACTCCTAAACCCACTTGTGATCCTAATTGTATTGATGGACCTTCCCTACCCAAGGATAAACCTAATCCAGGTCCGACTATGCCTCCAAAAAACTTAGCTAAAAGTTCTTTTAACCAATCCATCTTTAATTGTTTTAAAAATACACCTTTAACCTGGGGTATACCGCTCCCTTTTATCATTGGAATCTTCTCTATCAACAATCCTAGAGTTAATCCTACACCTGCTAATATGAGAAACCATCCTAATGTGTATACACCTGAATTCGATTTCAAAAATAACAATACAACTTTCCTAAACTCACTAACTTCATTTAGCAATAATCTATAAGCTACTATAATAATTCCAGTTAAAAATCCAACAAGCATACCTTCTATAGCCACTTTAAATTTACAACTATTATAATGCTTTATAGAATTACTACTACTGTTTTTTTCCATTCTATCTCCTTCTAACTCTAAAATTATAATTTTTTCTATTAAAATTATAATTTTAATAGAATGTTTTGTCAATAAAATACATAAAATTGCTATTTCTTACATAATTTTTATTAAGGACTCAATTATTTTACTAACTATACTATTAATATTAGGATATAAAATTTTAATTTTATCCATTATTTCTCCAATATTCTTGTGATAATATGGATAAACAAACTGTCCACTACCTCTTTCTTTATATACCGCCACTATTCCCTTAGCTACTCCTCCTATAGCAACATTACCTATAACTACTCCTCCTATAGCGAAATGTTTGGCTATAGATATTCCTCCAAAGCTTAAATAGTAAGCTATAGAAATTCCACCAACAGATATTAATGTTGATCCACTTATAGCGCCTATGCTGAATAAAAGCCCTAATGCTAATGCGCCTAGAGAAATAACTCCTAAAGAAAGTGCTCCAAGTGCTATTATACCTACAGCTACAGGTCCAATAGCTACGATTCCTCTGGCTACTCCAAGTCCATTCACTACATGTACTAATGGCAGTCCTGCTATCTTTAATTCTGATTTATATTCATAATATCCTCTTCTTCTATTATAATTATTTTTACTATAACAATTTTTATATTCTAGCTGAAGGTTTTCTCTAAATTCTTCCGCTATATCATCAACTTCTCCCATTAATATATAAGGGTCTTCCTCTCCTGTTTCATCCCATTTCATCATAAGAGTGTCTATTAAATCTTCCCTTATTTTTTTAGCAGTTTTTCTATCACATCCAATTTTATTTATAACTTTATCTGTATAGACCCTAAATTTTTCTCTCATAAACTCCCTCTCCTCTAAATTCACACATCTTTTTAATTTTATAATGCTGTTATCTAAAACTCTAAATGTCTAATATTTTATTAGTTACAGAATAAAATTTTTGCCAACTATCTAATTGATCCTCTAGCTCCCTACGCCCTCTGTCAGTTATTTTATAATACTTTCTTGGAACCCTTCTTCCTTCTGTAGCTGTAACGGTATAACTTTCTATCCAGCCGCTATCTTCTAATCTATATAGTACTGGATAGAGAGAACCTTCTTTTAGTTTATAATATCCGCTGCTATAATCATCTAGAAGTTGAATAAGTTCATATCCATACATATCCTTAGAGCTAATTAATTTTAATACTAAAATAGTTAATACGCCCTTTTTTAGCTGATTATCTACATCTGCCAATTTATCACCTCACCATACTTAGTAATACTAATTATATTGTATCACTAAGTATAAATATAAAGCAAGACTTAATCTTAGAATATTTTAGTTACATGCAATAAAAAGTAACAAAATTTGGAATAGAAGCATAAAATAACAATGAAGTAAATAAATCACGAGGTGTGTTAATGAATAGTTATAATAACCCTTCTATGAAATGTGGTATGTGTGAAACTAAACCAATAAAGGAAATGAAACCTATGAAAGAAACGAAGCCTAAAAAAGAAGTGAAAGCTAAAAAGGAAATGAAACCTATGTGCCCAATCTGTGGTGGAATGCATCCTATGCATGAAATGATGCCTAAACACCATATGCCTATGTGCGATATGGAATCTATGTATGATATGAATGAAATGATGCCTATGGATGATATGGAATCTATGGAGCATATGCACCATATGCCTATGTGGGGCATGGAATCTATGAATCCTATGCAGGGTATGATGCCTATGGATAATATGCCTATGTGGGGCATGGAATCTATGAGTCCTATGCAGGGTATGATGCCTATGGGCAGTATGCCTATGTGGGATATGGAATCCATGAATCCTATGCAGGGTATGATGCCTATGGATAATATGCCTATGTGGGGCATGG
>JBFNFA010000017.1:0-51816 GCA_040797845.1 Clostridiaceae bacterium
CCGTTTAGGTTAATTTTTATTATTTTCACTGTCTACTTGACAGGGTGCAGTTCAGTCAAACATGTACAGCATCTTAACGGTATTTCATAAAATAAATTAAGAATTTCTAGATTTTGCTCAAATGCATATTTCACATTACATAGCATTTTTAAGTTTTAGATAATAAAATATTAAAAACAAATATTTGAAAATATATTCACAAACCATAAAAGAGATAAGTGTATAGTGAAATAGCGACTTTTCTTGGAGCGGATTCACTATATGCTTATCTCTCTATTTCTGAAATCAAATTATCTCTGTAGAAACTTATAACTGTAAAAATATAAGTTGTAAAACATAAAGGAACTGAGTTATATAATGAGAGGAGCGACTTCATTACGTACTTAGCTCTCTATTTTGGAAACCAAATTATTTTTGTAGAAACTTATAATTGAAAAGCTCTTTTAATTAGATGCTCTACTAAAATATTTAAATATGCATCCCTCATGGCTTTAAAGGCAATAAGAAATTACTTATATATGTCCACTAAAAGACCAGAAATTTCATCAATACTACTTGCCACATCTAAATTTTCTTTTTGTTCACTTAAAAGCATTTCCGTTAGCTCTTTTAGTTTCTCATCTATTGTCTCTACCGTTATAAAATACTGTGTTTGCCAGAAGCTAATATCTTTTTTTACGTTATACATATAATTTAGTACAGAATTTAAATAGTCTTTTATCATTCTTTTATAAGCTGCCACATCTGCATAGCATTTAGTTACTACTAGCCTATTCCCCTTCTTCTTTATATCTTCTAACATCTGTTTTAATTGTTCTTCTGATTTTCTTTCCCTAGCAAAACTAAAACTCTGCGAAAAATCCTTTTTGCTAGATACTGTTTTATTATCACTATTTCTTACTGGAGAGTTACTTCCCACTCTAGATATTTCCACATTAAATCACCTACAATATATTTTCTTTAAAAACTCTTATATTCATTATATATCAATTTATTGCAAAAAAACAGTTTTAACTTCTTTATTTGATAAATTGACCTAATTATGTAAAACTCATGAAGATTATAAATTAAACGTGACAACTCTCATATATGTAATAAAGTTGTTAATTTTTTATGAATAAATATTTTCTAAATAATTAACACATACTTATCTTACAGTTATATTAAGTTATTTAAAGTATTATAGATTTATTCTTTGTCCACCAAATCTCACAGTATATATATCAAAATTATGTACAATTATTAAAACTTTTCCCAATTTTTATGCTTTCGCCGATTTTACAAGTAACATCTCATATGTTAGAATTAAGTTGTTACTTTATCAAAGGAGGGAATTTCATGATAGAATTTAAAAATGTATCAAAGAGTTTTAAAAATACTGATGTATTAAAAAATATAAATCTCACTATAAATGATGGAGAATTTTTAGTACTTATTGGGCCCAGCGGATGTGGTAAAACTACTTCCTTAAAGATGATAAACAAGTTAATTACCCCTACCTCTGGAACTATATTAATAAATGGAGAAGATATATCTAAAAAAAATACCATTGAACTTAGAAGAAATATAGGGTATGTAATTCAGCAAACAGGTCTTTTCCCTCATATGACTATAGGACAGAATATAGAGTTGGTTCCATTTCTTAATAAATGGTCACCTGAAGATAGTAGAAAAAAATCTAAAGAACTACTGGACTTAGTTGGATTAGACCCAGATAAGTATATAGATAGATTCCCAGATGAGTTAAGTGGTGGACAGCAACAAAGAGTTGGAGTGGCAAGGGCACTGGCAGTAAATCCAGATATTATACTCATGGATGAGCCTTTTAGTGCTTTAGACCCAATAACCAGGAATACCCTTCAAGAAGAGGTATTTAAGCTTCAACAGGAATTGAAGAAAACCATAGTATTCGTTACTCATGATATGGATGAAGCTATAAAATTAGGAGATAAAATTTGCATAATGAAAGATGGGGATATCGTTCAATATGACAACCCTGAAAATATCCTTAGAAATCCCGAAAAAGGATTTGTGGAAAACTTTATAGGAGCTAATAGACTATGGAACAAGCCAGAGTTTATAAAAGCAGAGGATATTATGATTAAAAATCCTATAACTTCATCTTCTAATAGAACAGTTTTACAGGCCATAAGAATAATGCAAAGTAATAAAGTGGATAGTCTATTAATAGTAGATAATTATAATAAACTTTTAAGCATAGTTACTTCAAAAGATGTAAGAGAGCATATGGATTCTCCAAATTTAAAGATTGGATCTTTTATGCCTAAAGACTTAGTGTATGTTTATAATGATGATTCAATTAGCACTGTATTGAAGTCTATTAATGAACATAATGTTGGTTTTATACCAGTGGTAGATAAATTTGGATTATTGCAAGGACTTGTTACAAAGAGCAGTCTTATAACACTATTTGAAGAAAAGTTATTTTAATGAAGGCGGTGAATATGCATGAAAACAGGTAGTTTTATAGATTTTTTAATACTTAAAAAGAGCGATATTTTTTCATTAGCTTTAAAACATATACAACTTTCTTTATTGGCCGTTGTAATTGCAATAGCTATTGGAGTACCTCTTGGAATACTTATATCTAAAAGAAAGAAAATGGCTCCTCCTATTATAGGGCTTGCCAATGTATTACAAGCTATACCAAGTTTAGCTTTAATGGGATTTTTAATTCCTGTTTTAGGAATTGGAGAAACTCCTTCAATAATTATGGTTTCTCTATATTCTCTTTTACCTATAATAAAAAATACTTACACAGGACTTATTAACATAAACCCCGCTACCATTGAAGCAGGTAGAGCAATGGGAATGACAGAAACCCAACTTCTTACAATGGTACAACTTCCTCTAGCACTTCCAGTTATAATGGCAGGTATAAGAATTTCTGCGGTAACTGCTGTTGGACTTATGACTATAGCAGCATTTATAGGTGCTGGTGGCCTTGGTAGCTTTATTTATACAGGAGTGCAGACTGTAAATACTAATATGATTTTAGCTGGTGCTATTCCAGCATGTATACTTGCACTGCTTATGGATTTTGTAATTGGAAAAGTTGAGAAAACAGTTAATCCTAAAAACAAATCAAATAAAGTTCAAAAGAAAAGATTAGCTATAGTATCTGTAATTCTTGTGATAGCTATTATTTCTCCAATGGTATTTAGTGCTTTTGGCAAAAGCGATAAAATAGTCATAGGCAGTAAAAATTACACTGAAAATAATCTTCTTGCAAATATGTACGCTATATTAATTGAAGAAAATACAGATGTTAAAGTTGAGAAAAAGCTAGATTTAGCAGGGACAGATGTAGTATTTAAAGCTACTACTATGGGAGATGTGGATATATACCCAGAATATACAGGAACGGTTGTAGTTAGTATATTAAATGAGCAGCCAACTTCTGATCCCGAAAAGACTTATGAAATAGCAAAAAATGGACTTAAAGAAAAATATGATATTGAAATGTTAAGACCTCTTGGTTTTAATAATACCTATACTTTAGCCGTTACACAGGATTTTGCAAAAAAATATAAATTAGAAACCTTCTCAGACTTAAAAAAGATAAGCAATAATACGACACTCGGTGCAACTATGGAGTTTTTAGGCAGAGACGATGGTCTCCCTGGATTAAAGAAAAAATACAATATGAGCTTCAAATCTGAAAAAGGATTGGATTCTGGTCTAAGATATACTGCTATAAATTCTGGTGAAATAGATGTAACTGACGCTTTTGCAACGGATGGTCTTCTAAAAGCCTTCGATTTAAAGGTACTAGAAGATGATTTGAAATTCTTCCCTCCATACTATGCAGTACCTATAGGCAGAAGTGATACCTTTGAAAAATATCCTGAAGTTAGAGAAGAACTTTTAAAACTAGAAGGATTAATTGATGATGAGACAATGAGAGACCTTAACTATCAATGTGATAAACTAGGAAAAGAAACTGCGACTGTAGCTAGAGAATTCTTAAAATCTAAAGGATTGATTAAATAATAAAATTATAAATACTAAGATCCCTGTAATTTACAGGGATCTTTTATTTTATAAAAAATTTTAGTTATACCGGTGGACAAGTGTTTGGAAGCTTAAACTCTCCTCTAAAGGTTACAACTTGAACTTTATCAAGATTATCAGCTTTACAATCACAGTCTTCTAATCTTACAGTTAAACTAGCTTCAAGTTTATTGCAAGGTATAGGTTTAGGAGCGCTTTGAGCCGTAGTTGGTGCTGTTCCTTGGAATCCTACAACTTGATTTACACATATTGAGCTTTGGCAGCATATAGCAGCTGTGTTTTTATCATTTCTCAATGGTTGTAGCTGTTGATTAGTAGTTCCATTAATGCCACAAGTTCCTTGAACATTGCTAAGACTAGCAATAAATTGAATACATCCAATTACTTTTATTGGAAAAAGATTCGCAGTTATTGGAGTAGATCCAGGACGTGTAACTGTTACTTGACATGGATTAGGATCTACAAAACAATGTAGACAACTAACAACAGCTAAACTTCTTGTCCCAGCTGGTCCGCCTTGTTCACCAAGGGCTTTTCTTACATTAAATCCAATAGGTACAGATACTTTACAGCAAAATGGCACTCTATCGTTGGATGGAGGACAATTGCTGCTGCATGTACATCCTGTTGTATCCTGTGATACTTCAACATTTCCACTTCCCCCACATCCACATCCACCATTACTTGTGGTGTTTAAAATAACTGGGGGATCTAATATAACTGTATTGTCCAAGAGAGTTGCTTCCTCTACAACAGGTGTTTCCATTGTTCCTTCATCCAATGTAGTTGCTATTTGTTCACTTATTTTATCCATTTCTATTAATATTTCTTGGATATCCCTCATAGTAAATACTCCTTTAAAATATATTTTGAAAGAGAAACTTTCTAATATATAGTATGTATTTTATTGTTAGAGGTTACAGTTTTTCATGGGTTTTTAACATTTTTAGGTTATATCTATCATCGTGATCAGCATATGTTATATATAGGTAACAACTCTTTTGTGGAGGAATATGGATGATAGTAAAAGAAAGAAATTTTTATATAATTAAACGAAGCAACGGTGTTATATGGAACTTTTTTTACTATAAAAATATTGGAATAGTATATAGAATTTTAATAGATGATCAATGGTCAAGCTATAATATACTTGCAAAAGGATATGGTGATAATTTTCATATAATTTTGCTTCCAAATGATAATATATATATTCTTTATAAAGATTTTATTGGAAATTTAACTTTAAAAATACATGATGGATTAAAGTGGAGTAAAGAAAAAATTATTCAAAACTTTCAAAATCCTATGTTTGACGTAGATTTCAAAGCTGTTGCTATTAAAAATGAAGTTCACATAGTTTATAGTATATTAAATAAAAAAAGCAATAACGTAACATTCTTTCATCAAAAAATTGAGGATTCAATTAATTTGTCCAATGCTAGAATAATAGATATAGTAAATTCCATACATAAAATTTCTTTCCATCTTAGAGTTTCAGAAAAAGATGATTTATTTATTATTTATGAAAAACTAATGAATTCTTATGAATTAGGCTATAGAATGCTAAATAAAGAAAATAGTCGTTGGTCTAATTTTTATATTATTGATAGAAGCAAAGAATCCTTTATAGATTACTCTTTTTTACCCATTAATAATATCCTATATATTTTAGCCATAAAAAAATATGAAAAATTAAATGGTCTCTTTTACTATGAAGGTAATTTATCTAAATTTAGCTGTAATAAGGTTTTTGAAGGAAATAATTTAAATTCTTGTTCCCTATGTCTAGTTGAGGAAAGCCCCTTTGGTAGCTGGGTAAATGATAATAATATTTATCATAGCTTTTTTATAAACATTGGAAAATCTCTTATTACCCCTCTTTACTGCGAGGGTTTATCTTGTTTACAACTATTAAAGGCTATGTATATTTCAAATTCTTCTCAAACTGAAAAACCCTTAAACCTATATGAAATATACTTACGACATGAAGATGACCTACTTTTTTTAATAGATTGTGATAATTATTCACCTATATTAAATAAAAATCTTATTAACTATATAAAGGAAAACTATAGAAGTTTTATACACTATGCAAAAACTCTTAATGAAAAAGAACAATTAATTGCTAGTCTTAACTCTGAACTTCGTAATGAAGAAACCAAAAACCTCTCTCAAACAAATACATTAAATATTATAAGAGAAGATTTTAAACTACTTAAAGATAATAGAAAATTATTAAATGAAAGTATAAATTCTCTTAAGGAAAGTTTAATCTCTAAGGAAGGAAAAATTATTGTATTAGAAAATATTAAAATGGAAAATGAGAATAGAATTAATCTCCTTAATGAAGAGATTAAAAAGTTACAAGAAAAAATAGACATATTAAATTCACCACTAAAGAGTTTTTTAACAGAGAAAATTTTAAATAATCTTAAATAATATCTTTCTACAAAACTTTAGCATATCCTATATTATTATAGCTTTTATTTGTAATAGCAACTATTTTATTTATAGTTTGTTCTTCAATATAAAAGCTATTTCTTATTTACTCTTTAACAGCTTTCCTAACTTATCACACTCAATATTTTTGCACATATAATATAATGATAATCCACATCAAAATGAATATTTTCGTTATTAAAATTAATATTTTCAGCCTTTGTGGGTTAATCATATAATTAGTAAAAAAGGAGATATACTATGTTCAATGTAACTTGGATACCAATAAATAATAATACTTTAACAGATGATGTAAATCCATGTGGAGTTGATATTGTTGGAAATGGCACCTTTCCAGCTCTTTTTAATGGCTTTGATAGTCAATTTGTTTATTTTAGAATGAGACTTAACTGTGACCCTAGAAAGCAAAACTCATCTGAGCTTGAAAACTCGGTATGGGGAGTTTTAATAAAAGATTCTAGTGGGACCCCACTCTTTACTGTGAGAGTAAATGCAAAGAATGATCCTGGTTCTAACGCTGTTCAAGTATATACAGCAGACAATAATAACCCATTTTTAGTTCAACAATGTTCTGAACCTATAGTTTATGGAGATTTAGGAAATGTGGAGATAAATACATCAGACTCTAGTTTGCATTCACCCCAAAATTTTTTCCTAGATTTTAGAGCTCCACTTTCTTGTTTCCCTGATGATTTTTTTCAACAATCATTGATATATTGCGGCTTTACTTCGGAAAATAGAAACAATATAAATAAAGAAGTTCCACCACCATACACCCATGGCAATAAAAATAATCCAGATTTGTGCGGTGGTGCTACACCATCACAGCCTAAAGTTCGCATAACTAAAACCGTAACACCTACAACTGCAACTAACTGTACAACTCCACAAAACTTTCACGTTGACATTACAGTAGAAAATCTTACTAATCAGCCACTAGATAATATAGTTATAACTGATACTATTAATCCAGCATTTGTAACAAATGATCCTCATACTCATACTTTTGGTCCTTTAACTATCCCTGCTATGGGTTCAGTAGTACGTTCTTACGATGTACAAGGTTTCTTCCCAAATACAGGTAGTTTTCCATTTAACACTGCAACAGTTAAGCAAGGTGACCAAGTACTTGGTCAAGTAGTGGGACCAAGCATAACCGTAACTCCTTGTAATAGAGGTGTTTTTGTAACAGATTAATTTTACTAGAATATTATATATTAAATTCCTTAATAATGAATTATAACATTTTTAAATTTCTCTAATTTAAAAAATATATAAAAAAATTTAATGATAAAAGGGTGAATTATATGTTATTCGATATTTTTAATAAAAAAGAAGAATTTATAGAGCCAATGGAAAATAAGATAGACGAGACTGAAGCTAAAGATGAATTAGCCATGGGATGCGCTTGCGAGCCCTGTGAAGCCAGCTCTGATTGCTCCTCCACAGTGACTTTTACTTTTACGACTTGCATAAAAGGGCCAGCTCCTGATCCTAATACTAATGTGCCTATAGAAGCAGTAGATAATAATTTAAGATGCGTTACTGAAAGATGCCAAGCCATGGTACAAGTTCCAGATCCATGTAATCCAAATGATCCAACTAAAAGAATTCCATGTAAAGTTTGCTTAAACAGATTCAGATATGTAGGTTGCATAAACTTCCTTGCAAATATTCCTAGAAAGGATAAAACTGTCTCAGCTTGTTTTTCTGGCTGTCAGTTAATTGATAAAATAAGATGTTACTCCTGTGCTGACGATTGCAAAACATGCCCACCAGCAGGAGGCTTTATCGTCTCTGGTCCTTCAGCTAAAGTTATAAGCTCAGTATCTGTTGGCAATGATATTTTTGCTGTAACTGTAGAAGTTACCTTAACCCTAACCAGTCCTTGTACTCCTTAGTTATAGTTTAGTTCATGCTAGGAATATAGAAAATCCTATATTCCTAGCTTTATTAAATTATTTATTTTTAACTTTTATATCTATTAATAAATATATTCTTTTGGGATAGTGATTATATGAAAAGAAAAAAATGGACTATTTTAATTTATGCTGATGGAAACAATGAAATGGAACAGGTTATTTACGAATCTATGGAAAGCTTAAAAGGAATGGAGGCTAATAAAGATATAAGTGTAGTTATGGAAATTGGTCTTCTTGGGAAAAGTGAAATATCCACTGCACTGAAATCTTCTGGTGTGAAGAGATATAATTTAAATTCCCCCAATCCTATTTTGCTCGAAGATTTAGGTAAAGTTAATATGGCTGACCCCAATAATTTATATAGCTTTATAAGTTGGGGCATTAAAGAGTTTCCTGCTAATCATTATATGCTGATCCTCTCAGGCCATGGTGCTGGTTTTGTAGGTGGTTTAACTGATATAAGCCTAGAGGATAATTATATTATGGGAATACCGGAAATGGCTAAAGCTATTGGTGCAGGAAGTAAGGACTCTAAGTCCATTATTGATATTTTGCTCTTAGATATGTGTTTTATGAATTCCATAGAAATCCTTCATGAACTCACTCAATACAATGATAGCATAAAAAGAATGATCACCTATACTAATGCGGCTCCTTACAGCGGATTAAATTATAATGCTTTAATTAAACTCACAGAGAAGAACTCTAGAATTAAGGATATTGATTTGTTTATAAGATATATAATAGATAATTTAAATTTCGGGTTAACCGCTTACAGACTAGATAAATCCCAGTTAGATTTTATTAAAAAAAAGTTTAGCGATTTAGCTTTTTATTATTTAATGAATAAAGGAGTTAATGAAAGCCCTATTAGTTTAGTAAAAAATCTTTCTCTTAAAGATACTTCTGGTAAATATATAGACGATACTTCTTATAAGTATATAAATGAAATTAATTCTCTTATTCAATCCACTATAATATGCAGCAAATCAAAATTCCATGGAATAAATTCCTCTATAAAAATAACCTCTGAAGATATGAGTAAATTAATACACTTTTATAGCAAGTTAGCCTTTTCAAAGGATAATTGCTGGACAAATTTATTATGTTCTAATCAAACAAATATAAATACTACAGCTACGAATAAAATTAAGGTAAGGACGATTAATTCCTCCACCTCAACTATTCATTATATACTTGAGTTTAACTCTCTTAAGTAAGGAGAAGGATTATTAGTAGAAGCTTAGAGGCTTATAAAAAAGCTCTCACAAATGTGAGAGCTTTAATTTTAGCTATTTTAGCTGTGTAATTTTAATACACAACTTTCTTCAATATTTATTTTTCTCTAGCTCTTAAGAATATTTTAGCGATTTCATTAACTATTAGTGGTATTATAGATAACACTCCAACTATCAACCAATCATTCGCTCCAAGATTTATAACATCAAATATTCCTGCAAGGAAAGGTATAGTTACTACTACATCCTGTAAGAATATACCTAGTAGAATAGATGCAATTAAATATTTATTAGTAAATATTCCTACTTGGAATATAGATTTTCTTGGGTGTCTTAAGTTAAGTGCATGGAATAACTGTGATACACTTAATACTATAAATGCCATAGTCTGACCGCTTATCATAGCTTCTTCAGATATTGTGGCTGGTAGTAATGGGAATAATGTAGTCATGCCCATGTGTTCTTTAACACCTATAACGAAAGCACCTAAAGTTAATAGTCCTATTAAGAAACCATTTAATATTAAGAAAAATCCTGTTCCACCTGCAAATAAGCTAGCTTTAGGATCTCTTGGTTCTTCCTTCATTACATCTGGATCTCCAGGGTCTGCACCAAGGGATAAAGCTGGTAAACTGTCTGTTACTAAGTTAACCCATAAAAGATGGATTGGTCTTAGTGGCGCTGGCCATCCTAGTAATATAGAAAAGAATAATGCTATTACTTCTCCAATATTACAAGATAATAGGAACACTATAGATTTCTTGATATTGTTGAATATATTTCTACCTTCTTTTATAGCTGATACTATAGTTGAGAAATTATCATCAGTTAAAATCATGTCTGAAGCACCCTTAGCAACGTCTGTTCCTGTGATACCCATAGCAACACCGATATCTGCCATTTTAAGTGATGGTGCATCGTTAACACCGTCTCCTGTCATGGAAACTATATTACCCTTAGATTTAAAAGCTCTAACTATTCTAACTTTATGCTCTGGTGAAACTCTTGCAAATACTCTTAGATTTTCTACTTTTTCTGCTAATTCTTCATCGCTTATTTTTTCTAACTCAGAACCAAATATAGCTTGTGATTCATCTTCTGCTATGCCAAGTTCCTTAGCTATAGCAAAAGCTGTATTTTTATGGTCACCAGTAATCATTATAGTCTTTATTCCTGACTTCTTACATTCAGCAATAGAATCTTTAACTTCTTCTCTTGGTGGGTCAATCATTCCTACTAATCCTATAAAGATTAAGTCTTTTTCTAAATTATCAATTTCTACATGTTTTGAACTTTCCTTTTTGAAAGCAGCCCCTAAAACTCTTAGAGCATCATTAGACATCTCTATGGAAGCTTTAGATATATTTTCTTTAATTTCTTCTGTTATCGGTACTATTTCACCATTAACATAAGCTTGATTACATAATTCAATTAAGTTATCTGTGGCACCCTTTGTCATTACATAGTATTCACCATCATATTCATTGACAGTAGTCATAAGTTTTCTATCGGAATCAAAAGGTATTTCATTTACTCTAGTACGAGTTTTATCTAAATCATCTTTAAATAAGTTGTATTTAGCTCCTGCTTCTAATAATGCTATTTCAGTTGGATCTCCTGTTTTAGACTCTTCTTTGTATGTAGCATCATTACATAGCACTAAGTTTTCTAGAAGCAATTTATGAATAGCGTTATCTTTATTTAAAGTACTTATATCCCCAATATAGTTGTCTGCATAGAATTTAGTCACTGTCATTTTATTTTGAGTTAACGTTCCTGTCTTATCTGAACATATTACATTTACCGCACCTAAAGTTTCAACGGCTGGAAGTTTTCTTACTATAGCATTCTCTTTTATCATTTTTTGAACGCCCATTGCAAGAACTATTGTAACTATGGCTGGTAAACCTTCTGGTATAGCCGCAACTGCTAAGCTTATAGAAGTTAAGAACATTTCAAGAGGTTCTCTGTCTTGAATTATTCCAACAACAAACATTACAGCACATATAATTAATGCACCGATTCCTAACATTTTACCAAGTTCAGCTAGCTTCTTTTGTAGAGGAGTTAAATCTTCTTTTTGTTCTTCAAGCATTTTTGCTATCTTACCTATTTCAGTATTCATACCTGTACCAACTGCTATACCTATTCCTCTACCATAGGTAGCTAGAGTAGACATAAATGCCATATTCTTTTGGTCACCTAATGCAGTTTCACTGCTGTCTAAAAGTAAATTTGAATCCTTATCAACAGGTACTGATTCTCCTGTTAATGCAGATTCTTCAACTTTTAAGTTTGCAGTCTCTACAAGTCTTAAATCACAAGGTACATATCTTCCTGCATCTAATATTATTACATCTCCAGGCACAACTTCTTCTGATGGAATTTCTCTCATTTCTCCATCTCTTCTAACGATGGCCTTAGGAGTAGATAGTTTTTTTAACGCTTCAAGAGCTTTTTCAGCCTTAGCTTCCTGAATTACCCCAATAACAGCATTTAATATAATAACAAAGCAAATTATAATTGCGTCAGCTACTTCTCCAACTATCCCTGATGCTAATGCTGCTGCCAGTAATATATATATTAGCGGGTCGTTTAGTTGTTCAAGGAACATCCTTATAGTAGATTTTCCTTCCTTTGCAGTTAGCTCATTTAGCCCATACTTTTCTTTACGTTTTTCTACTTCTTCTGTTGTAAGACCGTTAACAACGTCCGTAGATAACTCGGTTATAACGTCTTCTTTGCTCTTATCAAACCACATTTAAATTCACCTCTTACATATTATTTGTCTATATAAAATAATTTATTAGCTATATTTTCTTATTCTCCCCTTTCTCAAAAAATAAAAACTAAAAAGACCCTTGTCCTATAGTAATAGGGCAAAGGTCTTGCATCTCTAAAGCGAGTAACTATCCGGGCATATGCCGTATTGACGAATAGTTAAGTCATGCTACTCCCCTTCGTTAGAAAAATTATATCACATTGGTAATATATATACAATATTATATTTTTTATTCCCCCTTTCTCAAAAAACTAAAAAGACCTTTGTCCTATATTCATAGAACAAAGGTCTTGCATCTCTAACGTGAGTAACTATCCGAGCATACGCTGTAGTGACGAATAGTTAAGTTATGCTACTCCCCTTCGTTAAAAGCATTATATCACATGGATAATATATATGCAATACATTGATATTATCAACCATAAAAAATTATCCCTAGTATTCCAGCTGCAACAATTACCAATATTGGATGTATTTTTTTTGATAACAACATTACTGCAACTATAAGACTAATTATTATGCTTTTAAAATCCTTGTAAGACTCTTTTGCTAAAGATAAAAAGGCAGCGATAATAAGCCCTATTAATGCCGGTCTCATTCCCATAAGGGATGCCTTCATCACCTTTGATTCTTTAAACTTTATAATGTAGTGGGTAGCTATAGATATTAGTAAAAAAGAAAAACTTACCACTCCTAAAGTGGCAAATATACTCCCCCATATTCCACCTATTTTATATCCTACAAATGTAGCAGAATTTATAGCTATGGGTCCAGGTGTCATTTGAGAAATACCTATTATATCTGTAAATTCTGTAAAAGTAATCCACCCTTTATTATTAACTATTTCCCTTTCAATCAATGGAAGCATAGCATATCCTCCACCAAAACTAAAGGCTCCTATTTTCAAAAAGGATAGAAACAACTCAAATAATAGTTTCAATTACTCCACCTTCTTTCCATAGTAAAGATAACCATATATTCCTGATATAATAATTACTAAAACTGGATGTATATTTAAAATTGTTATGGCTATTACTGTTATTATTACTATAATAAAATTCATGTAGTTTCTATTGATGGAATTAGATAAACTTACCACTGCAATTAAAACTAACATAGGTACAGCCGCAGTTATTCCTTTAAAAACTAAATCTACATAGTAATTATTTCTAAATTGCATAAAAAAAGCAGCTATGAAATATATAATTGTAAATGAAGGTAATACTGTTCCTAAAAGAGCCATAATGGCCCCTACAACTCCTCCAATTCTATATCCAATAAATATTGAAGCATTGACAGCCAACGCCCCTGGAAAGGATTGAGCTATTACTAATATATCTAAAAAATCATCTTTTTCTATCCATTTTTTATTATCTACCACTTCGGCTTGAATTAATGGAATCATGGCGTATCCTCCGCCAAAAGTAAAAGCTCCTATCTTAAAAAAGCTCCAAAACATACTCAAAACTTTATTCAAATTAAGACCTCCAAATTTTTAATTCTCATTGTCTATATATATTATACAATAAATTTTTACATTAAAATAATTATTTGCAAGATTAACATATATGAATTATTAACTACATATATTAACAATAGATTTATATATTTACAAAGGGGGATATACATGAGGAAAAAGAATTTTAAAAGACTTAATCTATTATTAGCCTTAATCATTTCTTTTAGTATAGTGTTATCACCTGCATTAAATTCAAATGTACAAGCTAAAGGAAATAAAGAGGTTAAAAACGTGATTTTATTAATTCCCGATGGCACAGGCATAACCCACACAACCTTAGCTAGATGGTATAAGGGCGGTTCTCCTCTAGCTATGGATGAAATTGCTTCTGGACTTATCAGAACCTACTCTTCTGACGCAGTGATTGCAGATTCAGCGCCTGCTGGTACTGCTATGGCTACAGGCTTTAAATCCCATACTGGATTTATTGGAGTGCTTCCTGATGTAGCAAATATGCCATTAGTAGATGCGATTCCTAAAGGTGAAGAAAGACGTCCCGTTGCAACAGTTCTCGAAACAGCTAAATTAAAGGGAAAAGCTACTGGACTTGTAGCTACTAGTGAATTTCCACATGCAACACCAGCTTCTTTTGCTTCTCATTATCCAAAGAGATCTGATTATAATACTTTAAGTGAACAAATGGTTTACAATAATGTAGATGTAGTTTTAGCTGGAGGATACAGTGAACTGACTCCTGAAAAGAGAAAAGATAAGGAAGATTTAGTAAAAGTATTAAAAGAAAGAGGTTATGGAGTAGTTAGAAATAATGAAGAATTAAGCAACTTCAAGGGAAATAAAGTTTGGGGATTATTCGCTCCTTCTGCTATGCCTTATGATAAAGACAGAACAGAAAACACCCCTAGTATGGCTACTATGGCTGCAAAAGCAATAGATATACTATCTAAAGACAAAGACGGATTTTTCTTAATGGTTGAAGGAAGTAAAATAGATTGGGCCTCCCATGCTAATGATCCTGTAGGAGTAATTACTGAAGTATTGGCCTTCGACAATGCGGTAAAAGTTGCTTTAGATTTTGCTAAAAAAGATAAAAATACAGTTGTTATTGTAGCTCCTGACCATAGTAATGGTGGAATGAGTATTGGAGATTCAGGTTTAGATAAAACTTATGATAATGAGCCATTATCAACTTTCTTACCACCACTTAAAGCTGCTAAGTTAACTGGTGAAGGTTTAGAGAGTAAAATTAATTCTGAAAAAACAAATATAAAAGAAGTTATGTCCTATTATTATGGAGTTTCTGATTTAACTGGAGAAGAAGAAGAAGCCATTAAAAATGCAGAGCCCGGAAAACTAAATTATACAGTTGGCCCTATCATAAGTAAGAGAGCTCATATTGGCTGGACTACTACTGGTCATACTGGTGAAGAGGTTGGCTTATATGTTTACCATCCTAATGGCCATAGACTCACTGGAGTGGTTCAAAATACAGATATAGCTAAATATATATGTGAAGTTTTAGGAACAAATTTAAGTAAAACTACAAAAACTCTATTCTTACAAGCAGATAAAGCTTTTAAAAATAAGGGAGCTTTAGTTACTGTAGATTCTATAGATAAAGAAAATTTAGTTTTAATAGTTTCAAAGGGAGAAACAGAAATTAAATTTCCTCAAAATAAAGATATAGCTATAGTTAATGGTAAAGTTGTAAAAATGCCGGGAGTTACTGTGTACAGTGGTGACAAAGAAAAAATTGATATTTCTAAATGGTATGTATCCCAAAATGCTGTAGATCTAATTAAATAAATAGGAAAAATAAAAACATGTAAAGGCTAAATTAATAGCTCTTTACATGTTTTCTTTTAAGCAACAATATCTATATTTTCTTCTTTCCAGCTCAATAATCTTTTTTCAATAAGCCCTGCAACTAAATATAATATTAGTCCTATAAGGCTAAGAATAAATATTGAACTGAGAACTAAATTAATATCATAGGTTTCATTACCTAATGTTAATAGATATCCTAAACCTGATTTGGCACCTATCATTTCACCTATAACAGCTCCAACCATAGCTTGAGTTAGTGCTACTTTTATACCAGAAAGTATAGCTTGCATAGAATATGGCAATTCGATATATATAAATTTCTGCCATCTTGAAGCATTTAGTACTTTCATTAGATTAAATACATTAGTATCTATACTTCTAATTGCCACTACCTCATTAATCATAATTGGAAATGAAACAACTAGCACCACTAAAGCAATTTTTGACTGAAGCCCTAATCCAAACCACAATATAAATAATGGAGCTAATGAAATCTTTGGTGCAGTCTGTATTATTAATACAAAAGGCATAATAAATCTTTCAATGAATTTAGATTTTGCAACTATATATCCTAGTACAAGACCTATTACTATACCAATTGCTACACCAACAAAAACTTCCTTTAAAGTAGTGTTTATATGAGAGATCATATCTCCATTTACTAAATAGTCAATCGTACTTTTCATAAGATCTTCTGGTTGTGGTAATAGATAAGGTGGTACGTTAAATAGCCTAATATATAGCTTCCATATAATTATTATAATTGGAAACATTATAATGGGAAGAATTATCTTTCTTTGTTTGCTACTTAACAACTACATCACTTCCTTATTACTTAGCTTCATATATTAATTCACTTGCGTCAAATGTTTTGTCTATAACTTTATATTCATTTAATATTTGAATTGATTTATTCCATTTCGCCATATCAGCAGCTCCTAAACCATTTTTCTTTGTGTTTTCGCTCTGCCATAAGTATGGAACGAATACTTCATTAAGAATATCAGTTGTTACAGCTTCTTTTCCTTTAAAGCTTGGAGCATATTTTTCAACTGCAAGCTTAACTGCTTCTTCAGCATTTCCATCTACGATATACTGAATTCCTTTATTTAATGCAGTTGTGAAACCTTTTATTAATTCTGGGTTTTCTTTTGTTAACTTTTCGCTAGCTATAAGAACATTACCGTGGGATGGTAAGAAATCATCTGAACGAATTTCACTTACATCTACACCCTGATTCTTCAATTCTATAGTTCTTAACATTGAGAATACTATAGCATCAACTTGATCAGTAACTAAAGCATTTACAATAGCGCCAGTTCCTATAACTTCAACTTTAACATCATCTAAAGATAGTCCTGCACTCTTTAACATTATTTGTAATTGAATGTAGTTTGGGCTTCCAAGGGAAGTTACTGCAATTTTCTTGCCTTTGAAATCCGCTGGAGTTTTAATTCCTGATGATGTTTTAAATATTGCTGAACCTAAACCATTTTGGTAAGTAGTGTGAACTACTTTTACTGGAATATCTTGAGTTTTAGCTGTTATAACTGAGTCTGCATTTGGAAATCCAAATTCAACGTTTCCAGCTGCAACGTTTTTTACTATTTCAGCAGCTGCTGCATAGTAAAATTCTACATCAATACCTTGTTCTGCAAAATAGCCTTTCTCTTTAGCTATATAAAGAGGTGCATAATAAGGTACCGCAGCTCCATCAATCTGTATGGATACCTTTTTTAGATCTTTTTTTTCTGCTGCAGGTTGTTTTTTATCACTTCCACAACCTACAAATAATGACATTCCTAATGTTAATGTTAGTGTAGTAGCTAAAACTTTTAGCCATTTTTTGTTCTTGAATAAACCAGTTTTCATAATTACTCTTTCCTCCTTTAGTAAAATAAATATTATATATTTAATATTTTATTTTAAGCAATTTTCATATACTTTGGTAACAGCTTCTAAGGCAGTTTTACACATTGTCTTTTGCGGTTCTTCATATTCAACAAGCCATTTATTAGTCAGCCTATTGCAATGAACAGTACATATGCTACCAGCCATAACTCCATATATAGAACTTAAAGTAAATATTGTTTCGGCTTCCATCTCCATGTTTAATACATTTAATCGGATAAATTCCTCATATAGATCTTTATATTTTTTATCTTTTTCCATAGATAATGGATTTCTACCTTGTCCCCTATAAAAAGAACCTACTGAAGCACCAATTCCTAAATGATGCTTTAAGTTTTTTTCTTTGCAAGCTTCTTTTAAACACATTACTAAATTAAAGTCTGCTACTGCTGGATATTCTGGCATGGCGTAAAACATTGAAGATCCACCTAATCTTACAGATGCAGTGTTTATAATAAAATCTCCACATTCTACTCCATCTTTTATTGCCCCAGTCCCGCCTATTCTTATTAAAGCTTTTGCACCAAGTTCAATAAGTTCTGTAACAGCAATTTCTGTTGATGCTGCTCCAATTCCTGTGGAGCATATATTTACTGGATATCCTTTATAGGTGCCTTTAGCTAATTTATACTCTCTGTTTGAAGATATGATTTGAAAATCATCAAGTAATTCACTAAAAAACTCCACTCTCCCTGGATCTCCAGGCAATAATACTACATCACATATATCCTTTTTTTCACAACGTAAATGAGGTACTTTATTATCATAAAGCGGATTATCTGCAACTATATACAAATTAATCACCCTTTCAAATTATCTTACTTGTTGAGATTCATGCCAATATAAAAACTTTTTCTCCATCAAATTAACTAATTCGTAAAATATTATTCCTACGATAATAGTAAATATTATTCCCGCAATAAGTAACACTGTATCAAATGTTGATGAGGCGTAAATCAATACATATCCAAGTCCCATTTTTCCTGATATCCATTCTGCAACTATAGCTCCAATTACAGCTTGTACCATACCTACTTTTAGTCCAGAAAAAATCATTGGAAGAGAGGATGGTAATTCCACTTCCTTTAAAACTTGAAGTTTAGATGCATTTAACACCTTCATTAGGTCTCTTACATCCTTAGAAATAGAATTTATTCCAAGCATAGTGCCCTCCATTACTGGAAAGAATACCATAGACACAATTAATACTAGTTTTGAAGTTAACCCTAATCCAAACCAGATTACAAATAAAGGAACTAAAGCAATTTTAGGAGCAGTTTGTGCAAAAATCAAATATGGCATCAATGCATCCTTTAAATACTTTGATTTTTCTAATAAGTAACCGAAAAATATTCCTAATAAAGTTCCTAAAATATATCCTAAAAATATTTCTCCAGTAGTTACCCAAAAGTGTCCCCAAATTTCTCCTTCAGCAATCATCTGAATTAGTTTATCAAATACTACCTTTGGCTGAGGCATCATATACTCAGGCACTCCACTTACATCTACATACACCTTCCATATAAGTATAAAGGCACCTATTGATAAGGCATATTCAAATATAAACTTAAACATTTTTGATTTAAATATATTTCCCTTATTTGAATTATTATTAATCACCCTAGCACCTCCCTGAGATACTTGGAATATTCATTGAATTTTTCTGTATTTCTTATTTCTGGTGTTCTTGGCCCATCTATATCTATATCAATTATTTCTTTTATTTCACCTGGCCTTGCTGACATTACAATTACTCTGTTTGATAAGAACACAGCTTCATCAATACTATGAGTTACAAATAAAATAGTCTTCTTGGTCTTTTCCCATATTTTTAAAAGTTGAATATTTAGTATATCTCTAGTCATAGCATCTAATGCACCAAAGGGCTCATCCATAAGCAGTAGTTGAGGATCATAAGATAAGGATCTTACGATAGAAACTCTTTGTCTCATTCCTCCTGATAATTCTCTTGGAAGTGAATTTTTAAAATCAGTCAACCCAGCTACTTCTAATAATTCATCAAGGTATTTAAGATTTTCATCATTTACCATGTTTTTAATTTTCAATGGAAACATAGCATTTTCTAACACTGTCTTCCATGGTAATAATACTGAATCCTGAAATACAAATCCTATGTGATCATCTCCCTTTAGACTCTCACTGAATTCAATAGTACCACCAGTATACTTTTCAAGATTACTAATAATCTTTAATAAAGTTGATTTACCACAGCCCGATGGACCGATTATAGATACAAATTCTCCATCTTTTATATCCAGATTTATACCTTTTAGAGCTATTGTTTCTTTTCCAAATACGTTTTTATAGGTTTTCTCAAGATTTCTTATTGTTAGACAGTTTTTATTCTTCAAATTGTCCACCTCCTACTATATTTCGACACTTCCAATTAATTCTTTAATACTAAAATAATTATTTTCTACCATATATTTCTCTATCCCCTCAACTATATCAATCATACAGTTTGGATTTACAAAATTATATGTCCCTACTTGTATAGCTGTAGCACCAGCTAAAATATACTCTATAGCATCTTCCCAATTGGAAATTCCCCCTACACCTATTATTGGTATACCAACCTTTTGAGCAACTTGCCATACCATTCTCAGTGAAATCGGTTTTATAGCTGGGCCTGATAACCCTCCAATTATATTTCCTAACCTTGGTTTTCTACTCTTAACGTCTATGGCCATCCCTAAATGAGTATTACTAACGCATAAGCAATCTGCTCCTCCTTCTTCTGCTGCTAAAGCAATATTTACTATATCTACAGCATTGGGAGTCAATTTAGGTATAATCACCTTATTAGTTACATTTTTTACTTCCTTCACTATTTTATAAGTAAATTCTTCACTCATTCCAAAGGCTTTTCCGCCTTCTTTTAGATTGGGACATGATATATTTAGCTCAATGATGTTAATGGATTTCTCTTTATTTAATATTTCTACCATTTCTAAGAATTCATCAACACTATAAGCCGAAATACTTACAATAATTGGTGTATCATATTGTTCATAGTATTTCAAGTCATTTTTGATAAAATGCTCTAAGCCTTCACTTTGTATTCCTATAGAATTTAATACGCCTCCAGTAGTTTCTGCTATCCTTGGTGTCTTATTGCCCTCTCTAGGAGTTAATGTAACACTTTTAGGAACTATGGCTCCAATTTTTCTTATATCTATTAGATCACAATTTCCACTTCCGAAAGTTCCAGAAGCTGGCATTACCGGATTTTTAAGAGTTACTCCACCTAACTGAACTTGAAGATTTGGTTTAATCATTAAAACACACCTCCTCAATAGGAAATACAGGTCCGTGCTTACAAACAGTTTTATATCCATTAACTGTTTTGCATACGCAAGCTAGACATACTCCAATACCACAGGCCATCTTTTCTTCTAAAGATATAAAGCTAGGTATTTTATAATTCTTATTAATATCTTTTACAAGTTTTCCCATTCTATTTGATCCACAAGTAAATATCTGGTCAATTTTTTCTTCCTTTATATGTTTTTCTAAAATGTCTCTTACATTATCTAAAGAACTGCTTCCATCTTCATCATTTAAAGAATATACCGTGCATCCTAAGCTATTTAAAAAATCCTCACCTAAAATAGATGTTTTATCCTTTCCACTAAGTATGGCAATGACTTTCATATTTTGTTTTGCTGCTTTTTCTGCAATTGAAATTATGGATGCTGAACCTACGCCTCTTCCTATGACAACTATTGATGTGGCTTTATCATTTAATTTATATCCGTTTCCTGTTGGTCCAAGTATATCAATTTTATCCCCACTTTTAAAGTGAGTCATAATTTCTGTTCCCTTTCCTTTTACAATGTAAACAATCTCCAATTCTTCATTTTCTTTATCAAAGCGATAAACGCTAAAAGGTCTTCTTAAAAATGGATCTTCATTTACACCGCATCGTATATGAACTATTTGTCCTTCTTTTACTTCCTCGGCTAATGATTTACATTTAATTGTTAAATGATGATATTTATTATTAACGCAATGATTTGATATAACTATTCCTTTGTTTGTTTTCATGTAAATCTCTTCAACTCCTACATTTCACTATATTGAATTTGACCTTTAACTATTGTGGTTATTGCCTTACCTTTTAATTTTCTACCTTGAAAAGGTGAGTTTTTTGACTTTGAATAAAATTTATCTCTATCTACCGTCCATTCTTTTTCTAAGTCAATTATTACAATATCTGCAAAACTTCCTATCTTTAATGTACCTCCAGGTATTTTTAATAGCTCTGATGGCTTACAACTCATTTTGTCTATTAGCATTGGAAGAGGCATATTTCTTTTATGAACCAATTCAGTCAACGCAATTCCTAAAGATGTTTCTAAACCAACTATTCCGTTTGCAGCCTTAGTAAGGTCGTTGTCTTTCTCTTCTATACTATGAGGTGCATGATCTGTTGCGATAACATCGATAGTACCTTCAAAAAGTCCCTGAATTAAAGCTTCTACATCTTCTTTTTTTCGCAATGGCGGACTCATTTTTGCATTTGTCCCTATTTTCTCTACTTCTTCTTCTGTAAGAGTAATGTGGTGAGGGGTAACCTCGCAACTTACCATTACTCCATTTTTCTTAGCATCCCTAATTAAATCTAAGCCTTTTTTCGTTGATATATGTTGAATATGGACATGGCATTCTGTGATATCTGCAAGAACAGTATCTCTCCAGATAATAATTTCCTCTGCCAATGCTGGCACTCCAGTTAAATTTAATTTTTCAGACACCTTGCCTTTATTAATACTTCTGTCATAAACCAAGTAAGCATCCTCACAATGTACACTTACTGGTATTCCTAAAGCTTTAGCATCCATCATAGCCTCATACATTATTCTTGTATTCATTACAGTTTTTCCATCATCCGTTATACCAACTATTCCGGACTTAGCTAACTCTTTATATGGACTTTTTTCTTCTCCATCTAAGTTCTTAGTAATACTTCCCATAATATAAACATTACATTTTGAATCTTTTCCTTTATTCTCTACATATTCTACTACTTCTTTATTGTCTATAACTGGATTTGTATTTGGCATACATACTATACTAGTAAATCCTCCTGCAACAGCTGCCAAAGCGCCACTTTCTATTGTTTCTTTATATTCATATCCTGGTTCTCTTAAATGTACATGCATATCTACTAGGCCTGGACAGACGTAAAGCCCTGAAGCTTGAATTACTGTGGCTTCTTCATCAACGATATTTTCATGAATTTTAACTATTTTATCCTCTTCTATTAAAACATCATATACTCCAAATAAATTTTGAGATGGATCTACCAACCATCCGTCCTTTATCAATGTTTTCATACTTACTCCTTCATTTCTATTTCTTTAATTCAAATTACTTTGCAAGTTCTAGAACAGTCTCATAGAGAACATCAATTCCTGTTTTAATATGTTCCAAATAAACATCCTCTTTCATATTGTGGCTTATTCCTTCCTTGCATGGGATAAATATTAATGCAGAAGGTACTACCTTTGACATATTCATAGTATCGTGTCCAGCGCCACTGGCCATAATCTTATGTCTTATATTCAACTTATTACAAATACTCTTAATTAATTTAATCATATTTTCACTACACTTCACTGGCTCTTCTCTACTTAAAACCTTAACACGGCTTTTTATGTTTCTCTTTTTACTTACATTATATATACAGTTATTTATACCTTTAAGAGCACGACGCATACTTTCTCCATCAATACCTCTTATATCTACAAACAATTCTGCCTTTCCCGGTACCACGTTAATAGCTCCTGGAAATGTTCGACAATTTCCCGTAGTAGTAACGGTTTTATGTATAGCTTCTTTATTTCCTACTTCTTCTACACCCAATATAATTTCTGATGCTGCCACAAGAGCATCCTTTCTCATATTCATGGGGCAGCCTCCTGAGTGAGCTTCTTCACCTTCTAGTTCTATTTGAAGCCTTATGGGAGCTGCAATAGCTTCAACTATACCAATGGGTATGTCTTCTTTTTCAAGGATTGGACCTTGTTCAATATGTAATTCTAAAAAAGCTTTAATTTGCTTTGGATTTATAATATATTTCTTTAAATTATTTGGATTATAACCTCTATTCATCAATGCTTCATATATAGATGTTCCATTCTCATCCACATGGAGTTTCAAATCCTCTATACCTATTTTCCCAGTCATAGCCTTACTTCCTACTGTTGAGAAATTAAATCTACTAGATTCTTCAATAGAAAAAATAACTACTTCTATAGAACGAGAATGAGGTGTATTTTTTTTAATTATCCTGTTCAACACTTCAATGCCTGCTACTACACCTAATAATCCGTCAAACTTTCCTCCATTTGGTACAGTATCTATATGAGACCCAACCATTACACTTGATAAACTTTTGTCTCTTCCTTCTTTTATTGCTCTAATATTTCCAACGCTATCTATCTTAACTGCTAGCCCCATATCTTTAAATATTCTAATTAAACAATCTCTAGCTTTCATGTCTTCCTTAGATAAGGCCAATCTAGTCACACCTTGTCCTTCTTTAAATCCTATGGAGTTTATTTTATCCATATTGTTCAAGAAATTTTCAAGAGTATTAATCAAACTATCCCCACCTCATTCATCATGAAATATAAATTATTTTCCCCCTAATGCCTTAGATATTTTATCTGCAGTTTCTATTAAACTTTTAATTTTGCTATCATAATCATTATCTGAATTTTTTATAGTCAACATAGCAATGCTGGCAACGACTTTACCTGAAGTATCTTTTATAGGCGCTGCTCCAGCCCAAACTCCAAGCTCTAGCTCTTCATCACAAATACCATAGCCCTGCTCTTTTATTTTATTTAATTTCATTTTAATATCCTTTGGATCTAGTAGTGTTTTTTGCGTATATTTTCTACTAGAATAATTCTCTAAAATTCTATCTACTTCTCTCTCACCTGCATAAGCTAATATTACTTGTCCACCTATTGCAGCATTTAAAGGCATTTCACTTCCAACTTTCACATAGAAATTAATTCTAGTATTGCTAATAGCAGTGTCAATACATATAGCTCTTTCATTTTCCAAAACTGTTAAAAAGACAACTTCTTCATATTCATAAGCTAAATCTTCCATAAAAGGTTTAGCTACTTGCTTTATATTATTACCATTTAGGTAATTAGACGCCAACGTAACTACTTTTAGTCCTAGCTTATATTTAGAGGTAGATTCATCTTGTGTTACATAATTGTTGTCTTTTAAAGATGATAATAATCTATGGGTAGTGCTTACTGGCAGATCCAAAGATTTACTTATTTCTGTTATCATAAATCCTTCACTATTGCTGCTAAGCAACTCTAATACATTAAATATTCTATCGACTAATTGCATGTTGTCCTCCTTTCCATTACGCGGAAATCATTTCTTCATAATGGAATTTTATTTTATTATATCATACATCAAAACTTAAAGAAATAATTTTTAATATATGATGCAATAATTTGTTTTTTATTTTTACTATGTGCTACATTTTTATTTTCAAAATAATATTTATGATATATAAATAGAGGATGTAGCCTGTGAAATCAGACTACATCCTCTATTTTGAATTTATACAATTTTATAAATAATCTTAAAAATACTTTATTTAATCAATTTTGTTCCATTTTCATCTTGCCTTACTAATCCTTTTTTCATAAGTCCACCTAAGGCTCTCTTAAAATAATTTTTACTAGCTTTAAATGTTTCTTTAATGTCTTCTGGCGCGGAATTATCATTAAAAGGCATAAATCCACCATTTGCTTTTAAATATTTTAAAATCTCTTCTTGAAGTTGAGTTCTTTCCTCTTTTCCTGTAACTCTTGTAGTAAGTCCTAAGGTACCATCCTCATAAATTCTCTTTACTTTTAGCTTTATCTTATCCCCATTGTTAACAGATATGAAATATTCATTTTTAAGCATTATACCTTTATACTTATCTTCTATGGCTATTAATAAATTTTCACTTCTATACAATCCACATATAGTACCTAATACTTCATCACCAATTTTATAACCTTCAGCTATTTCTAAATGTTCTTCTACATCTACAGTAGCAGCTAATCTTCCAGTTTTGTCTTCATAAACATAGAATAAATAGCTCTTTTCTTCATTCAATCTATATTTATGCTCCTTTAAAGGAACAAATAAATCCCTATCTATTCCCATATCTAAAAATGTTCCTATTTTTGTGTTTTCCTTTACTTTAAGATAAGCTAAATTTCCTACTCTAGCTAAAGGCTCTCTCAATGTAGCTACTAATCTGTCCTTTGAATCTCTGTATATAAATACAATTATCTCATCATCAGCTTCAAACTCTTTTTCTAGGCACTCTTTAAAAGGCAATAATATATCGTCTTTAGTATCTCCTGTACCCGCATCTAGATAATATCCTATTTTCGTTTTTCTACTTATTTTAAATTTATTGTAATCTCCTACTTGTATCAATTTGTTCCCTCCAATTTTTACTCCACCTAATTATTAATATCAAAGCTGTTAAACTCAATATTCCACAAAATATAAAACTAAAACCTAAGGAAATATCACTAGCTTCTCCAATAGTTATATTAACAAAAGAAGCTATTATATTTCCAACCATAGCATACATAGATAAAATGGTAGCTCTATCTTCTCCCTCTATGGATTTATTTTGAATATCCATACTTAAAGGCTTAACTATTGCAAATGCCCCTTCAATCAAGGCTATGAATAATATTGTTGTAAATATTTTATTTACATATGCTAATAAAAAACTACAGATTGCTATTAAAACAATTAATCCCTTAAACAATAAAGTATATCCAAATTTGTCTTTTATTCTATAAGCCTTGGCAGATCCTATACATATTATCTGCATAAAAGCAGTTAGTAAACCAAAGTATTTTAATGGCACTCCTATTTCTAAATACTTAGGCCCATTTAAAAATATACATATAGAATGAGTGCTTTCAGAAATTAAAGCTATGGCTACTATAAAAATTAAAATTTCTTTATTTTTTAAAACAGTCTTTAAACTTTTGCCAATTCTCAATTCTTTATTCGCAGGTTTAACATCTTTTAAAAAGAAAACCAAAAGAAATGCCATTCCATAAGGAAATATAGTAATATATACTGGCAAATCTAAGCTTACTTTTATCATAAAAGTAGATAAAAACGAAGCCGTAAAAAACCCTGCCGCTGAAAAAGATGCGTATAAGCTAAATGCCTTATCTGACTCTTCTTTGCCAGCAGATAAATAAATAAGAGCGGAATCACAGCCTGATATACCTGAAATACTTAAGGCTCCTATTAAAGCTTCTGCTAAAAAATAAATAAAGCTATTACTATTATAAAAAACTATCTTTGATATAAAAAACAAAAAATAGGATAGGGTTAAAGTTTTTTTATATCCAAATTTATCTCCAAAATATCCCCATGGAATTTCTAACACTATCATAGAAATTGTAAAAATTGACTCCAAAATAAATATTTGAGATAAACTAAGTCCTCTACCCTGCCTAAAAATAGTGGCTATCGAACCATAAAACACCAATCCTTGTAAATAAGAAATGGCATACATTATATATAAATTCTTTGTCTCGCTATTCAATTTAATACACCTCATCTAAGATATTTTTCCAACTACAAAAAGACCTTTTTTATAAGGCCTAAAAAAATATAGATAAGGTATATCAATCCGCTAGCACGACACCATCTCCACTCTTTTTAGATAATAAATATGTAAATATCTAAATAAATTATATCATAGAATGCGAGATGAATACTACTTAATATAGGAAAATTGCGTAGCAAATTTTCAAGTTGAGAATTGAAATCTCATCTCCTTCAAATCAATTTAAAAAAGCAATAACAATGCACCTACTATCAAAAGAAAGTAATTAAAGTTGCTATTTGCTTGTATTTTTGATAAATCATATAGATATTTAAAAATATCTTCAGTAGAGTTTTCTTGTTTTTCTTCCAGTAAACGTTTGTAACTCTTATTTAGCTCCCATATATGTAGTCTAAATATTACACCTGCTAAAATAATTAAAATCAATAATTTAATATTAATAGACATATATATTTCCCCCTCAACTAATATAAATTAATAATATATCATATGTTAAATTTTCTCAATAAAGTTATATATTATAGAAGACTAAAGAGCTAAGCATGTAGTGAAATAGCGACTTTTTTAGAACGGCTTCATTACGTACTTAGCCCTCTATTTGAGAAACTAAACTGCCTTTGTAGAAATCTATCTTTGAGAACCCCTCTGTAAACCGCAAAGAAACTAAGTATATAATGTGAGGAGCGCCTTTTTCGAAGCGACGTCATTATGTACTTAGTTCCCTTTTTGATATCACAATTATCTTTGTAGAAACTTATAAATGTGAAAATAATCACTTTTCAAAGCATGAAAGGATTTTACTTTCTATAAATAGAATATATTAAATACCATTAAAAATCTTATTTTCTATATCATACTTGTTCTATTCGTAATATATTGGTTATAAGAATCACTTATCCAGGGACGCGCCATCCGTTATGCACAGCATAAGAACTCTAAATCGCTGAAGCTCAAGAGTTATAATATCTCCCACTTGTAGAAAAGCGATGGAAGTATTACGAATGGTAGTCATCGGATAAAATTTAATTTAAAGGAGTGATTATATGTTACCAGGTGATGGATTCGGTAGTGGATTTTTCGGTGGTATGCCGCCTTTTTTCAGTTTAATTTTTATGTTATTTTTTATAGTTTTTGCATTTGTTATAATATCTAACATTTCAAACTACGCAAAAAACTCAAAAGCTCCTATTATTACAACGGAAGCTAAGATAATTACCAAAAGAATAGATGTATCAAATCATACTCATAATCATAATGATCATCACACCCATCATACATCTACTACTTACTATATAACCTTTCAGACAGAGCATGGTGAAAGATTAGAATTATCTCTAAGCGGAAGAATCTATGGACAGCTTATCGAAGGAGATGTAGGAGAACTTACCTACCAAGGAGAATGGTTTAAGGACTTTAAAAGAAAACCTGTTGAAAGCTTTAGCAGTGAAAAAGAGGATAAAAAGGATAATTCCCATGATTATAAAGAATACTAAAGTATCTGAAATAAAATAATTAGTCAATGATGCAAAATAGACTAGCATATTGGCAAGTTATTTTTTAAAGATTCCTAATATCAATTACGTATGAAAGGGATGCAATGATGGATAGATATGTAATAGTATGTCTTTTAAAGGGAGAAGTACTTAAATTTCATGAAAAGCTAGTGGAAGAAGTGTGTTTTAATTATAAGGTAAGGCGTCAAAAATTACCTGCTCATTTTACTATTAAAGCACCTTTTGAAACAGAAAATATAAAAGAGATAGAATATGTATTAGATGGATTTGCAAGGAATAAAAGCAAACAGCTTTTAGAGATATCTGGCTTTAATCACTTTAGAGACGCGGTAATCTTTATGAATGTTTTACCTTCTAAAGAAGCTATTGATATACATGACCAATTCATAGATGAATTAACAAATATACCTTGGCTTCATTGGAAACCCCATGAAGGTAAGGAAAAAGTATATCATTGTACAATTGTAAGTAGATTGAAAAGTGATAAATTCTCCCCTATATGGAATCACGTGAATAAATACAATCCTCAATTTAAAACTTATTTTGATAACATATCCATACTTAAATGGAATGGGGAAAGATGGGATGTTTATAAGGAATATTTTTTAAATTAAAAACTAAGAATTTAAAATTTAAAATGAAGAGTAATGGATGAAACTTCTTTGGAAATTCTATCCTTTACTCTTCATTGTTTCAGTCTTAATTTTTTCCCCTTAATACTTCACTAAAAATTGATTTACAATTTTTAAACTTCCTTTTCCTCAATAAGTCCTTTTTTATAAGCAATTAACAGCTTTTCTAGGTCCTTTATTTGATTTTGAAGCTCTTTTCCTATGTCTGTATCTGCAACTCTTTTTCTTTTAGCTGAATGCTCTAATATTACTGTAGAGCTTAAAATATCGTGTTCTTCTTCTATGGCTTTTCTTGTAGATTCAAAGGGTTCATGAGAAGACAATAACAGTCCATAAGAATTATATATCAATGTGTATCCTGCTATCCCTGTTTCAGGCTGATATGCTCTACAGAATCCCCCGTCAATTACAAGAAGCTTCCCATTTCCTTTTACTGGACTTTCCCCTTTAATTGTCTTTACTGGTACGTGTCCATTTATAATGTGAGATATATCCGAATCTAAACCGAACTCTTCAAATATTCTATTGCATAGTTCTTCGCTATCTCTATATTTATAATAATAATTTTTATTTTCTTTATGCGATTCCTTATCTTCTATGAAATATCTCTCAAAAGTAGTAATTCTCTCTTTACCAAATAGAGGTGAATAAGGACCGCACCATAGGTACCACATCATATCCATAGCATGGTTTTTAATGGTTGTATCGTTTTTATAGAAATAAGCCTCTCTAGCGTAGTGTTCAAAAATATCTAACAGCGACTTTCCACTGTATTCTTTTCCTTCAATCATCAACTTTTTAAAGCTTCCATCTTCATTTAATGGAATGCATCCGTGGTATAAAAGGTTAGAGTTATATACTAAATATAAATTACCTTTGCTATACATGAAACGTATATGTGTTTGAAACTTTTCACTATTTACAAAAGATCTAGTTAGCTTATTTATTACTTCTTCTTCTTCTTCAGTTAATTTATATGGATCACTTGGATCTATAGTTGGGAAATTGGTATCTCTAAGTTTATATTTCTTTTCGTTAACCTCTACTGTTCCTTCCTCTAAATCCATCTTGTCTAATAAAAGCATATAATCCATTTCAAACTCAGGACGTCTCTTAATTTTTTGTCCTTCTAATTTAAACTGAATTACAGTTATAGCTTTATGCATTTGAGAGTATAAATATTTATCACTGTCACTAATATCTTTATCTAATGTCCTAGGGGTAAAACACTTGCAAGGATCATTATTATATGTTTCCATAGCAAAAGTAGCTAAAGGCAATAGATTGATTCCATATCCATCTTCTAAAGTACTTAGGTTTGCATATCTTAAAGATATTCTCAAAACATTAGCAGCACAAGCTCTTGATCCTGAGGCTGCTCCCATCCACAAAATGTCATGGTTACCCCATTGAAAATCTATAGAATGATGATCCATTAAAGCATCCATAACTATTTCTGCTCCTGGTCCTCTATCATAAATATCTCCAATTACATGAAGTCTATCTACTACTAACCTTTGTATTACCTTGGAAAGGGCAATAATAAAAGAGTTAGCACAACCTATTTCTATGATTGTGTTTATTATCCCTGTATAATATTCTTGCTTATTTATTCTATCTGCTTGTTCGTTCAATAATTCTTCTATTATATATGCAAAATCCTTTGGTAGAGCTTTTCTTACCTTTGATCTTGTATACTTAGAGGACACACACTTACAAACTTGTATTAATCTATAGAGGGTAACTTTATACCATTCTTCTAAATTGCTTTCTTTTTGCTTTAACAATTCTATCTTTTCTTCAGGATAGTAAATAAGTGTGGCAAGACTAGACTTGTCTCTTTCCATCAATGATGTTCCAAATATGTCATCTAGCTTTCTTTTGATTACACCAGAAGCATTTTTAAGCATATGAGTAAAGGACTCATATTCACCGTGAATGTCGCTAATAAAATGTTCTGTACCTTTAGGCAGATTTAAAATTGCCTGTAAATTTATTATCTCTGAACTAGCAGAAGATATAGTCGGATACTTAGTTCCTAGAAGTTTTAAATATCTCAAATCTTCACTTATTATTTTAATATTATTTTCATCGTATAAAGTCATAGGATTTACTCCTTTTTCCATATTTTTATTCAAATATAATATATATTATATTACATTTCCATAATAAATTCTACATTAACTGGATAAAGAGCTAATTAAAAAATAATAAAGTATATCATATTTCTAAATATGATATACTTTATTATTAAATTTATAACATGCTATATAAATCAATTTTAATTAGCTTTTAATTCTAACTCTTTTTCATCTTCATTATCTTTACTTTTTTTCTTAAGTATTTTTATATCTTTATACAGAAATGCTGCTGTTATTACAGATGACAATACATCAGAAATAGGACCTGTTATCCATACTCCATCTAGTTTAAATATTGGAGGTAATATTAATAGTAGTGGTACTAATAGAATAAATTGTCTTGAAAGACTTAAAAATATTGATATTTTCGCCTTTCCTATAGCTTGAAAATAATTTGAACTTATAATCTGAAATCCGATTAATGGCAGCGCTATCATATATATTCTCATACCTCGTGATCCTAATTCTATAAGCTCTTGATTATCTTTATTAAAAATACCTATTAAAGCTCCTGGAAAAGTTTCAATTACTATAAAACCTACAGTAGCAATTACTACACCAGCAGTTACCGCTATCTTTAAAGCTTTCAAAACTCTGTCATATTGCTTAGCTCCATAGTTATATCCGATTATTGGCTGACATCCTTGATTTATACCAAACATAGGCATGAAAAATAACATTATAATACTATTTATTATTCCCATAGCTCCAACAGCTAAGTCCCCACCATATTTTAATAAATTCTTATTATAAAGAGTAGTAACTAAACTAGCTGCAATTTGCATAGAAAAAGGTGAAATACCTATAGAAAATATAGATTTTACTGTATCCATCTCTATCTTTAAATTTTGTTTTTTAATTTTTAATATGCTCTTATTACCAAAGAAATAAGCTAATACCCAAATAGATGATACCCCTTGAGCAATTATTGTTGCTATTGCCGCTCCCTGAACTCCCATATTAAAAACAAATATAAAAATAGGATCAAGTATTGTATTTATTACTGCTCCAATAAGCATAGTTGCCATAGCAATTTTAGGGCTTCCTTCAGCACGAATTATATTATTTATAGCAAAACCTATATTTTGCAATACTGCTCCGCCAATTATGTACTTCATATAATCTCTAGCATAAGGCAATGTAATATCACTGGCACCAAATATTATTAATAAATCATCTAAAAACATTAAGCCTAAAATACTCACCATTAATGAAATAAGTATATTTAAAACAAGGGCATTTCCTAGAATTTTTTCAGCTTCATCTTTTTTATCTTGACCTAATTTTATAGAAATTATAGCAGAAGACCCTATTCCTACTAGCATACCAAAAGCCATGTTAATTGTGGATAAAGGGAATCCAACCGCAAGTCCTGATATGGCTAATGCTCCAACACCTCTACCTATAAATATTCTATCTACCATATTATACAATGCATTTACAAGCATTCCTATAATCGCTGGTATTGAAAATTTCAAAAGAAGTTTACCTATACTCTCTTCTCCTAATTGCTTTGATCTATCCAAACTACCACTCCTCTTATTGCATTATATATAACTAATTAATTATACATAAATATAGTATATTTTTCAAATCAAAGTTACCCTTCCCTAATGACCATATAATTATAGGGATTTTGCTCAGCAAAATCCCTTTCTTTACTCTCCACTATCAACTTTCAACTAATTGAGTTTGTGAACTGTACTAAATTGTAGAAGCCAATAATAGGAGTTCTTCATTATCATTATATATCTTATCGAATTGACTTATAGGTAGTGGATTTTTCCCCTTTCCTACTTCTATTGTATACCCTGGTCTTCTAAACTCTTCAATGAACCAGTCCTTATAACCAGCATAAGATGCTATACCAGTGGTCTCGCTTAGAGTATATCCACTAACTTCTGCAAATAACTCTCCTATCCTTCTAGATTCAGGTGGGGTTAAATCTCCATATTGCCAATATATAACCTCTCCTTGGCTATGATAAGCAAGTACTAATCTAAAATTATGATCTCGAGTAAATTTTACCACTGATTGAGTTTCAGGTTCTGATTCTGGGAAAGGCCCTGAATATCTAGTAGGACCTGGCCCCGTTATTCCATATGCTTTTTCTGCATCCTTCGATAATTGCCAAGATGCATTGTAGTTGTGATTCAAATCTACCCCTCTATTATTCGCCTGCCAGGTTTGCGAGAAATTAGTGCTGCCATTATTCCATCTTATTAACTGATTATAATAAGGATTATCTCTGCTTAATCCATTTAGAACCAAATCCACACCATCGGGATTTACCATAGGCATAATATATATACTACTTCTACTCCATATATCGCCTACATTATACCCCCTCATTTTTCTTCCTAAAACGTAATTATTAAGAAAGTTTTCAGTAAACTTCATAAGTAGTGGCGATGTTATCCATTCTAATGAGTGGTGGGCAGCATTATAAAATACTTCATTTGGCCCTACTCCCAGTCTTATATAATATAACTCTTTTCCTAATACACTTTTCCCTGCACTTCCCACGGTAATAAATGGATATCTCTTTTTCAATGCTTCAATATCTTTTCTTAATACATCATAAGTGTAGTCTATATTAGTATCCACTATATCTATTCCAAAAGGAACAACAATACTCTCTCCAGGAATGAGATTATAAGGATTTAGTCCTGGATTGGCAACTAATATTCTATAAACCTGAGTATAATATTTTCTAGCAATATTATATAGTGTATCTCCTGGTTGTATTGTATAATTGTCATAACCTAAAAGAAATTTTTCCATGACTCTATAGGTGTTAGGGCCGATTATACCATCTGCTACAAGTCCATTATTTCTTTGAAATTCCTTTACTGCATTTTCTGTTTGTGCTCCATAAATACCATCAATAGGCCCAGGATCATATCCAAGTTTTTTTAATAATCCTTGGATTTCCATTACATCAGTTCCTCTAGAACCTCTCTTTAACGTTCTCATATTTTAATAAACCCACCATTATACATTATTACTATTATTAGTTTATTTTTCCTACTAATTTTTGTGATAAATATTAATATATTTTTAACTTAATTTTTTTGTAACCCTTTTTATTGACAAATATATTATAATGTTTTTTGTAATTTAAAATCAGTTGTTCTTTATATTTGGAGGTATAATAATGAAAAAGTCGAAGAAAAAGAAGAAACTAATTAAATTGGCAATTTTGTTCACATTTATAGTTGCAGCCTTTATACCTATTAAAAGTTTCATCTGGGGTCAAAATTCCGATACCCCTCCCGTTACAAAAAAAACAGATGATAAAAAAGAAGAGATTAATAATAAAGTGGAAAAAACTAAAGCCGCAGAAGTTAAAAATAGTACTGATGGAAAAAGTATCGAAAACAATGTGGCTTTTAGCAATGACATAGATAATAAAACCTTCTTTCAGGATGGACTATTTTTTGGTGATTCTATAATAGAAGGATTATCTTTTTACGAAGTGTTGGACGAGCAGCACGTAATACATAAAAAAGGTTTAACTGCTTTTAAAGCAAAAAAAGAAGTACCTAACATAGTGAAATTAAATCCGAAAAACATATTTATTTTGTTAGGAAATAATGATTTATTTAATGAAAAACTTAAAAGCGACTCTTTTATACAGGATTATTCAGAGCTATTGCACGACATAAAGGAAGGCTTACCTGAAGCTAACATTTATATTTTATCCATACTTCCTGTTGCAGATGAGGCAAAAAAGGAACACCCTTTTCTCTCTGATGAACGTATAGAAGAGTTTAACATGGTGTTAGAGGAAATGGCAGAAAAGGAGGGATTACCTTTTATCAATATAGAACCAGTATTAAACCATAGTGAAGAATTATATGAAGAAGATGGAATACACTTTAAAGCTAAGTTCTATGATCAACTTTTAGACTATTTAAAGAAGTATTTAACTGAAAATAAAAATTTACAACATAATTAGGAGATGAAGACATGAAAAATCTATTTAAAAATATATTATTGATATCCTTAATAGTAATATTACCTACAGGAGTTTTATTTGGTTGTTCTTCAAAGGAATCATCAACAAAAAATCCTTCATCAAAAGAAATTGGTGAAAAAATAAGCCAAGCTATTGACTTATCTGAAATGAAGGAAGGAGACAGTAAAAAATTAGCTAAACTTTATGATATAGCAGAAGAAGATGTTGAAGATTTCTTCCTTTTAACAGCTCCTTCAAATATTAAAGCTGACGAATTAGCTATAATAAAAGTTAAAGACGAGAAAAAAGTAGATTCAATAAAAGAAAAAGTGGAAAAAAGAGTTGAGAATCAAGGTACAAGCTTTAAGGATTATCTTCCTGAAGAATATAGCTTAATAGAAAATCACATTTTAGAAGTTAAAGATAAATATATTTTCTTATCAATTTCAAAAGATAGTGAAAAAGCAAAAGAAATTTTTTATGAGAGCTTTAAATAGAAGATTGGGAGGTACTCATTTTGGTATTTAGCAGTCTTGTATTCATTTTCAAGTTTCTACCAATCACTTTACTTATATATTATATATCTCCAAAAAAATTAAGAAACTTTGTGCTTCTTATAGCAAGCTTAATTTTCTATGGCTGGGGAGAACCGGTATACATATCAATAATGATTTTCTCTACAGTCTTTGATTATTTTAATGGATTATTAATCAATAAGTATAGAGATCATAAAGTTATACCTAAGTTTATACTTATAAACTCAATGGTAATAAATTTAGGTATATTATTCTTTTTTAAATACTACAATTTTATGGTAGTTAATATTAATAATTTATTGGGATTAAGTATTTCAACTTCATCCCTTCCATTGCCTGTTGGTATATCTTTTTATACCTTTCAGACTATGTCATATGTCATAGATCTTTACCTTGGTAAAGCTGAAATGCAAAAAAACATTATTTCTTTTGGAACGTATGTAGCAATGTTTCCACAATTAGTTGCTGGTCCTATTGTTAAATACGGAGACATCCATAAGCAATTGAATGATAGAAAAGAATCTCTAGAGAAGTTTGGAGAAGGAGCTGAAATATTCCTCATTGGATTATGTAAAAAAGTGCTATTAGCCAACAATATTGGAGCACTTTGGACTAGTGTAAAAGCTATACCATTCATAGAACTTTCTACACTCTCAGCTTGGCTGGGTATTATAGCCTTTACTTTTCAAATATATTTTGACTTCAGTGGATATTCTGATATGGCAATAGGTCTTGGGAAAATGCTAGGCTTTGATTTAGATATAAACTTTAATTATCCTTATATATCAAGGAGCATAACAGAATTTTGGAGAAGATGGCATATTTCTCTTGGTTCATGGTTTAGAGAGTATGTATATATACCCCTTGGAGGAAATAGAGTTAGTACTTCAAAACATTTTAGAAATCTATTTATAGTATGGTTTTTAACAGGTTTTTGGCATGGTGCTAGCTGGAACTTTATATTATGGGGATTATACTTTTGTACCATACTAATTATAGAGAAAAGTTTTCTTTTAAAATGGTTGGAAACCAAACCTAAAGCTATAAGTCATATATACGCATTTTTTCTAATAATCATAGGATGGGTTATATTTGAATTTGACCAGTTAGGAAATGTATTTTCTTTCATAGGATTGATGTTCGGAGCAGGTAAAACTCCTTTCTTTGATTATAAGTCACTTTACTACCTTTACACAAATATTTGGGTATTTATAGGTCTTATAATTTTTTCTACTCCACTTCCTAAAAAGGTAATGGATAGAATTAAAGAAAAATCTTATGGTTATATAGTTGTAGCAACAATATATGTGATTCTTTTATTGTTATGTACAGCTTATCTAGTAAATGCGAGCTATAATCCTTTCCTATATTTTAGGTTTTAGGAACATAAGTTAAGAGGTGGAGAATTGAAGAATTTAGATAAATTATACAAAAATATATTAGCGCTTCTTCTACTAGGTTATTTAATAATTATATTTGCTGTTAATGTGATAATTCCTCAAAGAAAATTTTCTGAAAGTGAAAATAGGGTACTTCAAGAAAAACCCAGATTTTCATTAGATAAACTTTTAAAAGGTAAATATACCTCCGATTATGAAAAATACGTAGCAGACCAATTTCCTATAAGAGATTTCTGGATAGGAGTAAAATCCAGTACAGAGAGGGTAATGGGTAAAAAAGATAATAATGGTGTATATCTAGGTAAAGACGGGTACTTATTTCAAATATTTAACAAACCTGAAGAAAAAGATTTTAAAACTAAGATAGAAAATATTAACTCTTTCTCATCTCAAAATAAAGAAATAAATAAGTACTTTATGCTTGTACCAAACTCAATTGAGATTTTAGAGGATAAGCTTCCTATGTTTGCTTCTCCTGAAGATCAAAAGCTCTATATAGATAAAGTACAAAATTCCTTAGATAAGAGCATAAATTTTGTAGATGTATATTCACCTTTAAAAGATAAAAAAAATGAATATATTTATTATAAAACAGATCACCATTGGACAACTAAGGGAGCCTACTATGCATATGAGGCTTTAGCTTCAGCAATGAACTTTACACCTAAAGAGGAAGAAGACTTTAACATAACTAAAGTATCAGAGGATTTTTACGGCTCTATGTATTCTAAAAGCGGATTTAGAGGATTAGAACCTGATAGTATTAATCTTTATCTTCCTAAGAACAAACAAAATTTAATTGTTTCTTACTCTGATAAAGATAAAAACTCTAGTTCAATATATACCATGGATAATCTAAATAAAAAAGATAAATATACTGTATTTTTAGATGGGAACCATCCTGTAGTTAAAATTTCTACTGAAGTTAAAAATGACAAGAAATTATTAATCATTAAAGATTCTTATGCTAATAGCTTTGTACCATTTTTACTTGATCATTTTAATGAAATATATATGGTAGATTTAAGGTTCTACAACGAGAATTTAAATGATTTAATTAACAAAAATAATATAGATAATTTGTTAATTCTTTATAATGTAAATACATTCTTTGAGGATGCTTCTATAAATAATATTATTGAATAGCTTTATGTAAATCCCCATATTAAATAAATTATATATTAGATAATTATTAAAGACACCTCCTTGCCTTTTGATGCATATTATATAATATCGAAAGATAAGGAGGTGTCACTATGTCAGAAAGAGACTTAAATTATAACGCTAAATGTTATAGACCAGATCCAAATGATTCACAAACTCACACTCATGAATTTTTAGGAAGCACAAGATTAGCTGAACAAGGCGAGGATAGACACAATCATAGATTTGCTGGAGTTACTAGTGAAGTTATTCCTATGGGAAACTCTCACGTTCATGCCATCCTTGTTAATACTGATTTCTTCGACCATCACCATGAAATAGGTGTAACTACAGGCCTTGCAATTGATGTAGGAAACGGTAAACACGTTCATTTAGCAACAGGAGTAACTACTCTTGTTGATGGTCATAATCACAGCTTTATTTTTACAACTTTAATTCAAAGTCCTTTGACTTAGTATAAAATAATTAATAATATAAATGAGCACTTGGTTTCCAAGTGCTCTAATTAATTGTGCATTTATAGCTTATAATATATAGTTTTGTTTTTTAATAGTAAATAAACTTCAAATATATCCCTAAAGCCATAAGAAAGTATCCACATAATTCCATGCAGGATAAGAGAATACAAAAATAAAATATAAGCTATCACATTACACAGAATACCGCCCACGAGGACAAAGGGGCGGTATTTCTGTTTGGATAGCTGTACTTCGAGCCAACTTGACCTGAAGTTGCAGGGTTTTGGCCAGCTTGTCGTTTAGTGAAATTAGGCAACATATTGTTGATACAACGTTTACGAAAATAATTTAATGGGATAAAATGAAATAAATGAAATAATTATAATTTAAGTATAATCTAGGATATTTATGCAACATTTGAATTTTAATATAATTCTTTATAATACGACCACAGGAGGAAGTGATAAACATGAAAAAAATTCTGATAGTTGAGGATGACACTCTTTTAAACAAAACTTTAGCATATAATTTAATTTCTGATGGATATGAAGTTTGCTCAGCATACAACTATACTTCTACCCTCCAATATTTGTGGAATGGATACTTTGATTTAGTATTATTAGACATAAATCTGCCTGATGGGAACGGGCTTGATTTGTGCCTTGAAATTAAAGATCAGTATGCTGATACCTATATTATTTTTTTGACCGCAAACGATAGAGAGAGTGATATGCTAAAAGGATATGAAGTCGGCGGGGCTGATTATATAACAAAACCATTTTCTGTTGCTGTACTTGGCAAGAAAATAGCTGCTATTTTTGAAAATATGGAAAGAAAAAATCCCAGGCATGATTTATATGATGATGGGTTTTTAAAAATAGATTTCTCGGAACAATCCGCTAGTTTGAATGGCTTCATCATTGATTTTACCCCCAAGGAGTATCGTACATTATATCTTTTCATAAAGAACCCAAAAATCATATTGACAAAGCGTCAACTATTGGAAAGGCTCTGGGGCATTGACGGCGATTTTGTGGACGAACACACCTTAACAACCATTATAAGCCGTATACGAAAAAAAATTGAAACGGACGGACATAAATATATTAAAACAGCTTACGGTATGGGATATCAATGGATTGGCGGTGATAACCAATGAAAAAGAATCACCTTTCTGTTCATAAAATTATTATTGGTATTTCAATAGGGAGTATTCTGACTATCTTTGTACTGATTGCAGTAATGTATATGTTAATTAAAAACGTTATCGTAATTTATGGAGGTCTAGTGCTGTTCTTTTCTCTGTTCTTTTGGGAAGTTTTATTTCTATGCTTGTTTCAACGCAAACTTTCTCAATTTACTGATGATTTGTGCAGAACATTAGACAATATGATAAATGGAAATGATAAGCCAGAAGCTAATTTTGAAGAAGAAAGCTTATTTGCTCGAATCAGTCACCGTTTGGATCGTCTTTATAGTATCATGCAGGCAAATCGACGTAAGGTAGAGGAAGAAAAGACGGAACTACAGATTCTTGTTTCAGACATTTCCCATCAAACAAAAACACCCATAGCTAATTTAAAAATAATAAACGATACTTTGTTGACGCGCTCTATGCCGGAAGAAAAAAGATACGAATTTTTACAAGCTACAAATAGTCAATTAGATAAATTGGATTTTATGATTCAGGCATTGGTAAAAGCCTCTCGATTGGAAACCGGATTAATCGTTTTGGAGAAAAAGGCCGCGCCTATTTATGAAACAATTGTGTCTGCCCTAAATGGTATTTTAGCTCCCTTGGAGAAAAGGCATCTAAATCTTACCGTGAACTGTCCCGAAGAACTCACGGTTTACCATGACGTCCGCTGGACAGGTGAAGCTCTTTTTAATCTACTGGATAATGCAGTAAAATATACTGCAATTAATGGAAATATCCATGTAACCGTTCAAGAATGGGAAATGTATATAAAAATAGATGTAAAGGATACAGGTAAAGGTATTCCAGAAAGTGAACAAGCCGCAATATTTAAACGATTTTACCGCGAAGAAACAGTGCATGAAATTGATGGAATAGGCATTGGCCTTTATATAACAAGGGAGGTTATTACAAAACAGGGAGGTTACATCAGAGTTATTTCAGCAGTTGATAAGGGCACCACTTTTTCTGTGTTCTTGCCTAAAAAATAATAACTGGTATTGAAAAAGAAATGTCCTAAAATTGAAGCAATTGAAGCGTTAAATTTTCTATAGTTAGGAGGTTTCTGCAACATTTAGACTTTACAATAAACATATCAATTAAAAAAGGTGGTTTAATGATATGAGTATATTACAAACAAAAGATTTAAAAAAATACTATGGCATAGAGCCAAACATTACTCATGCTCTTGATGGTGTTACTTTTTCTGTAGAGCAAGGTGAATTTGTTGCTGTAGTCGGAACCTCTGGTTCCGGAAAATCTACATTACTTCATATGATAGGTGGTTTAGATGTTCCTACTTCTGGAAGCGTTGTCGTACATGATAAAGAACTTGCAAAGATGAAGGATGAACAGCTTACCATTTTTCGTCGCCGTAACATAGGTTTTATTTTTCAAAGTTATAATCTTGTTCCCATTCTTAATGTTTATGAAAATATTATTCTTCCTGTAGAACTGGACGGTGAAACCGTAGACGAGAAATTTATGAGTGAAATTGTATCCATGCTTGGATTGGATGATAAACTAAGAAATATGCCAAGCAATCTTTCAGGCGGTCAGCAGCAACGTGTAGCAATTGCCCGTGCCCTTATAACGAAACCAGCTATCATACTTGCTGACGAGCCAACGGGAAACCTCGACAGCAAGACCAGTGCGGATGTAATGGGACTCTTAAAGCGCACCAGCGGGGAGTTCAATCAAACGATAGTCATGATTACCCATAACAACGAAATTGCTCAACTTGCTGACCGTATTGTACGGATTGAAGATGGCAAAATCGCTGGTTAAGGGGGATATCACTATGACATTACCATTTGAAAATAATACCAGTAGGATTTCAAAGAAACTTGCAGTTCGCAGTCTAAAAACGGGAAAAACCAGAAATTTACTTATTATTCTTACCATTATGATTTCTGTATCTTTATTGTCAGCTTTTGTTTTATCAATGGTCGGAATGAACACTTCTAGACAAAAGCAGTTTCAACAATCGAGCCATGTTTTGTACAGAGATGTAGATACAGAACAAATTGAACACTTGAGTAAGGATACAAGAACGTTGGAAACTCTCCTGTTTAAACAAGCTCCCAGTAGCGAAATTGACAATTACCTAGTAATTCCAATCTATTTTGAGCAGAAACCCGGAAACATTCTAGTTGATAAAATAGTGGAGGGTTATTATCCTGTAAAAATAGATGAAATAGCTGTTGATAAGGCCTTTATGAGGCAGATTGGGCAGGAACCGCAGTTAGGAAATAAAATAACAATTACTTTCTATAACGGAATTACGGAAACATTTACTGTTACAGGTTTTACGGATAATGGTTCCACCGAAAAAATATATTCACTGTATTGTTCAAAAGAATATGCCCAAAAAGGAAGTCAGCTAAAAAACGCTATTACTGCTCTTGCCGTTCAGCTAAAAGATACAGAGAATATGTCAAAAGATTCTTTTGAGGAAACTGCAAATAAACTTGGTACAGACTATAGAATTTCTTATAAAAACATTGATGAAAACGATGCTTTTGCGAAATCTCTTAGCCCCAATGGAGAAGATATCATTATTATACTGCTCGTAAGTATATTTATTTTATTTGTTAGTTATTTGGTTATTTACAGCATTTTTTATATTTACATTCAAAACCAAATTCGCGATTTCGGGCAGTTACGCACCATTGGAGCAACCGCAAAACAAATACGACGCATGATTAAGATAGAAGGACGAATCCTTTGTATTGTCGGTACTATATTAGGACTTCCCATAGGATATGTTATCGCCTATCTTTTTAAGCCTGATGGTTGGAGCTTAGGAAACACGTTGATAGCCAGCATTGCCATTTTTATATTTGCTTATGCTACAGTGGTTCTATCTTTACGTAAGCCAGCCAAAATAGCTAGTTCCATTTCGCCTATAGAGGCTACTAGAAATTCGGGTTATAATGATTTAAAAAAATTATTTTCAAAACGACTTCATCGGAAAATATCCCCGCTTAGCCTTGCCATAATGAGTGTAACGAGAAATCGCAAAAAAATAATTATGACAATTGTTTCTCTTAGTGTGGCGGGAATTATGTTTATGGCCGGAACCACATTGATTGCTTCTCTCGATATAGAGAAATTTGCACGACAGGGCATGATGGATTACGGGGAATTTATTATTTCTATATCACGAAACGCCAAAAAGAATAATGAATTTGGGTATACCGGAGTTCAAATGCAAAATCCGTTAAATGAGCAGTTTATTGAAGAAATTTCAGAAATAAACGGCATAAAGGAATTATCCGTTTTTAAAAATTTGACGGTTTCCTACAATTATAAAGACAACCAAGAGCGTGATAGTTTATCTCCATTTACCGATGATCAGGTAAATTTGCTGAATCAATATTCCGTTTATGGAACAATAAACTATCAAGAAATAATTAATAATGATGAAATTCTTATTTTAAGAAATGCCCATACGGAATTTGTACATGGTTGGAAATTTGAACTTGGGGATACTGTAACATTTCACTGGTATGATGGAAAAAGCTATCAAAGCAAACAATATAAAATAGCAGGTGAAATTAGCGATAGTATTTTTAAAGACCCCGTTGGTGGAAAAGCCTTTGGAACTGCTGAGCATTTTATTGCACCTCAAGAATTACTTGACCAAATGATGCAGAGCGATTTCAATTTTAACCACACTGTTGTTGTATCAATAAATAATTACGATGATGAAGCTACGATAAGAGATCAAATTCATACTCTGGTCGATGAGAATCCGCTTTTATCATTAGACACTCTTTACGACTATTATGAAGAAAGTTCTTCCATGTACCAGCGTACCACCGCTGTTATATGGGGAATCAGCGGCTTTACTATGTTATTTGCGGTTATCAATCTAATTAATACACTAATTGCTAACACCTTGTCCAGAAAGCAAGAATTTTCAATCTTAAGGTCCGTCGGAATGAGTAAACGACAGTTAATAAGAACAATCCAATATGAAGGGCTGATTTTGGCAGGGTGGAACATTATTTTTACTTTACTTTTTGGTAGCACTACAGGATATGGAATTGTTTCCTATCTAAATAGCGTTGGTGATGATTCATGGGTATGGAATTTCCCCATACCATATTTTCTAGGATATATTTTAGTAGCTCTCCTGCTCTCAATAATAATTTCTACTGTTGTGATAAATATTCTCCATAAGAAATCTCTTGTTGAACAGTTGCGTGATATTACAAATTAAATAGCAAGGAAGATAGAGTAACTTTCTATCTTCCTTTAAATTAATTTTATTGATTTAAATTTATATGACAATATCCTCCTGGATTTTTCTTCAAATACTTTTGATGATATTCTTCTGCCGCATAGAAACCTTTAAGTGGTTCTATTTCTGTAACTATTGGCTTTGAATAGTGATCTTGTTCTTCCTCTTTACTTTTTAATATAATATCTAAATCTTCTTCTTTTAAATAATATATCCCCGTTCTATATTGATGTCCGATATCTGGCCCTTGTCTATTGATAACTGTAGGCTCAATAATACCCCAGAACTTCCTTAAAAGTTCTTCTAAGCTTATCTCATTTTCGTCATACTTTACAAAACATGCTTCTGCATGGCCTGTGATTCCCTTACAAACTTGTTCATATGTTGGATTTTCTACCTGCCCATTAGCATATCCTACTTTAGTCTCTAATACTCCATTTATTCTAGATATATACTCCTCTACTCCCCAGAAACATCCACCTGCTAATACTATTTCCTTCATAAATATCACCTCTCAAAATAAGTTTCCCATTTTTCCTTCACTTTTATCCATTGCTTTTTTAATAAGTCTATATAATCAACCTCTAATTTAGTCATTATTAAATTCACTGGAAAATTCTTTAAATATATTTATTATATCTTCACCACTTATCCTGATTTCTTGTCCATTTTTAGTTACATTAATAAATTCTTTCGTTTCTCCATTTAAAAGAATTTTTTCTCCATTCTCTAATTTTATAGTTACATTAATATGATTTTTACCATTTTCATCTTCTTCAAATATAAATGGAGATGAATTATTATAAGCATTTATAAATCTTTCAATCTCCTTTGTATTATTTTGTTTTTTGTAAGTCTCCTTTAAAATATCATCAAATTTTATATCAATAGAGCTAACTTCCTCTATATTTATTTTTTCCATATGATCCTTATATTCTTTTAAAAATTTACATTTTACTATATATGCATAATCATATTCCAATAATTCTTTTTCATATTTTTCTGGTTCTTTAAAAAACTCTTGTGGTAAATTTCTAAATGAACCTTCTTTTGAATATAATATAGCTGCAAGGGATAAAGTATCCCCTTCCCTTATCTCTAAATTTTCAGCACTACCCCAGGTGGAAGCTATTGCACTTTCTTTTTTTGTAATTGTAGATTTAGCTTTAGCCATTCCATTACTATTTGCAAGAGCAAAAGACCAAGTTTCTTTTTCATTATCATCAGCTACATTATCATTTATAGAAACAATAATTTTACTACCTTTTTCCTTTCCGCTGTCTAAAGAACTGCCAAATCCCAAAATTCTTTCTTTTTTAACTCCTTTTTCATATTCATCTACCCAAAACTCTACCCACTGGTATTTTTCTTTACCAAATTCCACATCTAAAATAAAATACCTATCTGCTAAGGATTTAACTAAAGCCTCCTCTTTAGACGTTAATTTACCTTGGGTAATTACACCGCTATTTTTATTTGATAATGTGTCAGAGCTATTTTTCCCACAAGAAACAAATAGTACTCCACTTAATAGAATACATGTAATAAATATTATTTTAAATTTATTTATTAACTTATTAATTTTCATATTATCCCCCCTGTATACTATTCTACTTTCCTTTCAAAAATTATTTCATACTCCGTAGGCTTTCCATGTCCATTATAATAGGTAGGAACTATTTGAACCAATCTCCATCCTTCTTTTGCATATTTATCTATTATTCCACGATGATTGGCATCTGTAAAAAAACCACCTAAATTACAAGACTCATATTTATACTCATACATATATATCCCTCCATATTAATTTTAAAATTCTTAATTTTCATATTGCTTAACTATATTTTACCACAAACTTATTAACAATCATCTAATGTAATTTATTTGTAACCATTAATTTACCAAATTTATTATAATTAATATTACAATATATAATAAATATAGACATTAGGAGTGAGCTTTGTGAATAAAAAATTAGTAAGTATAATTATATCTATTTTAATGGTAATCTCACTATCTGCATGTGGAAACAAAAAATCTGATACTACTGTTGATGATAAGAATAAAGAAAATATAACCATTACAGATCTAGATGATAAAACTACCAAAACTTCTGCCACTAAGACTAAACCACATGAAAAAACTGACGAAGATAAAACTATCCAAACTTCTGCTACTAAGACTAAATCAAATGAGAAAACTGATGAGGATAAGATTACCAATAGATATTCTATAGCAGGTATAGACAATCCATCAGAATTTGAAGCTGCTTTTAATAATATCAAAGAACTAGTAGCTTCTGATGATAAAGAAAAAGTATATGAATATATAAATTTTCCTATCAATGTACACATAGACGGAAAAAAAGTAGCTATAGAAACTAAAGATCAATTTATAAAGAATTATGATAAAATCTTTAATGATAACATTAAAGCTAAACTAGCTAATCAAAAAGTTGAAGAAACCTTTGTAAATGCTGATGGAGTAATGGTGGGTGACGGCGAAATATGGATTAGCGTATTTAATAATAGCACACATAAATATTTAATCTATGCGATAAATAATAATTAAAAAACTTACAATTGAGATATTAATTTATAGGTAAAACAAATAAAATTTTAAAGATAACTATTTATGAAACTAATCTATGATAATATAACTTTAAAGATATATTTGTAAAACATAAGGGAACTAAGTATATAATGGGAGGAACGCCTTTTTCGAAGTGACGTCATTATGTACTTAGTTCCCCTTTTGGATACCCAATTATTTTGTAGAGATTTATAAATGTGAAAACAATTTAGAGGTAAAACAAATAAAAAATGCTACATAATGTTTCTTATGCTGTTTCACTACAATAAGAACTTCTAAAATTTATTTTATAAAATCTCCTAATGCTGCCAAACTCCCTTCGGTCAAACATGTACAGCATTTTAACGGCATTTTTCTAAAATAAATTAAGAATTTCTAGATTTTGCTCAAATACATAGGCCACATTACATAGCATTTTTAAGATTTGCAAAATAAAATTGTGAAAATAAATGTTTGAAAATATATTTGTAAGATATAAAGTAACTAAGTATATAATGGGAGGAACGCCTTTTTTTGAAGTGACGTTATTATGTACTTAGTTACTCTTTTGAATACCAATTATTTTTGTAGAAATTACAATCTTAAAAATGTCTTCGCAAAATATAAAAGAGCTAAGTATATAGTGAAATATCGACTTTTTCTAGAGTGACTTCACTACGTACTTAGCTCTCTATTTTGAAAACTAAATTATCTTTGTAGAAACTTATAATTGTAAACTAATCTTATATAACTTAATACAAACTACCTATTTTATCAATTGGCCATATTCTATATAATACCTTGCCTTTAACCTGCTTAAAATCTATAGGTCCTAGATCTCTACTGTCTAGGCTTACTTCTCTATTATCTCCCAATACAAACACTTTATTTTCAGGTACTTTTATAGGAAGTGAGAATGTACCAGGATGAGTTTCTCCCTGTTCTTTGATATAATTTTCTTCTATTTTTTCTCCATTTACATATAAATACCCTTCTTTTATATCTATTAGATCTCCTGGTATTCCTACAACACGTTTAATTAAATATCTTTTTTTACCTTGTCCTAACATAGTATCTAAAGTTTCCTTTGCATCAGTATATGTATTGTGGATTATACCCTTACTCTCCTCATATTTATCTAATATTATAATGTCTCCTCTTTCAGGCTCTTTAAATAAGTAATTTAGTTTATATTCAAATATTCTTTCTCCTTCAAAAACAGTATTCTCCATGGAACTTTCTAATATCATAGGCATAGCAAATACATTGCTTTTTATAATAAAGGTAATAACTACAGAGAATATAAGGACAAATGCCCATTCCATAATTTCTCTTTTAATAGGTTTAATAGATTTATTGTTATCACTCATTTTCATTCCTCCTTAGTAATCTATATTTATTAACAACAAGTTTTTTTCCTTTGTTTGAATTATAAATGGATTTTATAATAAAGATTAATCGAATCTTTCTCTATAGCCACAGCTTTTACATAGTTCTTCTACCACTTCTCTTCTTGAAAATCCATTTAAAATATTATTTGCTCTATCTCCTTCTACTATTTTTGCAAAACTATTTTTATTAATGTTTCCTAAATTCACTATACCCTCGCCATCAAGACAACAGGGTACTACTGTTCCATCTACTAATATGCCTATTTGATTTCTAAGTCCATAACAAAAACCTTGGCTGCTCCTATTTGAATTTTTTAAATCTGGCCACTGAAATTCATGATCCTGATTTAAATATATTCTTTCTTTAAGCTTAATTCCCCTGCCTGGTTCAATCTTTTCTTCAATCTTATAATCTAAATTAAACTCTTCTTCAATTATCTGTAAGATATCACGATTTATCTCTCTTTGAAGATTTGTTATATTATCTTTATCTAAATTCCATAATCTAAAGGATATTAACATATCAGTATGAGAATTGGCTTCTTTTGTAAAAGCTATAATATCCTTAATATACTCCTCTTTATCACATACCATATTGTTTCCGTCAAAGCTGTGCAATGAAAAATTAATCTGGCGTAAAGCTGGCTTATTAATTAATTTTTCTCTTGATTTCTTTATAAGGGTTCCATTGGTAGTAATGTTTACTTTAAAGCCTTTCTCATAGCTTATCTCTAAAAACTCATCTATCTGCGGATGAAGTAGAGGTTCTCCTTTTATATGAAAATATATATATTCTGTGTAAGGCTTAATTTGTTCTAGTATACTATTAAAGGTTTCTATCGTCATAAACTGTGGAGTCCTATTAGTTTTAGGACAAAAACTACAGGAAAGATTACATACATTTGTAATTTCAATATAAAACTTCTTAAACTTCTTCATTAGTTACGCTCCAGTTCTATCTTTTTATATATTTTGCATTAGCCACTATAATACATGTAAATCATATGTAATTCAACCTGATAATTTATTTTTCTTTTAAAATAATTGTACTTGGATAAAAGTTATATTTTTTATAAAAACCCAAAGCTTCCTCATTTCCGCTAACTACTCCAATTATCTTTGATTTCACCTTATTTTCCTTCATCCAACTCAATGCAGAAGACATTAAACAATCTCCAACATTAAGTTTTCTATACTCTTTTTGTACAAATATAGAATCAACTTCTCCTATACCATCATCAGTTATTGAGCTCACACAATATCCTATAATTTTATTCATACTTATATCTTTAGCTAAATGAACTCTTAATTTACCGCCTTGTGATTTTTCAAGGAGTCCTTTCTTTCTATTTTCAAAGATATTAATACTATAAACCTCTTTAAAATAAAGAGATTTTTCTTCGTGATGTTGATTTAATTCTTCCCATAAACATTGTATTGAATCTAATAATTCTTCTTCTCCAATTATATACTTAATATTTTTATTTTGTGATAAACTCAAACTTTTCCCTTCTTTCTAATTTGATAATGTAGTCAATACATTATAATTATATTTCTATATTAATGTTTGTCACTTAATATTTTTTCAATTACAGCATCTTCTTTGTTTATATAATCTATTATACTAGGTTCCACATTAATATCTGGCATTAAAGAATCTGTATCATCTTTAGAGTTTTTAAAATATTTAACTGAATAACTAACCGTGATTCCCGTGTTATCCAAATATAATTCTTTAACTTCTCCATAGTGATTAGGCTTTCCTCCAGTAGGTTCTCCAATAAAGGTTGCCTGTGTTTTATTCTTAAATGTTAGAGCATTTAATATAGCCGAAGAAAAAGTTTTTCTTCCTACTACCACATATAGCTTATCCTTATCATTCAATTCTTCTCTTTTCTTTAACTCTTTGAAGAATGGATTCATAATGGTAGAATTCCCTCCACCATTATTTCTTAAATCAATTACAAGCTTGTCAACCTTATTATTATCTATAAAGTCAAACATTTCTTTTGCAAATTCTTTGAAAGGCTTTTCTTCCATATCTGAGCAGGAATTATATTGAAAATATAAAGTATTATCTTCCTCAATGTATTCATACCAGTAATTTATATATGGATTTCTTAAATATAGGGGATTACTATTATCTTCTACCATCTTTCCTATATACTCTATATTTTCTATTTTATCTGGCTTTATATCAACTTTTATCTCTTTTCCTTTTCCATCTAAAAAGATCATGTTTACTTCATCTTCATTTATAATATTTAATCCTTTTAATATTTCAGGCATGATTAAATATCTTACCGCTAAATTCTTGAATTGAGGAGAATTTTCATGAGATATAATAGGTTTTAATAATTCTAGTACCTCTGATACATTCTTACCATTTATTTTATCTAATTTAAGATTAATAGTATTTTTATATTCTTCTGATGCGTCGACAACATAAATTCCTTCTTTAAACCAATAAAGCTTTAATGGATATATAGTTTCTATATTAGGATACACCATTGTATGTCCATCTCCTATGGATGCAATTATTTTACTTAATTGAACTTTAATTTCTTCATCTGAGTAATCATTCACCTTATTTTTTAGCTCATCCATATCTCTATAGAAATCTTCCTCTTTTAATTTAAAGAATAAATTTTTATGTTTTTTGGGTAGCTGCTCTTCTAAATAAGTAATATCATTTCTCCATTTACCATTTCTATCATGAGCTATAGTTGGTTTCGTAGAACTACTGCAAGCGACTATTGATATAGATATAATCATTATTAAACTAGCAGCTAAAACTTTTGATAAAAAATTTCTTCTCACATCTATGTCCCTCCCAAATTAATTCATTCCCTCTTACCATCTTTCTCTCATAATTTCATCCTTTTTAAGCTTGTATTCCTCTTCATTGATTATGCCATCATCTCTTAATTTTTTAATTTTACGTAGTTTACTATCAAAATCTTCCTCATTTGATTCTAAATCTACTTCATAGTATGAGATTCCTTTTTTACTGAAAAAATTATATGCATTAGTACAAGTAATAACTACAGCCATTAGAGTCCAAAACATGCCGAAGAGCCCAAAATCAGGTATTGCTATGGTAAATCCTATAATCACAAATATCACGCCAACAAGCATACCTCCTAAAGATGAGCCTTTACTAGGTCTTACCCTTCCCCTTTTAAACATAAATAACACCATCCATATTTATTAATTATTTTAATTCTTATTGAACATCAAGTGATTCTTAGCTTCAGATGGAGTTTGCTTAAAAGGAATACTTACTCC
>JBFNFA010000018.1:0-45704 GCA_040797845.1 Clostridiaceae bacterium
GGAGTAAGTATTCTTTTTAAGCAAACTCCATCTGAAGCTAAGAATCACTTGATATTAAAAGGAGAGAAGTTATATGAAAACGGGAGAATATAGATTTAATAATATGGATTGTATTGAAATTAATAAACCATTGATGAGTAAGCTATATGCCTCAGCACTATATCCTATTAAGGGTAAGTATATATTAGAGGTTTTAGCACCAATTGATTTAATGAAATCTAGCATCACTTATGAGTATGAAGAATATGAAGGAACAAATTATAATATTGGGGAACGATGGTCGAAAAATATAGCAAAATTATCGGCTTCAAAATAGCCATTGGAAAATGCTAATTATTATATTGAAGTAAATGGTATAAAAATTGGTGACAATAATGAAGCTGCCACTGCTTATAGATATGAGCTAGAAAATATTATAGAAAACAACGTAGAAATAAATGTAGATTCAGAAGATATATCTAACTCAAATTTCATTGAAAGTATTAATACAAATGAAATATCAAAGAATGGTATAGAACTACCAGAAATTTCCCAAGAAGAAGCTATAAAAAATATTTTTCAGGATGAAGATCTTAAAGAAACTTTGTCATCATTAATGAATTCATTATCGTCCACACCATCCATTTATGATGAAGAAGAGTATTTAAAATATGAAGAAGAACGAGAAAGAAAAGAAAGAGAATTCTTTAATAAATTTAGAAGTTTTGTAAATATACCAGATTATTTAAAAAATCAATCTATAATTATTGCAGATTTAATTTATAGAAGTGAAGATATTATTCCGATAAATAAAATACATAATTTAAAATTTGTGTTTAAAAATTATACAAAACATTACGTGACACGTATAAATCTTAAACTACCTTTTGGAAAATATGAAAAAGCCGTTGAAATTCATTCTGAACAATGGAGAGAGTTTACAGACAAAATCCTTATAGAGGATGTTATTGAAGTTGGAAAGGGCGAGGACTATAGTACTAACATACCTAGTGGTAAAAAGGCCGTATATATAATTTATGAAACTATTGATAATGTGTCAGTAAAACCTTTGTTCTACCCAATAGAATATTTACAGTCTTATGATTCTTCAATTTTCATATTTGATAATACACAGCTATTAAAAGATAAAGGGAAGAATGGTTTTAATAAATATATGACATTTGTTGGGTACATAGATGAAAATGCAGCTATAGCAGATTTAGAATTATTTCAATTAGTAGTAACTTATCAGTGCAATAAGGAATTTGTATTGTGGAACAAAGAACAATAATCCAACAGAGTATTATAATTCATTAGAAGAATTGCTAGAAAAGAACTATCGAATATTAAAGGTTTTGTCACAATACTATATATTTGATGAAGGGAGAATTGATAATATTGAGAAATTGTGCAATTTATAGTTCCTATTTTGATTTAGATGAACTCTATGAGATTATTAGTAACATTTATAAATCTAAAACTATAAGAATTAATGAGGACAAGACTAAAATAAGTGTTATAAGTAATAAGTTATTTAGTAAGTCAGTAAATAGCTTTAATATTATGACAAGCAAGACTAATCCTGATGAATTTTCTACATACATCAATAGAATGTATAATTTTTACACTCGAGTACCAGCAAAAAATAATGATATCAAACAAAAACTATTAATAAAGATTACTACTTTGAATATGGTTATTGGAATTGAGAGTGAAAAAGATATATCAGAAGAATTTTATAGGGAATTATTAACTATAGCTAAAAAATTAGATGGTATTATCTTTTGGGGTTCACGAGAAATGCTAAATAGTGATGGAAAATTAATACTTGATTTAGATGGAAATTCTGAAATAGAAGATTTTGTAGTTACCGCACATACTAGTCATTTAGATAGAAACTTAAAGATAACTGATTCTGGGATAAGACGTAAAGAAAGATCTGAAAAAATTCTTTTAGAGAAAAACATACCATTTATAGAACACTTACCTCCTATAGTTGGAGAGGAAGATGAAAAAATAAGGACTAAAGAAGAGGTTGTTAAGCGTGCTGTAGCTTTATGTATTGTTGCACTTAAGGGTGAATGTCAATTAAGCGGTGAAGATATTAATGTAGAAAAAGAGATTATTTCTACTGTAATAAGTATTTTTAATGCACAGGATTATTTTTCACCAGACGAAATTGAATTTCTAAATAATGATAATCCAAAAGAAGAAGATTCCATTCAGTTCACATGGAGGTATGAATGTCTTTGGACATTACTATGGGCTTTAGGATTTATCGAAAAACTTGAATATCCTGATAAAATATGTGACGTTGCAAAATCTGTAAGTATTTTAAAAAACTTTGAAGACTTCAATGAATTCTTAAATAAATCAAATTTAAGATCAAAAGGAGCAATACTTGATGAAGCAGATTTAATCTATAGATATGATTGGGCCGGTGTGGATGCAAGAATAAAAGGAAAACAAGCTCCCTCAGAATTAGATAGTGGTATAGTAGTTGAAAGACACAAAACTTTAAATTGGCTAATTAATTATATGGATAATGAATGGGATGATGTTGGAACAGATACATAATTTTAAAAAATCGAGGAGGAGTAGTGTATGATTATTACGCCTAATTTACATTTTAATGGAGAATGTGAACAGGCATTGAAGTTATATGAAAAAGTATTTAGAGGCAGGATAACTACATTGATGCATTATAGTGATGCAGACCCATCTGATTTATCCAATTTATTATCAGAAAAAGAGCAAGGATATGTATATCATGCAGAGATGATAATTGGTAGTCAGCGATTTATGTTCTCAGATTCTTTAGATAAAATTCCATTTGGTAGGAATTTATCTATTGTTGTTACTTTTGAATCTGTAGATGAGGTAAAGGATGCCTATTCAATGTTAAGTGTTGGAGGGAGCGATATCGTACCACTAAAGGAAAGTACATATAGTACTTGTATAGTATCATTAGTGGACAGGTTTGGTGTGAGATGGGAGCTTATGACAGAGAACAATTCTTAACTTATTTACATTTTATGAGTGCAGAAAATATATTTCCCTCTTTATTATAAATATTTCTATCAGGGTGGTGCGGTAGGAAGATACTCTGCAATAACTTTAATAAAAAGAGTATGCCCTAAAATACCTTTTAAATTAAGGATCTGTTAGCGATAAGTGTTGATTTTTCGTTAAATTCAAAAAGACCAGTCAATATCTACTGACTAGTCAAAAATGGAAAGTGAAGATTTAACGAAATAACACTTCTGTAAATATAATAATCATCCAAGTTTATCGCTAACTTTTTTCTTTACTGGCATCCAAATTTCGCTATATACATTTTCCGATGTTCCATTGTGCTTTGTAAAAGAAATTCCAGGTATATCTGCTACTTCATAATCTGAAGAAGGCAACCATACAGAATAAATTTTTGCGGTAGTTTCTTGAAGCGTAGCAGGAAATGGTCCTTGATTAGGGAAAATTGCCCATAAACTTTCTTCAATAGAAAATTGCTCTAAATCATCGAATGGATTTTCTTTTGTAGTTGCAAAACCAATCATATGAGTTAAGTAGCCTTTTTCTTCCAAGAAGCCATCATCAAAATCATAAGATACATTCAAGACTTGATGAGGATATAAATCAGCTAGTTGATGCATTTCATTTCTTTGTTGTTCAGTAATTGACTGGGCTAGTTCTAAGATAGTATTATTTACACCTTCGAATTGAATTGGCACTCTTTTCGATACACCTACTATATTAAACTTCTCTTTTTTTTCAATTTTGAATTCCATGGATATTCCTCCTCTTATATCTATAAAGAATGAAAATTTAGGAAATGATTTTTGAATTTTGTTTTTAGTTACTTCTGAAGGTAAAAAACCACTCCATTCACGAAAGGCTCTTGAAAATCCTTCTATAGATTGATAGCCATATTTATAGGCAATATCTGTTACTTTTGCTCCATTTATTAATTCAACATTCGCAACTGATAATCTCCTATTCTTGATATACTCATTCAATGACATTCCAGCCATATAGGAAAACATTCTTTTAAAATGATAATCAGATACTCCTACAATTTTTGATATATCTTTTCCAGAGATTTCTTCCGTTAAATGTGTCTCGATGTAATCCATTAAATTATTGAATTCTTGTAACATTCATTTCCCTCCTTTACAAATACATTTTATCGTTAAAATTTATAATTTACTCGATATTTTTTATACGGAATTTATCGGAGCAGGAAGTACAAAAGAAAAAAGTTGGATTATGTATGCCGCAGTTCGTAATAAACTACGCAACTTTGTAAAGGAAAAGGACTAAGCAAATTGATTAGCCTCTTAAGAGAAGGTTACTCTTTATTTATATTCGATTGATATTCAAGGATAATCTTCCTTGATTGTTCCCATATGTCTTGCTGTAAATAACTATCTGATATGGTTCTTCTCCTAGCTTTTCCAGTAATGTATTCTTTAATTCCTCAGAGAAATACATTCGATAATAGAATTCTAGTTTCTTAATATACTGCGATGTGACAATCATTCAACTATTCCCTTTCTATCAAAAGTTTCAACCTTTAAAGTTTTCTTAATCAAGAAATGTAAATATTAATCCATCAAAAACAATCTGAAGATAAGAAGTAGAATCTTTTAATATTTCATCTGGAGTTTTAATCAGTACTAAAAGGGGTTCTGTAAATAAAAATGTTAAAACTGATAAAAATATAGTAAATATAAACATAAAAATAAAAGATGTTGAAACTACATGTTTTAAACCTTCATAGTCTTCAGCACCAAAATATTGAGAAATGACAATGGAACTTTCCATACATAGCCCAATTATTAATAAAGTAAAAAAGTTCATAATGGAAAAAGATGGACCGACCGCAGCAAGAGCATTTTTACCTACAAATCTGCCAACTACAATAGAATCAACCATATTGTATACTTGCTAGAATATGTTTCCAATAAGCATCGGAAACGCAAAGCTTAATATAAGCTTTATTGGATTTCCTTTTTTCATATCTATTACCATAGTGAGTATACTTATTTGTTGCAAAATAATGTTTTAGATAATAAAAATATTAATAATTTAATATAATTCATTACATAAATATATCACCTTATTTTTAGGTGATTAAGTATATGATAACATATAAATAAATATATGGAAAATCCAACTATGGATATTAGAGGATTAGGATATAAAGGTATAGGAAAGAAAAGATATTAGATGTGGTTAATTAAATTTTTTTATGTAATTCTAGGCTGAAAAATTAAAAGAGTGACAATCTCAGTAAAAATAAAATTTCTACTGGGATTTATTTGTTAATATGCTTGACAAAAGAGAAGAAAGAGATATACAATTAATGCATATTAATTATTAAGATACCTTAACAATGGAGGTTGCTAAAATGAATGAGGAACTTATTCAATATGTAAAAGAGATGAGAGAAGCAGATTATTCCTGTAATATGATGTTATTACAGGAATATAAAGAATTAATGGATGATGAAATCACCACAAAACAAGGTGTTTTGCTTGAATTGGTACATAAACATGGAAGTCTCAATATAAGTGAAATCGCTGAATCTATGGAAAATACATCTAGTGCAGTTAGTCAAATTGTCAGTAAACTAGAAAAAGAAGGATATATAAAGCGAGAAATTAATCCTAGTAATCGTAGAGAGATCTTTGTTGAAATGGATACAAAAGGTGTTGAGTATTTTAAAAGATGCGAAGAGATTGAGCGTTCTATTATTAATCGTTTTTACTCAAAACTAGACTGGGATGAAATTGTAGCTTTAAGAAAAATATCACTAAAATTTAAGAAAGTCATTGAAAAAGAACTACAACAAAAATAATTTTTTTTACCATTTACTTAAGCAACCTAAAGTATTTATATGACTAAACTAAAATGTTTTTATTAGAAAACTATACAAACATCTCTAAAAGATAATTTAGTTAGTATTGAGTTATGTTTTATTAATTATTTTGTTTTAGATGTTTAATTTAAAGGGGGAATTTTTATGAATAAAAAACGAGAGAAACTTCATAATTTGTTTATGAGTTTAGTTGAGAAAAGTCAATTTAATGGAGCAATTCTAGTAGCAGATGGTGGGGAAATAATTTATAAAGAAGCCTTTGGTATTGCAGATGTATCAAGCAATCGCCCATTGACTACTGATTCTATATTTGAATTAGCCTCTGTATCTAAGCCACTTACTGCTATGGGAATTATGATTTTAAAGGAACAAGGAAAGCTTGATTATGAAGACTTGATTGAGCAATGGATTCCAGATTTCCCTTATAAGGGAATTACAATCAGGCAACTTCTTAATCATACATCTGGTTTGCCAGATTATTCTGTTCTTTTTATAGAAAAGTGGAATCGTAATAAGATTGCTAATAATCAAGACGTATTAAAAATGCTAAAAAAATATAAACCATCTGTGTACTTTCAACCTAATGAAAAGTGGGAGTATAGTAATACAGGATATGTTACTCTTGCCTTGATTATAGAAAGAGTAACAGGGATAAGTTTTGAGGAATATATGACTAAATGCATCTTTCAGCCACTTGGTATGAAAAATTCAAGAGTATATAACCGTAGATATCGCCAAGAAGAAATATCTGATTATGCTTATGGATATGTGTACTCTCATGAGTCAGAGACATATGAGCTTCCAGATAAATTAGAGGGAACAGAATATGTTGTATTCCTAGATGGAATGCAGGGAGATGGAATGATAAGTTCAAATCTTGAAGATCTCTTTATATGGGATAGAGCATTATATTCAGAAAAGCTAGTGACTAGAGAAACATTAGAAGAAGCTTTTGCACCAGTACGTTTAAATAATAAAGAAACCTTTGACTATGGATTTGGATGGATTATTGATCATGATGATGATATGGGAAAGATAGTTAGTCATAGTGGTGGATGGCCAGGATATAACACTTATTTATTTCATTATATAGATAAGGATAAAACAATTATATATCTATGTAATTTTGAACAAAATATAGATTTTCAACAAGAAACTATTTTAGCAGTGCAGCAAATCTTGTTTGATAAACCATATGTCATTCCAGAAGTTCCTAAGAAAAAAGAAGTAGCAAATATAGATAAAAGTGTTTATGACCAATATATAGGCACATATCTTTTAGCTCCTGAGTTGAAAATAATAGTTACAAAAAAAGATGAAAAACTATTTTTTCAAATGTTAATGCGATCACCATATGAATTACTACCTTTATCAGAAACAAGATTTTTTATAAAACATGCTTTAGTTGAAGTGGAGTTTTTAAAAGATGAAAAAGGAAAAGTTTGTGAGTTAATTGTTCATCAATCTGGTGGTCAAAAAGCAATTCGAATTGATTAAAAAAATTCAAATAAATATTTTATTTCACAACTTTTAATGTTTGATTGAAATTTCCATCGACAAGTTGTGTGGTTAATTAAATTCTCTTATATGATTCTAAACTAAGAAATTAGGAGAGTTGTTAATATAATAATTATTAATAGCTCTCTTAATTTTGAGTTATAAATTTCTATATGCCTCTGTAAAATAGCTTAATATATTGAAAATTAAGGATTAAAAGTTATATACTATAAATTAGAGATAAATTATGAATAAAATAGAAGTATTTAAAGTTTTATTAACTTAGGGGGAACTATGGAAAAAGGTATGGAAAATAAAGGGGAAGAGTCAGACTTAGTTATTAACTTAGGAACGAAGAAAAAATTAGGAGAAAAACTATGGAATATAAATTTTATTTTATTACTGCAAGGCCAATTAGTATCAATTTTGGGCAATACAGTTTATGATATAGCACTTAGATTTTGGATTCTTGATAACACAGGATCAACAGCATTAATGGGATTACTTATGGCGGTTACTGTTTTACCTGAAGTTTTTATATCTCCATTTGCAGGGGCATTTATTGATAGGCATGACAGAAAGAAAATATTAGTTATTACGGATGCCATTAGTGGAATAGCCATAGTTCTTATAGGAATAGCTGCAATAATGGGATTTTTAAAAGTATGGATGATTCTCCTGGTTGGTATTATTGTAGGTATATGCAGCTGTTTTTTTAATCCAACCATTGATTCATCAATACCAGATATTGTTCCAAAATCTAAATTACTAAAAGCAAACTCAGCATTTTCTTTAATGACTACAGGAAATGATATAGCAGGATATGCTTTTGGAAGTTTTTTAGTTCAAATTATTGGAGCACCTATAGTATTTTTATTTAATGGAATAAGTTTTTTATTTTCAGCTGTTACCGAATGTTTTATTAAAATACCTAAAATTGAAATATCCTTAGAAGACTCAAGTTTCTGGGAGGATATGAAGTCAGGAATAAATTTTGTGAAAAATGAAAAGGGATTAAAATATCTTTATGTAACAATTTCTTTTTTAAACTTTTGTGCTTCAATGTCAATGACTCTCACACTACCTTGGTTCAAAATGAATAATCAACTTGGCATAAGTCAATATGGAATAGCAATGGCAATTAATACATTTGGAATGTTTCTTGGATTTACTACCTTATCTATATTGGAACTAAAAAAGGAAAATAAATTTTATGCCTTCATATGGAGTGGAATTACAACCGCTATTACAATGATAATTTTCTCCATTACATTAAACTTTCATTTAATTGCTGTTTTGTTTTTTATTAATGGATTTTCTATAGCTATAACAAGTTCATTAATTCAATCAAGTATGCAAAATAGCGTGCCTTCAAATATGAGATCAAAAGCATTTGCATTTAGTCGTACTTTATCATCTGCTCTAATGCCATTAGGTATGGTGATCGCTGGAGTCTTAGGTGAAAAAATAAATATAAATATAGTTATTTTCGCTGATTACGCTATGTATCTAGTGCTATTTATTTATCTTTCATTTTTATCAAAGGTAAAAGAAATAATTAATATATAGAGCATACATTCTTGCATGCAACCAATGACTTGAAATAAAATTAAAGAACTAGCGAAGATAGCCGAAATGATTACGGAACCCAAACTATTAATTTTTCGATAATACTAGGACTATGAAAATGAAGTTTGTTTAAATGAATATGGACAAGTAGTTAAAGAATCACTTGATATAAATTACTACAGGGAGGATTTTAAATGGAAGATAAATTAAAAGAACACATTGAAATCAACGAGTTTGATGAAAAAGCAAAACATTGGAATGACAATATACCAAAGAGAAATTATGATGTAGCTTTTGACTTTATTGAGAAGTTTAATATTCAAAATAATGCCACAGTCTTAGATGTAGCTTGTGGAACTGGAATTCTTTTTTCTATTCTTAAAGACAAAAATCTTTCCAAATATATTGCAATAGATATATCAGAAAATATGGTAAATGAATTTCTTAATATTTATCCAGAGGTCGATGTTAGACAAGCAGACTTTGAAACCATAGTGTCATTGGACAGTCCTTTTGATTATATAATTATTTATAATAGTATACCTCATTTTAATAATCTAGATATGGTATTTGAAAATGCTTATAATAATTTAAAAATGGGCGGGAAATTTATTATTGCTCATTCAAAAACAAGAGAGGGTTTAAAGGAACATCATAAAAATATAGGATATGTTTCTAGTAAAAAGGAACCTATACCAGAAGATAGTACATTATTAGAGAGTGCTAGTAAGTATAATTTTAAAAACTTTAAAATAGAGGATAGTGATTATTTTTGTTTTTCATGTGAACGAGAGTAGTTGTTTCTAGCGATAAAACTGAAATAATTATGAATATATAATTTAATAATTAAATACAAAAAGGAGAAATAATTATGGGATTTGATATAACGTTTCATCCAATTACAAGGGAGGAATTAAAAACTTTTGTATTTGATGTTATTGAAAAGCCAAGCTTAGCAGTAGAAAGGGCGTTAATGATATCAAAAGACGAAAATAAGCAAGAAGATATTAAAAACATATATATGAAGTTAGAAGAATTCAGAGATGAATTACTTAATGGAGAGTGTGAGTTTGGAGAAGCCTATGGATTTGCTGCTGCAGCAATAGCAGGATATATTCACCCATATTGGTATTCGAGGCAAGGATGTATAAGTTTTATTTGTATGGAAGAAAGTAAGAACCAAAAAATATCTAATAAGCCATTAGATGATAGTGAAAAAACATTTAATGGACTACTAGAAAGCTTAGTGGAACTTTCACCGGATACATTTAAGGGAATTGAAGATAAAGGGGATGGATTAATAACTGGAAACTATTGTGGAGGCGGATATATAGATAATTCTAGGTTGAGTTATTTAAAAGAGTTAATAGAGGATCCTGACCATGAAAATTTAGTTTCAAGAATAATGGATGAAGATAATTTAAAAGCATTAAAACATGTAATTAATTATGCATTATTGAACAATACTGGAATATTAGAAGCCTCTGATATAATAGTACCTGTGAGTAATGAATGTTATTCTGATTTTGACAATTTAAGAGCTGATTTCATGGGCACGGATAATGACTATAGTAATTCTAGAGAAGTATGATATTTAGGATTATTGTAATGAAAAAGATGCATTCATAAAAGAGATAGATTAAAAGGCGAAAAAATGAGCAAAGAGAAATAAATAAAAATAGAAAGCTGGAGAATAGTAATGGGATTAATAGATAAATTTTTAGGTAGAAAAGAAAACAAAAATGATCTTAATCAAAATAAAGATGAGAATGAGGGTAAAGATTTAAATTTAGAAAATGGACCAGCATTAATCATGGTATTTGATACCCTTCCTATAATAGATGGTAAAAACCTAAGTAAGAGAATAGAGAAAATAGAAAAATTAAATACAGAGGTAGAGGTTACCATAGAAAAAGAATTGAATAATGGAGAGACATTATTGTCTGTAATTGAATTTGATGATCACAAGATAAAATTAGTTGGATTTAATGCTCCTTTGCCAGATGACGTTATAAATTATACTGTGGATTGTTCCTATTGGAAGCCAGAGGATAAAGATAATATTAGAAATCATAAAGCTCATATAATTTGCTACTATGATGGACAAAATTTAGATCCTTCAGAAAAATATATAGCTTTATATAAAGTAATATATGGCTTTAGGGAAAAAGGATTAGTAGGAATTATTAATGAAGGTGCATGGACATGTCAGCCAGCATATGTTGTTGAAGATTTAGTTGGAAAGGAAATGTTGATGGCTTCTAGGGAGGTACCCCCACTAATGTTATGGACAAATTTTATTAAGATGCCAATGGATTATGGAACTTGGATGTTTACAAAAGGTAATCACATATTTGGAGTAAATGATTTTGCATACTTAGGGGATATTAATGAAGCAGCCGAAATAAATGAAATATTTAATAATATATTTTATTATATCTATGAAAATCAAGCTATAGTAGAAAGTGGACATACATTGCAAATAGAAGAAGAGGTTTATTTAAAATTTAGAGATGTTTATAGAGAAAATGAGTATTTGGAAAGTCCATTAGGCACGCTAGTTATAGAAAAAATAAATCAAAATGAAATAAATGCACCCAGATAAAGAATAAACTATAGAATATTAAATTATATAGGGAAATAGTATGTTCAAAGGCAAGAAAGCCTTAATAATACTATAGGACTGAAACTAAAATCAATTGATTGGAGGAATATAGACATGGAGTCAATTGAAAACTTTAAATATGATAATTTAGATGAATGCTCAAATTTATTCATAGCAGCATTTAATGCAGAGCCTTGGAATGATAAATGGAACTTTGATACTGCTCGTAAGAGATTAGAAGATATATATAAAACGCCTAATTTTAAAGGATTAGTTTACAAGAAAGACAATAAAATAGTAGGAGTTATTATGGGGAACTATGAACAATGGTATGATGGATTCCACTATAATATAAAGGAGTTTTTTATAGATACAAACATTCAGAAGAATGGAATTGGAAGTAAAATATTAAATTGTCTAGAAAAACATTTAAAAGAAACAGGTGTAAATTTCATCCATCTGTTTACATCAAAATCCGATAAAACAGAGGGATTTTATAGAAGAAATGCATACGAAATACCTAATGAAATAACAATGATGAGCAAAGATATATAATTATCAATATATTATCAACTAGAGTTTTATTATTTAGTATAGAAATATATAAAGGAGCTAGTAGTAAAATGAATAATAAGAACAAGACACTTATAAGTTGGTCCATAGCATTGTTAATAATTATTGTAGGAGGAATATCTGTATACAATAATAGCTCTGAAAAGATTACATCTAATAGCTATTTAACGAGTAAAGAGGAAAATAGAACATTTATAGAGCATAGTAATCAAAAATATACTAAAAATGCTACAAGCTTTGATTTTAAAGGATTTACAGGAAAGTGGTCCTTAATAGAATTTGAATCTAATAAGGATAATAAAATAGTCCTAGAAGATAATACAAAAATTGAAAAGGGTAAATTTTATATTGTAGTATTAGATTCAGATTATAAAAATATAGCCATGCATGAATCAAAGGAAGGAGAAAACTTAGAATTTACTACACCTAAAGATGGAAAATATCTTGTTAGAATTGTTGGCAAAGATGCAAGCGGTAAATTTGATATAAAAATAAATGCAAATAATGATATAAGTGTTAGTCACAGAGATTTTTGGGAGTAATTTTATCCTATAATAAAGTTAACATGAGGCTAAAGTTAAGTCTGAGGTAAGTTTGACTTTATATAAAGGAAATAAAATTATAAATTTTAAATATATAAATAATAAATGCATAGATAAATATGTAAATGAAAAGGGGGAGAAAGCAATGGCTGTAAGAGAAATACTTTTATTAGGAAATGAAAATTTATATAAGGTTTGTAAAGAGATTTCAAAGGATGAACTTCATAAGGCAAAGAAAATAGTTGAAGATTTACATGATACCATGATGGATTTTAGAAATAAATATGGCTTTGGCAGAGCTATAGCGGCACCACAGATAGATGAACTTTATAGAATAATATATATGAATTTTGATGATAACTCTATAGCATTTATAAATCCTAGACTTGAATTTATAGAGGATGATAAATTCGAAATGTGGGATGACTGCATGAGCTATCCAGGTTTAGAAGTTAAATTATATAGATATAGAAAGTGTAAAGTCTATTATAAAGACTTAGATTGGAATGATTGTATTTTAGAATTTGAAGGTGATTTATCAGAATTGATACAGCATGAATATGACCATTTGGATGGCATATTAGCGGTACAAAGAGCAATTGATAATAAATCTTTTAGGATAAATAAAAATAAATCAGGATGCTTTTAAATTAGATGAATTTATAAATAAGTTTGTGTATATCCCATTATTTTAAAATTTAGAATAGACTATATTTATTAATAGGGTTGTAGCTAAATAAGTTACAATCCTATTTGTCATTTTTGTTTTTCTTATATCTTTATTTTTTAATAAGTAGTCGAACCATATACATCATGTCCTAACTAAAAAGGATTCTTAAAAACATCTTAATTAGTGAATCTATAAAATCATTTTTTATCCAATATGCACATTATGTTAAATTTCTACAGTTAACCCTATTTTACACAAAATAACATATTTGATTGATATTTACAATAAAATGTGATACAATACAGTTGATAAAATAATGTAAGTTATGTAAAATATTTGGAAATTATGTTTATTGAAGGTACTCTAATTAGTTTCCAGTAGAGTAAATGCGTTTGAATAAAGATGGGAGGATATGACTGTGGAATATTTATGTGATGATATTTTTATGATTAGAGTTCCAGCGTTATCGTTAAAAACTTTTTTTGAATTTAGTACTCCAAACTGCAATATAATAGATTATATTTCTAAGGATATTTACTTAAATAATTTTATTGAAGAAAGTTTATTAATATCAAGTAGATCTTTATATCAGAGTCTAAAGAATCCTTCAACTAGTGAGAAAAAAATTAGAAATTTAAATTCTGGAATATTAAATTATATGATAAGAGCATCTACTAGACCAACTCCTTTTGGATTGTTAGCAGGGGTAGGACTGGGTGAATTTTCAAATCAGACTGAGATTGTTATGAATCAAAAAGAATACATAAAAGATGTTAAAATAGACACGCAATGGATGGCTCATGTAATACATGAATTTGAGAGTGATATTAATATAGTTTCTCAACTAAAAGTAAAATTCAATCCTATTTGCTATTTATGGGGAAAAAGACTTAAAAATCCTTATTTTTCTAATCATGGTGCTCCTAAAGAAAATAAGGAGAAGGTTGAAGAAAATGATATACAATACACAGGTTTGATTGAGCTTATTAGAGGAAAAACAGAAAAATTCATACCTTTTTTAGAAATAAAAAATATTATAAAAGCAGCATATAAAGATGCTCCTGAAGAACTAATTAACCGAACTTTACTTCAGTTAATAGAAAATGAATATTTAATAACTAACTTAAGGATACCTGCTTATTGTGATAATACGTTAGGTCATGTTATTAATGAGCTGAAGGATAATGAGCATGTTAATGAGTTAGTGGACAAGCTCAAAGAAATTGAAATGTTATTAGAGCAATATTGCAAAGTTGAAAATAAATCAAAAATGATAGAAATGATTTATGATAAAATGCAGAGTATTTATAAATCAAAAAACTATTTAGAAGTTAATAAAGGCTTAATTTTGAACAAAAACTGCTTAGCAGATAAGATTAAGAAGAAATTAGAGCATTTTGTAAATTGTTTAACCAATATCTCTATGGACGCCACTGAATATTCAAAACTAAACAAATTCAAAGAAGCATTTTCAGAAAAATTTGGGTTGAACGTTGAAGTGGCATTAATTGATGTTATTGATAAAAATGGGTTTAATGGATTAGAATTATTGGAAAATTCTAATGAGACTATGACTGAGAGAGAGAAAAAAATAAAAAAAATAATTGATAACAAAATTATCTTAGCCTTGATGAATGGTAGCAAAGAAGTTAATTTATACAATGAAGATTTTTCAACAATATCCAATAAGGAAAAAAATATAAAGGCTCCAAAATCTTTTGATATGAGTTTTTATATAACCAGAAATGATAAGGGTTTAAATGGAAAAGATTATAATATTATCGTTGGACCAAATGCAGGTTCTAATAAAGCTGGAAGTATGTTTCAAAGGTTTTATGATGCTTTTAACAAACAATCAATAACAAGATATAATGAAATATACTCAAAGGAGATTGAATTAACTAAAAATGATTATTTAATTTTAGAAGTAAGAGAAATGTCTGTTAATGGAAGAGTAAATAACATTATAAATAGATATAAAAATCATGAATATTATTTGGCGATAGCTTGTACTGATGAAACTGTGTCTGAAGAAATTCACATAAATGATTTATGCATAGGGTTGTCACAGGAGAGAGAATTATACATAAAGTCAATAAGCAAAAAGAAAAAGTGTAAAGTAGTTATGGATAATATGTTAGTCTCTCGTTTAAATAGTAAGATGATAAGTTTCTTAAGAACAATTTCTGATGAGTATGAAGATAAAGTAATTAATAGAATTTTTAATCTTTATAAAAATGAATATATTTATACTCCAAGGATTAAGTTTGAAAATATTATAATTCATCCAAGAAGTTGGAATTTTAGCATTGAAGACTTTAATGTAAAAAGTTTTGAAACTTTTAAAAAGAGTTTTGATAAAGTCATCCATACATATAAAATTGATGAATATGTATATCTATGTGAAGGTGATAATCGATTATTAATTGACTTAAAACTGGAAGAATCTTTGCGCTTTATATACTCATCAGTTAGAAATAATGATAAATTGAACTTATGTGAAACTGAAATACTTCGAGAACCAATTGTTAAGGATTTGGAGGAAGATTATTATATATCAGAATTTGTTTTCTCATTCATACAACATGAAACAAACAATGAATTGATGTTACAAAATATGAAATATGACTTTGTGCAAGACAATAGGATCTTTCAAAATAAAAATAATAGATTTCCTTTAGGGGCTGATGGTTGGATTTACATGAAATTATATGGAGTAGGAAATAAAGAAAATGAATTGTTAACGAAAGAATTACCAAGCTTGTTAAATGAGTTAGATGCACAGAAATTCTTCTTTATTAGGTACTCAGATAGTGGGAAACATCTGCGTCTAAGATTTAAATTTGAAAACGAGAGAATTGCATTAAATAAATTACACAGGATTAATTCTTGGATTTTCGAATTACAAAAAAACTGCTTAGTTAACAGGAATATATTTGATGTGTATGAAAGAGAAACAAATAGATATGGTGGATTAGAGTTAATAGAACATGCGGAACAACTCTTTTATGCTGATAGTATTTTTGTAATAAACATGCTAAATTTGTTTGATTTAGAAAATGAGAAGGATAGGGAGCTAGCATACATGGTGGGCATGATATCGATATTAAAAGAGCTAACTCATGATGAAAAGGAATTGTTTCAGATTCTAGATGAAGAAAACTTGAGGAATCAATACAAAGATGAATTTAGAAAATCAAGATCCAACTATCTTAGAATTACAGAATGTATCTTTAAGGGAGAGTTAAAAGAAATTGATGGCAGATTACTAGAAGTAATGGATGCCTACAAAAAGAGGCAAGTAACATTATATGATTTCAAAAGTGAGCTAGAAAAGCAGATTCAAAATAAGAAGATAACGAACAATAAAAAAACCATAGTACTTTCCGTAACCCATATGTATTGTAATCGTATGACTGGAATTATAGAATATGAAGGAAAATATTTATCAATTATAAGACATTCTCTATACGCTTTAATAGAAAAGTGGAAGCATACAAATAGAAAATAACTGTATTTTAGGTTTGTTTCAGTAGGTCATCAAAGGGGTCGTAATGGCTAATAAAAACAAAAACATATTGGAAATTAGAAAGGGGAATTGTTATGAGTAACTTTAAAGATTTTGATTTGGATTTAAAAGAAATAAAAACTAATAATCAATCTGAAGGCATGGCTTCTTTTCCTTCATCCGAGTGTTCATTAAGTGATATGACGGCGTGTGGATATTGTGCTGAGCCAGGAAAGGACAACCGCTGCTAATGATTCGTAAGAGTTAATAAAAAACAAAAACATATTGGAAATTAGAAAGGGGAATTGTTATGAGTAACTTTAAAGATTTTGATTTGGATTTAAAAGAAATAAAAACTAATAATCAATCTGAAGGCATGGCTTCTTTTCCTTCATCCGAGTGTTCATTAAGTGATATGACAGCGTGTGGATATTGTGCTGAACCAGGAAAGAATAATCGCTGCTAATGGAGCGTAAAGGCTGATAAAAAACAACAACATATTAGAAATTAGAATAAAACATTACGACCCTTTTGATGACCTACTGAGTAAATAAAAGGAGGCAGCTTATGATAATCAACAATACAAATAATTATATAGATATTTCAGAAGATACAAGAGATAAAATCAATAAGTTTTTAGAGTGTTTTTTGGGATATGTTGAAGAACAATACGAGTTGAAAATCATAAATCCTGTACACTATTGTGATTTGCTAATCATGATTTCTGAGGCATATCCATTACTAGAGCGTAAAGAAAAGTGGGAACAAATAGGATATGATTTATGTAAAGGACTGAAACAGAATATAGAAACATATGGAATTTCAGAAAAACATATGGGAATGATTGGTGGACTAGGGTATATGTGCTTCTGTGTCAATTTATTTAGTGAAAAGACTGGTAATTTATTAAAATTTTCTCATACATTGAATAAGCTTTTATTCCAAGAATCTGTTAAACTTACAGAAAGATTAAGAAGAAAAAAAGATGTAAATATGAATGATTATGATATGATTGCAGGAGTATCTGGTTTTATATATTTTTTGATGGATTTTAAATGGAATCTTGAGGAAGAATCACAATTAAAAAAATTAATTGAATATCTTGTTGAATTAACAAAATATCATCAGTATATGGGATGTTCAGTTATTAATTTTCATCTTACTAAGGAAAACTTATCTAGAGAAGATGAAAAACTTGAGTTTCCAAATGGAAATATTAATTTTGGTTTATCCCATGGAATGTTAGGGCCATTATTAGCATTAACAAAAGCACACAGTAAAGGCATAGAAGTAGAAGGAATTGAAAGTGCGATTAATGAGCTGTTTGGTATTTATGATCAATTTAAAATATATCATAATGATATTGCTGCATGGCCTACACAACTATCTTTTGAAAGTTACATTAAAGGAGAATTTGAGGATAATTTAAGACCTGTTATGGCAAGCTGGTGTTATGGAAACACGGGTATAGCTAGGGGGTTACAAAAAGCGGCTCAATATATGAAATATGTACAAAAAGAAGAAGTTTATAAAAAAGATTTGATTAATATAATTAATCAACCTGTGGATCGATATAATTTATACGAGACAATCCTATGTCATGGATATTCAAGTGTTTTATGTATAAGAACCATGGCTTATAGAGATACAAAAGATAAACGTTTTGTTGAAACAATCGAAAAAGATATAGATGCGGTCATTAGTATATTTTATAGAAATAGCGATACTAGCTATGATATAAATAAAATTATAAAAAAACATTTTAAAGATAATATGTCTTTAATGCTAGGCGCAGTTGGGGTTGCGTTATCACTTTTAGGAGTTGTTCATGAGGATATGGAATATGGAAAATTATTGATGGTTGATTGATTTTATTATTCAACGGAAAAATGTTTATGAAAAAATAAATACCGAAGGTAAAACAAATTGTATGTAAATATTTGGAAAAATATAATCTGATAAAAGCTGTCTCAAAATAGAGAGTAATTTCTAGAGCGAGACAGCTTTTTTTATAACTATTTTTAAAAACTATGGATGAATTAAAGAAATCTTTAAGAAATTTTAAGAAATTTATAAAATTTATATGATAAAATGTAAGTATGAAACTATAATTGGATATATTTGCATTTTACATATAAAAGATATGTTATATGGAGGAATTAATTATGATTGAAGAAAAGCAATCTCAATTGATAGAACTGATAGATGAATTAGAAATTATATTTTCTGTTAAGGATAATATCTCTAATGAAGAAATACATAATTTTATAGATAAATTTAATTTATTGTCTGAGTATGATATAAGGAAGAGAATATCAGAAATTACTGGGGATGACACATATATAAATAATGTGGAAGATATACACATAAATAATACAGAAGATATACATATAAATAATACAGAAGATATACATATAAACAATATAGAAAATACACAACAATTTACATTACCTATTGGGTTAGAACGTGATCATGATAAGGAGAGTAAAGAGGTTGAATCTAGTAGCTGTAAAAATAACATAAATAAAGAATATAACAATGTAGATAAAGAACATAACAGTATAAATAAAGAATGCAGCAAAGTAGATGAAGGATGTAGCAGTGTAAATGAAGAATGTAGCAATATAGATGAAGGATATAGCAATATAAATCAAGAATGTGTCAATGTAGAGGAAGAAGAGAAAGAAGAGCTACATAAAGACCAAGAGGAATTACATAAAGATGAAGAGAGTTTACATGGGGCTATAGTAGAAGCCGTAGAGGAAAAAATATATTCCTTCAATGAAAATTCCATACCTGAGGTGTTATTCATAAGGGGCGAAACTAAGTATGGGCAACTTTCCATAGAGTGGGGTTGGCCAGATGAAATAGAAGAGGTTTTAATATGTCACAGAATGGATAAGTTTCCAACAGGGCCTAGAGATTTATCATCAACACAATGTGAGATTAAGAGGTGTTACGAGGATAAAATAGGTAGCTATACCATAAGTAAGGCAAGTCAAGGAGACTTTTATTTTTGTGTTTACACAAAAGTAAATTTTAACGGAAAGATACTTTATTCACAGGGTCAAAAAAGACTTGTGGTAAACAAAGAACCTTCGGAAATATTTTATGAAATAAAAATTAAAAAAAATATTTTTGGCAAAGTAAAGTCTGCACAGATTGTAGTATGGAGTAAAGAAAAAGAGGTAAATTTACCTCAACTTACTCTAGTAGGGAAGGTTGGAAATATGCCTCTTCAAAAATCTGATGGAGAGAGCATAGTGAATATTGATTATGAATCTATCACTAAAGATAAGTCTATAGATATTGAGTTGCCTAATGATAAGATAAGAGGAAACATGTATGTGAAACTATTTTTTAATGATGATACCAATAGTAGACTCTTTAGAATAGTATCTCCAGCAAAAGAAAGATTATATTTTAAATGATTGTAATCATTTTGTAAAAAGAAAGTATTAATATTTGAGGTGATATAAATTATGAACTTTAACTTTAAAAAGAAGGATTATTATATATGCCCATATTGCTTTTCAAAACATGATTTAGATAAAGTTGGTTTTATATGTGAAAATGAAGGGGAAAAATGCGAAAATGCAAAAATGAGGGTTACAATTGAATCCAATGGTGGAAAGGGCAAGGGACAAATGCCTGAATTTGAGACCTGCGATAAATGTGGTGAAAAAACAACTACAAAGGTATGTCCAACGTGTAATGAAGAACTCCCCTATTCTATTGGAAATTATGATAATTTGATATTTTCAGTGATAGGAGCAAAAGAAGCTGGAAAAAGTCATTACATTGCTGTATTAATAGATAAAATAATGAACGAAATAGGGTCAGCCTTTAATTGTAGTCTTCAAGCTATTAATGATTCAACTATCAATAGATATAGAACAGATTTTTATAATCCAATTTTTAGACAAAGCGAAGTAATAAGAGTAACTCGTTCAGCTAAAACAGATGCATCGGTAAAACAGCCTCTTATTTACACATTGACATTTAAACAAAAGAGTGGAATTGGAGGATTCTTTAAAAGCAATAAAAACAAAATAAGCAATGTGGTTACCATTGCCTTCTTTGATACTGCAGGAGAGGATTTGGATTCAGAAGATACAATGAAAGCGGTAAACAGATACATATACAATTCATCAGGAATTATATTTGTTTTAGATCCTCTGCAGCTAGAAAAGGTAAGAGATATGCTACCAGAAGATACTTCATTGCCAGAAAGAAATACGGAGATAGAGGATTTGCTTTCAAGAACGGCAAACCTTGTAAGAAAAGCTAATGGTATAAAAATGGATAAACTTATTGATATACCTGTAGCAGTAGCGTTTTCAAAAATTGATGCAGTGGAATCTTTAGTTGATCCATCCAGTTCTATAAACTATGAAAGTAAGCATATAAGCAATGGATATTTTGATTTATTAGATTTCCAAGATGTAAATGGGACAATGGAATCCTTGGTTAGAAGCTGGGGAGGAGAAAATTTTGCCAATCAATTAAGCACTAACTTTAAAGATTATGCTTATTTTGGAATGACTTCATTAGGATGCAATCCTAGAAGTAATAAAATTACAAAACTAAGACCTCATAGGGTAGAAGACCCTTTCTTATGGTTATTATATAAACACAAATTGATAAAGGCAGAAAAAGGGAAGTGATTTATAGCTATGAAAGTTCAGCAGCTTTTTTATACTTCATGTAAAAGAGGTATTTCTTCAGGAATGGGATTTCAAACATATTCTATGTCTGAAGGAATCACAGAAGAAGAAAGAAAAGAAATTGAATCTCATTGTATATATATACCGCCAGATAATCTTCCAACTCAACCTACGAAGGAAGAGATAGAAGAGCTATTTCCAATAGCATTGTCTTCTTTTAGATTAAAGAATGGTAAGTATTGCATTTGTCAATCAAAATATATTGGCAAGGATTACTCAGGGAGATATGGAAATTACTTTTCTCATGTTTTAATTTCTGATGAGATGTGGCCATTTTATCCTATAGAACTTTACGGATCCATAACTTTTAGGGATAGTTTAACTCGTGAAGAAGAAAATGCAGTAGAAATAAATCCATTACCTAATTTAGAAGAAATACATTTAGGTAATGCAATTGATTTTTATACCATATCAAAATTTCTAAAAGGAACAGGAGCAGAAAATAGAAGAAAAAGTTTTAAGGTTTTCATGGATAATGTTGTAAGGTACGAAAAGGAAGGTAAATCTATAGTATTTTGGGACTCTAAAGAAAATAATCCTTATTGGATTGGAGCAATACAAATGTCTTTACCTAAAAATTTAGCACAGACATTTTCCTTTGCAACATACTGCTATAATCCTGAAAATACTAATTATATAATTTCTGGACTAGATAAAGATGGAAGCGTATTTAACTTAAAAGGCAATCAAAAATTGTATAAATATACTTCTATAAATTTTAATGAGAGTAATCAACGAATAGTTAATACTAATTTTTCAAAGCTAGTGGAAGTAGGATACACGGTTTCAAAGGAAGTACTTTTATCTTTTATATCCTTTATTGAGCAATTCCAATATAACCTTTTAGATGAGGATATAGAAGACTGCATTTGTCTATACAATATAGTTAATAAAGGGATAGAAAAATTAAATATTGAAAATGTAAAAAAAGCTATAATATTTGCTAATACATATAAATCACAGGATGCCTTTACTAAACTTTTTGAACAAATTAGCCCTAATCTAGAGAAGATTAGCACTCAAGTTGACATGGAACTTACAGAAATAGTAGCTAAGTTTTTATTCAATATGGGAAGAGATACAGGTAAATATGAACATATACAAAAAGCCTATGTTTTTTTCTTTGATGCTATTCACTGTCTCATTATAGATGAGGAAGGGATAGATGGGGAAGAAATTTTTAAATTATATAAGAAAATTAGAGAAAATGAAAAAGAAAGCAGTCATGAATTTATTAAAATGTGCTTAGATAAACAAAGGATAGGTGTATTAAACACTTACCTTGAAGGAGCTAAGGTTAGACATGCAAAATTTTATCTTAAGTCAATAATAGACGACATAATAATGTTTAACAGAGAATGTGATATAAATGAAAAGATACAATTATTTAGTATGAATAATGAAGAGAGTACAAAGAGAACAGAGTTATTAAAAAAATGTATGGAAATATTATTACATGCTCCTAAAGATATAGAAGAAGTTATTCATTATTTTAAAGGTAAATATGAATATGTGTCTAACATAATAATTATGGAATATATACTTAACTTACATAAATGCAAAAGTAGCTTAGTTGAGGAAACTTTAGCTAAGTTTGTATTTACTGAGGGAGATAGGGATGTTTACTGGAAGAAGAAAATATATTCTAATATTTATGCTCAGCCTTATGGCATGGATTTTATGTTTTATATGTTTAAATATGAGCTTTCAAAGAATATGGATAATGAAAAATTCTTTATTGAATATTGTGAAGAAATTTTTGATGAATTTATAGAATATAGAAATAAAAGATTTTGGCAGGCAGTAGAGACGTACATGAATTTTTTTGAAGATATATCTTTGAAAGAATATAAAAAAATATTAAATTATATATGTAAGAACTTATCCTATGTAGAAATAAATAAAAAGCTTCTTCAAAAGATTATATTAAATTTTGAGGAAAAAATTAATGTAGATAATGCAGATAGTCTTTGTAATGGCATTGAGGAAGTAGAAAAACTTAAAAATAAATATAAAATAAATACTCATTGTAGCATTACAGAGCTTGTATGCATTTATAAGAAACTTCAAGATGATTCTTATACGAACAAAATGAAGGCTTTAAGAGGCTTTAAGGCTGATTTTTCACATATGAGCTCAGATAAATATGGAGAGTATCTAAATTGGATTTTATCAAATTTTAGTATATATATTAGAGACTATATTGATCATAGCAAAATAGAGAGAGCTTTCTTATGTGAAGAATATGAAGAAGTTTATTATAAAATCTACACTGATACTATAATAAATATTCTATATGAAAAAAAATATAAGAATATATTAAAGGATTCTAATATAGAAACTTATGAAATATTTTTAGACTATGTTATTTTTATATTAAAAGATAAGGTGGATTTTGAAGAGAATATACAACAGTATGTTGAAGATAAAATTATATATGTATTACAAAATTCTAATGAAAGAAAGATAAACAATTATGATAAATATATAATCCTAAAAATTCAAGATGATAGAAATGAAGCTGCTATATTAAAAGAATGGGAAAATATGAAGAGAAAAGCAGAGGAAAAAGGTGGATTCAAAAATATATTATCCTTTTTTAAAAAATAGAAGATATCAAATATATTATGGATTGGATGTGATGAGGGTAATATGTTAGATTTAATAATAAAAATACTTATTCTTATTATAGCAATTATTGTATTTATTGCATTAGGATTACCGAGTATTGTTAGTGCAGTTTTAAAAAGCTTTTTTATATGTATTTTTACTTACTTTGAAGCATTGAAATTTAGCATGGGTAATATTTCAGTAAAAGAAATAAATGATCATAATGAACCAGCTAAAGAAAAATATTTCTTTCATAAGCAATATAGAGATTTGAAAAATACTTGGTTCAGTGTTGATGGGGTTAATAGAGGAAAAGTACTGCTTATGAAAAAAAAGATGTATGATAAAGGTAGGGTTAATTTCAAAAAACTAAAAGCTTTTGAAATATCTATATATATATTCGGCAATATTTTTAGAGTAATTTATACCTTTGTTCACTTTTTAATCGTAACTATTATTAGTATTCCTAATTATATATTTTATTATATAATTAAAACTTTAAAAGGAGCAAAAAGGGCTAGAGGGAAACTTTCAAACGTTTGTCCACATTGCTATGATAAGTTTCAATTACCTCATTATGTATGTGTGAAATGTGGAAGGGTTCATAAAAAACTGATTCCTGGACCCTATGGTATTGTAAGGAGAAAGTGTGTCTGTGGAGAAACTATTCCCTGTGCATTTTATTCGAGAACAGATAAAATTAAAGCTATTTGTCCTACATGCTCTAAAGAAGTTGAAATTAGGGAAAGTACTCCAATATGTATATCTGTTGTGGGGCCAAAGGCCTCAGGAAAGACTTCATTTATACTTTCAGCAATAAATCTATTATTAAATAATATTTCCAGGGAAAAAAAGTGGGATGCAAAACTTTTGAAAGAAAATTTAAAGGAAGATGGGAAGATTTATAATGTATTTATAAATTCTAAAAAATTTTCCAGTGAAAAACTATTGTATATTTATGATATTTTAGGAGAGAAATTTAATGATAAAGATAGTATTAAGAAACAAAAATATTATAGATATATAGATGGACTAATATTTATTATAGATCCTAATGTAGACATGTACGAGATAAATGATTTGCTTGATAGGTTTATAATAGCTTTAAGAGAAATTCGTCAAATTAAATTAGATAAATTTATACCTATACCTATAGCAGTAGTTGTCAATAAAATAGAAGAATTAGACAATAATACTGAAAATTTATTAAATGAGATGGGTGGAGAAGCAGTAATAAGAAAAATCAACTATAATTTTACAAGCTATAAGTTTTTCGCATGTAATAATATGGCCAATATTAGTAAGGAAAAAACATACGGTGTAGAATATGGAAGTGAACCTGTGAAATGGATTTTAAGTGAAGCTAACAGGGAGCTTAAGTAAAATTGGAAAGAGGTGTTACCATTTTGAAGTCTAAAATTAAAGTAAATTTAATCATAATGATAATGGTTATATTTCAAGTATTTTCCGCCTCATTTATATCTGTTAAGGCCGCAGAACCATCTTCGAATTTAGATGTAATTTTTGTGCTTGACGCCAGTGGTTCGATGAAAGCAAGTGACCCTGAAGATATAAGAATAGAAGCGGTAAAAATGTTTTTAGATATGTCCCAACTTAAAGGCAATAAAGTAGGACTTGTAGCCTATTCAGACAATATAGTTAGAGCACATAATTTAAATGAAATGGACTCAGAGGATGCTAAAAATAGAATAAAAAATATGGCCTCTAATATTCCCTATGGTCAGAAAACTGATACAGGTGCAGGATTATTAGAAGGGGTAAGGCTATTAGACAGCGAACATGATAAGAACCATAGACCTGTAATAATATTACTGTCAGATGGTAAAAACGATCCTTTAAGAAGTAATGAGGAATCATTAAAGGATTTAAATGAAGCAATTAACATATGTAAAGAAAAGGGTTATCCCATATATACCATAGGATTAAATTACGATGGTACTGTGGATAAGGACCAGCTAAGTGAAATATCAAATTCCACTAAAGGTAAGAATTATATAACTAATACTGCAGCAGATTTACCTAAAATTCTTACAGATATATACGCAGATAACTCAAAGTTAAAAGTTCAAGATAAAGGAACTTTAAAGTTAAATGGAAGTTTTCAAGAGTTAAAAATTGATATTCCAAATTCAAATGTATTAGAAGCCAATGTATCCATGATTTCAGATAAACCAGTAGAAGTAAAGCTTATTAATCCAAAGGGAGAAGAAATTTCAATACCTTCTTCAAATGCAATATTTACTTCTTCGAAAAAATATTCAATGTTAAAGATTGTAGAACCTGAAGTAGGAGAGTGGACATTAAAAGTAAAAGGAGTAAGTGGGAGCAGCATAGAGGTAAGTTATGTATTTAACTATGACATTCAAATAGAAGCAAAGTTTGACCCTACTAATCCTAATAAAGGAGATAAATTAAATGTAGAAGCCTACTTTGTAAATAATGGGCAAAAGGTTACAGACAAAGAGCTATACAATGGAGTAAAAGGAAAATTAATTATAAAAAATTTAAAAGATAACTCTATAAAAGAAGTACCTTTAAGCATTAAAGAAGATTCATTTAAAGGGGAATACTCTATTCCTGATAATGAAAAATATGAGCTTAAAGTAAGAGTAGATGGAAATAGCTTTTATAGAGAAAGTTCTCCTGTAATTATTGGAGGGGGAGGAACAGGAGCAGTAGCAAAGGATCCTCCTAAGGAAAGTATTTTAAAGAAACCTTTAGTTTTAGTAGGAGTTGGAGCAGCGGTTTTAGCATTGATCATAGGATTAATATTTATAACCACTAAGAAGAAACGTGTAAGTGGATTTGGACGCGTAGAGCTTAAAATTAAGGATGAAAACACCAATGAATCTTTACCACCTCAGTTTAGAAGCTTAAAAGGATACAGAGGAAGCTTTTCTTTATTTGAAGTATTAGGACTTAAAGAAGAGTATGAGGAAACAGAAGGAGTAAGATTTATATTTAGAAATGATGATAGTATAGAATTAGTTAATAAATCAGAATGTATTGTTCAAAAATCAGGCAGAAAAATAAACAAAGATTCAAATATAAGACTTTATAGTGGAAATAAAATAACTATACAATTGAATAAAATTTCAAAGAGTGTAACTGTAGAGTTTTATTCTAAATAGGCTATAAAATGGAGGGTTTTTATGAATATAAGAGTTAGAGAACATCTTCAAGACCTTGAAGTTAAAAAAGGTGGAGGGATTATAAGTGATAAAATACGTATAGAGACTATATCCAATCCAATGCTTATAATAGGTCTTGGTGGAACTGGTATAGATGCAATGTTAAGGCTTAAATATCAAATAAATAAAAGATTTGTCCTTGAGGAAGATAAGCTATCAAACACAAGAAAAGATAAGCCTAAAAAGGTTGAATTTTTAGGTTTTGAAACAAACCAGAAAGAAAAGAATAAAAAGTATCCAGCAAATTTCGGTATGGGTCTTGATCCACAAAGCGAATTAGTAATGCTTTCAAATGCAGAAGTAAGATCTATATTAAATGACCGTGAAATATTGGATGACTCTATAAAAGAATGGTTAGCGCCAGAATTATCAGCAGAAAGTGGCATCGATGGTGCAGGTGGTATAAGGCAATTAGGAAGGCTACTTTTATTTACAAAGATCAATGAAATAGTGGATTGTCTTGAAAAGAAAATAAGACTTCTTTTAGAAGATAGTGAGGATGTTTTGCATGTATTTGTTCTTTCAGGATTAGCAGGGGGAACAGGAAGCGGAACTTTTATAGATATTCCTTATATAGTGAGAGGAATCATGAATAACATTTATGGTTCTAAGGGAGAAGATAAAGTTAATATAATGGGATATTTATTTACCCCAGATGTTAACTTATCAAGAGCAGCAGATAATCAAACATCACAATCCTATATTATAAAAAATGGATTTGCAGCACTTAAAGAGTTGGATTATCTTATGGGTATAGGAGATAGACATGAAAGATTTAGGCAAAAATATAGGAGCAGACTTACAGTAGATTCTCCAATGCCTCCATTCAATTTATGTCATTTAATATCCGCTACCAATACTTTGGGAAGGCCTATGAGCAATGCTTATGACTATTGTATGAATGTTACAGCGGAAAATATAGTAAACTTTATGTCAAATGAAGTGAGAGAATCTGGCGGGGAGTTTGCAATACAAGACTATATAAGCAACTTAAAACAAAACACAGACAATATGGCAAAACCTTATATGGCAAATTATAAATATGTAATGATAGGGGCTTCTTCTGCAGTGCTTCCTATTGAAGAAATAACTACATATATAGCATTTAAGATTTTTGAAAAGATGCAGTATATGTTTGAGAAGATGCCAGAAGAAAAGGACATAGATCAATTTATAAGACAGATTAGATTAGATGAAGATTCTGTAGTAGAAAGATTTGAACTTCACCTTCAAGATAGAGAACCTATTTCAGGTTATGAAGATAGAGATAGATACAGTTACGACAATGTTATAAAAAAACAGGCCGTAAATATTGATGATGAAATGAAGGAGTTTTTAAGAGATTGTACTAATGAATATAACAAGGTAAAAACTCAATATCCAGGAGAAGTTATAAAAAATGTAAGAGCTATGTTGGATGGTATTTTTAGAGATCCTAATAAAGGGCCATTCTATGCATCAAGGATGCTATTTTCTCAAAGTTTTTGCGTAATAAAGACACTGGAAGCAGAAATAGTTTCATTAGAAGAAAGGCTTTCAAATGTATCAAGAGAAATAAAGATGAGCAGGGAAGATGCTGAGGACAGATTAGTTGAAGCTAAAAAAGCTATACTATTTACAAAAGATAGAAAGAAAAATGATTATATTGAAGCTAAAAGTGAAGAGTATATTTTAAGGGCTGAAGAAGAAAGAATCTTTAAGATGATGGAGTTTTACAGAAACATAATATCTGATTTAAGTGATTTAAATAACAACATATATAGAGTATACACAGAGATTCTTAATGAATTAAATAAGATATTTAAAGAAGACGGCGAAATACTTGCAAAGGGAGAAGAAATAGAAGGAGCACTTGGAAGAAGCTATTCTTGGACAGTAGTGAATGTTCCAGATTTGACGGATTATATTGAAAAAATAGTAAATAAAGATACTGCAGACGAGATAGTTAGAAGGTTCTCAAAGAAGCTTTTAGAGGAATCTCAAAAATGGATCGATGACGTTCATATAGATGTAGTTGGATCTATATCAAACTTTGTTACAGAAGAATATGGAGATGTAATAACTCAATCTATGGAGGATTTTCTTGCTCTAGAATATGGAGAAGACAAATCTATAATAAGTTTAGTTAAGGATGAAATCGCACCAAGGCTTGATAAGGATGCTGTGCCAATTTTCCATTTAAATAATATGGAAGCTCTTAATTTCCCTTCATGGAGCATGGTTTCTGTGCCTAGAAATGCTAAAAAAATTCTTGAAGGAATAAAGGAATATAAGAAAAATGCTAATACAGGAAGCTCTCTTAATATAAAAGAAAGCATGGTAACCAATAGAATATTCTGGTTAAATACTAGAAATGGAGTGCCTCTTTATTCCTATTCTCCAATAAAACATTATGAAGAGATTTATGAAAGCTCACTATTTGCATATGATGGAGTAGGAAGACATCTATACCAAAGTAGAGAGAAAAACTGGAACTATTTGCCATCGCCAATTCCAGAACAGAGCTGGGGTTCAACCTATAGTAATGAAAGGGTTAAAAAGTATAATGGTGAGGTAAGAAATCTTTTTGAACGTGGACTTAAACTAGGATGCATTGTAAATGTTGAAGGAAGTAGCAGTGTAAAATATAAATGTGTAATTACAGAACCCTTTAATATTGAAGAATTTATGAATGGATATTCCATAAGTTTAAAAGATGATAAATTTAATATAGGAGAAATAAGAAGAGCCATAGAAGATATTAAAGGGCTTTTAGATAAGGGACTTACCCCTACTGAAAACTCTAATATTCAAAAATATTATATTTATGAGAGTAGTAGTGAAGAAAAAGCAAAAAATAATTTAATAAGAACACTAGAACTTACAAAACTTGTAAAAATAGAAGTTGAAAAATATGAAAGTATTATAGAAAAGAAAAATGAGCTCCAAAGCATAATAAATAATTTAACCAAGACTGAAACGGATATGGATAACTTCCTTAGAGCTATGTATACAGAAACTATAAAAAAAGCAGGATTACTCTTTGTTTATAATGGAGGAGAGGACAGTAAAGTAGAAATAGAGCCTTTCATAAATACATTAAAACAGAAGGAATATCAACATGAAGCTATTTATAGAAAATATATAGAGCTGGATGAAAAAGAAAAAACTATTGTAGATAAAACTTCAGATAAGAGATTAGAACAACTTTCTCTAGAGGAGGATGCAAAGACCCTTAGAGAAAATGTAAATGAACTTTTTGATAAGATAAAAGCCTCTGTAGAAGATTTAGAAACAAGAAAATATCAGCTTGTTACGGGAGAGGAACTTTTCGTATTTTATAGTGATATGCTTTCAAGACTTCAAGAAGTAAAAAAGCAATTAGAGTAGAGTTTTAGAAGGTAAGGGCATCCCTTACCTTCAATGTGTTAAAGATGCTCAGGAGGAATTTGTATGGATAATATATTAACTGACTTTGCCAATACTTACGCATTGAATATGGATAAGAAAATTTTTAGTAAAGATGCTCAAAGGAATTCACAAAGTCCTATGCTTTTTGTATTTATAGGGGATAGTTTAAATGAAGCCTCATCCTTTATCAATAATATAAAAGATAGATGGGATAACGGAGAGGGAATAATTTTTATAAATATATCTACTGTAGATATAGAAGACTATTCTAATGTATTTAATGTTCAAATTCCTTGTGAGCATAAAGACAAGAATATTTTAAGAAGTAGTATAAGAGAAAGATTTTACAGCGATAAAAAGTTTCTTCAAAAATTAAATGAAAAATTAACTATGGTAAGGGATAGAATGCTACGCTATGGAGAATTATTTAATTCCTTTGAAAATCTCAGTATTTCTGTGGTTACAAGAGCAGATGATCCTTTAAATATAATACTTCCAGAGATATCTATACTTACAAAAAAAAGAATGATGGAAGTTTTTAAAAGTTCACTAATGGATTTATATATACTTATAAAAGAACAAAATGTAGAAGATGAATTTTACTCTAAAGCTTTTGCAGTTAGCTTTTTTAGGGAAGTTGAATACATTCAGAAAAAGGATTTCACATTCAATGAAAAGATAGCTATATATGGGGAAGAAAGAGAATTGCCTGTAGAAGAAAAGGGTCCCCTCTTTTATCTAACATATTTATTAGAAGAGAAAAATGAAAAAGGATTAATACCTAAAAAATCAATGGAAAACAATTATGAAATAATATCATATATAAGTCTTTTAAAAAACATAGGTATAGAAGGGGAAACTTATTCAGACATAGAGAATCAATATTATGATAATGGCAGATTTAAAGCAAATGTAAGCTCCACTTCATCAGAAAAGGTGAGAAATATATATTCAACTGGTGGGCTTTCAAAGGTAAAAAGGCCTAATGGAGCAATTGCTTCAACTGTTATCAGAGCATTTTATGATAATGTATTAAATAAAATGATATATTTTTCTAAAAAAGATAAAAATTTTATTGGAAAGATTTTAAAAATAGATGAGGATAGCTTAGATTTAATGGGAGAAGGTCTAATACCACAAACTGTAAGTGTAAATGATATGATGAGCATAATGGCTTCAAATAGGAAAAGTGAGCTATATAGACTTACAGTAAGAGATGCAGAAGAAAGCCTTTATGGTAGAAGATGTGAAGAATTTTTTAATCAAAACTTTATTCAAAGGGCTGAAAACAATCTATGTAACCTGAAGCTTGAAAATAAAGTAAGAGATTTAATTTATAAAGATATAATAGATAATCCTATTTTAGGGGTATATTGTTCTTGGCTCTGGACCTTAGAAGAAGGAGAAGGGATAAAATATATAAGAGAATACGAGAGTTCAATTCAAAAAAACATTGAGCGTTTAAATAATGAGATTGAAGATATGTACGAAAATAGAGCGTTAGAGGGATTTAACATTAAAAGTATATTCTTTAAAGATGAAAAAACTAAAGAAGTAAAAAATAGTATATTTGCTGTATATGAGAAGAAAGTTGAAGTTTTAAAGCTTAAGATGATGAAAGAAGTCCTCAAAAATTATGAAGAGGTTTTATGCAAAATAAATGAAGAAGTTTATATTTATATAAAGGATTTAAATGAAGTTAAAAATATAGTAAAAGATAATGAGGATGAAATAATAAAAAGTCAAGATGAGTATACGGGGCAGAATATAAATGCTTATTATGAGAATTTAGTAAATAGTATAATGACAGAAATGGAGAATGTCCAAGGAGAAGGTTTCTATTTTAATGACAAGTACATAGGAAATATTTGCGAAATATTGAAAGAAGGAAAGGATGCTTTACTTCAAAAACTTATACAATTTTGTAGCAAATATATTTTATCTAATGAAGAGTTTTACAAAGCTTTTGAGGAAGAATTTAATAAAAGAGCTAATGTAGATATAGTTGATTCAAATAATAGCGTGCTTTCTAAGGAGGAGCTTTACAGAAAACTCTTTAATATATTAGAGGATAATTCAGCTGTTAAAGCGTACATAATGAATTATGATGTAAGGGCATACGAAGAAAAATATTTCTTTGGAGATTATGAAAGCAGCTTTATAAAATATGCATTTCATTTTGATAGAAACACTAGGAATTATAAAATTGGATATATACATGAGAAAAGAGCTAGTGGAATTGAAAAGTTAAGTTTGATGGGCGGTTTTACGGCTAAAGATGTTGTTTATGTTAAAAATGCTTTTGAATGCTATAAGTATTGTTTAGAAAAAGGGTATAAACTTCACGGAATAGATGCGGATAAATTGCCAGACATAATATAGATATTTTAATATGGAGGGGAAGCCTTGTGATAGAGAAACGAATAAATTTAACCATGGCAATAATGAGTTTAATTGGAGGAGTATTAGGATTCATTATTGGAGAGATTTTATTATCACTATATAAGTATACACTTCCTAATAGTGTACTTATGGGACTATATTTTGGAATATTAGCATTTTGTATAGGGTTTATGTGTTTAATAGCAGAGATGATAAGCCCAAGATTAAACGGGTATGGATGGAAGAATAATTATTTAAAAACCTCTTTTAAATTTTTAATACCTTGTACCCTAGTGGCTATGTTTATAATGGGAGCAATTTTTCAGTTTGTATACCAAATGAATATAGGAAAAACTAAGAAAATAAACGATGTAGTAATGCTTCTAGATACTTCTGGGAGTATGAAGGAAACGGATCCGGAAAATGAAAGATTTAAAGCTACTTTAAATCTATTAAATAGCATGAAAGAAGATAACAGGGCTTCCATATACAAATTTAATGATAATGTAGAAAAAATATTGCCTATGACTGGGATTACACCAGATACAAAAGATTATGTAGAAGAAAAATTAGAAGAACATAAAAACCCAGTAGGGAAAACTAACATGAGTGAAGCACTTAAAGAGGCTTATAAGGAAATTGAGTCCACATCAAGTAATGATAGAAGTGCTATGATAATTCTATTATCAGATGGTGGAGATAGCTTTAACCTTAATTCAGAATTTGAGGATACCATGAATCCTATTATAGAAAGAGGCATACCAGTATATACGATTGGAATGTCTAGCGGTAACGATTCTTCTATGCTGAAAAAAATAGCTAGAGAAACTGGTGGAGCCTACCACAATGTAGAGAATGTAAAAGAGTTAAATGACGTATTTAACAAGATATATAATAGTAGAGAGCAAAGGCTTCTTGTGGATAAGAGAAATGGAGTTTCTGAAGAAAAAACATTATATATGATACTTAGAATTTTATTGGTAGCTATACTTGGGGCTCTTATACCTGTATGTGTAAGCTTCGTATTTGATAATAAGAATTTGCTCAAAGGTTTTATAATAGGGGGAAGCATTTCTGGAATAGTAGCAGGGTTAATTATTGAATATGGATTTTTACACTTACCATGGATAGGGGTCATGCATAGATTTTTAGCAGATATAATCATAGCTTCAATTTTTACACTTATCCCTGTGAATGTAGATATAAAAGATTACTCAAAATCTTCATACTCTAGAAATGGTAAGAAGAGACATATAGAAGAGGAAAAAAGAATTCTTAATAAATTCGATTAATGATTATTAAAGCATGTTTGAAGGGGTGTTTTAGTGAAGATAGAAGAGTTTCAAGGGGATGAAAACGGAATAAGCCAAGTAAGTTATATCTTAGATAAAGATAAATTTACAATAAGATGGAAGTGGCCTAAAAATATAGATATAGTATATATATTAAAGATAGATAACATTGAAGAATTTTCAATGGAGGATATTGAGAATAGGCATTTAAAATTATATACAAAAGAAGAGTACAAGGAATTCAATGGTTATGTAGAAACTATAAAAGAAGTAAAGCAATATAAATTTTTTGTTTTCCCAGCCCGTGAAGCAGAAGATGATGTGATGCTCTTAAAGCAACAGGACGGAGAAAATGAGATAATTGTAAGTACAGGAATTCCGAATATATATTATAGTATTAATCATATTAAGAGCATTAAGAGCCTTTTTTCGAAGGAAAAGACTCTTCAAATTATAATAAATTCAGATGTAGAGCTAAAAAGTGATGTTTTATGTTATGTAAAAAAGAAAGACTCCCATCCAATTAATAAAAACGATGGTATACAATTTGATTTTATTTATAATATTTATCCAGGTGAAAATGTTATGCCAGAAATAGTTATAGAAAAGGATGAATACATAAAGGTTTTTATAAAGGATGTAGAGAAATACGGTAATGTATATAATCTCAAGCAGAGATAAAATTTCATAATTTTTTCTAGTAAATATAATAATTAAAGGGTGAAAGGAACGGATGTTTAATGGGTCTTTTTAGTTTTTTTAGAGGAAACAGAAGTGAAAACAATAATTATAAAAAGGCAACTTACGAAAAAGGACCTTTTATGATAACATGTCCATTTTGTTTTAAAAAATTTAAGACAGAGCAGGTTGTTTTCAGAGCATCTCACTTTGAAAATGGAGATCCTGAATATGAAAAGACTGTAGATGAATTGCTAAATGAGTATAATAAGAAAGTTGGAAAAGGTGTATTAGGAGAAATAAACCCTATAATTGTACCAAAGGATCTTCCAGAGAAGAATAAGGTAAGGGTGGATGGAGTACTAATAGAGATTAAGGATAAATATGATATGTCTACCAGTGAAAGACTTTGTCCTTTTTGTCATAATGAACTCCCTATAACCTCAGGAAGAGGGCCTTCAAAAATTATTTCTGTTGTTGGAGCTTCACAGGCGGGAAAATCTGTTTATATGACAACACTTTTATATACATTAGAGAAATATAGTTGTGAGAGGATGAACGCCTCTCTTATAGCAGGAAGTTCACTATATAATGATGAAATAAGAGAAAATCAAGAAAAGATTTTTGAAAAGAATATAATGTTAGATCCTACCCCAAAACAACATGTGGAACCTTTAATAGAGAATATGAAATTTAGAGATGACAAAATAGCTCCAATCACCTTTATTTTTTATGATATTCCCGGGGAAGGAATGACGGATAAAGATTATATAGAAAGACATGGGGAGCACATTAAGAATTCAGATGGAATAATATTTCTTGTAGACCCTTTACAGATGAGAACTTTAAGAAAAAAAGTAAGTCTTATGAATAGAGAAATGAAAGGTGATTTCACAGAAAAGTATCAGGAGCCTAAAGATATAATAGTTTATCTGTTTGAAAATTTTATATCTAAACAGTCTAAAGAGAAAACCAATATACCTACTGCAATTGTGGTTACAAAAAGCGACATGTTGAGAAACTTAAATGATGAAGAATATATAAATGCAAATAGCAATATTTTTAGAAATTATGATCATAGTGAATTTTTTAATTTAAATGAATTTGAAAACATAGACGGTGAAGTAAGAAAGTTCTTATCAAAGGCAGATGCTTCCTTTAAAGGAGCAATGGACACTTATTTCGGAGTTACGGGATATTTTGCAGTGTCATCTTTAGGTTGTAATCCACAAAATTTAAAGATAGATAGCGGTAATAGCATAAATCCTTTAAGGGTGGATGAACCATTTTTATGGCTTCTCTATCAAATGAATTATTTGGATGGAGGGAGACGATGATACAACAACATTACTACACTAGGGATAAAAAGGGTGTATACAGTAATACTCCAGGATATGATACGGTGGGTAAAAGCATAAATTTAGAGGATGATTTTATAGTTGATGTACTTCACAATTTATGCTTCTATGAAGCACCATCTATTTTAGCAGGAGAAGAGGATATTTTAAAATATCCTCAAGCATTATTTTGTGTAAATACAGAAGATAATAAAATAATAATAGGACAATCAGTTTTTGCAGGTAAGGATTACACAGGAAATAGAAATAGATATTTTACACATAGCTATATAATTTCAGAAAAAGAAAGAGAAGATTATATAGAAAACCCAGAGAAGATAATTTATTTGAAGGGCTTTGTGGATAATTATGATGTGGATAAGGGTAAAATCATTCCTGAGGTTTTAGAAACAAGAGTAGGAAAAAATACAGAGAGTTTTTCATCTATTGATGAGATGTTTAGTAAGACAGGAATAGAGAAGAAAGCATTCAAGAAGCTTATTACAGCTTCTTTTAATGCAGCTTTATATGGTAAAAAGATATATATAGTTTTAGATTGTGAACCAAAGGATTTAAATAATATCTCAAAGGAAATATTAACATATCTTTATAGATGTATTCCTTTTGAAGTAAGAAGAAAAATTGGATTTATTACTTATATGAAGGAGCCCCAAAATAAAGATCTGATAAATCTTATGTTTTTAAATAAAGGGAGTATAAAAAGGCTTACAACAGAAATAAAAGCAGGATATGTATTTAATTTTGCAGATAATAATTTCTATTTAGAGGACTTAGATGGAGAACATAGCTTTACGGATTTTATTACAGATAACATAGATAAGGTAGACAAGCTAAATGATTTTTTTAAAACTGTAGATCAATTTAATATGAAAAATAAATTAGATATTCAAGAATATGATAGCATTACTGATTTTATTCACAGTCAGGGCGACAATTGTTATATAGAAGATATGGAAGTGAAATATAAAGAATTTTTAAATATTAATAAGAAAAAAAACAATTTAAATGAAAGCTTAGAATGCCATGAATTTGCAGAGAAAGATGAGAATAGTCATAATCATTGTAATAAAAACATGGAAAATAAGAGTAAAAAATATATTTTAGCTATGAAAAAACTCATAAAAAGAATTAAAAATTTTTGTAAAAGAAAATAGAGAAGTTTTAATTTTATCATCTTAAAAATTAAAACTTAATTTTGGAGGGGAAAATGGGTTATATTGTTAATATAGTTTTATTTGATGAGTTTGAAACATTGGATGTTTTTGGACCAGTTGAGATATTAGGGCGGTTACCAGAAGTTTTTAAGTTAAACTTTATATCTCTAGATGGTGGAATTATTACAAGTTCTCAAAATGTAAAAATTGATACAAGTAAATATAACAATACTAATAATCATACTAAAGAGAATATTTTATTTGTTCCAGGGGGAATGGGTATAAGAGAAAAAGTTAATGATGAAAAATTAGTCCATCTTATAGAAAATATTAGTAGAGAATCAAAATACATTATGAGTGTTTGCACAGGAGCAGCCCTATTAGCTAAAGCAGGAATATTAACGGGGAAAAAAGCTACCACAAATAAAAGAGCTTTCAATTGGGTAATGGATCAAGGTAAAGATATAGTATGGATAAAAAAAGCTAGATGGGTAAATGACGTCAATATATTTACTTCATCAGGAGTTTCTGCAGGAATGGATATGACATTAGGATTCATAGAGCATTTAATGGGAAGAGAAAAGGCCATAGAAATTAGTAATGGTATTGAGTATAAATGGAATGAAGATAGAGAATGGGACCCTTTTGCCGGATTATATGGGCTATCATAATTAAGAGCGTTAATTTTTTATAATAAGGAGAAGTACTTTCCATTGGAGCAGCAGTTAATACTATAGCTTAAAATATCTACATAATTAACTATTAATTTAAATATATATCTATATAAGAGAAATTAAAGTGAAAATCCATGGGTTAGGTTATTCTGACTCATGGATTTTCTTAAGTTTAAAAGAATTTATAATAATATTATAAAAATGGTTGAAAAAACCATGGAAAAGATTTACAATAAAGTAGAGTTCGTAATTTTAATTCTAATAATTTTTAAGTAATAGGTGTTCTTAATGATTTGTATACATATTATATAGTAATGTTCTTAAGAGTTCAATAATATATTTTATTGGGGGAGGGAACTGTAGTGAACCTAAATGAATTAAGGTGGAAGTCATTAGGGATGGTTGGTCTGCAGTATGAATATATTAGAAATTATATAAACAATAAGTATAATATTTCCATTAATGAAAAAAATTTAAATGATTTTTTGAATGTTTTTACAGAAAAATATAGTATAATAAATGAAAGCGAAGTTCTTTTTAATCTTGAAGATATAGCTTTTAAAAAAGTTTCTGTGTTCTATTTAAGAGAAAAAGAGCAAGAAGAATTATTATGCCCTATGTTAAGAGAACAGTTCAAGATAAATAATAGGTTAAATAATACTATAAACAATAAGGAAATAAAAAGAGTGGACGAAACGCTATATCCGTGTTATGTAAATTTTTATGATAGATTTACTATAATAAAAATGGCTCAATTGCGGAAATGCGAGACATCAGAAGTAGATAGATATAATGTGGTGACAAATACAAATGAAATATATTATCATTACACAAAATTTGTTATTGACTTGAAGGAAGGTATTGTAGCCATGTTTTATAATGATGTTCAAAATGAAGATGATGATAGTAGTTCAAAAGGTAAAGCTATAATAGAGAAAAAGCAAGCTTTTTACAATCTGTTTGCAGAAGGTGATCAAAATACATTAACTAAGTGTAGCTTTGACTACTATTTGAATAATTACATAAAAAACTATCTACAATCAGTTGAATTAAACGAAGAAAATTCAAAAGAAGTGATAGCAATTGAAACTTCAGACCCAATAGAACCTAAAAATAATTTAAGAAGCAGTAAAGAAGATGGAAGACATAATGAGTATAGGTTAAGAGCTATTAAATATGCATTAGATAATGAAGAGCATACGGTTAAAACTATGGAATGCAATATTGGGCATAGATGGTTTCAATTAAGAAATCAAGGTGAAATTATATCAAGTATTACACATTTTGACACGGAGGTAATCCAAAATGTATGCAGAGAAATCTTCCCAGACTATGAATTATCCACAGAATATGCAATGCCATAATATTAATAAAAATATAGTTAGGCTTCTTGATACTATAGGTGATAGAGGTGTAACAATTTCTTATGTATCCCAAAAAATAAATAATGATCAATCTTTAGTATTTAAAGCTATAACTGAACTACAAAACAAAGGAATAATTAAAAAAATATATTCATCTCGATGTCCTATTTGTACCTATGAAAATGTGTCTGAAACAGAAGATCAATTGGTAGTATGCAATTATTGTAAAGAGAGTTATTATCCTCATGATAATAATGAGAGATTTAAAATGAGTTTAAGAGATAGATAATAGTGGCACTTAATTTGAATAACATTTTAGTTTCAGACTATATATTTTTATTAGGATGCATATTATTAATAGTTTTTTCATTCTATAGAAAAAATAAAGTTAACGATAATAGCTTTTCCTTTAAGTTAGTATCTATTATTAAAAAAGAATATCCTTTGTTTTTATTATTAATAATGAGTTACTTTATTTATAATTATATATATATGAGATCTAAAGGAATAGAATTAAATTTAAATAACTCATATAAGATATTATGGGAGCAATGGAATAAGCTATTTTTAAATATCGGATTTATTTTAAGTGAAATTTTCAAGGTTATATTAAATATAGAAGTTGTAAAAGTATTAGTAATAGGATGGTTTACCATTAAAGTATTATTTAATGAAAATATGCTGGAAAATTTTAAATATATAGTTTCTCAAATTAAGGAAATAAATTATAAAGATATATCTATCAAGGCTCAGGAAGCTGAAAGTATAAAAAATATTAAAGAAAAAGAAATAGAAGATATAAAAGTGCAAGAAAAAGAGGGAAAGATAGATTCACAATATGCTGAAGAAAAAATAAAAAATGCAAAAACTAAAGCTGAGGTTATTGCAATAATGATCGACAATAATGAAATAGTAAAATATATAGATACATTTATAAACAAAGATTCAAAGAATATTACAATACCTAAAAATTTAATACCTAAAATTATATCCTTAAGTAATTTAGAAAAATTATTTCTATTTGATTTAACCTTTAATTCAATAAAACTTACGGGGATCAAGCCGGAAATATATAATATTGTTAAAGAAACATTTGATGAATTGAAGAGCAAAGGTATTATTTACTGTACTAATTAAAATAAATAATTAATTTAGTAAACAAATAAATAAAACAATCTCTCTCAACTTAAAATTATGTGAGAGGGGTTGTTTGTTTTTCGCTAACGTATAGGACCATATTTTATACAGAGTTAAATTGTAGATTTTTAGGAGGAAAAATTATGATAGAAAGATTTTCTAAACCGGCGACAGGTGGAATAATAGAAAAAAACGTAGATGGTATAGACTATATTTTAATTCAAGAGAGATTTAAAGAGGATGCTAAATTAGAAGAAGGATTACTTGAGATACCAGCAGGAAAGATTAGAGAGTTTGAAAATATATATGAGTGCTTGAGAAGAGAGATATGGGAAGAAACTGGCTTGCAAGTTACTGAGATAGGTGGAGAAAAAGATGCAACTATTTTTGAATCTAATGGATATAAAGTATTAAACTATACTCCTTTTGCATGCTCTCAAAATATAGAAGGAAATTATCCTGTAATGGTAGAGACATTTATATGTAGGGTAAAGGGAGAAATGTTGACAAAAACTAACGAGACAAAAAATATTAGATGGATATCATTAATGGATTTAAAAGAATTGATAGCCAAAGATAAAAATAGATTTTACCCAATGCATATAAGAACATTAGAGAAATATATAGATATGAAATCAAAAGTATTATAATTTTTACAAAGATTAATATCATAATTATTAAATAAATTTAGTACATAAAATCAGCACATAAAATGGGAGCTAAGTATATAATTAAAAAAATTATTTTTTGATTATATATTTAGCTCTTTATAGATTTAAATAAAATTTAATCAAGTAAATATAACAAGATATCTTCTATAGAAGTATTATTGTAGGTAGGCTTTAGCCTGTTAAATTTTGTTTCTAAATTAGATTTAAGATTATCTATATAACTCAATGTAAAAGGCAAAAATTTTTCTATTGTTTTAATATATTCATTAGAGTAAAATTTTTTATTATGAGCAATAGAAAAAAGTATCATGATTATACAGTTGTTTTTAATAAGTTCTTTTAGCTCTTCTTTGTTGCTTCCTTTAAAGCAGTTTTCTGTATCTATTATATTTATAGTGAGGTTTATTAATTTATTAGTAATTACATCAAGAGGATATTTTCCAGCTAATTGTGACATTATGGTCATATGATTGTTTTTTAAATCAATACTTACATCTTGGAGATCATCACAGAGTTGAAGTAAGAATCCATATCCATAGGCAAATATTTCTTCATCCTTTGTCAAAGCCCCATTAACGAGATATCCGTCCACTAAAACAGAGGCTCCCCCTTTTTCAATAGATATACCTAAAATATCTTTTTCATAAGGAATACTTAACACTTCTTGCTGCATCAAACTTTTAACTTGCCCATTGTGGATTAACAATAATTTTTCATACACTTCTTTATAATTATCTCTATTGAATACTGATTCAATATATTCAACTAATCTATATACCATTTCTTCGTGGGAATTAATACTCTTAATTTTTTCACCTTTTAATCTCTTTGAGAATCGCTCATTAAAATACTTTTTCTCTTCCATAGATATGGATGGATCATCTAGGTAGTTATCGGTGTAAGGATAGAGCATACTATAACCAAAGATAGCATTAGTAAATTCAATATTACTATCTATGATTTTTTGGAAAATGCTAATTATCCACACATTTCTCATAGCCTGACCTATATCTTTATAATCTAAATTACTATCAAAATTTTTACATTCCTTTATAAATTCCTTTGTAACTTTAAAGAATCCGCTTTTCATTTCTTTATCTATTACGCCTAACTTAAAAGCATTTTCCTTTAAAATAATATTTTCAATGTAATTATCGAACTTCTCTTTCCACTTTAGTCGTTCTGCATCCTCTTTTGGGAAGCTTTCTATATGTTTTATCATCAAGTTGATAAAGCGGTCAAATTTTTTTTCGTTTTTATTCTTTTCAAAGAAAGTGGTAATTTCAATGTGTAGTTTTAACTCTGCACTAGAACTCCACCATATATTTCTATATAAATTAATTAAATAATCAATATTTTTACTGCTATACATAATCAAAATAAAATAACTCCTATATTATTCATTGTATTTTAATTATACAGGAGTTATTATGAAATTTAAAACCTATTTGTAATGTTGAATAAATGTATCTTAAAATATAGATTTTATTAAAATGTAACAATAACAAATTGAAATGATTATGACATAATATTATGGATTGTAGGGTTCAGCAGGTGGATATTCTACAGTAAAATATCCATTTGGTAAATCTCCTTTTAAGCAGGTATATAATTCATCATTAAAATATATGGCGATTTTATCTACACCCAAATTATAACCATAAGTAGCTATTAAGGATGTTAAGAGACCGCTTTCAGTACTAGATCCTAAGTTCATATGGTCTACATAAGAATCAGAGAACACAATTTTAAGAACACTAGTTGTTTCATCTAGTTTTGCTGATTTTACCTCTATTTTATCTGTTAATGACAAAAAGTCCTTATCATAAGAAGTACTTTGCAGCTCTTTTGTTAAAGCAGTGATTAAAGCACCATTTTCTATAGGTAGTGTTTTATCTATATAATAATGTTTTAATTCAGACGTATTAAAAAAATACAGTCTACACTTAGTATTTTTCACTGAAGTTTCTTCAGTAATAGTAGGCGTATCATTATTAGAATTTACAGATGGTGTTTTATTTGAAGTATTACTATTTTCATTACTCTTACAACTAATTAGAACAATAGCAAATATTATAGAAAGGACTATTGCAAAAAATATTTTTTTCATATTTTCGTGGTAAACTTAATTTTACCACTTTACACCCCATTCCTTTTAAAATATTTTCTTGAACAGCACATGCTGCTTCATTATATTTTTAGTATATCATTATTATATTGCTTTAATAATGATATATTTCCATATTTAATTTTGGATATGTTATTTAATATAAATTGTCTTAATGATAAACAATAAAAGACCTTAAATTAGTGATATAATATATATTAAAATTACATAGCAAGAGGTTACAAATGATGAACATGTTAAATGAATGTAGATTATGTCCAAGGGAATGTAAAGTAAATAGATTAAAAGGTGAGATTGGGTACTGTGGAGCTAGTGATAAAGTCATGATATCAAGAGCTGATCTTCACTTTTGGGAAGAACCTTATGTTTCGGGAAGCAGTGGTTCAGGAACCGTATTTTTTTCTAATTGTAATTTAAAATGTGTATTCTGCCAAAACCATTGTATAAGTCAAGAAAATTTAGGTATAGAGATTTCTATTGAAAGATTGGCACAAATATTTTTAGAGCTTCAAGAAAAGGGAGCTAATAATATAAATCTTGTAACGCCTACTCATTATGTACCACAAATAATTGAAGCATTAAAAATATCAAATGCTAAAGGTTTGAAGATTCCTATACTGTATAATTCTAATGGGTATGATAGCTTAGAGGCTTTAAAAGCTTTAGAAGGATATATAGATGTATACCTGCCTGACTTAAAATATTATAACCCTAAGTATTCATTAAGATATTCAAAAGCTAGGGATTATTTTGAAAAAACTTCCTTAGCAATAAAAGAAATGTATAAACAGACTGGAGAAGCTACCTTTGATGAGGAAGGTATAATAAAAAAAGGCGTAATAGTAAGACATCTTATGCTTCCAGGATTATTCTTTGATTCTAAAAAGATTATAGGTTTCATATATAAAACTTTTGGCGATAATGTTTATATAAGCATTATGAATCAATATACTCCAATGTTTAACGCTAAGGATTATCAAGAGATAAATAAAAGTTTAGACATGAGACACTATGACGCTCTTATAGACTATGCTTTAGAGTTAGGAATTAAGAACGCATTTATACAAGAAGAGGGAACTTCATCTAAAGAGTTTGTTCCAGATTTTAAAAGTTTTACTGGGGTATAATTTACTGAAGTATAATATGGATAGCTCATATTGATTTTCACGGAGGAAGATAAATGTCAAATCAAATAGTAATTGTTCTTGTGCTTACATTCATTATATATGTGATATCAACTTTAGCATATTCAGTAAGAATTGTAGCAGTAAAAACAGGACGAATAGCCATATCATTTGCAGTATTTAATATATTTGCGTTAATCTCTAGAACTGCCAACACAATTCAAGCTCCATTAATGGCTAAAACAATTGAAAATAGTATAAAGATAGGCAATACAGAAAGCCTTTTAAGTGTTTTTAGATGGGTGCTATTTTCATCTACATTAGCTACAATTGCTGGTGCTTTATTGATGCCTACATTTATAAAAGTGTTTGGGAAAGCGGTAGAGTCATTTAGTGTTCATCGCTCTATACCCAAATTATTATTACATGGATTTTCTAAATCAGGCATAGAGCAATTTAAAAAAAGTGTTACTATACCTAAAAGAGATAATTTTATTCAATTGAAAAGTTTTAATAAAATACCTAAAAAGATTATCTTATTAAATACAATAGCCTTTTCTATATCTACAGTAGGTGTATTAGCCTCATTGTATGCTGGATGTTTAAATCCTGAGTTAAGAACTACATGTAGTACCTTATCTTCTGTGATAAATGGATTTTCTACAATATTAATGTTTATATTTATAGACCCGTTTATATCAATGCTAACTGATGACGTAATCAGAGGGGAATGTACTGAATTACAATTTAATAGATGTATAATATTTATAGTTGGTGGATTAATTGTAGGTACTTTGCTAGCACAAATATTATTAGTTCCATCAGCAAGAATAATTGGTTTCATAGCAAGATTAATTTAAAGTACATAAATCTATTTGAAATGATATGAAATTGCATATATAAATAAAAGTTTATATAGAAGACCTTATCCAGGGACGTAGCATCCGTTATGCACAGCATAAGAACTCTAAATCGCTGA
>JBFNFA010000019.1:0-45029 GCA_040797845.1 Clostridiaceae bacterium
TTTGATTTTATGTGAATCGCTTTCACAGAGTGCGATGGGAGTATTACGGATGGTAATCATCGGATAAAAGTTTTAATATACTAATATTTCTGATGAAACAAATTAAATAACAGTATAATCCATAATATCATTATATTGTTATATCAAAATCAATACAATAAAAAATTATTTAATTCCTTGTCTGGTCCGGTCTAAGGCTGATATAATTAGAATAGTAATAATATTGATGTAAATTATTAGATTAACTTTTAAACATTAAATAAAGGCGAGGGGATATATGATGAATATAATTATGAAAAACATTGCATATGGTTCAAAAGAGTATGAGGATACTGTTGATCTTAGAAATGAAGTATTTCGTAAACCTTGGGGACTGGATATTAAAAATGATGATTTAAGCCCCGATAAGAACATGGATATGTATGGTGCCTTCTTAGATGATAAATTGATTGCTACAGTTTTCTTAACAGAAGATGATGAAGAAACAGCTAGAATAAAAAATGTAGCTATATTTAAAGAATATAGGGGAACTGGTCTTGGCAGATACCTAATGGATTTTATAGAAAACATAGCTAGAGAAAGAGGCTATACTAAAGCCGCTCTAATGGGTAGAGTTTCAGTAGAGGATTTTTATAAAAAATTAGGATATAAGAGTATTGGTGAACCATATGATTATAAAACCATTCCTCATGTAGATATGATAAAGGATTTATAGATTTTAAATACAAAAGCAGTAAGGTTTTTATTCTTACTGCTTTCTACAACTCTACGCAAAAGCAATTATTTATTTTTACTCTTTTTGCTTGCAACCCAAAATGCTAGTATTACTAAAGGAATAACTATAAGCCATGGAATATTAATGGTACTTTGAATTATAAATGAAATTACTAATAAAACAACAACTCCCATAATGCAGTAAAAACAACCTCGTCCGAATGTTTCCATAAAATAAATCCCCCCTTGTATAGTATTCAGTATTAATGTATCTTAATACAAATGCTACCAAACCTTTTAGAGTGTCATATTCGCTATTTTGATATGAATTTATCTTTATTTCCACAGAATCACCTATGTTAATATTAAAAGAATCCTTTTTGGGAATCTCTACATATTTACAAGCTTCTTCTATCTCCTCTTGGATACATCCATACTTAGCTATTTACAGATTTTATTGTTTTGAGACATTATTTCGCAATATTGTAATTTACTCCTCTATATTCCTCATGTTCATGAGCATTATTAGATTTCATTAGATCAATTGGTGCTAAAACATCATGCTTAATATTTCCCCTATCACTTCTTTTTTAAGAACTATATTATGTCCTGATATGCAGGTGTCAAAATTCATTTCCTCATATTTTTTCATTGTATTAATATAAACATCCTTATCACAATAAATACTTGGAATAATATCATCCATACTGTCGCCAATATTATCTCCAACAAAAAGTACTTTTTCTTCCTCATCCAAAACACTTATTGAATCTAATGTATGTCCAGGTGTATAGAATAACTTAATTTTATCTTCTGGAAAATATAGTTCTTTTTCAAAAACCAAGTTCGGAAGATACATTTCAACCTCACCATAGCAGTACTGCTTATTCTTGTGCATCATATCTTTCCATTTTGATTCTATCATTTCACTACATAATTTATGAGATATAATTGTACTATTTCGTAATGAATTATTTCCCCAAATATGATCCCAATGATGATGTGAATTTATTACAATTGTTCGTTTATTATGATTTTTTAAGTATTCATTAATTGGAGCAATGCTTAAAGAACCTAATCCCGTATCAATAATGTAATTTTGTTTTTTTCCAATAATTAAATAAATATTTAGATTCCACTCTGGGTTAATATGTGTAAATAAAATCCCTCTATTTTTTATTTTTTCAATTCTCATTATCTTATCCCTTCTGTTTTAATCATTTAACTTCAAATCCCCTAGCCTATTTAAAATTACCTCAGAAAAATCAATCATACTGTATTGTCTTTATTATCTATATATTACCATGATATATTTGTAAAATATAGAACTCTTTATGAACACCAATATATGTACTTATATTTTTGTAATTATTTTATTGTGTATTTTATAAAATTAAATCACTATACTAAAAAATTAAGGCAAATATTAAAGACGATGTACTCATATCGCTTTTAATATTTGCCTTCCTTTTATTTCAATAAATTTATATTGTCCATATCTTCTCTTGCTTTTGCTATATCTAAAGCTGTTTTTCCATTATTATTAATTATAGTTTTATCCGCACCATTTTCTAATAGAATTGTTATTATCTCTTCTGACTCTTCTCCATTAGCTGCAAGACAATGCAATGGAGTATCTCCAAATTTATTTCTTTCATTAATATTGGCTCCATTTTCAATCAACATTTCTGCAATATTAGGGTATAAAACTGTAAATAAAGCAGTGTTTCCATCATCATTTTTATCATTTACATCTACACCATTATCTAAAAGAAATTGTAATATTTCTTCTTCTTCACCATCTGCTGCATAATGTATTGAAGAAAATCCGAATTTATCTTTTTCATGTAGCAACTTTGGATTTTCTTCTGTTATTTTCCTTAATAGTTCTACATCTTGACAAATAGCTATTGCTTTATATAAATCTTCTAAATTATACATAATAATACTCCTTCTAATTTTTCAATATAATTTTTTACTAACATACTATTATAAATGTAAATAATCTATTATCTCTGGGGTACTTTATATCTTTTTATTTTAAAAATATAACCACTATTTTTTCTCATCAGCTAATTGCATATGTAATAATGGAAAAGGTTTATTCATACCGTCTCTCTCTGACCTTCCAATAACATCAAATCCCATATGCTTGTAGAAGCCCACTGCTTGTTCATTCTGCTCATTCACATCTACAAATTTTACATTAAGATCATTTATGGCATACATTACTAATTGTTGTCCAATTCCTTTTCCACGTACTAAAGGATGAATAAATAGCATTTCTATTTTCTCTTTTTCTACCCCTATAAAGCCTACAATATTATTTTTCTCGTCACGTATACATGATAATTCTACCATATGCAAAAATTCATTCTGAATTAAAGGTTTGAAAAATTGAATATCCTGTTCCGTTAAAAAATGATGTGTTGCTCGTACCGATGCTTCCCAAACTTCTACTACTTGCGGAAATTCTTCAAGCTTTATAGTATCTATATTATTTTTTATTTTATCACTCATAATTCTCACTTCTCCTTTTGTTCACTTAATACTTATAAATCTACAGTTATAATATATTAATACGATAGTAAAAACATATTTAAAAATCCTATGTTAATTTTTAATCCACGTAGAATCTTTTAGGGAAATCTTTTATATTCTCAATTTCAAAATATTCATCAAGGTTCTTTTCTTTTTTTGTTTCATAAAATTTATTTATGGCTTCAATAAAACATTGAAGATTTGGAGCAATAATGTTTCTATCATTATCTGCATGCCAAAACTCAATCAACTGCCCTTGCTCACCGGTGAAGATCCCACTTATGTCATAACAAATATAGTCACCACCGCCATTATGCAATATTGGTATCCAGTTTTCATTCCACCAATTTTCAATGTCAAAATCATATCCAATCATTGAAGTGAATTCACTTCCTGAATCCAACGCCTCTTCTAATGGCATAAACATTGAATTGTTTACAAAGGAGTCACAACAATCATTCCTTTGTCCATTTTTCCACTGATAAAGTTCTTTTAAGTCTTTAGGTAGAGTAATATTAAATTTTTCTTCTAAAGCTTTAATTTGATTTTCTTTTAATGGCTCATTGAGCATTGAATAAAAATCAGGCCTCTTCTCTCTTAAGTAATTATCTAAAGCATCTAGCTGTTTCTTCATATATTGTAATCCTCCTATTTATTTCTTCGTAAGTTCTAATGTAATCTAAGGTCCATTCATTATTAGATATAAAGGATTAAATATTTATCTAATTAATATCTGTATTGAAGCATTCACCGTTTTTTAAATGAATAAGCTGAGTTTGTAAATTTTCATTTGAAATTTTATCTCTAAGCCTACCTATAGATACTTTAGTAGATGTGAATGGTAATCTTTGAGCAATATCTTGATGTATAGGTATCATTATTTTAGGGGTTAAATCTCTTAAAGACTTCAACGCTCCTGATTCCCCCATGGTCATTGGCGGTAAATAATGTGTTATAGGTAGCATTGCAATATCAATTGCATTCTCTCTAGATATATCTTTCATGAACTTTCCATAATAAGTGTCACCAGCAAAATATATGGTTACACCCTCTGCTTTGATAATATAACCTACAGCTGGGCATATATGGTTAGCCTGTACAACAGTTATAGAAAAATCCCCTACAACAAATTCCTGGCCCTTTTTAATCCATCTACTTTTAAACATCAATGTATTCAATGACAATTTTGGAGAATATATTGTACATTTATCTTTAAATTTATTTAAAAACTTAATATCCATATGATCGAAGTGACTATGACTTAACAATATAGCATCAAGATGTTCAATTTCTTTATAATATGTTGAAACATTAGTAGTCCTCTTATATAGTAAATTGCCATTATTGCTGAAATATGGGTCAAGCATTATTTGAGATTTTTTACTCTTTAGTAATACAGAGCAATTTCCTAATAATTTTATTTCCATATTCTTTTACCCCTTTTCAATTTTTACTGTTAAAGTATTGTATTTCAGATAATATTCACGACAAATTGCTTCTTCTCAATTAATTATATATTAGATTATTTTGGATATTTTATCAATAATTATCCAATATATAGTTATTAGTGCAATATATTTTTATTTTATTAATTCCTATATATAAAAAACATCATCTCCTATGAAAGATGATGTTCATAATCCAAAATAAATTCTAAACATGGGTCTATATTTTCCATATAATCTTCTATACTTAATTCTATATTAATGTCTGGCATAAATGATAATAGTCTATCATCCTCTATGATTTTGTAATACTTTGTTGAGTAGCAAATTGTAAGACCAGAATTCTTTAGATTAAACCTTTCTACTTCTCCATAACAATTTGGCTTTCCTCCACTACCTTCTCCTATAAATATTGCGTTTGTATTTTCTTTTAATGAAAATACATTTAATAAAGCTGAGGAAAAGGTTTCTCTCCCTACTATTACAAATAAATTGCCTTTATTGTTTATTGTTTTAGAATTTTTTACATACTCAATAAAAGGTTCTAATAATCTAGAATCACCGCCAAAATTATTTCTAAAATCAATAATAAGCTTTTCTACATCATTTTCTTCTATGAATTTAGTCAACTGTTCACAGAAATTATTAAGGTTAATATCATTCATGTTTCTACAGGCATTGTATTTAAAATATAATGCTTTAAAGTCACTTAAATATTCAAACCAATAGTATTTATCCGAGTTTTTTTCCCATAAAGGAAGATTGCTTCCATCATTAGATGTTAATTTTAATTTTTCTCTGACCTCTTTTATCGCTAGAGGGTTAATTTCTAATGTTTTCTTGCTTCCATTTTGATCCTCACATGTAAACTCTAAGCTTCCAAAATCGTCTATAATTTCTAAGCCATATAAAATTTCTACAGCAGGTAAGTATTTAGGTAACTGAGCTTTTAAAAGCCACTGATTTTCATAGGATACAATTTCACTTAAAATATTTACAACCTCTTCTATATCTATATTATTTATATGTGTTATTTTGCAATTCAGTATTTCTTTATATTCCTCAAGAGTATGGATTACATATATTCCATCCTTAAACCAGTATAATTCCATGGGATATAATAACCTTACCGGCAAACTAAGAGAGGTATGAGCGTCTCTAAAGGATGCAACAATTTTCCCTAAGTTTACTGCAATCTCATAACTATCGTAATAATCTATATTATTTTTTAATTCTTCTATTTCCTCATAAAATTCTCTTTCTTCTTTATGAAAAAATAAATTCTTATGCCTTTTAGGAAGCTCTAATGCTAGTAAATCTATATCTTCTATCCATTTATCTTTTATCATAATTCTAGCTCCTTCGTTTTTCCTAAGGAAGTATCTTACTTACTCTACCTACTATTCCATTACTGAGACGAACCTTTATTCCATGGGGATGAGTAGAAGAATTTGTAAGAATATCTTTAACCACTCCTTCTGTTAATTTTCCTGTAGTTTGGTCTTGTTTTTGTACGATTAAAACTTTTGTACCTGGTTTAATATTTTCACGATTATTTCCATTCATAATATATATTCTCCCTTATATTTTTCTAATTACATTTTATATAATTATAGGTTAGCATATTCTACTAATGTTAGCTAAGCATTTTCAATCTTCTCACTCTTAATGGTAATTCCATAAGTTCCAGTGATTTTTAAATTATTATTTAATTATTAATAGATATAAACACAGAACAACTATAATTCTATCCTATTACATTTTAGAATCATTATATATAATAAAATAACACTTTGCTAAAACCCCCTAATTTATCCTCAATATTCATATAATTATTTCTTTAACAACTAATTTAATCCTATTATTCCAACAGATTACCATGGACATGTTTCCAATTTCCTTGTTAAAATGGCAATAATTCATAAATTAACTATGCCGAATCTTCAAAAGAAGTACCGGGGATATTTTTGGGGTGAATCTCTTATAATTGAGTAGGGTGCCTCTAACCCGAACCCGTCAACTAACCTGGGAGGCAAAATGGAGGGGTTTTAGCGAATGATGAAATCAAAACATTTAAAAACATTTTTAGCAACTTTGACTTTAAGTTTAACTTTATCCACTACAGTTTTGGCAGGAAACTATACAGTGACTTCTGGTGACTCATTATACAAAGTTGGAAAGCTTTTCAATACTTCCGCAGATACATTAATGAAAAATAACGGTATCAATGGAAGTATCATTTATCCTGGACAAGTATTGAAAGTTCCTTGTGATACATACACCGTGAAAACTGGTGACAGCTTATACCTAATTTCTAAAAAATATGGTGTAAACTTATATGATTTAAGAAAAGCAAATAACAAATGGGATAATACCATTTATCCTGGACAATCTCTTAATATTCCAGGAAAGAGCTCTAATACAGGAAATTCAACTCCTAGTAGCCCATCTACTCAAAAGCCCGTTATAAATTATAGTGAATCTGACTTAGATCTTTTGGCTAGACTTATAACTGCTGAAGCACAAAATCAACCTTATAACGCTCAGGTTGCTGTGGCAAGTGTTGTAGTAAATAGGGTAAAAAGTTCAGAGTTTCCAAACAATATTTCCTCTGTAATTCACCAGGTAATCAATGGATATTACCAATTTACTCCTGTTTTAAATGGGTGGATAAATAAACCTGCTACTGAAACTGCTAAAAAAGCTGCTAAGGAAGCTTTATATGGTGCTGATCCAAGTAAAGGTGCTCTATTCTATTTTGATGATAGTGCTACCAATAAATGGTTATGGTCCAAGCCTATAACAGCAAGAATAGGTAACATGGTTTACGTTAAATAAAAAATTATTTAATTTATCCGATGACTACCATCCGTAATACTCCCATCGCACTCTGTGAAAGCGATTTAGAGTTCTTATGCTGAGCATAACGGATGCTACGTCCCTGGATAAGTTCTTCTAAGCCTCAGTTGGAGCAAGTATTCCTTTTAAGCAAACTCCATCTGAAGCTGAGAATCACTTGATATAAATCTCCTCTCTTAAAGCAAGAGAGGAGATTTATTTTAATTATTTATTTTCAGGTACAATAAAGTATTTATAATGTAAGGATTTACTTAGCTGCTCTGAAGAATAGTATCTATTTTTCCCTTTAAGCGTACCATCTAAATATCTTTGATAATCCTCACATGCTGGGTCATATATCTCAAAATAAGTTTTGCCATCAACTATTTTATACCCTTTAACTATTATAGAGTTAGTGGAAAAAGTTTTTCCTTTTCTTAAATGGAAATCTCCTACTCTTTCTTCAGGATTGGGATTATATTCAAGATCATCTACCCATACACCAAAAATCAATATATTTCCTTTATCTAATTCATCTATTATGGGTTTATCATTCCATGTTTCGTAAGATGACATCCAAACTCTTCTAGACTTAACTCCAAATTTCTCTAAGTATGACTTAAGCATGTCCATATCCCATGGCTTCCCATCATTAATGTATGTAGAACGGGCATATTCCACGCTTTTATTATAATCAAGTTTAAGCCATTTTAAAGCCATTGTGGCACAAGCTACATTTGAATTATTGTTGCTATATTTCCCAGTATCATATTGAGAAGTATACCACTCATAAGGTCTATCATTAGTAACATATTTAGTTTCATTTTTCCCTAACCCAAAACATTCATTTTCACTTCTTATCTCAAATTCTACTTTTTTCTCTTCTTTTAATTTATCTCCATAAAAACTTTTTATATTATCTCCAATATTAAGTGTATAACTCTCCCCATATTGATAGGAATCTTCTTCTGGAAATACTGATATTTTGTTTTCGTCACCTTTTACATATACAGGTACTTCTTTACCCTCTTTATCTTCTACTGTAACTTCTTTTAAATCTTCTTCATCAAATTTAAGTCTTTTATTAAAGGTTATTACCCAAGTTTTCATATTATCTACATAATATTTATCATTCTCTTTTATAGTATCTTCCATTGTCTTATCTTCCATTCTAGGCTGAGGAGATTCTTCCTTTAATGTTATATAATCTTTATCTACATATCCATAAAGATCATATCCTACTCTAACCTTATAACACTCCTCTGTTTCATCCACTATTGTTACATTAGCATTTCCTGCTAATTTATAAATTACTTTTGAATCTATGCTTTCACTCTCTCTAACATTTAATAAACTTTCCATATTTACACTACCTGATTTTGTAGCATATGCTTTTACACTAGGGTTGTGAAAACTTAAGAAAGCTATACCTAATGCAAAAATTAATTTATATATCTTTTTATTTTTCATAATAATACCTCACACGATTATAAAAATACATTTCAAAATTTACCATATTTTTTTAAGCTATTAACTATATATTAAATTATTTTTCATATACTATCAACAAACTATTAACAAATTAACATTTTGTTGCTAATTTTTATTACTAATTGTAAAATATAACCATAGAAATATTGAGGGAGGTGCCATAAATGAGTAAACTTTTTACCTATTCTATCAATACTTCAAAGACTGAAGAATTTATAAATATAAATAATCTTTTAAAAAAAGCTATAAAAGAAAGTGGCATAGAGAGTGGTACTGCACTTATATTTTCTCCACATACCACTGCTGGAATAACCATAAATGAAAATTCTGACCCAGATGTAGTTAGGGATATTCTTGTAAATTTAGACAGGGTTTTCCCTATAGTCGGAGATTATATGCATGTAGAAGGCAATTCTCATGCTCATATAAAAACTTCACTTATGGGGTCTAGCACTAATGTTATAATCCATGAAGGTTCACCTTTACTTGGTATATGGCAAGGAGTTTATTTTTGTGAATTTGACGGTCCTAGGTCTAGAAAAGTACATATAAAAATAATCGAAGGATAAATAAAAAAGAGCTAAGCATATAAATCTTTTAAACTTAGCTCTTTTAAAAACTTCACTATTTTTATTTAAAACACTCAACAAAGATTTAGAACTTAATTAATTTAATTCCTATATCTTCATTAAGTTCTTTGGATGCTTCTCCATCTATTACATCTAAAATTATTTCACCAGTTACACTTATAATGGCTGAATTTAAATGACCACCTTTAACATTAGAATCTTTATCTCCTAAATTAATATGTATGTGAGGTATCAATTCATCCCCTGACATAATTACATTCCCAACTAAAGATGTTATTTCAAAGTCTTCGCAAAATTCTTTTTGATTATATATTTTTTTACTCAATTCAAATATTCCTATTGTAACTTTATCTGTAGCACCTATCCCTGTTACTGATGCTAATTTTATTTTTTCTTTTTTACAAATCTCTTTAATAGAAGTAATTATTTCATCCCCTTTATCTAGTTTTATAATATATTTTTCACCAAACTTTCTATAATCCACTTAATTACCCTCTTTCCTTATAATTTTTCATCATTTTTAGAAATATATATGTCTAAAGCTTTAATTCCCCTTCTTATTAATTTAACAAGTAAAATTAAATTACATATAATTAATATTATTATTAATTGTACGGCCAACATATATATAGTACTGAATATTCTAAATGTATCCATATCCCCTTATAAACACATCCTTTTAATATTTTTACCCTTTACAATTTAGTTTCTTTAACGTTCTTTTTCGAAACTTTATTTATAAATTCTTCTACATCTTTAAAAAGTTTCTCATGATCATCTCCACAGCATATAATATGATTTGAGTTTTTATAATATTTTAATACTTTAGTTTTGGAAGATGAGTTATCATAAATATATTTAGCGCTTCTATGATGAACTGTATCATCAACTAAACCCTGAGCTACAAATATAGGGCATTGAATTTCTTTTATCAGTGGTTTTGTCTTCCCTAGAAGTATTCTAAAATTCACCATAGCTTTAAAAGGAATTCTAACAGATGAATTGTAGTATCTTTTAAGATTTGTGTACTCTCTTTGTTTAAAATCATCTATAATGTTTAAATACACTCTTTTCATATCCCAATAATATATAGGGCTACATAGGGTTATTAATCCAGATATCTTGTACTTTAGAGCAAGGTTTACTCCAATTAATCCACCCATGGAAAATCCTATTATAAATATTTTTTCACATTCATTTTTAAACTCTACTAAACACTTTTCCGCTGAAGAAATCCATTCTTCATATGTTGTTTTCTTTAAGTCCTCTCTAATTCCAGTGTGGCCTTCAAGCTTTGGACATGTTGTTAAATATCCTTTATCATTTAAATATTTATTTAATGGCTCTATCTCTTCTAGACTCCCTGCAAAACCGTGTATTATTACACACCCTATTCTTCCATCCATTTAATAACATCTCCTATTCCGCGTATTTATTCTTTATAAATTCTGTCCAATTCTTGTTTATATCATCCCTATACGCGGAACGTTAGACTTTTTATTTTCTTGTCTTACCACATATATTTTCAATAGATACCTTTATTACCCTTGTCCTATTGGCAGCTCTCTTTATATATTCCATACCACTTTCAATATATTCAGGTGAATATTTTCCTATAATAGCAATTAAGGCTCTTTCTTTTTCTTCATCATTTACTTCTGTTGCCTTGCCAAATATTATTATACTTTCATATTCCGTACTAAATTTTTCTGGAAGTAGCTTGGTTCTGCCAACTACAGAAAAAGAAACCTTATTATTTTTTTCTATACTATCTAACTTTTGTCCTTCTCTAGCACAGTGAAAATATATGGCATTTTCTATATATACATAGCTTAATGGAACTCCATAGCCATAATCATTTTCCCCTACCATAGATAGAACTCCATACTCACCATTTTTTAGTACTTCAATAGCATCTTTCTCTTCTAGACTTCTATCTTTTCTTCTTACTTCTCTAAACATTTTTTATCCCCCTAAAAATTTATTTCTCCTTTTAATGCAATGATACCTTTACCTATCATCTCCATACGACCATTTTCAATTATATTAATAAGAATTTCTCCTCCCCTATCTGATGCTTGATATGCTTTAAACTCCTTTTTCCCTAATATATCTCCCCAATATTTAGCTAATGCTGTATGTACTGTACCTGTTACTGGATCCTCATTTATTCCTGCCCAAGGATTGAAGTATCTTGTAACAAAATCATATTCTCTTCCCTTTGTTGTTACCCCTACTCCCTTAACATCTATATTAAAATTTAAATTTTTCATTCCTTCAAAATTTGGTGTTAATTTTAACACTTCTTCTTCTTTTTCAACTCGTAGAATTAATTTCTTTGTATTCTTTCCATATACAGCTTCTTTACAATTTTCAATTCCTATGACCTTTAATAACTCCACTGGGATTTCTACCACCTCATATTCATCGATTGGAAAATCTAATACAATTCCCTTTTCATCTTTTTTAGCTACCAAAACTCCACTTTGTGTTTGAAATTTAATTTCATTTCCCTCTACACCAATTTCTTCAAATAAAACTTGAGCAGTTGCTAAAGTTCCATGTCCACACATAGAAACTTCGACCTTTGGTGTAAACCATCTTAGATTAAATTCATTATTTTTTAAACTATTTTCGCCTATAGTAACAAAAGCAGTTTCTGATAAATTAATCTCTTTAGCTATAAGTTGCATTTCTTTATCTTCAATGGAGTGATTTAAAATACACACTCCAGCAGGATTTCCTCCAAAGGATTCTTTTGCAAAGGCATCTACTATATATATTGGCAATTTATTTTTTCCCATTATATTACCTCCTGGTTAAAAATTATATCTCTAATAATTATTTTACCCTATAACCTTAGGTAATGGACAATAGTTTTTACATAGTTTTATTAATTTTCTGTAAAATACATAAAAAATACACTACATATTAAAAATAAATGTAGTGTATTTTAATTTAAGCTAAAGTATCAATTTTTTTAGGTGTAACATATTCATCCTTAACCTGAGTTTCATTGCTCTTATTATCTTCTACTAGGCTAGGATTATCTTTATCTTTATTATTTCCTTCAACATTTTTAGTAACTTCTGCATTAATTTCCTCAGCCATTTCACCAATTTTTGAGCTTATATTATTAGATCTATTTTCAAATTCACTAGCTTTTTTCTCTTTTCCTTCTGCTATTTTAATATTACCTCTATCTCTATCTAATTCCGCTTCTTTTTTTAATATACGAGAGTTCCCATCTAGTTTAGTTTTTATTTCATTGATAGATTTCATCTCATTATAGCTTGTACTAACTTTGATTAAATTATCCATCCCTGGAGTGTAAGTATCACTATCAATGGAATTATTCTTAGAGCTATTATTTTCTGGACTTTTATTTTCTCTTTTATTTCCTTGAATTTTTTCCATTTGTTTTTGTTGGATAAGTGTATTTATATTTTCTATTTGCTCCTTTAAAGGTTTAATCATTTCAGACTTTGTTTTATCATCTATTTTTTCGCCATTTATCCTTTGTATTTGTTCCTGTATTTTCATTTTTTCCTTTTCTAGTGACTTAATTTCATTATCTATTCCATTACTTTTGATGGCAAAATCACTAGAACTTCTTCCACCTACTGAAGATATATTCATATTCAGTTACCCCCATAATTTTACTTATTTATATCATTATCGGTATATCTTCCATTTACTTTAATTTATAAACAATATTAATAAATATTAAGTTATTTCTACAATAAAAATAAGTAATTATATAAAAAATATATGCGTTATATTTTTATAGTCTAGTACACAAAATAAGACTGTAATATAATCGCCTTTTGTCTATATGAGATAAATTATTTTCTCGAGGAGTGAACTAAATGAAAAAGAAAACATTATACATTTCACTATTTTTAATATTTTTTATCACAAGTATAGTTTATTCTAAATCCCCTCTTAAAGTATTAGTTAATGATAAAGAAGTACCTAATAATGGGAATTATTTAATAAAAGATGATAAAATTTATGTCAAAGATGAAGCATTAACTAGAGATTTTAACATTAATATATTCTATGATAAAGATGAAAACAGATTAAGATTATATGATACGAATAAAATTGAGCTACAAGCTAGATGCGAAATGTTTGAAGAGTTTGCAAATCTATATGATCCTAAAAGTCCAGATGAGATAGCTGAACTTTGGGCAAAAGGTATAAAAGACAGAAATGGAGTATTTCAATATGCAGTGTTTAATAAATCATTAAAGGATGAATTTATTAAGTCACAATATGGTTCTTGGGTTACTGGAGCCTCAAGTCCTTGGGTTGAAGACTATAAAATAGAAAAAGAGGAAATATCGCCTTCTAAGTTTAAATATAAAATAGTTTTTAATGCTACAACTTCCGCTAAAGACAAATATATTTGGAACGCGACCCTTGAAGTTGCAAAAGAAAATGGTAAGTGGAGAATTGTAAATTTAGTGAAGGATTTTTAATATATTATGATAGTATACTTGTAAAACATTACTACAATGATTAATTGTAAAAAATAAAAGAACTAAGTGTATAGAGAACAATCACTTTTTTCAAAATATCTTCACCATATACTTAGTTCTTTTTGTATAAAATTTATAATGTTATTTTATATCCTTCACTAGATAAGGCATCTATAGTCTTATCAATATCCTTTTCTTTAACTAAAATATAATCAGTATCATAAGTAGATATAGCAAATATACTTATACCCTTTTGCGCTAGTAATCTACTTATAGAAGCTAATATTCCAATAAGAGAAAAATCTAAAGGTCCTTCTACTTTTAAAGCCTTCCATGGTTTTTCACACTTTATTCCTTCAGGAATGCTCTGTAGATTACATACAATTGATAGTTCGTCCATAGTTTTAGTAATTGAATAAAACTCACTATTTTTACACCACTCAGGAATATTTTCATCCTTTTCTAATCTACAAACTCCAAAGGTTTCTTTTAGTAGACTCATCTTTAATTCTATATTATTCACAGTAACCTCTCCTCCTTATCTATAGCTTGTATCTGCAAGAGTTGGTGCGTGTTGAAAGTTTATAGGCTCATTGTTATATAAAAATTTTACTCCATCAATCCATTCACCTTTATATTCTTTTTGTAGGAATGATCCTATAAGTTTATCTTCTGTTATTATTCCTCCTGCGGAACCTTGAAGAAATTCTGTTACCCAAGCAGGGGATTTTAATAGTGAAGCATCTTTGATTCCTTGATTATCTTTAGATTCTTTGATATTAACCACTGCTATTTTCTTTCCTTTTACTTCGTCTATTCTCACTACTTCTATAGGAAGATCGCTAAAATAATACTTGGACAATTCTCCTGCTATCATATTTAACTTTTGAATTAAAGTTTTATCTTTTGGTATAACCATGTAAAATCCTACTTCTTGTTTATAAGTATCTATGTTAGCAGTATAAGCAGGAAGCAGTTCATATTTATCATTCTTTTTATTTTCTTTAAACATCTCTATTATTGATACTTGATCTTTTACTTTATTCTCTAAGGCTCTATATTTTTTATCTAAATCATTTACATTTTCCTGTAAATTAGCATTTCTTTCTGTTAAAATTTCTATTTTTTCTTCAAGCGCATCGCTTTCTGCGTTCGTTGGCTTTGATTTCGAACATCCAAGCATTGTTAAACCTAAAATAATTGCAACAAATAAACTCCATATAAATTTCTTCTTCATATTCTCCTCCTCAAATTCACAAATTATTCTATATTTTTATTCTACCATTAATTATAATAAAAAAATAGCACTTCTTTCTAATAAAGGAGTGCTTATACTATATTATTTAATTTTTTCTATTTATCCTCTACTAATAATAGTTTTTTAGTTGGGATTGTAATTGCTATCTTTGAATATTTCTTTTTCTCCTAGCTTTGCCCACTCATCCTCCAAAATGCTCATCTCATATAAATCCCAATATCCATTTTCAGACTTTCTTACTTCTCTTAAAAGTCCTTCCTTTTTAAATCCAACTGCTTCATAACACCTTATAGCACTCTCATTAAAGTCAAAAACTCCTAAGCTTATCCTATGCAATCTTAATTCATCAAATCCTATCTTTAACACTTCTTTAAGCGCAACTTTACCTATGCCTTTCCCCCTTACTCCTTCATTGCAAATAAAAAACTTCCCAACTCTTCCTGATCTATTTTTATTATCAATTTTGCCTAACTCTATAGTTCCAATCATTTTATTTGTTTCATTTAATATTATTTTATATATAAATTTATCTGAATCTTTCTTATTAGTATCAAAGGAAAAGTACTCTTTAATCTGCTCTACAGTTAGAGGATGCTTATACCAGGGACCTGCCCATATAAGTAAATCATCTGAAGAAGATTCTTTATTCCACTCTACTATTTTTTCAAAATCCTTTTCTTCTAAAAATTCTAATCTTATCATATTACTCCTCCTAACTATCGCTCCATTTAATTATATTAATAATTACTGGTACACTCATTAATGATATGCCTATAAATTCTATTCTACTTAATTTTAGATATTCATTTACACTTATTCCTTTTTGTATTTTTATGGCACAATATATTAAAATGCAAAGGCTAATTATAGTAGCAAAGTCGCTAATAACCTCAGTACTAAAAACTTTATATTTTTTATCAATTATATCCTTTAATGTTTTTAAAAGAATAGCGATAACACACAATATACCCAAGGATATTGATACCCTAATGTTTTCAATTCTTCTCACTAAAAACATAATGCTTATAAAAATAAAAGCCACTAATATCTCCTGAAATATATTTTTATTAAATTTAAATTTTTTCCTCATATCCCTCTCCTAGACTTAATTAACATAAATTTTCTAACAGTATAGAATGTATTTTAATTCCTTATATTAATTATACAATATTTTACAGAGAATTTGTGGGATATAAGAGATTAAGAAATGCTTATAATTTCAACAAATAAAAAATGCTATGTAATGCTTCTTATGCTGATTCGCTGCAATAAAAACTTCTAAAATTTATTTTATAAAAATTCCTAATACTGACAAACCATTTTAGTTAGATAGCTAGATGTTTTGAGAAAACAATCTATCATAATATAAATCTGAAAATACATTTGTAAAACATAAAAGAACTGAGGTATATAGTGGGAGGAGCACCTTTTTTTGAAGCGACGTCACTATGTACCTCAGTTCCTCTTTCTGATATATAAATATACTTGTGAAAATTTATATTTGTGAATTAATCTTATATAACTTAATTTATAAAATATATTTGTAAAACTAAATTATTCTTATAGAAATTTATAATTACCAAATTAATTTGTTATGGATAGCTTTGTAATACAATTTCTCTACACTATATCCCTATTATTAAATTCATTAATCCCAATTACAATAAATATTGTAGCTATTATGATTCCTATAATGTACATATTAGCTCCCATGTCGAAGAAATTTATTGAGCTTCCATTTAGTAAAGCTCTGCCGGGGTATGTCCAGGGAAATAATACCCAGAATTTCGTATTGGATATTAAAAGGGATGGTATTGAAAAGGCTACTCCTACTCCTAGAGGAAGCCCTATATTCGAGAATCTAATGCTTAAATAAAACTGTATCACCATTACCGGTATTAATGATATAAATGTCAATAAAGGTGCGTATATAATGTTAGGCGGTATAGAGGTATTACCTGTTATAAAAAATCCTCCAACAATTATAGTGAACATAAATACTAATAGGTTTAATAGTATAAAACCACTTCCTATAATTAACTTTGAAACATACATATGTGTTCTTTTTACTGGTAACGCACAAATTTTTTTCCAACCATTTTGAGCATTTTCTATCCTTGCCAGTATAGCCATTATTACCGTAACAAACACTGGCAAAAGGATCATTCCATAAAAAATTGCACTTTGGGTATACACCTGCTGCCATACATTTTGTCCTTTAGAGGTAAAGATATCTTGGTATCTTAAAAAGTTCATAAGTCCTATGACTACAAAAAATATGGGAACAAAAGCTATAACCCATAGGAGCTTTGAATGTCTCAGTTTTATTAATTCTACTTCTATAACTTTCTTCACAACCTTCATCCTCCTTTACTAAACTTCTACTTTTTTAAATTTAATGATTCCTAAAGTCATCCAAAATACTGCTGATATAAGAGATATAACTACAAAAGCTGTCAATTCACTTGCATCTAAAAATGGGAGAGCATCAAAGGTATATGTGTATGGAACTATTTTAGAAATTATTTTTCCTTGATAGAACATGTAAGCCGATATTCCTCCACAAAATCCTATACAAGCTGCAACTATGGAGTTCTTCATAAAACAACTTATAAATTGTTGTAAGCTTATTATAGCCATTACTCCTATAATTTGAAGAGCTATATATTTTATAAATAAATTAAGGTTTAAAGTTTCCTTTATCTTTAATATTTTACCTACAGCTATAATTCCTAGTGAATTTAATAATATGGATATCAATGTAATTATAAATATTACTGTCCATTTGGCCATATATATTTCATATCTTTCAACAGGCTTTGATAGTATAGTCTTCCATGAATTTTCACTATATTCTATATGATTTACTATTGCTGCAATCAATGAAATAATTAAAATTAACAGCAGGTTCCATTGCATACCCATATGATTTTCAAAAAGTATTAACTGCCATTTATTTTCCACTCCAAAGTCATTTAAACCTTTTAGCACTTTAGCACTTGTTAAATAATCTGCTCTATAATACCAATCTCCAAATAACATCAAAAATGAAATTAAGGGCACTATAAAAGATATTTTCCAAAGGGCACCTTTTTTATATTTTAGAAATTCTGATTTTAAAATGAATGGAAAACTCATAAACTCACTCCTTCCTTAGTAATATCTAGGAATATTTCTTCTAAAGTTTTCTGTTTTTCTATAAATTTAAATATTTTATCTCCCTTCATTATTAAATCTTTTAACAATTCTTCACTTCTTTTGTCCCCAATTTTTACGAAGATTTCTTTGTCTTTAATGTCCGGAACATACCCTAGCCCCCTCAAGTTTTTTACTGTTTCCCCAATTTCCCTAGAGCCAATGCAAATTTCTCCTGCACTTTTTTTATGAAGTTCATCTAAAGTTCCTTGAAATAAAAGTTCTCCATTATTTATAATTCCAATATCATCAGCCATAAGATCTATTTCATTTAATATGTGACTTGATATAATTACTGTCATATCATAAAGCTTTGGTAAGTTTTTAATCAATTCCCTTATTTCATGTATTCCAGAAGGATCTAGTCCATTAGTAGGCTCATCTAATATTAAAAGCTCTGGCTTACCAAGGAGTGCTCCTGCAATTCCAAGTCTCTGTTTCATTCCAAGAGAGAACTTTTTAACCTGCTTGTTTTTCCATTGACTAAGTCTTACAATCTCCAATGCTTCATCGATACACTTCATATCCGCATCTAATAGTTTTGCTATTACTTCTAAATTTTCATAGGCAGTTAAGTTCCCATAATATGAAGGAGATTCAACCATAGAACCTGTTCTTTTTAAAATATCTATTCTGTTTTCTTTTAAATCCTTATTAAATATTTTGACTTTCCCTTTTGTAGGTTTCATAAGTCCTAAAAGTATTCTTATGGTAGTGGATTTTCCTGCTCCATTAGGCCCTAAAAATCCATATATCCTCCCTTTTTTCACCTGAAGATTAATATTATCAACAGCTTTAAAATCTCCAAATTTTTTACTTAAATTTTTTGTTTCAACAATTATATCTGACATATACTTTCCTCCTAAATTAAACTTTATCTAAGTTGTTTTAAGTTTAACTTTTGTACTTTAATTCTTCTTAATGTGAACCTTAATGGAACCTTAAAGTTTATTACAACTCACATGTATTATTAAAAAACTTGAAAATAAGTGCTATAATCTAACTGAAATCACATAAAAATATGAGGTGTAAAATATGTTAGAAGAAATTTTAGATAGAAAAATATTGCTCATAGATGATGAATTAGAACTTTTAAAACTTTTAGAAGCAGTTTTAAAAAAAGAAGGTTTTAGAAGGATTTTCAAGGCTAATAACGGCGCTGAAGGCATTAATCTTTGCAAATCTGAAAAACCAGATATTATAGTTTTAGATATTATGCTACCTGATATTGAAGGTTTTGAGGTGTGTAAAATAATCAGAGAATTTTCCATATGTCCAATAATTTTTCTTTCTGCAAAGGCTGAAGATGTAGATAAAATTCTAGCCCTTGGTCTTGGGGGAGATGATTATGTGACAAAACCTTTTAGTCCTAAGGAAATAGCCTATCGAATCAAAGCTCATCTTAGGAGAAATATGTATATAAAAAGCGCCCTATTATGCGAAGAAAAGCAGCTTGAATTTGGGGATATAAAGATTAATTTTACTAGTGGAGAAGTTTTTAAAGGAAATGATCTTTTAAATTTTACAGCAAAAGAATATGCCCTTCTTTGCTATATGGCTCAAAATCCTAATAGAATACTAAACAAACAAATGATTTGTGATAATGTTTGGGGAGATGATTATTATGGCTATGATAATACTATAATGGTTCATATAAGAAAATTACGTGAAAAATTAGAAGATAATCCATCCCATCCTAAATATATAATTACAGTTAAAGGGCTTGGCTATAAACTCAATACTTCAATATAGGAGTGTATTATGTTTAGATTTAAAAATAAATTTAAAATTACAACAAATTTTTTGATAGCTTTAACACTTATTTTTACTATAGTTTTTTTTGTAGATATAGCCATTATAAGTACCTCCTTTCTGACTACAAGAGTATCTAGTTCTCCATTTTCCACATCTAGTCCAATTGAATTCACCCGTTCTTTTTCTAAATATATAAACTTTAATGGTGAAGATAATATAGAAATAGATGAAAAGGGAACAAATTTGTTGATTAAAAATAATGGTTGGATACAAATATTAAATGAGGATTTTAGTGAAATTTATACCTTTAATTCTCCTAAAGGTATCCCTAAAACCTATACCCCAATATCCATTGTCCATGCTCATAAATATGATATGCTAGACTACTCAGTATATATAGGAGAAAAAGTGGTTGGTAATAGAACTTTAAGTTATTTAATAGGTTTCCCCGCAAACCATGTATCAAAATACACATTAGAGTTTAATCCATCCACAGTGTATAAAATCATGAGTGGTTTTTTAATTATAATAATATTAAATATAATTATAGCAATAATCGGTGCATATCTTTTCTTTGGAAGAAAGATGGGAAAACCTTTAGATAGGATTGTAGAAGGAATAGATGAATTGTCCCAAGGCAATTATGAAAGATCCTACAAGGAATATGGAATATATAAAAATGTGTTTTCTAATTTAAATAATTTAAATTTAAAGCTTAAAGAAAGTAAAATAAAAAGAGAAGAATTAGATATAATGCGTGAAGATTGGATTTCATCTATATCTCATGATATAAAAACTCCCCTCTCTTCAATAAAAGGTTTTGCTGAAATTATGAAAGACAAAGACTATGACTTTTCTAAAGAAGAAATACTAGATTACTCAGATATAATATGGAGTAAATCTTGTTATATAGAAACTTTAATTGAAGATTTAAATTTAACCTATAAATTGAAAAATAATTCTACAGAACCTAATAAGTTAAAATTTAATATAGTCTTTCTTATACAAAATACAATCATAGAAATTTTAAATGACCCTATGTATAGTACTAGAAATATAAATTTTGAGACTTCTAATGAAACCATATATTACTTTGGTGATGAAGCCTTATTAAAAAGAGCTTTTTCAAATTTAATTATTAATTCTATAGTTCATAACAGCAATGATGTTAAAGTTCTAATTTCTGTTCATGAAGATGAAAATAATATCTACTTAAACATTAAAGATAATGGTAAAGGAATCTCATCCAAAGACTTACCTTATATTTTTGAAAGGTATTATAGAGGAACTAATACCACTTCTTCAAAAGAAGGTTCTGGACTTGGAATGGCTATAGCTAAAGAAATAATTATTAAACATGGTGGGAATGTTTCTATAAAAAGTGAAATAGGTAGAGGAACTGAAATAAAAATAAGTTTTTTGAAAAATATATACTAAAATCTCATAAGCAACCAATGGTTGACAGTATTTAACCACTTGTTGGTGGTGTGCAACCACTCTTATATGGTTAAATTATTCATAGAAAGAAGGAGGCCTAGGAAATGGAATTGTCCGAAAGATTACAGCAGCTCAGAAAACTTTCTAATTATTCCCAAGAGCAATTGGCAGAAATGCTTTGTATATCTCGGCAAGCGATTTCAAAATGGGAAAGCGGTCAAAGCAATCCAGATATTAATAATATCATTAAATTAAGCGAGATTTATAATGTTAGTACGGATTACATTTTGATGGGAAAGGAGAATAATAGTAATCAACTTGAAAGTAATCAGCTGGAAGAAATTAATACCAAAAATAAGGAATATAGCCGGCCATTTAAAATAGCATCAGTGATAATTGCAATAATCGCTGCCACAGCAATTATTGCTGTCCTATTTATCGCCACATTAGGTCGTATAGCTGGTGCATGGTAGTATGAAAAATAAAAGGAAGGATGTAACCGGAATGACAGCCCCCAAAAGTGCTTTATTAGTATTGAGTATAATCATATCATTATCTTCTGCTGCATGCGGTACCACTAGAAAATCCAATGAAGCAAATACTAGAACTCAAAACATTGCCTCGGTAGAAAATTTGTCACCCCAAGATACAGTAGAGACCGCTTTAAACTCCTTAATTGCCTTGGATACCAAAAATTTCAATAAGTATATTAACTACGATGTTAAAAAGACCAATAATCTAATAGTTGTTAAAGGCAATAAATTATTCGGTGATAATTTAGACGAAGAAGGTAAGGAACTTATGGGAAGCATTATTTCCAAATTTTCTTATAAGATAATTGAAACTAAAGAAAATGAAAATGAGGCAACAGTAAAAATGCTAATTACAAATCGTGATTTATCAGATATATATGAACGATTTGTATCAGCTTCACTTGCAGAAACCACTACAAATGAAGAGGTTTCTTTAATTGACTTAATAAATGATACTGATAAATTATTGCAATTTGAAGTGGATCTTTCACTTGAAAAACACGATAAAGGCTGGAAAATTAATATGAATAAAGAATTTGCAAATGCTATCTGCGGTGGTACACTTTCAAAATGGCAGCTAGACTTCTTTCTCTAAAATTGTACAACCAATGACTAGACGGCGGTTTTGAGACACTATCAAAGCCGGCGTTTTAGGCTTTTGTGCCATTTTATATTTTCAGCTAAAACTAAAGATCATCTGATATATTTATCTCCTCACTGTTTTTATAAAAGCTTGTTATGACAGTATATCCTAATAATATTTGAAATAGATTTATTAAATTACTTCTACTAGTAGCTAAGATTTCTAAAGGTCTTAAGTTAAAAGGAAAGCATGAAATATTCGAGTAATATATAAATAAGGTCAATGAAAAATATAAGGTTGGTATTCCAATAAAAATTGCTTTAGGTATATTAAGTTTCCAAATCCCTTCTTTTTTTATTTCTTTTATTAGATGCTCTAGGCCTAATATAGCTCCAAAACAACAATTTATTATCAATGACAAACCCATAATTAAGTATTGGTTCATGTAAAAAATATCTCTATGTTGAAGAATCAACTTTTGAACAATATGGTTACATAAAAAAACAAACACTATAATTAAAATAGAATAAGCAATATAAATACCCCAGTTTTTCTTTCTCATAACTCGCTTATTATAACACTCCCCTCATTTAAGTATCTTTACTTTTAAAATTACAAAGTTTAAGTTAAAAGATTATAATACTTATGAACCTTCTCTTCTAACTCCATAATACTTATAAATCTCGCTTCTCTAATTATCTCTTTACCATCGGCAAACATAAGAATACAAGGTAATGTAAATACTGAAAATTTCCCTGCCGCCATGGTTACATTATCTATTTCTACCTTCCCCATTTTAATTTTAGGGTATGATTTTAATAATTCTTCTATTTTAGGCAGCAATGCATGACATACACTACAATTATTAGATGAAAAATATATAAATGCTAAACTATTTTCTTTTATAAAATCATTAATCTCTTCTATTGAATTTAAAGTTATCATAATTCTTCTCCTTTGTGAAACACTGTAATCAACTCATTATAATTCTATTTCTATTCTTCTAATTAACTACCTATATTTTACCATATTATTATATACAATTTATAGTATTAATAATTTATTTCAAAACACTATTAATATCCTTATTAAAGCTATGCTATGATCTTGAAAATCCAAGGCTACATAGGTTCAACAAGTACAGCTCCCATGTAATAAAGATAAATTTTTAAAACTTTTTTTCATCTTATATTAACTTAACGATAACTTAATATACCACACGGTATACTGTTAATGTAATCATCAATGATGATACTAAATTAACATGTTTAGGAGGAAAGAATTATGAACAAGAAAAAAATTGCTTTAGCAACTACAGTTGGTGTTTTGACATTAGCAATGGGGTCGATATCGGTTTCGGCAAATAATCAAACAGAAAAATCCATTGGAAAAATATTTTCACAGTCCACTTCAGCAAAAGTGAATCTTGATAAAGATGGTAACGTTGTGGATAGTAAAGGCAATATTGTAATGACTAAAGCTCAATTTCAGCAAGACCAAAAGAAATACACCAAAGAAAATCCTTACACACTCGAAGTTGGTCAAGACGGAAAAATAATTGAGAACGGTTTTTCAGTAAAGCAAAGCAGTGAAGCTTCTTTAGTTTATGCACACATAGATGAAAATGGCAATATGGTTGATGATAAAGGAAATATCCTTGCTAAAAAAGCTGATATCCATACTTTAGACGGAGACCAAGCAAACACTACACAAATCGCGCCTTAATCTTGACAACTAATTTAAAAAAGTAAGACAAAATGCCTAAATTTATGCTACGATAAAGAGTAGTACTTAACGAAAAGAAAGACTACTCTTTATCATTATAAGGAAGTCGGGTGATTGATTTGAGAATATTAGTTGTTGAAGATGAAGTTGACATTTTACAAGCTTTAAAGCAAGGGCTTAAAAAAGAAGGATATGCTGTTGATATCGCAGATCATGGGGAAGTTGCACTGGAACTTGTAGCTATTAACTCCTATGACCTTATTTTGCTTGACATAAACTTACCATATGTAAATGGCTATGATGTTCTAAAAAGCGTTAGAGAAAAAAATTCAGATGTGGCAGTTATAATTGCCTCTGCAAATCGTGAGATTGAAGATAGAATTAAGGGCCTTGATTTAGGCGCAAACGACTATATCGTCAAACCATTTGACTTACGAGAACTAAAAGCAAGAATTAGGGCGTTGTTAAGACGTGAGTTTAAAAGCGCCCCCAATATTATTATTGACGGACATTTTAAGATAGATTTAGGCACGTTAAAAGTGAGTTACGAAGATAAAGAAATTATCCTAACTCTGAAAGAGTATTCCATATTTGCATACTTAGTAAAAAACAAGGGTAAAGTCATAAGTGCAAATAAATTGTTTGAACATATCTGGAACGATGAAGCTGACCCTTTTTCAGAAGTGCTAAGGGTTCATGTTTATTCATTACGTAAAAAGCTAAATTTAGCTACTGGAAAAGATAATATTATCAAGACACTTAAAGGTGTTGGATACATGTTTGAGGGGCAATAAAATGATTAAATTTAGAAACAGTCTAAGATTTAGAATAACGTTATTGACTATTACTATTATGACAATCGCAAGTATTTTTCTCGTTGTGTTAATAAATGGCTATATTAACACGATTATGCCGCAAGTTTCGGGTTCAATTATTCAAGATGTTCAAGCTGGCGAAAATGGTGCTATACAACAAGGCGGAGTCCAAGTTACAGGAGGAGATTTTGTTATTACTAGTCATAGTGTTACAAAAATTATGAATAATGCAGTTACAAACATTTATATACGATCACTTATTTTTCTAGTCCTGATTATTATCATTGGGGGTATTGCGACTTATTTTATTCTTAACCATGCTTTAAAGCCTGTATTTGAACTAAATAGAAACATCAGAGAAATTAATGCCAATAACCTTTTATCAAACCTAAGCCTTAAAGGGCCAAACGACGAAATCAAAGAACTTAAAATGTCGTTTAATCAAATGATTGCTAGGCTTAATAATGCTTTTAATTCTCAAAAACGCTTTAATTCCCATGTTGCCCATGAACTTAAAACTCCCCTTGCAGTTATAAAAACAAACATTGAAGTTTTAAATGAGCAAAATGAAAAAAGCGAGCAAGATTATGAACGTTTACTAGACCTTGCAGCTAAATCCGTCAACAAAATGGATAATATAATCGAAACACTACTTGATATGGTGAGGAATGAAAATTCTAAACTAGATGAAGATGTTGATGTTAACGAAATTATAGAAGATGTTGTAACGGACCTTCAAACCATAGCAGGGTACAAAAATGTAAATATTACAAACCAACTTCGCAGTACAAAAAGTATTCAAAGCAATCATATTTTGCTTTACAGAGCCATATATAACATTGTGGAAAACGCTATTAAGTACAATATTCAAGACGGAAATATATATATTGAAACTTTTGATGAAAACAGCAGTATTATAATAAAGATTAAAGACACTGGCAAAGGCATTCCTAATGATGTAATCGACAATATTTTCGAACCGTTTTTCCGAGTTGATAACATTGAAAATAAAAATAGTTTAGGTCTTGGACTGGCACTTGTTAAATCCACTATTGAACTGCATAATGGAACAATTATAGTAACTAGTAAATTCGGCGTGGGAACAGATTTTCTGCTATCTCTTCCGGTAACTTCATAAAACTCAAGGACTATAATATCTTCGCATTGTTAGGTGATACTGCTTAGACATCGTAAAACTATTTGAACTATGGAAAGAACTATCCTTTCACTTAATTACTGATGTAAATCTTAAAAAATCCAAGGCTACATGGGTTCAGTAAGTACAGCTCCCATGCAATATGGACCCTATTGTTGCAATTGACAAACCCTCTACCCCTTCTAATGCTCGGTAGACAGAAAAATAACTATTAATAATCTATTTCAAAACACTATTACAATCCTTAGCATATTATACATTAAGTAACCACTAACATTTGGAGGTATAATGTATAGCATTTTAATTAATAGAGCTGCTAGAAAACTTACCCTGTATAAAGAGGGAAAGTTTTTTAGACAATACACCGTTGCAATTGGAAAACCCTCTACCCCTACTCCTGTAGGAAACTTCAGAATAATAAATAAAACAAGTTAATCCTGGAGGCCCTTTCGGAGCTAGATGGCTTGGTCTTTCAATTAGAGGTTATGGTATACATGGTACAAATAATCCTTCATCCATTGGGAAGGCTATTTCTAATGGGTGCATTAGAATGCATAACAGAAATGTAATTGATTTATTTAATCTTGTACCTATCGGTACTCCTGTTAGGATTGTATAAAAATCAAAATACTAGAAGAAACTGCTCAGCAATTTCTTCTAGTATTTTTTAAGTACTCTATAACCTTTTCTTGAAGATATGGCTGAATAAGTGGATATGTTAAGTTCGAAGGAAGTTCATTAAATAACTGTATTTTTTCTATTTCTAACTCTGGAAGCTTCCCCAATTCAAAAACTTCTGCATAAAACATTCGTCCATAACTTTTAACATTGTCTATGGTTACTGAATAATCAAAAACAGGCTCTATATTATATTTTAAAGCTCCTGTTTCTTCATAAAGTTCTCTTTTAGCAGTATAATTTATGTCTTCCCCTTTTTCTCTATGGCCTCCAGGTATTTCCCAAGTATTTCTTTCTTTATGCTTTGCTAATATCCATTCATTCTTATATCTGCTACTAATTATAGCAAATTCTAAGTTTTTATCTTCAACTCTCCCAATTTCATAAAAATCTATTTTCATGTGTTTCACTTCCTTTTTCTCTTTTATTCCATCCATAGTTCTTGAAATATTAGACCTATGTCACTAATGTTGTTATTTAAGCTTTGAAAATTATTATTTATTCTTATTTAATTATACATTAAAGACTTATAATCAACCATGTACTTTATAAATTTCCAACTATAAAGAAGAGCCTGTCTCAAAATTATTTAAAAATCTTTTTTGAAACGGGCTCTTCCTTGTGTTTTATATATATATATATTTAAGACTTACTATTTAAAGATGTTTATATTTTTATTCTATAACTACTGCAGTACCAGAAGCTGTAACCATGAGCATATTTCCACCTTGACCTAGCACTTCATAATCAATATCAACTCCAACAACTGCATTAGCTCCCATAGATCTAGCTCTGTTTTCAAGCTCTCTTAAAGCATTTTCTCTAGCTTGAATTAGTTCTCCTTCATAAGATCCTGAGCGTCCTCCAAAAAAGTTAGATAATCCAGCAGCAAAATCCTTTAAAAAATTTACACCTGAGATTACTTCTCCGAAAGCTATTCCTTTGTATTCAAGTATCTTTCTTCCTTCAATTGCGTTTGTAGTTGTAACTATCATATTTATTCCTCCAACTTTTCTTAATATAAGTCTCTACTATTATTATAAATCTTTAAATTTATTAAATACATTAATTTTTCCTTAAATTTATGTATAATCTACCATATATATCATATTTTTTATTTTTAAGTGTCGTGAATATATACTATGGAGACTAATGATTAATTATTTTAATAACAGCTTTATCTTGCACATCAATTTCAACTGTTCCACCTATAGGAAATGTAAATCTAGGATTTGTGTGTCCAAAATTTAAGTTTGCTACTACTGGAATATTATCTAATTCTTTTTTAGTTTTTATTATTTTCATTAACATTTCCTTTGATACATTAGATTCTTTTTGAAATCTACCAATCAATATGCCTTTCACTTTATTAAAATTAGATTGGTGGATTAGTGATTGTAAATCTCTATCAAAAGTTTCTGCACTGCTTTCTAAATCATCTTCAATAAATAATATAGAATTAGTTATATCCGGCATAAATTCTGTGCCTTGTAAAAGATTAAAAGTACATAAATTTCCCCCTAAGATTTTACCTTTACTTCTTCCTTTGTTGATTATTAATACTCCTTCATCCTCAATAAATTTTCTGTTATATTGATCTAAGAACCAAAGATCATCACTCCAATGAGTAGAATTTTCTACTATAAATTCCTCTTCTATCATAAGACATTTTTTAAAATATTCTTCTGTATATTCATTACCTTTTATCATACCAAAAGTAGAAAAATGAGGCCCTGAGTATGTCACTAAACCGCTCTTTTTATATATTGCGTTTTGAAGAGCAGTAATGTCTGAAAACCCACAAAATATTTTAGGATTGTCCTTAATAATTTTATAATTAATATATTTTAATAATTGATTGGAGTTATATCCACCTATGGTCGTTAGAATACCTTTTACATTGCTGTCTCTAAAAGCTTCATGTAAATCTTCTATTCTATCCTCTATGCTGGAAGATGAAAACTCATCTATTTTTTCAGCATTCTTTGAAAATGTTACTTTAAGACCTAATCTTCCTAAAGCTTCTATGGATATTTTCCTTTGTTCTAAATCTATAATTCCTAGACTTCTTGAAGGTGAAATTACTCTTATTTCATCTCCTGATTTTAATTTGTTTGGAATCATTTTTATCGCCCCCCTTAATTTTATTTAAAAACCTTCTTACATTTACTGCCACCCAATACTTTGTAATCCTGTTATATTGTTCAGTATCCAATCTCCATTATGATCCTTTATAAAAAAGCTTTTTTTATTAGAATGAGCTAATGGTTCATTTTCCTCTGACCTATCTAATTCTTCAATTATAAGTTCTTCTGCTACATCATCCTGTTTATTTTCTTCGTTATATCTTGGAGATTTAATATATGCTTTTTCTATGGACATCTTTGTATTATAAATGGTAGGAATACGTAGCTTCTCTTTAAATTTAATCTGCCCTTCCTTGGATTTATCTGTATCAACAAGTATTTCATATAAATCATCTATCATTGACTTACTCATAGTTTCTTCAAAAACCTTATGGAAATCTTCCCTAGATTTTATTTCTTCTTTATCAAGTTCTTCTAGAGGCTTCCATGTTTTTTTAAGTATAGCTATAGCTTGGTCTTCGCTTAGCTTTATTTCTTTTACCATATATGGCTTACTTATTTTAATTAGATTAATATATCCAATGGATATTACAATGCCAATTAAAATAACATACGTTATTGCCCTAAAGTTTCTTTTTTCATTAATTTCTTTATCTTTTTTATTTATAAACTCATTCAATAGTTTATCTACTTCTTCCTTCTGCTCTTCATCTACTTCTAATTCTCCTTTAATAATTTTATTTTTTCTTCCCAAGGTTTGAAATTCAATTTTATTGTCAGATATCCATGTATAACTTTTAACTTGGCTCCATTTACTGAAATAAGAATATTTTATATCACCTGAATATATGCCACCTTCAGTTATTCCTAATGATCTCCTACTTAGAAGATTTCCAATACACAACTGAATCCAAAAAACTCCCTGTAAAATTCCATCCATATTAAGGCTCTTACCTTTTAGATAAACCAATAAAGAATAACCTAAAGCGAAAATCCAAAATACCAATAATACAGTATAAAATATTGAAATCCTTCTATGTTTTATTTTAATAATAAACCTTCCGGCGTAAATTCTTTCATATAAGCTATGTAACAAAGCACAGCTCGCTATTATACTTAAAACAGTGTAAAATCTATTCATATTTCCTCCCCCTTTAATTTATTAAAGATATTCCCCTTATATATCCTTACATCACTAAACTATTCATAACTTAATTTATTCATATATCCGATTTAGAAAAAATCTTATTTAAGAACTTTTCTTTTATCTCTCTCATGTATATTTTACCATAAAAAATACATAATCTACCTAATACATAGCTATCCTCTACATTAATATATTTCATATTAGTACAGAATGACAAAATTTTTCATGTTCTTTTCACTTCTTTATATCCCCCTACCTTCAGTCATAAAATCACAAAAATAAAGACATGTGTTTATAAAAACTCATGCCCTTAATTATTATTATTTTATATCATATTTATTGATATAATAAAAGCTATAAAAGATCCTATTAAAGCTGTTATACCTATAATTTTATTGAAAGAAATATATTCTTCTGACAATTCTGCTTCCTCATAGTTCTTAAACTTCCAGCTCTCACCAAAAAATTTCACATCTTTAGAATGTTTTAATCCTAAAATCCCTAGAACTTGAATATTTAATTACTTACTGAAAATACTTAAATACTCTCCATAGCCCTCTTCCTCTAGCTTTTCAACAGGTATGAATTTCAATGCTGCACTATTTATGCAATATCTTAAACCACCTTTTTCCTTTGGACCATCATCAAACACATGACCTAAATGAGAATCAGAAAGTTTGGTTCTTACTTCTATTCTATTCATATTATAGGTAAAATCCTCCTTCTCTTTAATTAAAGATTTATCTATAGGCTTAGTAAAACTTGGCCAACCACACCCAGAATCAAACTTATCCTTTGATGTAAATAAAGGTTCCCCACTACATACATCAACATATATTCCTTCTTTTTTATTGTTCCAATATTCATTTTCAAAAGGCTTTTCTGTAGCACTTTCCTGAGTTACCTTGTATTGAATTGGAGTAAGCTTTTTCATCAATTCCTCGTCTTTTAATTTTACATACTTTTTATTTCCCATAAAATTCACCTCAAATAGTTTAATCTTACTGATAGTTTGCCTAAGTATCCTACATAATATTTACCATACTATATTCTTCTCCATTCACTGCTTACTTTTATATCTATCTCCTTACCTGATTTGCCTTAATTGCGTTATAATTCGGTCATATACTTTTTTAAATTTAGTTCTATTATCAGGTAATAATTCTATATTACATAATGAAGCTACTTTTTTAGCAACATCTTGAATTGACAGGTTTTCTGTATCTATATGTTGTTTAAAGATTTCATTTGATAATCCTTCTATGCATCTGTCTATTTGCTTGGCTGCCCATGAATTTTTACCTTCACCACGACTTCTTAATCTTTTAAGTAAAGTTTCTTTTGAAGATGATAAGACAAAATGTTTTACTTCCACTCCATCATTCCTTAATTTTACAATAATTTCTTTAAAATATTGTGGATTAACTATGGTCATAGGTACAATTATTATACCTCCATACTCTTGAGCAATATATTTTAGCATAGAAAAGTTAAATTCTCTCCACATTTGGTAATCTTGAAAATCATTACTTTTCAAATCCTTTGGTATGTTTTTTCTAATAAAAAACCCTGTCTTCTCTGGATCATATACAAATGAATTAGAAATTCTTCTATGTAGTTCAAAAGCTGTTTGTGATTTTCCGGATCCAAATGCTCCATTTATCCATATTATCATAGCTGTTACCTCACTCTAATTTATATAATTTAATTATTTTTAACAACTATAAAATAACTTTTCTTTTTCACATATATTTATAATTAATCTCATAAAACACCTCATCTTCGGCTTCAAATCCAGTTATGAACTGTTTGAATCCAAAGCTTAAGTATAACTTCTTTGCTACTATACTATCTGGATGAAAACTTAAGCATATTTTACTCGGTTTTACTTCTTCCTTTATTCTATTTAGTAAAAGTTCTAAAGCATATTTCCCATATCCTTTCCCTTGATATTGTTCATCAATCATAAAGCGAATCAACCATATACAATCAGCTTCTTCGTCATCTACTCCGTACATTGCAAACCCTATCATTTTATCATCTATATAAATGCCACTAGTTACCCATTCAGGATTAAACTTTGATTCTGCAATAGATGCTGCATTACTATGTGGTAAATATTTTTCTTGTTCTTTTGATATTTTTAAATCAATACATTCTCTTAAATTTTTTTCTGTAATATTCTTAAAATATATATTCATCTATAATCTCCTCTTTTTACATTTCATATATTTCTCAAGTATTTTGATATGGTCTCAAAATTATTATACTATATTTTCATTTATATCTATAATTTAACATTGAATTTAATAAATATAGCACTTCCTAATGAATGATAGAGAAGTGCTATATTTTTAGTTATACTGGTTATATAGTTATATAGTTATATAGTTATATGATCGTATGGTTATACTTATATTAAATGCTTATTTATTTCCTTCTATCTCTAATTTTAATGTATTAAAATACTCTTCCATAAGCTTAAGCCTTTCTATACCAATTTCCTTTGCCTTTTTTGTATACAATTTTTCAGGAATTTTTTTAAATTTCACTTCATATTCAATAAAAGGCGTGTGCTTTGAAACATCTTTTAGTCTTCCATTATTAACGGTATTATCATTTAAATAGTTATCAAGTGGCCCATTAACTGATAATCTTTGTCCAAACTGTCCTGCTAGCATAAAAGTACGAGCAATTCCAGTTGCACCAATAGCATCTAGTTTATCTGAATCGAAAAGTATTTTTGCTTCTATTGTTTTAGGTTCATTTCCCGTTCTGAATCTATGTGCAATAATGCAGTGTTTTATCTTTTCAATTTTTTCCTCTTCATAATCCAAACTTCTTAATATATTCTCTGCCATTTCAGCACCTAAAACAGCATGGTCAATTTCTCCACTGTTATCTCGGCTTTCTTTTACTCTTGCAATATCATGCAGCAATGCTGAAGGAATAAGAACTTCTAAATCAACATCTTTCTCGTGTTTTGCAAGTAATAGACAAAGGTTATAAACTCTAAATACATGGTCTAAATTATGAGCAGAACAGGTTAATTCATCTTGAACAATTTCTATAATTTTTTTGTATTTTATATCAATACTCATTTCTATTCTCCCGTTTATTAAAATCCCTTTATTGTTAGTTCTTTTCTAATTTTAAGCAATATTTTTTATTTGACCTGCTCCCAATCTTCTCTTAAAATTCCCATTAGAATATCGTCATAGTATTTTCCGTCTCTATATAATTCTTGTCTTAAAACACCTTCTACTTTAAAGCCACATTTTTTATAACTTTTCATTGCTCTTTCATTGAAAGAAAATACATTTAACTTAATTTTATTTATATTAATCTGTTCAAATATAAATTTCACAAGGATTTTCACAGCATCTGTTCCATAGCCTTTTCCCCAATAGTCCTTGTCTCCAATAAATATGCCAATTACTGCTACACTATTTTTCCAATCTATAGAATTAATTCCACATCCACCGATGTATTTGCTATCTTCTAAAGTCTCTATTGCAAAACTATATTCATCCTTTGTAGCAGAAAGACTTTCAATCCATTTTTCCTCATCTTCTAATGTAATTGGATAAGGTATACCCGGATTTAAAAGTCTTTTTACCTCTGGGTTATTAATATAATTTTGTGCAAAGCTTATATCCTCTTTCCTATATTCCCTTAATCTTACCTTTTCACCTGTATACATTGTAATTTGCCCCCTTTTGTTAGTTAAGTAAAGAACTCTTAATTAGAAAACTCCCCATTCCCGCCCTCACTAAAATCTATAATTAGTACATGGTAGTTACATTTACATTCTATTTATACTCATGTTACATTTATAGGCCTAATTTGTTAACTGTGGATTCGAACCACCGGCATCGCCCCAATGCCTGCCACCATCCAACTTTCCCTGTTGGCGGGTTTGCACTCACCTTATAAATTTTAGCTACCTTCTTAAAAGTTCTTCTATACTTTTATTAATAATATCCTAACTAACTACTTCTAATTTCCTATGTGTTAATATATAACTATTTTATATTCATTTGTTACAACAAATCTATATTCCAATTCATTCCTTGAATTTTCGTATCCAGTAATCTAAATTCTTTTGATAATTCATCTATTTTCTTTTGAGTTTCCCTAACATTTATTGTGCTAGAAAATTTCACTTCTGATCTACTATATCTATCTTGTCTTACTGTAGCAGCCTCTACTAGGTGAGTAAGTATGAGCCTTTTGTCCCAAATTCTCTCTCTTTCTGCTAAGGCATCTGCTAAAGTCATATTATCATTAAATTTTGTTTGTGAATTTGTTTTATTTATTCTTTTTATTACATCTGTCACTTCATATAAGCATCTATCTAGCTCCTGAAGTAATAACTCAGGAGATTCCATAGGCTCGTCCCCTTCTTGAACTTTAGCATTATTCGTAAGCCTGTTTTTAAGCTGTTCTATTCTTTTTTGATAATCTGATCTTAAAATTAAAGCTTCAGCAAGCTTCATAATATCACCCCTATTTTTAACTTTTACTTCTAAGAACTTTTTACTTACATAAATTTTAAGTATTATATAAATTTCAACTATATTAACATTATTTTGAAAGAGAGTCAACTAACTTGCTTATTCTATCCTTTACATGATCAGGTAATTCTTGTTTTAATGCTCTCTTTAATAAATCCATATGTTTTGTACCTTGTTTTAATAAATGATTTTCTATAATTTCTACCTTGTAATCTCTATTAGGAATTAGCTGATATGCAACATACCAATCTTCTAATGAGGTCAATGGAATGTTTATGCCATCTAAATCCATTGATGATGTTATTGAATCTTCATCGAAAATATATTCATACTGCCCATTTTCATGATTGATTATAAAACCACCCATAATATCTACATCTACATTATTTACTTTATATTCACCAAAATATTTCGTAAGATATGTAGTAGTTTTCCCCTTTTCTTCTCCTACTCCTAGACTTTTAAATATATTATCTACTTTTTCCTTGTCCTCTAAATCTATAAGGATATCTATATCATTAGGGCTATCTACTAACCCATAATGGTTTAACAGTATAGAAGCTCCTACTGCCCACTTCACTTTTTCATGGTTAAGCTTTTCTCCTATGTATCTTAATGTTTCAAACATCATGTTATTCAATTCCCTCATTGCATAACCTCTTTTCCAATAATGTTAAATAAATTCTTTCTTCAATTTCTATATCCTCTACTTTTTTAAAGCCATTTTTTATATAAAGATTTACCGCCGGCTTATTTTCTTTTCCAGTAGTAACTAATATTTTATTAACGTCTTTCTGAGTAGTTTGTATAAAATTTAATAACTTTTCCCCAATACCCCTCCTAAAAAAATTAGGATGTATTGCAACTCTGTGGATATCTAAAATTTCTTCTTCAACCTTATATGAAATTAGCCCTGCCAAAATATTATCCATATAGTATCCATAAAAAGTCTCTTCACTTTCTTTTATTGTTTCTATAGTATCTTTTAATGTTGGTATGTCATAAAACCCTATAATCTCCGCCTCTACCAAGTAAGAAGCCTTTTGTATATCTAATATTTTCTCTAATATATATTTATTTTCTATATCCAATTTTTTAATCATTTTTATTAATTTCCTCCACTAACATTTTATCAATATTTTACCACAAGAATATATGACTGTCCCCATCAATAAATATTAATGCCCGTCTCTATTTAAATTACTATTTAAATTAGTTGATTTCTCTCTAATTATTTAATTTTATTTCTTTATCTATAAATTCCTTTAGGAAAGTTTTATCTCTTTCTTTTATAAATTTCCCCATATAATTATCGGGCTCATCTTTTTCTAAAAAATTAATTGCATCTTCTATACTCATCCACTTTAATTTAAAACCACTATTTATTTCTTCTTCAGTATAATTAGGTTTTCCTATTTCTCCTTTCACCTTTGAGTAGTAACAATAGAATATTTGAAGTTGTTTAAATTCATCTCTATATTCTATAATAGTGCCAACCTCTCCTAAAACTTCTATATCCGTCCCCACTTCTTCTGATACTTCCCTTTTTAAGGCCTCTATTATATTTTCCTCTTTTTCTATTCCTCCACCTGGTAACTTGTTATAGTTATCTTTTGATACATATAGTATTGCTATTTTACCTGATTCATCAAATGAAATTGTTCTTGCTGCTTTTCTAATCTTATAATTTACATCCTCTGTTTTTTCACTTATCCCAATGTGTTTTTCGTAAATTTCTTTTAATAAGTTCATTTTAAGATTCCTTTCAGTCCAATATTTATATGCTCTTTTATTCTTAATTTAATTATATACATATTAAAGCTGTTGATAAATAAGATTTTATCAACAGCCTAATTAGTTAACTTCTAAAATAATATAAACGTAGATATTACAGTAACAATAAGAGCTCCTAACATTGGAATCAGTGTGCGTTTTGCCACCTCAAAAGGTGATACCTCTGAAATACCTGAAACTCCAACAATTACACTGGTTATAGGAGACATACTTCTGGCAATTCCTGCTGCTAATTGCATAGGCATCAACATTATAACGGAAGGTATCCCAGCTTTTAGTGCTACTTCCGGTGCAAGAGAGGCAAATGCAAAGAAAGGTGCATTACCAGATCCCATTATAATTGCACATACGGTAATTATTAAAACCATTATTACTACCATAATATTTGTGCCAAATCCTGAAGATTGTGCGGAAGAAATAATCACATCAATTGCTCCTATGGTTTTTAGCCCATGGGCAAAGGTTTGTCCTGCAACAATAAGGCTTACAACTTTAGCAAATTGAACTCCCATTTCATCGAAAAACACCTGTATGCTTGTAAAAACCTTTTTTACATCTTTATATCTTATTAATTCAAAAATCATACTTAAAGCTGTACTCATAAGCATTGCAGTTACAACATCTAACTTTATGGTAGATATAAGAAACTGGCTAAATATTAATAATATTATTAATGGTATCAGCGGAAGTATTGCATATATTTTAGGAACTTTTTCTCCTTCCTTTGATGCAGCCATTTCTGATTGCACAACTATATGACCACTTTTTTTATCGAACCATTTTTGCACGAAATAATGTAATATAGATATAGTTATTACTACCGCTATTGCCACAGGTATTTGATACTTAATAAAATATAAGGATACATTTAATTTTGCAGTCTCTGCCGCAAGTATGGAATTCCCTGAAGCTGGCCCAAGGTCAAGACATGCACTTGTTCCTATCATAGCCGTAGCCGCTAAGGGACTTACTCCTAAACTTACTAAGATTGGATACATAGTTACCATAAGCAATATACCTAATCCAGTAGCACTTGGTATGAATATATTTAAGAATTGCCCTACAGCATATCCTAGAGCTAACACAAGATATGGGGCATTTAGTTTTTTAAGTGGCTTTATGGCAATCTTTACAAGAGCCTCGCTAGCTCCTATACTACTCATGTATTTTGCAAAACCACCTACAGCCATTATGCTTAAACCTATACCTGCATTATTACTGCTAAAAGTACTTCTTATATATTCAAACATATCGAACCAAACAAAACCTGTGGAAGACTTTTGTGGCATGATCTCCCCTGTTTTAAAAATTATACTCAGTGACATAAGTAAAATACCACCTAAAAATAGTACCGTTTGTGTTTTATAACTTTTAAATATAAGGTATCCAATTAGCAATGTAACCAATAGAGCTGCTAAAACCTTTAACATATAACTCCCCCCATTTCCACTTTATCTTTCTATTTATTTTTGTCTAATTTCTAATAGTGGATTTGTTAAATCTTTTATCCCCACTAAAGGCAATGTGGATAAGAAAACTTTTTGAGGTCCTAAATATGCTTCCTTCGGGTCAAACCACTCTTCTAGAGAGTGAATTTTTCCTGACTTTCCTCCTCTACCAACAGCTACCCCTGGAATTCCCATGCTTATTGGTATGTTAGCATCAGTACTTCCTGGGTTTGATAGATCAGGAACTAGTCCTATTACTTCTGTTGAGGCACAAATGGATTGAATAATTATAGACTCTTTTGATTGAGTTCCTGCTGGTCTATTTCCAATTAGGTCAACTTCTACAGATATTTTTTTATCCGATTTCCATCTATTATTTTCTTCCTCTGCTCCCTCTTTAATTTTATCAATTATTTGTTTTTCAAGCCTTATAATCTCCTCTTCACTATTTGATCGAATGTCTATTAACATGCTGGCCTCAGCTGCTATAGAATTTACTGAGGTTCCCCCTTCCACAGTACCTACAGTAAAAGTAGTTTTTGGATCTTTTGGACATTCTAAATCAGATATTTTAGCTATTGCTCTTCCCATAGCATGAATGGCACTAGGAGTCCCAAATTCTGTATAGCTATGTCCTCCTGGTCCTTTATAAGTAATTTTGTATCTATGGCTTCCTGTTGCTAGATAGGTTATGGAGGACACCCCTGTTCCATCTATTGATATAAAGCCATCTATATCCTTATTTTCTTTAAATAGATGCTTTGTCCCTTTTAAATCTCCTATGCCCTCTTCACATACATTGGCGACAAATATAATATCCCCTATAGTTTCAATATCTGTGTGATTAAAAGCTCTGATTAAACATAAAATTTCAGCAAGTCCTCTTGTGTCGTCTGCTATTCCTGGAGCGTAAAGTTTTTCCTCCTTCTCTACCACTGTAGTATCAACAGTTTCAAGAAATACTGTATCTAAATGAGCTGCAATTACAAGCTTAGGTCCATGTCCTCCCCCTGATCTTTTTGCAATAACATTTCCCACTTCATCTATATAAACTTCTTTTAATCCAAGTTTTTTTATTCTTTTCATCATCTCTTGTGAACGTTTACCTTCTTTAAATGATGGAGCTGGTATTTCACAAATTTCCTTTTGTTCTTCTATAGTATTTTTATGATCTTTTTTTATAAACTCTATACCCTTGTTTACTTTTTCACTTTTCATAATGTTCTCTAGTGCACTCTTTACAACATCAGAAACATAATAATTATTTTTCTTCTTATTCATTTTTACCCCCTCTATTTTATGTTTTTATATAATCTATCCCTTCCAGAATAGAATGTACTCTCTTCTAAATCTACGATTTCATAAGGTATAAACCTATCCCTTAGATAGTCTGCACCCATTTCTGTAGTCATAAGTTTGCCTGAATTATTTATGAGATATTCATTTATCATGGATAATTTTCCGTTACAAATAGTGATTACTGCTGACTCAGCCTTGGGGTCAATTACAGTTATATCTGCATCAGCACCATAGCTTAGATGCCCCTTATTTTTAAATCCAAACATTTGAGCAGGAGCATAGCAGGCTTTCCATACAAATTCCTTTAATGTAAATATGCCAAATCTAACAAGGGGCAACCCACATTCTATTGTAGTATTTCTAGGTATTGCTCCACCGTCTGTGCTCAGTGCATCTATAACAAATCTTTCTTTATCATCCTTTTCTCCGGCACATAAAGTAGCTGCCATTCTAGAATTAATAATAAAGCTTATATTTACCCTTGTATCTGACTTATACCATAATTCAAATGCCTCTTCCCCCCATATAAGTTCCATTTCTTCTCCTATTTTTTCATACACAGCTACTTTTTTATCTAAAAAAGCTTTTTTCATACCTGATTGACTTATCTCATATCCCAATTTTTTTAAGCAATTTCTCGTTACATGGCTTTTAGGTAGCCCATCACTATTAAATTCACCACTAGTTCCATTCAAAGGTGATAAATAAGATTCAGATACTATATTAGGGTTTGCTTTAAGTAAATTTATTGCCATAAGTGCTTCTTCTAATGGAGTTTCTATTAATCCTCTGCAGTAGGAGTTTATATGCGCTAGGTGAAGTAAAAGTTTACTGGAAAGTTCTATTGCTTCTCTCATTCCTTCAATATTACTACCACATTTGGTAGTTCCTGCGTGAAATGCCGCGTATATTCTTTTTTCATTAGCTACTTCTATTATATCCCTTGTAGTTTCTGGAGTAAGGGGAAAATGTCCTCCAATAATTTTTATCCCTAATGCTCCTTTACTAATACTCTCTGATATTTTTTCATTTAGTTCTAATCTTGAAGCACTACTTTTATCATAATCAGGGCTAATACAATCTAAAACCGCTGCATTAAGACCATATCCCACTTTCCCAATTTCTTTACCTATTCTTTCTACTGGGCCTCTAAAGTCAACGGCTGTTGTAACACCTGCTCTTATAAGCATTCTATATCCCGCAGCCCCTGAATCAGGTCTTACTATATGAACATGTGAATCTACTAATCCTGGTATAACTATTTTTCCTCTTACATCAATAATTTGATTGGAGTTATTAGTGAAATTTTCTTTTTCAATACTAATAACTTTTCCATCCCTTATACCAATATCATAAACTCCTTCTATATTGTTTAAAGAATCTACAACAGTTCCGCCTCTTAATATAATGTCATATTTCATATTATCTCCCCTTCGCTTTTACTAACAAATATATTCAGGCTACGATCTTAACATAGTGTATTCAACTAAATTTTAAAAATCCCTTTTATATATAAATATTCTCTATTCTTACAAAATAAAGAAATTCATATATAATTATATAACTGTCCCCAATAATTTCAATAATTTTTTCTAATAAGCATAAAAATATAAAATAGGGACAGTCACTTTAAATGACTGTCCCTATTTTATATTTTATATTTATTTTTAACTTTATTTGTTTATCATACACTCTGCAATTTGAATTGTGTTTAGTGCTGCACCTTTTCTGATGTTATCTGCTACAACCCATAAGTTTAATCCATTGTCTAAGCTAAAGTCTCTTCTAATTCTGCCAACATATACTTCATCTTTTCCTGAAGCATCAAGAGGCATAGGATATACTAGATTGTTTACATCATCTTCTAGTATAATTCCTTCAGCATTTTTATAAAGCTCAAATATATCTTCTAATTCAAAACTATTATTTAATTCTACATTTATGCTTTCACTATGAGAATTTAAAACAGGAACTCTTACAGTAGTTGCTGTTATTTTTATTGAATCATCGTGAAATATCTTTCTTGTTTCGTTTACCATTTTCATTTCTTCTTTTGTGTATCCATTGTCTAAGAAAGAATCAATGTGAGGAAGTAAATTTCCCGCTATTGGGTAAGGGAACTTTTTAGGTGCTTCCCCTTTATAACCTTCAACTAGATCATTGTATCCAGATGCTCCTGCTCCTGATACTGCTTGGTAAGTTGAGTAAACTATTCTCTTAATTCCATACTTATCATGTAATGGCTTTAGAGCTACTACCGCTTGAATAGTTGAACAGTTTGGATTAGCAATTATTCCTTTATGTTTTTTTACATCCTCAGGGTTTACTTCTGGAACCACTAGTGGAACTTCTGGGTCCATTCTCCAAGCACTACTATTGTCAATTACTACTCCACCATATCTTGCAAATATAGGTGCATATTCTAAGCTAATGCTTCCACCTGCTGAGAATAAGGCGAAATCTATTTTTTTATTTTTTATGTTATCTTCTTTTAGTTCTTCAACGGTATAGTTAGCTCCACTGAAGGTCATTTCTTTACCAGCTGATCTAGCTGAAGCAAACAGATATAGTTCATTAATTGGAAAATTTCTTTCTTCTAGTATTTCTAGAAATTTTCTTCCTACCATTCCAGTGCATCCTACAAGGGCAACATTATATTTCATAATAAATTCCTCCTAAAAACTTATTTTTGTTATAAATTTAATTCTTTTGCTAAGGCAGCTACAGCTTTCTGCTTGTCCTTTGAATTTATAGTATATGATATGCTTATTTCTGAAGTAGTTACCTGTTTAAATTCTATATCATTATTTGAAAATATGCAAAATACTTTTGCTGCCACTCCAGATTGTTTCATCATACCTATTCCAACTACGGATATTTTCGTTATGTTTTCTTCTTTATAAACCTCAATGGTTCTAATTTCCTTTTTCAATTCTTTAGTTATTTCATCAATAGTATATATATCCTCTTTAGAAGTTGTAAAAGACAGATTCACATATCCATCTAAAGGTGCTGTTTGGCTAATCATATCAATGTTTATATTATGATTTGCTATTCTATCAAATATAGTTGCTATATTTTTAGCTTTGTAAGGCACATTATTAATAGTTACCATTAAAACGTCATCACTGGCAGTAAGTCCTGTAATTATTTTATCTTCCATAGTTTCATCATACTCCTTTATATATGTTCCTAATTTTTCTCCAGTATTTAATGCTACATAAATAGGTATGTTATATTTGCAGGCTATCTCAACAGCCCTTGCCTCCATTACTCCTGCTCCTAAGCTCGCCATCTCCATCATTTCTTCATAGCTTATAGTGTCTAATTTTTTAGCATTTGGGTACATTCTTGGATCTACATTATATATACCATCAACATCAGTATATATTTCACAAGTACAGTTAAGCTTGGATGCTAAAGCCACAGCACTTGTATCTGACCCACCTCTTCCTAAAGTTGTTATATCTCCATTTTCATTTATCCCTTGAAACCCCGCTACAATTACTACCTTTCCATCTTCCAAGTGTTTTTTTACATTTTCAATATGAATATCTTTAATGCGGTTTTTAGTATGGGCACCTTCTGTAGTTATACCTGCTTGAAAACCTGTAAGAGATATAGAAGGATATCCAAGCTCTTGAAGGGCCATAGATAATAATGCAATTGATATTTGCTCGCCTGTAGACATCAACATATCTAGCTCTCTCTTATTTGGATTTTGTGAAATTTCCCTTGCCATTCCTATAAGTTGGTCTGTGGTTTTTCCCATAGCAGATACTACAACTACTACCCCATCTCCTTTTTCTTTTCGTTCTACTATTCTTTTTGCAACAGTTTTTATTTTATCAGTTGTACCTACTGATGATCCGCCATACTTTTGTACGATTAAAGCCAAACTAATTACCTCCTTTTAAATTTCCAAAAATTCTTTGTATTTTAAGTATTAAAAAAACAGCCATAAGCAAAAGGGCTTATGACTGTATAATAGTGTACTAAAACCTTTTGCCCCAACATGGCAAGCACCTCTTTAAAAAATTGGGCAATTCTTTAAAGACAGTACTATACTTATTCAGCATAGTCCCAACACATTTTCTTTATATGTTTCGGCGATTACCCCCCTCCCTTACAAATAAATGCAAGGTACTAATAGCAACCGCGCCTCTATACCACGTTGTTTATAAGAATATTAAGTTTTTAAATTAAGAGAAAAACAAAAACAGTCATAAGCAAAAGGAGCTATGACTGTTATATAACAATAAAACCTTTTGCCCCAACATGATAAGCACTTCTTTAAAAAGTTGGGCAACCTTTTAAAAACAGTACTATACTTATTTAGCATAGTCCCAACACATTTTCTTTATGTGTTTCGGCGATTACTCCCCTCCCTTATATAATAAATATAAAGTACTAATAGCAACCGCGGCCTCTATACCACGTTGTTTATTCCGTTATTTATTTTTATACTTTTAATATCGTTATTAAAATCTTATCAGATGTACCATTTTAAGTCAACTATTATTTACTTTTTATGTAGTTTTATTACTTTTTATATATTTACATAGGAAACTTTATTTCCACACCATTGAAGAAATTTATCAAAATCTTTATAGCTTATTGTTATAGTTGCTGTATTTACATTAGGATGAAAGCTAATATTTCCTAAATTAGCTATGTCTTTGTCTAACAATACTTGTACTTCTTTTTCTTCATCATTTATTAATCCAAAAGGAGTTACAGATCCTGGTGTCAATCCTAAATACTTGTTTAATCTTTCTTCTGATGCAAAACTTAAACTTGTACTTTCTATTTGATCTGCAAGTTTTTTTAAATCTACCTTTTTCCACTCTTGTATGACTAAAAGGTAATGTATATTTCCCTTCCTGTTTCTAATAAATAAGTTTTTACAGTGCTCTCCTTTAATATCTATATTCAGTTTATCTGCCTCTTCAATAGTAAAAACCGCCTCATGTTCATATCTTGTATATGGTATATTCAATTCTGCTAAAACATCGTATACCCTTTTTTCCTGTTCTTTATTCATGCCCCGTATCCTCCATTGTAATTATAATTTTAGTCTTTTAATTAAAAGTGTGTTCTGTCATCCCCAATTTGATTTTTATCATCTATACTACACTATTATTTATAAAACTTCAACGGATTTATGAAATATTCTATAATTACTTTTGGAGGCCTAGCATATCCTCAACTCTGTCATTCATATATCTATATGCATCCTCAATTCCTTGATTATAAAATTCTCCTGCTAATTCTTCTATTATGAAGTTTAGTAGTAGAGTAGCCGCTAAGTCGCCAATTTCTTCATCTCTTTCTTCTAAAAAATATTCTTTTATTGATTCTATCATTTCGTTTTTCTTGTCTTTATCTAACACTATTTTCTTCATAAAATTATCTCCTTTACATTATAAATATATAAAACTAGGATTTTATCCGATGACTACCATCCGTAATACTCCCATCGCACTCTGTGAAAGCGAT
>JBFNFA010000020.1:0-42343 GCA_040797845.1 Clostridiaceae bacterium
ACCCGTGTTACCACCGTGAAAGGGTGGTGTCTTAACCGCTTGACCAAGGGGCCTTTAAACAGGCACTCTTGCGTCGGTGCCACCTAACATAGATAATAATACAAGATATTCACTAAAGTGTCAACAGTTTTTTAAAAAGTTTTTTAATATTTTTATTTAAAAAGGGATAAAGCATTAAAATTGCTACACTTTAGCCCTTTTTATTAATAAAAATTGTAGATTAGTAATCTTTATTTCCACCATATCCTATTGAATCCATAATAAGTAATGCTGTATCTTCTATTGCTCTATTTGTTACGTCTATAACTTTACATCTAAGTCTTTTCATAACTCTATCAGCATATTCTAATTCATCTAATACTCTTTCTCCATTAGCATATTGTATGTCAGAAGATATTATTGAGAATTTATCCATTCTATGTTTTCTTATTTCCATTAGTCTTATTGGATCAATTGTAAGTCCTACTATTTTTTTATTATCTATTTCAGAAAGTTCTTCTGGTAGAGGTACTTCTGGCATGAGAGGTATATTTAAAGCCTTTATACCTTTGTTTGCTAAATACATGCATAATGGAGTTTTAGATGTCCTCGATAAACCAATCAATATAACATCTGCAATTTTTATACCTTTATGATCTTTACTATCATCATATCTCATGGCAAACTCCATTGCTTCTATTCTTTTATCATATCTAGCATCCATATTGCGCACAGCCCCCGGTTTGTAATCTGGAAGTCTATTTAAAATCTTCGATGCTGTATTTATACATGGACCTAATATATTTATTATATTAATACCTCTCTCTACACATCTTTCAATTAAAAATTCTCTTACATCTACTAACACTATTGTATTTATTATCATTGTATCTTTGGGAGATTCTATGCTATTTAAAAACTCTTCTGCTGCTTCAAAATCTTTTATATAAATTACTCTTTTTAATCTTATCTTTTCATTAAATTGACTTGCAGTAGCTCTAGCAACTTGTTCTGCTGTTTCCCCTATAGAGTCCGATACAGCATAAATTGTTAACATTTAATTATCTACCTCTTTCTTGTATAGTAGGAAAGTTCTACTAAAGCACATCCCTCTATAGCTATGATACCTTTTTCTTTACAAAAACTCAATATTTCTTCACTTGATGCTCCTGGTTGAATTAATATTTTATTTATGCCCAAATCATATGCCTCTTTGACTATATCCATTCCACTTTTAGGATTTATACATAAATCTACTACATCTATTTTATGAGGTACATCCTTTAAAGATTTATAAACATCGTCATTATTACTATTTGGACTTACACCCTTTGCATTAAATTCATGATCTATTAGCTTATTTAATATTCTATAAGCATATTTATCCTCATTTAAAACATCTCCTGCTACCACCCAATTTTTAAATTCTAATAATTGTTGAGCGTCCATATAAATTCATCTCCTTTTTATTATTTAAATTATATTATATACTTAATATTATATAATTATAGATCGTAATTATATATGTTTTTTGTATATAATTATATTATAAGTATTATTTGTTATTAAAAGGAGAGGTTTGTTTTGTTCCATGATATTATTATTGTTGGTGGAGGTGCCTCAGGATTAGTAGCAGCTATTGTTGCTAAAGATAGAGGTTTAAATGTAGCTATAGTTGAAGGTAATGATAGAATCGGTAAAAAAATTTTAACTACAGGTAATGGTAGGTGTAATATTACAAATACATGTGTAAATAACTTAAAATATTATAGCAATAACACTAATTTTTTTAAAAGTGCTATTGAAAACTTTAATCTTAATAACACAATGGAGTTTTTTAATTCTTTAGGCCTCCCATTAGTAGAATTAGAAGATGGGAAAATATATCCTATGTCACTACAAGCTTCTTCTGTATTAGATGTGTTTAGAATGGCTATAGATGAGAGAGATATACCATTATATTTAAATTCAAAGATAAGTAAAATTCAGAAGCTAAATAATACATATAAGTTATTTACTTCGGAAGACATAAATTTTACATGCAATAAATTAATTTTGAGCTGCGGAGGAACTTCTGCTCCTAATACTGGCTCCGACGGTTCCGGATTTTTATTAGCTAAATCTTTAGGCCATGGCCTTATATTTCCAGTACCGGGTCTCGTCCAGTTAAAATTGAAGCATGACAAGTTAAAAGCTTTATCTGGAATTAAATTTGATGGAACTGTAAAAACTTTTATAAATGATGAATTAATTCGTGAAGAACATGGCGAAATATTATTTACTGACTATGGTATTTCTGGTCCGCCCATACTTCAAATAAGTAGTATTATTTCAAGAGCACTTTATGAAAAAAATAAAGTTATGATATCAGTAGATATTAATCCAAACACCACTAAAGAGCAATTATCAGTTTTTTTAGAAAACCATTGGGGTACTTTTAGCTATAGAAGCTTACATGATTCACTTATAGGTATAGTAAATAAAAAGCTCATACCTATCTTGCTAAAAGAGTGTAATATATCTGATATACACAAACCCTGTTATCAGTTGTCATGGAAAGAAAAAATCTCAATAATATCTTTATTGAAGATATGGGATTTTGTTGTATGTGATACAAATTCTTTTAAAAATTCTCAAGTAACTTGTGGTGGGGTTGATACCAAGGATATCGATCCTTATACTCTACAATCTAAAATTGTTGAAAATTTATTTTTCACTGGTGAAATTTTAGATGTACACGGAGATTGTGGTGGATATAATTTACAATGGGCATGGAGTAGTGGCTATATAGTTGGTAACAACATATAATTAAAAAGAGTCTATAAGTTTTTACCTTATAGACTCTAATAATTATTTATTTAATGCATCTAATAACTTAGCTAAATCAAGTCCATGTACCATTGCTGCTTGTTCTACAGTCTCTCCTTGAGCTGATGGACAAAATACACAACCCATTCCAAAGCTTGCTAATACTTCCGCAGCTTCTGGCTTTACTCTTATAACTTCACCGATAGTCATATCTTTGTTTATTTGCATAGTTTTCTACCTCTCTTTTGATTATTATTTATAATTAATAAAGTGCACTAAAACAGTAGGCTTTATTAATTATATTATAATTTACAATTTAATATGTTTCAAGTATACAATTATTATATACTTGATTCAAGATGCCATACCTATAAATATTATAATTGTGATATTTTAATAGTCTGATCTCTTCTTGGACCTACAGAGATTATGGATATTTTAGTTTCCGATAACTCTTCTATTCCTTTTAAATAAATTTTAGCATTTTCAGGTAGATCTTCATAACTTCTAGCATTATATATACTTTCATCCCATCCATTAAATTCTTTATATATTGGATTACATTGAGCTAAATCTTCTAAACTAGCTGGTATATAATCTATGTTTTTTCCTTTAAATTCATATCCTATACAAACTTTTATTTTATCTAATCCAGCTAAAGTATCTATCTTAGTTATAGCAAAACTAGTTAAACCTGAAACCCTAGCTGCAGTTTTTAATATTACAAGATCAAGCCATCCACATCTTCTAGCTCTTCCTGTAGTAACTCCATATTCATGACCTTTCTCTCTTATCCACTTACCAGTTTTATCTGTCAATTCAGTAGGAAAGGGTCCCTTACCAACTCTTGTAGTATAAGACTTTACTATTCCTACAACATTAGTTATCATTGTTGGCCCAATCCCTGTTCCTATACAAACTCCACCAGCTATAGTATTCGATGAAGTTACATAAGGATAAGTACCATAATCAATATCTAGAAATGTTCCTTGAGCTCCTTCAAATAAAACTTTTTTATTTTCTTTTATATATTTATATATTTCAACTGACGTATCCTTTACAAAAGGTTTTATTTTTTCTGCATATGAAACATACTCTCTAAAAACCTCTTCAAAATCCAATGGGTTTTCTGAGTATATTTTAGTAATTATATTGTTTTTTTCTTCTATATTATCTCTTAATTTTTCTTTAAATATCTCCTCGTAGATAAGATCACAAACCCTAATCCCGCTTCTCTCCATTTTATCAGTATAACAAGGACCTATTCCTTTTCTTGTAGTTCCAATATCTTTTTCTCCTCTTGCTCTTTCTTTAATGCCATCTAAAACCTTGTGGTATGGCATAATAATTTGTGCTCTGTCACTTATTATAAAATTATTAGGTGTAATGGAAACACCTAGTTCCTTTAAGTATTCCATTTCTTCAAAAAGTGCCTTTGGATCTATTACTACTCCATTTCCTATTACATTAATTTTATTATCATATAATATTCCTGAAGGTATTAAATGTAGTTTATATTGTTTATCTCCTACTTCTACAGTATGACCTGCATTATTCCCACCTTGGTATCTTATAACTACGTCTGCTCCTTCAGCAAGATAATCTGTCATCTTACCCTTACCTTCATCGCCCCATTGAGCCCCTAGAACTACTACTGCTGACATATTTATCACTCCCCACTTTTTAGAATAGAATTTTACATCTTTTTAGCTATATCTCTAGCAACAACGACTCCTGTTACTGATGCTTGCATAAGTCCTCTTGTTATCCCTGCTCCATCCCCTATGGTATATAAATTTTTTACTGCAGTTTCAAATTTATTATTAGTTTCAAACTTACTTGAATAAAATTTTACCTCCACACCATATAGCAACGTATTTTTACTGTATAATCCTGGGGCAATCTTATCAAAAGCTTTTAATGCTTCCACTATTGAAGTTAGGTGCCTTTGAGGAAGAACAAAACTTAAGTCTCCTGGAACTGCATACCTTAAAGTTGGAATGGTAGTTGATTTTTTTAATCTAGAATAATCGGTTCTTCTCCCATTTAAAAGATCCCCTAATCTTTGTACCATTATTCCTCCACCAGTTAACATGTTTCCTAATTTAGCGATATATTTTCCATAGTCGATTGGCTGATTAAATGGTTCAGTGAATGTTGTAGATACTAATACAGCGAAATTTGTATAATCCGTTCTTAATTCCTTTTCAGAGTAACTATGCCCATTTACAACTGCTATATCTCCATCATAATGTTCTTCAGAAACGACACCACCTGGATTCATACAAAAAGTTCTCACTTTATTTTCAAAAGTATCCGAATAATAAACAAGCTTAGCTTCGTATAAATCCTTTGTCAAATGATCCATTACTGAATTAGGAACCTCTACTCTAACACCTATATCTACAGCATTATTTGTGGTTTTTAACTTATGCTTCTTGGCTTGTTCTGTTAGCCATTCAGCTCCCCCTCTCCCTGGCGCAGCTACAATATAATCAGCATTTATTTCTTTACTTCCTTCTTTACTTTGGATGATGACACCCTTTATTTCATTATTTTCTATTATAAAATCTTTAACTTCTGTTAATTCACTAAAATCTGTATTTGTATTATTTATAAGGTGATAGTACATATCTCTTAAAACATTATAAGCTAGTTCGGTACCTAAATGTCTAACAGGACATTCTACAAGACGAATATTATGCTTACTAGATTCATATTTTATTTTATCCGTTTTCTCACTATTTAGCCCATAAACAGTTTTATTGGCTCCGAAATCTAGATATATATTATCGCAATATTCTATAAGATTATTACAATCTTCTTCCGTGAAATATTCTAATATTCTTCCACCTACTTCTGGACTTAAAGAAAGCTTCCCATCTGAAAAAGCCCCCGCTCCTGACCAACCAAACGTTATGCCACAAGGCTCACAATTTACACACTTTCCTATGGTTCTTGCTGGACACTTTCTTTTATCAATATTTCTTCCCTTATCTATTATTAATATGTTTGTTTCTGGTTTTAATTTTGTTGTCTCTAATGCAGTAAATATTCCTGCTGGACCAGCCCCTATGATTATTAAATCATATCTACTTTTCATTGCCATCCCCTCCTATAATATGGTAACAAAAATAAATTTTTCCGTCAATAAAACGCGAATATTATTTATGCATTTTTATTTATATTTCGCATAATATTGTTTCGAAATTTTTATTGTTATAATTTTATTTTACAAATTAAATAATTATATTATACTTATTATATGTACTTATTATTTCCAATAAAATAATATATATATATAAATTAGGAGAGATAACCATGAATATTCCAAATATATTAACCTTATTTAGAATGTTTCTAATACCTGTATTCATTCTAATATTTTTTTCTGGCATAAAAAATAGTTTTTTGTTCTCTACAATTATTTTCTTTATAGCTGGAATTACTGATGTTTTAGATGGATATTTGGCTAGAAAATATAATATAGTTACGAAGTGGGGCGTAGTTTTAGACCCTTTAGCCGATAAACTTATGTTGATTACTGTGCTAAGCTGTCTAACTATTGATAATATGATTCCTTATTGGATGTTGCTTATTGTAACCTCAAAAGAACTAGCTATGATTATTGCAGGTGCAATTCTATATAATAAAGATTTTATAATCCCTTCAAACATATTTGGTAAAGTAGCCACCTGTATGTTTTATCTAGCTATTTTTATTCTAATTTTCAATGAACAATATGGTAGATATTTTTTAGATATTGCTATAGGTAGTGCTATTATCGCTTTCTTTAACTATTTGATTTTTTATCTAAAACAAAATAAAGTAAAAAAATAAAGGACACAAATTCAATGTGTCCCTGTTTTTTATTCATCCCATAAATCTTTTGTTAACTCTTCTATTAATTTTCTTCTATTTTCTGTTTCTATCTTATCTACAGTTATATTATTATCCTTATCTATGATAATAACATCTCCTTCTCTTGCTTCAGTAGGAATTATATCTATACTTAAATTAACCATAGCTCCTTCTTCTAATTCAACTACAGCATAATTTTCTTCTATTCTGTCTATTACTCCCTTCATTATGCTTTATACCTCCAATATTTTCTTTAGTCCATAGCTACTAGATCTAATTTTATCACATGATCCATATTTTTTATTTCATCAAGAAGTTTATTAAACTCAATTTTCAAATTAGAGATATCAAAGGTTATGTTCACATTTGCAGTGTTATTTATAGGTATCTCCTGATTAATAGTAAGTATATTACCTTTATAATAAGCAATGTTATCTAAGATCTTAGATAATATTCCCGGTTCATGATCTAAAGTAAGTGCTACTATGACCTTATGATTATTCATGTTACCAGCTACAGTAAAAACAAAATCTTTATACTTATAGTAAGTACTTCTGCTTATTCCTACGATTTTTACTGCTTCTGTAATTTCCTTTACTTTTCCAGTTTTCATTAATTCTTTAACTTCAATGACTCTTTCAAAAACATCAGGCAAAACACTAGTATGTATCATTAAAAACCTATCATTCATACAACCACCTCATATAATTTTGAATAACATACTTATATGCCTAATATTAGCATAGTTAAAACATATATACAACTGTCCTTCTGTGAATTACACAATATTTTTAATATTTTTTATTTTTTAATTTCTACTAATGTATTTTTAGGTATGTTATTATATATCCATTTTGCTGCATCTTTTTCTAATCTTATGCATCCATTAGAAGCCTTACTACCTAATTTTTTATATTCATGTTCGATTATTCTTCCATTTAAATCATGTAGTACACTATGGAACAAATAATTATAATTAAACCTAACATAATCATAACATATATATCCCTTTTCATATCCAAAACTATGACCTTTATCTCCGATTAAAAACCGTCCTGTAGGAGTTGGAGTAACATCTAATCCTGTAGAACATATGAAGTTTTTTATAAGCTTATTATCCTTATAAACGTACACTCTTTGCTTAGTTATATCAACAACAATGCTATATAATTTAGATGGAGTAACTTTTTTTATATAATTTTCATGTATATAACCTTTAATTTCATTTGATGTTCCATAATTTAAAACTTGTACATAATTAAAAGAACCTTTTTTACCTAATATCTTCACTTCTTGTGTACTTCCATAAATATATCCTATAATCTGAGAATTTAAACTTGCATCTTTTCTTACCATTATTCTTGTTGTCTCACTAGCATTTCCAACATATAGTTCATTAATAGTAGGTGCTGACGAATTACTATCTTTTTTAATTGGTTTCTTTGATACTGTAATATCTATATTCTTAACATCATCATACTCCCCTAATGAATCATTATATACACCCGATGTTTCCCATCTCTTAACTCTGACGGATAACTTATAAGAACCTTCTTTTAGTTTTTCTGTGTTTACATCAAATTCATTCGTAGAATAAACTTTATTTGAATAACCATTAGTTACTTCACTCCACTTTTTAGATACATTAGAAAATAAAAATATTCTATACTGTACGGGCCCATAATACCCCTTTGTTTTTATCTTCAAATTTAAATTGGAATTCTCAAAATATGGTGGTTTATTTAATATAGATACGTCTAACTCTGGCTCTCCATTCTCTAAGCATTCAAACTCAATAATTTTATAATCGTCATATCCTATATCATATTCACCAATTGATACATTTCTACTTCCTAACCCATTGCTGTGTTTTGCAAATATTAATATATCATAATTTCCAGGTTGTATATCGAATATATAAAACTTAAATGGTTTTTCCCCATCTCTATCGAGAGTATATCCATTAGTTAATTCTATTAAATTTTTATTCTCTAAAGATCTAAGAAACACTCTATAATTTATTTGACCTTTATAATTAGAATTAATAGTGTAGTCTATCAACTTATTTTCATAAACTGGATAATTATCAAAGTTCATCTCCCCATTCTTTAATATTGTGTTTTCTATTGCAGGTAACTCATAATTGATATTATCTTTAGCATTAGCTTTACTACTTAAAAAAGTAAACCAACAGAATACTAAAATAAATATTTTAATACTTTTTTTCATAATTTTCCCCCCCACTTTTCTTATTAACAATACTCTTAATATATATGCTATATGTTTGGGTAAATATGGTTATAAAATATTTTTAATTAATAGGTTTCATTTTTCTCTATATATGAATAGTATGTATTAGCGCCAAAGATAAAAAATTGATTAATGATTTATAATTTATAATAAAAAAGGGAGGAACTATTAATGAGTCTTATAAGCAGTTATAATAAATGTTACGGAGAAAGTTATGGTGGAGGTTCATGCGAAAGTTCAAGTCATGAAGCTAGTTCATGTGCTAGTTCATGCAGCAGCGAAAGACATCATTGTGAAGCTAACGTTACTAATGCAATGACAAAATCCATGTGTGAAAATTGGCCTATAACAAATTCTTGCGCAAAAGGATCCACACTATTTAAAATACCAACAGTTTTAGCTTTCTTTACAGTTCAAATAGACACAGAAGCAACTCTAACATTAGAAGACCCAGCTACAGATATAAAATTTATCGATAAAGATGTAAAAGTAACTCAATGCCATCTTGTTCCTGGAACTGATAAAGTTTTCTTAGAAGGATTCGTTAAAAAGAATATTGTTTTCTCTACAAAGGGATGCGTAGGTAGACATGGCGTATCTGGCGATATTAAACACACAACTTTAAGAGTACCATTTAGCTGTGTAACAAAAGTAGATTTCTTAAATGGATTTAATGCTGGAAATATATTCAGAGAAAATGAAAGAACAATCGAAATAGAAACTCAAGAACCTCATTGCTGTAGAAAAGATAAAAACGTTATTAATAAAGAAGTAGATCATAACTTCATTCACAACTCCGTATTTAATGAAAAAGTATTCTGCGAAATAGAAGAAGCTACTATTTTTGAATCTGACATTGAAATGGATAAATGTCATATTCATCACGAAGACCATAGAGATAAATGTGATGATCACGACGATCATCATATGGAACACACATTCCAAAAGATTAGAGAAAAAATGGTAATATTCCTTAAGGTAAAACTATTACAGAACAGACAAGTATGTATCCCTGGCGTAACTTTCCCAGGAATACACCATCCACATCATGACAAATGTGACAAATGCGACAAATAATAAACCTATAATGATGAAAAGGCTCAATTTATTTTGAGCCTTCCTGTTTATATTATGTTTTAGGAGGTTAATATGAAGCGAAATAAAAAAAATACTGTAGATTGGGAGAATTTAATACGAGAAGTTATATTGCTATATAATGAAAATACATTAAAAAAAAATAACAATATAATAAAAAATAAATTTGAAAAGGCTCCTGATAAAGTTGAAATTGAGAAAGAAATCAAAATTGAAGAAGCTCCTAATAAAGTAGAAACTATAAAAAAAAACAACGTTGAAGAACCTCCTGTTGAAAATGAAATTATAGAAGAAATTAAAATTAAAGACTTTCCTATTAAAACTGAATCTATAAAAGAAATCAAAATTGAAGAACTTCCTATTAAAACTGAATCTATAAAAGAAATCAAAATTGAAGAACTTCCTATTAAAACTGAATCTATAAAAGAAATCAAAATTGAAGAACTCCCTGTTAAAATTGAAACTAGAAAAGAAACTAAATTTGAGAAAATTCCTATTGAATCTGAAACTAAAAAAGAAACTAAACCTGAAAAAGTTCCTGTTAAACCTGAAACTAGAAAAGAAAAGAAAAGAAAAAAAGCTCCCATTGAAATTGAAATTATAAAAGAGAAGAAAGTTGAAAAAGTTCCCGTCCAAGTTGAAACTACAAAAGAAAATAAAGTTAGAAAACCTACAATCGAAATTGAAACTATAAAAGAAAATAAAATTGAAATAGCTCCCATCCAAGTTGAGGCTAGAAAAGAAACCAAATTTGAAGAACTTCCTGTTAAAACTGAGACTAGAAAAGAAATCAAAACTGAAAAAACTCCTATTAAAGCTGAAACTAGAAAAGAAAAGAAAAGAAAAAAAGCTCCCATTGAAATTGAAATTATAAAAGAGAAGAAAGTTGAAAAAGTTCCCGTCCGAGTTGAAACTACAAAAGAAAATAAAGTTAGAAAACCTACCATCGAAATTGAAACTATAAAAGAAAATAAAATTGAAATAGCTCCCATTCAAGTTGAAGCTAGAAAAGAAGTCAAAATTGAAGAGACTCCTGTTAAAATTCAAACTATAAAAGAAAATAAATCTGAGAAAATTCCTATTGAATCTGAAACTAAAAAAGAAACTAAACCTGAAAAAGTTCCTGTTAAAGCTGAAACTAGAAAAGAAAAGAAATCTGAAAGAGCTTCTGTTAAAGCTAAAGCTATAAAGAAAAAGAAAATTAAAAAAGCCCCTGTTGAAGTTGAAATTAAAAAAGAAAAGAAATTTGAAAAAGTCCCTACTGAAGTTGAAATTAGAAAAGAAAATAAAAAGGAATGTAGAAAACCTATCGAAAACATACTCAGCGAAACAAGTACCTTTGCTTTTGTAGATTCCAAAGTAATTCCATTATGTACTAATATTCCTGTCTCTCAAATTTCATCAAATGGTCCTTTGACATGTAAGCTTCCAGTAATATTGTCACAATTCCAAGTTCAAATAGATTGTGAAGCAGATATAAGATTTATTAAGCCCGCTATAAACATAATAGATGTTAAAAGTAGTATACATATCACTGAATATAGCTTAATAGTTGATGTCAATAAATTATTCATATCCGGCTACATAAGAGAAAGCATTCAATATAACAATATATCAAGTAAAGCAAAGCATATAACCGTCAATATACCTTTTCAATGCGTAACTAGAGTTGAATTTACTACTCCACCTGTTCTACAAAAAAATAAGCCAAATATCAAATATAATCTAATTAATGGCTCCATGGAAACTATTGGAGAAAATGATTATAATGATTTATTCTTCTCAAACAATGAAGTTTTCAACGAGAAAATTTATTGTGAACTACTATCTGCAGAGATACTTCAAATAGTAACTAAACTAGATAATGTTAAGATTGAAAAATACAACGGTTTAGTTGGATGTGAAAGAACAAAAAATAAATTTTCCCTTGGCTTAACAATTAGACTATGTCAAAATCAACCTGTAAATATTTAATTTCCTAGGAAATACTTAATTAAATTGTAATAAAAAAAAGAGGACATATTCCTCCTTTTTTTATTGATGTATAATATCCAATCTACCAAATTTACTATATTGACCTAACCAAGCTAGTTTTACAGTACCTGTTGGACCATTTCTTTGTTTTGCTATGATACATTCTGCAACATTTTTATCTTCTGTTTCTTTATTATAATATTCGTCTCTATATAAAAACATAACTAAGTCTGCATCCTGCTCAATAGATCCGGATTCTCTTAAGTCTGATAACATAGGTCTATGATCAGCTCTTTGCTCTGGTGCTCTTGATAGCTGCGAAAGTGCTATTACAGGACATTCCATTTCTTTAGCTAATGCCTTTATCGAACGAGATATTTCTGATACTTCCTGCTGTCTACTTTCAGAACCTTTACTACCTGACATAAGTTGAAGATAGTCAATTACTATAAGATCTATTCCCTGCTCTATTTTCAATCTTCTACATTTTGACCTCATTTCCATTACAGAGATACCTGCAGTATCATCAATAAATATTTTAGCTGCTGAAAGAGGTCCTGATGCCTTCGCGATGTTTTCCCAATCTCTATCCTCTAGATTACCTGTTCTTAATTTTAACATATCTACATTAGCTTCAGCACATAATAGTTTATATGCTAACTGTTCCTTAGACATTTCTAAGGAAAATACAGCTACGCTTTTACCATCTCTTAATGCTGCATATTGTGCTAAGTTTAGAGCAAATGTAGTTTTACCCATGGAAGGTCTTGCAGCAATAAGAATCATATCACCTTTTTGAAACCCAGATGTTTTAGAGTCTAATTCAGGAAAACCAGCTGCTACCCCAGTAACCCCACCTTTATTATTATAGATTTTTTCTATTTCTAGAAAACCTCTTTCTAATACTGTACTCATGGCTTCAAAATCACTTGTGTCTCTATTATTAGATATATTAAATATTCTTTTTTCTGCTACATCTACTATGGCCTCTACATCATCCTGCTTATTATAACTGTCTTCAATAATATCTGTTGAAGCTCTTATAAGTCTCCTTAGAGTAGATTTATCCTTTACGATTTTTATATACGACTGAAGGTTAGCCGTAGATAAAACCGAACTACAAACTGCAGTTATATAAGTTATCCCTCCTGCCGCTTCTAGCTTTTCCTTTGATTGTAGATTTTCCGTTAATGTAATTAAATCTACAGCCGTATCTTTTTGATATAAATCTAATATAGCATTGAAAATAACTTGATGAGCTCCTTTGTAAAAGTCATCTGTTGTTAATACCTCTAAAGCTTGAACTATAGCAGTTCTATCTATTATCATAGCTCCTAAGACGCTTTGTTCAGCATCGATGTTATGAGGCATACTTTTCAATGGTGCGTTCATTATCATCTCTCCTTGTGTTTAAAAAGCTATTTTAATCAATTCCTCTATATTATCAACAGCTTTTACTTCTATATCATCAAGTCCTACTGGAACATCTTTTAAATTATCCTTAGGTATTACTACTAACTTAACACCCTTTCTTCTTGCACCATATATTTTTTCAAAAATTCCTCCAACAGGCTTTACTTTTCCTCTTAGGGATATTTCCCCAGTAATAGCCATATCCTGTCTTATAGGTTTATTTAAAAGGGAGCTTATTATACATACTGTTATTGCCGCTCCAGCTGAAGGACCATCAATACGTCCTCCCCCTATTACATTTACATGTATATCATAATCACTTATATCTTTATCAGTAATCTTTCTAATAACTGAAGCCGCATTAAATACAGAGTCTTTAGCCATACTTCCTGCTGTATCATTGAATCTTACTTTTCCATGTCCTTTTTCCTTTGCTTCAAACACAGCCGCTTCTATTTCAAGAGTTGACCCAATGTATCCACTTACTCCTAATCCATATATATGACCAACTTCACATTTATTATCACAGCTTGCTTCCTCATATGGAGATAGTCTATTTATAGCTAATACTTGTTTTAAATCCTCTAATTTTATTGTTATTTTATCATTATCAGCATCTAAATTATTATTATAAAGTACATATCCATATACATCTGCTAGTATATTAACAGCCTTTCTTCCTTCAACAGTATATCTGCTTATCATTTCTGCTATACCATCTTCTAGTTCAATGTTTAATTTTTGTGCAGAATTTATTATTATGTTTTGTATATCTTTAGGTGTTAATGGTTGAAAATATACTTCTGTACATCTCGATCTTAATGCTGGATTAATATCGCTAGGCTCCTTAGTTGTAGCACCTATTAAAATGAAGTCTGCTGGAGCTCCCTTTTCAAATAAATATTTGATGTACTTAGGAGTATTCTCATCGTCAGGATCATAATATGATGATGAAAATTCTACTCTTTTATCCTCTAAAACTTTTAATAATTTATTTTGAAGTATTGAATCAAGCTCTCCAATTTCATCTATAAATAGCACTCCACCATGAGCCTCAGTAACTAGTCCTGGCTTAGGCTCTGGAACTCCAATCTCTGCCAAATCCCTTTTACTTCCTTGATATATTGGATCATGTACTGATCCTAAAAGTGGATTAGTTATCTCCCTTGGATCCCATCTTAAGGTAGTTCCATCTACTTCTATGAATTTAGCCTCCTCATCAAATGGAGTATTTTTTAACTTTTTAGCTTCTTCTAAAGCAAGTCTTGCTGCTGTAGTTTTCCCAACTCCAGGTGGGCCATATAATATAATATGTTGAGGATATGGAGATGCTATTTTTGAAAGTAATGACTTTATAGCTATCTCCTGACCAACAATCTCTGTAAATGACTCTGGTCTTAATAAGCTTTGTACACTTTTAGTAAGTTTCTTTTCATCTAATACTTCTAATTGAGCATACTTTTTAAGAGTTTTTCCATTTTCGGGACCCTTTTGTTTTCTTATAATACCCAGTCTTATCTCATCCATATACTTTTGTTGTTTTTCTACTAGGTTTCTTTCAACTTGTTTTTCTATATTATTTTGTACATATCTTTTAGCTAATGCTTCAGAAAGCCATTTATTAGTGCTTTCTAATGCATCATGAATATTCTTTTCATCAGGAACTACTTTGATTCCTTTTCCGTCACTTATGATTTTATTTATAGCATATAATCTTTTATATTTGTCTTCATTTTCTATATAATCCTGAAGTTTAAATTTTACCACTCTAGATCTTATTGTTTTATCATCCAATACTTTTTTCATTATCTCATATAATACATTCAATTGAGTGTCTAATGATAGAACATCAGATACTTCTTTAGCAAATTCATTAATATATTCAGATTTCACATTTATCCTCCTTATTGCTCTTCAACAACCACCTTTATTTTAGTAGATATTTCAGGATATATTTTCACTTCTACTTCATATGATCCTAGTTGTCTTATTGCATCTGCTACTATTTTCTTTTTATCTATATCTATTTTGTAACATTTTTTCAGCTCGTCTGAAATGTCTTTTCCTGTTATTGATCCAAATAGTCTTCCATTTTCTCCTGATTTAACTTTTAATTTTATCTCTTTTCCTTTTAATCCATTAGCAATTTTTTGTGCTTCTTCTATTTCAGCTAATTTTTGTTTTCTTTCAGCCTCTTTTTTGTTGTTTAATATATGCATGTTAGCATCTGTAGCTTCTATTGCTAGTTTTCTAGGAAATAAAAAATTTCTTGCATATCCATCTGAGGCATTTACCACTTCACCCTTTTTCCCTAATGCTTTAACATCTGATAATAAAATTACTTTCATTTTTCTTCACCTTCCATTAAGTATTTATCTATAGCATATTCTAACTTCTTCACCGCTTCTTCAATTGAAACAGATTGAAGTCTTGCTCCTGCCATAGTCATGTGTCCACCGCCACCTAGTGCTTCTAATAAAATTTGTACATTTATGTCACCAAGGGATCTTCCACTTATCAATACCTCACTTCCTATTTTAACAAAAACAAATGATGTATTAATACCTGTAATATTTAGCAACTCATCAGCTGCTTGTGCAGCTAATACAGTATCTTCTATATCTGGTGGACAAATAGCTATAGCTATTCCATTAATAACCTTAGCTGACTTTATTATCTCGTATTTTTTCAAATAAGTTTGTAAATCGTCAGAAAATAACTTTTTTACATCTAATGTGTCTGCCCCCATTTTTCTTAAAAATGATGCGGCTTCAAAAGTTCTCACTCCTGTTTTAAAATAAAAATTTTTAGTGTCAACACATATTCCTGCAAGTAATGCCTCTGCTTCTATAACCTTTAGCTCAGGTTTTTCAGACATATACTGTATTATTTCAGTAACTAATTCTGATGTAGATGAAGCATAAGGCTCTATATAGCTTAATAAGGTTCCCTCTATTGCATTAGCAGATTTTCTATGATGATCTATTATTACGGTTTTTTTACTATTCTCTACTAATTTAATATTCTCCACAATACCTTTACTATGAACATCTACTAATATTAATAAACTATTTTCATTTATATCATTTATAGCCTTCACACTATTTATGAAAGCAGTACCATACTCTTTTTCCAATTTAATTTTTTCCATTATAGGCTTTATACTATTATTAATGCTATCTAAAATTATATAACACTCTTTATTTAAATTTCTTATAGCACTAAATAATCCAATAGCAGCTCCTAAACAGTCTATATCTGGGTTAACATGACCCATTATATATACTTTATCACTTTCATTAATTAAATTTAGCAAGGCATGAGCAATAACTCTAGCTCTTACTTTAGTTCTCTTTTCTACTTCTTTAGTTTTTCCTCCATAAAAAGCGAGCTTTTCTCCACTTTTTACAACAACTTGATCTCCACCTCTACCTAAGGCAAGCTCCTTTGCTGCAACAGCATAACTTTCATTTTCAAGAGGTGTTGCACCACCCCTACCTATTCCAACACTTAGTGTAACTATTAGCTTATTCCCTATATTTATTTCTCTTATTGAATCAAGTATATCAAACTTTTTATTCATTTCTTCCTGTATATATTTGTCTTGAACTGACATTATATATTTATTAGAAGAATACTTTTTTAGCATAGCATTTAAGTTTTGACCATAGCTATTAATTATTTTTTCAACTTCTGCTATAAGTTGAGGCTTTTTATCTTCTTCTGTAGTTTTTATTACATCATCTAGATTATCAACTTCTATTAACATAACTGTTTCTTTGTTATTATCTATTTCAACTATTTTATTGTATATATCTGTAATATTACATAAATATATTAATATTAATTTATCTTTTTTATTTTTATCGTCAGAAGAATCAATTATATTAATATAAAGATCATAATACTGATCATCTATTTTTATTCCTCTATAGGTATTTTTCTTTCCATCTAGTACATGCCTTAAGTTTATATCTTTTATTACATCATTTATATTACGTTCTAAGATACTCTCCTTGTTAACTACAGTTGAAAAATTTTGATTATACCAAAGTATATTTCCACCCTCACCTAATATGATCATAGGTAACGGAAGCTTTAAAAGGGTATTTCGTGTTGCATTATCTAAGTCTGTTGAAAAATTTTTTATGAAATTTTCCCATTCACTTTTCTTTAACTTATTATTATTTACATTATTTATTATTAAAAAAATATATATGAAAAGTGATGCTATACCTAGTAGAATATTATAGTATGTTATAATAGAAATTAGTATAGCTATCATAAGTATATAGCTTTTATTCCATGAAATAAAATATTTATATTTATTATCCATGTCTAACCCTCACTATTTATTATCGACTATTCTATTTTTATCTATCTTCCTAAAGTCAATAATTATATCTGAAATTCCTAGCATTACATATACCATTCCAAGTGGCGAAAATAAAGTAAACATTATTATAAGTAATGTCATAGTTTTTGATAGTTTATATTTTATTCTTAAGTAATAAATAGCTACAGACAAACCATTGAAAAGAAATATATACTGTAGAATCAATTGAGATGAATTTAATATATATTCACCTATTTTAATATTTTGTCTAACTAATATAATTCCCGTAAGTAATCCTATTGCAACTATAGTTGCAACTTTTATATTTACATGTATATGAGTAAATTTAGGCATTTCTTTTATGTCGTAATTTAATCTTCTTAGTATACCTCTTGTTATATTATATGTGAAATATGCAAATATAATAGAAGACATTATAAGTAGTCCTGGAAGCATTTTAATTATAAAATCTGTGTTTAACAACTTAAATGAATCAATTAAAGGTTTCAATTGTTCTTCACTTATTCCCATTTGACTATACATATTTAGTACTGACTGAAATGAATCATGCATAATTTTAACCATCTCGTCTATTAAACCTACTACAGTGGTTTTACTTATTAATGAAATATAGACAACAAAATCTATAATTGTCCCTATAAGAGATGAAATGGCTAAGGCAAAAATACTAAATGATGGATCTTTGTCTTTTTTTATACAGTAACCCAATGAAATACCTGCCATTCCAAACATTATGGCAGAAGTCAAACCTGATAAAGGATTATATATAAAACCAACTAAGATTCCACTAGCCACAACTGATGTTATTGTTACTTTCAAATTGTGTCTTAACAATAAAACAACAACAGGTATAGGTAAAATAAATCTACCTACTATCGAAAAAATAGGTAAATATATATTCATTAAAGCTAGTATAACTAGTAGGCCAGTTATAACTCCTGCTTCCACAGTACCTTTAGTGTTATACATTCTATTTTGCATATGTTCCTCCATTATTGTCTTTCTTTTAAATGGGAATATAATCTACTTAAGTCTTTTCCTTCTTTTTCAATTTCATCCTCATCAATTATACCCATTTTTAATTTTTTCTTCATATTCTCATCTACTGCTGTAAAAGAATACCCTAACCTATCTGCTAATATATATAATACAGTTATTGCTCCAGAAATACAATCTAATATGGCACCTTGGGCTACATTTGTCCCTTTTGTCAATAACTTAAAAAAATCTCCTATCACACATAATAATTCTGCTTTTAAATCTTCTATTATTTGGACATTTCTCATGATATTTAAATTATCCTTTTTCATGACTATTCCCCCTATAATACATCTATTGTAATTATTAACATATACATATAAATTAAAACACATATACTTTAATTATATGTGTAGTATAGCTATTTTACAATAATGATACAATAATAAGGTTTGTAATAAAACAGGAGAGGAATTAATTTTCCTCTCCATTGATAACTTATTTTATTCTGTTGTAAATGGTAATAATGCTATATTTCTTGCTCTCTTTATAGATTCTGTTAATTCTCTTTGATGTTTAGCACAACATCCTGAAATTCTTCTTGGAAGAATTTTTCCTCTTTCAGTAACGTATTTTCTTAATTTATTTATATCTTTATAATCAATTCTTTCTGATTTATCTGCACAGAAAGAACAAACTTTTTTCTTAGCTCTTCTCATTCTGCCGCCGCCTCTTCTTGCGCCGCCATCTCTTCCTGCTTCCTTATTCATTCTCTTCCCTCCTTATAATTAAAATGGGATTTCACCATCATCTATTGGTGTTATATCCTCTCCATAAGAATTTTCAGGGAAACTATTCATTGGATCACCATAACTACCTTGGGATCCGCCTGATTGTTTGCCTCCCCATTCTAAAAATTGTACTTCATCTGCAACTACCTCAGTTACATATCTTCGTGTTCCATCTTTTGCTTCATATGTTCTAGTCTGAATTCTTCCACTAACTCCCATAAGTTTACCTTTACTCATATAATTAGCAGTAGATTCAGCCTGTTTACCCCATACTACTACAGGTATAAAATCCGCTTCTTTATTTCCATCTTTAGAAGCAAATCTTCTATCGATGGCTAATGTAAAGGTTGCAACAGCCGTACCTGTTCCAGGAGTAAATCTCAATTCTGGATCCTTGGTCAACCTACCTATCAAGACAACCTTATTCATTTAAACACCACCTATTTTTCTTCTTTTATGATGATATGTCTTATAACTGAGTCGTTGATTCTGAACAATCTGTCTAATTCTTCTGGTAATTCTGGCTGAGAACTAAAATTGATTAATGTGTAGTAACCTTCACCAATCTTTTCTATTTCATAAGCAAGCTTTCTTTTACCCCAAAAATCAACGTTTTCAACTACTCCACCAGCATTTTCGATAACAGTCTTAAACTTTTCTACATTAGTTTTTACTGTCTCTTCATCTAATGATGGATGTAGGATAAATATTGTTTCATATTTTCTCATTAGATTTCACCTCCTCCCCTTGGACTAACGGCTGTGGTTTCCACAGCAGGGACTACCCATCTATTCTATCACTATTCAAATTAAAAATCAATATATTTTAATTATTTTCATTAGTTTCTGCTTTTTTTACCACTTTTTTCATGTCTTTTTCAAATTTATTTCTTTCTATCATTACAATCCTATTGCAAATACAACATTTTATTTTTATATCTGCACCCATTCTAATTATCGTCCATTCTTTACTACCACAGGGATGAGTTTTTTTCATCTCAACAATATCTCCAAGATCGAAAACCTTACACATAATCTTTTACATTACCTCCACTTAAATATTTAATTTATATTTACATAAATTATCTTTTACTAAATATACACTATCAATATAAATTTCATTTTTACTTATTAGCTCTTTTACTAATTTTAACCTATCTTTACCAATAATAATACTTATATCACAGCTAAAACCCCTTCTCTATATTATAATAATATTACATAAATAGTGAATAAACAATTAATATGGCATTATAATTCTTTTATTTACTACTTGTCTAATGATATAATTGAATTAAGAAATTTAAGGATATGATGTACATAATTCAGTCTATGGAAAAACTCTTGACTATTCAAAAGATATTAAGGTGATTTAGGAATAAGTGTAAAGGTTATTAAATATGAATTTTATTAAGATATATGGTTATAATGCTTCATTAGAATGTACTCCCCCATATCAATAAATATGAGAGATATTGATAGTTATTATTTAAACAACTTATGGAAAAGGATGTGAGCAAATGGATAATTTAATTGAAAAATTTGACAAATATATACTTTTTTTCGTTATTTATACGTTGGCGTTTATTTTATTTTTTAAATCCCTTAAATATACATTGCCTTTCTTTTTAGCTTTTATTTTTTCATTAATTTTAAAAAAACCAACAGAATTATTAATCAAAAAATTAAAGTTAAAAAAAGGGTTTGCTGCGCTTATAACTACTTTATTGTTCTTTGCATTAATACTATTTTTCATATCCTTAATAGTTACATCATTCACCCGTGAAGCTATCCAATTAGGCAAAAATACTCAAAACTATATCTCTAGTAATTCTAGTGATATTAACAATTTTTTCAAGAATTTAACTGCTTACTATAAAAACTTAGATCCATCAATTATTGCTACAGTAGAGAGTAATTTTTCTAGTTTTGTAAGTAAACTATCTAATATAACTGTATCTATCACTAGTAAAATAATACAAGCTACTGTTTCCTTTTTAACATATATACCTTATCTTTTTATGTTAATATTATTTACCTTGCTCTCAACTTATTTTTTTACTAAAGATTTTAGCTCAGCTAAAAACAAATTAATGAGTAGTATTATTCCTGAAAAATCTGATAGAATATACGATATTTTGAAACAATCTAGAAAAATGTTGTTAAATTATGCATTATCTTATCTTCTAGTTATCAATATAACTTTTTTAGAAACCCTAGTAGGATTCTTATTTCTAAGAATAAACTATGCTCTTATTTTAAGCATTATTGCTGCTATATTTGATATACTGCCTATTTTAGGAATAGGAGGAATCTATATTCCTCTATCACTAATTTATATTTTTGTATATAAAAATTATTTTGTAGGTATAGGAATACTTATTTGGTATGTAGTAGTAACTGTTGTAAGACAAATATTAGAACCTAAAATTGTATCATCATCATTAGGCATACATCCTGTATCTGTTTTAGCTTCTATTTTCATTGGATTAAAAGTTGCTGGTTTTAAAGGTATGGTTTTTTGCATGTTTATGGTAGTAACATTTAAAATATTAAAGCAAGTGAAGGTTTTGTAAATATTGTATATAATTCCTCCTTTTGGATACAATTCCATATAGGAGGTTTTTTATATGAATGAAAAATTATTAATTGATTGTACTAATAATAATTCTATAAATATATTGAGGGATAATCTTTGTAATTATCTTTTACCAATAGTTAAATCTCAGAGACCTATTATTCTATTATGTATCGGTTCAGATAGATCAACTGGAGACAGTCTCGGCCCATTGATTGGCCATAGATTAAGATTTTTATCTAGGGATAATTTTTTTATATATGGTAATCTAGAGAAACCTGTACATGCTAAAAATTTATGTGAAATATTAGATGAGATAAAGTCAAAATATGATAAGCCCTATATAATAGCTATTGATGCATGCCTTGGAAATGCACAAAATATTGGTAAAATATGTGTTCAAGAAAAACCTATTTCACCTGGTTCTGCAGTTAATAAAAATTTACCTAGTGTAGGCGATTTAAGCATAACAGGTATTGTTAATATATCCGGAATGCTTGAATTTATGGTACTTCAAAATACAAGATTACATACTGTTATGCAGTTAGCTGAAATTATATCTGCTGGAATATATCACAGTATTATAAAAATTGTTGGAGGAAAAAAACCTCATAATATTACAAAGATAAATTAAAAAACCAAGTTTAATCTTGGTTTTTTAACTTTAAAATATTGAACTATAAGTCCTATTATTTAAAATATATTCAATTTCATCAATACTTCTACTTCCTGAATCTACGATTAATGTACCATCTCTATTTAATGTATTTTGGAAGGTTAGCTCTTTTAGACCTCCATCTTTTAAATTACATATAATAGCATCACAAATTTCATCCTTTAAAGAAGTTATTACTTTATATCCTCTTTTTTCTAATTCTTTTCTTATATATAAAAGTTCTTCTGAAACACACACTATCATACAAAAAACCTCCTTTATGGTATATTAACCAAAAGAAGGTTTTTTATTCATATCTAAATACTTTTGCTCATTGCATCCTTTAATACATATTTCTCTTCTTCCGACAATTCATATCTAGATAATCCTTTATCTATAGGTTTAGCATAAGTTGTACTGTCATTTCTTCCATATATACCAGTTAATATAATTCCATCGTTTTTATTATCTAGCAACGCAATTGAATAGGATAAATCACTTCCAACGTTTTCGAAAGCTCTATATCTAACTATTGATGTTTTTTGTATGCAATTATTTAATTTAATATCAATTTCCTTGCCGATAGTTTTTAAATCATCCATACTTTCAGTAACATTATCTACTTTATCTAAACATGATATAACTATTTCTTCTATATTTTTTCCATCTACTCCCCTCATGAATTTTCTATATCTTCTTTCTAATTTATTAATAGCACTAAACTGAATAGTAATAATTAAAAAAAGTATAAGTATTAAACATAATCCTACTATTAATAATATTGGTTGATATTCTGATATTAAATTTATTAAACTTTCCATTGTATCTTCCTTTCTAGAGATGTTTCACGTGAAACAATGTTATAATTCAAGAATTTCTAATATCCTTTGCAAATCATCTTCAGAATAATATTCTATTTCTATTTTTCCTTTATTTTTTTTATTGTTAATAAAAACCTTTGTTCCAAATAAATCTTCAAGCTTATTTTTTATATCATTGTAATATGGATTAAATTTATTACTATCCTTATCTTTCTCTTCTTTCTTATTAGCAAAAGACTTAATTAATTTTTCAGTTTCTCTAACACTCAAATTTTCATCTATTATAATTTGCGCTATACTGTATTGCAAATCATTATCGTTAATTGATAATAATGGTCTACCATGTCCTTCACTAATAACACCATCAATTAAATAATCTTGAACCCTAGTATCTAAATTAAGTAATCTCAAACAATTTGTAATAGCGGTTCTAGATTTTCCTATTCTTTTACTTAATTCTTCTTGTGTTAAATCATAATCATCTATTAATTTTTTATATGCATTTGCTTCTTCTATTGGGTTTAAATCCTGTCTTTGAATGTTTTCGATTAAAGATATTTCTAATATGTTTTTATCACTAGTATCCATTATTATTACAGGTATTTTTCTTAATCCTGCTAATTTTGCAGCTCTCCATCGCCTTTCCCCAGCAATTATTATGTACTTATTGTTTTCCTTGTTAACAATTATTGGCTGAATAATACCATGCTCTTTGATTGATTCACTTAGTAATAATATTTTTTCTTCATCAAATCTCTTTCTAGGTTGTCCATCATTAGGCAACACTAAGTCAATTGATATTTCATTTTTTATATCATTCATATCATTTATATCATTCTCAATTTCTTCAGGGATAAGTGCTCCTAATCCCTTACCTAATCCAAATTTTTTATTCATATATTATTATTTTTGCCTCCTTATAAATTCTTTAGCAAGATTTTCGTAAGCTTCGGCACCTTTACATTTTCCATCATATAAAACAATAGGCAGTCCAAAACTTGGCGCTTCTGCTAGTCTTATATTTCTTGGTATAGTAGTATCATATACTTTATCCTTAAAATATTTTTTAACTTCTGATACAACTTCTAAAGAGAGATTTGTTCTGCCATCATACATGCTCATGATAACCCCTTCTACTTCTAAATCTCTATTTAAGGATCTTTTTACTAATTGAATAGTATTTATCAGTTGTCCTACTCCCTCTAATGCGTAAAATTCACACTGTATTGGAATGAGAACGGTATGAGATGCAACAAGGGCATTGATTGTTAATATGCCTAATGATGGAGGGCAATCTATAAAAACATAATCATATTCATCTTTTATTTCTTCTAATTTACTTTTTAAAATATTTTCTCTTTCTTTATTTTGTATTAATTCAACTTCTGCTCCTGCCAGATCCATATTTGAGGGTACTATGTGATAATTCTCTAATACAGGACTAGCTTTAATTATATCTTTTATACTTTTTTCACTGGTGAGCAAATCATACACCGAGTTTTCTAGTTTTCTTTTGTCAAAACCTAATCCACTTGTAGTATTCCCCTGTGGATCTATATCTATAGATAATACTTTATATCCTTCCATACAAAGATAGGAGCATAGGTTAATATTTGTAGTAGTTTTTCCCACACCGCCCTTTTGATTGAATATAGAGATTATTTTCATATTTCTCACCTATCTTTCTTTTTATACTCTTATACTTTATTATATAACAATATTAGAATATTAAAAGCATTTTAATTAATAAAAGTTAAAATTTATTTTAACTTTTGGTAATTAAAAAAGAGCCCTTTAGGCTCTTATATGTAAAATGTTTCACGTGAAACAATTATTATTTTTTAGGAATAGTAATAGTAATTTGTATTTTATCTTCTAAATCTTTAGAAGAGTATTGCGCAGATACTCCATATTTATCAAATACTTGTCTAACTGTATTAATATACACTTTAGGGCTAAATATACCTTTTATTTTTTTCTTACCATCTTTTGATGGATTATTTTCAGTTATTTTTATTAATTCCTTTTCTATCAACTCTTCGGTTTTTTTAACATTCAAATTATTCTTAATAACTATTTTTAATATTTTAGTTTGCAATCCTTCTGTTGGAAGTTTTAATAATGCTCTAGCATGTCTCTCTGTTAAATTGTTTTCTAATAGCATTCTTCTTATATTAATTGATAATTTTAATAGTCTAATTTTATTAGCTATAGTAGATTGCTTCTTTCCAATGATTTCTGCTAAAGCTTCTTGAGTATAATTATGTTCTTTAATTAGATTAAAAAAAGCTTCTGCTTCTTCCAAAAAACTTAAATCTTCTCTTTGAATATTCTCCAGCAATGCTATAGCTGCAGAATCTTTATCTGTTACATCTACTATTATTACAGGAACCTCTTTTAGTCCGGCTTTTTTAGCTGCTCTAAGTCTTCTTTCTCCCGCTACTAATTCATATGTACCCTCTCCAATTCTTCTAACAGACAACGGTTGAATGATACCATAGCTTTTGATGGATTTCGCTAACTCATCTATAGATTCCTCATTAAATATTTTTCTAGGCTGATATACATTAGGATATATTAAATCCGTATCTACAAAATTAATGTTCTCTTCCATATTCAATCATCCCTCTTATCTTTTCCTCTTATTAACAATTCTATATCAAACAATAAAATCCTTCTTTAAAAAAATATATTTCTATGACAAAATACAACAGACAAATTCACAAATATTACTTAAGTGGATTTTTAGAAGCAGTTCCTGCCTTTCTAGGGTATTTAGCAGGAGTATTTTTAACTTTTTTTATTACTACTAAATTATGTTTTAAATCGCTTCCTTCTATGTTTAATTGAATAACATCTTCAATTTGCCCACCTAATATGCCTATTGCTTTAGTACCATTCTTTATTTCCTCTTCTACCGCTGGTCCCTTCATTGCAATAAAATATCCATTTACTTTTACATATGGTAAACAGAATTCACTTAAAACTGCCAAATTAGCTACAGCTCTAGATACAACTGCATCAAATTTTTCTCTGTATTCATTTTGCTTTGAATAATCCTCTGCTCTACCATGAAGTGTCTCTATATTATTTAAATCTAATTCTTTTATTACTTCATTCAAAAAATTAATTCTTTTATTTAAAGAGTCTAATAAAACAACTCTTTTCTTATTGTCTATTATTTTGATAGGTATACCAGGAAATCCAGCTCCTGTACCAATATCTATTATATCGTCCAAATCTCTTAATACTGAACATTTGTATATCTTTATACAATCTATAAAATGCTTCTTTATTATCTCTTCATCTTCAGTAATAGCAGTTAAATTAATTTTATTATTCCAATCTTTTATCATATCTTTATATTTAATAAATTTGCTATATTGCTCTTCATTAAAATCTATACCTACATCTGAACACGCAGTTTTTAAAATATCATAATATTGCATTTTTACCTCCAAAGCTATTGAGGGATAATTATAAATTATCCCTTAATTATCCCTTCTGTACTTTTGTTCTAAATAAATTAGTAATACCGAAATGTCTGCCGGTGATACTCCTGAAATTCTAGAAGCCTGCCCTATATTCATAGGTTTTACTTTGGCCAACTTTTGAATTGCTTCAATCCTTAATCCGTGAATATTGCTATAATCTATATCTGAAGGAATTAATCTATTTTCTAATTTTTTAAATTGATTTACTTGCTCTATTTGCTTTTGAATATATCCTTCATATTTCGCCATAGTATTTACTTCTTCTTGAACATCTTCAGGTAATTCTGGTCTAAGTTCATCTAATTGCTTAACTTTAAAATAATCTAATTCTGGTCTTTTGATTAATTCATACATACTTATGGGCTTTTTTAATTCTGCGGAGTCTAAAGATACTAAAAATTCATTTACTTCTTTTTTATTAGTAATTTGTAAGTTTTTTATTCTTTCTATCTCTTTTTCTATAAATTCTTTTCTCGACATATATTGATCGTATCTTTCCTCAGTTACTAATCCAACGTTATAACCTTTTTCTGTTAGTCTTAAGTCTGCATTATCTTGCCTTAATATAAGTCTATACTCAGAACGTGATGTCATCATTCTATAAGGCTCATTTGTGCCTTTAGTAACCAAATCATCAATTAACACGCCTATATATCCATCAGATCTAGTTAAAATTAATGGATCTTTTTCTTTTATTTTCATTGCAGCATTTATTCCTGCAATTAATCCTTGTGCACCTGCTTCTTCATATCCTGAACTTCCGTTTATTTGACCAGCACTAAATAAGCCATCTATTTCTTTAAATTCTAAGGATAGCTTTAGCTGTTGAGGATCTATACAATCATATTCTATAGCATATGCTGTCCTCAATAACTCTGCATTTTCAAGCCCTGGAACAGTCCTATACATAGCAATTTGAACATCTTCTGGAAGAGAACTTGATAGCCCAGCAACATAAAGTTCGTTTGTGTTTTCTCCTTCTGGTTCAATGAAAACTTGATGTCTATCTTTATCTGGGAACCTATTTACTTTATCCTCAATAGAAGGACAATACCTAGCGCCAACTCCTTCTATTGAACCATTAAACATAGGAGATCTATGAAGGTTTTCTCTTATTACTTCGTGAGTTTTCTCATTAGTATATGTCAAATAACATGATATTTGGTCTCTAGATAGATTCCCACTAATAAATGAGAAAGGAACTATTTTTTCATCCCCTGGTTGCTCTATCATCTTAGAAAAATCTACTGTTTTTTTGTTAATTCTAGCAGGCGTTCCTGTTTTAAATCTTCTGATACTTATATCTAAATCTATTAAATTTTGCGTTAATTCCTTTGCTGGAAACAATCCATTAGGACCACTACTGTAGGATATCTCACCTATTATTATTCTCGCATCTAAATATGTTCCAGTAGCAAGAATAACAGCTTTGGTGTTATAATATCCACCATTCTTGGTTAGCACTCCTTTAACTTTTCCATCTTCTATATCTATTTTTATTACTTCTACTTGCTTTAACGTTAAATTTTCTTCATTCTCAAGAATTTCTTTCATTCTTGTAGAATACTTAGCTTTATCAGCTTGAGCTCTTAGCGAATGTACAGCAGGCCCTTTTGATGTATTTAACATCCTTGATTGGATAAATGTATGATCTATGTTTATACCCATCTCTCCACCAAGTGCATCAATTTCTCTTACCAAATGGCCTTTTGCTGTACCACCTATATTAGGGTTGCATGGCATCATCGCAACACTATCCAAATTTATAGTACATATTAAAACCTTACATCCTATTCTGGCAGCAGCTAATGCCGCTTCACATCCTGCATGACCAGCTCCTACTACAACTACATCATAATCTCCTGCAAAATAACTCATTTTCTATTCTCCCTACTTTCCTAAACAAAATTCTGAGAATATTTTATCTATAATATCTTCTTCAACTGTATCACCAGTTATCTCTCCAAGCCTTATCCAGGCATTCCTTATATCTATAGAGGCTAAATCTATAGCTAATGTAACCTCTAAAACATCTAAAGCAGAATTCAAGCTCTCTCTAGCCCTTATTAGTGCTTCTTTATGCCTTGTGTTAGTGATTATAAGATCTCCTGCCTTTACCTCACCGCCGAAAAATAAATCTTTAATGCACTCTTTTAATTTTTCTAGCCCTTCTCCTGTCTTAGCTGAAGTTTCTATTATATATTTTGAATCTATATCTTCCAATACACTTTTATTAAATCTATTTTCTAAATCTATTTTGTTTAAAAGAACAATACTTTTTTTATCCTTTATATAGTTTATTATCTCATAATCCTCCTGATCTAATTCTCTACTTAAATCAAGCATTAGAATTATAAGATCTCCTTCATCTATTTTTTCTTTAGATTTTTCTACTCCAATTTTTTCGACAACATCCTCAGTCTCTCTTATTCCTGCAGTATCTACTACTTTTATAGGCACTCCATCTAAGTTTATATATTCCTCAATTACATCTCTAGTGGTACCTGGTATATCTGTAACAATAGCTCTTTTTTCCATAAGTAAGGCATTTAAAAGAGAAGATTTTCCTACATTGGGTTTTCCAACTATAATTACATTTAAACCTTCTCTTAATATTTTACCTTCTTCAGCAGTTGTAAGTAATCTATCTATATTTTTATTTATTTCATCTAATTCTTCTTTTACTCCACTTGCAGTTGCTTCTTCTAGATCTTCCTCTGGATAATCTACAGTTGCTTCTATATGGGCAATAGTTTCAAGTAGTTTATTTCTTAAATAATCTATTTCTTTAGATATTCTACCTCCAGATTGTAGTACCGCAGATTTCATAGATAATTCTGTTTTAGCTCTTATTATATCTATAACAGCTTCCGCTTGACTTAAATCTATTCTTCCATTTAAAAATGCTCTCTTAGTAAATTCTCCTGGCTCTGCAATTCTAGCTCCTGCTTTTATAACTTCTTCTAATATTCTTTTAGTTGGAGTTACTCCTCCATGACAATTAATCTCAACTGTATCTTCTGCAGTAAAACTTCTAGGTCCTTTCATAAAGCTTATTAAAACTTCATCCAATATTTCTCCGCTATCTATCTCAATAATATGCCCATACTTCATGGTATATGGCTTCATATTTAAAATACTACCTTCTTTTTTACCTTTAAAAATCTTATCAACTATTCTTAAACTCTCGCTACCTGAAATTCTAATTATTGATATTCCGCCTTCTCCGAGTACCGTTGCAATAGCGGCTATAGTGTCGAATTCTCTCAATTATTACACCTCCTTATTAATATAAGCAATCAAGTAATCCTAAGTTTCAGCTGAAATTTGCTTATCTTCCACCTAATCAGTGAACCAAAACTTTTGATTTTACGCCAATAGCTTACTTCTCGTAATAGAAAAATTTCATTTTATATAGATGTGAATACTAGAACTGTCTATCTATGAGATAAATTAGGTTTTATTATCTATAATTTAAAAATTTAAAAAGAAAGCCACTTTAGGCTTTCTTTAAATCAACAATAACTCTTCTGTAAGGTTCCTCACCTTCACTATATGTCTTAACATAAGGGTCATTTTGCAATACTGAATGAATTATTCTTCTTTCATAAGGATTCATAGGTTCTAACTTAACAGTTCTTCCCGTTCTTTTCGCCTTATTTGCTATTTTAAAAGCAAGTCTTTTAAGAGTTTCTTCTCTTTTTTGCCTATAATTTTCAGTATCTAAAATAACTCTTTTATATTCTGAATCTTGATCTTTGTTTATTATCAAACTAACTAAATATTGAAGAGAATCTAATGTCTCTCCTCTATAACCTATAAGTACACCCATGTCTGGACCAGTCATAGATATTTTTAAAGAGTCTTCTTCATCTTTTACTCTAATTTCAGCCTGTATCCCCATAGACAATAATACTTCTCTTAAGAAATTTTTAGCTTCATATTCATAATCTCTTTTAACTGTAACTCTTACTTTAGCAGGCCTTGCTCCAATAAGCTTAAATAAACCTTTACTACCTTCGTCTAGTATTTCTATATCAACTTTATCTTTAGTTAGATTTAGTTCCTTTAAAGCAGAACTTATAGCATCTTCAACGGTCTTACCTACCATATCCAAAGTTTTCATACCGTAAGCACCCCCTAGGCATCTTTTTCTGCCATATGTTTTTCTTCTAACTTCTTAGTAATTACTGATTGAGCCGTTTGTATTATATTACTCGCCACCCAATATAGTCCTAAAGCAGCTTTTATTCTAAACGTTATGAAAATCATCATTAAAGACATACTCAAATTCATTGTGCTAGCTTGCTTTGCTTGAGGATTATCTCCAGGTGGATTCATTATTAATCCTGAATAATACTGTGTTGCTCCAGATAGAACAGCAAGAACTATATCTGGCTTACTTAAATCTTTTATCCATAAAAAAGAAACTCCATTAATTCCTTGTATATTATTAAATACATAATACAAAGCTATTAGTATAGGCCATTGTAATAATAAGGGTAAACAACCTCCAAAAGGACTTACTCCTTTATCTTTATACATTTTCATAATTTCTTGTTGAGCCCTTTGAGGATCATTTTTATATTTATCTTGAATCTTTTTCATTTCTGGCTGCATTTTATTCATTCTTATACTTGATCTTATTGACTTTACGTTAAGTGGCATAAGCAATAACTTTATTATCAACGTAAATAATATTATCGCTAAACCATAAGAAAAATTAGGATTTGTAATCACAGAGTTAACTAAGTTATGTATAAAAACAAAGCACTCAACCAAAAAGTTATTTAAATAAGTAGTCATCCTAAACCTCCAGATACTTTATTTAACGGGGTCATACCCACCTTTACTAAAAGGATTACATCTTAATATTCTTATAATAGCCATAAAAGTACCTTTTAAAGCTCCATATTTATTAATCGCATCCAATGCATATTGTGAACAAGTCGGATAAAATTTACAACAAGGTCTTTTTAGAGGTGATAGATTATTTCTATAAAAATTAATTAAATATACTAAAAATCTTTTCAATTATTTAATATACCTGCCCTTTTAAATAGATTTATTAATGAATTTTCTATTTGCTTATAACTTTTATCTTTTGCATTAGTTCTTGCTATAACAACTAAGTCATAACCTTGCTTTACTCTACTACTGTTAAGTCTATATGTTTCTTTTATTAACCTTCTTGTTCTATTCCTTACTACACTCTTGCCGACTTTCTTACTTACTGAAACACCCAATCTATTGAAATTATTCTTTCCATTTCTATGTGTATATAACACAAGTAGATCATTGGAAATAGATCTTCCCCTTCTGTAAACAACCCTAAATTCAGCATTTTTTCTTAACTTATATTTTTTCATATTGAAAACTCCTTTTTTCTGCAGTTGCAGAAAAAGGCCACAATAATAGCGGCCTTAAGCTGTCAATCTTTTTCTACCTTTTTGTCTTCTACTCTTCAGAATTCTTCTTCCTGATGAAGTTTTCATTCTCTTTCTGAAACCGTGTTCTTTCTTTCTCTGTCTCTTTTTTGGTTGGTATGTCATAAACATGCAAACTACACCCCCTTTATACTAATTATAATGTATAGCAAATAACTTACTATCAGTTTATAGTTTTACTATTAAATTATATATTCATGACCCTTCAATGTCAAGAAAAAGGCTACTGTTAATATTTAAAAATATTTTTTGTGGATAACTTCTTGAAACCATGTATATGTTCTGATATTATTATAAAAGACATGTTGATAACTTCATATTCAAAAAAAGTTATCAACAGCTGTTGATAACTTTGTGTATAACTTGTTGTTTTTTTATTTATACCCTTATTTTAACCCATTTTTTCTTTATTATTTACATATTAATAATGTTAAAAACTTTTATCAACACATGTAGATAATTAATTATATCCAATAAATATTAACTTTATTATAAACATGTGAATAATTTTATTAACATTTGTCAAGAAATTAAAATAGTCTTTTATTTATGTATATAAATTGTTAATTATTATAAATTTGAACTGGAGGATAAAAAATGAGTATCCAATTAAATGATATTTGGGAAAAAACCTTAAATATTATTAAGGGTGAACTTACTGAAGTAAGCTTTAACACCTGGATTAAAAGTATTACTCCATTAAAACTAGAAAATGATACTGTATATCTATGTGTTCCAAATGATTTTACAAGAGGAATATTAAATAGTAGATATAAGGAGTTAATAGTTAATGGATTAAAATTAATTACTTCAAAAAAATATAATATTGAATTCTACATTACATCTGAAGAAGCTACAACAGATACTAGTAATAATAAAGAAGAAAATTTAGAAATAAAAAAAGGTACTAATATAGTAGTAAATGATGAAATGTCTACTATGTTAAATCCTAAATACACTTTTGATTCTTTTGTCATAGGTAATAGTAATAGATTTGCTCATGCTGCATCATTAGCAGTTGCCGAGGCACCAGCTAAAGCCTATAATCCTTTGTTTATATACGGGGGCGTTGGATTAGGAAAAACTCACTTAATGCACGCTATAGGTCATTATATTTTACAAAATAATTCAAAATCAAAAGTAGTATATGTTTCTTCTGAAAAATTTACAAATGAATTAATCAATTCAATAAAAGATGATAAAAACGTTGAATTCAGAAATAAATATAGAAATATAGATATTCTACTAATTGACGATATTCAATTTATCGCTGGAAAAGAGCGTACTCAAGAAGAGTTCTTCCATACTTTTAATGCTCTTTATGAAGCAAATAAACAAATTATATTATCTAGTGATAGACCCCCAAAAGAAATTCCTACTCTAGAAGATAGATTGCGCTCTAGGTTTGAATGGGGACTTATCGCTGATATACAAGCACCTGATTTTGAAACAAGAATGGCAATACTAAAGAAAAAAGCTGATGTTGAAAATTTAAACATACCAAATGAAGTAATGGTATATATAGCAACTAAAATTAAATCTAATATAAGAGAATTAGAAGGAGCTTTAATTAGAATCGTGGCCTTCTCTTCATTAACTAATAAAGAAATCAGTGTTGATCTAGCATCAGAAGCATTAAAAGATATCATTTCTAATAAACATTCAAAACAGGTAACGATTGAACTTATTCAAGATATAGTAGCAAGTTACTTCAGTTTAAGAGTAGAAGATTTCAAATCTGCAAGAAGAACAAGAAATGTAGCTTTCCCAAGACAAATAGCAATGTATCTTTGTAGAAAGCTTACCGATACTTCTTTACCTAAAATAGGAGAAGAATTTGGTGGTAGAGACCATACTACAGTAATACATGCATACGAAAAAATATCTACTAGCTTAAAAGAAGATGAATCCCTTCAAAATACAATAGGAGACTTAACGAAAAAAATTAATCAAAAATAATCAACATCTGTTTATAATAACCCTATAATAGATTGTTGATTATAAAAAAATATTTTTTTCAACTTTATAATGTGGATAAATGTATAGGATTTATAGATACTTATCCACAATTATTTTGTACATTATTCTCTAGTGATTTCAATGGTTTTAGGGGTTATCAACAAATTCACAGCCCCTACTACTATTACTACTAAATTAATTCTTAATATCTTCTCTATATTATACTAAAAATAACATGTGGATTATTTTTTGAGGAGGTCCCATTTATGAAATTTATTTGTGAAAAAAATATATTAAGTGAAGCTATATCTATAGCTCAAAAAGCAGTTACAGGGAAATCAACAATGCAAGTACTTCAAGGTATACTTATTAACGTAGAAAAGGATAGTATAAAATTTACTGGTTCTGATATAGATTTAAGTATTGAAACTAAAACAAAAGCAGAAGTTTTTGAAGAGGGTTCCTTTGTTGTTGATTCTAAGATATTTGGAGAAATTATAAGAAAACTTCCAAATGATAAAATAGAAATCTATTCAAAAGAAAATAATACTATTGATATAATATGCCAAAAATCTAAATTTAATTTAATACATATGAATGCAACAGATTTTCCAGAATTACCTAAAATCAATGAGAATATAATATTTTCTATTTCACAAAAAATATTAAAAAATATGATAAGAGCAGTAATATTTGCTACTGCACAAGAGGAAACTAGGCCAATTTTAACTGGTGTTTTATTTGAAGTAAAGGATAAAAAACTGAATTTAGTCGCTTTAGACGGATATAGATTAGCACTAAAAACTGAATATATAGATAACGAAAATAATATTAGCGCAGTTATTCCTGGAAAAACTTTAAATGAAGTTTCAAAAATATTAGAAGAAAGTGATGAAGTTGTAAACATTACTTTTACACCTAACCACATATTATTTAGTATTGGAGAGACAAAAATAATTTCAAGACTTTTAGAAGGAGAATTTATTAAATATAATTCAATAATTCCTGAAGAATATAATTTAAAAGTTATTGCTAAAAGATCTGATTTACTAAACTGCATAGAAAGAGCATCTCTAATGGCTAAAGACGGAAATACAAGTTTGATTAAATTCAATATAGAAGATGACACTATGGTAATAACTTCGAATTCTCAGTTGGGAATGGTTAGAGAAGAATTTGGTATAATATTGCAAGGGCAATCCTTGCAAATTGCATTTAACTCAAAATATCTTATAGATGTGTTGAAAATAATGGATGAAAATGAAATAGTTATGGAGTTATCTAGTAGTATTACTCCATGTATAATAAAGAATAAAGATATAGATAATTGTACTTACTTAATTTTGCCTGTTAGATTATTAAACAATTAAGGAGAAATTGGTATATGAAAGAAGTAGAAATAACTACAGAGATAATAAAACTAGATTCTTTTCTAAAATGGTCAGGTATAGTTGTTAATGGATCTGATGCAAAGATATTAATTGGTGAAGGAATGGTTAAAGTAAATGGTGAGATAGAAAACAGAAGAGGAAGAAAAATAACTAAAGGTGATAAAGTAGAAATCGAAAATGAATGTTATATTGTAGTTTAGAGCTTATTAGTGCACAATGTATATTTTAAAATAATCTTCTATACATTGTGCATACTAATTTGTGGATTATTTATATTATGATATAATAATTATTAAAAGGTGTTTTTATGTATGTTAAATATTTGCAATTAATAAACTTTAGAAATTATAAGGAATTGTTTATTGAACTAAGTAAAAATGTAAATGTATTTATTGGAGACAATGCCCAAGGTAAAACCAATATTCTTGAAAGCATTTATTATTCTAGTATAGGAAGATCTCACAGAACTAACAAAGATAAAGAGATGATTAATTGGAATGCACAAAATTCCTATATACAACTTTACGTAGTCAATCAAAGACTAGATAAAAAAATTGAAATTAAAATATTTAAAGAAGGCAAAAAAGGAATTAACGTAAATACAATAAAAATTAATAAAATAAATGATCTTTTTAAAATACTCAATGTAGTTATGTTTTCACCAGAAGATTTAAAAATTGTAAAAGAATCTCCTTCTTATAGGAGAAAATTTTTAGATATTGAATTGTGTAAATTAAATGAAAAATATTATTATAATTTAGTTCAATATAATAAAGTATTAAACGAGAGAAATGCATTATTAAAGAAAAATGATGAGAATAATAAAAATATTATAGATGTATATGATAAGCAGCTATCAAAATATGGTAGTTATTTAATTAAGGCAAGAGAAAATTATGTAAATGAAATGAATTTTATTGGCAATAATATACATAGGGATATAACATCTGCAAAAGAAAATATTAAATTTGAATATATCTCTACAATTTCTTTAAAGGGAAATATAGAAATTGATTTTTATAATGGTTTAGTGAAAAGTAGAAAAAATGATTTTGAAAAAAAGATAACCTCAATAGGTCCCCATAGAGAGGATTTTAGTATAAAGATAAACGATATAGATGTTAGAAGCTTTGGATCGCAAGGACAGCAAAGAACATCTATCTTAACTATTAAATTTTCCTCACTCCAAATCATTAAAAATTTAACTGGTGAATATCCTGTATTGCTATTAGATGATGTTCTTTCAGAACTTGATTCTAAAAGACAAAAATATATTTTAAAATCAATTAAGGATATTCAGACTATAATAACTTGTACGGGATTAGAACATATAGAAAATTATATAGATGACAATGGAAAAATATTTAAAGTGGTTAATGGAAACTGTGTTGAGTATAAAAGATATAAATAGTAAAGAGGAGGAATTTTTGTGTTTTTACATTTGGGAGAAAATGTAGTTGTTCCTTTGAAAGACGTAATAGGAATTTTCGATATAGAAAAATCGATGTATAGTTCAGATACTATGCAATTTTTAAGATTGGCTGAAGAAGATGGATTTGTAGAAAGAATAACTAAAGAAAAGCCGAAATCGTTTATAATAGCAGAGGTAAATAAAAAAAGCAAAATATATTTATCACCGATTTCATCTGCGACATTAGCTAAAAGAACCCAAGTAATATACTATGAACCTTAAATTTAAGGAGGATAAATATGTTAGAAGAAAAGAATCAACAAAATTATGATGAAAGTCAGATACAGGTGTTAGAAGGGTTAGAAGCAGTTAGAAAAAGGCCAGGAATGTATATAGGAAGTACTAGTTTAAGAGGTCTTCATCATCTTGTATATGAAATAGTGGATAATAGTATAGATGAAGCATTAGCTGGATATTGTGACAAGATAGATATAATTATCAATGAGGATAATTCAATGACTATCAAAGACAATGGTAGGGGGATGCCTGTAGGAATGCATCCTAAAATGAATAAACCTACAGTAGAAGTTATAATGACAATTTTACATGCTGGTGGAAAATTTGGAGGAGAAGGATATAAAGTTTCAGGAGGACTTCATGGTGTTGGAGCTTCTGTAGTTAATGCTCTTTCAGAAGTTTGTGAAGTTCAAGTAGCTAGAGATGGATACCTATGGAGACAAATATATGAAAGAGGGGTAGCTGTAACTGGGCTAGAAAAGATCGGTGAAACAGAAGAACATGGAACTACAACATATTTTAAACCTGATTCAGAGATATTTGAGGAGTTAGATTTTGATTATGACACATTAGCTCAAAGACTCAGAGAGCTAGCTTTTTTAAATAAGGGAATTAAGATAGTACTAAATGATAAAAGAATAGATAAAAAAGAAGAGTTTCATTATGAAGGAGGTATAAAATCCTTCGTTTCTTACTTAAACAGAAATAAAGTAGCACTTCATACAGAGCCTATTTACATAGAAGGTAAGAGAGATGATTGCTCTGTTGAAATAGCTTTACAATATAATGATGGATATAATGAAAATATATTTGCCTTTGCAAATAACATTGATACTATGGAGGGTGGAACACATTTAGCAGGCTTTAAAGCAGCCCTTACAAGAGTGTTAAACGATTATGCTAAGAAGTTTGGACATTTAAAAGAAAATGATAAAAACTTATCTGGTGATGATATTAGAGAAGGACTAACTGCTGTAATATCAGTAAAGCTAACTAACCCTCAATTCGAAGGCCAGACTAAAACAAAGCTTGGTAATAGTGAAGTAAGAGGAATAGTAGATAGTGTACTAGGAGAAGGTGTAGGAAATTTCTTAGAAGAGAATCCTAATGTAGGAAAAATAATTATAGATAAAGGTTTGATGGCATCTAGAGCAAGAGAAGCAGCAAGAAAGGCAAGAGAGTTAACTAGAAGAAAGTCAGTTTTAGAAAGTAACGCACTACCTGGAAAATTGGCAGATTGCTCATCAAAGGATCCAAAGGAATGCGAAATCTATATAGTAGAAGGTGACTCTGCGGGAGGTTCTGCAAAGCAGGGAAGAGATAGAAGATTCCAGGCGATACTTCCATTACGTGGTAAAATCATGAATGTTGAAAAGCAAAGATTAGATAAAATATTAAATTCAGAAACAATAAGATCCATGATAACTGCCTTTGGTGCAGGGATAGGTAAGGATTTTGATTTAGAGAAAATAAGATATCATCGAATAATTATAATGACAGACGCAGACGTAGATGGAGCCCATATTAGAACTCTTCTACTTACGTTCTTCTATAGATACATGAAAGAATTAATAGAGCAAGGACATGTGTATATAGCTCAACCACCACTATATAAGATAGCTAAAAATAAAAAAGAACAATATGTTTATTCTGATAAAGAATTGGAACAAAGATTAGAGGAAATGGGTGGAAGAGATAATAACACACAAATTCAAAGATATAAAGGTTTAGGAGAAATGAATGCAGAACAGCTCTGGGAAACAACTATGAATCCAGAACATAGAGTTTTACTGAGAGCTACAGTTGAAGATGCAATGGCTGCTGATGAAATATTTACTATACTTATGGGGGATAAGGTTGAGCCTCGTAGGGAATTTATTCAGGAGAATGCTAAGAAAGTTATAAACCTTGATATATAAGGTGGAAGGTGTGAAATTGGATGTACAATGAAGGAAAAGTTTTGGAAATTGATATAAAGCAAGAGATGAAAAAATGCTACATTGACTATGCAATGAGTGTTATCGTTGGGCGTGCTCTTCCAGATGTTAGAGATGGCTTAAAACCAGTACATAGGAGAATACTTTATTCTATGTACGAACTAGGATTAGCACCAGAAAAATCTTATAGAAAATGTGCTAGAATCGTAGGGGATGTTTTAGGTAAATATCATCCTCATGGAGATAGCTCGGTTTATGATGCTCTTGTTAGAATGGCACAGGATTTTTCAATTAGATACACTCTAGTGGATGGACACGGAAACTTTGGTTCTGTAGATGGAGATTCAGCAGCAGCTATGAGATATACAGAAGCTAAGATGAGTAAAATTGCAGTAGAAATGTTAAGAGATATAAACAAAGAAACTGTTGATTTTGCTCCAAACTTTGATGGATCAGAAAAAGAACCGGTAGTAATACCGTCAAGGTTTCCGAACCTATTAGTTAATGGTTCTTCAGGTATAGCTGTAGGTATGGCTACAAACATACCTCCACACAACTTAAATGAAGTTATAGATGGAATAAGCATGATAATTGACAATTCTGAAGTTACTATTCATGAGCTTATGACTAGAATAAAGGGACCAGATTTTCCTACAGCAGGTACAATTATAGGTACTAGTGGCATAAGGGAAGCTTATGAAACAGGTAGAGGTAAAATAATTGTAAGAGCAAAGGCAGATATTGAAGAAGAAAAGAATAGACATAGAATTATAGTTACAGAACTACCTTATCAAGTAAATAAAGCTAAACTTATTGAAAACATGGCTGAATTAGTAAAAGATAAAAAAATAGAGGGAATATCAGATATTAGGGATGAATCAGATAGAGAGGGAATGAGAATAGTTATAGAAATAAAAAGAGATTCAAATCCTAATGTTGTTTTAAATCAGTTATATAAGCATACAAAAATGCAAGATACTTTTGGAGTTATAATGTTATCTTTAGTAGATAATGAGCCACAAGTATTAAATTTAAAACAAATGCTTGTATATTATCTAGACTTCCAAAAAGAAATAATTAGAAGAAGAACTCAATTTGAATTAGATAAAGCATTAGCACGTGCGCATATTTTAGAAGGTCTTAGAATTGCTCTTGATCATATTGATGAAGTTATAAACTTAATAAGATCATCTAAAAATGCAGAAGAAGCAAGAAATGGCTTAATGAATAGATTTGGGTTAACTGAAAAACAGGCTCAAGCTATATTAGATATGAGACTTCAAAGATTAACAGGATTAGAAAGAGATAAAATTGAAGATGAGTATAATGAATTAGTTAAGACTATATCTCATCTAAAAGAAATATTAGCTAATGAGCAATTAGTACTTGGTATAATAAAAGATGAGTTAAATGAAATAAAAAATAAATATGGCGATGAAAGAAGAACTTTAATAGAACAAAATATTGATGAAATAAACATTGAAGATTTAATACAAGAAGAAGATGTAGTAATTACTTTAACTCATTCAGGTTATATTAAGAGAATATCTGCAGATGCATACTCATCCCAAAAAAGAGGGGGAAAGGGTATACAGGCGGCCACAACTAAGGAAGATGACTTTATAAAGAGAGTATTTATTACTTCAACCCATAGTGATTTATTATTCTTTACTAATACAGGAAGAGTATATACTATTAAGGCGTACCAAATACCTGATGCAGGAAGAACTGCTAAAGGTACTAATATAATTAACTTAATACCGTTAAATCCAGATGAAAACATAAAAGAAGTAATAGCAATGAGAGAGAAAATTGATAAGGGTTATTTAATGATAGCTACTAAAGGTGGAATTATTAAAAAGACGCCAATAAAAGAATTCTCTTCTATTAGAAAAAATGGTTTAAATGCAATTACTTTAAGAGAAGATGATGAGTTATTAAAAGTTAAAGTAACAAGAGGAGACGCAGAAATATTAATAGTAACTCAAAATGGATATTCTATAAGATTTAGTGAAAAAGATATAAGACCTATGGGAAGAACTGCTACGGGAGTAAGAGCTATAAGCTTAAGAAATGGTGATATAGCAGTTAGTATGGATATACTTGTTGAAGATGAATATGTTTTAGTTGTAAGCAAGAATGGATTTGGAAAAAGAACTCCTGTTTCTGAATATACCCTACAAAATAGAGGTGGAAAGGGTATGTTAACTTATAAAGTAACAGAAAAGACAGGAAAATTAGCATCTGCTAGAGTGGTAAAAGATGGTGATGAATTAATGCTTATAAATAGCAGTAATACAGCTATAAGAATATGTGTATCAGATGTAAGTATAACTAGTAGAAGTGCTATGGGTGTAACATTGATGAAAACTGATAAAGATGAAAAAATATTAGCTATAGCAAAAATAAGTGCTGAAGAAGATGATGATGATGAGAAAATCAATATAGAAGAAGAAGTAGTTAATATAGAAGAAACAGAAGAATAATAAGAAGATAAAGGCTATTTAATGGGCTTAAACTCATTAGATAGCCTTTATTTTTAGACAAAGTTATATCAACTTTGTCTAGTGTATCACTATAAGAAAAATTAAGGAAAATTAAGATTTGGGGATTATTAATAATATAATTTCAAATCATGTAATATAATTAATATGCGGAAGAGAATAAATTTGATAAAATAACTTTTGTCGCTGCGAGATGAGTGACAAATTAGTGAAACAAAATGATACTTAAATTTATAAAAAAACGAAAAAAAAACGTTGACAAAAATAAATTTAAGTGATAACATAAAGTAGTCGCTTGAAGCGGCAATGGTCTTTGAAAATTAAACAGAGGAATGAAACCAGTC
>JBFNFA010000021.1:0-40218 GCA_040797845.1 Clostridiaceae bacterium
GACTGGTTTCATTCCTCTGTTTAATTTTCAAAGACCATTGCCGCTTCAAGCGACTTTTATATAGTATCATTTTTCTTTATCGTTGTCAACAAGTTTTTTTATTTTTCGTCATTTTATTTTCTCATTTTTCATGACTTTGTTTTTTTCTTGTTCGCGACGACATTTGTTATTCTAACACAATTATTCATATACAAACATGCACTGTTTCTAGTTTTATAAAAATAATTTTACTTATCTCTATTATTCTATAGATTACTCTATATATCACATATTGATACACTAGAATCAGTTGTGCTAAGAACCTCTTATTTTACTAAAGGTTATATGGTCCTTCCAGCCTCCATTTATATAAAGATAGTTTTTATTTATACCTATTTCACTAAATCCACAAGATTTTAAAACCTTCTGTGATTTTATATTATCTACAAGAGTAGAAGCTTCTAATCTATGGAGATTAAGTTCATTAAAAGCATAACCTTCTAATAACATTAAAGCCTCCTTCATATATCCCTTTCCTTGTTCTTCTTTATCTATAGAATACCCTACAAAAGAACTTTTAAACACTCCCATAATTATATTTGATAATTGTATCTTACCTATAAATTTATCACTTATATATATACCAAAATTAACAGCTGTACCATTTAGAAACTGTTTATAATTATCCACTAAAATTTTCCTTTGAAAAGACAAGGTGTAAAAATCCTTTTCTCTTATCTGCTCGAATGGTTCTAAATGCTCCTTGTTATTTATATAGTACTCTAATAATTGCTCAGCATTCTCAGGAGTCAATATCTTTAATTTTATTCTTCTACCTTCTAATGAAGTTTTTCTTATAACATGATTATTAAACTCGTGCTTATCTATACCAAATAGTAGTTCATCTTTACGTAAGTTACCTTTGCCAATGCTGCTAGTTACGACCCCCTCCAGCTCAAATCCTAATGCTGTAAAAGGATATATTTTTGTATCTTCATCTACTAATGCATTTACTTTGTATATGCCCATTCTGTTAAATAGTAATGCATTAAGTTTATTTAATGCACTCTTTAAATATTCGTAACTTTTTTCCTCATTTTTATAAAATTTTACTCTAAAACAACAATAACTATTATCTCTTGATAACTCTACAATATATATTCTTCCTAAATTGATTCCTATTTCATCTTTAATTAAATATTCACTATTGCTTCCATTAACCAATTCAATATTAACATTTTCATAATTCATAATACTTAACACCTAGCCTATATATTTAAGATAGTATTTTATTAGTTTTTTTGTATATATTATATATAAATATAATGGATATAATCAAACTTATGGGAACTAAATAAAAAGCATTATAAACACCTATCATCCTATTTAATTCTCCTATTAATTGATTAAATACCGTATTGATTAAAGAGGATATAGTAATTATTATTCCTGTTATATATGCACTCTTCTCTTTAAATACTTTACTAATGGTTACAACAATGGTGGGAAAAGTTATTGAAAAGAAAAATCCTGATAATGATATTATAATTAAACCCTTCCTTCCCATGATTAAACCCGTAGAATAGAGAATTAAAGCTACTACACTTAACATTAATACAGATTTTATATATCCTATCTTATCTACTATAAATCCTCCTATTAGTCTTCCTATAGCAAATAAACCAAAAAACAATGCTATATAGAAAGAACCTTCCTTTTCATTTAAGTCGTATACCTTGTACATAAAATTAACAAACCAATTTTGTGTAGCAGATTCTGCAAACACATAAAACCCTAATGCACACATATAACAAAAAATTAATGGTTTATCTAAAGCATTTTTTTCTTTTTCTTCAATATCCATAACTTTTTGTGGTTCTGGTATTTTAGTAAATAAAAAAGCTATTGTTAGCAAAGCATACAGAAAAGCTATGAATAAATATATAGTTCTCCATTGCACACCCTTATATAACAATATACCAGTAGTTCTTTGGGTTATAGTTAATCCTAACCCATAACAAAAATGAGTAAAATTCATAAATAATGCTTGGAAACTTATAAATAATATAGGTACTAGTGTATTTATGGCTATAGCGCATAATGATACTCCCATATTCATAATAAACATATATATAAGTAATCCAATATATTTATGAGTGAAATAAAATCCAGTCAATGAAATTAATAAAAACATAAAACCAAGTAGAATAACCTTTTTTTGACCTATTTTTTCACACAATATTCCTCCTATATAGGTAAATAGGATATATCCTATAGATCCTATAGAAAAAATATACGCTATTTGATGATCATTTACATTAAAATTTTGTTGAAATGTAGGTACAAAAATCCCCCTTATACTTTCACATACTGCTGATAGAATCATAGTCATAAATATCAAAGTCATAATTTTAATATTTTTATTATCCATAATTACTCCCCACAGCTATTTCACTACTATGTAATATTATAACATATGCTTATGCTTAATTATTATAAAAAAATATTGATATATGATTTGTTTATGTTAATATTTATATTAAAAATAATACTTTAAAGGAAAAGGTGTATAAAATGAATAAACAAAGTATTTCAAAGCTTACTTTATTATTAATGGGATTAGAAAATAGATTTGATGAAAATAAAGATATATTTAGTGAAATAGTTGTAACCTTCTTTGCAGGCTTAAAAAGCTTCAAAGGCATAGGTAAATATGATGATAACAATATTAACTTTAATTTCAATGGTAAAACTAATAAACTAAGCATTAAAGATTTAAATATTTTAATTTGTAAAGAAGCAGAGAAATTTGATTCTTTACAAATTTTATATAAAGAAAGAGGTACTGGTATACTTATAGAAGGTTCTAATGAAAAAGTAAATATGAAAAATATAAATGTACAAGAAACCATGGATAATGAAATTAAAACGCCTCACAATAAAACTTCTACTTTATTAAATAGAGATTACTACATAAAAGTAGGTGAAGCTGATAGCTTATTAAAAGAAATCGGTATAATGTCAAAGGAAGGTAAAATTAAAAACGATAGAATAAGAAAGTATAATCAAATAGATCATTATGTTGAGTTATTAGAAGGAATACTACACAAACTTCCTGACAATGAAACTATAAACATTTTAGATTGTGGTTGTGGAAAATCTTATCTTACCTTTGTACTCAATTACTACTTAACAGAAGTTAAGAAAAGAAAATGTCATTTTATAGGATTAGATATTTCTGATGAAGTAATAAAATCTTCTAGGAATATGGCAAATAACTTAGGATATAGAAATATGGAGTTTAAAGCCATTGATATTAAAAATTATTCCCCTGACAAGAAAATACATGTGGTTATATCACTACATGCCTGCGATACCGCTACAGATATGGCATTGGCCTTAGGTATTAGATTAGATGCTGATGTAATCATAGCGGTACCATGCTGCCATAGAGAATTACTAAGCCAATATTCTTATGAACCTTTTAAAGGCATATTAAAGCATGGTCTTCTTAAAGCTAGAATGGCAGATGTGATTACCGATGGAATGAGATCAATGATGCTTGAAGGAAATGGATATGATGTTTCTATAGTTGAGTATATTTCTCCATTGGAAACTCCTAAAAATTTAATGATTAGAGCCTTAAAAACAAAGAATGAAAATAAAAATATAAAAGATGCTTATGTGACTTTAATGAATGAGTTAAATGCTAATCCTGCTTTATACAACTTCTTAAATAATTGGTAGTATAATATGGGGATTAAGGGGGTTTATATGAAAAAGATAGTAAAAAACAAAACTTTTATAATAATTATTCTTTCAATTTGTTTAGGATTTTACGGTGGATATTATTTTCTTGTAAAAGGAAACACCAATTCCTTGCCTGGGATGACTAAAGTGGTAGAAAAAATGTCTAGAAAAACCATAACTAGTGAAGCTATTGTAAATAAGCTAAAAGAAAAACAGGAATTAATAGTTATGGAGGCAGAACTAGAAGACCAAGTAATGCTAGATGATAGTTGGGGGAACTTTGAAGTTTTTAAAAAAATAACATATATAAACTTTGCTGGAAAAGGTGCCTATACTGTAGATTTATCAAAAATAGAATCTAGTAATGTAAACATTGCACAAGATAATAAAGTTATATACATAAAGCTACCTAAGCCTGTAGTAAAATCAATCAATATAGATGAGGATAAAACTACCTATAAGATAGAGAAAGGATTATTACGCTTTGGAGAAATTAAACTTACACCAGCAGAAAATGGAGTAGTAACTTCAAAAGTGAAAGAAAGAATGAATGAAAAATTATTAGACTCTTCTAATATGAGTAAAGCTGAAGAAAGCTCTAAAAAATCCTTAACTGAAATAATAGATAATATATTAAATGAAAATAACAAATATAATTTAGTAATTTCATTTTACTAGATAAAAAAAGGGTAACTATAAAAAGTTACCCTTCCGTTAATCTACTTATTATATTCTTTAATTAATACTATTGCTTGCGTCCAAGGCTTTGATCCTAGTTATAGTATTGGCTAAACTTTAATAAGTAGATTTTCTAATATTAACAGAACACTGAGAAGCATAAGCCCTACATTAATCAAATCATATTCTTATACCAAAATTACCCCTAAATATTTTAAACCCTCTCCGCAAGAATATATTTGAGTAAAACTTATAAAATTGTATTAAGCTATATGAACTTAAAGTTTTTCACGCTCACTAAGGACATAAGCTTTGAACAATGTATAACTCCTTTGGTTCTGTTTTTTTATAATTATATAATTTCACAGTATCCACTAATGATATAATTATAGCATAACTTAGTGTTGTTTAAATATGTATTTAAAACATTAATTATTATTTGAAATTCTAAATAACAACAAAAATAGACAGCATTTTATGCTGTCTCTATAATGCCTTATTTAAACTTTTATCACTTTGATTATAATAATTTTATGTCTGATCTAAACCTTTTACTACTTTATCATAATAATTTATGGTGCATACACCTTTTTCAAAATTTAAGCAATTTCTACAACTTTTATTTTCAGGTTCTCCTGTGGAAGACTGAAAACCATCGTATATTGGTAAATAGCCAGGGCAATTATCTGCTACAGCCATCATTTCATAAGCATTTCCCATAACATTTCCTCCTTAATTTCTATAGATTCTTTCTTTAAGTGGATCAAATAGGTCTTTTACACATCTTTCATTTATAAAATTTTTGCAGTTCTCACAACTATCAGTTATGTTACCTCCAATATCAGAAATGAATACAGATGCTATGGGCTCATATCCTTCACAGTTTTCAGCAACTACCATTTTCAATTCTTCATATCGCATATGTATCACCTTCTCTTTTAAATTTAACATTGTAATACATATTGTTCCCATGAAAATAAAAAATCATACTCCAAATTTTTGGAGTATGACTAAAAATCTAATACAGATTCTGTTTCAGTACAATACTTTGTAGTTAAACATTTACCGAGATTTCTAGGACATTTTTTACACATGCAATTATTTGCATCTCCCGCACAGCTTTTATTGTTAAATTCCGGACAATGTTTACAATTGTTATCTATTATCTTCATCTTATTCACCTCTTATTCGTCTTAAATCTAATAATTAAAAACAATAACTTAGATAATAATATTAATTATACATTAAATTTTAAAAAATTCACATTTTTTTTTGTTTAATAATAGACAATCTTTTCAGATTATTTTAAAATATACTTTAGGAATTAATAAAATATATTATAAAAGGAGAACATAATGCGGAATTCGTTAATATCTAATTACAGAATATTAATATTATACTCTCTTTCTTTTTTAATCTTTGGTCTTGTTGTTGATACACCTGCTGAAATTTTAGCAGGACTAAAAACAATAATAGTTGAACCTGATATTCTTATAACAGATTATCTTGAAATAGGTGGTTTAGGTGCTTCATTTGTAAACTCAGCATTAATCTGTCTAGCATGTATATTTATCTTGATAAAAATAGGAGTTAAACCAAACGGTTCTACCTATGCTGCCTTATTTACCACCTGTGGATTTGCTTTTTTCGGGAAAAACATATCCAATATATGGCCTATTTTTATAGGAACATGGCTTTATTCTAAATACAAAAAAGAACCTTATTTAAATTATATATTGGTAGCCCTTTTTGGAAGCACATTATCACCTACAGTAAGTCAAATTTCATTTTCAAGTAATTTACCTTGGTGGTTAGGAATTGGACTAGGAACCTCTCTTGGTATATTTATAGGATTTATTCTCCCTCCCATATCTTCTTATTGCGTAAAAATGCATGAAGGTTATAACTTATATAATTCTGGTTTTGCTGCTGGCTTAGTAGCAACGCTGATAATGGCCGTATTTAGATCCTTTGGAATAGAATTTGAACACAGATATTTATGGTCTACTGAATATACAGGAATATTATTTATTTTTCTTATAATAATATTTTTATCTATGATTTTAATAGGATATTATTTAAATGATAAAAGTTTTAAAAATCTAAAACTTCTTTTTCAACAACCAGGTAGATTAGTTTCCGATTATTATCTTCAATTTGGTGAAGGTTGCTGTCTTATTAATATGGGTATATTAGGTATTATATTTACTGTTTATATAGTAAGTGTAAATGGAGATTTAAATGGACCTACAATGGCTGGAATATTTACCATAGTTGGCTTTGGTGCTTTTGGTAAACATCCTAAAAATACTTTACCTGTAGCTTTTGGTACTGTAATTGCAAGCCTATTAAATATATGGCCTATTAATTCTGCTGGTATGTTACTGTCCGCATTGCTTAGCACTACCTTAGCTCCTATAGCAGGAAGTTTTGGTGCTATATATGGTATTATAGCTGGTTTCTTGCATACATGTATGGTTATGAATGTTGGTTATCTTCATGCTGGTCTAAATCTTTATAATAATGGTTTTTCTGGAGGATTGATTGCAATAATTCTTCTTCCTATAATAACCAATTTAAGAAAGGAAAATTAGTAATGTCTAACTCTAAACAAAAAATTCTTAGAATTGTTGATGAACTTCTTACTCTTTGCTATAGCATTAACTGTAAAAAATTTAATGTAAATGTTGAATTACTGGATGATAAATGTATTCTTCATCTAAAGGGATATGTTGATAATATTGATATTGAAAGAATAGATGATATTAAAAAATCACTAAATGTTCCTAGAGCTCACGAATTAGAAGAGTATTATTGGAATTTACCAGGAAATGATCTATCTAATACAGAATTAAATTTAGTTGGCAGAATGATAGATGAAGCTATAGTAAATTATAATGAAAAAGATAAAATTTTCGAAATAAAATTAACTAGACTAAAATAAATTTACTAAAAGGTATAGTTTTTAATAAGTAATCTTATTAAAAACTATACCTTTATTATTACTATTAGTTTTTGCCACTAAAACTACGCAATTCACATCTATAAGCCTTTTCTCCTCTATATCCTATTTCTTTAAGTACTTTTCTCACTATGTTTTTACCTATTTCATCCTCATGCATTTCACATAAAGCATCTTCTATTTTTCCCCACTCTACCCATTCAACTTCATCTGATTTTTTTATTTCTCCTTCAATATACCTTGCCATAAAAGTTAACATCAAAATTTCTTTCGAAGGCAAATATTCACTTCCTAAATATTTTATTTCTCCAATCGTAATGCCAGTTTCCTCTTTTACTTCTCTATAGACTGTATCTTCAACAGTTTCCCCATTAGTAACATATCCTGAAACTAAAACTTTAGAATCTTTAAATATATAACTTTGTTTAAGTAATAATATTTCATTATCTTTTATTACGGCAACCACTACACAGGGCTTAGGTGTATCAAAATACATTATATCGTCTTTAGAACAATAAGGTACTCCTCCTTCATCCCAACTATCTTTAATTATTAGTTTTTCTCCACATAAAGGACAATAATTATATTTCATTATTAAATGGTTCTAAAATAAGAACCTTACACCTTCCTTTCGAATACTTTAAAGTTTTATATCTATCTTATTATTTAATGTTATAAAACTCTCACCTACTTTACAATCATAAGCAAATAAATCTACGCCATTTTCATGAGCTAGCCTTAAGGCTTCACCAAAAGGTTTATCCATTTCATCATTGGGAGTAAAATATTTTACATCATCCATTTGAATTAAAAATAATATTCCTGCTCCTTTGCCTTCTTTTTTAATTTGAATTAATTCTAAAATATGTTTTCTTCCCCTATCCGTAGGGGCGTCTGGGAATCTAGTTTCTCCATTTTCCTCTAATGTAACGCCCTTTATCTCTAAATAATACTCATCTCCTTCATTATTGGATAGTTTAAAGTCAAATCTACTGTTGCCATAAGTTTTTTCCCTCTGAATTATATTATAATTTGACAAGGGCTCTATTAATCCTTTTTTTAAAGCTTCTTCTACCACTTTATTTGGTATTTGTGAATCAATATTGATTAACTTATCTCCTTTATATCCAGCTATAAGATCATATTTAGTTTTTCTTAGAGGGTTATTTTCTTCTCTTAAAATAACAGTACATCCTGGAGTTAATATTTCTCTACATCTTCCCGTATTAGGAACATGAACCATCATTTCTTCTCCATCTAACTTTATATATGCCTTAAACCTATTAGGTCTTTTTATAAATTCAGCTTTAACTACTTTTTTATTTATTATCATAATATATTACCTCTTTTCACTGGATAACTTAATGTAAAAACAAAAAATTATCCACATTATTCACAGACATAATCACATATATCTATTTTAACATCTTATCTCTAATAATATATAATATAAATAAAATATTATACAAAAATAACTCTCTCTTATTTTTCAAAGAGAGAGTTCCTTTTTTACATAGCTTGAGATTTTTTATTCTTTGCCTCTGCTGGCATTATATTTTGTTCAAAATCAATAAATAACTTAATAAATACTCCACTTAACATGAATAGTGCTATAAGATTAGGAATAACTTCTATACCTGTGGATATATCTACTATAGTCCATATCATTTCCGTAGTTTTTCCTAAAGTTAAGAATGGTGGTATTAAGTATATCCATCTAAAAATCTTAATATGCTTACTTCCAAATAAGTATACTATTGAGGTTTCATATTCTATAGCCCATCCCACCATGGTTGAGAAAGCAAATAGTAATACACATAATCCTATGATAACACCACCAAAGTTACCATATAAAGTTTTGAATGCCGCCATAGTTAAATCCACTCCGTTTAATCCACTAGCCCAAATTTCTGGTCCACAAGTTAATATTGCTATAGCTGTCATAGTACATATAACTAAAGTATCCGCAAAAACCTCAAAAGCTCCGAACAATCCCTGCCTTATTGGATGATCCGTCATCGCAGTAGCATGTACCATCGGCGCTGAACCCATTCCAGCTTCATTTGAAAAAGTTCCTCTAGCAACTCCTCTCTGTAGAGTAAGCATTATACTTGAACCTGCAAATCCACCTATTGCTGGCATTGGTTGAAAAGCATACTTAAATATTAATGCGAATGCTTCTGGTACTCTATCGATATTAGCAAATATAACACCTAATGCTGATACAATATAAATAACACACATGGCTGGAGTTACCTTTTCACAAAATTGACCTACTCTTTGGAATCCCCCTATTACAACTGCCCCCGTTAATGCTGTTGCTAATGTAACTGTAACTACTGGAGGTATATTAAATATATTTTTCATAGCAGCTGACATTGTATGGGGTTGAACAAAAACAGCTGTTCCTAGAGCTCCAATGACCATCATTAAAGCAAAAAATTTAGCTAATGGTTTCCATTTTGGTCCTAATCCTCTTTCAATATAATACATAGGTCCACCATAGAAATTCCCATTCTCATCCTTATCTCTATAATGAACTGCAAGGGCAACTTCTACCATCTTTGTCATCATACCAAGCAGAGCTACTACCCACATCCAAAAAACAGCTCCTGGACCTCCAACAGCTATAGCCGTTGCAACTCCTGCAATATTAGCATTACCTACTGTTCCTGCTAATGCTGTAGATACGGCCTGGAATGGAGTCATTACTCCTTCACCTTTCACCTCGCCCTTCTTAAAAATAGTACCTATAGTATTTTTTAAAATATATCCTAACTTTCTTATTGAGAAGAATCGAGTTTTAACATTAAATACTATTCCTGTTATAAAAATTAGAACCATTGTTGGTGGCCCCCAAAGAGTATTTCCTAACCAATTTAAAAAGTTTACCATAAAAAATCCCCCTTATTATTTTGCTTTAGTATATTTATTACTTTAATAAATCCTTAAATAGCCTCATATCCTTTACAGTTACCAATATACTTCCCCCTCATTTATATTAGTTTTAAAGTATAACTTTCATATGTACTTTTTAATTTAGCAAAATACATGCCAATATGGAAAATCATTACAGTATGCATTTTATAATATTTATAATAAAAAAACCATTATCAATTCGATAATAATTATCAAACTGATAATGGCATAGAATATATTGATTTTTCAAACTTTTCATTATATTTTTTAAAAACAAGTTATCATTTCGATAAATCGTACTCTTCTATCTTTCTATACAATGTAGCAATACCTATCCCTAATTTTGCTGACGCTATTTTTTTGCCTTCCGTAGTCCTTCCATATAAGTTTAAAGCTTTTTCTATTTCTCTTTTCTCTAAATCTTTTAAATTATATATTTGAGTATTTTCCATTGCTTGTCCTTTTGATTTTTTATCCATTATACTTTTGGGTATGGTATTTAAACTTATTATTCCATCTGTTCCAACCATATTTATTACGAACTCTATTGTATTTTCTAACTCACGTATGTTTCCTGGCCAATGGTAAGTGTAAAATACATCCCACACTTCCTTTTCTATTTTTACTGACAAAAAATCCTTATTAAACAAAGTTAAATATTTACTCATAAAATACTCTATAAATAATTTTATGTCCTCTACTCTTTCTCTTAAAGGTGGAATTTCTAAAGGTATTACATTTAACCTATAATATAAATCTTCTCTAAATTTTCCTTCTTCTATCATTTTAATTAAATTTTTATTTGTTGCTGCTAAAACCCTTGCATCTATATCAATTGCCTTATTGGAACCTACTCTAGTTATCCTTCTTTCCTGAAGTACTCTTAATAGTTTTGTTTGTAAAAATAAAGGCATGTCCCCTATCTCATCTAAAAAAATAGTTCCTTTATTAGCTAATTCAAATTTACCTATTCTTCCCATAGGATCAGCGCCAGTAAATGCCCCTTTCACGTAACCAAATAGTTCACTTTCAAGAAGAGTATCTGGTATCGCAGCACAATTTATTGCTATAAAAGGTTGATCCTTTCTATCACTTTCATTATGTACTGCTCTAGCTACCATTTCTTTCCCTGTACCACTTTCTCCTGTAATAAGTATTGTAGACGTAGAAGATGTTACTTTTTTTATAGTAGATTTTAAAGCTTTCATTCTTTTACTGTCACCTAAAATATCATCACAGCCTATATATTTTTTAGAACTTGAAATTTGAGTTAATCTATCTTTAAACTTTTTTGAGTCATGGAAAAAAAATATTTTATCATAATCTTCTTCATTTAAGTAAACAGGATATATACTTCCCAATAAAGTAAAATTTTCATTATCAATAGTGACTTTATATTCATGTAGATTAAAAATACCATCTCCATTAAATCTTATGGAGACCTTGCTTTGTGAATAATTATTTGATAACCTAAGATATTTTGATGCATTTTTATTTATATGACTAATGTAATTATCTCTATTTAATATGAGAACTCCTTGGTCCACTTTATCTATTATTGTATTAAACAACTCCATCAATGTTTGATTTCTAATGTTTTCCTTTTTATCATATGCAGCTATACTTATAAATTCAGATATTTGTTTCAGAAAAGCCATATGAATATCAAATCTTTCCATCAAATGGTTTCTTTGTTCATCTGTTAAACATATTAAACCTATAACTCCTATAGTTTCACCTTTTAACTTTATAGGGCTACTCATTTCAAATTTTTCTTCGCATATATCTCTTTTTGGACAAGGTATGCATAATTCATCTTTCCCTGGATCATATATTATTTGAGTTTGTCCAGATTTTAGTACATTTTTATAAGCGTAACCCTCATCAGCCATATTTCTATTTATTTTATCTTTGAAGATTCCAGTTCCAGCAACTCTATATAAATTTTCATCTACTATTTCAACTTCTACATTTAAAACTTGTGATATTATGTTGGCATACTTTATAACTGAATCCTGTATTTCCATCAAATATGAAGCCATATTTCATCACCCTTCATTGGTTTTTCATATCTGCAAATCTATTACATTATAGTTTTAAATAATATCAAAAATATAACACCTGGCACACCGAAAAATCCTGCAATAATTGCTGTTACTGCATTTATACCTATGCTAAAATTAAATAGACTACCTACAGTGTTAATTAATAGTAATAATATAACACCCATTACACCATTTATGATTAATTTTATTAGCATCTTTAAAGGCCAAGAAAATATCTTTACTATTAATATTAATCCTATTATAGAAATCAAAAAATATCCTATGTACTCCAAAAAAATCCCCCCTTCTAATTTGTATGCTATATTTTAAAATCAATAATTAATGTTTAATTATTGATTTTAAAATATATATTATCTAATTAATCATTATTATATAAATATTATACACTTATGTAAATTATACTGCATTATATTCATCTAATATATATTTATACTGTAATTCTATCTTTTTATCTTTAGCCTCATTTAATAGATAAGTATATCTAGCCTTAGCTGCTTCTTCCATATATATTGCATAATCAATTAATCCAGGTTCTTTAACCATTTGAAAATATTCTCTTGCAACCTTTATATCATTCATAGCATCTATAATGGAGCATATTAATTTCTTTTCTTCCTTAGTATACCTTCTATCCTTTTTCAATTTATTAAAAAAACTCTTGTTCATAACAAAACCTCCTGCTTCATTTTAACTTAATTCTTGACATGAGATAGGAGGTTTATACAAATTTATAAATTTATACTAATTACCCATAATTTAAAAAATATATTTGCTTAATTAAATATAAAAAGAGTATTGAATGTAAAAATTTACTGTATTTATCATTCAATACTCCTGATTAATTTTATTTTCTAAATTTCTTTTCTACCTTCTAAAGCCTTAGATAATGTAACTTCATCTGCATATTCCAAATCCCCTCCGACAGGTATCCCGTGTGCTATTCTAGTTACTTTTGCTCCTAAAGGCTTCAATATTTTTGATATATACATAGCTGTAGCTTCCCCCTCCACGTTTGGATTGGTAGCTACTATAACTTCCTTTACAACTCCATTTATCCTGGTGATGAGTTCCCTTAATTTTATGTCGTTAGGTCCTCTCCCTGCCATAGGTGATATAGTACCATGAAGTACATGATACATTCCATTATATTCTTTGACTTTCTCCATTGCCATTATGTCCTTAGGCTGTTCTACAACACAAATAAGACTCTTATCTCTATTAGGATTACTGCATATAGAACAAGGATCTGTATCAGTAAAATTTCCACAACTGGAACAATATTTTATAGTTCCTCTAGCTTTTACTAAAGCTGCAGCAAATTCTTCCACTTCATCTTGTGGTAAATTTAGTACATGTAAAGTAAGTCTCTGAGCGGTCTTATTTCCAATGCCAGGAAGCTTAGCAAATTCTTCAATGAGCTTTTCTATAGCTATAGGATAAAACTCCAACTCATTCACCTCATCTCAAAAGTTTAATTAAAACATTCCAGGAATATTTAATCCCCCTGTTAATTTCTTCATTTCATTTGCAGTTTCATCTTCTGCTCTTTTTAAAGCTTCATTACAAGCAGATAATATAAGATCTTCTAACATTTCAACATCATCAGGATCTACTACTGCTGGTTTTATTCTTATATCTATTATTTCCTTTTTACCATTAGCCACAGCAATTACTGCACCACCGCCAACGCTAGCTTGGAACTCTTTATTTTGTAATTCTCCTTGCATCTCTTCCATTTGTTTTTGAAACTTCTGAGCCTGTTTCATTAAGTTATTTATATTTGCTCCACCGAAATTAGGCATTCCACCCTTTGCCATTATAAACTCCTCCTTTAATATATTAAATTTCAGTTCACCTTAAGATGTAAACTATTATAGCATTATTCTTCAATTATCTCTACTATGTCCTGACCAAAAGTCCTAATTAAAATCTCTTCTGGATTTTCTTCCTCTTCTGCTTTATCTACTATATATTTTATTCCAACTTTTTCTTTTAGTACCTCTGAAAATATATTTTCAACTAATTTTTTATTTTCTTCTCTCTCCAACCTTTGTTTATTGAAAGCATATTCTTTATCATATTTTATAGTTATAATACCATCTTTACACTCTACAGGATTTGCTGTCATTAAGGAGGCATATAATACCATACTCCTTTTCCCCTTAAATGTTTCCAATATATCTTTCCAAGATTTTTTTACCATTTCCAAAGTTAAATTAGAGTGAGGGTTATAATCGCTAACTGGCTGTATTTTTATATTGTTTTCATCTTGTTTATTCTTATCCTCTTTTTCTTTAACGATTTTTGGTATTATTGCTTCACATGCGACCTTTATTTCACCTGTTTTCATAGCTTCTTCTAGTTTGTTTAGTCTTGATAGTATAACTTCATTGGATGTATCATACTCTATTTTGCACATTTTTATTAATGCTAATTCTAAATATACTCTACTCTGTTTTGTCCATTTAGATTGTTCTTCAGCATCTTGAAGTATTCTTATATTCCTCATTATTTCTTCTATTCTTATTTTATAGCCCTGTTCTTTTAAAAGTTCAATATTTTCTTTTGACATATCTAGTAATTCATCTGGGCTTTGGCTCACCTTTACTATTAATAAATTTCTCATATGATTTATCATATCTTTAATAAATAAATGTATATCCTTGCCGCTTAATACTATTTCCTCTACTACTTTTATTGAACTTTCTACATCCTTATCAATAATACTATTGGTAAGTTTTATTAAGTTGTCATTAGTAACTAAACCTAACATATTAATTAATTTTTCATAATCTACTTTTCCATTTCCCATGGAAATTGCTTGATCTAATATACTTAAAGCATCTCTCATAGCCCCATCAGACATTCTAGCTATTAGGCTTAAGCTTTTATCATCTGAATATACACCTTGTTCTCCAACAATTACTCTTAATAATTCAAATATCTCATCACTTTTTATTCTTTTAAAGTCAAATCTTTGACATCTAGATAAAATAGTTATAGGAAGCTTTTGAGGATCTGTAGTTGCTAATATGAAAATTACATTGGAAGGTGGTTCTTCTAAAGTCTTTAAAAATGCATTCACCGCTCCTTGAGATAGCATATGGACCTCATCCATTATATATACCTTAAACCTTGCTTCTCTTGGAGGATAATTTACCTCTTCTACTATTTCTCTAATTTTATCTACTCCATTATTTGAAGCTGCATCAAGCTCAATAACATCTATTAAAAGATTTGAATTTATCTTTTTACATATTTCACAATCATTACAAGGCTCACCATCTTGTAAGTCTAAACAATTTACGGCTTTAGCCAGTATTTTTGCTGTTGAAGTTTTTCCCGTACCTCTTGTTCCACAAAAAAGATAAGCGTGAGCTATTCTATTATTTTTTATTTGATTTTTTAATGTAATAGATATATGCTGCTGTCCCACTAAATCTTTAAATTTTTTAGGTCTCCATTCTCTATATAAAGCAGTATAGGACATTCAAACTCACCTCTTATAATATAATTTTTCTACATACCTTATTATATATATAAAAACAGTATTTTTAAACATTAAACTATTTTTCTTAAATTAAATTTATAAAACAAAAAAGCAATAAACTCTCATAGTTTATTGCGTAAAATACTTAATTTAAACCGTGCACCCCGCTTCGACAATAACATATGAGCGTTACCTATACAGTTAACTCAAACCAGGTTTCTCCACGGCACACGAAAATTATCACTTACCGCTGCTTCCTTCCGGATCTGACGGGGTTCATGAGTTTCCGTTGCGTGGGACCCAGTTCTCAACGCCACTTATATAGGTCAGACCCCACATATTATTGCCTAGGCGAGGGATTCAACCCTGCTATAGCGGATTGCAGGTACAGGGCACCGCTAACTCCCCGTCTAGCACGGCAAAGTTTATATGGCGGAGAGAGAGGGATTCGAACCCTCGGTAGAGTTTCCCCTACACACGCTTTCCAGGCGTGCTCCTTCAACCACTCGGACATCTCTCCACGGATTTCTCATGACTATATTTTATTATATTAGCTAAGACAAAACTTATTATACTATCAATAAGAATTTAATTCAAGAGTTTTTTGTAAAATTCTCTTTAATAATCACTTTTTATTTTTTACCATATTTATATATTCATTCAATAACTTGTCCATATATTGACTTACTTCTAATATCTGCTTACTTTTTTCAACTTTATCAATATCACAAGATATTTCATTTAATAGTTGCCTAGTTACTTCTATTTCTTCTTCTATATTATTTAAATCTATTTCTTCAATTTCTTTTTCAAATATAAAATCTTCGCTTAAATCGTAACTTGAGGATATTATTTTTTTATTCATATATAATCCTCTCCTTTAAATAAGCATATTTTAAATTTAACACTAATAAATGTTTTATTTATGAAGTATATCATCATTAATATGTTAAGTAAATAATGGATTAAATACACTTTTTTATGCATATCTACTTAATAATTACTATTGTAATAGTTTTATTAGTTATTCTACATTAGATGTAATATTATTTTGTAATAATTTGTTGATTGTTTTTGTATTTGTGGCGGAGAGAGGGGGATTTGAACCCCCGGTAAGATATTAATCCTACAGTTGATTTCGAGTCAACCACCTTCAGCCTCTCGGACATCTCTCCATGTTTATTTTATTCTTTTCGATTTAAAAAAATCTTCTAATAGAATACTGCATTCTTCCATGTATATCCATTTTACGTCTACATAAGTTTTTAAATATCTATTTTGTAAAATATTAATCACTGAACCACATGCTCCAGCATTAGGTTCAAAAGTACCAATATATACTCCTTTTAGTCTAGAATGAATTATAGCACCTGCACACATAGGACATGGTTCTAGAGTAACGTACATTTCACAATTATTCAACCTCCAATTTTCTAAAAAATTAGAAGCATTTTTTATAGCAATCATTTCTGCGTGAGCAGTTGAATCTTTCAATGTTTCAACCATGTTATGTCCTTTTCCTATTATAACATTATCTTTTACTATAACTGCGCCCACAGGAACTTCACCTAGTTTCTTAGCTTTTCTAGCCTCCTCTAAAGCATAATGCATAAAAAATTCATTCATAATTATTTTATCCTTATAACTAAATATATTAAAAGCCTACAGTATCTACTGAAGGCTTTGGTGCGCCCGAGAGGAATCGAACCCCCGGCACGCGGTTTAGGAAACCGCTGCTCTATCCTACTGAGCTACGAGCGCATATAATTATTTCTATAATAATTTATTATACTTCATTTTCACTATCAATACAAGTTTAGTTTAATTTTATTAATATAAATTCTTTTAATAGTGTATTATATTATAAAATAGATGATAATTCTTTTATTTTAACTTTATTTAATGTAAAATATTGATAAGTTAGTATATTCATATACTTTGGAGGAAAACATGATTAAAATTTTTAATAGAAAAACAAAAACCTATGATATTGAAAAAGTCTCAGGGGAAAAATATTTAAACTGGATTTATGATACTTCTATGGGAGTATCATTATTAGAAATATTTTTGAAAAGAAAATTTTTTTCTCACATTTATGGAAAGTATTGTGATAGCAGTTATAGTTCAAAAAAAATTTCTCCCTTTGTTAGAGATTTTAATATAAACATGAATGAATATGAAAATAGTTTAGATGAATTTAAATCTTTTAATGAGTTTTTTATAAGAAAGATAAAATCTAAATATAGACCTATTGCAAGGGAAAAAAAACTCTTAATTTCTCCTGGTGATGGAAGAATATCAGTTTATGAGAATATAGATTTAAATAAAATAGTACAAATAAAAAGTTTCCATTATAGTATGAATGAATTAATTATGAATGATGAAATTGCATCCTTATATAATAATGGAACTTGTATAATATTAAGATTATGTCCAACAGATTATCATAGGTTTCATTTTATAGATGACGGTGTTTGTGATAATACTATAAAAATAGATGGAAAATATTATTCAGTAAATCCAATAGCATTGAAAAAAATTCCTAAATTATTTTGCCAAAATAAAAGAGAATGGTCTTTATTTCATACGGATAATTTTGGTAAAATATTGTATTTAGAAGTAGGAGCTACTTGTGTAGGATCTATAATTCAAACTTATCTTCCTGGTAAAAGGGTATCAAAAGGTGATGAAAAAGGTTACTTTAAATTTGGAGGATCAACAGTAATACTTTTTCTAGAAAAAGACAAAGTAAAGATAGATAGAGATATAATTGAACAAACTAATTTAGGATATGAAACAAAAGTTTTGATAGGTGAAAAGATTGGCACTAAAATATAAAAATAAAGTTCACTATATATTTTAATTAAATATATAGTGAACTTTTAAAAGTTTCCTCTTCCACCTTTAATAACTTTTATATTTACTTTTACATCTATATTAGAGTTGCTCACTATGTCATCCCAATCTACGTCTGTTCTTCTACCATATTTAGCAGCCGCTATTCTTCCTAATTCTAATAAATCTAATTTATACTCTGTTTGCATTTTTTTTATAAACTCTTCACATTCTTTTTCAATTTGTTCTTCAGCTTTTTTCTTAAATATTTTTTCATTTTCTAGGCTTCCAAAAACTTCATTCTTAGATTCATCGTATTCTATTGTTGCCCCTATATTTAAATCTATTTTAAAGTTATATTTATTATTTTCTTTATTTACTTTAACTTTTCTTTTAGCATCAGCTGAGAAACTAACATAATTTACAGGATTGTATCTTATGGTAATTTCTCCTTGCGTATTATCAGCTGTTAACATATTTAATATTTTTGTTTTATTAAGATCAAGTTTAAGTACCATTTTATCTTCTTTAAAAACAGCTACTCCTGTTACCTCTATCCCATCCTCTTTAGCCTCTATATATGGAAGTATAACTTTTCTTCCTTCTGAAAATATTCTTACAAAAATATCTGTCATTTTATAGTTATCACTAAAAAAATAGGAATACTTTAAATTTTTTATTAATCCTTCTATGTATTCACTAGGACTAGAGCCTCCTTTTACAGGATAGTTAAAAATATCAATTGCCTTTCCTTCACAAACAGCAACTAATCCTAAATCACTTATTATAGATGTATTAAAAATACCTTCTACTATATCTTTTATTCCATACATGGCTACTTCTTCACTAAAAATATAAACTCTCTCTAATCCTAGAAAAAATTTTTTATCTGATTTTACTTGCCTTGATGACCTAGCTTCTATTAATGATTCACCTGTTCCAGTTTTTACATCAGTAGTAGGTGGCTTATTTGCTTGAAATCTATAGTGATTTATTGGTACATCATATATTACATTTTCTCCTAATTTAAACTTTATGTCATAACCTACACCTATTGGAATCAACAATTTTTCTACATATTCAACTTTATCGTCTTTTTTCCCAAAATAAACAATAAAAACAATTATACCCATCATTATGATTATCTTATATTTATTTTTCATATATATCATCTCTTTTTACAAAAATACTTATAGTAGTTATATAAATTAAATTATATATTATTACAATAGTACCCAACAACATACTTAAATACTGTGTTCTTATGAGGTTCTTATAAGATATTGATACGATTAACAATAAAATAATGGATATGGTATATGATATCTTATCATTTTTAAACTTAAACACATCTTGAAGGGTAAAAGAATTAAAAAAACAATAATTAACTAACGTTTTTAGAATAACATTTGTCCATAGAAAAATAAAAATATATCTAAAATTATTTATTAATGGTAGATTAAGTGTTTCAGTGATCATAATCAATGGCCATCTCAATTTAGATATAACTTCATCTCCTAAATAAAATAATGCTATAAATTGAACCCATATGTAGCACAATACAACCAATAAAAGTGCAAAAATAGAATACTTTTTTATTTGCTTCTTATCACTAATAAAAGGATATATTAAAAATGCTACTTCCATACCTATAAATGAAAATATACCGGAATATGCTCCTTTCATCAAATCAACTATATTAGTCTTAAATACAGGTAAAACATTTAAAAAGCTTCCTTCTTTCAGTGCTGCACTTGGAATTAATAATAAAGCTATTGTTACAAAAAATAAAATATAATTTAATCTTGAAACAACCTTAAATCCTTTTATTATTGTATAATAACAAACGATTGAAATAAGAATTATTATATTATTTCTACTTAAAAAATAAGATAGATAATTAATTAATACATAGCCAATATAACTGACTATTATTGAACCTGAATATATAAAACTTAATGAAAATATTAAATTAAGTATGTTGCCTAATACATTGCCGAAATATTGTCTACTTAATTCTAATATATGATTATTCGGTTTTTTATTGCTGACATATATCATAATCATCCATAAATATAGTGGATATAATAATCCTATTAGTATAGAAATCCATCCATCTTCATGAGCGTACTTTGATATATCTGAAGGCAACGTTAATATTCCTATACCAATAATTGTTCCTGATATTATGCTCATAAATTCTATAGGAGTTATAATTTTATCTTTTTCCAAGCTTAAACCTCCTATACTTTTCTCTAAAATTACTTTGTCTAGTATTATCCTTTTTAGCTATATCCTCAGGTCTCTTATTCATTTTCCAAACAGGTGCTCTTATAATAACATCTTTATAATCAGCTTTATTTAAGGTCATATAAGGAAATCCAAAGCTATCTAAACTTAACAAATGCACTATGATAATATACCAAAATAATACTATTCCAATTATGCCCAAGAAATTGGCCACTACTAACATTGGAAATCTTAAGAGCCTAATAGTTAAGGCCATTTCATAGTTTGGTATTAAAAATGTTGATATTACAGAAATTCCTATTACAACAAGAGTCTCAGGGCTTACTACTTTAGCTCTTACAACCATTTCGCCAATTATTATACCTCCAACAATACTTAGTGTATTTGCAATTTTACTAGGAAGTCTTAAACCGCCTTCTCTAAGTAATTCAATTACTATTTCCATTAATAATATTTCATAAAAAGGGCTTAAAACTATACCTGTTCTTGAACTTATAAGCGGTACAACTAATTCTAATGGAATTATTTCTACATTGAATTTTATAAAATTTAAATATAAAGATGGTAATGTAATTATAGTAAAAGCTGAAAAAATTCTAAGCATTCTTGAAAAGGATGCTACTATAAATCTTTCATAATAATCTTCTACTGTTTGAAAGAACTCTATGAAGAGAGATGGTGCAGTCAATATTTGAGGTGTTCCATCAACTATTATAGCCACTCTACCTTCCAATATATTAGCTTCAACTACATCTGTTCTTTCAGTAATGTAAAATTGTGGAAAAATAGTGTATGTATGATTTTCTATATATTGCCCTAATACTCCAGCAGATGAAATGTAATCAACATCTATCATTTCTAATCTTTCTTTTATATAATTTATTAGTTTATCATTAGCTATATCTTTTATATATAGTAAGACTACATCCGTTTGAGATCTTTTTCCTAGTACTGTTTGCTCTATTACTAAATTTTTATCTTTTATTCTTCTTTTGAGAATACTAATATTCACTTCTAGATTCTCGACAAAAGCCTCCCTAGGTCCTCTAATAGAAGATTCAGTGAGGGACTCGGATATATGCCTATGTTCTCCACCTATTGTATCTATAATTATATATCCAGGATTATTATCTATTATCAGTATAGTCTTTCCTCTTTTAATGCCATCTATGACCTTATTAATATCTTGTTCTGTCTGTGCGTCGCCCATACATATATATTTTTTACAAATATAATCATTCAAATTTTCTTTTTCTTTTAAGTCTTCCTTTACCTCTATCATTAATGGCTGTAATATGTACCTATTTATTACATCTTTGTTTGTTAATCCATTAATATATAAAATTGCAGCTTCTGAATATTCATTTGAACCTATGAATAGTTTTTTTATTATTAATTGGCTATTATCTTCTAGAGTTTTTGAAATCAAATTTATTTTATCATCTAAAATATTACTCATATTATTACCACCGATAAATAGTTATTATTTATTACTTGTATTTTAATCTTTTATAGATAAAATTATTCAATTATAAAAATATACTTTAATATATGAACAAAATAAAACATCTGTAAAATTTATTATTACAGATGTTTTATATTTATAGCTTTATATTTATAATTTTACATAGATTTTGATTTAATCAACACCTGCTTCTTCCAAGCATGTAATCCTAAAGAAACACCTATTACACCGTATGCTACAAAAACTCTAAAATACTCTCCTATCTGAGGATTATCAAATAAATTTTTACCTGCCATTGGCGAAACTATAAATAAAGTATGAAATAATATTACTCCTAATATTGCCTGTCCATTGGTAGCTTTAGATACAGAAGCACCTCCTATTAAAAGAGCTGCTATGGCAAACATACCAACTTGCTCATGACTACCATAAGTGTTTAGTGTTCCAATATTTTGAAGAAAAATCAACTGTCCCCAAGCCGCTAATACTGTGGACATTATAATAGCAATAATTCTTATTTTATTTACTTTAATTCCAGATGCATTTGCTACCTGCATACTATGACCTACAGTTCGCATATCTTGACCTAATTTAGTTTTTACTATAAATATATTGAACAGGCATAATAGACCTATTATTAGCATTGTCATTATAGGCACAGTGATAAACTCTAGTGTAAATTTCCACTTTGATAATATATTTACTAATAGAATTATAGATACAGACAAGTCTAAAAATACTGTTCTTTTTATATATTGTTCTCTTTCTCTTATAATCTTATATAAATTATATAAAATTACAACTATTAATGCTATTAGTACTATTTCGTACATAGATAATTTAAATAAATTATTTAATAAATTGTCTAATGAATATTTTATGGTATCCTTTAAATCAACTGTATTTTTAATACCTACTCCGCTACTTAAGACCAACACAGGGTTTTTCATAGGTATAAGAGTTCCTACTAGAAATAAAAATAAGAATTGATATAGCCCGTTAGCAAAAAAACCTAATATCATACTAGCTATCATTTCCTGTCCTTTAGTTTTATTTAAAAGTTTACCCGTTAAGTAACCAAAAATAATAGCTAAAGGAGTACTTATTAAGACACATAGTAAAAACCCTTTTATCCCTGTTATATTCCAATGAGTTACTGCTATAACTGCGATCTGCCCAGCCATGGCTCCAATTACTATTCCAAAGTTCAATCCCATACCTGCAATAACAGGAATTATAAGAGCAAGAACTAAAAATGAATTCCTAGCTATTCTTGCCATCAATTCATCTAATACAAAGGAAAGAGGTTGACCTGAAAGCTTAATCCCTACTAAACATAATACAACAAATAATATAGTTACTATATTATCAAATAGTCCCTTTTTAACTTTCTTTAATAAATCACTATTCACCTATATCCCCTCCTCCTACCTTAGTTAGAGCATATAGAATTATACCATTGCTCAATATTATCCTTACTACTTCCGCTAAATTGCCCTCTGTAACTATTTTATTGGCAACTGGAAGCCCCATTGTCAGTAGACCTTGGAATAGAATAGTTCCTATAATGACATGTGATATTTTAGCATTGGTGGCTGAAGCTCCACCGATGAGTATTGCCGCAACAGCTGCAAATCCCATCATCATTGGAGCTTGGTAAAGTTGGTAGAATCCATAACTTTGAGCATATACTATAATTCCAACTGCTCCAAAAATTGTTGATAACATGGTTCCAAATATTCTAGACTTATCTACATTTATACCTGAAGCTTGTGCAAAATTAGAATTGCTTCCTGCTGCTATCATAGATACACCTTTTTTACTTCTTAAAATTAACCACATTAATAAGCAACAGAATAAAAACATTAATATAAGTCCTGTAGGAAATTTAAATCCAGCTAATTTAAAGGAAAGGAAGTTGTCTAATTGCTTATCGTATCTATCGGTAAGTGTTATAGTAGTTCTTAATCCTTTTCCAATAGGCCATTTTAACTCAGCACTTTGGAATGGAAATAAGAGCCATCCTATACACATTAAAGATACTGCTGAGAAACCCGCGTAAGTAGACACCATCATCTCTGATCCTTTTACTTTATTTAAAAGTAAAGCATACAAATATCCTACTATAGCTGATATTGGAATAGATATTAATATAGCTACAAATAAGGCTGTAAAACCTCTTAAATTCATTTCTATGCTTATTAAACCTCCCATAAGTCCAGCTAAAATACCCAAAGGTAATCCAAAATTAAGCCCTATTCCGCAAAGTATGCCTGGTACCATGGCAAGAACTAATATACCGTTCATTCCAACTCTTACTAAAGTGTCTGAAATCAAGTCTGGGAGGGAAAGTTTAAGCATCACAGATAAAACACATAAAAATAAAAAGAAAGTTATAATTATAATCCTTGGTAAACCTATTTTATCTATTAAACCCTTAATTCTATTTTTCATTATAAGGCCTCCTCCCTTTCTTGCATATTTTTACTTCCTGACATAACCAATCCAAAGTCTACATCACTATCCTCAGGTTTTAGAATACCTGCAATTTTCCCCTCTGATACGATTGCGATTCTATTACAAATTGATCTAAGCTCTGCTAGTTCGCTTGAGGTTATTACCACCGTCATTCCAAAGTCATTACTTAGCTTAACTAGTAATTCAAGCACCAATTTCTTGGCTCCTATATCTATACCTCTGGTTGGTTCTGAAACGAATAATATCTTAGGATTCATAGTGAGAGCCCTAGCAATACATACCTTTTGTTGATTTCCTCCACTTAATCTTCTTGTGATTTGTTGAGGTCCCGTGCATCTTATATCTAAATCCTTAATTAGGGTTAACGCATGAGTTCTAATTTTACTACTATCAATTTGATTAAATAATCCAAAACTCTTTACAAACTCATTATTTATTTCTATTGCTGTTAATGCTATATTCAATTCTATAGACTTATCTAATAAAAGTCCCATTCCTCTTCTATCCTCTGATACAAAGGCTATTCTATTTTTTAAGACTTCTCTTGGATTATTTAATTTTAGAGGTTTGTTTTCAAAAAATACTTCTCCGCCTGCTTGGAAAAGCCCCATTATTCCATTAGCTATTCCTATTTTTCCTTGCCCTGCTAAACCTCCTATTCCTAATATCTCACCTTTCTTAATATCTAAATTTACTTCCTTAACTTTTTCTCCAGGCATATTTACCTTTAAACTTCTAATGCTCATAATAACTTCCTGATTATTTATTTCTTTTTCATTATCTTTTTCATTATCTTTTACTATTCTCTCAACACTTCTTCCTACCATTAATTGCGCAAGTTCTATAACATTAGTTTCCTCAACCTTTTTACTAGCTACTAACTCCCCATCTCTTAATATGGTTATATTGTCACACACTGCCATAACTTCATCTAATCTATGGGTAATAAAAATTATTGCTATGCCAGAGTTTGCTATATTTTTCATAGCCTTCATAAGTTTATCTGCTTCGCTTTCTGTAAGAACTGCTGTTGGTTCATCAAAAACCATAAGTTTTATATTTTTCTTATCTATTTCCCTGGCAATCTCAATAAATTGCATATAACCTACTGGAAGTCCTTCTACTTTTATAAATTCTTCTATATCTAATCCTGCTATTTTAAGAGCCTCTCTTGAATCCTTATTCATTTCATTAAAATCTAAAGTCTTAAGATTCTTTCCAAACAATTTGCTTATTAAGTTATTTTTAGTAAGTTCCCTATTAAGCTTTATATTTTCTGTAATACTAAAACCCGGTATGAGCATAAATTCTTGATGTACCATACCTATGCCCTTTTCCATAGCTTCTTTGGGGGATTTTAAATTTACTTTTTCATCCCCAATAAATACCTCACCTTCATATCCTCCAGTGGAGTGAATCACTGGCATCCCAAAAAGTATATTCATTAAAGTAGATTTTCCTGCTCCATTTTCCCCTAATAGTGCATGGATCTCACCTGGCTTTATCTTCAGATCTACTCCTTTTAAAACTTTGTTACCAAAATAATCTTTTTTTATATCTTTCATTTTTAGAACATATTCTTCTTCACCCATTTAATTAACCTCCTCTACAAATTTTCAAAAGAAAGTATATAATTAAAAAACAAGGTTGCTCTTATAAGCAACCTGTATTATTTTATTAAAAATCAATGTAATCCGATAAAACTACATAGAAGTTATCTAAAGTCTTGTCAGTCTTTTCATCTTTGAAAGTATTTATTTGTATTGGCTTTCCAGCTACCTTTTTACATATCTCTTCTAATTTAGCCTTATCATTTTTTTCTTTTATATCACCTTCTAAATAAGCTTTAGCATATTCAACACCAGCTTGAACAAATAACATATTAACAGGTACTGGCCAAGTAGATAATCTTCCTGTTCCATTCATATCTGCAACTTTTTTCTTTGTTTCCTCTATAACATAATTTAAATCGCCTTTTTTATCTTCTGGTATTTGTATTCCAAGAGCACCTGGATATCCATGATAAGGTGATGGACAACATTGTTGTGATAATATAGCACCTTCTTGTAATACTGCTTTAATTAAAGGTTCTTGCATAGAGCAGTTTGTACTAAAAAATGATGTATCTTTCCCTAACTCTTTAACCTTTCTTGGAACATCTTCTAAGATAAACTGTTGAGCTCCTGGAACCCCGGCATCTCCAGTTGGGTCTGGTGCTGTAGCATCTACAAATTTAATTCCTTCTTCTTCACAAGTCTTTTTTAATATATCTCTTCTCATTGCTAATAATTGATAAGACATATGTCTTGGGAAAGAGTAGTGAACAAAAGTTTTAGCTCCTTGTTTCTTAGCTTGTTTTATTATTGCCGTTCCCATTCCTAACTCATCTGCCTGTAAAACTACATCTGCCTTTGAAGCTATTATTGACGGGTCTTCCCCTGGAACCCCAGCAATAAATAAGATGTCATCCCTTTTTTCCTTTACCTTATCTATGGCTGCCGCAGCGCCAGGAACAGCCTGTACGAAAACTATAGCCTTCACTTCTGGGTCTGATGCTAAACTTAACGTATTAGCTATAGTAGTTTCCTGTTCCTTGGAGAAATTATCTGGATAAGTTTGAAGAACTATCATATCTCCATATTTCTTCTTCATATTTTCAGCTGCTCTGTATTCCTCTTCTCCTTGAGAAACGGTTCCCGTAATAACACCTATTTTAAAATTTGATTTATCAGGTGTATTCGCAGGTGTGCTACTTGTTTTACTGCCACAACCTACTACACTTATTGCCATGGCCCCAGATAGCAATATAGATAATATTCTTTTTTTCATAAATTAACCCCCTCTTAAAATATTCACATGAGATTTATAATTATATTTTATAATTATTCATCCGAATCACTTAAACATTCATATTTTTTTATTTATATATATGCAAATAAATCTATAAAATGAATTTTAATTAAATAAATATTTCATTTTATAAACATAAAAATAAATATAATTGCTCTATGCATACACTTGTTCATAATTTATTCAACTTATAAACTATATGTTACTATTAATCAAGAAAAACTTTGCACTTTATTATTTTAAGATTATTGAAAGTTATTTGTTTTTAATAACTCATAAATGAAATTTATATTAAATTTTTTTCACATTGAATAAATATTTTCATCAATCAATATTTATTCATTTGATCTTTGAAATGAACATAATAGCTTCATGAAAAAAGGAAAAATAATTACTTAGTTCAATACTTATATTGGTATAATATAATAAGCTACTTACTTAATAAAAGTAAGTATGATAGAATAGTAACAGGTGGTGATTAGATATGGAAAAATATCATATGTGCCCAAAGTTTGAAAACGCTTTTGAATTATTAGGAAAGAGATGGACTGGATTAATTATAAGAACATTATTGAATGGACAAAAGCGATTTTCTGATATAGCAGAATCAATTCCTAACATGAGCGCTCGTATGCTTACAGAAAGATTTAAGGAATTAGAGAATGAAGGCATTATTATTAGAAAAGTTTATCCAGAAACTCCTGTACGTATAGAATATGAGCTTACAGAGAAAGGTCGTGAGCTTCAAACTGTTATGGACGAAATTCAAAAATGGGCAGAAAAATGGAATTAATCAAGATAATATAAAGAATTTTATAAAGAATCTCCTAATGTTAGGAGGTTCTTTATATTTTTATCTATGTAAAAACGAAAGTTTAAAAGCACCTGTAAATATGTATCAAAAGATTCTTGACTAATTATAATATATATGTAATAATAAATTTAAATTCAGTTACTAAAAATAACTAACTATAATAATTTATTAAAATAACTATTTGTAAGTCACTAAAGTAAATTCTATAGAAAAATTCATTTATATTTTAGGTTAAAGTTATAAGTAATAATCAAAAGGAGAGATGTAGAATGTTAAGAAAGATAGAAAGTAAAAATATGGGTAGTAGTAATCTTGAATGGTTAAGAAGTAAATTCCACTTTTCTTTTGCCGAGTACTACAATCCAGATAATATAAACTTTGGAGTTTTAAGAGTTATAAATGATGACTTAATTGAATCTAACACCGGATTTGATACTCACCCTCATAGAGATATGGAGATAATATCCTATGTAGTTAATGGTGAACTTACACATGGCGATAGCATGGGTAATAAAAACACTATAACACGAGGTCATATTCAATACATGAGTGCAGGAACAGGTGTTTACCATAGTGAGCATAACCTTGGAAAAGATACATTGAGACTTTTACAAATATGGATTTTCCCTAATAAACAAGGATACAAACCTAGCTATGGAGACTATAGGTTCAATTGGACTGATAGACAGAATAAATGGCTTCATATGGTTTCAAGTAAAGATGGAAATGCACCAATAGAAATAAACCAGGATATAAATATTTATTCCTTAGAACTTGAACAAGGAAAAGAGATTAGTTTTCCAATTAATACAGGAAGACAGGCATATTTAGTTCAAATAGAGGGAATATCTATAATAAATGATATTCAATTAAATGATAGAGATGGACTGGAAATAATTGAAGAAGATATTTTAATAAAAGCAAAAGAAACTTCTCATATTTTAATTTTAGAAATGAATAAGCAAGATTAACATTTTTTAATTTGTATTAAATATATTTAATAATGGTATATCAATTTTTATTTGTAAATAATAAAAAACCAATATTTTATATAGAACTGGAGGAATGATTAAATGTCAAAAGATTTTTTTACTGCCATAGCAGATAGACGTACATTTTATGGAATTAGCAAAGAGGCTGTGGTTTCAGACGATAGAATTAAAGAAATCATAGATCATGCTGTAAAACATACCCCATCTGCATTTAATTCACAAAGTGCAAGGGTAATTCTATTATTAGGAAAGCATCATGATAAGTTATGGGATATTACGAAAGAGGCATTGAGAAAAATTGTACCCGTAGACAAGTTTAGTTCTACTGAAGATAAAATAAATTCATTCCGTAGTGGATATGGTACAGTTTTGTTCTTTGAAGATAATAGTGTAGTAGAGTCTCTTCAACAGCAATTTGCTCTCTATAAAGATAACTTTCCAATTTGGTCTCAACAAGCAAGTGGAATGCATCAATTTGTTATTTGGACTGCATTAGAAATTGAAGGATTTGGGGCATCATTACAACACTATAATGAACTTATTGAAACTGATGTAAAAAAAGAATGGAACATACCAGACAACTGGAAGCTAATTGCGCAAATGCCATTCGGAAAACCAACAGCACAACCAGATGAAAAACAATTCCAACCATTAGAAGATCGTATTAAAGTATTTAAGTAGATTGTACTTTAAATCTCCTTTTCCATCAAATAGAAAGCACCAAGAATTAAATTACTTCAACTCTTGGTGTTTTTTGGTGCGTCGGAGAGGATTCGAACCCCCGACCAACTGGTTCGTAGCCAGCTACTCTATCCAACTGAGCTACCGACGCATACTTAACACTAATATATTAACATATATTCATAAAAAAATCAATTAGTTTAATTCCTATAAAAGTAAAAAGCATCTAGCTAACTAGATGCTCTGGCGGAGAAAGAGGGATTTGAACCCTCGCGCCGGTTTCCCGACCTACGCCCTTAGCAGGGGCGCCTCTTCGGCCACTTGAGTATTTCTCCATGTCCAAATTTACTTTATAAATAAAAAAATGGCGGAAAGACAGGGATTCGAACCCTGGGTGCGGTCACCCGCACGCCGGTTTTCAAGACCGGTGCCTTAAACCAACTCGACCATCTTTCCGTATCTCATGACAAAATAAATTATATCAGTGATTTAGAGTTATGTCAACAGTATTTTTAAATTTTTTTATTAAATAAAGGTAAATTAAGGACACCTTAATTTACCTTTATTCATTTTTCCTTATTTTATAACTTCTATATAGTGTTTAAATGCTGCAGTAAAGCCTAAATCACCTTTACATATCTTTACTACTTTATATGTTAAACCTATCCCCTAAAGTACCGCTTCAAATATAAAACATGTACTATATGTTACGTCTTTTACTGTAAGCTGCTCTCTAGATAATATTTATTCTTTATCATAATTAATTGCTTTATCTATGTTTCTTGTACACAATATATCTACACCTGTGTTCAAAAGGTTATGGCATACTATATCTCCAATTTTTACAGGTGCTCCTACATACAACATACTTAATGCTTTCGAGCAATCTATCCACAGTTTTTTATCTATTGTTTTACTACTTTTAACTGGAACCACATTACAATCTGCTCCTTTTATTCTAACTAAAGTAGTAAATATGTCTTTGTTATTCTTTCTTTCTTCCTTAGCATAATAAATGCCATCATTACAATTGTTTCCGCTTATTTCAAAGGCATCATCATCATCCCATTGCATATTTATAACGCACTTATCATTGCAACCACTACATATAAAATTTTTACACATTAAAAATACACCCTTCCAGCTACTCATATTGAAATTCTTTAATTCTAGATTTGAGTATATTTGAATTTTTCGAGTCATTTACTATATCCGTGGGCTTTTTATTTGTTTCTCTAGCTAAAATAGAGACAATTTTACTAAAACATTCAGACCCTTTGCAGCTTCCAAAGGTTACTCCAGTTCTTCTTTTTATTCCTTCAACTGTACGAGCCCCTAAAGGTCTTCTAATTGCATCTACTATTTCACCCTCTGTAATATTCTTGCAAATGCATACTATATTCGCATATTTTCTATTCATTTTAATAATTTGGTTTCTTTCTTCATTGGAAAGCTGACTAAATTTATAAACTTCTCTTCTTTTCTCTACAAAGTCTTTCTTCAATACACAATTAATATTACTTACAATAGTTTCACAAACCATTTTTGCTATAGAAGGAGTCATCGTTACCTGACCATAGTGTTTTCCTACAACTTTAATATAACCTTTATCTATTAAACTTTCATCTATTATTATAGTATCTTTATAATGAGGCCATTGATAAAAAGCATTTATTTTATTTTCATCTATTTGTCCCATTAAATTATTAAAATTCTTCAATGTTTGTTCATAACCCACTGGTTTCTCGGTATTTAAAGCCAGTATGATATTTCCCTGAACTGTGGGAATTATACGCAAAGTCTCTTCAGAATCTTTAATAGTAAATACTATATTATTATAATTTACCTTACAATCTTTCTCTAAAAGAAAGAAACTTAAATTTCTTTTTTCCTTATATGCTTTTTCTGAATATACTTTTTCTTCAGTATCGATACTATAATTTTGACCTGGAGTTGTATTAATAACCATTTTACATGTGAATTTATTTTTATTGGTTATTACTCTAAATCCTTTAGTTATTTTTTGAATATCTACTACTTCTTCCTCTAATCTAAAATTAACTCCATTATCAAAAGCTATTTCTCCATATGCTATAGCTAGATCATATGGACATATTACTCCTGTATTTTTAGAATATAGAGCTTTCGATACTTTAACACTTAAATTTGGCTCTAATTCATATACTTCATTACTTTGTAATAAAGTTATATTTTTTATTCCTCTTTCTAAAGCTCTTTCATACATTTTATTTATCATGTCTTCACTTTTTTCATCTTCAGCTATAATTAAAGAACCTTGTCTTTTAAAAGGAACATTTATCTTCGATGAAAGCTCATCAAACATTTTATTCCCCATCATTTCAAGTTTGGCCATTAAAGTATCATCACACTCTACTCCATCATAAACTACTGCTGAATTAATTAAAGCCACATCATCGGCTATATCATAATCTTTCTCTATTAATGCTATATTTAAGCTATACTTTGATAATTCATAGGCTACAGCGCAGCCTATTATACCACCACCTAATATTAGCACATCATAATCCATAAACTTCCTTCCCTTCAGTATAAAATATAAATTATATATACTAAGTGGTTATATTATTTTTATATTTCATAAATATTTGTTTTAATTTTTCTTTATCAATTGGTTTAGTTAATACTAAATCAACATTTTCAGTCATATCCATATCAAAATTCCCTAACCAGCCAGTCATTAAACAGAAAAACACATCTCTATTAATCTTTTTAGCAATATTAGATATTTGCACTCCATTCATTCCAAGCATTGAAAAGTCACAAATTATTATATCATATTTTCTTCTTTTTAATTCTTCCTCAATATTTTCATTTCCACAACTTTTTATTCTACAATCAACTATGGATTTAATCATATCCGATATAACACTTCTTATTTGACTTTGATCATCTATAATAAGAATATTACCCTTGAATTCAATTTTTTCTTCGTACATCTTTTCTTCTACTAAATCCATATCATTACAAATAGGTAATTTAATATCAAAACATGTTCCTATTTTTTCCTTACTATCAATTTTTATTTCCCCGCCATGCTCCTGAATTATTTTATAAGAGAGGCTTAATCCTAAACCAGAACCTTTATTTCCTTTTGTAGTAAAGAATGGTTCAAATACTCTTTTTATAACCTCTTCATTCATTCCCATCCCATTGTCTTTAATTTTAATGAACACCATATCATTAATTTCCTGGGTAATTATTTCTATTTTACCTTCACCATCAATGGAATCTATTGCATTTCTAATTATATTTACAAATACTTCCCTTAATTCAGTCGCATTACCTTTTACTTTAGCTTTAGATTTTAAATTAAATATTACATCTATATATATTCCATTTAAATTACTCTCTGTTAGCCATTTATTCTTAGTCAAATCAATTGCATCTGTCAAAATATCATCTATAAAAAATAATTCTAATTTATTTTTTATATTTTTTCGTGTAAATCTATTCACTTTATTAGCTATATTCATTCCATCATATGCACATATTTCAATTATTTTTAAATGTTTTATTATACTTTTGTCATCTATATTACTGTCTCTTAGTAATTGAATAGATCCAATTATAGGTGTTAAAACGTTGTTAATGTCATGAGCTATACCCGCTGCCATTTCTCCCATAGCTCTTAATTTTTCACTTTCTATAAATTTATTTTGCAATTCACAATATTTATTTTGCTCATATATTAAGTGAAATACAGTTTTACACAATGGAGCTATATAATTTATATCTTCTTTTAATATTTTTTTATCTCTTTCATATCTTCCAACCCAGATAACCCCTTTTATATTTTCATAATTATCTACATAAACTCCTAAGCAACTGCTTATAGCTATCTCTTTAATTACTTTTTCCATACCAATATTATCTGATTCTGAAATATCTATAAAACAATTAGAACCCTTATTAATTATTTTTTCATTTATATTCTTCTGAAAACTTATAAATTTTCTATTGTTCATCATATGATATTGGTGCCTTTTAGTTATTCCAAAGCTACTATCTAATCCAACAATATTTTCTTTCATTTTATCTAAAGTATATATTATACAGAAATCAATATCACAAACATCTTTTAAATTATTGATTATTATATTTTTAAAGGTATCCTTATCTAAAGTCTTAGGGACATTAGAAAATATATCATTAAACATAACTAAATTATTATTTTGATATTTCAATTCTGCATTAGAACTTAACAACCATAGAATACTATCTATTTCTTTATCACATTGAAAATAAAGTTCTTTATTCTTATCAAATATAATCGTAGTATCTAATATTAAACATAATTCTTTTAATAAATTAACATTATATTTATAATTACTAATAAAAATTATATTTTTAACCTTTGCATTAGAGTAAGAAATAATATTACTTACACATTTTATTAACTCATCTAAATCACTAATTCTTCTTGCGTAGTTTCTAAAATCCCATAAAATAGTAACCTTATCTTTTGTTTTAGCGGTATATTTTAATAGTTCTAATAAATCTGTAGAATTTACATTAAAATTTAAAGAATCATATAATTTTATATCTAATTTTTCGTTATTTATGCCATTTATCACTAAATCATATGAAGATAAAAATATTTTTTCCAAATCCTTATATAAAAGCTCATCTGTAAATATTATAACTTTTTCTTTTTTTAATAAACTTTTGCATATATTATCCTTAATAGAATTTGGAAAATTAATTATATTAAAAGAGTCTGTGCTAATATATATACTATTCTTTAGTTTTCTATTTACGATTACTCTTTTATCTTCACTATTCATAATATACCTCACAAAAATACGTTATAAAAGTATCATTCAACATTTTTTCTAAAAATCCTTTTAAATGTAACAAAAAAGTTAAACAGATAGATTGATAAACTATCTGTTTAGCTTTTTATTATTTACTTAAAGTGTTAAGTATATCTCCTAATGATTTTATATATTCTCCATATTTAGCCCAATCACCATTTCTCTGAGCTTCTATGGCTTTTTCATAGGCATCCTTTGCAGATTTTATATCTTGTAAATCTTTATTTACTTCATTATTATTTTCTTTATTATTTTCTTTTTCATCAACATTAAACATTTGTTTTATAGCTAAATCAAGATTTTCTGCTATTACCACTTTATCATCATAAGATAATATTATTCTTTTTACTTCTGGAGCACTATTTTTACCGCTAGCTCTTAAATACATAGACTCTACATATAATAGAGAATTATTTAATGGAACTATTATTGTATCTCCAAATATAACCTCTGAAATATTAGTGCTCCAAAGAGCTATCTCTTTTGAAATAGATGGATCCTGCTTTAGCTTTTGATTGAAAAAATATGGACTATATATGGTTTTGTGAGAAGGCATTTTATACATTATTAGCTTGCCGTAGTTATCCCCATCCATCCTTGCTCCAAATATTGAAGACATAGTATTTCTATTTTTCATATTAAAATATTCTAACACTATCATCTCATTATTTTTTTCTCCTGGTAATCTCATAACTACGTAAGGTGACTCATCTACAGCCTCTTTAGTTTGTACTAATTTTTCATTTTTCGATACTTCCCACATATCATCTCCATTTAAAAATGCTATAGGATCTGTCATATGATATTTCTCCAGTACACTACATTGTATTTTAAAAATATCTTCTGGATATTTTATATGATCTTTTAATCCTTGTGGCATACTGCTTAAATCCTTAAATAAATTTTTAAAAATTTTTGAATAGCTCATTATTATAGGATCATCTTTATCTACTATATAGAAATCCATATCTCCTTCACTAGCATCTACTACTACCTTTACTGAGTTTCTTATATAATTAATATTATTATATGATTGAGAATAAGGATATCTATTTGAAACAGTATATGCATCTATTATCCAATATAGTTTTTCATCATGTATAACTATATATGGATCTTTATCATATACCAAAAATGGTGCTATCTTATTTACTCTTTCAATTATATTTCTATTTATTAGTATCTTACTATTTCTAGTTATATCCCTTGAAAGAATAAAGTTTAAATTTCTCTCTTTTATAGCAAATAAAACTTTATTAAATAGTGTCATTCTTATACCAGATTTACCATCATACTGATTTATTTTATTATCTCCACCTTTAGGATAATCAAATTCTTTTAAATTGGTATTAACAATAGCATAATCATTAGTCTTTTCACCAAAATAAATTCTAGAATTTTTTAAAACGATATCTGTATTATTTTCTTCTGGTATATCTTTAATTAAAAAATCAGGCTGTCCCTCTTGAGTAACGGAATTAACTTTGCTCGTAGCAACTCCATATCCATGGGTATATATTAAATGTCTGTTCTGCCATGTATTAGGATCAATATTTTCAAGATTTAATTCTCTAGGAGCTATAAAAACCTGAGTGTATTTATCATTAATATTGTATCTATCTATATCCATATCATTGAATATATAATATGGTCTAATAGTTTGATATTGATTATAAAACTCTAAGGCTGGTTCAAATGAATTAATCCTAATATTATCTATTATATCTTTATTATTTTTTATATCATTAATGGTTAAGTTATTCTTTACATCAAAGTCTATCTCCTGTATATCATCAATATTAAATGCTTTTCTCGTATAAGCAATATTATGTTTAATATATGGCTCTTCCAACTTTTTTTCATTAGATTTAACTATGAAATTTTGAACTAAATTTGAAGCTACTCCTTCAGCAGCAGTAAATAAGAAAATACCACACAAACAAATTATTATAGGCTTCATTTTCTTTCTTGTAATACTAAAAAAGGCTACAATAGCTGAAACTATACATAATGCTATTATTATCCTATAAAACAATAATGTTACTTTCACATCTGTATAACTAGCTCCAGTTGCTCCCCCCCTAGGGCTATAAACTAAATTCCAGCTTTTTATGAAAAAACCAAGCGCTAATATTATTAATATTAAAGATGAAATTATTGCTAGTTGTCTTCCTGCTAGAATTGTAATTCTACTTTTTTCCTCCTTAAAATTAGATAATATTTCCCTTAAACCACCACGTTGTACATTATCTTTTATAGATAATACTAAATACATAATAAGTGTTGTTAATACTAAAAATACTAACAATCCTATTAGAGCATTATATATAGACTCTATAAGAGGTAATTTAAATATATAAAATGCTATATCTTTATTAAATATTGGATCCGTTAAATTAAAATTTACTGAATTGTTAAATTGCAAAATATAATACCAATATTCACTAGAAAATAGATACGCAACAGTTATTGAAATTAAACTATTAATACACAGAAAAATTTTATTATTAAATATCTTTTTAAATTCAATCTTATTTTTAGTTACTATATTATAATATACATATACGAAAATAAAAATAATTATAAATGATGGTATCATTAACTTTATTAGTGCATTAATTTTAGTAAAGTATACTGCTAAATATGATACTTCTTTATACCATTGTATGTTTATCAAAAATTCAACTATTGTATTTATAAATAACATACTTAGAGTTATGATACTAATAAAAATTATGAATAAAACACTTTTTTTCAAATATTTCACCTTCTATTCATTCCTAATATTCTACCTAAAGTATTATATTTTAACTCTATAGCTCCTTCTGGACACAGTTCTTGGCAGCAAAAACATCTTATACATTTTAACATATCCCATTCAGGCATTAATCTATTACTATCTTTAATCATATTTATAGCTTTAGGATCTTCAGGACAAACTTCTTTGCATCTCTTGCATCCTATACATTTGTTTTCTATTAAGGATGGGTAAGGAGCTATCATTCCCCTCAAGAAATTATTTACTATTGGACTTACAAAATAAAAACTTCCAGCTTTTCTACATAATTTAAAATCATCTACTTTTAAATTTTCAATTTTTTCCCCCAGAACTTCAATTTCATTAGGTAAAACTGGTCCCCAATTATAGTCCTTTGCTTCTTTCAATACTGGAATATCTAAAGGATTGTCATAGCCTATAAGTCTTACAGCTACAGAATCCACCGCTGTTAAGCTCTCTCCCATTATTAATGTATTTAATTTATATGGCTCTCCACTCTTAGGACCATTCCCTTGCATAGCGACTATACCATCTAAAATTGCAAAGTCTGTACCTATAAGTGTATTTAAATCTAATAACATTTTACAAAAATTATTAGCATCAGGCATTCTTGTATGCCAAGTAGCCTTTTGAGTGCCTGGGACACATCCAAATTGATTTTTTATTGCACCTGTATAAAAAGCCATACCATGGGTTTTAAGCTTTGGCAATGTAATAACAACATCTGCTTCATAGGCTGCCTTTGCTACATTCCAAGATTTGCATAGTATAGAATCTTCTAATCTTACATGAATTGAATCAGTAAATCCATCAAACTTTACATCATATTTTGATGCTACGTCTATTAATCCTGATCTTTCAGCGGCTTTTCTTGAGTCTCCAAAACCTGGAGAATCTCCAAATGTAATATGGCTAGAATAGTCTTTTAAAACCCTAATAACAGCTTCAAAAATCGAATAATGAGTTACGACAATAGAACCTGGTTTCTCAATATTTAATAAATTTGGCTTTAGCAAAACTCTACTATTGTATGGAATAAGCTTTCTTAAAAATTTCTCTCCTCCTAATAAGTTAAAACCCTCTCTTATTTTTTCTTCTATTAAGTTAACATTATAATCCCCACATTTTATTAGAGCAACCTTCTCCATAATTTTTATCCTTTCTATTACTATTACTATTCTAGTAAATATCCCTTCTCACTAAGTTCTTCAACTATTTTATTCATTTGATCTTCTTTTTCAGTCCATACTGTGTGTAAATGTACTCCATTAGTCAAAATAAGTAATGGTTCTGCCTTATAGTTTGTAAACTTCTTTACAAAATTGTCTACATCATATAAATTTTTAATCATTAACATAGCTTTAATTTCACCGTATAACGGATGATCTACTAAAACATCTTTAACGACTCCCCCATACTTTATAATAGTCTTTAATTCTTCTTCTATTTCATTTGAATCATGACATAGAGCTAATATTTTAAAGTATCCACCTTTTTCATTTTTATTTATAATGTAACCATCTGGAGTAGCTATTATATCTGTCCCTTTGGCTCTCAGTATTGCAATATCTTTTACTATTACCTGTCTTGTTACCCCTAATTCCTCAGCTAATTTTTGTCCCTTAATTGGAGATAAACTTTTTACTAATAAGTTTATTATATATTGTCTTCTTTCTTCTGCATTCATAGTAACCTCCTTATAAATTAATTAATATCATCACATGATCTAATTATATCTAACTCATTATTGTTAACTTTCTTATTATGATGGTTTCTTATTATATATAAAAAACCTTCATCGTATTCCTTATCTTTTAAAATTTTATATCCATCTTCACCATGATTAAAGTATGTATTAACTTTTTTTATATTTGAATACTTTTTTATATTTCCTTTAGTTATAGAATCTAATAATACTAATAAAGATTTATCTATTATGTTTAGTTTACATTCGATTTTTCCTATATCATGGAGGAGTGCTATCTTCACTAATCTATCTTTATTTAAATTTTTGTTTTCATTACATTTATTCTCTACTTCATAGGCCACTCTTACACAATGTTTTTGATCTCCTTTAGACAACTTTTTAAATACGCTAATTTCATAATCATTTAAATATTTAGATATATAAATATAATCTTCATTTACCATTTTATCAAAAAAGTAAAGATAAAACTGCTTTACTCTACTTATATTCATTTATATTCTCCTTTATTTAAATACATCTCATATTACAATTTTAATATATAATTTATAAATTTCATATTAATAAATTGTAAATAAAAAAAGCCTATGGTTAAACTAACCATAGACTTTATAATGGTGGAGATAAGGAGATTCGAACTCCTGACCCCCTGCTTGCAAGGCAGGTGCT
>JBFNFA010000022.1:0-38905 GCA_040797845.1 Clostridiaceae bacterium
AAGATATTCTGCGATATCTCTTTTTAATTGTGTCTAATTTAATGGGAGCAGTTCACTTAGGCTCTTTAAATTAATAACAATCGTCTATACTTTCATCATTGTTTAGAGTGCAAAATTGCTTTTTCCCTTCAAATAACATAGAATCTTTATATACTCTAATTGTTTCTATTTCGTGCCATTTAATTAATAGGCCTACAGTAGTTGTCTCCTTTATGGCCTTTTCTTTAGGAATACTATCTCCCGCCTTATCACATACAATAACAATATCTGCTGATTCTTTAACCCAAATTCCAATTTCATCTACTGCTATTAGTTCACAAATTATATAATCATATGGATCAAAGTAACTTGTAAATAATTTTGTCCATTTATCTTTTGTTTTTAATGCTACATCTATAGTTTGACCTATAAACCTATCTAAATACACATTTCCCACCTCCAATAACCAATATATTTCTCCTATGGAGGTTTTATTCTTTTTATTTTATATTTAAATAATTTTATAATATATAAGATTATTTCTGCCTAATAGCTCCACCCCTACCCTTGTAGTAACTATATTGCTGTTATTTCACTTATTGCTTTGCTCTCCTTTTTCACCTTCCAATTCTATTAATGTCATTATAGAATAATTGGCTAAATCCATTAGTGTATCTTCTATACTCTCATCAACTTTATTTTCTGCTTTGATTAACGTTTTAAGTCTACTCAATTTATCTTCTAGTCTTATTACAGGCATTACCATTCCATATTCTTTAAATCCCTTGCCAAAACTATCTCCATAATCATGATTTTTTCTTTTGTATAATTCGTTTAATTCTGCACATATCTCCATGTGTTTAGATGCTTTATCCATAGCTTTCTCTCCTTAACATTTGTGCGTAATAACTCTCTTTTTATTATTCCTAATTAATTTATATTTATTTTTAAATTTTATTTACAATATGGAATAAAGTTGATAAGCAACCTCTTTTCTTAATCTTGCCATGTGTATTCGATACAATTTCATAATTATGAGAACCGCATTTATTACATACCATATAATCTCCCTCTTTCAACCTTTATACTTATATATTAACAAACTATATATATATTATTATAAATCTTGGGAATGGTTATAATGAGATAATCCATATAAGAGAATCTTTTGTAAGAATTGATGTATGTATTATGGTGACTTTGATAATAATATTGCCTTTACCTATAAGATTAAAAAGATTTAGCTTAATGTCAAATTTGTAGTATAATGCATTGCATATTTTAGTAACATATATATTAATTGTGAATATATTATTATAAGTACACCTCCTTATTTAAACAAGGAGTTTAAGAAAGCATGCTAATACAATTTAAAAAGTATTGGGTATGCTTTTTTAAATTATAATCCATACTTTGCCCTGAATATATTTACTTCATTTGAGTTAAGCTAGAGTCATAAATACCTAAATTATTTATGACATATTTAAACTCCTAGAATTAATAAATTATAAACCCTGTACCTCCACAAGCTTTTATTTCTTTATTTACAACATTTATAACAATTTTTAAATTCGCCTTTTGGAAGCAAACCGGTTTAAAAACATACCAGTATGAGTTAAAAGTATTGGTATGTTTTTTAATTGTCCTCGTAGTTAGTATTAATAATATAAAAAAGTGAATTAACCTAAATCTTAACTTTAGCTTAGCATGTTTAATATTTACAATACTAACTATTCTTTATAAGCTTTTTTTGTTTTGGTATCTAAATATTTATTATATATCCAATAAAATTATTATAAAATTAAAATTCAATCATGAATATAATATGATATTTTTATAAAATACAACATACAATTAATTATGCGATAAATATATTTTAGGAGGTCCATTTTGGATATTTATAAAGATGACTTATCATTTGAAAATACTTTTTGGCTACAGATTTTAGGAGATCATGCACGCTTTATAATTAATGCACTCCCTTCTACTGAACCAAATTTAATAAAAAAAGCAAATTCTTTTAAATGTTTATTTGACGAACTTTTAGATAAATCTAGAAAAGACTTACCACCTAAAGATTTAATGGAATTAACTAAAGCGGCATATAACGCGGCTGAAGAAATGAGGAATTTTAAACTATATATAATTTCACAACAGATATGTGGAAAAATTAGTTTTAATTTACCTCCAACCTTTGTTAATCATATGGTTAATGAGCTTGATGAATACTTAAATGTACTTAATTGTCTTATGAATAAGGAAAAGTCCTTATTTAATCCTATACATTATCACCTTTTATGGCTACCTGATGGATCAGGTCATGCTAGTTCAATTTCTTCATCTCTAGATATGACTGAAAAAGATTTAATTAAATTAAGCGATAAATTTTCTAAAACTTTTGATAATCTATACTTAAAAGCCATAGAATTTAAAGGGTATATGAGAACAGGAATATGTGAATTTCCTGCATTAGATAGGCTCAATGAATCTGCAGATTGTGAAATGAATACATTTAAAGAGTTTTTACAAATTTTAAAATTGAACATATCAGAAAAGAAAGTACTAGGAACTTTAGATCCTCTTGTACCTGATCATATGTATAGAGAAGAGTGCTATTACCAAACTAAGCTATCTCAAACTTCTAAGGTAAAGCGTCCAGATTGTGATCCAACCAAACCAAGAATCAAAGAATAATATTTTAAAATCAAGCGTAAATAGTAGATTAAAATACTGTTTACGCTTAATTCATATTTTCTAAACTTTTAAATACAAGTTTGATTGAATTATAGCCCATATTTTACCTCGGATATATTTACTTATTTGAGTCAAACTAAGGTTATAAATATTTAATTTTTATAGTATTAATTTCACTCTTAAGCTTTTATTGTTTCATTTAATAATATTATTCAATATGTATACCTTAATACAGAGGAATCTTTAATTATTAACCTTCTAAAGAAATATAACATTTTAAAACTATGATAATACTCTCAATGTGTATTATCATAGTTTTTTTAATTATTTTCTTGGATTTGAAAAAGATGGTTCTGTTGGATTAGGTGCTTCGAAAAAATTACCCGGTGTTGATAAATCAAAATATAGCTTTGAATCTTCTGTTACTCCAAAATCTTTATTAGATGCGGTATCTTTAACTTTATTTAATGCTTCTCTAAATAAAGCATTATGAGCTTCTTCTCTATTTAATAAAAAGTCAATTGTTTCACGTACATATTTATCATTTATTTGACGATATAAATATTCATATACAACTTTAGCTCTTTGTTCGGAAGCTATATTTGAAAGCAAATCTGCTACTATGTCTCCTGTGACAGTTACATAATCTGCTGTCCATGGAGCTCCAGAAGAATTAATCAATACCGGTGCTAATCCTGACAATACATGGGTTTCAATTTCTCCGGTTCCTACTGTTTCATAATTTACATCATGACCATTTAATAAATTAATAGTTTGTGCTACCATCTCCATATGGCTAAGTTCTTCAGCCCCAATATCTAAAAATAAATCTTTTATCGCTTGATCTTTTATTCTAAAACTTTGAGATAAATATTGTAAAGCTGCTTTTAATTCTCCATTTCCTCCTCCTAATTGTTCTTGCATTAATACCGCGTATTGTGGATTAGGTCTCTCAACTCTTACTTCTTTTAATAATTGTTTTTCATGTTTAAACATTCACAACTCTCCTTACTAAAATTTAATAATAATTATGATTATTTTGAGTATATCTCTTTAATTTTATTCCTTAACACAAAATATAAAATATAAGTTTTTCCATTTCGTCTTTTACAAATATATTATTTTCCTTTAGTAATAATACTATCATGGAGGTGATTAATTATGGAAAACCAAACAAAACTAGCTCCTCATGAAACATTGGAACTTCATGAATTATTATCAAGTAGTGTATTTGGTGTAAAAAAGGCTAATGCAACTTTAAATATGGTAAATGACGAGGAATTAAAAAACTTTTTACAAACCTCATTAAATAGTAAGAAAAGTAGTATTCAAGAATTATAAGGATTCTTAAAACAAAATTTATAATATTATAGGAGGTAATAATATGGGATTATTTGATTAAGTAAAGTTATACCTGAAACAACTAATCATCAGCTTAGACAAATGTTAACTAGTCAGCTTAATTCTTGTATTAATGATCATTTTAAATTATCAGATATGGTAATAAGTAAAGGATGGTATCCTGCTTATGACAGTCCACAAGAACAGATTATAAAAGAGTTAAATAAAGTTGAAGAAATTAATAGATAAGTTTAACATACTAAATAAAAACTAAATATTATGTTTTAAAAAATATTAAAAGTTCCCTTTGTTATAAAGTAGAATAAAAAAGCCATGAGTAGGTAATTCTAACTTATGGCTTTTTTAATTAAATTAACCCATGGCTTTAAATTTAATTAGAAAAAGAATATCCACCATTTCTCATGGTTACTACTTTGCTAGTATTCTTAAACAGCTTAGTAAAACCAATGCTTACAAACTTTATTGTATTTTATGTTATTTTGTATCTATATTATCCCCCGGGGGTTGTTATGAGAGAACAAGTGAGCGAGCTTGCTATTCTATGGCAAGTTTTATATCTTTAGTATCTATTAGAGCATTTCTATATAGCTGTCATAATACTGTTCTTGAAAATAGGTAAGTTTTTTAATTTCTTCTTTACTAAAAGTCACATTTTCTGCACAAACGACCCACTTTTCTTCGATATCATCATTTCTGTGTATAATTGCAATTAACTTTCCAATATATTCATGAACCGGTTTATCTACACCTATCACATATACATCCTGTTCTTCTCCATCAGGTGCCATTATTCCTTTAACATATCCATAATTTATAGGATATATCATATCTGGATAGTCTGGGTGACCACTGCCCATAGGTCTATCAATAGTAACTTTAATTAATTCTTCTTTCATAATAACTATCATTCCTTTCGCTGTGCTCAGGTCACAAAATTTCATGAAAATGTATATTTTAATTCTACTGTCCCCCTAATCAAAACAATAATACAGATATACTACATACACGGTGGAGTGAGTTGAACAGCAAAACAAAGAAATTAACAATGAATTAAAAAATTCATTGTTAATTAAAAAAGAGATACAGCCTTTTTCAAGACTATCTCTCCTATTTTTAAACCTATGCTTTTTTCGATATTATTCGAGTGGAACCTGACACCTTTCCTAACCTCTCATTTCTAGAAGCTTAGTTTTCAATTCTTCCTCAATTCTATTCAACTCGATCTCTGCTTCCTTCCTCTTCTGATGACCTTCTGTTTGAATACGTATAACTTCATCAAGGGTCTTTATTAATGATTCATTGGTAATACGAAGTGTCTCAACGTCCACAATTCCTCGTTCTGATTCCTTTGCTGTTTCAATAGTTGCCATTTTAAGTGTTTCAGCATTTTTCCTTAATAACTTATTCGTCATATCCGTTACTTCTCTTTGAGCTTTTGCAGCCTGACCTGAATGGGTAACTCCCAAAGCCAAAACCATCTGACTTTTCCATAGTGGAATTGTATTTACAATGGTGGACTGAATTTTTTCAGCCATTATGGTATCATTGCCTTGAACCAAACGAATCTGTGGTGCCATTTGGATCGAAATGATTCTAGTTAATTCCAAATCATGAACTTTCTTCTCAAAGCGGTTGCAAATAGCAGTCAAATCATTAACTGCCTGGGCATCCTCTGGCAAGCCACTGGCAGCAGACTTCTTTATCAGTGTAGGTAATTCTTCAGCCTGAACCTTAGCCAGCTTCTTTTTACCTGCCAGAATATACATGGAAAGTTCTTTATAATACGTCTTATTAAGTTCATACATTCTATCAAGCATTGCTATATCTTTCAGCAACTGTATCTGATTTTTTTCCAACGCCTCACAAATTTTATTTATATTAACTTCTGCTTTATCGTATTTTGCTTTCATTGCCGTAAGTTTATTCGATGATTTTTTGAAGAATCCTAAAAATCCTTTCTCTTCTTCATCTACATCAAAGCTTTTCAGTTCTGTTACAACACCAGAAAGCATATCACCAATTTCACCTAAATCTTTAGTTTTAACATTATTTAAGGCTGTCTCAGAAAAGTCTGCTATCTTCTTTTGAGCTCCTACGCCATATTGGAGAATCTGAGTCGATTTATTTAAATCAATCTGATTTACAAAATCGTCTACCATCTTTTTCTCTTCAGGTGAAAAGATACTTTCATCAAATACTGGCTTTTGACTATGCATGTCATCCTTATTTAGTACGTCTTCGCATAGTCCTTCTTGAGTTGATGCATCATCACTAAAAGGATCAAAAGTTAGTGTTGGTAATTCATTATTCATTTTTTGCCCTCCATAGTTTTATTTTTTAACTCTCATATTTTTCTCTGTTAACCCTTCCTGCGCAAACATAGTTTCTAATACAGATATATCCGTTGATATATCCATTGCTACATCCTCAAATAGACCATCTAATAAATTTTCAAAGGCAAGGTTAATGGTATCCATTGTTTCTTCTATCTCTTTCTTTGCATTTGAAATATTCTCTCCTTGTACAGACTGATAATCTAATCTCCTATAAGCATCCACCAATTTTAATGTTGTTGGCAGGAAATATTCTGTAAATTTTTTTATCTCAGGAAACTTTTCTGGGTGAATTTCCACATAATCAAAGATTTTTCCTGTTACTTCTTCCAATCTATCTAATTTACGTGATATCTCCTCACCTGGAATTGCGATATTTGCATTTTTAATTTCCATGACGAATTGTCTTCCTTCATCAATGGCTTTTTTAATTTCTGGCTTCAGCCCATCATTTTTACTATTTTTTTCTCCCTGTGTAAAATCCTGCTGTGTCGTTTGATGCTTCTGCTTTTCCTGTTCCTCCAAATCTTTCATTTTCATATTTTCCTGCAACTTAAGATATAGTTCATAGCATTCGTTATTTAGCATAAAACAGGTATTTTTATCATCAATATGTCCTTCTGGAAACATACCAATAGCAATCATTTTTCGCAAATCTTTCACCGTAGATTTATTGCTCAATCCTGTTACGGAAGAAAAGTCCTTAATCAAACAGTAGTCACGGTTATGCATCTGTGCTATATACCTTTGAAATCTTTTTAATCTTTTACGAATCCTGTTTCCATTCATACATGAAATTATACCTACAATAAAAAAAGGTATCAGCCCTATAGCAATGGTATGAAATATTTCCTTACCTCCAAGTAAATATCCTAATAGTGTTAATACAATTATTCCTATTCCAAATGCAGTACTTCCTATGATTCCAAATACAGTAAACAATGTTCCTGACACCTGTCCTACTGGAACTGTGAACTTAGTTGACTTTAAAGCTACTTTACCCTGTCTGTAAGAATTATTGTAATTACTCATGGTATTATAGTTAACTTTTTGTTGTTTTGGTTTTTCTTCCTCAAATGTCTGTGAATTTTTTTTATATCTATGCTGATAATCATTAGTCTTACCAGTCTGACTATTCCAAGTTTGACTATTCCAGGTTTGACTGTTCCAATTATGATGATTTTCTCGTTTCCAATCAATTGAACTTCTAACCTCATCAAGTGCACCTTTAACAACATTCTCAATATCTCGATTTAATCTTTTAAAATCCCCATTGTTCAAAGCATCTTGAACTATATTTTTAATCTCATCACCTAAATTTATTTTACCCCACTTATTCATTTTCGCCTCCCAATGATTAACTTTAGGACATGTCTTTCTCTATAACACCAAATCTATTTTCATCATTTTGTAAATCATATCATATCTTATTTTCTAAATCAACTATCATTGACAGGGTACTTTTATTGTGTACAACTGTTTATTTTACTATAACTTCGTGTGGTACCTGACACCCTTATGAGGTAGTCAAGCTGTTGAGCTTTTTTACACTAACATTAAATACTTATAACAATGTAATACCTGAGATAATAATGGCAGTTGCTCAGAAATTACATTACTTATTTGATAATAAGGTTATGTTAAAAATAATGTTAAAAATTGAACTCTTTATTTACATACAAAACAATGCATTTGATATATAATTAAATTAGTTCATGTATGTCTTTTGAAGAAGAATATATGAAAAATCATAGCAAGAAGATTTAAATTGAGTCTTCAGGACGATTAATTAGAGGAGGACATTTTATGAAAGTTTCAAAGAAAGATGCATTGATATGGTTTGAATTTTTTTCAATATTGCCAGAGGGTGAGGAACCAATGACAAAACAAAAAGAAATCATTTACTCTACCTTTGAACAAATTGAGGCAGCAATCGATCATAGAAATGATATGTTAATGTCAGAAATTAGAAGTTTGAAAACTTTGGAGAATAGAACTTTTTTTGTGGGGAATGAAAGCAAATTCCCTAAAGGATGTCGCTCCTGTCTGCTGGGAACCGGTTTGAGTGCAATTAGGAAAACAAACCAATGTAACTTAGAGTGTAAGTTCTGTTATAATTATGGAGAACTAGATGATATTTCTCCAGTTGGTGAAGGTATGTGGGAAATCGGAGGCACAAAATTTTATGAGAAGGATATTGATTTACTTCTTTCCATCCAACAGAAACCCACTGGCATTTCCTACGTTTATTTAGAGCCATTTATGGAAATTGAAAAATACTATTCTGTTATAAAGAAATTTAGTGATGCTCAAATTCATCAACATCTGTATACAAATGGCACTTTAGCTACGGAAGAGACATTGAAAGCATTAGGTGAAGCTGGTCTTGACGAGATACGTTTCAACCTAGGTGCCTCTAATTGTTCAGACAAAGTTATTAAAAATATTGGAATAGCGAAAAAATATATTAAAAATGTAGGTATTGAAACTCCAATGACCCCTGAGTTTTTCGAAGCTTTTTTAAAGAAAAAACAAGCAATCTTAGAGACAAAACTCGATTTTATCAATTGTGCAGAATTACATTTAAATGAGAATAACATAGACAATTATTATGGAGAAAACATGTATATTTCCAGACATGGCTATGTATCTCCGATTTGGAGCAGGGAATTAACTCTGAAATTCATGAAAATAGCCGATGAAGAAAACTGGGATTTAGCAGTTCATGATTGCTCAAACTATACAAAGTTTGCTAGAAACTTGAATTTGAGTAGCAAAGAGGGTAAGTGGTTCGGAGCCAGTGATTATGCCTGTGAGTTCTCTGAGATACCATACGAAGCATTTTTACCAATACTACGTGATGATAATTTCAAATTTCTAAGTGAAGAAGAATTGCCTAATGGATATAAACCAGGAGAGCTGATTTTTTAGAGAGTCTTGTCATTTTATTTTCCTTAAAAAGCTAGAAATATTTCTATGAGAGGTTAGATAACAAATATTGTTATCTAAATAGAAGCCCTAATGCAGATAAAATTCATAGTTTTAATTGGTTTTCACGAAAAAATAACGCCGCTTTACCAGGTTCAAGCGGCGTTATTTTTATCTGTTCAAGGCACGTTGAAAGAAATAATTTTTAAACATGTTTAAACTTATAAAAAGTAGTTAATCCTATACATAAATTCTTTGCTATTTGCTTATCAGCGGGTCCATTTCTAGCCCACCCTTCAACTAGCATAAGTTTATCTTTAACGTTAGCTTCATATTTTGATTTAGCCATGAGCTCACCTACTTTTATGTATTAAAAATAGTAGCCCTTTGTTAAGACTCTTTTTCTATATCTTTTATTGCTTCAAGACACATTTTATTAAATGCAATATTTCTATTATGTATATTGTTAACCTTCATATTAATTATTTTAACTATAATAATTGCTATTGCTATATAAACAATAGATCCTATAGTAAAATTCATTACTATATCATGTATTGCTGTTGAATAATTAGAAAATTCATCAACAACTTTATTCATATCTATAGAATTTAAATTAGGTACACTAGCTAACTTTTTTTCAACAATAAATTTTGTACTGTCATTCGTGTTATCTATTAATTTACCAATTCCAAATATAACAATTGGCAGCATACTAGAAAAAATTAATGTTGTATATATTTCATTACTACCACTTCTATCTAGAATCCTCAAATTTGCCTCTAATCGTATTTTTTCTTTAATTATATAATCATTATCTCCGTTATTTTTGCGTAATTTAATTATTTTTTTATACTCTTCTCTTATTTCATGTATAAAATCAATATAAAAATCCTCATCATTTTTTTCTATAGATATATTTACTTTGCTTTTAAATCTTTTTTCAAATAACTTCATATATTTATTTTTATTTCGAAACACAGTCCATCCCTCCATTAATACCATATTCTCCAATTATAAGTAAAATCCTGCTATTTCTTACATACATTTATCTTTAATTGCATAAATATGTTAATTAATGTAGTAGATGAGATGCTAATAATCTTTTCTAATGTGAAAACTTAGCCTATAAGATTCTTATCTAAAATAAAAATCTTTTTAATAAAAAACATATTAGCTAGTTTAAAATAAATATGGTTTTATATTTCATCTACTTGTTTTTATGTATTAAAAAAGACACTCATATAAATGAGTGTCCTATTTATTATTTAATTCTTTTAAGCTTTTATCTATGCTATCTAATTTCTTTAGCATTAACCAGTTTTGCTCAACTAATATTTGTAATGCGTCTAATGAATAAATAGAAATAAAAGCATCCTTTGTACCAGCATTCTTTCCATTCATGCATAAAATATCACCTATTCTGTCAATTTCCTTTGAATCTAGCTGTTCTGATCCATTATTCTTTATCCATTCATTTAATAGCATCTCTTTTACTGCTTGCTTTCCTTCTGGAGTATCAACAAAAGCTTTCATAAATATCTCTCCTCATATGCTTTTTCACTATATTATAGCATCATATACATAATCATTCCATTATTATATTTAAGTACAATAAATGTATTATTATTTCTGTTTTGGTGTTAGATTTACAATACTATCTCCTTTTATGCATTAAAAAAGAGTCTTTTTATAGGCTCTTAAAAATTACTGTCTTCTAATTATTGTTTCTAATAATCCAATTATCTTATCTAACTTGGTATCAATACTTGATGTATTTGTGTCAACCCGCGAAGCTTGAGATGCTACATCGTCTGTTTTCCTAACAACGTCATCTATTAAAGAACTAATTTTCTCTAGTTCTGTTTTAAGCTCATTATCCATAATTTCACATCCCTTCCAACATATAAACTTCCACATTTTAGAAGGTAACCCTTCAAGTTTTACTCGATTATTTCTGATTAATTATGACACACATACAATATATAGTATTTATTATTAATACTCATCCACATCATGCTGTGGATGAGTATTCTATATAATCATATCTATTTCATTTACTTATATACATGATTCCATTCGCCACATATTAATATTAGATTATTATTGCAATCTAAATATCTTGATTTGATTTCATATTTTGTATACGCTACTGCTCCGTCATGCTCCCTAACCGAATACACTATATATGCTTTTATAAATTTTACATCTTCTTTCTTTAGGTCGGTTACATGCATGTCCTCCTTACTTAATATGATTACTCTATCTCTTTCAGAAACACAACCTCTAATGTTCAATGTCATCGCCTTCCTTCCTGATGTTAAATATGATCTCATTATGAGATGGAATAACGGTAAAAATATTCACCCCATGTATTACACAAGTAAAATGAATAAGATTTTAAAACTATTCAAACTCGACTTGGTCATAAAGATATTAATGTAATTCTAAATACTTACGCCCATGTTAATAAAGAGATGTAGCAAAAAGCTACAGAAAAATTAAGAAATATTTTAGACTGGCAAAAGACTGGCAAAATAAAAAACACCCACTAATCAGTGAGTGCTTTACACAATTTATGCGACTAAATCTATAAGCCGAGTTCTGTATTTGACAGTCATCTATCTAGGCCTATTGTTACCAATAGGCTCAAGCGATACTACCCGGAAGCGGGACGGGCAATCCCTGTTATGCTTCCCTATTCGATCTTGCTCCAAGTGGGGTTTACATAGCCGCAAAGTCGCCATTGCGCTGGTGAGCTCTTACCTCGCCTTTCCACCCTTACCATAGAATAATCTATGGCGGTATATCTCTGTTGCACTTTCCTTCAGGTCACCCTGACTGGGGGTTACCCAGCACCCTGCCCTATGGAGCTCGGACTTTCCTCTCCTGTGTTTCCACAGCAGCGACTGTCTGACTTACTCGCAGAAATTATCATATCATACTACATAAAAAAATGCAAATAATTATCGAAAAAAAATTGATTGTAATTTTTGTAAATATACTCTATATATATTTATATGGTGAAACAGTCTTTTCTGATACATGTACCTTATTAGTATATCCATTAAAATTAATTTTATTTTGAAGCCAATTTCCTACTATTTTCATTGTTGGCCACTCGCTTTCAAAATGTCCAATATCTATTACGCAAATACCCTCTTCAGCTAGATCACTTGCATAATGATAAGTGGTGTCCCCTGTAATTATGCAGTCTGCTCCCATGCCCTTTGCTTTATAAAGAAAATCATTTCCACTGCCATTTATTAAGGCTAGCTTTTTTATAACAGTGCTTTCTTTCCCTGAATACTTCAGCGTGGATATGCTAAAAGTTTCTTTAACCTTATTACACAATTCTTCTAAGGTTAATGGAGTATTTAAGTCTACTATTCTTCCTAGACCTACTTTATTTTCCCCTACTTCATGTGGGTTTTTATCCTCCATTACTTTCCAATGATCATATCCTAATAGTTTAACAATTAAATCATTTAATCCATCTATAGTTGAATCTAAGTTTGTATGACTTGAATATAGATTTATATCATTCTTTATTAACTCTATTATTTTTTTACCTTGCAATGTTTTTGTAGTTATATTCTTAGGTTTTATAAATAATAATGGATGGTGAGTGAGTATAAAATTGCAACCCTTTTCTTTAGCTTCCTCTATTACATCTAAAGTACAATCGAGAGCTACTAATATTGACTTTACTTCATCCTCTGGATCTCCAACCATCAGTCCCACGTTATCAAAGTCTTCCTTATATTTCAAAGGAGCATAGTCTTCCATTATATCCATTAAGTCCTTAACCTTTAAAGACATGCTATCAACTCCTTTAACTTGCATATTTTATTACTAATTTCATCTTTCTTTATTTTAGCACCTTCAGTGTCTTCTTTTATGTAACTTAGTACTTTATTATATTTATTGATCTTATATAAAATAAAATCTTTTATAAGGGGATGATTATTCTCAATAAGATATTGGCTAACTTCATAAAAAATACTATCCACCTTTTTAATTTTATTATCATATTGAATTTTAATTATTTCATAGTATATTCCCTCTTCAAAACATAATTCCTCTTCAATTATAGTGTAACCTTTAGAATATATATACTCTCTTAACACTTCAGGGTTTTGTACTGGTTGTACTATTGCATAGTCCAAATTTTTAAATACTTCTATTTTTTCTTCTATTATATCTCTAATTAGATTACCGCCCATGCCTGCTATAATAGCTACATTTGCTTCTCCAACTTCTATAGTGGTAAATCCTCCACCTATTCTACACTCTATTTTATCCTCTAGTTCTTCTCTTTTTATGTTTCTTTTCGCCTTGTCACAGGGTCCTTTATTTATATCTGAGGCTATTGCCTTGTCACATAGTCCCTTTTTTATAAGGTATATAGGAATATAGCCATGGTCTGTTCCAATGTCTGCACAACAACAGCATTTATCTACCATATTGGCCATAGTCTTTAATCTCATGCTTATATCCATATTCTAAAACAACTCCATGCTAAAAAGTAAATAATATTTTACCTTGAATTACTAAAAATATTAATGCGGACAATAGGGAAATATACATAAGTCTATAAGATGACTTCTTGTCATATTTAGCATAAAAATAGCATGAATAATACATGCAAAATAATAATGCCATATTTAAAACACCGTAAGTCATTTGTTTAAATGCGAACTGTTTGCCTGTACCAATTTTTACTGGATTAAAATTGGCATCAAAACTTAAAGGCATTTTTGCTGGCAATTTATCTAATAAGTATAAAACAAAAGGGGTTAATATTAATATTAAAATTATTACACTAGTAGTTATTAAGGGAAGTAAAAATTTTTTATCCCTATGTAAATTTATATTTTTTCTAATAGAATACTCCCAAGTTGTAGACTTTATTCCTCTATTCAAAAGACACTCTTCGAATCTATCACAATCCTCAGGTGATATAGCATAAGCCATATCCTCTGTCTTAATATAAATAATGTCCTTATTAGAAGTTACATACATTCTCGCTATGCCTATATCATCTATTATGGATTTTCCTAAGGCAAAATAAGACTTGCCATATCCATATAGCTTTATGCCCTTTATGTCCCCTTTAGTTCTTTGATATCCTAATATAGAATCTATTTTAATAATATCTTTTTTAAATCCAAAAATACCTTTTATACATATTTTTTCATCATCTATTATATATACTAAACTATTGTATAGAAGTATATAATGTAACTCATATATATTTATTACAATCAGAGTGACCTTAAGCAAGTTTGACAGCTCGTAAGAATCTACTAAATATATTAGTATTATAATAAATAAGTTGTATAAAAAAGTCTCTCCTATAATGTAGGGAAGTCCTTTACCTTTAATTTGTTTAAAACTTTCCATAATATCACCTATATTATTCATATATGATTATTTTATTTATGGAATAAAGCACCGGGTGGTGCTTCTAATCTAAATAATCCTTTAATTTTTTACTTCTGCTTGGATGTCTTAATTTTCTTAAAGCCTTAGCTTCTATTTGTCTTATTCTTTCTCTTGTTACGTTGAATTCTTTTCCAACTTCTTCAAGAGTTCTAGCTCTTCCATCATCCAAACCAAATCTTAATCTAAGGACTTTTTCTTCCCTTGGAGTTAAAGTATCTAATACATTTATAAGCTGCTCTTTTAGCATTGTAAAGGCTGCTGCTTCAGCTGGAGCCGGAGCATCATCATCTGGTATAAAGTCTCCTAAATGGCTATCTTCTTCTTCCCCTATAGGCGTTTCTAAAGATACAGGTTCTTGGGCTATTTTCATTATTTCCCTTACCTTATCAACTGGCATATCCATATGCTTTGCTACTTCTTCTGGCACTGGCTCTCTTCCAAGTTCTTGTAACAGCTGTCTTGACACTCTTATTAATTTATTTATAGTTTCTACCATATGTACTGGGATTCTTATAGTTCTTGCCTGGTCTGCTATAGCTCTTGTTATAGCCTGCCTTATCCACCAAGTAGCATATGTACTAAATTTGTATCCTTTTCTATAGTCGAATTTTTCTACAGCTTTTATTAATCCTAGGTTACCTTCTTGAATTAAGTCTAAGAAAAGCATTCCTCTACCTACATATCTTTTAGCAATACTTACTACTAATCTTAAGTTTGCTTCAGCTAATTTTTTCTTAGCTACCTGATCTCCCTCTTCAATCTTTTTTGCTAACTCTATTTCTTCATCTGAGGATAAAAGAGGAACTTTACCTATTTCTTTTAAGTACATTCTTACTGGGTCATCTATTGCTATACCTTCAGGTACGGATAGATCTAATTCCTCCTCTGGAACATCTATATCCTGCATATCCCCTATAACATCTATTCCCATGGATTCTAGTACTTCATATACCTTTTCTATCTGATCTGGGCTTAAGTCCACTTCATCTAGTTCATCCATTATCTCTTTATATGTAAGAGTTCCACTTTTCTTACCTTTTTCAATTAGTTTTTTTACTAGTTGCATTTTTGCACCCTTATCTTTCATTAATAAATGCCTCCTTACGCTATTACTGCATACCATCCAACTGTTTTTGTATATTAAAAAGCTGCTGCGCTAACTCTAATGATTCTTTAAGTCTTCCTTCAGATTCTAGCTTTTTTATTTTTTCCATAATTTCTTTTTTAGTTTGATCTAATTTAAGTCTTTTTAATTCTCTTACATAATCGTCTATCAATAACTTATAATTGCAATCATCATCTATAATATTAATTTCTTTGATTTTTATCCATTCTTCTATAACATTATAATTCATAAATTTACTTTCTATTAAAGTAGTAATTTCATCTTCATTCTTATCCAAATTATCTAATACAAATTTATAAATTTCTTTTCTTCCTTGTGAAATAAAATATTCTTCTTTTAATGTTTCTAATATATATTCCTTCATTTCTTCCTTATTTACAATTATATTAATCAAAGTTCGTTCACATTTTACATAAACTGGTTCTAAATAATATTTATTTCCAAAAAATTCATTACTATTCATTAAATTGTTATTATTTCCATCTTTCTGCAATTTATTATTCATTAAGTCGTATAAAGCCTGATTTTGTATACCAGTTTTTTGTGAAAGCTTATTTATATAGATGTCTTTTTCTACCGGTTGTAGATCTCTTATTATATCTAAAGCAATCTCTGCGTATTTTGCAACATCATTGGGATTTTTTAAATTTAACCCTTTAGCTGCTTTTTCTATTTTATAATCCTCTAATTCCATTGATGTTTCTACTAATTTCAGGAACTTATCTTTTCCGTTATTCTTTATAAAGTCATCAGGATCCTTTCCCTTTGGTATAGAAAGTACTCTTACATCAAACCCTTCTTCCTTTAAAATTTGCAATCCCCTTAAAGTAGCCTTTTCCCCCGCTGAATCAGCATCATATGCTATAACAACCTTATCTGCATATCTTTTTAATAACTTAGCCTGATTAGAGGTGAAAGCCGTACCTAAAGAGGCTACAGCTATTTTCACTCCATGTTGATGAAGCGAAATACAGTCCATATAGCCTTCGACAATTATGAACATTTTTTCTTCATTGCTTTTAATTGCATAGTTTATACCATAAAGATTTGTTCCCTTTTTGAATATTGAGGTCTCTGGAGAGTTCAAATATTTAGGATTTGAGTTATCCATAACTCTCCCTCCAAAACCAATTACCTTACCCCTATAATCGAACACTGGAAAAATAATTCTGTTTCTAAACCTATCATAATATCTATCATTTTTATTTTTTAATATTAGTCCTGCTGATAGCATATCTAATTCAGTATACCCTTTTCCTTTTAGATACTTTAAAAGAGAGTCCCATGAATTTAATGCATAACCAAGTCCAAACGTATTAATTGTCTTCGAGTCTAAACCTCTTTTAATTAAATAGTCCATAGCTGATTTGTTTTTTCTTAAATTATAATAAAAATATCTAGCTGCTTCTGTATTAATCTTATAAAGTTTATTACTATTGTCAGTAATAGAGGATTTGCTATCTTCTATTTCTATATTAGCCCTATCTGCTAACATTTTAATAGTGTCTACATATGATAGATTTTTGGTCTTCATAACAAAAGTTATTACATTTCCAGCTTCGCCACAACCAAAGCATTTATATATCTGTTTATCTGGAGTAACTGTAAAGGATGGAGTCTTCTCATTATGAAATGGACATAATCCTGTATAATACTTTCCTGACTTCTTAAGTCTAACAGTTTCTGAAATAACATCTACTATATTGTTATACTCTTTTACCTTTTGAATGACATCTTCCGATATCAATTACACAATTCACCTAACCTTCAAATTTATAATTTCCTACCAAGTTTTATTTTATTCGACAAATAACTCAGAAATCCTTCTTTGTTTTGAATTATTTTTTGGTAAGATTATCATAAAATATATATTCTTTATAAAATTAAAATATCCTTCAAAATCATATTATTTTCTAATTTATCAATTAAATTTATTTTGCCTTAACACCTTGGTAATTATTCTGATTTTAACTAATATATTACAATTTTGGGTACATATATACTATTAAATAATAATAAGCAGTAATCATCACTCATTCCTGCTATATAATCTGCTACTCCTTGATGAAGCCCTTCCTTTTCCACTATGGTCTTGTAAAATTCCGGCATCTTTTGTGGATACTTCAAATAGTATTCATATACCTGCCTTAATACAAACTTAGCTTTATCCCTTTCTTCTTTTAGTATGGAACCTTTATATACATAAGCAAACATAAAATCCCTTAGTTCCCTTAAAGCCTTTTCTATGTTTTCACTTAAAGATACTTCTATTTTTCCATTTTTTATATTATTTATAGTAGTATATACACAATCTTTTACTAAGGTGTCTATCCTTTCACCATGAGTATTACCTAGTATATCTAATATATAGCTGGGTATATCTTCTTTTTTTAAGAGTCCTGCTCTTATAGAATCATCTATATCATGATTTACATAGGCAATTTTGTCACTATATTTCACTACTTGACCTTCTAAAGTAAAAGCTTTTTTATTATTTTTAGAAAAACCACTATGATTTAATATGCCGTCAATAACTTCTGGAGTTAAATTAAGCCCCTTACCTTGTCTTTCAATCTTAGTTAGTACCCTAACACTATTAACATTATGTTTAAAACCATTAGGAAGCAGCTCATCTAATACTTCTTCCCCATTATGTGCAAAAGCTACATGGCCTATATCATGACCAAGGGCAATTGCTTCAATTAAATCTTCATTTAATCCTATAGCTTTTCCTATGGTTTTACCTATTTGCGCCACTTCTAAGGTATGGGTTAATCTTGTTCTATAATGGTCCCCCCAAGTTTTTATGTAGACTTGAGTTTTATGCTTTAATCTCCTAAAGGATTTGCTATGGATTATTCTATCTCTATCAACCATATAAGCAGTTCTTATTTCATCGTCTATTTCCTTTATATTCCTTCCCAATGAACCCGTAGATTTAGCAGCTTGAGGAATTAAACTCAATTCTTCATTATACTCGATTTTCTTTCTTATTTCCATAACTATCACCATATTACCTATTCTATATTTTAATTAAAAAGTCCTCTATTTAATTATTGCCATTCTAAATATATTAATAAGTGTATGTATAATATTAAAAATTAATTAATATGATTATAAAGAGAAAACTAAGATAAGGAGTGTTCATATGCCTATTGCGGCTGGAGAATATAATATTAATATATTGGCTGAAGAAAATATTAAAAAATACATTCTACCTTATTATGGTCTAGATAATTTTCTAGTTACTCAGATTAAATTTAAAGATACAGATAAGCAAAGAGCTGTTTATAAAGTATACTCAAAAGATGAGAGCTATTGCTTGAAGAAGGTTTATTTTCCACTAGATCAACTTCTCTTTGTCTACTCCTCCATTGAATGGTTTTATAGGTATGGTATTAGTGTACCGAAAATATTACCTACTTTAGATAGGAATAGATACGTAGAATTTAATAATATGTTGTTTATATTAACCCCATGGATTGAAGGGGAAAAATGTGATTATGACAAAGAAGAACATGTTCTAGTTTCTGCCAAAAACTTAGCTTTAATGCATTCATGTGGCAAAAACTTTTCTCCTATAGAAGGGAGTCATATAAGATATGGAAAAGATGATCTTCATAGATCCATTCAAAAGCGTTTTCATCAGCTTTTAAATTGTTCTAATTTAGCTTTCAATTACAAAGATAATTTTTCAAAAATATTTTTACAAAACTTTGATACTAATATAGTAATGGCTCAAACTTCTTTAAGTGTTGGATCTACAATTGATAATTCTAATCTTAGTACTTCTTTATGTCACCTTGACTATGTAAATAAAAACTTAATTTTTGATACTAAAAATAACATATGGGTAATAGATTTTGATAAATGCAAGATTGATTATTGTGTCCATGATATTGGATATTTTATGAGGAGATTTTTGAGGAGAGATAAAACTAATTGGAGTGTACAATTAGCATTAAATTGTATCCACGCATATGAAAGCGTTAAACCATTGACCTTAGATGAATATAAATATCTTTTAGTATACCTAGGCTACCCTCAAAAATATTGGAAGATATCTAGAGATTATTATAAAAACATTAATAAATGCAATAAAAAATCCTTTATCAAAATTTTAAATAAATCCGTAGAAAACAACGATAAACAATTAGAATTTGTGATGGGTTTCAGTAAGTATATTGAAGAAAGATTTAATGTAAAATTGTAAAAAAGCTTTTGCTTATTATCCCATTAAATCTTTGTGAAAATTTAGATTAGCTGATAGTGAAAAATTTAAAATTAATATAGGTTTTTTCATAAAGAAAATAGCTTATAATAAAAAGCTTTTGGCATTACCAAAAGCTTTTTATTAACTTCAAAATTTTTTCTATAAAAATTCTATTCTTCACTACCATCTTTCATATCTTTTATTGCATTATTATATTTTTCTAAAGCTTCATTGGTGTTTTTAGGTAATCCTTGAATATCAATTTTAATCTCTTTATCAGTTTTAGCTTTAATTGTATTTGATTTCATAACATCAGTTAAATCAAATCCTATAGTTTCTTTAACTGCTTCAGTAACTGCTTTAAGTGCTCCAACTGTATAACCCGTTACATTAGATACACCGTCTGAACCCTCTCCAGAACCACCTATAATAGTAATGTTTCCAATCTTTGACAATGGTTCTGCAACAGCTTTTGCAATCTCTGGTAATTTTTCAATAACCATCTGTAATTTACCTGCTTCATCCATTTTAGCAAGGGCTTCAGCTTTCTTTTCAAGAGCTTCTGCTTCAGCTAAACCTTTAGCTCTTATAGCATCTGCTTCTGCTAAACCTCTTGACTCTATAACCTTAGCTTCTGCCTCTCCCTCTAATCTCAATTTCTCAGCTTCAGCCTCAGCTTTCTTTAACTGTTCAAACTTATTAGCTTCTGCCTCTAATTCTCTTCTTTTTCTTTCTGCTTCAGCAGGTTTAACAACTGTTTCTAATAATTCTGCTTGTTTTCTTTCTGCCTTTTTCTCCGCTAGTTCTATTCTTCTTTGCTCAGATGCAATCTCTATTTGAACTTCAGCTTCAGCTATTTCTTTATCACGTTGCTTCTCAAGAAGTGTAGCATCCATTTCAGTACCCTTTGTTTCTTTGGATGTTATATTAGATTGAATTTGATAAGCCGCGTCAGATACAGCTCTCAATCCCTCTTGCTCTTTCTTGTATGCTAAAATTTTTAATTGTTTATTTTTCTCTGCCTCTGCCACCTGAGCTTCAGCCTCTAATTCTGCTTGCTTACCTATTCTACGTGCTTCAGCTGTTCTTATTTGCTTTTCTTTAGCCGCTTCAGCTGTTTTTATTTCTCTTTCCTTGTCTGCCTCAGCTTCAGCTATAGCCGCCGCTGATTTCACCTTAGCTATTTGCTCTTTACCTAATGCCTCTATATATCCCTCATCATCTGTAATATCATTTATAGTAAATGATTTTAACTCTAATCCCATATCACCAAGCTCAGTTCCTGCTACTTGCTGAACTTTAGCCGCAAAACTTTCTCTATCATTGTATATATCTTCAACACTCATTGATGACACAATTTCACGAAGTTTACCTTTACATACCTCAGATGCTTGTGTTCTTATAGTACTAACTGTTTCAGCTTCTTTGGCACTATTAAACTGCTGTACTGCCGCTAATATGCTACTCTCATCATTCTTTACTTTTATAACTACTACACCTTCAGCATTAATCGTAACCCCTAACGCTGTCTTTGTTTGCCTAATCTCCACTGGAAACATAATATTTTCCAAAGTAATTGTATCCATTCTCTGTACTACTGGTATTACAACTGTTCCACCACCAGTTACTACTTTAGGTTTCCCAAAACCTACAATTACTGCTGCCTTGTCTGAAGGCACTTTTTTCCATGTACTCAATATTCCAGCAATTACTAGTATTAATCCAATTATTATAAGTCCAACTGTTCCAAATACTGAAGCAAAAATAACGTCTACCATTGATATACCCCCCATTTATTTAATTTTTATTGCTTACCTTTCGGTAATATAACGCAACAAATTTTTTTCTCACTATCAAAATCTGATATAATTACTTCTTGTCCTTGGTTTATAACATATTCACCTTCCACACCTGCATAAGGACTTAATGTTGCTCTATAAGTTATAATAGCTCCTGTACTATCTGTTAATGATATAACGCCATCGCTAAGCGGTGTTATTCTCAATACTACAATACCTATCATACCTATTAAATCACTAGATTTTAATGCTATGGGATCATTTGATTTTAATTTACGTACTATAAACTTATATACAGATATATATGCTATTATTGAAGCTATTAAAGATACTCCTAGTAATAATACAACTGTTATAGTGTTAGTCATAAACTTCATTAAAAATAATCCAAATGAACTAAATACTATTAGTGCAAATGAAAAACACATTATATTAAATGGAATAAGTCCATCAAAATCTATATCAACATCAAAATCTAAATTAATTAATGAAGTAGTTGTGCCTAATAAGATGTCTAATAAAGGAATTATGAAACCTATGAATAAACATATCTCTAATATTCTTTTTAATAAATTCATGCTCACCAAATATCCCCATCTCCTATTTTATTTCTTAATGCCTATTCTCTCCACATCCCCTACATCTTCAATAGTTGGTTCCTCAAATATTGATTCTAGTATATCATTCCAATTATTGTATGTAAAGTTAGTAATATCAAAAGCATCTTTTGTATTCTCTTTTTGCTCAAAAATGCTTTTCCTAAATTCCATCTTAATACATCTTATTTATATTAATTTTATTTGTGTACATTAATTGCTTACACTCTTACACTCTAATTTTACTCGCACCACAGAAATGTTCCATAACTATTTCAAAAAGTGTTCCATAATAACTATTTTTCTTTTAAAATTCTGCTCCAAAATATCAAGTGATTCTTAGCTTCAACTAGAGTTTGCTTAAAAGGAATACTTACTTCAACTGAAGCTTAGAAGATCTTATCCAGGGACGTATCATCCGTTATGCACAGCATAAGAACTCTAAATCACTGAAGCTCAAGAGTTCTAATATCTCTCACTTGTAGAAAAGCAGAGAACCAAAATCTTTGATTTTATGTGAATCGCTTTCACAGAGTGCGATGGGAGTATTACGGATGGTAGTCATCGGATAAATTTTAAATAAAAATAGGGTATTGCACTTAAAATCACTAATGAAGTTAAGCTCCAATACCCTATATTTTTTATTCCCAACTATCAATTATTAATTTTCAACCATAATCTATTAATTATCAACTCAACTATTAATTATTAATTTTTAAAATTTATCTAGGATTTTTTACCTGAGCTTGAGCTGCTGCAAGTCTTGCAACCGGTACTCTATAAGGTGAACAGGATACATAGTCTAATCCTATTGCATGTGAAAACTCTACTGAAGAAGGGTCTCCACCGTGCTCACCACATATTCCAATTTTCAAATCATTTTTAGTTGATTTACCTAACTTTGCTGCCATTTCAACAAGTTTTCCTACTCCATTTTGGTCTAACTTTTGGAATGGATCAAATTCGTATATCTTTTTGTCATAATAGTTATTTAAGAACTTACCAGCATCATCTCTTGAAAATCCGAAAGTCATTTGTGTTAAGTCGTTTGTTCCAAAGGAAAAGAATTCTGCTTCTTTTGCTATTTCATCAGCTGTAAGTGCTGCTCTTGGTACCTCTATCATAGTACCTACTTTGTATTCTAACTCTGCGTTGGAGTTTCTAATTACTTCCTCTGCCACGCTTACAACTACACTCTTAACAAATTCTAATTCTTTTACTTCTCCTACTAAAGGAATCATAATTTCTGGAACAATATTGTATCCCTTTCTCTTATTCACTTCAATAGCAGCTTCTATTATAGCTCTTCCTTGCATTTCTGCTATTTCTGGATAAGAAATACTTAATCTACATCCTCTATGTCCCATCATAGGATTAAATTCCTTTAAAGATTCTATTTTAAATCTTAAATTTTGGAAGCTTATTCCTAAATCCTTAGCTAACTCTTCAATATCTTCATCTTCTGTTGGTAAGAATTCATGTAGTGGTGGATCAAGTAATCTAATAGTTACTGCTCTTCCTTCCATAGCTTCATATATGTTTACAAAGTCTTCCCTTTGCATTGGAAGTAGCTTCTCTAAAGCTCCTCTTCTTTGATCTTCGTTCTCAGCTATTATCATTTCTCTCACTGCAAATATTCTTTCCTCGTCAAAGAACATATGCTCTGTTCTACATAAACCTATTCCTTCTGCTCCAAATTTCACAGCCTGTGCTGCATCTCTTGGAGTATCTGCATTGGTTCTAACTTTTAATTTTCTTATTTCATCTGCCCAGGACATAAATGTTCCAAAGTAACCACTTATTTCTGGCTCAACAGTCTTTATTGCTAGTCCATAAACAAAACCAGTGCTTCCATCTAATGAAATATAATCTCCTTCATTATATATTTCACCATTTGCTTCAAAGTTTTTAGCTTTTTCATTAACCTTTATATCTCCACAGCCAGCAACACAACATCTTCCCATACCTCTAGCTACAACAGCTGCATGAGAAGTCATTCCTCCTCTAACTGTAAGTATTCCTTCTGCTACTACCATACCTTCTATATCTTCTGGAGAAGTTTCTGCTCTTACTAAAACAACCTTTTCTCCTAGCTCACTGTGTGCTTTTGCATCTTCAGCATTGAAATATACTTTTCCACAAGCAGCCCCTGGAGAAGCTGGAAGTCCTTTTGCTATTACCTTAGCATTTTTTAATTCTTCTTTATCAAAAGTTGGATGTAGTAGTGTATCTAATTGCTTAGGATCAACCTTTAGCATAGCTTCCTCTTTACTAGCAAGTCCTTCACTTACTAGATCAACTGCAATTTTTAACGCTGCTTGAGCTGTTCTCTTGCCGTTTCTTGTTTGAAGGAAATATAATTTACCTTGCTCTATAGTAAATTCCATATCCTGCATATCTCTATAATGTTTCTCTAATCTATCTGCTATAGCTAAAAATTCCTCATAACATTCTGGTAAATCTTCTTTAAGTCTTAAAATTGATTGAGGAGTTCTTATTCCTGCAACTACATCTTCCCCTTGAGCATTTATTAAATATTCCCCAAACATTTCTTTATCTCCAGTAGCTGGGTTTCTAGTAAAAGCAACCCCTGTTCCTGATGTTTGACCCATATTTCCAAATACCATGCTTTGAATGTTTACAGCAGTTCCCCAGTCCCCTGGTATATCATTTAATCTTCTATATACTATAGCTCTTGGATTATCCCATGATCTAAACACAGCATTAATAGCTTCTATTAATTGTACCTTTGGTTCTTGCGGGAAATCTTCTCCCATTTCTTTTTTGTAGATTATCTTATATTTTCTAACTACTTCTTTTAAGTCGCCTGCTGTTAAATCTGTGTCAAATTTAACTCCTATTTCCTCTTTTACTTCATCTAATACATCTTCAAATTTTCTTTTATCAATTCCCATTACTACATCGGAAAACATCTGTATAAATCTTCTATAAGAATCATAAGCAAATCTTTCATTATCAGTTAGCTTGCTTAAAGCTACAACCGCTTGGTCATTTAATCCTAAGTTTAATATAGTATCCATCATTCCAGGCATAGATACTCTAGCACCAGATCTTACAGACACTAATAATGGATTTTCTACACTTCCAAATTCTTTACCAGTAATTTTCTCTAATTCACTTAGAGCTTCATATATCTGTTCTTTAATATTATCTGAAATTGTTTTATCATCTTTATAGTATTTTACACAAGCTTCCGTACTAACAGTAAATCCTTGTGGAACTGGGATACCTAAATTAGTCATTTCAGCTAAGTTAGCACCCTTTCCCCCTAGTAAATTTCTCATTGTAGCATTGCCTTCTTTAAAAAGATAAACGTATTTAATAGATTCCATAATCCAACATCCCTTCCATTTGAGAATATATTTAAGTATATACAGTTATAAATTCTTTCCCATTTTTACAAATAATTTTGTTACATTTGTCTTGGATACTTTTCCAATTATCTTTAATCCATCTATTTTATTGCCATCCATTACTTTGTCTACAACTGGCAAGCTATCTACTTCATGCTCAATAATTTTACATGCTGCATCATAAGCATTCTCTTCCTTATGAACTACAATTATATTTGGCATTCTAGTCATTATGATACCAATTGGCACCTTATGCATGTCGGTTCCACCCATGGCAAACTTAAGAAAGTCTTTCCTTGATGTAGCACCAACTAACAATCCATTATTTTCAACAAATAAAGTTCCTGCATCATGCAAAAATAAATCTAATATGGCATCATAAACTGTAGTTGATTCACTAACTACCACAGGTTTTGACATTATGTCTTCAACCTTAATATTTTTAATGTATTCATTAATTGCACTATAAGAGGGTCTTTGTGAGTATATGTATCCTACCTTAGGTTTCGCATCTAATATTCCTGTCATAGTAAGTATAGCCAAATCTGGTCTTAATGCAGCTCTGGTTAAATTTAATTTCGATGCTAGTTGCTCACTAGTAATAGGCTCATTATCTTTCACTAGTCTAATTATTTCTTCTTGTCTCTGTGATAGCTTAATTTCTCTCACCCTCTTTCTAAATATTATATTTTAAATATACCCTATTATATCATCATATAAAAGGAAATAGTATAGCACTTTAAGCTCATTATGAGTATTTATTTTGAATCTACTACATATTATCCCTGATTTTCTTAAGCATACTAGTTTTTTTATGTTTTATATGGAATCATAATATTATAGTCAGCAGTTTAAAGCTGCTGACTATGGATTACTTGTTTTCGTCTTTTTTATCTACTTCTTCAAAATCAACTGAATAAGTATACATATTACTTTCATCTACTATATTAGGTTCATTATTAAATTTAGTTTGAACCTTTGATTTTACATCATTTACAGTAGACTGTATTATTTTATTTACCACTTCAACAGTACCATCTGTTTTTGTGATTTCAATAGTTATCTGAGTCAATGCTGCAGCAAATAATGCCAATGCTATAAACGGTGAAGCCCATAAGCTAGCTATTGTAACAGCCACTCCAGCATTTACTGGTATATCAGCTATGGCCTTATCACCCTTTTTAATCTTTATCCTATTGACATTTCCTTTGTTTACTAATTCTTTTATCCATGCAATGAATTCATCTTTACTTATATACATCTCTTCTCTTTTTTTCTTTCTGTTTTCCTCTACGTAGATTAAAGCATCTACAACATTTCCATCGCACATCTCTAAAGCTTCTTTTGCTTCAGCATAGCTTATTTTTGTTCTTTCTCTGATAATATCAATTTTTTCAATAGTAATTTCACTCATTTATTTCACTCCTTTTAAAAGATTAAGAGTCTCTAGGCTCTTAGGTTTTCTAAAATAATTTTGGCATATTATAAGATTTAGAACTTTATAAATCTCCTCTTTTAAATTATCTGGAATAACTATTCTATAACTTTTTTCTAAAGGAATTTGGCTTAAATATTTCAATATGTTAAATACACCATTGTTTATTTTGATCCCATTTTCCTTTGCACAATCGTCACAAATTCCACCTAGATATTGTAAATCTATATAATTCGATGAAGATATTTTACTTTTACATCTAGTACAATTTTGAAGGTTCAACTCATATCCCGTAGCCTTTAATATTCTAATTTCGAAAATCCTAGCTAAAGTATCTAAGTCTCCAACTTTATTTTTCATAAAATAAAAAGCAGTTACTAAATCTTTAAATAACTCTCTATTGCTTTCTTCCTCTTGAACAGCAATATCAATCAACTCACAAAAGTATGAAGCATAGGTTATTGTCTCCAAATCCATAAGTAGCCCTTGGAAAGATTCTATCATCTCACCTTCATTTAAGGTATACATGGCTTTTCCTTTATACAATAGATAATTGCCAAAACAAAATGATAAAGTGGTTGAAAAAAATTTACTTCTATTTTTCTTAGCACCCTTGGCTATAGTAGAAATTTTCCCCAACTTTTCACTGTACATCCAAACTATTTTATCCGATTCCTTATAATCTTGAGTTTTTATTACTATAGCTCTTGTATTAAAGGTAGACAGAAAATCATCTCCTAACTTTTTTCTTTCTACTTATATCCTAGTTCTTTAAGCATGAATTTACTATCTCTCCAGTCCTTTTTCACTTTAACCCATACTTTTAAATATACCTTAGTGCCTAAGAACTTTTCCATGTCTTGCCTAGCATATTGAGATATTTTCTTAAGCATACTTCCATTTTTTCCAATTATTATTCCTTTATGAGAATCTTTTTCGCATAACATATAGGCCTCTATCTCATATGTACCTTTTTCGTCCTTTTTCATAGTCATTATTTCCACTGCTATTCCATGAGGAACTTCTTCATTTAATAGTCTTAATGCTTTTTCTCTTATTATTTCACCAACTATAAATCTCTCCTGTTGGTCAGTTATCATATCTTCTGGATAATATTGAGGGCCTTCCGGAAGATAATTTTTCATAAGCTCTATTAATTTATCTACATTTTTACCATTCATGGCTGAAATTGGTATTATTTCTGTAAAGTCCATAATATCTGAGTAATTTTTTAAGGTTTCTGCTACTCTTTCTGGGGGATTTTCATCTACTTTATTTACCACTAAGAAAACTGGAGTTTTGGTCTTTTTAAGCTCTTCAACAATATACAAATCTCCCTTTCCAGCTTCCATTTCAGGAGTAGTTAAGAAAAGCACTATGTCAACTTCCTTTAGTGAATTTTCTGCTATCTTTACCATATATTCTCCAAGCTTATGCCTTGGCTTATGCATACCTGGAGTATCAACAAATACAATTTGATAATTCTCTCCTGTTAATATTGTCTGTATGTTGTTTCTAGTAGTCTGAGGTTTATTTGATACTATTGATAATTTTTCATTCATTATTCTGTTTAAAAGTGTTGATTTTCCTACATTTGGTCTTCCTACTATAGTTACGAATCCTGACTTATACATATTTCCTCCTTATTTAATTAAATCTTTTTTTGTAAAAGCTCCTGGTAGTATTTCATCAAGTCTGTTTACTAGAAATTCATCTTCATTTTTTGCTATTATAACAGGAGTATCTTCCTTTGCAAATTCGCTTATTACCTGCCTACATATTCCACATGGGAAGGTATATTCTTCATGACTTCCAACCACTGCTATAGCTTTTATTTCTTTTTCTCCTTCAGATACAGCTTTAAAAATTGTAGTCCTTTCTGCACAATTAGTTGCACCATAGGAAGCATTTTCTATATTGCATCCATTATATATTTTACCACTACCTGTCAATATCGCAGCCCCAACTTTAAATTTAGAATATGGAACATAAGCTTTTTCTCTCCCCTTTAAAGCTTCTTGTATCAATAACTTAAAATCTATATTTTCCATTTTCGATTCCTCCTTAAATTAAGTATATAGCCCTACCAAATTTTACTCTTGTAAATAGATTATAGCATTATTTTTATTCATTTCAATATATTATATTTTACCCAAAACTTTAAATAATAATATAGTAAGTAAAGTCCCAAAGGCGGCTCCTGCTATAACCTCTATTATTGAGTGTATTTTAGAATCCACCCTACTTTGAGCCACAATAGTAGCTAAAAGATAACTTAAAATAATAGGGACAGTATCTTCAGTAAGTAGGGCAATTGTGGTAGCTATAGCAAAAGCTATTGTGCTATGGCCGCTAGGCATGCCTCCTCTTAATGGAGTACCTTCTCCATATATAGCTTTAACACCTAAAGTTATAATACACACAATAAATAGTATTATGAATATCATATATGGGTTGGAATTCTTTATTTTATTGATTACTATAAAGTTTATATATTCAAGTTTGTTCCAAAATATTATATATCCTACAACAACAGCATTTATAGCTGCAACTAGCACCGCAGCGGCAGACACATTCTTTGCTATTTTAGCCAAAGGATGATAATAATTTGTAGTTGTATCAATAGCAAACTCTATAGCCGTATTTATAAGCTCTGTGGTGATGACCATTGTAATAGTTATACACAAAATCAATAATTCAACTTTACTCACATCATAAAAAAAACAAGCCGTAAGCACTAAAAGGGTTACAAGTAAATGTATCCTCATATTCCTTTGAGTTCTTACAGCATGCAATAATCCTTCTATTGCGTAATTAAAGCTGTCAAAGGTTTTTCGCATTTTCATATTCATAGTAACACCTGCTTTAAAGGTTTATTTACCCTCTAACTATATTAAATTTATCTAATATTTCTTCCTCTCTTTTTCTCATAAGAGTTTTTTCTTCCTCTTCCATGTGATCATAACCTAATAAATGTAGTATTGAATGTATTATTAAGTAACACACTTCTCTTTCAAAGGAATGATTAAATTCAATTCTCTGTTCTTCAGCCTTTTCTAGGGATAAAACTATATCACCTAAAATTAGCTTATCTTCATATAAATCCTCAGGTTTAAACTTATAATTTAAATAGGCTTCTTTAAAAACTTTTCCCTGAGGATAATGAAGCATAGGAAAAGATAGCACATCCGTTTCCCTATCTATTCCTCTTTCTTCTCTATTTATTTCTCTTATACTTTCATTATCTACAAATAAGATACTAACCTCATAATCAATAGATACCCCTTCTTCTCTTAGGGAATAATCCACCAACTCTTCTATTAGTTTTTCTAAATCCTCTTTTACTTTTATCTTATTTTGCCTATCATCAATGTAAATCATTGTCTTTTATCCTTTCCTCACCCTTTGGTATGCCATTTGTCAGTAGGATATTCTATCCTTTGGTGATATATACCCATAAATACTTTTATAAATGATTCTCTTATTTTATCGATATCCTTCAGTGTCAATTCACAATTATCTAATTGCCCCTCGTTTAATTTATCCTTTATTATTTTATTAACCATTTCCTCAATCTTACCTTTGGTAGCATCATTAATGGATCTTACTGCTGCTTCAACACTATCCGCAAGCATTATAATTGCAGCTTCCTTAGTTTCTGGCTTTGGTCCTGGATATCTAAAATTATCTTCTTTAATTTCTTCAGGATTTTCACTAGAATTTTTCATAGTTATATAAAAATATTTAACTAAAGTCGTACCATGGTGCTGCTCAATTACATCTTTTATTACTTTAGGTATCTTATATTCTTCTGCTAATTCCACTCCATCTTTTATATGAGAGGTTATTATCAATGAACTTAAATTAGGATTTATTTTATCATGAGGATTATCTCCGCCCAATTGATTTTCTTTAAAGAAATAAGGTCTTTTTATTTTACCTACATCATGATAATAAGAAGCTACCCTTGCTAAAACCGGATTTCCCCCTACTTCCTCTGCAGCTAACTCCGCTAGATTTCCTACTAGTACACTATGGTGATAGGTTCCCGGCGCTTCCATGAGAAGTCTTTTTAATAGCGGCGTATTAGGGTTAGACAGCTCTAATAATTTTATTGTGGTTACAATATCAAAAATACTCTCAAAGAAAGGTAAAAAACCCGTTGTAAGTACTCCTGCTATAAATGTTCCTATAGCGGCATAAGAAGCTTTTTTTACCACATCTACAGTATTATTACTTAATAAAAACCCTGTAGAGAATGCAAAGGTTACATTAATAACTCCTAAAATAATAGCAGAGTATATAATATCATTTCTTTGTTGCATTCTTCTTAGAATAATAGAACCGGCTATAGCATTTACTATTGCTAAAATAGTAATCTCTACATTAAACTGTACAGCACAACTAATTAACACACAGTTTAGCCCATTTATCATCAATGATAACTTACTATCAATTAGCAATGAAAATAACATAGGTACACAAGCCAATGGTATTAAAAAGGGAACTACACTTAGCACTCTTGCCAATAATACAGATATACATATCAATATGCTAATTAATATCATCTTGCTTAAATCTTTATATATGTTTTTGGCATACTTACTTATATAATACCACTGTAATCCTAGTGTAGCTAAAATCAGCCCTCCTAAAGCTAAATATATATACCATTGAAAGTTTTCTCTTGCATTCAAAAGTCCCAACTTTTCTAACAGTTCTAATTGAACATTAGTTACAGGCTCTCCTTCTTTTACTATGGTCTGGTCTTTTTTTATTACTATAGGAGCTTTTTTCTTTGCTTCATTTTGTAGCTCCTCAGTTTTTTCTTTATCATAGAAAAAATTTGGCTTTATTTGAGAATATCCTATACTTACTGCTAAATCCTTTAATACTTTTTTAGGGAGCTTTGATGCATTTACTCTTGAAAGTATAAACTCTTGAGCTTTTTTTATATCTTCATTCTTGCTTTCACCACTATCAGCTATATTCATAGTATCATATAACTGAGACATTATATTAACCAATGTAGTATTTAATATATCCCTTTCTTCTTCACTTAAACTCATTAATAAAGAATAATCTTCATCCATTAAATTAAATTTAGGATATACCTTCAGTTGTTGAATTCTTTCATTATCATCTAAAGTGGAACTCTTTAATTCCTTTATTTTTAAGAATAGATAGTTTATATTTTCAATAACATTTATTTTAACTTCTGGATTTTTATTATATTGTAATGGTACCGCTTGAACAGCTTGTTGTATCTTAGCTTTAGTCGCTGCATCATCAACAATTTCTCTAGGAGCTTTTATATCAACCTTAGCGATATCTCCTTCTTTTAAACTATATTTTTGAGTTACTAATGAAGTTATAAGTACTGAAAATAGAAAAATAAATGTACAGATAAATAAAACTATTCTTTTGGTATTATTTTTTTTATTATTCTCACTTTTAGAGTTTTTATCTAAAGTATTGTTCATAATAACAAACCTTCCTTTTTATCACAATAACCTGTTTTACTCAATTTCAATTTTTTCTGGAAGTGCTATATTTTCCTCAGCAACCACTAATACTCTTACGACGATATCTCCATCCTCTACAGTATGGTCTATTATTTTATCCACTATAGAAATGCTCTTGTCAAATTTAATTTTAATATCATTAAATAATTCTTCAGCGGTTTCTTCAATAAGAGTTTTTTTATCCAATTCATGAGTTTTTTCATTGACTTCAAAAAAGCTTTGAAACACCAATGGTCCTTTGTTATGTTCTATTTTATCATACTTGTCAAAATTATTCATAGATTTTTTTAAAAACAACTTCTTTTTTCCAATTTCAATATAAATATTCTCACTTTTCTTTCCCGTTCTTTCTCTTCGAACTTCGCTACTCTTCACTTTTCTTGTTTCTTCATAAAAAGTTCTTGCAACTACCTCGCCCTTTGCATGAACTTCATAGACACTGCCTTCTTTTCCCTGCTCTCCTTTAACAAGTAATTCTCCTTTTTTAACAATATCACCTTTTTTAACAACTGCTGTGCCTGCCGTTGTAAATACTCTTACTACTTCCCCATCTTTCTTAGCTACTAAATTACAGGGTTCATCATCCTGAACAAATTTAGGTGGGCTTTGTCTTTCTGAAGCTTTAACTTTTAATATAGATCCCTCTATTCTGACCCTTACCCACATAACATTCTCATTGTTTTTAATTAATTTATCTTCCACAGATAATACATCTAACTCTTTTTTTCTAATCCCTTCTTTCACTCCATAGGATATCAATTCTCTTCTTATTTCATAGGGTGATAGAGTGTTATCTGTTTCTATGTCAATTCTCCAGATATATGTAGAAAGAATATATATTATAGCAGCAAAAATGAATACTCCTGCAATTAGAGCCTTTCTTTTCCTTATCCTAAATATAAAAAATGCCATTCCTTTTCTTCCAATTACTTTAATTTTGCTTTCAGTTTTTTTAGATATTCCCTCTATCTTTCTATAATCCTTTAAACTAATTTCTAGAGTAAATGTACTCATATCCTTTTTTCTTATATTTTTAACTTCTATAGCATTGCTCCAAAGAAGATTTAAAAACTTTTCTGGCATGAGAGACTGTATTTCCAGGGTAATAATACTTCCCCCATACTTATTTAAATTTACCTTACTCAACTTCTTCATACACCACAGACTTAAATTTGCCTCTTAAGCTTATGGTGCTTCCTCCTAAAAAAAGTATTTCCAACTCTTCTCCATATATATTAACTAATCCTACCCTGGTATTTATTTTAACTTGTCTTTCATCAAAAATAATTATGCCTTTGTGATTTTCAATTGTAATTTCATTATTTCCTGTAACAATTATCTTCGGTAAATCTAATACTACGTCCCTTGGTAAATCTAGCTTGTCAATCACATTGCTTTTCACTGTATTAATCTTATTTTCCATTCTTCCACCTTTTAAAAGTACTTTCATACTAATTTATGAATTTCCTTTTAATAAAATGACAAAAGCATTGAGAAAATCCTAGAGCTATTCTTCATTCTAAAATAAAAAAAGTTTAAATAAATAAAAAAGGACCATATCAGTCCTTTTTTTATTTATTTAAACTTTTCTTAACTATTTCGCTAACAAGCTTACCATCTGCTCTACCTTTTGTTTTTGGTACGATTACAGCCATTACTTTTCCCATATCTTTCATGCTACTTGCCCCTGATTCCTCTATTGCCTGACGGACAATCTCAACTATTTCATCCTCTGTTAATTGCTGAGGAAGGTAACTTAACAAGATTTTTATTTCTTCTTCTGATTCTTCTACCAAATCTTGTCTGTTTCCTTTTTTAAACTCAAGGATAGCTTCACGTCTTTGCTTTACTTCCTTAGCCAAAACTTCAATGATCTCTTCGTCATCAAGTTTTCTTCCATCAGTTTTTTCTACTAATAATATAGCTGCTTTGGCTGTACTAATAGTATTAGCTTTAAACTTTTCTTTTGCCTTTAAAGCTTGCTTCCAGTCTTCTTGCAATCTTTCTTTAAGGGCCATATTCTGTACCTTCTTTCAAAATTTATTTGAACTTTCTCTTTCTTGCTGCTTCTGATTTTTTCTTTCTCTTAACACTTGGTTTTTCATAGTGTTCTCTTTTTCTTACTTCTGAAAGAACACCAGCTCTAGCACATTTTTTCTTAAATCTTCTTAATGCGTTTTCTAGTGATTCGTTTTCTCCAACTCTGATTTCTGACATTTGTTCTCCCTCCCTCCGCTAGCTCAATTTACTTCATAAATTAAACAGGCAATATGGGTGACATAGCACATAGCTTATTATATAATAGAAAAGTATTACCTGTCAACAATTTCATTAATTGTTTTACTTTTTATATTTTACCCTGGTGGCCATTGAAGATTTCTTCCACCTAATATATGAAAGTGCATATGTAAAACTGTTTGCCCTCCATTTACACCACAATTATTTACAACTCTGTATCCATCTTCTGCTATTCCCAATTCTCTTGCTAAATCCCTTGCTTTAATAAAAATATGTGAGAGTATATCTTTATTTTCTTCCTTTAAACTATCTAAACTGTCTATATGTTTTTTAGGAATTATAAGTACGTGAACTGGTGCTTCTGGATTTATATCTTCAAAGGCTAAAATAAGCTCATCTTCATATACTTTTTTACAAGGTATTTCTCCTTTTATTATTTTGCAAAATATACAATTATCCATAATTTCACCTCCCCAAGCCAATTAAATAATATATTCAATATAATATTATTTCCCTTACTATATATTATATCAGCTTTCCAACACAATGTTCTTCTTTTACTTCTACTATTTCAGTGTTGAAAATACATCCTTCTTTTATTTTATCCCCTTCACAAATTACCTTTATATAATTTGGAGTATATCCTTCATGGAAATTATTATTTCTTTTAGATTTTTCCTCATATAAAACTTCAAAGTTTCTGTGGATAAACTTTTCCATAAAAGTTTTTTCATTTTCTTTATTTAATTCTATAAGCCTATTACTTCTTTCTTCTTTAATGTTTCCATCTATTTGATTTTTCATAACAGAAGCCTTTGTTCCCTCTCTTGGGCTATACTTAAATATATGCATTTTAGAAAGCTTTATATCCTTCAAAAATTCATAAGTACATTCAAATTCTTCTTCTGTTTCTCCTGGAAAACCTACAATTATATCTGTGGTAATTGAAACATCTTTTATATTTTTTCTTAACTCCTCTACAACCCATCTGTATTCTTCCGTTGTATAATGCCTATTCATTCTCTTCAATGTGATATTGCATCCACTTTGAAGGGATAGGTGAAAATGAGGACATAATTTTTTTAGTTTCCATATTCTACTCATTCTATCTTCTGTAAAGAACCTAGGGCTTATTGACCCTATTCTAATTCTTTCTATTCCATCTATATCATCTATTTCCTCTAATATTTTTAACAAGTCCCAATCTCCATCAAGATCAGCGCCATAGGAGGAAATTTGTATACCCGAAAGTATTATTTCTTTAAATCCATGGGAAGCTAAGTTTTTAACTTCTTCAATTATTTTATCAGGTGATTTTGAGCAAACAGCGCCCCTCGCATAAGGAATAGCACAATATGAGCAAAAGCTATTGCATCCGTCCTGTATCTTTAAAAACGCTCTAGTTCTATCTCTATATTGTTCGATATTTAGCTCTTCAAAAACATTGTTTTTAAGTACATCTCCAACTTGAACGATCTGCTTATTTTCATTCATAAACTTTTGAACTAAATGTACAACATCACCCTTGTTTCTAGTTCCAACTACTACATCTACTCCTGAAATTTGAGATACTGCTTCTGGCGCTATCTGTGAATAGCATCCAACTACTGCAATTACTCCTGTTTCATTATTTCTTCTAGCTCTTCCTATCATCTGTCTAGATTTTTTATCTCCCATATTAGTAACTGTACATGTATTTATAACATATACATCTGAATACTCTTCAAAATCTACTACTTCATACCCTGCCTTTATAAACTTCTCTGCCATGGCTTCTGTTTCATACTGGTTAACTCTACAACCAAGAGTAGTAAAAGCAACTTTCATTATATTTTTCCTCCTAAATCTCCTAATTCATACATTATAAGAGATGTACACACAAAACCTGCTGTTTCTGTTCTTAATATTCTTGGACCTAGAGTTACTATGTGCGCTCCTATACTCTTTAAATCACATATTTCTTTTTCTTCAAAACCACCTTCAGGCCCTATTATAATTCCTACTTTTTCTATAGACTTATCTCTCAATGTATTTACCACGTTTTTTATTCCAAATCCCTCTTCATTTTCATAAGGTACTATTACTAAGTCCATTTTCTTTAGCTCTTCAAAAAGTTCCTTAAACTCTATTGGTGGATTAATTTTAGGTATTAGAGTCCTTTTAGATTGCTTGCTTGCTTCTAAAGCGATTCTAACCCATCTGTCTAGCTTCTTATATTCACCAATCTCATTTTTAACTATAACTCTTTCTGTGATTATTGGCGTAATTTCTCTTACTCCCAGCTCACAATTCTTTTGAACAATTAAGTCCATTTTAGAAGACTTAGGTAACCCTTGAAATAGATATATCTCTATTTCACTCTCGTTATTTATTAGGAGTTTTTCTTTTATTTCTACTGTTACTTCTTTTTTATTTACATCCTTTATAACTCCTAAAAATTCTTCCCCATTACAATTGTTTATAGTAACCTCTTCTCCTGGAGCCAATCTTAAAACCTTATATATATGTTTTACATCTTCTCCCTCTATTATAGCTTCATTATCTCTAATAAAATTTTGTGGGACAAAAAATTTATGCACTCTTTACACTCCTTAATTTAGTTTTGATACTATACAAACCCATTCTCCATCAGTGTTTACTTCTACTATTTCTAGTCCACATTCCTCTAGTTTTTTTACTACGTCATCTTTTCTTTCTTTTATTATGCCAGAAGATATAAAGCATGCTCCCTTTTCCATGAAGGTTTTAACGTCATCAGCAAGTAATATTATTATATCAGCTATTATGTTAGCAACTACAATATCAGCCTTACCCTTAACTACATCCATAAGGTTTCCATAGCGTATTTCTATATTATCTAGTTTATTAAAACCTACATTTTCTTTTGCTGATGTAACGGCTACAGGATCTAAATCTACTCCAATAACCTTTTTCGCTCCTAATTTTGCCGCACCTATAGCTAGTATTCCAGAGCCAGTGCCTATATCAAACACAGTAGAATCAGGGTTAACATACTTCTCTAAAGCCTTAATACACATTCTAGTGGTTTCATGAGTTCCCGTTCCGAAAGCCATGCCTGGATCTAAATCTATTACTATTTCCCCTTCTTCACTTTCATAGTCTTCCCATATTGGTCTTACTATAATTCTTTCCCCGATTTTAGTTGGCTTATAGTACTTTTTCCAATTATTTTCCCAATCTTCTTCATTAACCTTAGTTGCAAATACCTCGCCTTTACCTTTATCTATTCCATGCTCATCTAAATTATTTATACTTTCTTTTATGTATTTAAAATATTCTTCAAAATTTTCATCTTCTTTAAAGTATCCCTTTATAATTGCCCCTTCTTTAACTTGTAAAAGTTCCTCATCAAAATAGTCCCAATCGCCTGGGTTCTTCTTTTTAAATTCGATGTCTTCTGGATCTTCAATAGAAACTCCCTTTACTCCAGTATTATAAAGTATAGCTGAAACCGCTTCTACCGCTTCGCTACTAGTAATTATCGTTACCTCTAACCAATCTTTTTCATTATTCATATATAATCCTTATTGAGAATAATTTTATATCCTCAATAAAGTCCACCTCCTTTTAAAACATATACCTGTTTTTCAATTATACATTATAACCTATTTCTTTTAAAGCAATCAATAAAAAAACTACGCCAAAACTCTTGAAGTTTATAAGCTTGATTAAGTTACAATAAATCTAAAATGCTATGCAATGTTTCTGTAGCCTTCACTGCAATAAGAACTTCTAAAATTTATTTTAGAAAACTCCCTAATGCTGACAAACTCCTTTCAGTCTGAACTGCACCCTGTCAAGTAGACAGTGAAAATAATAAAAATTAACCTAAAC
>JBFNFA010000023.1:0-25156 GCA_040797845.1 Clostridiaceae bacterium
CTTCTAAGCTTCAGTTGGAGTAAGTATTCCTTTTAAGCAAACTCCAGCTGAAGCTAAGAATCACTTGATGAAAAGGAGAAAAAGAAAATGGATAAAAATGTACAATGGCATCAAGATTTAAAAGTTAGTGAACTTTTAAAAAGTTTAGAGAAGAATAATATGAAAGGCTTCTATATAAAAACTAAGGAAGAATTGATAGAAAAAATAAAAGAATTAATTCCACACAGTTCTCTTGTAGGAGTTGGAGATTCTATGACGCTGTTTGAGACAGGAATTATTAACTTATTAAGAAACGGTGATTATGTTTTTCTAGATAAATATGAAGAAGGATTAAGTATGGAGGATAAAAATAAATTATACACACAATGTTTTAGTGCAGATACTTTCTTATGCAGTGTCAATGCAATAACAGAAAAAGGAGAACTATATAATGTGGATGGATATGGGGCTAGAGTGGCTCCGATGATTTTTGGACCAAAGCAAGTAATAATTGTTGCAGGAAAAAACAAGATAGTTAAGGATTTAAAAGAAGCTGAGAATAGAATTAAGAATATAGCAGCCCCTATAGATGCTAAACGCCTGAATAAAGATACTCCATGTGTTAAGCTTGGATATTGCGTAGATTGTCAATCACAGGATAGAATATGTAACACTTATGTTGTTATTAAAAGACAATTCGATTTTTTAAAGGATAGAATAAAAGTCATTATTATAGATGAAAATTTAGGATATTAAAAAATATATGTATTATAATTTTGGAGAGGTAATGTTATGGTAAAAGAAAGCTATTATGATGTGAAAATTACAGTATTGAAAAGATTAGAGGTTTCAGATATTCATAGAGAGTATGCAGCAGATGATTTTCCTTTAATTTGCAAACGTAATAAAGAAGGGGATGAATATATATCTAAAAATTGTAATATACCTAGCAATTTTTGTTTAGGTGCTTGGAAAGTTATAAAAGACAAGGTTTTACTTTTAGCATCTGGGAAAAATAGCCCTTATGTAAAACAAGAAGGGCTATCAATACAGTCATGTAATGATGGACTTCATCCTGTTATCTATAAACTAGAAAGAATAATTTAAATATGATGTAAAAGGGCAGTCCAATATTCCATCTTGAGGTAAGAATATATTTATATTAGCTGCAAAATAGTGATATCATAAAGATATCATGGGATAATATTATATATCTTATATTTGTGCTGATACTTTTATATAACAAAGATGGAGGATTAACCGATGAAAATATTAGATGATAAAAACCAGCTAGAACATTATATAAAAAAATATGAAATGGATAATCTTTTTCAAATAGATATAAAGGAACATATGCAATTGGTATCCTTTGATACAGGAGAAAATATTTTAAGAAAAGGAGAGAGAATTGAATATTTTTACTTTCTAGTAGAGGGAAAAATTAAAGTATATACTATTGTTGAAAATGGAAGGGTATTGTTATTTCATTTTTATGAACCATTAAATATAATAGGAGATGCGGAATTTTTTGAAGACAATATTACAAAATGTAATATTCAAGCTATTACTGAAACTATTTGTATTGCAATTCCATTAAGTATAATTAAGGATAAAACCTATAATGATATCAATTTTATAAGATTTTTAGGCAAGAAGTTGAGTGAAAAATTTCTTAATTACACAATTTTTAGTTCTGTTAACATACTGTATCCTTTGGAAAACAGATTGGCTAGTTATATTTTAGCCATATGTTCAGAAAGGGAAGATAACTATGGAAAATCAATTTATATAGATAAATTAAAAGAAGTAGCTGATTTATTAGGAACTAGTTATAGACACTTGTTAAGAACAATAAAAAAACTTAGTGACAAAAATATTATTAGAAAAGAGGAAAAATCAATAATAATTTTAGATTTTAAAAGGCTTCAAGAATTAGCAAAAGAACCTTATAAAGCATAAATCCTATATGGGGATTTAGCTCAGATGAGGATTTAAGCTCAGTAGTGATTCATTAAATATTAAATAAAAATAAAACACCATATCAATAATTGATATGGTTAATTATATTTTAATAGTATTTTATCAGTATTAAATTTCTTAGTAAAATATATTACTAGAAATCCATATAAGAAAATTTAATGGAAGTATTAAGCAAATTTAAATGGAGAATACATTATCTTCATTATTTCATATTGAGATTTACAACATTCATCATCTGGAGATAAGTCATAAGCTTTTTTAGCTAAATTTAATGCTTTAGTATAATTGCCTAAGTCCCTGTATATTAATGCTTTTTCTAAATAGGCATCACTTTTAGTATTGTTTAATTCTATAGCTTTGGAGTAAGCTTTAAGGGATTCTTTATCTTTACCTAGAGAATAAAGTAAATTTCCTTTGAGGCAAATGGCTTCATAGGAAGTTTGATTTAATTGAATTGAAAGATTACAGCAATTTAAAGCATTTTCAATATCTCCAAGCATGGTTAAAAATTCAGCTTTTTTAAAATATAATTCAGCATTTTCATCCTCTAATTTAATGAGTTTATCACAATAATAAATACATTTATCGAAACATGCAGCCATATCATATATTTTTATTAAATTTAAATATGCTCTCTTACTTTGAGGATTTAATCTAAGATAGGTTTTTATACACTCTTCAGCCTCTTCTATTTCGTACATAGCTATATGAGCCTCACCTTTTATAAGATACGTATCTGCATAATTGTTATCAAGTTTTATTGCTTCATTAAAATTTTGAAAGGCTTCTTGAACTTTATTATTTTCAAAGAGTTCCTTACCAGCTTTTATTAGAGTCTTTACTTCATCCTCTAAATTATTTTTTGCAACTAACTTTTTCATAACGTGGCTCCTTTCGATAAGTTATAATTATTACCATTATTAACCATGAGATAACATAATATTCTTTTATTGATTACTTCTTTATAAAATATATATTCCTTTTTACTATAAGAAGCAGGATAATAGTAAAATGTTTATAAGGATAACTTATATTTAATATCATTGATGTAGCTATAAGAATACCTATTTTAAATACAACGTAGTATAATATAATCAATTATAATTATTTATAAAATAATTATATTAAATAAAATTGAATATAATTGAGTGATGTAGTGCATAATGTAAGCTAATAGATTATAATATGTTATATATATTTAATAAGTAGCTTATTAATAAAGGGGTTAATTTTAGAAAAGGAGAAAAAAATGATAGATGAAAGTCACAAGACAGATGAAATTATGACAATTACTGAAGTAGCAGAGTATTTAAAGATTAGTGAAGTTACTACTTATAAATTAGTTCAAGAAGGAAAAATGCCTGCTTTCAAAATTGGACGACATTGGAGAGTAAAGAAAAGCGATCTTACCGAATTTATAGAAACATTGAAACGTAGTTAAAAAATATCAAGTGATTTTTAGTTTCATAATTTTTTACCTAAAAGGGGATGGGGTATTAGGATTAGTCAGCTATGATATAAAAATTTTTGATTATTAATAAAATTATATTGATAAAAATTTAAAAAGAGAAAGGGAATAAAATGATAAATAAGAACTCAAATAAAAGTTTAAATAAAAATTCGAATAAAAATTTGAATAAGGTGAAAATTATACCACTAGGTGGATTAGGGGAAGTAGGAAAGAATATTACAGCTATAGAATACGATGATGAAATAATTGTAATCGACTGTGGTATAGCTTTCCCTGAAATGGAGATGTATGGTGTTGATTTAGTAATACCTGATATATCATATTTAATAGATAATAGTGAGAAGGTAAAGGGATTTGTATTAACTCATGGACATGAAGATCATATTGGCGCATTACCATATGTATTAAAACAATTGAATGTACCAGTATATGGGACAAAATTAACTTTAGGATTACTAGAAAACAAATTAAAAGAGCATAATATACTTTCTGATTGTACTCTTTTCGTAGTTAAACATGGAGAAAAAATTAATACTAAAAACTTCAAGGTTGAGTTTATAAGAACTAGTCATAGTATAGCAGACTCATGTGCTCTTGCCATATATACACCTCAAGGAATTATAGTTCATACTGGAGATTTTAAAATAGATTATACTCCTATTGACGGTAATGTTATAGACCTTGAACGTTTTGCTAAACTGGGTAAAGAAAGAGTGCTTCTTCTTATGGCAGACAGTACTAATGCAGAACGCAAAGGGTATACTATTTCTGAGAAAATTATTGGAGAAAACTTGAATAATGTTTTTAGCAAGGCAAAAGGTAGAGTTATAGTTGCTTCTTTTGCTTCTAATATTCATAGAATACAACAAATTATTAATTCCTCTTTAATATTTGGAAGAAAAGTTGCCTTTAGTGGAAGGAGTATGGAGAATATATCTAGCGTTGCTATGGAACTGGGATATATGGATTTGCCAAAGGATCAAATAATTAGTGTAGATGAGATTGATAAGTATCCTGATGAAAAAATAACAATAATAACAACAGGAAGTCAGGGAGAACCAATGTCAGCACTAGCTAGGATTTCTTCTGGAACCCATAAGAAGATAGGAATTAAGCATGGTGATTTAGTAATTATTTCTGCATCTCCAATTCCAGGAAATGAGAAATTTGTATCTAGATTAATAGATGATTTATTTAAAAAAGGTGCTGATGTAGTATACCATACTTTAGAGGAGATTCATGCATCCGGTCATGCTTGCCAGGAAGAATTGAAATTAATACATACTTTGGTTAAACCTAAGTTTTTTATGCCAGTTCACGGAGAGTACAGACATCTAAGACAGCACGCTATTATAGCTGAAAAATTAGGAATGAATCCTTCTAATATTTTTATATTAGAAACTGGACAAATACTAGAACTAAGTAGAAAAAGCGCAAGAGCTTCAGGTAAAGTACGTTCAGGTGCTATCATGGTAGATGGCTTAGGAGTAGGAGATGTAGGTAATATAGTATTAAGGGATAGAAGGTATTTAGCACAGGATGGAATTTTAACGGTAGTAGTAACTATAGAAAAGGAGTCTTTCTCTATTATTGCAGGACCGGACATAATTACTAGAGGTTTTATTTATGTAAAAGAATCGGAAGCGTTGATAAATGAAGCAAAGAAAGTAGTAATGCAAGAGTTGGATAACTGTATGGAAAATAAAATCACTGAATGGTTTGTTATAAAATCTAATATCAAAGATACTTTAAGTGCTTTTTTATATAGTAAGACTAGAAGAAGACCTATTATTCTTCCAATAATTATGGAAATCTAAAGCCTATAATTGTACCCATAAGGGTTTTCATGTAAATTAGTAAAAAAAATTTTAGTTTTTAAATAGAAATTGCAGCTAAGTTGGTTTTTATACAATTTAGCTGCAATCTTTTATTGTAAGTCATATGAAAACTCTTGAAGACATCTTACTATTCATATTTATTCTTTTTAAATTTCATTATTAAACATATTTATAGTAAATAAAATTTAAAAATGATATAAATAAAAAAAGGCTAAAATTAGCATTTTATAGTATAATCAAGGTATATAAGTTTTAAGGAGTGTTTTCATGGAATTAGAAATGTTTAATTATATAAATGAAGTTATAAGAAATTTTAATGAGTTATATGATGAATTAGAAATTGGATCTAAGAAAATTGAGCTGTATTTTGAAAAAATATTATCAGAGAATAATGAAGGCTTTTTAAATATAAGCACAAGGGTAAAATCCTCTTCAAGTTTAAGAGAAAAAATTATAAGAAACGAATATTACAAAAAATACTCTTCAGCAGAAGAATTATTGTTAAATCTTTCAGATTTGATTGGAGTTAGAATTGAATGTAGATTTGTGGAAGATGAAAATAATATATATAAAGTTTTAAAGAAACATTTTAATATAAAATCTGAAGATGGATATTTTTACAATGATAAAAATAAGAATATAAAGTTAGATTTAAATGGCAAACAACCTCAAGAACAACGAAACGGTTTTGAGATTTATAGAATCGATGGAGTTTTTTTGTTAAGAGATAAGTGTATAAATTTTGAGTTGCAAATAAAATCCCTTGTAAATATATTTTGGGGGGAAATTGAACATAAAGTAATATACAAAAACAACAACTATATATTACGAGATAAATTTTTAAAGGAGATGATGTGGTCTGTTAAGAAAAATTTATCCATGATTGATAATCAACTTCTCATCATCTACGATCAATTTAATAAAATTAGCTCCACAGATTCAGAAACTAGAAAAAAGAATCTAGAAGGTGTATTATCAAAAATAATTTATGATATTTTTTCAGCTAGGATGAGAGAGAGCATTGGTTTTGTAGTTGATTTTAAAAACTCCTGCGATGCAATAATGCAATATATTTTTAGAACAAACAATGCAGAAAATATACAAGAGTACAATAATACATTAATAAATACCTTTTCCAGGTTAAACGATATAGATAAGGATCAAATTAGTTTCCACAACGAAATACGATTAGAAAGAGAAATGATATTTGATGACCAATTTTCAGAAATAGTAGGTGGAAAAATTTTATCTTCATTAAATAAAGATTTTCAGTGGAATTTATTTTTTAAAATACTCTTTGAAATAGAACTTGGAAATAATGCAGAGGATTTTGAGAATTTCATAAAATATTTTAAAAATGTATTCTATAACAATAAAAGCTTTAAAAAGATATACTTATTTTTTGAGAAAGAAGAAGGGGAAGAGATAGTAAATTCAATAATGAAAGAGTTGGCAGTATGTTTTGTAAAGGTTGATAATATCAGTTTCATTTACGATGGAAATATGAAAAGTATCAACAATATAATAGATAATACAGTAAAGATTATTCTTGCAAACGTAAATACCTATGAAGAGTGGAAGAATGGAGAAGAGATTTTCTTAAGCTTATTTAGTTTAAAGGTGTTATCAATTTTTGATTATAAAATCGAAACTTCTAAGGTAAAAGAGCTAATAGAAAAAATAAAAAATTCATCTACAAGAATACAAATAAGTGAAGGAATATTAAAATATATCGATAAACTAGAGATCCTATCTGAAATAACAGCTAAGGATGCTTTACAACTTATAAGGACAAATAATATAAAACAATAAACTTTTACATTATAGTCCATATAACTTTTTGATCATATACATGAAGCAGGCATTTACATATGTTAATTATAATTGAAATAAAGCTTAATATTGAAAATGTAATTTTACAATAAAATTATAGAATATAAAGGAGCTAATTATTTAGTAATATAATGGAATATGCTATGAAATTAAAATTTATTAGGACAGGGTGGAGCCAATGGAAGTTAAAAAAAGAAGGAATCTAATGCTTAATGGAGATATGTACAAATTAATTATTACATTATCTTTGCCAATTATGATTAACAATTTAATTCAAACACTTTATAATCTAGCAGATGGAGTCTGGGTTAGCAAATTAGGCTCTGTTCAATTTGGGGCTACTTCTTTTGTATGGCCAGTAAATTTTTTATTTATATCACTAGGGATAGGGCTTTCGATTGCTGGTACATCGCTGTTATCTCAATTAATCGGCGCATCAAAATATAAAGAAGCGAATAAATATGCAAGCCAGCTTATAGTGATGTCTTTAATATGTTCTATTTGCTTTGCAATTATAGGGTATATTGTCAGTCCTTTTGTTATTAAATTGATGGGAGGAACAGGTGAATTAGGGGAGTATAGTAATATATATTTAAAAATTACTTTCTTAGATATGCCATTTACTTTTCTGTTTTTCAACTTTAACTCAATTATGAATGCCCAAGGAAATACAGTAACTCCAACTATATTAAGTGCTATAAGTGCCGTAATTAATGTTGTACTAGATCCTATTTTTATATTTACATTCAACATGGGAATAGCAGGAGCTGCCATAGCCACATTAATATCCAAAGCTATACTTGCTATTGCTGGGCTATATGTACTGATGAATTCTTCTACTAGAATTAAGCCAAATTTTAAAAATTTTAAGTTTAATAAAGAAATAATAAAAAGCATAGTAGATGTGGCATTGCCCTCTTCAATTGGACAATCTGGTTCAGCTTTAGGATTTATAGTTTTAAATAGTTTTATAGTATCTTATGGAAATGCAACAATCGCTGCCTTTGGAATGGTCAATAGGATTACATCCCTTATAATGCAACCAGCTATGGGAGTTGGAGCAGCATTAACTTCTATTGTTGGCCAAAACTTAGGCTGTGAGCAAATAGACAGAGTAAAGGAAGCTTTTATAAAATCTCTAAAGCTTACTGTTTCATTTTCAATAGTTGGATGTGTATTTTTAATTTGGAAAGACAAAGAGATAGTTAATTTCTTTATACAATCTAGAGACAGCCAAGAAGTTATATCACAAGGTATTACTTACCTTCGATATATTTCTTTCTCAATGCCTCTTATGGGAATATTCAGTGTACTTCAGGGGGTTTTTCAAGGCTCAGGTCACACTAAATACTCCATGGCCATGGAGATTGGACGTCTTTGGTTTGTTAGACTGCCTATGATATTAATGTTTAAATATTTTACTACGATAGGACCTTCAGGCATATGGTTTTCTATGAGCTTTAGTAATTTAATAGTATGTTTATACGGGTTTGTAATTTATAGGAAAAATAGTTGGCAAGCAAAGGTTATAGCAAGTGGTGTAAATTAAATTTATAAATGGTAAATAAATTTAATTTACTATAAAACGAAATTATAACACAAAGTATTATAAAATAATGTTTTTATAAGCAATAAAAAAGTATGCAATGCTCACTCTTAGCATTACATACTTTTTATTTATATTAATTTTATACACTTAATTCTAATTTATCATCTTTATCAAAATTGAACTCTTCTCTGTTAAACTCATTCTCTGAAGTGGCAACTAACAAAGCTACTACAGAAGAACCAGTAACATTAGTTGCAGTTCTAGCCATATCTAAAATTGTGTCTATACCGATGACCATTGCAATTCCTTCAATAGGAAGTCCCATACTTGCTAAAACTACTGTAGCCATAATTGATGCTGTTCCTGGCACTCCAGCAGTACCAATGGAAGCAATTGTAGTTACTAAAACTAATACTATATAGCTATAAAAATTCATTGGAATATCAAATATTTTTGCCACAAACATAGCTACAATAACTGGATATATTCCGCCACAACCATTCATACCCATAGTAGCACCCATAGGAGCAACAAAGCTTGCGATTTTATCAGAAATTTTCACTCTATCAGTTAAGCATTTTATGGTCACTGGTAATGTGCCATAACTACTTCTTGTAGTAAAAGCTACAACTTGAGCAGGATATATTTTTTTGAAGAATTTAATAGGATTTACATTAGCTACAAAGGCTAAAAGTCCTCCATGAACTAATACTACTTGTAAAATACAAGCTAAATAAACTGCAACGACCAATTTGCCAAGGGATAAAATAGTGCTTAATCCATATTTAGAAGAAACAGAGGCCATAAGTCCTAGAACTCCATAAGGAGTAAGCTTAAGAACTATTTTTGTGATTCTAAACATAATCTGTGAAAAACCGTTAAAGAAATCTTTTACTGGTTTTACTACAGAGGCATTTTTTGCTCCTTCAATAGTTATAGCTACTCCCACCAGTAGTGAGAATATAATAACTGGTATTATTTTACCATTAGCCATTTCTGAAACAGGGTTGGATGGAACCATATCAAGAATTACATTAGCTATGGTAGGAATTTCTCTAGCTTCAAAACTAGGATCTTTTACAAAGTTTATTCCAGCAGCTGGATTTATTATTAGAGATATTATTATTCCCACTATACATGCCGCTGTTGTGGTAATTAATAACCAGCATATGGTTTTTGTACCTACCTTTTTAAGCCTATTAGGATCTTCTAAAGAGGTAACACTAGATATTACAGTAGATATAACAAGAGGTATAACTAGCATTTTAATTAAATTCACATATGCCTTTCCTAAAATCTCAATAGACTGTACGTTTCCTTTAAAGATTACTCCTGCTATGGTTCCTAGAACCATGGCGATAAGAACTCTATTGCCAAAGCTAACTTTCTTCTTCTTTAAAAAATATAAAAATAACAGTAGGGTTATAAAGAATATATAATTCATATAATCACCTTTCCTTTTTAAAAATTGTTCAATGAAAATTTAAATATACAATACCTATATGTTTAGTATGCATTATCTTATGAGTATATCATGTTATCAAAAAAAATCAATAGATTATTCTAAAATTTTTTATATTAATCCTATCCTCATTGACAATTCATGTTAAATAATATATATTTTTAAGTAATAGTAAAATAAACCATTTTTTTGTTTCATTATGAAAATATTTGTAGAATTAATTAAATATATACTTAATAGAAATATGAAGTATAAGTATTATAGAAGACAATTTTACAACGAGGAAGGGGGATTTATATGATTAACAATTTAAAAGTTAGAAATAAACTACGACTTCTAGCTATAAATATGCTTATTTTTTTATGCATCATGGGAGGAGTAGGACTATATTTCAATAAGAACACAAATAATTACCTTGAAGAACTTTACGAAAAAAACCTAATTAGTGTAGAGATTATAAATGATTCTAGAGCTCAAGCCAGAGCTATAGAAGGAGATATAATGAAGCTTATACTATCAACGGGAAATTCTTCTGAACAAGAAAAGATAATGAATGATTTAAAAATAAGGACAGAGAGATTTGATAAGGATATAGAAAGATTCAAAGAAGTAGGAATGGATAGTGAAGAAGAAAATAAAATAGTAGAGAGTATGGAAAAAGACTTAAATGAATACAGAACAAAGAGGGAAGAGGTTATATCATTAGCATTAGCAGGAAAAACTGAAGAAGCTATAAAAAAGTTTAATTCCATAAGTGAATTAATTGAAACTTATCAAAATGCTTTAATAGATTTATCAAATTATAATATACGAGAAGCTAGTGAATTCAAGGATTTTAGCCAAGATAAATATGAATCATCTGTAAAGATTATTACCACAGTTTTAATTGTTATATTTATTATAGGAATGTTTTTAACAAAAATTATATCAGATTCATTGGTAAAACCATTAAGAGATACCATTGTTTACTTAAATAAATTATCTACAGGAGATTTTAGTGAAAGTGTCTCACAAAAACTAACAGGAAGAAAAGATGAAATAGGCGATGTGACTAAGGCTGTAGAAAAAATGAGCATTTCTATAAAAGAAATTATAAAAAATGTATTAGAGCAATCAGAGTACACAGGAAGATCTGTTGAAAACATAAGCTTAAATATGGATACACTTAACTATAAGGTACATAATACATCAGCGGCTGCGGAAGAATTATCTGCTAGCATGGAAGAGACAGGAGGTTCTGCTGAGGAGATGAGCGCTACATCTCAAGAAATTGAAAAAGCAATTGAGAAGATAGCGTTAAAAGCTGAAGAAGGAGCTATAAGTTCCATCAATATATTAGATAAAGCTAGTAAATTAAAGGAAGAGGCAATTAAATCACAGCAACTAGCTCATGAATTAAAAGAAAACATCAATAATAAAATGGAGAAGTCTATAAGAGACTCTAAATCTATTGAACAAATAAAGCTTTTAACGGATGCAATTTTACAGATTACATCTCAGACAAACTTGCTTGCATTAAATGCTGCCATAGAGGCGGCAAGAGCAGGAGAATCGGGAAGGGGATTTGCTGTAGTTGCAGAAGAAATAAGAGAGCTTGCAGAGGAATCAAAAAAGAGGGCAAAAGAAATACAAGATACAACAGGAATTGTATTGAATGCTGTTGAAGACCTTAAAATTAACTCTCAAGAAGTTCTTCAATTTATGGATAAGGATATGGATGAAGTATACAATAATACCACTAAAATATGTGATGAATATAGCAAAGATGCTTCATATTATAACCAAATATCAGAAGATTTTAGTGCCACCTCTGAAGAATTGCTATCTTCAGTAAAAAGTGTTGTAGAAGTAATTAATAATGTAGCTTCAGCGGCGGACGAAGGGGCAAATAGTACTTCAAATATTGCACAGAATACTGAGGAAATTGCTGCAGCCACAGAGAGCATATTAAAGGAAGTGTCTTCATTAAATAAAGGAAAAGATAATTTGATAAATACAGTTAGACAGTTTAAAATAGTTTAATTTAAAAAGGGATAATTTCTTTTTAGGAATTATCCCTTTTAATAGTTTTTTAGTTAGCTTATCGGTAATTTGTTAGTAATTTATGCATCCTCTGATTACTATAGAATCTTCATTTTTACTATTCAATTCTATTTCAATATCTTCTTTTTCTTTATTTATGAGCAGAAGGTCTCCTATATTTAATGTTATTTTGTCATCTTTATTTATAATTATCTCCATAGATCCTTGTATACAATACAATGCTTCAGTAGTAGATAAGTCTGAATTAATTGTAAAGCTGAGGTTTTTATTTAATATTATAGGATGTATGTCTCCAGAGCAACCTTTATTCAGCATTAAATTAAAGTCTGTAACTTTACCATAGCTTTTAGTAGTCCAATCTCCGCTAAAGCTATCTTTTTCAAATGGCTTAAGATTTATGTTATGATGCCCTTCGTGATTTAATTTTAATTCTCCTTCTATTACCATTATATGTCTCCAAATACCTGGCAAATTTGTAAAGGTAGATTCTTCAACCTCAACTTTTGCAGAGCTTAATCTCCATTTGAAATCCAGATTTCCATAGTTAGAGGAAGGAGGATATATTGCTAGTTGAGTTGTCGTTCCTCCAGACCAGGAACTTGTTTTTTGATCCTCTTTTTTTATCAATTCTATAGTATATGCCATAATTATCCCTCCAAGTTAAATATTTATAATTTAATTCTACAATATATATTGAAAATAATAAATATATTACAAATTTTTTATATTTTAAAAAATTGTATATTACAAGATCATTTTATCAGTTTTAAATTTCTGATGAGCATACAACTAAGCATATGCTGTAAAATATAAATAAGTTTAAGCTGGAAGAATAGAATGATTTTTTAACTATCCAGAGAGTTTATTATTTCAGGTATAACATCATATACATCACCAACTATACTATAATTAGCAATTTTAAATATTGGTGCATCAGGATTTTTGTTTATGGCAACTATACATTCTGATTCACTCATGCCAGCCAAGTGCTGGATGGCTCCAGAAATGCCACAAGCAATATATAATTTAGGTCTTACTGTAGTACCTGTTTGGCCTACTTGATGAGAGGGATGTATCCATCCGTTATCAACAGCAGCTCTAGAGGACCCCACAACTCCTCCTAGTTTAGTTGCTAATTTTTCTATTAATTGAAAGCCTTCTTTATTTCCAAGACCTCTGCCACCGGATATTATTATTTCTGCATCAGTTAAGCTAACCCTTTCTTTTGCTTCTTTAATTATTTCAATAACTTTAGCTTTTATATCATCTTCTTTTAAGTCAGGAGTTAATGTTTCTACCCATCCTTTTCTTTTTGAATCATAAGGCAATTTTTTCATAACACCAGGTCTTATGGTAGACATTTGTGGTCTATTGTTTTTGCATACTATTGTTGCCATTAAATTTCCGCCGAAAGCGGGGCGAGTTTGAAGTATTTTTCCATCAGTTTCATCTATATCTAACTTTGTACAATCAGCAGTAAGACCAGTTCCAACCCTTGCAGCCAATCTTGGTGCTAAATCTCTCCCTATAGTGGTAGCTCCAATCAACACTGCTTCAGGATTTCTTTCAAATATTAAATCAGCTATAACGTTAGTATATAAATCAGTAGTATAAGTGTGAAGTAACTTATGATTGTTTAATATAACTCTATTGGCACCATATTTAATTAGTTCATTAGCAGCCACATCTAAATTATCTCCTAATAGTATTGCTGTAAGCTCCACATGTAGCTTGTCAGCTAATTCTCTGCCAATTCCTAAAAGCTCTAATGAAACAGGGTGAATCTTACCTTCTCTTTGTTCAGCAATAATCCAAATGCCTTTGTAATCATTTATATCAATTCCAGTATTTACTTTTGCCTTTGTCATATGATCTGCCTCCTTATAATATTTGAATGGTTTTTAATTTTGAGATTAAATTATCTGCTATTTCTTTATTTGTAGAGCCGGTTATCCTCTCTCCCTGAAATTTGCGCACAGGTACAAAGGTTTTGAAGACATTTGTAGGAGAACCCTTTAATCCAATTTGTGTAGTGTCTATAACTAAATCATCTAAAGACCATTTTTTTATAGGGGTATTAGGAATGCTCTGAAATATACCCCAAGTAGACATATATCTAGGCTCATTTAATCCTTTAATTGCTGTTAACAAAATTGGCATCTTAGATTTTATAGTATAGTAGCCATCTTCCACAGCTCTATGAACTACAACTTCATTTTTATCTTTATTAATTTCTAGTTTATTTACATAAGTAATTTGAGGCAAGTTTAAAAATTCAGCAATCTCTGGGCCAACCTGTGCTGTATCTCCATCAATTGCCTGCCTACCGCAAAATATTATGTCATAGTCTGATATTTTATTCATAGCTGCACTTAAAATAGTTGCAGTTGCCCAAGTGTCAGAACCAGCGAAGGCTCTATCAGTTAATAAAATAGCTTCATCTGCACCCATTGCAATAGCTTCTTTTAAAGCTAGTTCAGCCTGAGGTGGTCCCATGGTTAATACAGTAACATGTACGTTATCAAAATTATCTTTTATACGTAAAGCTTCTTCTAAAGCGTATTTATCGTCGGGATTTATTATACTAGGCACTCCATCTCTAATTAAGGTTCCAGTTTCATGGTTGATTTTTACCTCATTAGTGTCTGGAACTTGCTTTATACAAACTACAATCTTCATTGATTTATCCTCCTTAACAAATTTTTATTTAATAATTTGACTGGCAATAACAATTTTCATTACCTCTGAAGTTCCTTCGTATATTTCCGTTATTTTAGCATCTCTCATCATTCTTTCTAATGGATAATCTGTCATAAAACCATATCCTCCGTGAAGTTGAACCGCTTTATGGGTTACAAACATAGCGGTTTCTGAAGCAAATAATTTTGCCACAGCAGCTTCTTTAGTAAAAGGTTTACCAGCGTCTTTTAAGTAGGATACCTTATAAACAAGAAGCCTCGAGGCATCTATTTTTGCCTCCATTTCTGCTAAATACCATTGCAAACCTTGAAATTTAATTAATGGCTTACCAAACTGAGCTCTTTCTTTAAGATATTTTATTGTTTCCTCCATAGCTCCTTCAGCAATGCCTAGAGACTGAGCTGAGATTCCTATTCTTCCACCATCTAGTCCAACCATTGCAATTTTAAAACCTTCTCCAACTCTTCCAAGTAGGTTTTCTTTAGGTATTTTAACATTTTCAAAGATTAATTCCGCAGTAGAAGAAGCTCGAATACCCATCTTATCTTCTATTTTTCCTATGGTAAATCCAGGAGTATCTTTTTCTACTAGGAAAGCTGACATTCCTTTAGTTCCTTTGCTTTTATCTGTCATAGCAAGAATTACGTAAACATCTGCTTCTCCACCGTTTGTAATAAAGCATTTTGTTCCATTTAATATATATTCATTTTCATATAATACAGCAGTAGTTTGTACATTAGAGGCATCGGATCCAGCGTTAGGCTCAGTTAAAGCAAAGGCTCCTAACCATTGGCCCCATATCATTTTAGGTAAATATTTTTTCTTTTGATCTTCTGTACCGAATTTTAATATTAAATTAACAGGAAGATAATGAACTGATAATATAGCAGAAATAGAGCCGCTTTTTTTAGCGATTTCTTCTAATACTATAGTTTTCGATATTTCATCTCCCTCAGCACCACCATATTCTCTAGGGAAACCTATAGCGCAAAAACCGAATTTGCCTAATTTCTCAAAAACTTCTCGCGGAAACTTTTGAGTTTTATCAATATCTGCACTTATAGGAGCTATTTCATTATCAACAAACTCCCTAATGGCCTGTTTAATCATAAGATGTTCACTGGTAAAATCAAATTTCATTTATAGAACCTCCTTAAATTCAATAATAATTTTAAATAGTAATTTTCATAATTTCCTCTTTAAAAATTCTTTCATCCATCTCTTTTAAATCTTCTGATATTAATGGCTTAAATTCCATATTAGCCAAGATGTCTTTTTCTAAGTCTATGCCTGGAGCAATTTCTATTAACATAAGTCCTTCGTTAGTTAGCTTGAATACGGCTCTTTCTGTAACATATAAAACATTTTGGCCGGATTCATTTGCATACTCAGCACTAAAGGTAATCTGATCTACCTGATTTTTAAATTTCTTGCTTTTACCTTCTTGTAATATTTCTAATTTGCCATCCTTAATATTGGTTTCTAATCCTTTAGCAGTAAAGGTACCACAGAAGATAACTTTTTTTGTGTTTTGAGATATATTCACAAACCCTCCTGGACCTACTACTCTACCGCCAAATTTACTTACATTTACATTGCCTTTTTTATCAATTTCAGCTGCACCTAAGCAAGCTACATCTATTCCTCCACCATCGTATAAGTCAAATATAAATCCTTGTTCATGAATAGCTTCAGGATTATATGTGGCACCTATTCCAAGACCAGAAGCAGGAACACCGCCCATTACTCCAGATTCAATAGTTAATGTAAACTCATTTGCAATTCCTTCCTCACCAGCAACAGCGGCAACGGCTTCGGGTACTCCAATTCCTAAGTTTACTAGCATATTTTTCTTTATTTCTAAAATACTTCGTCTGCCACAAACCTTTCTTTCGTTTAAATCCATTGCTTCAAGACTGTCTAAAGGTCTTTTTATTTGCCCTGTCCATTCAGGGACAAAGTTTGGATATAAGAAAGATTGAGGGCAATTTTCTGGTTTACCTATTACTACATAATCTACTAGATGACTATGGACTCTAACTCTATGAGGATCTAGAGTTCCATATTCTGTAATTCTTTCTACTTGGGCTATAACAATTCCACCGGAATTTTTAGTAGCTTCAGCCATAGAAAGCTGATCTGCAAATACTGCTTCATTTTCGAAGGTTAAACTTCCATGAGTATCTGATGTAGTTGCTTTAATAAAGCATACATCGATGGGGAATGACTTATATAAGAGATAGTCCTTTCCAGCAACTGATATAAGATCTACTATAGATTCTTTTTTCGCTAATTCATTTGCACAACAACCTTCTATTCTTGGGTCTGCAAAGGTTTTTAAACCAATATGAGTTAATACTCCAGGTTTTTTACCTGCGATGGCACGTAATAGATGAACTGTAACTCCTTGAGGAACTGTATAAGTTGGAAACTGGTTTTTAGAGACTAGAGCTCCTAATTTAGGTGCTAGTCCAATATGGCCGCAGTAAAGCTTCCCAACTAAACCTTCATAAGCAAGATGATTTAATCCTCTTTCCTTTCCATCGCCTATACCTGCACAATAGAAAATTGATAAATTATTTGGCTTTTTCTCTCTTAAATATTTTTCTTTAAGTGCAACTAAAAGTTCTTCAGGGATGGTAAAGCCAACAAATCCTCCAATAGCCAAGGTTTGACTATCTTTAATTAAATCAATAGCAGCCTTAGATGAAATTATTTTACACATACAAATCCTCCTTATATTTATAAACATTTATGTTTTACGGTAAGTTTGGAAATAATGTAAATAATAAAATTGCAAATCCCGTTGCTATGATTGGCAGAACAACTGTAAGCCAAAACACTGGCCCGTATCCATCTTTATGAGATTCTCCACAAATACCGTTTAGCGTAGTTACTACATAACCATTGTGAGGTAAGGAATCTAGTCCTCCAGCGGCTATAGCTAAAATTCTATGAAGAGCATCAGGAGCAACTCCCTTGGCTAAGAAAATAGGTGATAACAATGGTACAGCAATTCCCATGCCACCAGAAGCAGAACCTGTTATACCTGCTATTAAACAAACTCCAATGGCAGCGCCAACTAGTGGAGGACCAGGTATTTTTACTATAGCATCAACTAAGATTGTGAAAGCTGGAACAGCTTTTACTACTGAACCAAAGCCAACAACAGCACAAGTATTAGCTATGGCATTTACAGCAGAGACAGAAGCTTTACCAAAATCATCACAAAGTTTTTTCCATTCTACATATTTGTTCAAAATGATAATTCCTATAATATTACCGCATAGAACCGCTACTTCCACCTTGAAATTAAATGCATTTAAAAGTATTATTGAGCTAATCAAAGGTAACAATGATAGGAATCCAGAAGGTAGTGCCTTATCTTTGTTAGACTTTATATTATCTGTGTCTCTAGAGATAAAGTGTTCTCCATTGTTGACAGCTGTTTTAATCATTTTTTCCAACCAAATTTGTCCAATTACTAGCATGATAGCAGCAGTTATAAATCCTACAGTAGTTCCTGCCATCGGTGTGGTGTTCAAAAATTTAACAGGAATAATATTATGAATTTGAGGGGTGCCAGGACAAGTCATAGCAAAAGTTATAGAACCGAAGATAATTGTGCCTGGTATGAACCTACGTGGAAGATTAGCTTCTTTAAACAGCATTAGGGCTATAGGATAAACGGTAAAACCAACAACAAATACACTAACTCCGCCATAGGCCAAAATACCACAAGCTAAGGTTACAGCAAGGACAGCCTTATCCTTTCCAAGCTTTGAAACTATTAAATGAGCTATGGATGCAGCAGCACCTGTTTCTTCCATGAATTTACCAAATATAGTACCAACCAAAAATAAAGGAAAATAAGATTTGAAAAAAGATACAAACCCTGCCATATATGTATCAGTTATAGCAGTATAAAGACTTAATTGGCCTGTAATAGCAACTATAGCTGAACATAAAATGGCTATTATGATAATGTGGTAGCCCTTCATAATAAGAAAAGCTAATAGCCCTAATCCTAGAAATAACCCTAAAATACTTAACATTTAATACCCTCCTTGTTTTATATAATTTGTTTCAAGAGGTGTTTTAAGGCTATACCTCTTGAAAAGAATTGTTAAATATATAACGATTTATAATATAAAGTTCTATGATTCTATATAGCATTATCCATGCCATAACCCTATTGATCTATAAAATATTAATAAATAGGGTATAAATGGTAATTATAGAGTGAATATAGTAATAAAATCTTTAAATTAACTGTATAAATATTTATAATGTGTAGAAATTTTTCTACAATGGTTGTTAAAGCTTTGTTACATTTAGGTCTATTAAAGAAATTTATATGAAAAATCAACAGAAGATTAAAAAGCTGTAGAAAAGTTTCTACAGCTTTTTAATTCAATACTTTATTTATTTTTAAAAGTAGGAGTTCTTTTTTCTATGAATGCTTTCATGCCTTCTTCTTTGTCTTCAGAAGCAAAGCATAGTGCAGCTAAATCTTTTTCTAGCTCAAGCCCATTAAACAAATCCATTTCTTTACCTCTGTCAATAGCAATTTTTGAATATTTTATGGCTAGGGGAGCTTTGCATATAATATCTTCCATCATACTTAAAGCATCTTTTAATAATTCTTCAGGGAGAACTATTTTGTTTACTAATCCTATAGCTTTAGCTTCATCTGCCTTAACAAATCGGCCAGTAAAAATTAACTCTTTAGCCATACCTACACCAACTAATCTAGTCAGTCGCTGAGTGCCTCCAAAGCAAGGTATTACACCTAGATTTACCTCAGGTTGTCCAAATGTGGCCTTAGTAGAAGCAATTCTTATATCACAACTAAGGGCGAGTTCACATCCACCGCCTAAAGCGTATCCATTAACTGCAGCAATTACGGGTTTTTCTAAATTTTCTACATCGTTAAATACTTTTTGAGCAAAAGAAGCGTAATCTCTACCTTCTTCAGATTTATAAGGAAGCATTTGTACAATGTCAGCTCCTGCGACAAAAGCTTTTCCATCACCACCAGTTAATATTACCCCTTTGATTTCTGATTTTTCTTTTGCATATTGAATTACTTTTTCTAATTCCCTCAATGTTTCACTATTTAAAGCGTTAAGAGCTTTGGGTCTATTAAAAGTTAAGGTTAATATTGAATTTTTTTCTTCTAGTAATATGTTTTTAAGATCCATTTATATTTACCTCCTGAATTTTAGTTTTGTATATATTAGAGCAATTATTGTACCAATAAAACTTTAAACGTATGGTATAATATTACTTAAATAGTAATTAAAGGAGAGAAAGTGATGGTATGAATAAGTTTAATAATATAATTAACGATGCGGAGAATTATAAACTTATTTTTGAAGAAATTTTAGATATGACAGAGGATGGATTCGTAGTTACCTCAATGGATGGAACTATATTAGAAATAAATAATGCCTATTGTTCATTTTTAGAAACCACAAAGAAAAGGGCTATAGGCCATCACATAAGTGAATTTATACCAAATACTAAAATGCCTCAAATTGCTGAAAAAGGTATAAAAGAGGTAGATATGATTCATGACCTCATTGGGGAAAGAACTTATAAAGGAGATAAATTCTTATTTGTAACGAGAGCACCAGTTAAAAAGAATGGAGAAGTTATTGCAGCAGTAGCTCAAGTTAAATTTAGGCTTCACACAATGAAGTTGGCTCAAAAGTTGATTAAACAAGACAAAGAAATTAAATATTATAAAGATGAGTTGCAAAGACTGGGGGAAAGTAAATTTGCCTTTAATAAAATATTAGGTAATAGTGAATGTTTTTTGGAGACTTTAAGATTAGCTAAAAAAGCATCCAGCAGTACTTTATCAGTATTAATAAATGGTGAAACTGGAACGGGAAAAGAGGTTTTTGCTAATGCCATACATTATGCATCGCCTAGAAAGGACAAGCCATTAATCACTATAAATTGTGCTGCTATACCACATGAACTATTAGAATCTGAGCTCTTTGGTTATGAAGAAGGATCTTTTACAGGAGCAAAACGAGGTGGGAAAAAGGGGAAATTTCAGTTAGCCAATAAAGGCACAATTTTTTTAGATGAGATTGGAGACATGCCTCTACATATGCAGGCTAAACTTCTAAGAGTTTTACAAGAAAATGAAATTGAGAGAGTGGGAGGAGATAAACCTATACCAATTGATGTAAGGGTCATTGCAGCTACACATCAAGATTTAAGAAAATTAATAAAAGAAAAGAAATTCAGAGAAGATTTATACTATAGATTAAACGTAATAAATATAAAAATACCTCCATTAAGACAAAGAAAAGAAGATATAGATTTATTTATTAATAGTTTTCTAAAAAAGTTAAATAAAAAATATAAAACTAATACGATTATTTCTCAAAGAGCTAGAGAATTATTATTAAGTCATAGATGGCCTGGTAATATTAGAGAGCTAAAAAATGTTATTGAAAGTGCTTATGTTATAGCAGATAAAGATGTAATAGGTATAAAGCACCTTCCTTCCAATTTACTAACAGTAGATAGCAGTTTGGTCATTGATTCTAATAAAAATAATTTAGATTTAATATTAAAAGAGTTTGAAAAAGATATAATTATTGAAGCCTTAATGGAGAATGATTATAAGATATCTAAAGTAGCAAAGGAATTGGGAATTCATAGAACAACCTTGTATAAGAAGTTAGAAAAGCTAGATATTAAGATACTAAGACAAATAGAGGATTAGGTTTGATGGATTAAATATTATATAATAAAAAGATGGAGGATGGTTTATATGAAGAAAATAATCCTGGTATTATTAATAATTATATTAATGAGTTTAATACTATATTTTCAGAACAATAGCATAGTCATAACAAAACATAAGATAAAGAGTAGAAAAATTCCAAAAGAATTTAATAATATTAAACTATTACATCTATCTGATTTACATAGTAAAGTCTTTGGTAAGAATAATAAACAAATTATAAATAAAATAAATAAAGAACAACCAGATATTATAGTTATAACTGGGGATTTTATAGATAGAAGGAATTACAATGAAGAAAAAGCAATGTTATTGATCCATGGAATTAAAGATATAGCCCCTATATACTATGTGACAGGAAATCATGAAGGATGGTCTAATAAATTTTCATCATTGGAAGTAAAGTTAAAGGAAAAAGGAGTAATTGTACTGAGAAATGAATCTATATCCATAAGAAGAAGGGGACAAGAAATATTTATTTTAGGTGTGGATGATCCATCATTTAATATAATTGGATATAGAGAAAAACATAAGGACTATGATATTGTGAAAGGGGAAATAGAAAAAATAAAAAAAGAAGATGCTTTTAATATATTGCTTTGTCATAGACCAGAGTTATTTGATCTTTATGTGGAAAAGGACATGGATTTAGTATTTGCAGGGCATGCCCATGGAGGACAAATAAATGTTCCATTTTTAGGTGGAATAATAGCTCCAAATCAAGGTTTCTTCCCTAAGTATCATAAAGGTGTATATAATGAGAAGAATACTAATATGGTAGTAAGTAGAGGATTAGGCAATAGCCTTTTTCCACAAAGGTTTTTTAATAGACCTGAAATTGTATGCGTAGAATTAGTAAAAAAGTAAAAATTGCTATATAATTAATTTAGACTGTATTTTTAAGGAGATGAGCTTTAAATGGATAAACTAAATTTAGAAATAATTATTGAAGATATTCTAAATTTTGGGGCAAAATATGCAAAAACTTTCAACACCGAGGAACTAGAGTTTTCAAATAAATTTAGGGAGTACTGTGAAGAAAATCGTTGTGGCAACTATGGTACAAACTGGATGTGCCCTCCAGGAGTTGGAGATATAGAAAAGTTAAAATTAGAGGTTATGAGATTTGGTAAGGGTATAGTTTATCAAACAGTTTACCCTGTAAAAAACATAAAAGATAGAAATGAAACGGATAAAATAAGAGATATGCACAATGATTTCACTAGAAGATTAAATGAGCATTTAAGGGACAAGTATAAAATATCTAATATTCTACCTATGGGAGCTGGGCCATGTAAAATATGTCCAAGCTGTGCTTATTTAAAGGAAGAAAAGTGTTATTTTCCACAAAAGGCTATATCTTCAGCAGAAGCTTATGGAATAAACTTAGGAACATTGTTAACTTCCTGTGGTCTTAAATTTAATTATTCTGATGATAGTTTAGCATATGTTGGGATATTTCTTTTATAGATTTGCGGTTTAATAAATAAAAATTGCGACAAAACTTTTAAGTCTCATAAAATTTTATGGCTATAATAAATCAAAAATGCTATGCAATGTTTCTGTAGCCTTCGCTGCAATAAGAATTTCTAAATTTCGCTCATATGCATAGGGCACATTACATAGCATTCTTCAAGCTTTTCACAATGAAATTATAAAGACAAATATTTGAGACACTAATCTGTCATAGTATAAATTTTAGAGTATATTTGTAAAATATAAAAGAGCTAAGTATGTAGTGAAATAGCGACTTTTGCTGGAGTGACTTCACTACGTACTTAGCTCTTTATTTTAGATACTTAATTATTACCGTAAAAATTTATAATTGAAAACTAATCTGTCATAACCTAAATTTGAAGAAATATATGCAATTAATTACGTTAAATTATAATTTTCAATGCGTCACAATTTCCTTTTTATCTACATAACATAAGTCTTAATAAACTCCTTACCTCACCTGGATTATCTTGTTCATTGTAATAATTAATAAATTTTAACAGTATTGAAGTGTCTATTGAAATTGTGCTAATTGATAATAATTCTAATAATTTATATTTAAGAACATTTATATCTAAATTATTGTCAGGATTAGAATAGATATCAAATAGATTATCTAAACAATCGTTAATTATTATATTATTTCTATAAAGTTTGGCTTCATTTATAGCATCATTAAAATATTTTATAGCCAGATCATGCTCTTTTATACATTTATAAGCGACTCCAAGTCCATGAAAATTTTCAGCAGAATATTTATCTATGCTTAATGGTTTATATTGGTCTACTATATAGGAGTAGTCATCTAAACATTTTTTAATGTTTTCTGCGTCTCTGATTGTGGAATAAACTTCTAATAAATTAATTATAGCCATTAATTTAACTTCAGCTTCAGAATCTGGCAAAATTGATAATAAATATAAATATAATTCTATAGCTTCAGAGTATTGACCTTTTTCTTTAAGGCAATTTGCCTTTAGTACCGTTAAATCACGTATATCTACTAAATTCTCTGGTAGTAAACTCTTTTCTATGTATTCAATTTCTTTTAATGACTGATCAAGTAAATTAAGTTTCTTATAAGCTAAAGCATTGTTGAATAGTATATTAAAAGCAAGCTTATAAGGAATATCCCTACTTTCTATATAATAACGTGCAGGATTTGTAAAATGAAGGGATTCTTTATATTTATTTAACATAATACAGCAGTAAGATATTTTGCATAATAATCTTAAAAACTTATTTTTATCAAAACATTCATAATAATTTTCGAAGGCTTTTATGTAATAAGTATAAGCTAAATAATATTCTTTCTTATCTTTATAAATATCTCCTATTTTTTCGTATAAAAATGTTTTTTTGTCAAATGTATTTGGATCTATATGTATTAAAAAATTCTCTATATTCTCTATTATACGTATAAAGTCTGTATAAGAACTCTCACTGTGGAATGTTAATAAATCTATAAATTTATTTAAAATGTCATTTATATGAGAGGGATCCTTTTTAAGTAAAGAATCTTCCACTATAGAAAAATTAAAATTTTCATTAGTAAATATGGCATTAATATTATTTATTATAGTTTTTAGTGTAAACTCACATTGAGTTATGTCTGTAATTTCCATTTTGACCCCTCCTAAATTCTGAATATTATATATATTATAATACATAAACATACAAAGTAAATTAATTTATTTACTATTTAAGGTATTTATAGTATATTATATATAATAAAACAAATTTAGGGGGGATAAAATGGTTAAAAGAAAAAAAGTCATGGCTTTGATTTTAACTATAAGTTTAGTCTCTAAATTTATGTATGTAAATTTAGGAGTAATTAGCAATAACAATGTTAAGGATAACGGAATAGAAATTCAATTAGGAGTAGAGGATGATAATATAATATTATATTATGATCCACACCCAAGAGATTGATGTAAGTATTTAAATTACATAAAAATAAAAAGAGTATAGTGTAAATGAACTGCTCCCATTAAATTAGACACAATTAAAAAGAGATATCGCAGAATATCTT
>JBFNFA010000024.1:0-18903 GCA_040797845.1 Clostridiaceae bacterium
ATCGCTTTCACAGAGTGCGATGGGAGTATTACGGATGGTAGTCATCGGATAAAAAAATTAATGAATAAATATAATATTTTTCCGCAAAATAATATTACCTCAACAAAATAAAGGAAGGAGAGGTAGTAATGAGTGAGAAAAATAAAATTGTAAAAGTAAAAAAGAATACAGAGGGAGATATAACTGACGTAATGCTTGACAATGGATCAGTATATCCAATAAAGGAAGCTATATCTATGACTAAAAATGAAATGATTGATGGAGTAAATGTAGGAAAAGCTAAAAATGGAAGAGAATTTTTAAGAAGCAATCCTAATGGAACAGAGAATGATAATTTAGATCAGCTTCCAACTTTTTAATAATAAATAACTTTTGGTAAAGTCAAATAATAGAAAAACTAGGTTAATTAATTAACAATAGTAATTAACCTAGTTTTTTATTTTTAATAAATTAATTTAAAAAATTAGCATTATTAAACGTTTTTTTATGAGAATTTAATTTTAAAAAGTTAGTTTTTTAATGAAAAAATTAAAACTGCTAATAATTTTATGATAAAACTGGTTATAGGGTGTAATATTCAGAGAATCTACGAGCGACTAAGCTAAAGTTTAATAATTAGTTAATACAATGCGTAGTTGACATGGAATTGATAATAAACTACTTTATTTACTGAAATCCAGCTGTTAATATATATATCATGCTCTAAAATTCTACAATATACCTTATTAGTTTTTGTAAATATAATATTAAAACTACTATAATATTTTTAAAAAGTACTTTGAAAATTATTATTGGAAAATTTTTAATATTCGAAATTTTCGATCAAATATCACAAATATTATTAAATCTCTATTTAACATAGATTTAACACATGTTTAACAATAAAGGGGTTCCTTTAATTATATTTAATGTTAACATATATGTGATGTTGAAAATGATACAAATTACGTCAATATTTACAAGTGAAATTTATCAAAAAATGTATATAATTGTTTATTGAAATTTTTTAACTACATTAAAATTTTATCAATAAACAATTAATATTTAATATATTACCATTGAATACATATGAACACATAGAAAAAAGAAAAGAGGTGGTGTATTTGGAGAAGGCAATAGAAAGTTTAATAGCTTTAGATCAAGAAGTAGAAAGTTATTTAGAAATTAAGAAAAGAGAAATTGTTCAAAGAAGAGATGACATAAGTAAAAAAGTAGAGCGAATGTGGAAAGATGCTGAAGAGGAATTGAAAATTTTTAAAGATAGTAAATTAGAAGAATATGAGAGAAGTACTAATGAAAGTAGATTAACTATAAAAAAAGAACTAGAAGAAAAATCTATGCAGGCTAAGAGTAAATACAAAGCCATTAAAAATTCATTAGTTGACTATTCTATAAATTATATTATTAATTCCTCTAAGGGGGAATAGATATGGGAAGTATAACCAGATATGCTGCTATTAATTCTAAGTTAAAAGCTATGGAAAGAAGGTTTTTAACAAAGGAACAATATAAAAAAATTATTAAAAGTACAAGTTATGAAGAAGCTATAAATTATATAAAAGATGAAACCTTATATGGAAAAATAATGAATAGCTATGATTTAGAGAAATTTGATGAGGGAAATATTCAGTATATTCTAATGAAAGATTATATTAAGAATTTTCATAGTATATCAAGCTTTTTCAATGGTGAATATAAAAAGTTGTTTAATATCATGTTTATGAAGTTTCAATTTGAGGATTTAATATTGATCCTTAGAGGAAAGCATACAGGAAGAAATTATATAGATGAAAATTCGTTAATAACCTATGATAGTCCATTAAATAAGATGAACTTTGAAAAGATTATATCTTCAAAGGACATAAATGAAGGGATTTCAATGTTAAAAGATAATAGATGCTATAAATATCTTCATGGAGGATTAAATCCTTTAGATGAGGAGCTTTTGTTTCGTCTAGAAGTTTCTTTGGATTATATATACTATGTTGAGCTTATGAAAGCATTAGACAATATTGATAAAGAGGACAAAGCTATAATAAATAAGATAATCGGAAGTTATATAGATTTATTAAACATTCAATTTATTTATAGAGCTAAAAAATATTATAAGTTGAGTTCAGAGGAAATTTTAAACCATACAATACCTAATGGGTTTAATATAAATATAAATAAATTAAAAAGGCTGTGCTATTATAAGAATCTTGAGGAGCTTCAAGATATACTATCAGATACAAAGTACAAAGATTTATTTAAATATGGAGTAGAAGAGGACTATTTAACAGAAAAATACATTTCATCTTATATCAAAAAAATGTTGTTGAAATATAAAAAAGAGCATAAAAACAACATAGGGACGGTAATTGCATACTTGGAGCTGTCATTATTTGAAATAAAAGACATTATATCCCTATTAGAAGCTAAAAGATATTGTATAAAAGATGAAGAATTATTAAACTATATAAGTTTTACTATTGATTGAGAGGTGAGTTTATGGCAATCGAAAAAATGATGATGATCAATATGGTAGCCCCAGTAAATAATATGGATGTGGTAACCAAAAATGTAGTGCTTACAGGAATGTTCCATCCAATTAACGCACTAGAAGAAATCAACAGTGGAAATTTTAAAATATCTACAACAGAAGATAATCTAGACACTTTAATAGACGTAAACTATGTAAGATCCTATTCTGAGAAAAGAGACTACTCAAAGGTAAACAAAGAAATAAACAATATATCACAAATGGTTCAAAATCATGATAATAAAGATAAGAAATATAAAAATTTAATTTTTGATTATAGCCAGTTACAAAATAGTGTAGAGGAAATATCAGATAAATATAAAGAATTACATGAAGAACTTACAGCTATTAAAGGCAGGAAAGAAGAGCTAGAAGAGTATAAGAATAATCTTAAATATATATCAGAACTGGACATCCCTATGGAGCATTTTTCAAGGTTAAAGAATTTTGAAATGCAGCTATATAAAATTAATGATGAAAAGTTAAACATGCTGAAAACTAATTATGAAAATATACCTGCCATAGTTAATAAGGTTTATAAAGGCAATGAGTATGCGGTAATAATGGTTTTATCTATAAAAGAATTGAAAATAGACTCAGATAGAATGCTAAACTCTTTAAATTGTGAAAGGATATCTCTTCCTATGGATTACGAAGGAAATCCAAATGAAGTAATGAAAAAAATAAATGAAGAGCTAAAAGAAGTAAGCAGTAAGACAGCTATTTTAGAAAAGAATATAGATAAGTTTTACAATGAAAATAAGCAGGATATAGAGGTTATGGTGGAAAGCTTTGATTTAGAAAAAAGCTCAGCTAAATTAAAAGAATATGTAGCCTATAGTAACGAGTTTTTCTATTTATCTGGGTGGGTTCCTAAGAGTTCATTAAAAAGCTTTGAAGAAAAAATTAAAAGTGTAGATAGAAAAATAATTATATTAGAAAAAAAAACTGAAGAGATAAAGGAAGACCTGAGACCGCCAACCAAATTAAAAAATAATTTTTTTGTAAAGCCTTTTGAAATGATGGTTAATATGTATGGCGTGCCTAGCTATGAAGAGTCAGATCCCACTACTTTTTTAGCCTTGACTTATATGATAATGTTCGGAGCTATGTTTGGTGATGTTGGACAAGGAGCTATATTGTTTTTAGCAGGTCTGCTTATGAAATATAAGATGAATAATAATACTGCAGGAGGTATATTACAAAGATTAGGTATTACTTCTACAATATTTGGATTCTTATATGGAAGCATATTTGGATTTGAACATGTGATAAAACCTATATTAATAAGCCCAATGGAAAATATTGAAACAGTGCTTATTGCTGCTATCATATTTGGTTGTGGAATTTTACTTGTAGGTTTTATATATGGAATTGTGAATAGTTTTAAAAATAAAAACTTAGAAGAAGGTATTTTTGGACACAATGGATTGGCAGGTATGGCTTTTTATGTGTTGCTTTTACTATTTGCTTATTCAACTATAACATCAAAACACATCGTGAATACTGGAGTTTTGATAGTTTTATTAGTAATCTTAATGGCTTTAATGGTGTTAAAACAACCTTTAGCAAATCTTCTAAGGAAAAAAGGTTTTACATTTTCAGAAAAAAAATCAGACTATTTTATTGAAAGTGGTTTTGGCGCTTTAGAAACTCTTTTAAGTATGTTTTCAAATACTTTATCTTTTATAAGAGTTGGTGCCTTTGTATTAAATCACGTAGGATTATTTATAGCATTCTCAGCTTTGGCTAATATGATGAGTAACTCTGCTGGAAGCATATTTATGTATATACTAGGTAATGTGATAATAATAGTTTTAGAGGGTCTTATAGTTCTTATACAGGGATTAAGACTTGAATACTACGAATTATTTAGTAAGTACTATGATGGATCTGGATTAGAATTTAAACCTATAACTATTAATAATGGAGAGTATATTTAGGAGGTAATATAGATGATATATGTATTAATGATTACTTTTGTAATTGCAATTGGAACTATAACTTATGGATTTGTACAAAAATCAAAGGAAGATATAGAAGGAAAGATCAAGATTAAAAAGGCTTTGAAAATAAATTTATCTACATTCATACCAGCAATAAGTGCAGCTTTAATATTTATGATTCCTAACATTGCACATGCAGCTGGAGAAGCAAGCTTAGGAACAGCTACTGGATTAGGATATATAGCAGCAGCATTATGTACAGGACTTGCAACAATTGGTGCAGGATATGCAGTTGGATCCGTTGGTTCATCAGCGTTAGGAGCGGTATCAGAAGACCCTTCAATACTTGGTAAAACTTTAATATATGTTGGACTTGCAGAAGGTATAGCTATTTATGGTCTTATAATTTCTATAATGATATTATCTAAGATTTAATCATTAATTTTAAAATGACTACATGATTCTAGATATTTAGATGTCTAGATTATTGGATGGTTGGATGATTAGATGACTAGATGGTTAAAGGATTAGATATTTAGGTTATTAGATAACTAGATGATTAGAGGTAGATAATATGAAAATGTATTTAATAAGCGATAATGTAGACACCTTAGTTGGTCTTAAAATTGCAGGTATAGATGGAGAAATTGTACACAATAAAGAAGAAGCTATAAAATGCATAGAAGAAGTTAGGAGTAACAAAGAGATTGGCATTATAGTAATCACGGAAAAGGCTATGGAAATGATGCCTGAAAAAATTAGTGAACTTAAACTTTCAAAATATTTGCCTCTAATAGTTGAAATTCCAGATAGACATGGAAGTAAAAAAGAAAAGGATTGGATTTTAAACTATATAAAAGAGGCCATAGGTATAAAGATTTGAGGTGAGAATCAGTGGTTACCATAGAAGATAAAATTAATCTGTTTTCAAAAATAATGCAGGATAAGGTTAATGAAAAAATTAATGCCAAGCTTGAAGCGGTAAAAAAAGAAGAAGAAGAAGTATTCACAAAAGAAGAAAAGTCTATAAAAGAATATAAAGAAAAAACTCTTAAAGATATACAAAGAAAATGCAATTCAATGTACGAGCAGGAAGTATCTAAGGCCACCTTTGATAAACAAGAAGAGTTGACTAATTTAAAAGAAGCAATGATAAGAAAAACCTTAGATGAGATAAAAAATAGATTGAAGGAATTTATCAATTCCGATAACTATGAAGAGTATATATTTTCAAGACTTAATAAAACCTTAGAAGATATGAAGGATGGAGAGAGTGCATTCATATATTTTAATAATGAGGATTTATTAAGATTTGAGGCTAAGCTAACTAAATATGCCCTAGGAAAAAATATTGAGATAAGCAATAGCGCTGTGAATATTTTAGGGGGATATATAGTAGAGGATAAATTAAAAAGATTTAGAGTGGATTGTAGTTTAGATAGTAGCATTGAAGAATGCATTGAGGAAATAGGAATTAAAATAACAGATATATTCATGTAGATAAAGGAGTGGTTCTATTGGATAGTCTAGTAGGAACTATTGTAAGTATAAACGGTCCTGTTATTAAAGGAAAGAACATGGCCAAATTTAAAATGAGAGAAATGGTAATGGTAGGGCATAAAAAGCTCATAGGAGAAATAATTGCATTAGAACAAGATTTGGCTATAGTACAGGTTTATGAAGAAACTTCAGGATTAAAAGTAGGAGAAGAAATCCTTTCTACTGGAATGCCACTTTCTTTAAAATTAGGACCAGGAATTATTGGAAATATATTTGATGGTATACAAAGACCCCTAAATAAAATAAATGAGATTTCCTATGGATTTATAAAAGAAGGGATTGGCCTTATATCCATAGATGAAAAAAAGGAATGGCATGTGGACGTAATCGCCAAAATAGGAGATAGCTTAAAAGAAGGGGACGTTTATGGAGAAGTACAGGAAACAAATATAATAAAGCACAGATTAATGGTGCCTCCAGGAGTAAAGGGAGAAGTAATTAAAGTTAAGGAAAGCGGTTCATATAATATAGAAGAAAAAATTGTTACTCTAAAGGACGGAGAAATCAATCATGAGCTAAGCTTATATCAAAGATGGCCTGTTAGAACTCCAAGACCTATTAAGAAGAGAAAAATATTAAGCAAACCTCTTGTTACAGGACAAAGAATATTAGACATGTTCTTTCCTATAGCTAAAGGGGGAACCGTTGCTATACCAGGAGGATTCGGAACAGGTAAAACTATGACACAGCATCAATTAGCAAAATGGTCTGATGCGGATATAATAGTTTACATTGGTTGTGGTGAAAGAGGAAATGAAATGACAGAGGTTTTAGAGGATTTCCCAAAACTTATAGACCCAAAAACCAATACTTCTTTGATGAATAGAACGGTTTTAATAGCTAATACTTCTGATATGCCTGTTGCAGCAAGAGAAGCTTCTATATATACGGGTATAACCATAGCAGAATATTTTAGAGACATGGGACATAACGTGGCTATTATGGCAGACTCCACTTCCCGTTGGGCAGAGGCTTTAAGAGAGATATCAGGAAGACTTGAAGAAATGCCTGCAGAAGAAGGATATCCAGCTTATTTACCTTCAAGAATAGCGGAGTTTTATGAGAGAGCGGGATTTGTAGAAAACTTAAATGGTAGTGAAGGTTCTGTTACAGTTATTGGTGCTGTTTCTCCAGCAGGAGCGGACTTTTCTGAACCTGTAACTCAAAATACTAAAAGATTTGTTAGTGCCTTTTTAGGATTGGATAAAAAACTTGCCTATGCAAGACACTATCCTGCTATAAACTGGTTATCAAGCTATAGTGGGTATACACCAATGCTTAAGGATTGGTATGAAGAAAATGTATCCTCTGAATTTATAGACTTGAGAAGCAAGATGTTAAAAATATTATTTGAAGAAAATAAGCTTCAAGAAATTGTTAAGCTTGTTGGAGAAGACGTTTTGCCAGATGATCAGAGACTTATTTTAGAAGCTGCTAAAGTATTAAAAGTAGGATTCTTGCAGCAAAATGCTTATCACGATGTAGATACCTATGTGCCTATTGAAAAGCAATTTAAAATGTTAAAGGTAATAGAGTTGTTTTATGACAAGGCATATGGATGTGTTAAAATAGGAGTTCCTATCTCAAAAATTAGGGATGGAGAAATCTTCGGAGAAATGATTAAAATGAAATATAATATACCAAATGATGATTTTTCAGGCTTCGATAAAATAGAAGAAAAAATATCTTTATATTATGAAGAGCTAATGAAAAAATATAGACAATAGCAAGGGAGGGGAAAGTAATGAAAAAGGAATATTTAGTATTAGACAGAGTACAAGGTCCCTTGATTGTGCTATCTGGGGTTGAAGGAGTTTCTTATGATGAAATTGTGCAGATAAAAGTGGAAAATGGAGAGAGTAAAAAAGGAAAAGTAGTTCAATTAGATGGAGATAAAGCCATAATCCAGATTTTTGAATCTACTGCAGGAATCTCCCTTCACAATACTGCGGTTTCTTTTAGTGGAAGACCTTTAGAAATAAGTCTTTCAAAAGAAATTTTAGGTAGAGAATTTAGTGGTATAGGTAAGCCTATAGATGGCAGAGGAGAAATATATAGCACTAAAAAATATAATGTAAATGGAAGACCTATTAATCCCGTTGCTCGTAAATATCCAAGAAATTTTATTCAAACAGGAATTTCTTCTATAGATTGTTTATCCACATTAATAAGAGGACAAAAACTTCCTATATTTTCAGGGAACGGTATTCCTCATAACGAGTTAGCTGCTCAAATAGTAAGGCAAGCTCGTATAGGAAGCGATTCAGATGAGAAATTTGCAGTTGTTTTTGCTGCCATGGGTATAAAACATGATGACAAGGAGTTCTTTAGAAAAAGCTTTGAAGAAGCTGGGGTAATGGATAGATTAGTGATGTTTACTAATTTGGCAGATGACCCTATAGTAGAAAGAATAATAACTCCTAGAGCGGCTCTTACTGCAGCGGAATACCTAGCCTTTGAAGAAGGAATGCACATATTAGTTATAATGACGGACATAACTAACTATTGTGAAGCCCTAAGAGAGTTATCTTCATCAAGAGAAGAGGTGCCTAGTAGAAAGGGTTATCCAGGATATCTTTATTCTGACTTAGCTTCTCTTTATGAAAGAGCAGGTATGATGAAGGATAAAAAAGGCTCTATAACTCAGTTGCCAATTTTAACTATGCCTAATGATGATATAACACATCCAATACCTGATTTAACTGGATATATAACTGAAGGACAGGTTGTTTTAAGCAAAGACATTTCTGGAAGAGGTATATATCCTCCTGTAGATATTCTTCCTTCTCTATCAAGATTAATGAAAGACGGTATAGGAGAAGGATACACTAGAGAGGACCATGCAGAGGTATCAAACCAGTTATTTGCTAGTTACTCTTATGTGCAAGATGTAATAGCCTTAGCACAAGTTATAGGAGAGGACGAATTATCTCCTGTAGATAAGATATATATGGATTTTGGAAAAGAATTTGAAGGAAAGTTTTTAAATCAAGGATTTGATGAAAATAGAGATATAACTAGAACTTTAGAGTTAGCATGGGAGATACTATCTATTTTACCTGAAAATGAATTAGATAGAATAAGCCCTGAAATTGTAAGAAAGTATTATAGGGGTGGTAAGTAATGCTTAACATCGCTCCAACTAAAGCAAACTTAATAAGTGCAAAGAATTCTCTAGAGTTCTCTCAAAAAGGCTTTGAACTCTTAGATAAAAAAAGAAATGTACTAATAAGAGAGTTAATGTCATATGTAGATTTGGCAAAGGAACTGCAGGATAAAATTAATGCTTCTTTTAATGAAGCTTATGAAGCCTTAAAAAAAGCCAACATAACCATGGGGCTAAAGGAAGTTCAAGAGGTAGCATCAACTATACCGGAGGCTATGGATTATGAGGTTATTTTTAAATCAGTTATGGGGGTTGAAGTTCCTATAATAAAATATGAAGAAAAAGATATAATCCCAAGATACAGTATTTATAAAACCAATTCTACTATGGACGCAGCCTATATTAAGTTTAATGAAATTAGGTACTTGATTTATATGCTTGGTCAAGTTGAAAATGCTGTTTATAGATTAGCAATTGAGGTTAAAAAAACTCAAAAAAGAGCTAATGCTTTAGAAAATATTCAAATACCTAAGTTTAAAGAAATAATTAAAGACATAAGTGGAGTGCTAGAAGAAAAGGAAAGAGAAGACTTCTTTAGACTTAAAGTAGTAAAAAAGAGAAAACAATAGCAAAAATTATTGATTATTGTAAAAATTATATGATTTATAGGCTTATAATAATGTAAACTTTGTGTTATAATGAACATGTAAAAAAATTATATTTTATCTAAGAATGAAAGCCGCATCGAGGTAATACTTGATGTGGTTTTTATTTTAAAGAAATTATAGTAAAAAATGTAACTTTGAAAATAGATTTGTGGAAATAAAAAGAGCTAAGTATGTAGTGAAACAGAGACTTTTTCCGGAGCAGCTTCACTATATGCTTAGTTCTCTATTTGAGAGACTAAATTATCTTTGGAGAAATTTATAAATGTAAAAACTATTTTTAAAGCATATTTACTAAATAAAATAAACAAGAAGTATTTATGAATTTCAACAAATATAAAAATGCTATGCAATGCTTATTATGCTGTCTCGCTACAATAAGAACTTCTAAAATTTATTTTATAAAAACTCCTAATGCTGACAAACTCCCTTCGGTCAAACATGTACAGCATCTCAACGGTATTTTTCTAAAATAAATTAAGAATTTCTAGATTTTGCTCAAATGCATAGGGCGCACTACATAGCATTTTAAGTTTTATATAATGAAATCTAAAATGCTAATATTTGAGAATAATTTGATATAATAAAAATTTGGAAATAGATTTCTAAAAATATAAGGGAACTAAGTATATAATAGAAGGAACGCCTTTTTTGAAGTGACGTTATTATGTACTTAGTTCTACTTTTGGATACTTAATTATTATTGTAAAAATTTATAGTTGAGAAACTAATTTGCAAAACCTAAAAGAGCTAAGTATATAGTGAAAAAGCGACTCTTCCCGGAGCGGCTTCACTATGTGCTTAGCTCTTTGCTTCGGTTACCAATTATTCTTGTAGAACTTACAATGTGAAAAATATCTTTCTAAAACATAAAAGAACTGAGGTATATAGTAGGAGGACCACTTTTCTGAAGCGACGTCACTATGTACCTCAGTTTCTATTTGGATAATCTAATATCTTTATTCAAAAGTATAATTGTTAAACTAAATTTTAATAACTTAATTTTGAAAATACATTTTTGAAATATTATAGTTATCTACAAGTCTCTTTATCAGATCTAGGAGCATTTAAGCTTCCATCCCATTTTTCAATATTTGATTTCATTTTTAGTAAAATTTTATCTGCTTTTTCCTTAGGAATTTTACCTTCTTCAACTTTTTTATTAATTCTCTCAGTTCTATTTTTTATAATGATTTCTCTAACTTCTTTTTCGCTTAAGCCTTTTTTCTCTTTAGCGATATCAAATAGTGTTTTACCTGATTCCCTTGCAGAACGAATATCGTCATTAGTTATTCCCAATTCTTTCATAGTTGCTGGGTCAATAAAGTTCTTGTGTTTATTTTTAGATTTTGTTTCTTCACAGTCTCTTTTATCTTTGCAATCTCTTCTATCCTTGGAGTCCTCAATTTTTTTATCAGGATTTTTTATTTCATTTGAATCAGGGTTTGATAAAGCAAAGGTTGTGGAACTTATTCCAAGTGATATACAAAGGCCTAATGCTGCAAATTTTTTAAAGTTTTTTATAAGCATTTTGCTAACCTCCCTAATATTTTTTAAAACCTTTAACATTTATTATTATGTGCATAAAAGCAAATAAATAAATATGTAAAATATGATAATTTTTTTGAATTTGTAACATAGGTTACCGATTTAAAGTAGATTAGTTTAGTATAATTTAAATTGTGAAAGGGACAAGTTAACGAAAGAAAAATAAATAAAGGTATAAATAAATAAGACAAAAATAATAAAATTATAAATATGGAGGAATGAATAATGAGTATGTTTTGTTATCAATGTCAAGAAGCAGCAGGATGTAAAGGCTGCACAATAAAAGGTGTTTGTGGAAAAGACGAAAATTTGGCAAAAGCTCAGGATTTATTAATATATGTAGTAAAAGGAATAGCAGTATATGCGTCAAAAGGAAGAGAAGTTGGGGTAGTTAATGAAGAAGTAGATACTTTCGTAATGGAAAGTTTATTTGCTACAATAACTAATGCAAACTTTGACAGAAATGTATTTATTGAAAGAATCAAAAAAGGTTTAAAACTAAGAGAAGAATTAAAACAGGAACTTATAAAAGCTGGTGTAACTCTAGAAAATTCAAATGCTAATGAAAATTGGTTAAATAAGATGCTTTCATTTGTAGGATTCAAAAAAGAAGAAGAATCAAAGTTACCAGATGCGGCAACTTGGTTTGCTGATAATATGGAAGAGTTTAATGCTAAAGCAGAAACAGTTGGAGTATTAGCAACTAAAAATGAAGATGTAAGATCTTTAAGAGAGCTTATAACATACGGATTAAAAGGATTAGCTGCATATGTTGAGCATGCTCACAATTTGGGATACAGAAACAATGAAATATTTGGATTTATGCATAAAGCATTAGCAGCAACTTTAGACGACACTTTAACAGTAGATGATTTAGTAGCTCTTACTTTAGAAACAGGTAAATACGGGGTAGAAGGTATGGCTATACTTGATAAAGCTAATACTGAAAGTTACGGACACCCAGAACTTACAAAGGTTAATATTGGAGTTAGAAATAACCCAGGAATATTGATAAGTGGACATGACTTAAGAGATCTAGAACAGTTATTACAGCAAACAGAAGGAACTGGAGTAGATGTGTATACACACAGTGAAATGCTTCCAGCTCACTACTACCCAGCATTCAAAAAATACTCACACTTTGCAGGAAACTACGGAAATGCTTGGTGGAAACAAACTGAGGAATTTGAAAAATTCAATGGACCAATCCTTATGACAACAAACTGTTTAGTGCCACCAAAGGATTCATACAAAGATAGAGTTTACACAACAGGAATAGTTGGCTTTGATGGATTAAAGCATATAGATTCTAATGAAAAAGGAGAAAAAGACTTCTTAAGTTTAGTAGAACATGCAAAGAAATGTGCTGCTCCAATTGAAATAGAAAAAGGAGAAATCATCGGTGGATTTGCTCATAACCAAGTATTTGCATTAGCTGACAAGGTTGTTGATGCAGTTAAGAGTGGTGCCATAAAGAAGTTCTTCGTTATGGCTGGATGTGATGGAAGAGCTAAGAGCAGAAACTACTACACAGAATTTGCTGAAAAACTTCCAAAGGATACAGTAATCCTAACAGCAGGATGTGCTAAGTACAAATACAATAAATTAAACTTAGGAGACATTGGAGGAATTCCAAGAGTATTAGATGCAGGTCAATGTAATGACTCATACTCCTTAGCTTTAATAGCATTGAAATTAAAAGAAGTATTTGGATTAGATGATGTAAACAAGCTACCAATAGCTTACAATATAGCTTGGTATGAACAAAAGGCTGTTATAGTATTACTTGCACTACTACACCTAGGAGTAAAAAATATTCATCTAGGACCAACTCTACCAGCATTCCTATCCCCAAATGTGGCTAATGTTTTGGTAGAAAACTTTGGAATAGGCGGAATAACTAACGTAGAAGATGACATGAAGATGTTCTTAGGAGAATAATATTTAAAAGGGCAGGTTTAAACCTGTCCTTTTCTGTTAGTAAATATTATTAGAATTTGCAAAATTAAATATCTCTCTAAAAGAATTAGAGGAATATGAGGTACTAATTTTGTAGAAAACCCACACAAAAAGTAGATGTTTTTTATAATTAATAATTCTTTAATAAAATTTTAAGAAATGTAGAAGCTGAAATTAAGAAATATATATTAATATTGTCTTATTAAATAAAAATTTCAGATAATAGGTGGGTAATCTAATGAAAAAAGCTAAAGAATTATTAAATAGGTATAAATCAATTATTATATTAATTATGGCGCTTCTATTCTTTATTACATTGGGATATATATTTAGGAAAGAATTAGAGCATATGTTTAATATACTGAGAGATCAAAAGCAGATTAAAGAGTTTATCACTTCCTTTGGTCCCCTATCTAAAATTGTATTTATTATATTACAAATAATTCAAGTTGTAATATTTATAATACCTGGAGAAATTACTCAAGCTGCTGGAGGATATATTTTTGGAACTGTAAGAGGAACTATACTTTCCATAATAGGTATTAATATAGGAGCAGTGATTTTGTTCTTGCTTACTAAAAAGTATAAAGAAAAACTAGTAGATAAACTTATACCTAATGGTATTAAAACAAAATTTGAGAAAATACTTAATTGTAAAAAGATAAATTTAATAGTGTTTTTAATATATTTATTGCCTGGTATACCTAAAGATGTATTAACTTTTTTATGTGGATTAAGTAAGATAAATTTAAAAGATTTTATTTTATATTCAACTTTAGGTAGAATGCCCGCCTTAATAATGTCTTGTTATTATGGTCAAAGTTTAGCTTTAGGAAATAAGTCCATGATAATTATAGGAACAATTATAATATTAGTAGTTTTTCTAATTGGAGTAATATTTAAAGAAACTATAGTTAAAAGTTTAGAAAAGGTGAATTAAAAGCCACAGTTTATCTCTGCATCAAATCCTGCTAATTTATTAGAGGATAATAATATAAAAGTATTGATAATCAAATATAATATACTGAACTTTAAAATAATATGGTGTAAAGGTGACAAAGATGAAAATACAGCAAAATATTGAGAAATAACAGCTGCTAAACTTACGGATAAGTTACCGAAATAAAAGAAATTTACTAAAGTAGTAAATTTCTTTTATTATATATATTTGTATAGTTTTACTAGTAATTTTTTTAGATTTAATATAGTATTAATAATAGAATGTAATATATAATGTAAATATGTTTATATTGAAGGAGGATTTTTAAGTGGGAATATTTGATGGATTAATGGGTAATGCTTCAGAAGTAACTATAGAGAACGTAGAAAAGGAATACTCAAAAATATTATCTCCTAGTGAGAGAGTTGAAAAAGCATATAGACTAATTAGAGATATGTTTATATTTACAAACAAAAGATTAATTATAGTGGACAAACAAGGTGTTACAGGAAAGAAAACTGAGTATCATTCAATTCCATATAGAGCTATAACTCATTTTAGCATAGAAACTGCAGGACATTTTGACTTGGATGCAGAGCTAAAAATATGGATATCAGGTACACAAATGCCGATAGAAAAGCAATTCAATAAGAGCTTAAATATTTATGAACTTCAAAGTGTACTAGCTGAATATGCACTAAGATAAATTAATAAAACTTTAAATTTATAAAGCAAACAGCTTATGTAAGAGTAATGATTATACATACATAGGCTGTTTTTTATATTTGCTTATAAATAGATTTAGTAAAAGATGCATAAACAATGTAAAATTAAGGAAAATATGTTACAATTAAAATGGGGTGATGGAATGAGTATAACAGAAGAGATGCAAATTTTAATTTTCGGGAATATAGTATTATTTTTTTGTATACTTATTGGTACATATGAAATAATTATTAGAGGTAAACTAATGTTAGTAGTAGAGCGTAAGGAATACCCTGCTACCATGACTATATTCGTAATATTAATAAATGTAGTTTTATTTAGGCATTTTATAGATTATTTAAAATATAAAGAAATATATTGGGATGAATTAATGAAATTTATGCTTTTCTTGCAAATAGGTATTTACAATATTATTATGAAAAAGCATTCCATAGGGATAAGAGAAGGGGGAATATCAATAGGAAATGATAGAAATTCTACCTTTTATAAATGGAATAAAATTAAAAATCATCAATGGATAGATGGAAATAAAATAAAACTTGAAATCTTGGGATTTAGAAATTCACTTGTTGACATAGAATTTCAAGTTGAAGATGAACAGATGGAAGAGGCGGAAGAACTGCTCGAGAGATATATTATCAAGAATTAATAATTATAAAAGTTAGATAATGGGAAAATTACTAAATTGTAAGATTGTAAAATTTATTGTAAGAGCTGTGATATAGAGTAATAAGTAGAAGATAGGTATAATTTCCTTATAATTATGAAAAGATAGTTATAAAAGAGATATAAACAGATATCTTAATTATAGGGAGGATATATTTATGAACTATAGAAAACTATTCCTTTTGTTTATGGGACTATCAGTAATAATGGTTGGATTTTATGCTTTTTATATTTCATAAAAATAAGGACTTGATAAAATTTTAAGGTTACAATAAATCAAAAATGCTACGCAATGTTTCTGTAGCTTTCACTCAAATGCATAGGATATATTACATAGCATTTTTAAGTTTTAAACATAAAATTATAAAAATAAATGTTTGAGAAATCAATCTCTAATAATATAAATTTGAAAATATACTTGGAAAACATAAAAGAGCTAAGCATATAGTGAAATAGCGACTTTTCTGGAGCGGCTTCACTATGTACTTAGCTCTTTAGTTGGTACAACAGATTATCTTTGTAGAAACTTACATCTATGAAAATATATTTATAAAACATAAGGGAACTAAGTATATAATGGGAGGAACGCCTTTTTCTGAAGTGACGTCATTATTTGCTTAGTTCCCCTTTTGATACTTAATTATTCTTATGAAAATTTATAGTTGAGAAATTGATTTATCCTCTTATATTTAAAGCTAAATAGGATCATACACTTTACAAAAGAACATATGTTCGATATAATAAATACATAATATGCTAAAAGAGGGGATACGTAATGTTAACTAAAAAGGAAGAGAGAGTACTCAATACTATAAAAAGATACATAAATGATAATAAAATATCACCAACCATTAGAGAATTAGCTGCTATGTTGGAATTAAGATCAACGGCTACTGTTAGTGATTATTTAGAACGATTAGAGAGGAAAGGGTACATTGAAAGAATAGAAAGATCACCTAGATCCATTAAGATAATAGAATCAAACTATTAAAAATAAAAAAATATATAAAAAATTAGTATTGTATAAAGAATTAGTATTATAAGAAATGCAAAAGGCAACCTCTATTAATAGAAGTTGCCTTTCAGTCTACTTAAGCCAAGAGGATATTATCGCTCCTAACGTTAGACTGGCTATCCATATAACAATATTCCATGCATTTTTATGAAGAGGTTTTAGGTCTATTTTGACTATTTTGTAATGTACGGAAAGCGCAAATATGGATAGTGCACAAAGACCTACTGTTAGATGCTTCATTATAATTTTCCCCCTTTTAAATAATTGCTTAATTATTTATCAGGCGTGTATAATTAGCATCTTTGGCAAATAACTTTTTAATCTTTAGTAGGATATTTTAAGTATTGACAAAGTCACAAAGATTATTCACTAAGAATACAAGACATAGATATTTTAAGTCACAATCTTAAAAAAGATTAAGAAATGATAGAATTAGTTTAGAATGGTAGAGGTTTTTATAGAGGGCAATAAGGAGGATTTTAACTCAATAATTTATCAGTATAAAAAAGAATAAATCTTTTATAGAATGAATATAAATTTTATGGGAGGGGATATTATGTATGGTGAATTACCAAATGTAACAATAACATATACTTCGGGCAAAGAAGATAACTATAAAATGAATAAAGAGGAGATTGAAGAACTTATTAAATGGTTGAGAGATACTGGAGATGAAAGATTATTTGAATACAAAATAGGTTTATATATGTTTTTTATTAATAAAAAAACTATATCAAATGTTACTTTAAGATGGTAAAGGATTGCAAAATATAAGAATTAGCTCTTAAATTGGGTATTTCGATATATACATATCGAAATAACATAGGAATATCATATGTAGGATGTTTATTCCGAATATAGAATGAACATAAATGAGCTATAAAAGCATATTAGAGAAAAGCTAGAATTTATAAATATATTAAAATAATAAATAATGTTAAAATAATAGGAACTGCCAAGGCAGTTCCTATTATTTATTTATATATCTATTTAGCTGGATTTATAAACATTTGAGTCCAATAGTATGTTCCATTAGACTTCTTAGCTACTCCAACTCCTATTTCAGTGAAAGATTTGCTTAATATATTAGCTCTATGTCCTGGTGAATTCATCCATCCATCCACAACTGCTTTAGGTGTAGGTTGTCCATAAGCTATGTTTTCACCTGCTGCAGAGTAGTTTATCCCAAATTTTTTCATCATATCAAATGGTGATCCATAAGTTGGTGATGTATGTGAAAAATAGTTTTTGTCAATCATGTCTTGAGATTTTACTCTTGCTACTTTTGAAAGCTCTTGATTAGCTTTAAGTGCTGGCAAGTTAGCTTTTGCTCTTTCTGCATTAACAAGAGTAATTACTTCTTGTTCGAATGCACTTATGCTTGAATTAGTGTTTGTTGTCTCAGTTTGAGAATTTGTGTTTCCATTAGTAGTTGTATTATTGTTATTGTTCGTATTAGTGTTAGTGTTAGTATTTGTATTTGTATTAGTATTTGGCTTTTTGCAGTCAGTATTACCATTAGAAGTCTTTTTTACTTCTGTGCTATATTTAGGCTGATTTTTGTCACAGTTAGCATTAATTTTGCTCCAGTCTATTTTATACTTAGATGTAACTGAAGTACCGGGTTTAATCGCAGAAGTTGAGCGATTAATACCTTGTGCAGATACGAATTGTATGTTAGACATTGTTATTACTACAGTAAGCACTGAAGTAGCCATAAGTTTTCTTATGGAAGATTTATTCATTGTAACACCTACCTTAAAATTTTTTTTGGAATTAACTCATATTATACGTTAGGTAGGGGGGCGTGTCCAAGGTAGTGTTGTGGAAAAACATCAAAATTCTACCATGTTTTTTAAAATCTATAGAAAAAAGTAGACATCTGAGGTTTATTTAAAACTTAAAAGGTGCAATGCATAATACTACTAGCTACGCTGCCCAGCAATAAAATACATTGCACTATTGCCCCACTAGCATTAATTATGACGTTTTTTAAGGAAAATATTCAAAAATCCTGGAATAATTCTAGGATTTTTATTTTATGGCAAAGATACCATACTATTTAAAGCATACATTTGAATCTTACGTATTAGTAAGATTAGTTTTTTCTTTGTAAGTAAAGTGACATGGAGTGGATAATAAGAGTGAAGTATAATGTTAACATGGCATGCTAGAGCAAAACTTCATAAATAAGTAAAACTTTTTATCCGATGACTACCATCCGTAATACTCCCATCGCACTCTGTGAAAG
>JBFNFA010000025.1:0-17160 GCA_040797845.1 Clostridiaceae bacterium
AAAATCTTTGATTTTATGTGAATCGCTTTCACAGAGTGCGATGGGAGTATTACGGGTGGTAGTCATCGGATAAATCTAGGTTATAGTGTACTATGTTTTGTAGACATTTGTCAATATGTGACGCACAAATTTAAAATACATTTGATTCCAAATAAGGGACAAACAATGAAAAAACCACTTAATAATTAGTAGTTTAATGAACTATATCGCAACTACCCTGAATATAATTTAATAAAACAATGAATTAGATAATAATTTTTTTTAAAATACTAAATGATTTACGACATCACAAAATAATATATATTACTCATTATTTTAAAGGGGGATAACCATGAAAAAACTTACTGTATTAATTTTAATTCTTGCTTTGTTAATTACACCTTCTGGCTATGTATTTGCTCAAAATGACAAAAACACAAATAATCAATTAAAAAATATCAATTGGGATGAAAGACATACCATAGAATTCCATGATAATTTATTAAAAGACTTAGCTAAAGAATATCCTAAGATAGCAAAAACTTACTCAATCGGTCACACTTGGAGGGAAAGAAAAATAAATGCTATAGAACTAACTAGCAATGTAAAGAATGAAAAAAATAAAACTGGTATTGCTGTCATCGGGAACATCCATGGAAATGAACAGGAATCCGCTGAAAGTGCATCTTACACCGCTTGGTGGCTAGCTACAAATTATGCTACTGATAAAAAAGTAAAGAATATCTTAGACAATTATATAGTATATATCATACCTGTTATGAATCCTGATGGATATGCTCAATCATTTATATATCCTATCAGAGAAAATTTAAGACCTACAGACCGCAATGGCAATAATATAGTATTTAGCGACCCATATACAGATACTGATGGGGATGGAGTAATCGCTGATATATATGTAGGTGCCAAAGATTCAGCCATAAAAGACAGAAAGAAAATTGGTATGGAGAGCCCTGACTGGGATAAAAATGGAGTATTCGGAGATGATCCAAAACAAAGTAATGTTGATTTAAATAGAACCTTTGATTACTTGTGGAATTACTTAGACGTAGATACAAATCCAGCATTAGGTGGAAATGCATATACAAGAGCAGGCTCTAACCCTGCTACGGAACCTGAAGTAAAAGCCGTTCAAAATTTCTTATTAACAAAGAAAATTCATGCACTAGCATCCCTTCACACAGGCATACAATGTGTATTGACACCTTGGTGTAATACTCCTGAAAAACCAAAGGACGCTAATTTAATGGAAAAAGTAGCAGCTGATATGACAAAGGCACTAGAAAATACTACAGGCAGAAAATTTTATACAAAGCAGTCCTATGATGATTATCCTACTTCTGCTGAAATGATAGATTGGACATATGGCAGACTTGGCATACATTCATACACTATTGAAGTTTATAGAGGTGGAAAATCCAATCCAAATGGTTCCATCGACGAACAGTGCGCATGGGGAAATGAATTACCAGCGGATCAGTGGATATATAAAGGCGATTGGAATGGAATTAAAGACGTATGGTTTAGAAATACCTCAAGAGCACAAATGGTAGGAGTAGCTCCACCACAGCAGAGCAAAATGGTAGAAGGTGCAAAGGATGCCATCCTAGTGATGATACAGAGCGAACCATATGGCCAAGGCTCTAAAGCTCCTGATTATCTATTCTGGGGAAATGGTTGGTAAATAGCTAAACTCTATATTATGTAATTAAACAGTCTATATATTATTTTGTGAAAAACCCTCTGAATTAATATGTACCAATTCAGAGGGTTTATTTTTTAGTATAAAATACTTAATCAAAATTTCTCCTATCTCCTATAAGTATAATAACCAAAATACCCTAAAACCATTTTTTCCTTCTAAAGTAATCCACCATAGCTAATATGCAAGTAATAGTTATTACCCAGAAAATCAAATATCCATGTTTAAATTTAAGTTCAGGCATGTATTCAAAATTCATTCCATATATACCTGTTAAAAATGAAAGAGGAATAAAAATGGTTGAAAATATAGTAAGTACCTTCATTATTTCATTTGTTTTATTACTTACACTGGATAGGTATGTATCCAACATACCAGATAAAATATCTCTATAAGTTTCTATTATATCCACAATCTCAATAGTGTGATCATATACATCCCTTAAGAACATTACAGTTTTATCTTCTATCAACTTATATTCAGATTTCACAAGCTTTGAAAGAACCTCTCTAAGAGGCCAAATAGAATTTCTTAAAAAAATCAATTCCCTTTTTAGTTTGTAAATATCATCAAGTGTTTTTTTGCTAGGATTACTCATAAGAGTATCTTCAATTGTATCTATTGAATTGCCAATGCTTTCTATAATATCAAAGTAACTGTCAACTATAGAATCTATCAAAGAATAAGCCAAATAATCTGTTCCTTTAGCTCTTATATTAGATTTATCCCGTTCAAGTCTTCTTCTAAGGTCATCAAAAACATCTCCTCTAAATTCCTGAAAAGACAAAACATAATTTTCAAGAATTATAAGGCTTACTTGTTCAGATTTAATCTCTTTTATAGATTTATCGTAATAAAGCATCTTAATAACAATGTATATATAATTATTATCTATATCTATTTTAGGTCGCTGTGTTGTATTTAAAATGTCTTCTAATATAAGAGGGTGAATATTAAACCTTTTTCCTATATAACTAATTGTTTCAATAGAATCTAGCCCATCAATATTTATCCAATTTATGCTATCATCCCTACATGAAGACAGGCATTTTTCTATATCCTCATATACAGCTTTATTAAAATTCTCTTCATTATAACTTATACGAGTAATTTTTATATCATCACTTACATGTTCACCTACATGTACAAGTGTACCAGGAGCAGTACCAATTTTACTTTTTCGGCTTTTAATTCGTTTTGGCATAATTCTTCCTTTCTTCTCTTCTTTTCTGTAACTTCCTTCAATTCATCTTGGTATATGATTTTAATTATTAATATTCTCTATTAATTTTATCATAATCCCATTTCATGTAACAACATACAACAAAGGAACCTTAAAGAACTATAAATTATAGATTTATAGCAAAAAATTCAACCTTAACAAAATAGGAAAAGAAGTCTATTCATACCTATGTTAATATATAATTACCGTACGGCAATTTCTTTATTATAGGAGGTACCTCTAGTGGATTATATAGATTTAATACAAAAAACAATAGATTACATTGATGATAATATTATTGAAAAAATAACTGTCAATGAGTTAGCCCAAATTGCAGGGTTTTCAACCTACCACTATTATAGAGTATTCAATAGCTTTGTTGGACTACCTGTAATGGAATATGCGACAAGACGAAAACTTCAATATGCCCTTTACGAGCTTAGCAATGGAGGAAAAATACTTGATATAGCATTAGAGTATGGCTTTGAAACTCATTCTGGATTTACAAAAGCCTTTAAAAAACATTTTGGATATCCACCAAATTTTTACCGAATGCATGCGCTCATAAGTTTTCCACAGAAAATTAATCTAAAAAAATTAAGAGAGAATAGAATTGGAGGAGTTATAATGGAACCTAAAATAATTAAAAAAGATTCTTTTAAAATAGTTGGATATGAATTTAAAACTACTCTAAGAAACAATGCTCACACTAGAGACATTCCTGGATTTTGGAACCAATGCAATATTGAAGGCAAAGAAGCTAAATTGTATGAAACTCAAAATCCGCCTAAACATGGTGAATATGGCATTTGCATAAATACCAATATGGAAACTGACCAATTCTCCTACGTATTAGGAATAGAAGTTTCAAACTTTGACAATGCTTTAGAAGATATGTATAAACTTGAAGTACCTGCAGCTACCTATGCAGTATTTACCACTCCACCTGTGGATGACGCTGATTTTGTAAGTTCAATTGAAGGCACTTGGAAGTATATACTTGAAGAGTGGTTCCCAAGCTCTGGATATGAAATTGATGATTCAAAATTAGACTTTGAATTCTACGATGAACTCTGCCACCCTTGGGAATACAAAAAACTTTCTATGTATATTTATGTGCCAATAATAAAAAAATAATTATCCCAAAACTTATATACAAAATTTATGTCTAAAGTTAACTAAACATATTCATCTAGCACCAAATGAACATGTTTATTTCTATAAATACTATATTAAAACATGATAAACCTATTCATTTCACAAATAATGAATAGGTTTGTTCTTAAATCTTTTCAGTTATTTAATTGGCACTTCTATTTTCCATTGACCTTTTATTTCTAAAGGAGCTTCTGCCTTTGCGTGGCTATATAAAGAGTCTATGATTATAGTAATACTTTCTTCTGATTTAATTAAATTTTCATCTATTATTAATCTCCCTTTAAAGGTTTTGCTTTCTTTATCTTCATCCTTTGAAGGTGATAATAATTTATGCTTATCCTCTATTTCAAAAGTAAACTCTTCTTCTTTTTCTGCTTTTACTACAATTTCATTTTCATTTATTACTCTGCCAGATCTGGTTACCATTTTATATTCTCCTAAGGTCATTGCCTGAGTTAGTTTATAAGGAAATATATCACTTTTTTAATAATTTCACCTCTAAATTTACCATGTTGTTAGTTGAGTCAACCTTTGTCCATTCCCCTTTGATCTCCACCTAATCTGTTGCATCATTATATTCTATACCCGTTACTGCACCTTTCCAATTTGTTATATCTGTGAACTACTCTCCACCTAAAGAGGTGAGAGCTTCTTGGTCAATAGCACTAATGTGCCAAGTTTAGCCAAGCTAATAAGGTTGTTCCAACCTCGTTATAATACCAAAATTACATTGCTAATTTCAGTAGATTTTTACTAGCATTTATATCCCTATCATGATGCGTACCACAATTAGGACATATCCATTCTCTAAGTGCTAGATTCTTTACTTCTGTATTTTTATAGCCACATTCAGAACATAATTGAGAACTAGCATAATTGCTAGGAGCTATTATAAGTTCTCTTCCATACCACTCTGATTTATACTCTAACATTGCTCTAAATTCTGACCAACTTACTTCGCCTATTACTTTAGCTAATTTTTCGTTTTTCATCATATTCTTTACTTTCAAGTCCTCAATAACTATAGATTGATTTTCTCTAATAAGTTTAGTTGAGAACTTATGCAAAAAGTCTTTTCTCTGATTAGATATTTTCTCATGTAACTTAGCCACCTTTAGTCTAGCTTTTTCCCTATTATTACTACCCTTTTGTTTCCTTGATAAGTCCCTTTGTAACTTTGCTAACCTTAATTCAGATTTCCTAAACCATTTAGGATTAGACTCTTTATGACCATTAGAACATATTGCAAAATCCTTTAAGCCAACATCAATACCTATCTTTGTATCAATTTTCTGTAACTTTATATTTTCTGTATCAGCTAAAATTGATATGTAGTATTTTCCACTTGGCGTTTTTGAGATAGTACAACTTTTGATAAGGTCGTTTAATTTTCTATGCTCTTTTATCTTAATCCTGGATTTTAATTTAGGAATTTTAATATATCCATTTTCAATGAATACAGTACATTTTTGATTATTTGTAGTGAAACTATGATAATTGCTTTTTTTGCTTTTGAATTTTGGAAATCCTACTGATTTATCTCTAAAAAAGTTTTTATATGCTTTGTCTAAATTTAATTGTTCATTAGCCAAAGCTAAACTATCAACTTCTTTTAGCCACTCAAATTCAGATTTATATTGTGCTGGAGTATTTCTTAGCATTTCTCCAGTATTTTTATAGTGTTCTATCTTATCAGCCAACATTTTATTATAGATAAATCTACTACAGCCAAAGGTTTTAGCTAAATATAATTTTTGTTCTTCATTTGGATAAATTCTATATTTATAAGCTTTTAACATATCCTCACCTCATTTCATTCCTTGATTTTCTATATATTTTTTAACTATATCTATAGTCATGCCACTAATTATTATAATACAATAAATTCTCTTCTATACTTTATAGATAATACTAATCGATAACACTACCTTTCAGCTAATATAATTGATTATAGTTTGTCATACTTTTGCCTATCGTCAAGTGCTATTCATCTCACAATTATAGAAGAAGGGAGAATTTCTCACAATTATGTTAAAATCTTTATTCACCTTTATCCCCCTTTCTACTCATTAGACGTGGAACAATAGATTTTGGCTTTAGTAAAATAAAAAAATAATAACCGCACTAAACTTCTTTAATACGGTATAAAGTACAGCTTTATTTTTCTAAGCTTTTATAGTTTACTTTTTGGAATTTTTAAAGTTGCAACTACTCCTTTATTTTCCCCATTTTCAATGATAAAACTTCCATGATGAGCCTCTACAATGCTTCTGACAATAATTAGTCCTAGTCCCTGCTTTTGATTTATTGAAGTTTGAAAATAGTCATCTTCATTAATCTTATTTATTTTATCCTGCGAAATACCAGAGCCATCATCTGAAACTATTATGGAAACATAAGGACTATCAAAAGTGGTTTTAGGAACAGAAACTGTTATATGACATCCCTCTTTATTATGCTTGGCACTGTTCATTATAAGATTTATTACAGCTCTTAATAGTAGCTTTGCATCTGCCATAACAGCTGTTTTTTCGTCTTCAATAATTATATGGTTACTACAATTTTGAATAGCACCACTATTAATACAGCTTGCCATTGCTTCTCTTGCTATATTGCTTAACCTTGTATATGTCAATGTTAATGGTTGCATGTTATATTGTAAGGAGGTTGCTAGATTTAAATTTGTAATAAGCTCTCTTAATCTTAGAGAGTTCTCCGTAATTATTTTTGCTTGTGCATGAATTTCTTCAGGTAAAGTATCATCCTCTTCAATCATTGCAGAATACCCCAAAATCATAGATAAAGGTGTTCTAACATCATGAGAAATTGCTGCAATCCAATTTTCAACAGCGTTATTACGGAGTTTAATTTTATTGTTTTTTTCTATGATAATTTGTGATGTTTCATTTATACTTTTAGCTAAATCTTTGTGTATACCTTTTTCTTTCAAACATACCTTCTTTTCTTCCTTTAATAATAAAACCCCGTTTATTAATTCATTTACCGGTTTGTTTAATATTCTACCTAGGCATATTGATAATATAATAGTAATTACTACATTAAAGAAAACTATATATAGAAAAGTCATTGGCGTAGAGTTTTTAACATTTGTTGGCACAGACCAATTGTATTTTGATATAGAGTTCTTAGGGTAACCCACAATGACTAAGTTTCCTTTGCTTTCCCATACGAAAACTGGGTAATCATTCAGATAGCTCTTAGATAGCATAGCAATATCTTTAAGTAAGTAGTGATCACCTATATCATCTGGTTTATTATTGTTATAAATAACCTCACCCTTTGAATTTACAAGCTGTACCCATATATTATTATTTTTTATCATCTCTGATGTTTTTAAGGACAATTCATTGTTATTTTCACTTAATTCTTCTGCAATAGCTTTTACAGTTTTAGTAGGCTCTTTTATATATGGGCTATGCCGCATAAAACAAAGAAAAATTATGTAATTTAAGGTAATCACTATTAATACAGTTAAAACAATTGTAATGCTATAGTTTAAAATTATTTTAAATGATTTATTTTTCATATTTATTCACCACTCTTTGTGAGTAATGTATATCCAAGTCCTTTAACTGTTATAAGAGATTTTGGATATGATGGCTTGTCCTCAATCTTCTCACGTATATGCCTTATGTGTACCATCAAAGTATTTTCATAGCCATATGAATCATCACTCCAAGCACGCTGACAAAGGGTGTCAGTAGTAACAATTTTATTAGCGTTTTCATACAAAACAAGCAAAATAGCATGTTCCTTTGCAGTTAAAGAAAACCTTTCACCATTTTTCAAAACTTCAGCTCTACCCAAATCTATAACGGAAGAATGAATATTAAAAATTGGCAACTCCTCTTTATAAGGCTTTGAATATGTTCTTCTCAAAATAGCATTTAATCTTAGAGTAAGTTCTTTTGGCAAAAATGGTTTTACTATGTAATCATCAGCTCCAAGCCCAAGTCCTAAAATCTTATCCTCTGCTTCTCCTCTTGCTGTTAGAAATAACACTGGAATTTCACAATGCTTTTTAAATTCATTAAACAATGAAAATCCATCTCCATCAGGAAGCATAACGTCAAGCACCGCAATATCAGGCTTGTTATTGATTAATTTAGCCATAGCTTCTTTACAAGATGAAGCAGTATATATATTAGTAAAACCGTCTTTTCTAAAGATGGTTTCTATCATTTTCAATAGTTGAGGTTCATCATCTACAAGCAATATCTTTTTATCTTTCATTAAATACATAATATACTCCTTCTTTATTTACTTATTTTTCATTATAGCATATTAGAAATGAGTAAATTCTCTTACATAAATTTTAAGGTTACCTTAAGGCAACATACAAGATAACTTAATGCATGGATGATAAGATAAAAACCATTGGGAAATTTCATATTGTATATATTTTCTAAAGTCAAATAAGGATGGTGGATTTAGTGAAAAAAATAATTAAAAAAGTCTTTAAGACTATTAAATTTATTATAGTTGGCATGGTTGTTTTACTTTCTATTTTTCTTTTTGTATGTTTTATCAATAACCAGATACAACTAAAAAAAGAAGCTAATATTTTAGTTCCAACTGGAAAAATTGTAGAGGTAAATAATAAGAATTTACATGTTTATTCGGAAGGTAAAGGAGACTTAACCTGCGTATTTATGTCTGGGCTTGGCATTCCCGCACCTGAGTTAGAGTTTAAAGCTTTATACAAAAATATGTCCGATGAATACAGAATTGCAGTGGTGGATAGGGCAGGCTATGGCTTTAGTGACAATTCAAATGATTCTAGAGATATAGATACTATACTTGATGAAACGAGAAAAGCTTTATCTTTAGCAGGTGAAAAGCCTCCATATGTGCTATTTCCTCATTCTATTTCCGGATTAGAAGCAATATATTGGGCACAAAAATACCCTGAGGAAATTAAAGCGATCATTGGTCTTGACATAGGTTTCCCAGAGGGATATGTAGAACAAGGTGTGAAAAAATCTGATTTATTAACAATAAAACTCCAAGCTTTACTTGCCAAATCTGGAGTTCATAGATTACTTCCATCACTTGTTTTTGATAAAACTATTTTAGAATCTAATTTCCTATCTGAAGATGAAAAGGAGTTATATAAAGCATTAACATATAAAAACTTACTTTCTAAAGATGCAATTAGGGAATTTAGCGCATTGGAGGCGAACTCAAAGAAATCTCTTGCACTAGAATTGCCGACGAAAACACCTCTTTGTATTTTTCTTGCTGTTCCTTTAACAGAAGAGGAAAGAATGCAGCGTTCAACTTTCTTTGAACAACGAAATAAATATTATAATGACTATGTATCACAATTTGAACATGGGAAAATAATTTCTGCTCCAGGCAAACATTCTATATACTTATACTCTCCTGAAAATATTGTAAAGGAAAGTAAAAACTTTTTAAAAAGTATTGATAATCCATAAAACTTAAACTATTCATAACCCTGATCCTCTAAAATCATTTATTATAACAAAAGGTCTTCTTACCCCCAGATAAGAAGACCTTTTCTTATAATTAATTTTAATCTAATTTTTTTAGTGCTTCATCGAAGTCCTTTATAATATCTTCAATATCTTCAATTCCTACAGAAATTCTTATTAAATCTGATGTAACTCCTGAAGATAACTGTTCTTCCTCATTAAGTTGCCTATGAGTTGTGCTAGCTGGGTGAATTACTGTGGTTCTAGCATCTCCTAAATGCACAACTAGAGTAGCTAATTTTAAATTTCTAATAAACTGTTTTCCAGCCTCAATTCCTCCCTTTACTCCAAAGGTTAAAATACCGCTAGCCCCTTTAGGTAAATATTTTTTAGCTAAAAGGTAGCTATCATGACTTTCAAGAAGAGGATAGTTCACCCAATTAACCTTGTCATGCTTTTCTAAGAATTCTCCTAGCTTTAAAGCATTATAGCTGTGTCTTTCCATTCTTAAATGAAGGGTTTCAGCTCCTAGATTAAGTAAGAATGCATTAAAAGGACTGGTACTTGGTCCTAAATCTCTTAATAATTGAACACGAGCTTTTACTATATAGGCAGCATTTTGAAAAGTTTCTGCATATCTAATTCCATGATAACTTGAATCTGGCTCTGTAAAGTCAGGATATTTTCCATTTTCCCAGTTGAAATTTCCTCCATCTACTATAATTCCTCCTAGGCTGGTTGCATGGCCATCAATATATTTTGTTGTGGAATGAATAACTATATTCGCTCCATGCTTAAGTGGATTACATAAATATGGCGTTGCTAGGGTGTTATCCACAATAAATGGTACCCCTGCTTTCTTTGCAACTTTAGAGAACTTTTCAAAGTCCAATATATTCAACCCTGGATTTCCTATAGTTTCTCCAAAGATTGCTCTGGTATTGTCATTACAGCAGTTGAATATTTCCTCTTCACTAGAGTCAGGATTCACAAAGGTTGCACTAATTCCAAACCTCTTTAATGTTGTTGAAAATAGCGAAAATGTTCCACCATAAAGTGTTGAGGCAGCTACGATATGATCTCCACTTTTACAAACATTTAGTATCGATAGCGCTACTGCACTCTGTCCTGATGCTAATGAAAGAGCCCCAACTCCACCTTCCAATTCATTAATCTTTTCTTCAAAAGCAGCCACAGTAGGATTACTTATTCTTGAATACATATGACCTTCTGCCTTTAAATCAAATAATGCAGCTACTTCATCTGGATCATCATATTTATATGTTGTGCTTTGGTATATTGGTAAAATTCTTGCCTCTCCTGACTTTGGATTGTATCCTCCTTGAACGCATATTGTCCCCTTGTTAAAACTCAAATTATTTGCCATTATATTTTCCCCCTTAAATTTATTGATAATGAATTTAATACATTATCAGTTTAATAGTGTAATTTGCTCAGTATTTTTAGCAATAAAAAAACTGCTCAAATCTTTCGATAAGAAGCAGTCATATGTCTACTAAACAGACTATTAATTTAAATAGTCCACTTCACTTCTTATCTTTCAGGATATCTCCTGCAGGAATTAGCACATTTCTAGTTTAACGCTTTAAACTAGCTGTTGCCGGGTTTCATTGGGCCAGTCCCTCAACCACTCTTGATAAGATTAATTTTTTATTCAATTTTAAAATTAATTCTACACATATCTCTAGGGCTTGTCAAGAGAATTTTTTTATAAATTTATGTTTTCTATATTTCATTCTCTTTAGTTTTTAGTGAATATTTTATTCTATTGTATTGAATTCATACTATTTTTTATGACATTTATAGTTTCCTTCCGTCCCACTTTTTAAGAGCTACCCTCATGGATCTAGCCATTTCCCTACTAAATTCCGCTCCTGTTTTTTGAGCATATAACATTTGAGCAAAATTTTCTGCATTGTATTTATTATTTTCAACATAACGCTTTTCCTTTTCCTCAAACATTTCCTCTAATTCATCTGTAGTAAGTTTTTTATATTTCTCCTCAAACACTATAAATTTCTTATCAAATCTCTTCCTATAAACCCTTTTGAAATCTTCTTCATAGTATCCAAAGCATAACATGCACACTGGAAATACCCAATCTTCTAAATTAAGGAGCTCTTTATGAAATTCATAGTTTTCAATTATATCCCCTATGTAACAAGAACCTATGCCCAGTGACTCAGCTGCAATAACAGCATTTTGTGCAGCTATAAGTGCATCCTCGCAAGCAATTATAAAGTCTGATTCCTGTGGCGCCTCAAATGAAATATTCTCCCTCTTTGCATACTCCTTAACCCCTCTATGCTGAAAATAGTCAAACCACTTTTGCTGATCTGCAGCAAAAATAAGAATTAATGGGGCCTTTGCAATAAAAGGTTGGTTGTCACAGGACTTACTTAGAATTTCTTTTGTTTCACTATCCTTAATCATAATAATAGAATATAGACATTGATTTCCTGCTGTAGGAGCCTTTATTGCAGAGTCAATTATTAACTCCAAATGCTCCTTTGATATGTCCCTTTGTGCATATTTTCTAAGGGACACTCTTTTATTTATTACATTAATAACCGGATTCATATTTATCCTCCTTGCCAATTATTGCTTAGTTTATCTATTTTATCTATAAATTTATATTCTATATATGTAGATAAAATCCTTCATATTATAAGCTTTCCTATATGACACTTCCATCACAAATGGTATACATAATGAATAATATATATAGAACAAAAGATAGTGATAACTTTACTGCTCAAATAAATTTATATGGAGGAGTATAAAATGGAAAATGACAATTCTTCAGTCCGTGCGGCTCTTGTAACTGATCCGCACACTGGTTACTTGATTCCTGACTATTTTGGCACCGCTAACTGGGCCTATAGTCCACCACTTAGAAAATTTGTTGATGCAATGCCGGGGCTAGGCCCTAACAACTCAAACTCTTTGGGTCAGTATATCCCGGTTGCTATTCCAGATATAACCACCTATCCAGGTACTGACTACTACGAAATTGCCGTGGTTGAGTTTACAGAGCAGATGCACTCTGATCTGCCTCCCACCACGCTTAGAGGATATGTGCAATTGTCCACAACAATCGTTCCTGGTAATCACGTTCCTTTGACCTATAAAGGTACACCAATTTTCAAAGGTGACGGCACCCAGGCTTATGGTGTAGATGCTCCCCATTATCTTGGACCTGCTATTGTTGCCAATCGAGGTGTTCCAGTGCGTATCAAGTTCTACAATCTACTCCCTACTGGCACTGGTGGCGACCTCTTCATCCCAGTGGATGCAACCGTTATGGGTGCGGGGATGGGACCTCTAGGAATGGATGCTGACCCTATGAATTACACGCAAAACCGCGCTAACATCCATCTTCATGGTAATAACACTGTATGGATCAGCGATGGAACACCGCATCAGTGGATTACCCCAGCAGGAGAAGACACTCCTTATCCTCAGGGTGTCAGCGTAGTAAACGTTCCTGATATGGAAAATGTAGATGACCCTCGCGATGGTATGCAAACCTTGTACTACACTAACGCACAAAATGCTAGGCTAATGTTCTATCATGATCACTCATATGGTATCACTCGACTCAATGTCTATGTGGGAGAAGCCTCAGCTTATCTGTTAACAGATCGAGTGGAGCAGGATTTGATCAATGGCACCAATCAATTAGGCGTGAATCCAAATTTGAAAAAGGTTCTTCCTGGACTTGGAATTCCTCTAATTATCCAAGACAAGACTTTTGTTGATGCCAACACTATCCTCAATACGGATCCAACTTGGGCATGGGGAACAACTCCAGGTACACCTAATACAGGGGACCTTTGGTACCCTCATGTTTATAGCCCAGCACAGAATCCATGGGATATTAGCGGAGCAAATCCATTTGGTCGCTGGATGTATGGTCCGTGGTTTTGGCCACCTACAACCAATATAGAACATGGCCCGATTCCGAACCCTTACTATGATCCCGTAAATGCGCCTGAGCAACCGCCGATGATACCTGCAACACCTAATCCTTCTATGCCAGGAGAAGCTTTTATGGATACACCAATTGTCAACGGTACGGCCTACCCTTATCTAGAAGTAGAGCCCAAGGCTTACCGTTTCCGTGTCCTAAATACCGCAGATGACCGTTTCTTTAACCTGCAGATGTATGTAGCTGACCCTACAGGCAATACCTTACCTGGTACGGCATATGGTACAGAGGTTAAGATGGTTTCTGCTTGTGGAACACCAGGTATTCCTGCTGACTGGCCAAGTGGCGTGCCCGATCCTACTTTAAATGGACCTGACTGGATTCAAATCGGCACCGAAGGCGGTTTCCTGCCATCACCTGTGGTAATACCAAGCCAGCCAATCACATGGAACCTAAATGCAACAAATTTCAATTTCGGAAATGTGGATCAGCATTCGCTCCTTTTGGGACCTGCAGAACGAGCAGATGTAATCGTTGACTTCTCCAATTATGCCGGGAAAACACTCATTCTTTACAACGATGCTCCAGCAGCTTTCCCAGCTATGGATCCACGCTATGACTATTACACCGGTAACCCTGATCAAACTGCAGAGGGTGGTGCACCGTCCACTCAACCTGGCTATGGTCCTAATACCCGCACTATTATGCAAATTAGGGTAGCAGATTCTACTCCAGTTCCATACGATATGGATTCGCTGGTAGAAGTGTTTGCTAAGACAAGCACTAAGAGAGGTGTTTTTGAAACTTCTCATGATCCTATTATTATACCACAAGCTGCATATAACTCCGCCTATAACGTTACGAATTTCCCTGAGGATGCTGCCAGTGCCTATGTGCAACTTCATGAGTTTTCAAAGACATTCCAGCCCATAGATGCCAGTGGAGCTCTTCTACCACCTGTTGCTCTGCCAATAGAACCGAAGGCTTTACAAGATGAAATGGGTGAAGTTTACGACACCATGTATGGACGAATGAGTGGTATGCTTGGACTTGAATTCCCGGTTTCCAGCTCTGGCCTCAATCAATTTGTAGTCTATGGATATGCCAGTCCGCCCGTTGAAATTATCAAAGGCACAGCAAATTTAAATGCGACTCCTATTGGCTCTCTTAATGATGGGACTCAGATTTGGAAGATCACTCATAACGGTGTGGATACCCATACCATCCACACTCACCTGTTTTCTGCACAGCTCATCAATCGTGTTGCCTGGGACGGAGCTTTAATACCGCCTGATCCTAATGAGCTAGGCTGGAAGGAAACCTTCAGAGTTAACCCTTTGGAGCATACAATTATTGCGATGAGACCGAATATTCCTACCCCTTCACAGGTGCCATTTGAGGTACCAAACAGTGTTCGCCTACTGGACCCAACAATGCCAGAGGGCGCTGTACTAGCACTGCCGCCACCTGCAGGATGGTTTGATCCATTGGGAAATCCAATTAATCAAATTACCAACCACTACGTTAACTTTGGTTGGGAGTATGTATATCACTGCCATATTCTCGCTCACGAAGAAATGGATATGATGCACTCCATGTCCTTTGTAGTTCCACCGAAAGCACCTTCGAATCTAATTGCTATAGTTAATAATATTATTGGTTCTCCTTCAAAGAGGAGTGTAGTTTTAGTCTGGACCAATAACTCCAAAAACGCTACTAGCTTAATTGTCCAAAGATCGGTAAATATTTCTGGTCCATGGACTAATATAGCGACGCTGCCATCGGATTCAAATTGGTACACTGATCAAATCGGCAACGAAAACAACACTTACTACCGAGTGTTTGCTTCCAACACTGTTGGTGATACAGAAACTCCTGGCTTCCCAACAATGACAGCGGACTCTGGTTTTTCTAATGTGGTAAATGTTCCTAAAAATCCAGTTCAGCCACCAGTAGCTCCAACCAACTTGACTGCTAATCTGGCAGGCGGACCGAAAGTTCATCTGACCTGGAGGGACAATGCCACTAATGAGACTGGTTTTGTTGTTGAACGCTCTGATAATGGCGGAAAATATTCCGTGATCGACACAGTTGGCCCAAAAGCTTCCACTGGTACCGTAAGCTATATGGATACAACGGTAAAAAAGGGCAATAAATACACCTATAGAGTCGCAGCCACAAATCAGGCAGGATTGTCAAATTACTCAAACACAGTGAACGTAACTGTGTAACCTGATAAGCTATCTAATATAATAACCTCAGATGAAATGTACGGAAAGTTATAAAGTAATGTACGCAAAGTTATAAATTACAGTAATATTATACCGCTAATATTACAATGCTTAAAAAGGAAAGAATTTTAGATTTTCAAAATTCTTTCCTTATACTTTTTGTAATTCCTTCTAATTATATAAAACATTGCTTTCACTTCATACTACACACCTTTTAATATATGATAAAATTATTAATGAAAAGGAGATGAGTTTCATGAAAAGAATTGACGAAAGAGATACCATGTTTGCAAGAATGAATTACATTGAAGGTACCTTTCCTTATGAAGATTATTATAATAGAAATGCAGATAAACTAGAGATAGATAATGAAATAAGAAAAAAACCCAACCTTTGTGGTCCTGGAACTATGTCCTATAATGCTATCAATTCTCCTATAGCAACTGCTTGTTTTAAATTTTTAGGAGACATTAAAAACCTTTCTGAAGGAGAAGTAAATAATGTTAAAACTCCAATAGATAAGGAATTAGCCGCTGAAAAATTAAAAGGCTTGGCAACTTATTATGGAGCAAAATTAGTGGGAACTCTAAAAATGAAAGATTATCATTATTACAGCCATAGAGGAAGGCATGAAGAAATATATGGAGAAAAAGTAGATAACCTACTGCCTTATGGAATAGTTTTTGCCGTAGAAATGGATAAAGATATGATAAATAGAGCCCCTCAAATATCAGAAATAATTGAAACCTCTAAGGGTTATGTAAACACTTCAATTATAGGCATGGTTTTATCCTATTACATAAGAGAATTAGGCTATAATGCTAGAAATCATATGGATGCAAATTATCTTATTGTGGCCCCTTTAGTAGGTAGAGATGCTGGATTAGGCCAAATAGGGAGAAATGCCATACTAACTACAAAAGAGTATGGCTCTCGCATAAGACTTGGAGTGGTTACTACAGATTTAGAGCTAACAGAAGATTCACCTATAGATTTTGGCTTAGAGGAATTTTGTAGACTATGTAATAATTGCGCTATAACTTGCCCTGGTAAATCGATATCCAAAGGTGAAAAAGGAAATATTGACGGAATTTTAAGATGGCAAATAAACCAGGAAAGTTGCTACGATAGATGGAGAAGTCTTGGAACTGACTGCGGTATATGTATAAACAGCTGTCCCTTTAGCCAAGGAATAGATATGAGCAAAATAGAAAGCTTTAACGGAAATAAAAATGCTATTATCGATTGCCTAAAGGATTATAGAAATAAATACAATATCCGCCCATACATAAAGTACTCTCCTGAATGGCTTAAATAAAAATGTATATACTAATTTTTAAGGGAAGCTATCTTGTTTTCCCTTAATTTATTTTATGGTTATATTTATCCGATGACTACCATCCGTAATACTCCCATCGCACTCTGTGAAAGCGATT
>JBFNFA010000026.1:0-15218 GCA_040797845.1 Clostridiaceae bacterium
GAACTTATCCAGGGACGTAGCATCCGTTAGGGAGTATTACGGATGGTAGTCATCGAATAAACAAATCTGTAAAATAAACTTGGGGAAATAGAGGGGGAATTGGTATGCAAAATGGAGTAACAACAAAAACAAAGACCTATGAGATGGTTCAAATTGCCTTAATGATAGCTTTAACCTGTTTGATTACAATGTTCGTTAAAATACCAAGTAAAGTTGGGTACACTCATGCGGGAGATAGCATGATATTTTTAGCGGCTATATTATTTGGCAAGAAAAAAGGAGCTTTTATAGGAGCTGCTGGAATGGTTTTAGCAGATGTATTATCGGGATATGCAATTTGGGCACCAGCTACGCTAATAATTAAAGCGGTTATGGTATATATAGCGGCATCCATAGCTTATAGAGGAGACTACAATGGTGAAAACTTTAAGAATAATTTAATTGCATTTATAATAGCAGGAGTTTGGATGGTAGTGGGATATTATTTAGCAAATGTTTTATTGACAAAATATTTTTTTGTGCCAACAGCTACTATTAAAGAAAGTTTTATAATTGGATTAGTAGAGATACCCGGATATATTGTGCAAGCTGTTGTAGGAATATTCATAGCACTGCCTTTAATGAAAAAACTTAAAAAAATAATGTAATACCCTATTGAATAATTTTTCATAAAGTTGTATAATGATATAAAATTTTAATTTAAAAATTAATATGGTTCGGATGATGTTAGCAGGAGAGTGGCGAAAGCCCACCGAAGATGCAAATCTTTCAGGTATCCCAGTTAGGGTGAGGACTGTTATCGGACGAAACTCTGGAGAGACTCTTTTAAGAGCACCGAAGGAGCAAGTTGGAGAAATCCAATGAAACTCTCAGGTAAAAGGACAGAGAATAGATAGTTATCCAGAGGTCTTTCATTTTTTGAAGGTACCTCTATTTATTTGCGATGCTTCTGTTCATCCACTGTCCTCAATAATCAAAATATTGGGAGGATGGAAAATGGAAAATTTAATTCAAATCTTTAACAAAATCGATTCAATAGTATGGGGAGCACCTTTACTAATTTTATTAGTAGGTACAGGTGTATATCTTACGCTTCGTTTGAAATGTATTCAAATCACAAAACTTCCTTTAGCATTTAAGTACATGTTTTCTAAAGAAGACGATGATAGTAAAGGCGAAGGTGATGTTACAAGCTTCCAAGCTTTGTGTACGGCACTAGCTGCCACAATAGGTACAGGAAATATAGTAGGAGTTGCAACAGCAGTAAAGGCTGGTGGACCAGGTGCTATATTTTGGATGTGGATAGCAGCATTTTTTGGTATGGCTACTAAATATGCTGAAGGTTTATTAGCAGTTAAATATAGAGTAACTGATAAGAATGGACAAATGGCCGGTGGTCCTATGTATTATATAGAAAGAGGACTAGGAAATAAATTTTTAGCAAAAATGTTTGCTATATTTGGAATTGGGGTAGCTTTCTTTGGTATAGGTACTTTTGCTCAAATAAATGCTATTTCTGATTCGCTAAAGGATTCCTATGGAGTTCCAGTAATTTTAACAGGGATTATAATTACAATATTAGTTGCTATGGTAACATTAGGTGGCATAAAAAATATTGCTAAGGTTGCAGAAAAAATAGTTCCTTTCATGGCAGTTTTATATATAGTAGCGTCATTGGTTATATTAGGATTAAACGTTAAAGTTTTGCCAGAGGCTATAAAATTAATAATTGTTAGTGCTTTTACTCCTACAGCTGCTATTGGAGGATTCTTAGGTACCACAGTGAAAAATGCTATACAAAATGGTATAGCAAGAGGGGTGTTTTCAAATGAGTCTGGATTAGGAAGTGCTCCTATTGCAGCGGCAGCGGCAAAAACTAAGTCATGTGTAAGACAAGGTCTTATATCTATGACAGGTACTTTTGTTGATACGATAGTAATCTGTACTATGACAGGCCTAACATTAGTATTAACTGGTGCGTGGAAGTCAGATTTAGAAGGAGCAGCAATGACTAACTGGGCTTTTACAAATGGAATATCCATACCTTACTTAGGGAAATTTATTATTACAATAGGATTAATGTTCTTTGCTTTTACAACAATATTAGGTTGGAATTACTATGGTGAAAGATGTACAGAATATCTCTTTGGGGTAAAAGGTATAAAACCTTATAGATATATATTTATCGCTATTGTGGCTATAGGAGGATTATCTATATTAAAATTAGATCTTATATGGATTATTGCTGATATAGTAAATGGTTTAATGGCCATCCCTAATCTCATAGCTCTTATAGGATTAAGTGGAGTAGTGGTTAGTGAAACAAAGAAATACTTTGATAAACTGCACAGTAATGAAAAAAATGAAGAGTATGTAGAATTGAAAAAAGTAGCAAGATTTTAATTGATTTAGGCTTTTATAATAGCATTTAATGTTTGTTATATCTTTAGAAAAGGATAATAAATAAAATTTACTAAAGATATTTCGGGCAATAAATGCTATTTTTCTATAATGTACGAACAATAAGTGTTGTGGCATCGGTACTATTGTGATATATACGAATGATAATCTGAAAACTATATATAATATATTGACTTTGTCCAAAAACCATGGTAACATTTATATGTAATTATAATGATAATGTTCGTATTTATTATTTTAGGAGGTAACAAAATGCAGCAAAAAGCAAAAGACAAAAGTAGTTCACCAATGAAAACTTCTTTTTTAGATTCATATTTTAAACTATCAGAAAATAATACAAATGTAAAAACAGAAATAATAGCGGGTATTACTACTTTTATTACTATGGCTTATATTATATTTGTTAATCCAGGAATTTTAATGCAAGCTGGTATGAATACACAAGGGCTTCTTGGAGCAGATGCTGTTAATGCTGGAATAAATGCATTAAATGACCCTATGGTAGCGTCAGTATTTGCAGCTACTTGTATTTCAGCAGCAATAGGTACGTTTATAATGGGAGTATATGCAAAGGTTCCTTTTGCACAAGCACCAGGAATGGGACTAAATGCATTCTTTACTTTTTCAGTTTGTTTGACTTTAGGGTATACTTGGCAACAAGGTTTAGCGGCAATTCTTATTTCAGGACTATTATTTATACTAATAACATTAACTTCAATTAGAGAGAAAATAGTAGATGCTATACCACAAAATTTAAAATTAGCCATTTCTGGAGGTATAGGATTATTTATAGCTTTAATAGGTTTAAAAAGTGGAAATATAGTTGTTTCAGATCCAGCTACTTTAGTAGCTTTTGGAGATTTTACGAACCCAGCCACAATACTAACATTGATAGGTATAGCAATTACTGCAATACTAATGGCTAGAGGAGTTAAAGGTTCTATACTAATAGGTATTTTAGCGACTACAATAATAGGTGTACCAATGGGCATAACTAAATTAGTGCCTGTGAGTCAATTAGTTAGTGCACCACCATCACTAGCACCAACTTTTTTCCAGTTAGATTTAAAAGGATTACTAAATGTTGGTGGCGGGGGAGTAGCCAGTGCATTATTAAATGTATTCATGGTTGTAATATCCTTTAGTTTAGTTGATATGTTTGATACTATCGGAACATTGGTAGGTACAGCTCAAAAGGCTAATATGTTAGATGAAAATGGTAAGATGAAAAACATGAATAAAGCTTTAATGGCTGATGCTGTTGCTACTACTTGCGGTGCGTTTCTTGGTACAAGTACTGTAACAACTTTTGTTGAATCCACAGCAGGAATTTCAGAAGGTGGTAGAACTGGTTTAACATCAGTGGTAACTGGATTCATGTTCTTACTGGCTATGTTCTTTACAGGACTAGTTGGAATAGTTCCAGCACAAGCTACGGCTCCAGCTTTAGTTATAGTTGGAGTGTTGATGATGGGTGCTGTTACAAAAATCAACTTTGATGACTTTACAGAAGCCTTACCAGCATTCTTCACAATGGCTATAATGCCGTTTACTTACAGTATAGCAAATGGTATAGCAGCAGGAATAATATTTTACCCAATCGTAAAAGTGACTACAGGAAAGGGCAAGGAAGTTCATCCAGTTGTATATATACTTGCCGCTCTATTTATATTGAGATTTACGATCCTACCTAAATAATATATATTAAATATAACCCGGAAAATTAAAAGGGGCTATCTCATAATTGTATTTTGAGATAGCCCCTTTTGCTTACTTATAAGAAATTATATTTTAAATCACTTTCAAGGGAGGCTTTTATATTAAATTATACTTCCGTCTGTTGAAATAGTCACTTCTCTGTAAGGAACTATTTCTCCTGATTTTAACATTGCGTTTTTAACAGCGTTTACTATTCCACCACAGCAAGGTACTTCCATTCTAACTACAGTAATACTTTTAATGCTGTTAAGTTTAAGGATTTCAGCTAATTTTTCTTCATAATATTTATTATCATCAAGCTTAGGACATCCTATAACTGTGATATGATCTTTTATAAAATCATTATGGAAGTTAGCATAAGCATATGCAGTACAATCTGCAGCTACTAAAAGATTAGCATTGTTTAAATAAGGTGCTCTTGTGTTTATTAAATTCAATTGAACAGGCCACTGTCTTAATTGTGATTCAGAGCTAAAGCAAACCTCATCTTTTTTAGCCATAGTAACTTTAGCTACTGGTTTTCTTTCGATTAGCTTAGCTGCATGTCCAGGACATCCACAAGGCAAAGGTTTTTCTGTAGTTTTTTGTTCCATAGCTTTTTTCTCCTCAATCTTTTTTAAAACTAGTTCTTCGTTATATTCGTCTGCGTCTCTTTCTATCATTGATATAGCTCCTGTAGGGCATTCTGGTAAACAATCACCTAGCCCGTCACAGTATTCATCACTAATTAGTCTAGCTTTTCCATCTACCATTTCTATTGCCCCTTCATGGCAAGCATTTACACATAGACCACAGCCGTTACATTTTTCTTCTTCTATATGAATAATCTTTCTTATCATTTCAATTCCTCCTAAAATAGTGTACATTGATTTTATACGTTTATTATAATAAAATTAATCATATAAAGCGGTAACAAAAGTTACCTTTATAATATTAGTTTAGAAAAGGAAGTTTTTATATGAAAATCACTGAAAGTAATATTATCACAGCTCTTAAGAACTCTATTGTATTTAAGGAATTAAAAGAAAATGAAATAAAGGATATGTTGAGTTTTATAAATTATAGAATAGAAGAGTACGATAAAGGGGAAACAGTGGCTATTGAAGAAGATGATTGTAATTCATTGGGAATTGTGATAAATGGTAAAATAGAACCACAAAAGATATTTCCTTCAGGTAAAGCTATTACAATAGACAGACTTGAAATGGGAAATGCTTTTGGTGAAGCTATTATTTTTTCTAATGTCCATAAATATCCGGCTACTATTGTTTGTATAGAAAAGGCTGCTGTGATGCTGATTTCTAAAAATGAAATGTTAAAATTGTTTTCTCACAATAATAAAATATTAAATAACTTCATTGCAGTTCTATCAAATAAAATATTAATGTTAAACAGGAGAGTTAAAACCCTTTCATATCAAAGTATAAGACAAAAAATATGCAGTTATTTATTATATATTTACCAAAATCAAAAAACAAAAGTAATAAAGTTACCAATATCAAGAAAAGAAATGGCTGAATATCTTGGAATTCCTCGACCATCCCTTTCAAGAGAAATGATAAATATGCAAGATGAGGGATTAATAGAATTTGATAAGAATATTATTAAAATAATAGACGTTGAAAGTTTAAGTGACATATTGTCAGAATAGTGTAATTGTTATTTTCATAACTATTATTGACATTAAATTCCACGGATGATATATTTAATATATAATTAGTTAATCGTATTAACAAATTAAAAATTCTGGAAATTAAGAGGGAAAGTTAACGATTAAATTATTTTGGGGGTGTATTATTAAATGAAAAAGTTCTCAAAAAGAAAAGGGTTACAGCTAATTGCAACAGCATTACTTGCAGTATTTGTTTTTGCAGGATGTGGAAGTACAGATACAGCTAATGACAAGGGAGCAAAAGAGCCAAAAGAAAAGCAAAATTTAGTTATTTATACTGCACGTGATAAGAATGTTGTAGAATACGTAGTACCAAAATTTAAAGAAAAATATCCAGAATATGAAGTTCAAGTAAATACAATGGGGGCACAGCAGATATTAGAGAGAGTTAGAGGAGAAAAAGAAAATGCACAAGCTGATTTTTGGTGGGGAGGTACACAAGCTTCTTTTGAATTAGCTTCTAAAGAAGGGTTGTTAAGTCCATATAAGCCAAGCTTTTCAGATAAAATACCAGAGCTTTATAAAGATAAGGAAGATAGATGGTATGGGGAAATATTATTGCCAGAAGTTATAATGTACAATACAGAAGCCCTTAAAGAAGGAGACTTACCAAAAGATTGGGATGATCTATTAGATGCTAAATATAAAGATAAGATAATAATAAGAGGGGTTTTACCTTCAGGAACAATGAGAACAATATATAGTTCTTTAATTTATAAACAAGATTCTAAAGATCCAACTAAGGGATATGAATGGTTAAAGAAATTAGATGCTAATACTAAACTATATGCGCAAGATCCAACGGCCTTATACTTAAAACTTGCTAGACAAGAAGGAACTATATCATTATGGAACTTACAAGATATTATGATTCAAAAAGAACAGCACAATCAACCTTTTGGATATATAATCCCTGAAAGTGGAATTCCAATTCTTGTAGATGCTGTTGGTATAGTTAAAGGAGCTAAAAATGAAGAAGGTGCTAAGAAATTTTATGAGTTCCTATTTGAAGAAAATATAAAACTTGAATTGGCAGAAAAAATGTATCAAATACCAGTTCAAACTGGAATTGAAAAGGACAAGTTGCCATCTTGGTTAAAGAGCGTTGATTTAAAACCAATGACAATTGATTGGCAAGTAATCGCTGAGAAAGAGCAAGAGTGGATGAAACACTGGGATGCAAATATCAAAGGACAATATAATAAAAAATAAAAATTATGCGGTGTTAATCACCGCATAATCTATATAGTAGGGAGGTTAATGTTTTGGAAAATGTTTTGCTTAAAGATGTGAGAAAAATTTTTAAAGATTTCGTAGCGGTAAACAATGTAAATATAGATATACAGCCTGGTGAATTTTTTACTTTTTTAGGGCCCAGTGGATGCGGTAAAACTACTACCTTAAGAATGATTGCAGGATTCAGCTTTCCTACACAAGGTGAAATATACTTTGGAGATAGAAATGTAACTTATTTAGATCCCAATAAGCGAAATATTGGTATGGTGTTTCAAAACTATGCATTATTTCCTCATATGACCGTGGCAGAAAATGTAGCCTTCGGTTTGAAAATAAGAAAGTTCTCCAAAAAAGAAATAGATTTTAAAGTGGAAAATGCTTTAGAAAAGGTAAATCTACCAGGACTCGGCAAAAGAAAAATCAATGAACTGTCAGGAGGACAGCAACAAAGAGTAGCTCTTGCAAGGGCTTTAGTTATAGAACCTGAAATACTTTTATTAGATGAGCCATTATCAAATTTAGATGCTAAGTTAAGAGAAGAAACTAGAAAGGAAATAAAAAAATTACAACTTGATATGGGAATAACTACAATATATGTTACCCACGATCAAGGAGAAGCTATGGCGGTATCAGATAGAATAATGATAATGAAAAAGGGAGAAATACAACAGATTGGGACTCCACTAGAAATATACAATACGCCAAACAACTCCTTTGTAGCTTCTTTTATAGGTGAAAATAACATCATTGAAGGGACTCTAGCAGAGATGGAGGGTAAAGATGTAAAAATAAAAATAAGTGATAACAACTTCTTAATAGGGAATATTGATAATAAAGGGAAAAATTTAAATCTGAAGGTTGGAGACAAGGTGAAATTTTGTGTAAGACCTGAAGGTATTAAAGATGGGGCAGAAAAAGATTATACATTCAATGTGCTTACAGGTAAAGTTCAGCTCACAGAATATACAGGCATGAATATACAATACATGGCTCAGTTTGAGGAAAACTTATGGAAGATAATATTTATATCTACTGGTCATTCAATAATCAACAGGGGAGAAGAGATTAAAATACATGTTCCAAAGGATAATATATTCTTTATTGAAAAGGTAGATTAAAGGAGGGGTGAAAGATGATGAAAAAGATACAAGGTGAAAAAAGGAGCATAAAATCTTCCCCCTATTTTGTTTATATACCATTAATCCCAGTACTGCTGGTTTTATTTGGGTATGTAGTTTATCCATTATTTAAAACCTTTTTAAATAGTGTAATAATAGATGGAAATATTAATTTTGCAAACTATAAGGATTTCTTTAATGTAGAAAATGTTACTTATATTCAATCTTTGAAAAACAGCGTATATATATCCTTAATTAGTGTAATAACTTGCGGAATAGTTGGTATAGGACTAGCTCTTTTAATGGAAAGATTCGACTTTCCAGGGAGAAGAATTTTGACAGTTATAGCAATACTACCTATGGCATTACCATCTCTAATAGGAACCATATCCTTTGATTTTTTATATGGGGAAAGCGGAATAATACCTAGATTTCTACAGCACTTATTTTCCCTTAATAAAGTTCCTTTTTATCTAAATGGAATAGCTGGGGTAATAATGGTACACACCTTTACAATGTACACCTACTTTTTTTTACCTGTTTCATCAGCTATAAGAAATTTTGATACTTCTATGGAGGAAGCTGCATATAATTTAGGCGCAAGTAAGTGGACCGTATTTACTAGGGTGATTATACCTATGCTAACACCATCTATAGTGGCATCATCCCTTTTGGTATTTATGATGTCCATGGCTTCTTATACTGCTCCTCTAATTTACGGTATAGATAATACATTGACAATGCAAATATATTTATCTAGAACAAATGGAAACTTAGATATGGCTGCCACTCAATCTACCATACTATCTTTGGTGTCTATTATGTTCTTAATACTTATGAGATGGTATGAAAACAAAAGAAACTACAAAAATGTAAATAAGGGCGTGGGAGTTCATAGAACGGAGGTTAAGAATAAATGGGGAAAATACGTAGCAGCAATAGCTTCATTTGTTTTAGTTATATTCTTAATGCTTCCTATTATAGTGATCATATTGATATCCTTCTCTCAGGATGGTACATGGACAACTCAAATACTGCCGCCTAAATATACATTGGATCATTATAAAGATTTATTTACTAATGCAAAGACATGGATACCTATAAAAAATAGTGTGGTTATGAGTTCAATTGCCACCCTAGGGAATGCTGTATTTGGCCTTGGTGCAGCATATCTGCTAAGTAGATTTAAATTTAGAGGGAATTACTTTGTGGATTCTATCATAATGATACCTTGGTCATTACCTGGTACTGTTGTGGCTATAAATTTAATAGCGGCTTTTAATAGACCATCATTCTTTAGCTTTGGAAAGATTTTAGTTGGAACCTATTGGATTTTACCTCTTGCATATTTTGTAAGGCATTTGCCTTTAGTATATAGATCCACATCAGCAAGTTTTGCGCAAATGGACGGCTCTGCAGAAGAAGCAGCTAGAAATTTGGGAGCAGGGTGGTTTTATAGCTTTAGAAAGGTAGTAATACCTATGGTCTTCTCAGGTATGGCAGCGGGAATGCTATTAGGTTTTGTGCAAGGAATTGGGGAGTTCGTAGCTTCAATTTTATTATACACTGTAAACAGTACTCCGATTTCTGTTGAAATATTCCAGAGAATGTATTCCTTTGAATTCGGTACAGCTTGTGCTTATGGGGTTCTACAAATAATACTTTTAGTAATAGTATTATTTGCGTCCGAAAGACTTAAAGGAGAAAGTGCATCAGCTATCTAAAGGAAGGTGATTTAATTGGACTATATAAAAATTAAAGGAAGAGAAATAAAAGAGGAAATATCAAAAAGTATTTTTACTGTGGTACCAATAGGTAGTTTAGAATATCATGGTGAACACTCACCTCAAGGGACGGATTCATTACTGGCAGAGCATTTTTCAAGATATATAGAAAAGGAGTATGATTGCATTTTAATGCCTCTTATAGCGTATACAGCATGTCCAGGTAAAACTTATAACTATCCTGGAACTATAAGTATAAAGCCGGAAACTATGATAAGCTACTTAAATGATATATTTGAATCCTTAGTGAAAAATGGCATAAAGGATATTTTAGTTTTAAATGCTCATGATGGAAATATGTCTACAGTTAGAAGTAGCGGAGAATATATAACAGGCAAGTATGAAGATGTAAGTATATTGATTATAAACTGGTGGCAGCTTGTATCGGACCAATTTATAAAAGAAAAGAATCTCTTTGGCGGTGACATAGGAAAAGGACATGGTGCCCCTTATGAAATGTCAGCAGTAAAAGCTATAGAGGAAGATAGTGTGAAAGTTATTAAAGAGGATGTGGATTTATACACTATAAAGATAAATTCAAACATTCCTCATGTATGTATAGAATCAACACCAAAAGGGTGGGATGGGTACACAGGTTTAATTTCTAGAATATCTAGTGAAAGTGGAAAGTTAATAATTGAAGAAGGGGAAAAGAATTTAAAAGCCCTCATAGATCAATGGATTAAATACAGGGAGGAGATTTAATTTATGGAAGAAAATTATTTAAATTTAAGTCAAATCAGAGAACAAGTAGAAGAATTTGAGGGAACTAAATTTCCTGTAAAATCCTATTCGAAAATAGAGTTAGAGCCTGCCTATAATGAAGCTAAGAAAAATTTATTAGACTACATGATGTTAGTGAATAAAGCTCATTTAATAATGTTAAAGGAGCAGGAAATAGTCGAAGAGGAAGATGCAGGAAAGATTATGAAAGGTATATTGGAAGTGGATAAGGATAAGTTCAGAAACAATCAATATACTGGTGAATTTGAAGACCTATACTTTGAGGTGGAGGACCATATTATAAAAAATACTGGAGATATAGGTGGAAACATTCATATAGCTAGAAGTAGAAATGACATGGGGGTTGCTTTATATAGGCTTGCTATTAGGGACAGATCGTTATCCCTTTATAAATCCGCCTGTGAGCTTCAAAAGGTAATTATAGCGTTTTCAGAAGACCATAAAGAAACTATAATGATAGCTCATACCCATACTCAACAGGCTCAACCAACTTATTTAGGCCATTATACCATTGGATTTCAATGGGTTCTTAATAGGGATATAGAAAGATTGAAAAGCGCCTTTAATACATGTAATAGAAGCACTTTAGGTGCTGCGGCTATCACCACCAGTGGGTTTAATGTAAATAGACATAGAATGAGGGAGCTTTTAGGATTTAATGATGTAATTGAAAATTCCTATGACTGCATAGGAGGAGGAGATTACCTAGGAGAGGTGGCCACCTCAATACAATTAGCTGCAATTAATTTAGGAAGATTTGTGTCAGATTTACTATTGTGGGCTACTCAAGAATTTAATATTTTAAAAGTGTCAAAGGGATATGTTCAAATAAGCTCCATAATGCCACAAAAAAGAAATCCTGTATCTATTGAGCACATTAGAGCATTGCTTTCATCGGTTATAGGAAATTGCTCTACTATATTAACTATGCTTCATAATACTCCTTATGGAGATATTGTAGATACAGAGGATGATGCTCAACCTTATATTTGGAAGGCTATGGATACCATGAAGGATATATACGATTTATTATATAGCATAATGGCAACTTTAGAAATCAACAAAGAAGTATTAAAAGATAGGGTGGAGAAAAGTTTTGCGGTGGTGACAGAGCTTGCTGATACCTTACTAAGAGAATACAAAATACCTTTTAGATTAGCTCATAGTATTGTAAGTGCATCGGTGGATAAATGTATGAAAGAAGGACTTTTACCAAAGGACATAGATAGAAAAATGTTAGAAACCCTATATGAAGAAAAATGTGGTAAGAAAATAAAATTCCATGAAGAAACCATCAAAAAGGCATTAGATCCATATAACTTTGTAAACATAAGAAGTGTAGAAGGTGGACCGGCTCCAAAATCCATGAAAGATATGATTTTCAATGGAAGAAAGGCAAATGCAAGCAATATAAACTGGCATGATGAAAAGTTTGCCTATATATCAAATAGTATCAATAGTATAGAGAATTTATCAAAAGAAATGGTGAGGGAGTATGAAAAATAAAGTGAGTTTACCTGTTCTTTCCATAGATGGTGGAGGCACAAAGTGTTTATCAGCTTTATTAGATTATGAAAGTAATATAGTTGGAGTAGGGGAAAGCGGTTCCTGCAATTATCAAAGTATCGGCGAAGAAAAATCAAAAGAAAGCATAAAAAATTCTATTTTAAATGCCATAAAGGCTTATCAAAAGAAATATTCTTATGACATAAGTAAAATAGAATGTGTTATAGCAGGAATTGCTGGTAACGATACGGGAAAAGATAAAAAAGTGATGGAGAGAATATTTAAAAGTATATTTGATGAATTAAATATAACTGTGGATAAATATGCACTGGAAAATGATGCTTATATAACTTTAAATGGTGCTCTAGAAGAAAGAGAAGGGGTTTTAATAATATCTGGTACTGGTTCTATATGTTACGGTAAAAATAATAAAAATCAATACTATAGAGCTGGTGGCTGGGGATATATACTAGGAGATGAAGGCAGCGGTTTTTGGATAGGAAGTCAGGCGATAAAATTTATTTTTCACAGTGAGGATGGAAGAAAAGAAAGTACCCTATTAAAGGAAAGTATACTGGACAGTTTAAAACTAGAAGATGTAGAAGAATTAATGGGGTGGGTATATAGTGAGAACTATTCCATAAAAAAAGTATCAGCATTAACCAAGGAGGTTTTTAAATCTGCTTCTTATGGGGATAAAGTAGCACTTAAAATACTAGATATGGCTGCAGAGGAGCTGTTAAACCATTTAAATGTAGTAGCGGATAAATTACATTTAAAAGAAGATTTTACCCTAGCATTGCTTGGAGGTGTATTGGAAAATAGCCCCTTGCTAAAAGATATCCTTGTTAAAAAAGTTAGGGAAAACTATAATAAATGTAATATAGTTCATATGGATGTTAAGCCGATTTTTGGAGCAATAATTTTAGGATTAAAACATTCAAATTTACTAAACCCATTAAGTATGCAGAAAGTAAAAGAGCAAGTGGTGATTTTATGACAAAAAAAGAATTAGGTAACATGAAATTAATGAAAAAAATTAATAAAAATATTATATTGGATATATTAAAAAGCAATGAGGGGCTTTCCAGAGCAGATATATCAAAGATTACTAAACTATCTAAGCCTAGTATAAGTTCACTTATAAATGAGCTTATTAATGAAGGATGGGTTTTCGAGGAAGGTAGAGAAAAGACTCAAGTAGGGAGAAGGCCTATGAGACTTAAGTTTAATTCTAGGAAGTATGTAATCATTGGAGCTATGTTTACGAATGTAGGAATCGATTTAGCTTTAGGAAATCTTTTAGGTGAGATTATGTCCACAGAGTTTATTCCCGTAGAGGATTCTAGAGAGGAGGAAGCAGTAGCCAAGGATTTTAGAGCTGCTGTTTCTAAACTCTTAGAAGACAATAATTTAGATAAAGATAATTTAATGGGAATATCCATAGGAATTCCAGGCATAGTCAAAGATGGGCATGAAGAGATAATGTTTGCTCCAGAAATAAAATATAAAGGAATACTTCTTAAAAATAAAATTGAAAGCTGGATCGATGTACCAATATTTATAGATAATGACGTTAATTTAATGTGCCTTGGAGAGTATTATAATAGCTGTGATAATAAAAGAAAAGATACTAATATGGCTTATATATACTTTGGAAATGGTATAGGAGCAGGGCTTATGATAAATGGGGAACTCTATAGAGGAGCAGATCAAGCTGCTGGAGAAATAGGGTACATGGTAGTTGGAAATTTTAAGAAAAGAGATAACCATGAGCAAGGTGTCTTTGAAAGTAATTACTCTTCCACAGCACTAAGGGATTTTATTAGAGATAAAGGAGACTTACTCAAAGGAGAATATAGCATAATAAAATACATTGTAGAAAAAAGTAGTAAGGATGAATTATATAAAAACCTACTCAATGAAATCTACCTTCATTGGAGTTATGCTATTGCAAATCTAATATCCATAATAAATCCAGAGGTTATTATATTAGGTGGAGAAGCGCTAAACATCGGAGAAGAAGGAATAAAAACCATAGAAGAAACCTTAAAAAATTTAGTTCCTTTTCTACCTAAAGTTAAGTTCGGCAATTTAGGAAACAGGGCAGGAATCATAGGCTCCATATATAAAGTACTAAGTAAAAATGAAATGTTGATAAATTCATAAGATGTTCATCATGATATGATTTTTCGCTGTTTTCTTAAAGTTTGTTGCTTTATAAAGATATGATATAATAAAAGGAAAAATTTGAAACTTTTCTAAACAACAAGCGTCTAATTATATAAGGGGATGGTAATCTTGAAATATTTTAAATATTTAATTGTTTTTATTGGGATATTTTCAATTTTTATAGCAGGTTGTTCAAACAGAATTGACAATGAAGGAAATAAGATTATAGTTCAAAAAAGTTTGGAAGAAGATAATAAGTATGAACAGCACAAAGAAATCATCGATGATGAAGCAGTTCAAAAAGTTAAGGACATACTTCATAGCATTAGTTGGGAAAATGCAAAAGTAAATATGGCACATCCTTCAGATTATAAATTTTATTTCGTAGACAAAAATGAACAATCACAGTCCAATAAGTTAATATATGACCTATGGATTAGTCCAAATAATGACAAAGTGGAACTTGTAATAGACAGTGAAAGTAAATATGTTCAATTAGACAAGAATAAGTCAGCAAAACTATTTGAAATACTTACTGGTGGAAAATTATCTGACCTAAAATAATAATTTGACCTCGAATTAGAGGTCTTTTATTATGCACTTCTTAGTATTTCAACCGTTATATGATTTGGAAATTTAATTATCTTTGTAGAAATTTATAAATGTGAAACGATTTATTGGCATTCAACAAATAAAAAATGCTATATAATGCTTGTTATGCTGTCTCGCAGCAATAAAAACTTCTAAAACTTATTTTATAAAACTCCCTAATGCTGACAAACTTCCTTCGGTTGATATGCTCCCCTTAAGGTAGACAGATTAAAAAATAAAAAATCTATCACTAGA
>JBFNFA010000027.1:0-13270 GCA_040797845.1 Clostridiaceae bacterium
ATCGCTTTCACAGAGTGCGATGGGAGTATTACGGATGGTAGTCATCGGATAAATAATATTAAGAGAGAAGGGATATATTTGATATTTAAAGAAGAAAGAGAACTGGTTATAGAGTACGGTAAAAAATTAATTGAAAGTAACTTAACTAAAGGGACAGGAGGTAATATTAGCGTTTTTATAAGAGATAAAAAATTGATGGCTATAACTCCAAGTGGAATTGACTATTTTAAACTTAAGCCAGAGGATATTTTGATTATGGACCTTAATGGCAATGTAGTTGATGGAAGCAAAAAACCATCTAGTGAATATTCAATGCATAGAATTTTTTATGAAAAAAGAGAGGATATTAATGCAGTAGTTCATGTTCATTCTATGTATTCAGCGGTTTTATCTTGCATGAATTGGGAGCTGCCAGCGGTACATTATCTAGTTGCAATTTCAGGGGGGCGAAATGTAAGATGTGCAGAATATGCAACTTTTGGAACTGAGGAGCTTGCTATAAATGCATTTGAAGCCATGAAAGACAGATATGCTGTTTTTCTAGCTAATCATGGTTTATTAACAGGAGCAAAAGATTTACCCAATGCTTTTAACAAAGCAGAAGAAATTGAATTTTGCGCAGAAATATATTACAGAACAAAAACTTTAGGAGAGGCTAAAATACTTTCAGACAATGAGATGGACAAAATGTTAGGGTTATTTCAAACTTATGGGCAAGTAAAACGATAAGGACAAAGATTAAAATTAGGGGGTATATATAATGGATAAAAAAAGTAACTTTTTAGGATTAGTACCGTTAATATTTTTCTTGGCATTATTCATGGGGACAGGAATTATAACAGGGGATTTTACTAATATGCCATTATTATTAGCACTTATTTTTGCTTCAGGTTTTGCTTTATTATTTGATAAAAAAGGGGAAAAGACATCATTAAACGATAAGATCGATATATTTTCAAAAGCTGGAGGGGAACCGACTATCATATTAATGGTTGTGGTTTTCTTACTGGCAGGAGCTTTTTATTCAATTGCAGATGCAATGGGGGCTGTAAGTTCCATAGTAAATTTAGGATTAAGTGTTTTGCCAAGAAATATGCTATTACCAGGTATATTTTTGGTTGGATGTACTCTTTCATTTGCCATGGGAACTTCCATGGGTACCATAAGTGCCTTAGCACCTATAGGAGTAGGTATAGCAGAGCAGACAGGCATTGGTTTACCTTTAGTTTTAGGAACTGTAATAGGTAGTGCAATGTTTGGTGACAATCTATCCTTTATATCAGATACAACAATAGCAGCTATAAGAACTCAAGGAGTAGAACCAAGAGACAAATTTAAAGCTAACTTCTTAATTGTTTTACCTGCTGTTATTATCACTCTAATAACATTATCATTTTTATCTACTGGAAATGCTGAATTAGCTACTTATGAATATTCATTAGTAAGGATAATTCCTTATGTAGCAATTATTGTTAGTGCGCTTATTGGTGTAAACGTTATGCTAGTTCTAGGAATAGGTATAGGTAGTGGAGCTATAATAGGACTAGCAATGGGTAGCTTTAATATGGTTGAACTTTTCCAAGTATTACAAAGAGGAATGGTATGGATGGAGGACTTAGCTATAATCGCTATTATAGTAGGAGGATTAGTTGGACTTATGAGTCACTATGGCGGTCTTGACTACTTACTCGAAAAGGTTACAGCTAAAGTAAAAACAAAAAAAGGAGCAGAGATGGGCATAGCTGCTTTAGTAAGTGTAATAGATATAGCTACAACCAACAACACAATATCTATCATTACAGCAGGGCCATTAGCAAAAGATTTGTCAAAAGAATATGATATAGATCCAAAAAGAACCGCAAGTATTTTAGATATATTCTCATCTGCTTTCCAAGGCTTAATCCCATATGGGGGACAATTATTATTAGCTGCAGGAATTGGGAAAATATCACCAATGGAAATTGTACCATTTTCAATATACTCATTTTTAATCATTATTTTTGGTCTATTAGCCATTATATTCGATCTTCCAAAATTAAAATCTAAAGATAATAAAAATGATTTAACCATGAAAGGTTAATACTAGGCATATAGAGCTAGAAGTCTTTGGGAGTTCTGGCTCTATAGTTTATAATATGATTAGTGGTTTAAAACAAATTAGAAAGGCGGAAATTTATGGACAGAGTAGATAAAGATTTAGCTTTCATGCTTAGATATGAAAATGTAGCTTGGTATGATGGCGGTAAAGTAAAAATATTAGATAGAAGAATTTATCCAACAGAAGTAAAATTTGTTACATGCAATAACCATGAGGAAGTTGCAAAGGCTATTAAAGATATGGTAACTCAAAGTGCTGGCCCTTATACAGCAGCAGGTATGGGTATGGCTTTAGCTGCATATGAATGTAGAGAATTATCATCTAAGGATCAAATTGATTATTTAGAAAAAGCTGCTTATAGATTGGCAAATGCAAGACCTACCACAGCAAATAGAATGACATTAGTGGTTGAAGGATGCTTAGAAGTTGCAAAAGTAGCTATGCAAAATGGGCAAAAAGTTGATGAGGCAATTTTTCAGCATACTGTTAAATCCATGAACAATCGTTATTCAAGGATTGGTGAGGTAGCAAAATATCTAGTAGATATGTTCCCGCAAAATGGCAACATAATGACACAATGCTTTGGAGAAACCATCGTTGGTATGATGCTAAAAGAAGCAAAAAATCAAAATAAAAATATTAAACTCTTTTGCCCAGAAACTAGACCATATTTGCAAGGAGCTAGACTTACTGCAAGTGTAGCATATGATCAAGGCTTTGATGTTACTGTAATTACAGATAATATGCCTGCATTTACTATGCAAAATAAAAATATAGATGTATTTACATCAGCAGCGGACTCTATTTGTTTAGATGGTCATATAGTAAACAAGATAGGAACATTACAAATAGCTATAGTAGCTAAATATTTTGGTATTCCATACTTTGTAACAGGTATTCCTGATAGAGATCGTGAGAGTATTTCACAGGTTAAAATTGAGGAAAGAGATCCGAGTCTAGTATTAGAATTTAGAGGAATTAAGAATACTATAGATGGAGTTAAAGGATACTATCCATCTTTTGATATTACTCCTCCTCATTTAGTGAGTGGCGTAGTTACAGATAAGGGAATATTTAGCCCTTATGACTTGCATAGATACTTTCAATCAGAGGTAGAAAATTATTATTAAATTACAAAATGTAATTATAAAATGTAATTATAAAATGAAGTTAAGGGGTTGATATCTTGTCTAGATTTGATTCACATTTTAAAATGGAAACAGAAGATGCTGTACTCTATGCTAAAGAAAAATTGGACATGTTTCATGAGGATGCTAAGCTTGAAGTAATGGAAATAGGGGATGGAAATATAAATTATGTATTCAAAGTTTGGGATGTGGACACTAAAAAATCAGTTATAATAAAGCATGCTGACGGTTTTCTTAGATCTTCAGGTCGTGAGTTAGATGTGGATAGAAATAGAATAGAAGCAGAAGTGTTGATGTTACAAGGAAATTTAGCGCCTACACTAGTTCCAAAAGTATATAAATATGATCCTGTAATGTGCACCCTATCAATGGAGGACATATCTGATCATGGCAATTTAAGAAAAGAACTATTAGAGAGAAAAACATTCCCATTACTTGCAGATCACATAACCACTTTTATTGTGAACACACTTCTGCCAACTACAGATTTAGTTATGGATTCAGGGGAAAAGAAGAATAATGTTAAAAGATATATTAATAAAGACCTTTGCAAAATATCAGAGGATCTAGTATTTACAGAACCTTTTATAGATTACAAAGGTAGAAATATTGTGTTAGAAAAAAATATGGAATTTGTAAAAACCCAACTATATGAAGATAAAGAGTTAATACTAGAGGCAGGAAAACTTAAAAATAATTTTATGAATAATTCACAAGCTTTAATTCATGGAGACTTACATTCAGGTTCTATTTTTGTAAAAGAAGACTCAACTAAAGTACTAGATCCAGAGTTTGCATTTTATGGACCTATTGGTTATGATCTGGGAAATGTAATAGGAAATTTATTTTTCGCATGGGTAAACGCTTATGTAACTGAGGAAGATAAGGAAATAGAAGAATTTACAACATGGATTGGAAAAACTATAGAGGATATTTTAGAGCTCTTTAAGGAAAAATTCATAAAAAAATATAAAGAAATAGTTACAGATGTAATGGCAAAAGAAGAATATTATATGAATTGGTATTTGGATTCTATACTATCAGATACAGCAGGACAAGCTGGTCTTGAAATTATTAGAAGAGTGGTAGGAGATTCAAAGGTTTTAGATATTACAAGCATTGATGATATAGATAAAAGAGTTAAGGCTGAAAGAATATTAATACTTTCCGCTAAAACTTTTATAAAAGATAGAGAGAATATCAAAACAGGTAAAAAATATATAGATATCTTTGATAGCAATATGTATTAAAGATATACACATATAAATATATAAAGATATACACATATAAACATGTAAATATATAAAGGTATAAAGGAATGGAGATATAAATATATAAATTGAGGGGGATTAAAATGAATAGCTTTTATTATTATAATCCAACAGAGTTGATATTCGGAAAGGATAGTATTAAAAGATCTGGTTTATATGATGAAGTAATAGAAATATTGAAAAGTAATCACATAGAAGTAGTTGAGCTTTCTGGAGTAACACCTAATCCAAAACTTAGCTTAGTAAAAGAAGGTATAAAAATTTGTAGAGATGAAAATATCGATTTTATATTGGCAGTAGGTGGAGGAAGTGTTATAGATTCTGCGAAGGCAATAGCGGCTGGAGTATGTTACAAAGAAGATGTGTGGGAATTATTTACTCAAAATGTAGAACTAAAAGAAGCCTTGCCTATAGGTGTAATTCTTACATTGCCTGCAACAGGAAGTGAGAGCAGTTCCGCCACAGTAATTAATAATGAAGAAACCCTACAGAAGCTAGGTTTAGAAAGTGATCTTTTAAGACCTAAGTTTGCAATATTAAATCCAGAACTTACTTTAACTCTACCTAATAACCAAACCTTTGCAGGAATAGTAGATATTTTGTCCCATGTTATGGAAAGATATTTTACTAACACTACAGATGTAGAACTTACTGATAATCTATGCGAAGGAACTATGAGGGCAGTTATCGCTAATGCATATAAATTATTAGAAAATCCTAATGATTACTCAGCAAGAGCTGAAATAATGTTAAGTGGAACCATTGCACATTCAGGAATTCTCGGGCTAGGAAGAGAAGAAGATTGGGCTAGCCATAGAATAGGACATGAAGTAACAGCATTATATGGAGCAACCCATGGAGCAACCTTATCCATGATTCTTCCTGCATGGATGAAGTATGTTTATAAAGAAAACATAAAAAGATTTGCAAGGTTTAGTAAATGCGTTTTCAATATTCATGATGATGAAAAAACAGAGGAAGAAATAGCATTGTTAGGAATAGAAAGATTTGAAGGATTTTTAAAGGATATTCACATGCCTGTAAGATTAAAAGAGGAAAACATTCCTTATGATGATTTCAATACCATGGCTGAAAAATGTACTAGTTCAGGTTCTGTTGGCCGCTTTGTAAAACTTTCTAAAGGGGATGTAGTAAAAATATTTGAAATGGCAAAATAATATTTTTAAAGCTAGATATTAATAAATTTATTAATATCTAGTTTTTTTATTTAAGGCTAGCATTGACACAGCTAAGTTGTGAAAGTACACTGTGAGGTGAAAGCTAAAGAAAGTGGTAAGAATAAATAATAATTAATCACTATAAAGGGAAAAATATTAGATAATATTATTAGGTAACATAATTAGGTATTATTATTATTATAGAAGTTTGGAGGCCTTGGCATGAAGACGAGAGCTATGGAAAGAAACTTTAGGAAAATAAAAAATGAAGCGGCTCACATTGAAGGGCTAGTAAAAAACACAAAGAATATAAATGGATTATGGGAGCAGGAAGCAACAGTAAGAAAAAAGCTAAAGCACTTAAGAGAATTTAAAGGGCAAGGTTTAAGGGATTTTGATAATGTATATCGTAGATATTCAGAGATATTGCAGAATGTATCTGAAAAATTAATTCAAGATTACAATAGAAAGAACAAAACAGACTTCACTTTTCATGAAATAGTTAGAGGTAATTATGAGGGGTATATGAAATCAGGAGTTATGAGTATTTTAATAACTCATCATATACCTAAACTTATATTTAAGCAGTTTGATGAAATATTTCCTGAAAATCCTAAAGATGAATATGAAGAAGCAAGAAGACTTGAAAGAAAATTTTATCTTCATTTAGGAGAAACCAATACAGGAAAAACTTATAATGCAATGGAAAGATTGAAGGAAGTTAGAAAGGGAATATATCTTTCTCCACTTAGAATATTAGCCCTTGAGAATTTTGAAAAATTAAATAGGGAAGGGGTTAAGTGTAATTTAATTACTGGAGAAGAAGAGATATTAGTAGAAGATGCTAGTCATATTTCCTGTACAATAGAAAAATTAGATTTAAGAGAAGAATACGATTTAGCCATAATCGATGAGATACAAATGATAGATGATGATTCTAGAGGAGCTGCATGGAGCCGAGCGGTTTTGGGGTTGAAGTGTAAAGAAATACATATTTGTGGAGCCATAAATTCTAGAGAAATTTTAGAAGAAATAATTGAAGATTGCTATGACACCTATGAAATTAAAGAATATAAAAGAAATGTACCACTTCAAATTGAGGGGAGAGGATTTTCCTATAATGAGGTACAGCCGGGAGATGCATTAGTAGTATTTTCTAAAAAGCGAGTGTTACAGTTAGCCTATCATTATGCAGATTTAGGTATAAAGGCTAGCTTGATATACGGAGATTTACCTCCAGAGGTTAGAAGAAAGCAGTATGAACAATTTATAAATAAAGAAACAACTATACTCATAACAACAGATGCTATAGGCATGGGAGTAAACCTTCCTATAAGAAGAATTGTTTTCATGGACATTAAAAAATTTGATGGAGAAGAGGTAAGATATCTAACTTCTCAAGAAGTTAAGCAAATTGGAGGGAGAGCAGGTAGAAAAGGTATATACGAAGTTGGATACTTGACTTCCTTTGGTAATTCTCAAAATTTTATTAAAGATATGATAAATAGTGAAGATAAAGTTATTGACACAGGAGTGATAGGACCTAGTGAAGCCATATTAAAAATTAAAAATCTATCTTTAAGGGAAAAGTTAGCTCTATGGAGTACTAGGGAAGAAAAAACTCATTTTTATAGAAAGATGGATATAAGCGAATATTTAATAATATTGGACAGTATAAAGTCATATAAATTGGATCAAAACACAGAATGGCAAACCCTAAGAATACCTTTTGACGTGACAACTCCAGAGATAATGGAACAGTTCTTAAATTATATGGATGAATTATTTATAGCAAAAAGAAAAGACATAACTAAGCCTAGAATAAAGTTTAAAGAGCTCTATGAACTAGAGCTTTATTACCAGAAAATAAATCTTTATTATTCTTTTTCAAAAGTATTCAATCTTCCTTTTGATGAAGAATGGGTATATGATGAAAGGCTAAAGGTCAGTGAGGAGATAAATGATATATTACTCATGATATAGCAAAAGAAAAATATAAACATTATGGTATAATTTAAATTAAAAGCACAAATAAGGGGATGGGTATATGATTGTTATAATTGATTATATATTTAAGCTTGATATTGAACTTAGATTAAAAGGAGTATATTATCCAGGTGAAGATAATAGTTTGCTTTTAGATGATAGTTGGTGCGATTATGTAGGAGAAAAAATTGACTATGTATTAGGTGATTCTATTAACCCTAGAGGAGGGATAGTAGAGATAAAGAATAAATTTTATAAATATCAATGGCTGAAAGAGGAGGAGGATATAAACTTATATTTAAGTAAAGAGCCAATATTAAAAGAGTTTTATGAAGAAATAATCAATTATATATCAGAAGGAATTCAAATTTTTGATAAGAATGGATATTTTTTAAACTCCAATTCTGCTAGTGAGATATTGCAAAATTATAGTAAGGATGAATTTAAAGGGAAGCATTTATTAGATATTTATGATTTAACAGAGGATTTTAGCACAGTTTTATCCGTTCTAAGGACTAAGAAACCTGTTATAAATCGTTGTGATCGCTTTAAAATGAGAAATGGTAAAGTTCTAACCACTATTAATTCTGGTTATCCTATAAAAGTACATGATAAATTATATGGCGCTGTTGTTTTGGAGAGCGATTTATCTGTAATTAATAAAATCAGAAATCGTTCATTGAATCTAGAAGCTTATATAAAAGATGAACAACCTATTTATGAATATGAATTGTATACCTTTGATGATATAATACATTCTTCTGAAGAAATGAGCGAGCTTATTCACTTTGCTAAAAAGGTTTCCTTAACAAATTCTAGTATTTTGATTATAGGAGAAACGGGAACAGGAAAAGAGCTTGTGGCCCAAAGTATACATAGTTTTAGCCCTAGAAGGCATAAACCCTTTATTGATGTAAATTGCAGTGCTATACCAAGTAATTTATTTGAGAGCATGTTTTTTGGAACTGAGAAAGGAGCTTTCACAGGGAGTATTAATAAAGAAGGATTTTTTGAGATGGCAGATGGAGGGACTCTTTTTTTAGACGAAATTAATTCTATTAGCCTTGAGATGCAATCTAAGCTTTTAAGAGTACTTCAAGAAAAAAGATTTCAAAGAGTTGGAGGAAGTAAATATATAAAATGTGATGTTAGAATAATTACCGCCGCAAATGAAAATCTTTCCGATTTAATGGAGAAGCAACAATTTCGTAAGGATTTTTATTATAGAGTTTCTACAATTAAAATAAATATTCCACCTTTGAGGGAAAGAAAAGAAGATATACATTTATTAGTTCAGCATTTTTTAAATATGTTATGTAAAGAATATGATGGTAAAAAAATATCTATTGATGAAAAAACCATAGACATATTGATGGAGTATGATTGGCCAGGAAATGTAAGAGAACTTCAAAATGTAATTGAATACGCTTTTAATAAAGTTATAGAAGATAAAAATTATATAGAAATTGAGAATTTACCAGATTATCTTCATTCATTAGAAAAAGAAATAAGCATAAAAAATCAATGCTATAATGAAAAGAGTGTTAGAGAAGCAGAATCAGAAGTGTTAGAGGAAAGAATTAAAAAATTAGAGAAGCAGATAATAAAAGAAGTTTTGCACTTTAATAATGGAAATATAACAAAAAGTGCAAAGGAATTAGGTATGAGCAGACAAAGTCTACAATATAGAATTAAAAAGTTAGATATAGAGTTGAAAAATTAGATATTTAAAATATAGAACAATACAAAACTACAGAAAGTTATAAGAAAATATAGAAAAATATGAAGAAAATACAGAAGAATATGAAGAGAATATAGAATAATATGATGAAAAACAAAATAAAATGCAAAGAAATTTTGCTGGTGCTAAAAAATTTGGCACCTTTTTTCGTGTTTTTAGAAGGGAGTATTTGTAAAAGCGCAAAATAATTTTGCGGAGTGATAATTGAAAATAGTTGAATTGTTCATTCATAACTGAAAATTGTGACTTTTAGGGGCCTATTTATCATATATGAACTTAGTATTTATTTGGCATTAGATTTGCTATAGATATAAGTACCATTAAGAAAAAATGTAAAAAACTAAGGAGGAAGGTATATGTTAAAAGAAGGCTATGAAAAAGAGACACGTAGTAGAAAAGAAATACGTAAAGGAGTATTTTTACCATCTTTTATTGTGGTAGGAGGCGCAGCTTTATTGGGGATTGTTAATAATAAATTATTAACAGATGTTACTAAAGGTACTTTTACTTGGTCTCTTAGAAACTTTGGATGGTTATATCAACTTATATCTATTGTGGTAGTTATACTTGCTGTAGTAGTTACATTTTCAAAGCTTGGAAATATACGTTTTGGAGGGGCGGATGCAAAACCAAAGTACTCATTTTTAACGTGGTTTGCTATGGCCCTTACTGGAGGAATTGCCACAGGTCTTATTACTTACGGAGTTAATGAGCCTATAATTTATTTTGGTAATATATATGGTGAAATAGCACAGACAGGAATAGAGCCGGGAACTTCATCAGCAGCAATTTATGCCATGGCTCGTTCTTTCTACAATTGGTCATTTATACCCTATGCAATGTATTCGTTATCAGGATTAGCAGTTGCTTATATGTATTTTAATAGAAAGAAATCATTATCTGTAACAGCTACGTTAATCCCATTATTTGGAGAGAAGGTAACTAAAGGTATTTGGGCAAATATCATTGACACTCTATCACTTTTGGCTATAGCTTTAGGGTTAGCTTCTTCCCTTGGAGCTGGACTTGCATTGGTCGGAGCTGGAATAGAGATTGCCTATGGAATTAAACAAGGAGTAGTCTTATGGTTAATATTGGCAATAATTATAACAGCTACATTTACATTTGCTTCATCTTTGGGCATGGATAAAGGTATTAAATGGCTAGCAACCTTAAACTCAAAGATATTCTATGTATTATTAGGATTTCTTTTCATTGTAGGGCCTACAGCTTATATATGTAAAACTTCTACAGCTGGATTAGGACATTGGCTTCAAAACTTTTGGAACTGGGGACTTGACTCAGGTAATGTAGGTGGAGAAGCGCTAGTAATGTGGTGGACATTATATGATTGGGCTATATGGATTGCTTATGCACCATTGATGGGTATATTTTTAGCTATTATTTCATATGGAAGAACGATTCGTGAATATATGATAATCAATTGGATACTTCCTTCAACTTTTGGATTTGTTTGGTTTGCAGTTTGGGGTTCAACAGCACTTCACTGGCAGCAAACAGGAGTAGTAGACTTAGTTTCCACCATAAAAGAAAGTGGAGCAGTAGCTGCATTATGGACATTTTTACAACATATGCCACTAGGAAAGCTGCTCATACCAGTTGTTATGCTAACCCTTATTATTTCATTTGCTACTTCCGCTGATGCCATGACTACTACAATTGCATCTTTATGTACAAAAAATATTGAACATGATGAGGAACCTGCTACTTGGCAGAAGATTCTTTGGGGTATTTCAATAGGAGCAATTTCATTTTTTATGGTAGCTTATGGTGGAGGAGAACAAGGAGTTGATGGTGTTAAATATCTTGCAGCAGCAGCTGGATTTATGGTGCTATTTATATTTGTTCTGCAAGTAATATCTACTATTAAAATGTTTTTCATTGATAAGATAGAGGAATAATTTTTTAAAAGGGAGGAAGTAATATTGTCAGATATAAAATATGCTAAAGAAATAGAAAAAGTAATTTTAGGAGATAAAATAAGTATAGAAGAATTAGTTGCAGTTGCTCGTTTTGGTGCTAAGGTAGAGTTTTCAGAGGAGTATTATGAAAGGGTAAAAAGTTCAAGAAACTTAGTGGAAAGATGGATTGAAGAAGGACGTGTCATGTATGGAATCACTACAGGCTTTGGATCCCTTTGTACTGAAGTTATATCACCAGAAGATACGGCCAAACTACAAAAAAATATTATTTTATCCCATTCAACCTCTGTAGGAGAACCTTTGTCTATTGAAGAAGTGCGCGGAACTATGATGATGGTATTACAAAATGTTGGTCAAGGATATTCAGGAGCATGCATTGAGACTATGGAGATGTATAAAGAGTTTTTAAATAGAGGACTTACTCCCTTTGCACCCAAAGAAGGTTCTGTAGGTTACCTTTGTCCTGAAGCTCATATGGCATTAGTGTTAATTGGAGAAGGCAAGGCATATGTTGATGGGAAACTAATGCCAGCAAAAGAAGCTTTAAATAAGTGTTCCTTATCTCCGATATCATTGTCCGCTAAGGAAGGATTAGTGCTTGTTTCTGGGACAACTAGTGTTACTGCCCTTGGATCATTAGCATTGTATGATATGATTAAATCATCAAAAACTGCGGATATAATTGCTTCAATGACTTTAGAAGTGCTTAAGGGAACCACTAAAGCCTTTGATAATCGGTTAATGAGTGTTAGACCTCATGAAGAACAGTGTAATACAGCTAAAAATGCAAGAAAAATATTAGAGGACTCAGAAATAGCAAGGTCTTATAAGGATTATCGCCTACAAGATGCCCTATCATTAAGGTGCATACCACAGGTTCATGGAGCAGCAAAAAAGACTCTTAAGGATGCCTTGAAAGTTGTTGAAATAGAAATGAACTCTTGCTGTGATAACCCAATAATATGGCAAGAAGGTGATGATGGAGAAGCACTTTCAGGATGTAATGCAGATTCTTCCTATGTAGGTATAGAAATGGACTCTGCCTGCATTGCAGCTACCATGATTGGAAGAATGTCAGAGCGTAGAAACAATAGAATGATAGATGGAAATCTTTCAGAATATCCTTGGTTTCTTATAAAAAAACCAGGACTTAATTCTGGACTCATGATACCTCAATATACGCAAGCGGGATTGATAAATGATATGAAAATTTTATCCCATCCAGCTACTGTAGACGGCATACCTACTTGTGGAAATCAAGAAGATTATGTAGCTATGGGGTATAATGCATGCAAAAAAGCTTCACAAATAGCAGATAAGTTGGAATATGTTTTAGCAATTGAACTATTATCTGTATTTCAAGCTCATCAATTTGTTGAAGAAAATCTTTTGCCAAGTACTGCTACAAAATCAGTTTTAGATGAGATTGCTCGTACTGTGCCAGTAATGGAAGAAGATATATATCTTTATCCACATATTAATACCTTAAAGGATTTAATACACTCAGGAAAAATTCTTGAGTTAGTAGAAGAAAAAGTTGGGAGGTTAGAGTAAATTATGAGGGTGAAAATAGATATTGCAAAAATATTTTTAACACCTCCATACGAAATGAGCGAACGCATTACATTATTTCTTATGTTAGTAATTACATTTATAATATTTTTTACGCCGTTAAAATTTTCACGGATATCACCTTTTGAAGCAGCGATAACAGCAGCATTTCCATCACTATCAATTTCTTGGGGGTGGATTGTACTTCTTCGTTCCATTTTTAAGAAAAAGAAGTATTGCAAAAATTAAAAACATAACAGGGAGATAAAGGTGACTTCTTTAGTGTATTACCCAGGAAATATCAAGTGATTCTTAGCTTCAGATGGAGTTTGCTTAAAAGGAATACTTACTCCA
>JBFNFA010000028.1:0-10741 GCA_040797845.1 Clostridiaceae bacterium
ATGAATCCTATGCAGGGTATGATGCCTATGGATAATATGCCTATGTGGGGCATGGAATCTATGAATCCTATGCAGGGTATGATGCCTATGCACCATATGTCTATGTGCCCAATGATGCCTATGCATATGTGGGGAATGCATCCTATGCATTCAATGCCCTGTAACGTGAAATCTTTAGACCCAATGCAGTCAATGATGCCTATGAACCCTATGAATGCTATGCCAAATATGAACGCAATGCCGAATATGAAATCACTTGATATGGATGATGATTAAAATTATTATTAATCTATAATAGATAACACTTCCTACTAAAATCAATTAAAAAGGACCAATTTCTTATAAAATAAGTAATTGGTCCTTTTTAATATTTTAATATAATACTGAAAATACAATATTTTAGATATTATATTAAATTTCATGTGTATTTGAATTATAATGATATGACCTCCAGAAATCACCATTAGTATCAATAATATTCATTATTTCATTATAAGGTATTTTAAAAGTTGGAAATCCTGCTGCATATGGTGCTATTTCATAGGGCTCAAAATAAATATATAATGAATTTTCATCTACATAAAAAGGTTGATCCGATCTTATTCCTTTATAAGTATCTGGGAATACATATGAATACTCTGGATTGTTTTTTATTTGCTCCCCTATAATATCGCTCAATACTTTTACATAATCACTATCTTTTTTGAATAGATCCTTTAACTCATAAAATCTACCCGATACTAGATCAATATGTGGATAGTTTTTGCTTGGCATCCCATGGGCAGCGCCAAAATGATAGATGTACCCTGTAAGCTGAAAAACTAATAAATTCTTTTTAAAAAACTCAATTTCAAAATCGCCATAGTAGGTGTAATCCAATTGAACATTTGCATCTATAGGTTTAACTGCTGACAATTCTTTTAATTTGTCGTTTACCTTCATCTCCGCTTCTTTATTCTTCATTCCCATAACCTGTGGATAATAAACTAGGTAATCTTTATTGGGTTTATATTTTTCTTCCCTTACTTTATATCGATCATTCAATGGTATAATTTCATTTTGCTGCCAGATAATCTTTCCTTTCCTATCTAAATACATTAATCTATAGTCTACATCAGCTCTTATCAATCCATTTAGTAATTCTAAAGTCCCTGATCCTCTTACTCCTGGTAAAGTCCTTACTATATTTCCCTTTTTGTCTATAAAGAAAGTATATTGATCATTAGTTGCAGAGGCTAATCCCCTTTTATATTCTGTAACAGTATTATAAATAAAATTAGTAAAGAATTTTCCATAAGCACAAGCAATAGCATATTTTGAGCCTCGGAAAGGTTCTTCAGGATTAATTGCCATTCCTACAGCATACCTGTCTTCTCCCAAATCAATAATATTGTTATATTCAGCTTTGATTATATAATTTCCTCTTTTATCTATTAACCCATACTTATTAATATAATCCTGTGAAGCATTTACGATGGCCCTATCCTGATAAAATGGAAGTGCTATAGAATATTTAGGCTCTATTACAACTTTTCCATCTATATCTATATATCCATAATTACCACCTATATTAGGTTGAAAAGGTAGAAGTCCATCCCCTAAGTTCCCAACAAAGGCATATTTATAAGTATTTATTATATTCCCATTTCTATCTATTAGGGCATATTCACCTTCTCTTAATTTTACTACAGCTTTTCCATCATTAAAGTCCCTAGCCTCTTCATATTTAGCAGGTATTATTTCCTTTCCTTCTAAATCTAAATATCCATAAATGTAATTGCCACCGCTGTCTGCATTGGCAAATACAGCTCTCCCCTCTCTATAGCTTGACATGTAATTATATGCTTTACTTGTTATTACTCTCCCTTTTTCATCAATTACTTTAAAACCATCTTTATCGATTACCACTGAGCGTCCCTCATAAAATTGTCCTATAGAACCATACTTAGGCTCTACAATATAGTCACCTGCTCTATTAATAATCCCATAAATGCCATTTATACCTACAACTGCAAGGCCATTTTCTTGAAAAGCATTAGCGTCATCGTACATAGGCTTAATAACTAATTCTCCACTCTCATTTATATATCCCCACTTTGTACCTCTCATTGTTTTAAGTGATGCAGGATATATCTTCTCTATATTTCTTTGGTATTCCTTATTGCTATTACTCTCTAATGAATTGTAGTAGCCTTCTAGGGGATTTTCTAAAATAGCAATATAATCCTCTCCATGCCATTGGTACTTAACTATTATTTTCCCCGCATTTCCTCTAGTCTCTTCCGTGTATATGGATATAGACAAAACCTTGGCATTAGGAGGAATATGTTCTTTTACCCTATTTACTAAATAATATTCATAATTCATAACACAAACATTCCCATTAATTACTATTTAAATTTATTATATGAGAATAGATTTTTATATGTGCTAATTTAATGTTAGCGTATTAACATAATTATCATATGGTGGTATAATCTCCTAGTGTACATTTTTAACATAGGAGGTAATATATGAATAAAAAACACAGCAATAAACGGAAATTCAATTTAAACACTATTGGATTTAAATTAACATCAATCATAATTATGTTATGTATAATTCCTTTATACGTATCAGGGTTTTTATCTTATAAAAAATCCTATTCTGTTATAGAAAACAATTTCAAAGTCACCTCTCAGCAAACGTTATTAGAGGTAAATAGAGGATTAGATAATTATTTTGATAGATTCGAAACCCAATTAAATATGTTATCTAAAGATACTCATTTTAGTAGTATAGAAGAAAATCCAGAGCATGCTCCTTTTATAAAATCTTTGTTAGAAGGTGTAACTAAAGCAAATGATGACATTATTGGAGCTTATTTTGGAACTGAATCTAAAAAATTCTTTCAATATCCTGATGATAGTCTTCAAGGAAATTATGATGTACAGTCAAGGAAATGGTATTCGGATGCAGTAAAAAACAAAGGAAGGGTAACTTATTGTGAGCCCTATAATGACATAATAACAGATAAACTGGTAATATCCGTTTCAAAAACCGTGGAGAAAAACGGTGAGATTATTGGGGTAATTTCTATAGACTTAGATATGAATAAAATTTCCAACAAACTTTCTCAAACGAAAATAGGTAAAGAAGGATATGTATTCATTTTTAATCCTGCAGGAACTATGTTGGCTCATCCAGATACTGAAATTATAGGTAAAAATGACGTAACTAAGCAAAGTTTTTGGGAAGATGTATCATATAAGCTTAACGGTGTTGCAGAATATGACTATAATGGCTCAAATAAAATAGGAATTTATGATACTAATTCAAAAACTGGTTGGAGATTAATGGCCTCATTAGACGAAAGTGAATTTTTATCTGATGTTAACACCTTAAGAAATACTTCTCTATTTTTAATTATAATTTCCACCTTAATTTGTGCTTTAGTTTCTATACTTATATCTAGGGGATTAGTAAAAAACATTAATAAAATTAAAGATTCAATGGAAAAAGCCTCTAAAGGAGATTTAACCATAAATGTATCTGTAAATACTAAAGATGAATTTTTAGAATTAGCAAACAGCTTTAATAAAATGATGGCTAGTATTTCAGGTTTAATAAAAAATACTAATAATTCCTCAATGTTGGTTTTAGAAACCTCAGATAATTTTGTTAAAATAGCAAAGGAAACTTCTGAAGCTATTAATGGAATGGCCTCTACTATGCAGGAAATTTCAACAGGCACCTCTGAACAAGCTAAAAGTACAGAAGAAGGTTCTTTAGCTATTAATGATCTTTCTGATAAAATAGGAAACATAAATCAATACACTATAGAAGTGGATTCAATAGTAGGTAAAACTAATGATATCACCAACAGTGGATTAATTATTGTGGAAGATCTTACTGAAAAATCAAGAGAAACCCTTAATTCCTCTCTGGAAGTCAGTAAAATAGTAGGTGAAGTAAATGTTAGTTCAGAACATATTAATGCTATTACAGAAACTATTACAAATATAACAGAACAAACCAACTTACTTGCTTTAAATGCAGCTATTGAAGCAGCAAGAGCGGGAGAAGCAGGAAAAGGATTTTCCGTAGTAGCAGAAGAAATAAGGAAACTAGCGGAACAGTCAAGAGATTCTGCCAAAGAAATAAAGGAAATTATAAATCAAATACAGCAAAAATCAAAGGAAGCTGTTATTGCCATGAATGAATCAGAAAAATCTGTACAAGCTCAAGAATCTTCTGTTAAGAAAACAGAGGAAATATTTAGTGACATACTTAAATCAATGCAGGTTATTACAGATAAGGTTTCCGGAATTAAAAATCTAGCACTAGACTTAGAAGAAAACAAAATAAACATAATAAATCAAATGGAAAATATCTCTGCAATATCTGAAGAAAATGCTGCAGGAACAGAAGAAGTCACTGCTTCAACGGAAGAAGTAGCAGCAACTATGGAGCAGTTTGTATCTCAAGCTAACAACCTTAAACAAGTAGTGGCAGATTTAGAGACAGAGATAAATAAATTTAAGATTTAATATATTTATTTTAGTCTATGTTCTATAGCAGTATTAATAATATGATATTTTTAAGGGAAGTCCATTTCTAGACTTCCCTTAATTTTTATTTATATATTTTTATTAATTTTTTCTGTTTCAAATCCAAGATTTTCATATAGTCTTTTCGCATTCACGTTAGTACTAAGAATTTCTAATAAAAACTATCTTTAATACTTAAAAAAAGTAACAATAAAAGTAGTTCCTACATCCAAGGTACTTTTTACTTCTATAGTTCCATTATGTGATTCTATGATAGATTTTGCTAAAGCAAGTCCAATTCCTATAGAATCAGTTTTCTTTGAAGTCTTCCCTTTATAAAACCTTTTAAAAATATTAGGTAAATCCTCTTCTCTTATACCTTCTCCCACATCTGCTATGGTAATCCTCCTATAAACAAGGTTCTCCGATAGTTCCATGGTTATTTCTCCCCCTTTTGGACTATGCTCTATGCTGTTTTTAATAATGTTAATTAAAGCTTCTTCAACCCATAGTTTGTCGTGAGAAAAAACCATTTCTTCTTTTTCAATGACATTAATTGTTAACTCCATCTCTAAAGCTTTACTTTCTAAAGCTTCTAAAGAATCATTTAAAGTATCATTTAAACTTAAATTTTCTTTATGAAACTCTATCGCATTAGCATCTAGCTTAGCTAGTTTTAATATACTTTTAATTAGCCATTCCATCCTACTAAGTTGATTTTGATTATTCACTAAAAAGATTTCTCTTTGTTCATTGCTCAAATCTTTTTTTAACATTATGTCATTATATACTATCATAGAGGAAAGAGGGGTTTTTAATTGATGGGATATATCCGATAATAAGTTTACTAAAAACTCCTTTTCATTCTGTAATTGCTCTAAATTATTTCTGATTATTTCTCTCATAGAATTAAAGGATGTAGCAAGTTTAGAAAAATCCCCTTCCTTATCTTCTTCAATGGCTATATCGTACTCTCCATCTATTACTTTTTTTGCACCTAATGTTAACCTTCTAATTTTTTTATAAATGGATATATGTTGAAAATAGTTGATTATAAATATTGTAGCTATCATGACGATAAATATAAATATAGTATAGTAGTTATTTTTCTGTATAGTTTTATTTATATGAGGGAAAAACTCATTTTCCAAATTCTTACTTAACCCATAGTCAATTAAAATAGCTTTTCCTTTATTCATCTCTTCTTCTGAAGCTCCCTTTACAATAAGGGGCATAATTTCTTTTTCTAAATCAGGCTCCTTTTCTATTACCCTTGCAGCGATTGCCCCTAGGCTCTTCACATAATCTTCTTTTAACTGATAGTGATGATATTTTAGCACAAAGCATGAAATAACTAAAAACGCACTCATTAAAGACACTAAAACAACAGAGCTTTTTTTAAGCTCTGGATTAACAAAATACTCCTTCATAATAATCTACTCCTTAATTACATCCATGTTCCACTTATACCCCATCCCTCTTTGAGTAACTATGAAATCAGGTTCTTTAGGATTATCTTCTATTTTTTCTCTTATTCTTTTTATATAAACGGATAAAGTATTTTCGTCAAAGAAGGGCTCTTCACCCTCTAATAATTCTGTTAATATATGCTCTCTTTTCATTAAAATATGTGGTTTGTTCATAAAAACTAGCAGTAATTTATATTCCTGAGAAGTAAGTGTTATATTTTCTTCATTTTTCTTTACTATTGCTGTGGATGTATCCACTAATATATTACCGCTTCTCAGCTTTGTTCCAGTTACCATATTCTTAGAGTTTCTTCTTATCAAGGCCTTTATTCTAGAGAGCAACTCCCTTACTCTAAAGGGCTTTGTTATGTAGTCATCTCCCCCTATTTCAAGTCCTAAAACTACGTTAACTTCATCATCACAAGCAGTTAAAAATATTATGGGCACGTCACTACTTTTTCTTATAAATTTGCATAAGTCGTATCCACTGCCATCTGGTAAGTTTATATCCAATATAATTAAACTAAAATCCTCATTATTTAATACATTCTTCGCCTCTTCAACGGTAGCAACCCTTATAATTTCATGTCCTTCATCCTTTAAAGTAAATTCTATCCCAAGAGCCAAGGACTCATCATCTTCAACTAATAATAATTTATTCATACGTTTCACCTCTCATTAATTATATATTAACCCTTACTTAGATAAAAGATAACCTTACATCAAACAGGGAATCTGTAACTTTTTCCTGAGAGCTTAACTATACCTTATAAAAATATAACTATAAAATACAAAGATCTTAAGAAATGCTTACAAACTCCCTTCGGTCAAACATGTACAGCATCTTAACGGTATTTTTCTAAAATAAATTAAGAATTTCTAAATTTTGCTTAAATGCATAGGGTGCATTACATATCATTTTTAAGTTTTGCACAATGAAATTATAAAAATAAATATTTGAGAAAAAAATTACTACACTCTATCTTAAGTATAACACTTTCTTCTACCGCTGACTTTTGACTTAAATATATGAAAATACATTTATAAAATATAAGGCAACTATGTATCTCAGATCCTATTTTTTAATACCTAATTACTTTTATCTGTTTCATGCAATAAATTATCTCTGTAGAAACTTATAACTGTAAAAATAAATTTGAAAACCACAAAAGAGCTAAGTATATAGTGAAATAGCGACTTCTTCTTGGAGCGGCTTCACTATGTGCTTAGCTCTATGTTTGTGAAATTAGATTATATCTGTAGAAGCTTACAATTGAAAAACCAATTTCATATAAATAGTTTTGCGTTGTAATTTTTATTTAAAATTCTTCCCTAATAGCCTCAATTACATTTTCCTTTTCTATTCTTCTAAGTGGAGCAAGCACTGATATATATCCAATTATTAAAGCTGCTATTCCTGCAATACCTATTGCACTCCAAGGTATTCTCCAACCAAACTCTCTTACACTAGACATACCCCCAAACATTGCGTAAGATAAAGTAGAACCTATAATAGAGCCATAAATTGTACCAACTATACCATATAAAAACCCTTCTAATATTATCATTTTCTTTAATCCTTTTTGGGTTAATCCTATGGCTTTTAAAGTACCAAACTCCCTTTTTCTTAATATGATATTTGTAGTTAAAGTGTTTACAATATTTACGCTACTGATTAAAGACACCACTATAACAAATCCATATAGCAATATCTTTACCATTAATACTGCTGAATTACCTTTTGCATTAGCGTCTATATAATTTATTATTCTCAATGAAGTATTGGATTTTACAACTCCTTCTATTTCCCCTTTGGCCTTTTCTCCATTTTTGTCACTTTTATCATCTTTTATTATTATATTTAATTCTGAAGGATTTATCTCTTTTACTCCCGATAGGTTTTTAGCAACTTCCTCTGTAGTTACCATCTTTAACCCCTGTTGACTTCCTCTAAAGTTAAAGGGGTCATTTTCTAAAATTGCCATTATCTTAACCTTTTTTACTTTACCTTTTCCAAACTCTAACTCCCCTTGTGATGAATCACTATATTGAAGTTCAATTTCATCTCCAACCTTCATATTTGCAACGGGGCCATAAAAGCTATTTTGTGTCTCAGTATTATACACTCTATTCTTGTCAATCAGTATTACGCCATTTTCTTTATTTAACTTTTCTTTATCAATACTTCCACTTTTCAAATATTTTTTAGACGCTTCTAATGCTTCATCATCATAAATTGCCATAGAAGATCTCATAAGGGTTTTATCTACATCATCTAACTTTATATGCTCATAAATTCCCTCAATATTTTGAACATCCTTATTCTCTTTATTTTTATCAATAACAGTAAGAAAATCATGATTAAAATACACTTTGTAAACTTTATCTACAGAACTTAGCCCTTTTAAATCCTTTATTATTGCCTCATCAATAGTAAAATTATTTATAATACCATCGTTATTCCTTACTATTGAAAAACTAGTTTTTGAAGATTCATTAAGATTATCTCCTACATTTAATGACATATCCATGAAAGATTTAAAGGTAATAAATAAAACCACACTGATTGCTATAGAAAAAATCGTTGCTCTATATCTTTTTTTATTTCTTTTTATATTTTTAGAAGCTAGTGCTCCTTCAAAACCAAATAACGTTCCCATAATTAAGCTTTTTCTTCTTTTAATATTTTCTTTAGTTATTGAGTTTCTACTGCTTATGGCTAAAAGCGGTGAAAGTTTTCCTGCAAAATGTGCTGGTATAAATGCGGATATATATATGGTTACTAATCCTAATAATGCACTTATTCCTAAGACTTTAGGGGATATGGAAAATTTTAATGGTACTGCTCCAAACATATCCTTAGCAAGTAAATCAAAGGCTATACCGATACCATATATGGCTATAACACCACATAATAATCCAATAGGTATACCAATCAATGCCAATATAGTTGCTTCTCTAAATACTATATTTTTAATTTGTTTTGGTGTTGCACCTACTGCCCTTAAAAGGCCGAATTGTTTTATTCTTTCTACTACGCTTATATAAAATGCATTATATATTACAGCTATAGTTGCTATTACAACTATTCCGATTATTATTGCAACAGTTATATAAAGTCCTCCTAAGCTTGAGTTAAATCCTCCAGCACCCTGCATTTCTAGGAGATATGCATTTTCCATAGCCTTTCCTTCTGGTACTAATTCTCTTAACTCTTTTACTGCTTTTTTTAGGTTTGCCTTTGGATTTATCTCCACAAGCATAGTAGCTCCCTCTGTTTCTACCTTATCTTCTTTCCTTAGCAACATCCCTTTAAAATCCATTTGATTTTTCATAACATCATCAAGTATACCTACTAGCTTATACTCTTTGCCTTCAATCTTAATTTTATCTCCAATTTTAATATTATTGTCTATAAAATCTAATACCCACTTTTCCGCTGCCACTTCTTCAGGCCCATTTGGAAACTTACCTTCTTTAATTCTATATGGTGCTAGTTCAAGGGCTGCATCTGTTGCTACTACCTCCTCTATAGGTAAATCCTTAAATGCCATTTCTTCACCAATTCTATACATTCCGCTCCTAGAAACCTTAGGGTTATTTCTCAACTTTAGAGCTAAGCTTTCATTTACATCTTCATATGCTACATGATAGGAGCCATATTTTCTTTTCATGTCTTCTATCTGTAAATCCTGCAGCCCTTTCAAAAAAAGTCCAATGGAAGATATCAATGCAATAGATAAAATTATTCCGATAATGGTAAGTATAGTTCTTTTCTTATTCCCTTTTAAATATTTTCCTGTAAGCTGCTTATAATTAGTTATCATGCCCTCACCCCCTAGTTACTTTTCAAATTTTTATCTGAAGTTATTTCTCCATCTGCAATAGTAATTATTCTATCTGCCATAGAAGCCAAATTAACGTCATGAGTTATAAGTATTAATGTTTGATTATACTTTTTTGCAGTAAACTTTAATAGTTCAATAACCTCTTTTGAATTCTTACTATCTAGGTTCCCAGTAGGTTCATCAGCAAGTATTATAGATGGTTTGTTAAGTAGCGCTCTACCTATGGATACTCTCTGTTGTTGTCCACCTGATAGCTCTGAAGGTAAATGGCTTTTTCTATCTTTAAGCCCAAGTATTTCTATAAGCTCCTCTAAATATTTTTTATCTATATTATCCTTGTCTAATAGAGCTGGAAGAGCTATATTCTCTTCTACATCTAAAACTGGTATTAAATTAAAAAATTGAAATACAAAACCTATTTTTCTTCTTCTAAATATTGCAAGCTTTTCTTCTTTATAATTATAAATGCTTTCTCCATCTATAACCACTTTTCCATTAGTAGGTCTATCTAGTCCACCTAAAAGGTGAAGTAAAGTACTTTTCCCTGAACCAGATGCACCAACAATAGCTACAAATTCTCCTTTTGTAACAGATAAATTTACATTTTTAAGGGCCTCTACCTTATTACTCCCTTTACCATATATTTTACTTAAGTTTTCCACCTTTAATATTTCCATACCTATCTCTCCCTTTAATATTTTATATACGCACTTATTTACATACACAATTATCTACCAAGCTTACTCCATTTTGATAAACCTTCTATAATTTTTACTAGTTTTCATATCTAGTTTTTTATATAAGATAAATTTAAAATCAACTTATAAATAAAGCCCTATGTATCAAGTGATTCTTAGGTTCAGATGGAGTTTGCTTAAAAGGAATACTTACTCCA
>JBFNFA010000029.1:0-8410 GCA_040797845.1 Clostridiaceae bacterium
TCGCTTTCACAGAGTGCGATGGGAGTATTACGGATGCTAGTCATCGGATAAAATATAATTTATGAGGTGATGTAAATGTCAAAGTTTATAGACTTAAGTCATTATTTTGAAGATGGAATGCCAGGCTTTAGAATGAAGGATGAATCTGGGAAGTTAATACAATACACAGCTCAGGTAAAGCCTTTTATAACTCATGAACAGTCAGCACCTAACTATGAAGGAAAGGCTTATTTTGAGATAACAGAAATAACCTTTCAAACTTCAATAGGTACATATTTGGATTCTCCGTACCATCGTTACCCTGAGGGTAGAGACATCAGTGAAATTGAAATAAATGAAGTTGTACTCCCAGGTGTAGTTGTAGATGTAAGGGGCAGGGAAGAGTTTGAATCCATAGGGGTTAACGTTATTCCTAGTGGACTTGATCTAAGTGGCAAAGCTGTTTTATTTAATTTTGGATGGGACAAACATTGGGGAGAGGAAAAATATTATTCTTATCCATACATATCCGAAGAACTTATAAACTTCCTTATAAGCTCAGGAGTAAAGCTTGTAGGAGTAGATACTATAAATATAGATAGTTCTAAAAATCCTGAAAGACCTGCTCACACTTTATTTTTGAAAAATAAAATTCTCATAGTTGAAAACTTGACATCATTAGAAAAATTATATGACCATGATTTTAGATTCTTTGCCGTACCTTTAAAAGCTAAGAAAACCGCTGCTATGTCAATAAGAGCATTTGCTGAGGTTAAATAATAAAAATTAATTAGCGGATTTTGGTATACATGATTATATTAAGGAGAAATATTATATGGACAATTTTATAATAAAAGAAATAAATGAAAGTGAAAAGATTCCATTTGATTTATTGCTTTTAGCAGATCCCTCTATGAAAGCTATAAAAGATTATATTAGTAGAGGGGAATGCTATGGTGGTTATATAGAAGATACCATAGTTGGAGTATATGTTTTAATAAAAACAAGACCTTTTACTATGGAGCTTGTAAATGTAGGGATAAAAGAAGAGTTTCAAGGAAAAGGACTAGGTAAAAGAATAGTAATGGATGCTATTCATAGAGCTAAAGAGGAAAAAGCTAAAACTTTAGAGGTAGGTACCGGCAATTCAGGTATGTTACAATTAGCACTTTATCAAAAATGCGGATTTAGAATGAAAAGCATAGATAAAGACTTTTTTAAGAAACATTATGAAGATAAGATTGTAGAAAATGGTATAGAGTGTGTGGATATGGTTCGTTTAAGTTTGGATTTATCAAATTAAAGATAAGTATATCATTATGCTTAAATTTATTATAAGAAGTTGTTAAATAGCATAGTTAGTATAGCTATTATAGTTTCGAGACATCAAGTATTTTTTGATATATACGATTATTTACATGAAATTAAAATTACGAGGAAAGAGGGACAATTTTATGGGTATTTTAATATTAAGCATAATGATAGGATTATTTACTATCGTATGTACAATTGCAAAACCTAATTTTTTTTGGAATCATAGAAAAGCTAGAAGTTTAAGAAGGCTAATAGGTGATGGTTTTACAAGCATTTTCTATTTTGTTCTTTCTATAGCAATCATTGCTTTAGGTATATTGCATTATATTAACCCAGATGGAGGTAATCTTTCAAAAGGGTACAAACTACATATGGAGGGCAAATATGAAGAAGCTCTTGCTTATTACAAAAAGGAATTAGAGGAAGATCCTTATAGTGATGTAGCTTATAATAATATTGGTTGGGCTTTAAATGATTTAGATAGATATGAAGAGGCTATAACTTATTGTGACAAGTCTATTGAGTTGGATTCTAAGTCTTCGGAACCATATGCAAATAAAGGTAATGCACTATTAGGATTAGGTGAATATGAAGAAGCTTTAAAGAATTATGACTTAGCCTTAAAATATGATAAGAAGTCTTCATATGCATATTATGGAAAAGGCGTTGTAAACTATGATTTGGGGGAATATGAAAAAGCTATAGAGTGCTTTGAGGAGTATGAAAAATTAAAACCTAAGGATATGGATGCATACTATTATTTAGGGGAATCTCATTACAATTTAGGAAGTTTTGAAACAGCGATAACTTATTACGATAAAATTATAGAGATAGATGACAATAAAGAAATTATATATTTATTTAAAGCAGATGCACTGTATTATTTAGATGAAAATGAAGAAGCAATAAAATGTTATGAAAAGGCTATAGAGTTGAATAATGAATTTTCTGAGGCCTTTTATGGTAAAAGTAGAGTATTAGCAAGAGTGAATAGAATTGATGAAGCACTAGTAGATTTGGGTAAATCAATTGAATTTGATGAAGAATACAAAGAGTATGCCAAGGAAGATGAGGCATTTGAGAACTTGAAAAATAATGCAAAATTTATTTCACTGGTAAAATAATAATTATGTTGTAAAAAAGAATAAGAGAATTAAAAGAAACTAAAAGAAATTTAAAAAATTAAAAAAATTACCTATGAAATTAGATGTAAGATACTAATCTTCATTAAATAGTTTAAGGGAGTGAAAAATAATGAAGGAGATTATCGATGATATTTGGCCAGGAGTAGCCATTATTATTTTTGATAAAGATAGAAGGGTTTTATTGCAAAAACGTGCAGACGTAGGTTTATGGGGGATTCCTTCAGGTCATGTGGAACCTGGAGAAAGTGTAATGGAGGCTGCTATTAGAGAAGTAAAAGAAGAGACAGGATTAAATATCCATATCACACGATTGATAGGTGTTTACTCAGATCCTAAGTCTCAAGTTTTTAAATACCCAGATGGGCATGTTACTCATTTTGTAACAACATATTTTGAAGGGGAAGTTATAGATGGACAACTATCCTGCTCTTCCTCAGAAACCTTAAAATTGGAGTATTTTGATACTAATAAATTACCTTCTGATATTCTTCCAATGCACCCTCAATGGTTAAATGATGCACTATGTGAACAAGAAACACCTTTTGTTCGCTAAAAAACATTATAGATGTTTTTATAATTAAGCTCTACATAAAACTATAATTATTTTATCTATAAAAGGGGATGTATTGATGGATATTATAAAATTAGATCAAAACAATATTGATGAAGAGCACATTTGTTGTGCTATTTCTGATAAAAAGTGTAAAGAAGGATACATTAAGAAAAAACAATGGATTAAAGAGAGAATAGATAGTGGATATGTTTTTAGAAAATATGATGTAAGACATAAAGTTTTTATTGAATATTGTCCTTCAGAAATATCTTGGTTGCCAGTTAATGCTCCTAATTATATGGTGATTAACTGTTTTTGGGTAGCAGGTAGTTATGGTGGTAAAGGATATGGTAAAAATTTATTAAATGAATGTATTAAAGATTCAAAAGATAAGGATGGAATTATTCTTCTATCCAGTGATAAGAAAAGACCATACTTATCGGATAAGAAGTTTTTTTTAAGTCAAGGATTTGAAATATGTGATACAGCGCCTCCTTATTTCGAATTATTAGTATATAAGAATAATCCTAATTCTATTACTCCAACTTTCAATAAAAGGGCAAGAAATAACATATGTGAAAACAAGGATGGATTCACAGTTTATTACTCTAGCCAATGTCCATATACAGAATATTATACTAATGTAGTATTAAAGGAATTAGCGCAAAAAGAAGGAATTCCAATTGAGATTATAAAGATAAATACTAGAGAAGAAGCAATGAATATACCTACAGCATGTAGTATATATAGCCTATTTTATAATGGTGAGTTTATTACAAATGACATTATAAATGAAAATAAGTTTTATAAACTTATAGAGAAGATAAAATAGATATTATTGAAAAGGCTATAGATAGAAAAAATATTATGTAAGTATTATAAAACGGTAGTAAAAAGAAGGCGGTAAAAAGTGCCTTCTTTTTTAATTATTGAGATGCTAAAATATAGATAGCTAAGATATGAGAAGAATAGAATAAATAAAAAATTGGAGGACAAAATGGAAAGAAATTTATATGAATATAAAGGAAAAGTATTTAGACATTTTAAAGGAGATTTATACTTATTATTAGATATTGCTATACACTCAGAAACAAGGGAAGAATTAGTAATATATAAAGCCCTTTATGGAGACTGTGGAATATTTGCAAGACCTTATAGCATGTTCAATGAAGATGTGCCAAAGGACAAAGAAAATCCTACAGGTCAAAAGTATAGATTTGAATGTGTTCAAATTGAAAGTGTAAAAAAATAGATGAATTAATTATTTTATAAAAATGGGAGTATTAGAATTGTTAGCTATGGCGTAAGATTATAAAGTAAGTGAAAGGATAATTTATATGGCAGAGGGATTAAACATAAGAAATATAGGTATACTAGCTCACGTTGATGCTGGAAAAACTACTTTAACTGAGCAGATGTTATATAAAAGTGGAGCTATAAGGGAGCTTGGAAGTGTGGATAAAGGAACGGCACATACAGATAGTTTAGAGGTAGAGCAACAACGAGGGATTTCAGTAAAAGCTTCAGAGGCAAATTTCAAATGGAAAGATGTAGAGATTAATATAATTGATACGCCTGGTCATATAGATTTTTCAGCTGAAGTGGAAAGGTCCCTTGCTCTTTTGGATGGAGCCGTATTAGTAGTCTCAGCAGTAGAAGGAGTGCAGCCACAGACAGAAGTTTATTTTAAAGCGTTAAAAACAATGAAGGTACCTACCATAATATTTATAAATAAAATTGACAGGATAGGGGCCAATGTGGAAAGGGTACTAGGAGAAATTAGAAAGTTATTAACTGAATTTTTATTACCATTGGAAATTATAAAAGAAGAGGAATCATCAACACCATCAGTAGAGTTATTATTAAAAGAAGAACTTAAAAATAGTATACATTTCAATAAATTAATAGAAGCTTTGGCTGAAAGAGATGAAGATATATTAGAAAAATATTTAGAAGATGAAGAAATTACTTTTGGACTTTTAAAAGAGAAACTATGCCTGGCTATAGAAAAATGTAACTTATATTCTGTAATTTATGGAGCTGCTCTAAAAGGAACTGGAATTGAGGAATTGTTAGATTTATTAGTAGAATCTATACCATCCTTATGTAATGATGAAAATGAGGAGCTTTCGGCTATAGTTTATAAAATTAAAGGTCACAAAAATCTAGGGAAATTAGCTTATATTAGACTTTATAGTGGACAAATTCAAAGTAGGGATGCAGTTTACAATCATACTAAAGATATAGAAGAAAAGGTAACACAGATTAAAAAATTTAGTGGGCAAAAAGAAGTTGATTGCGGAAAAGTAAGTTCAGGAGAGATTGCCTGTATTTCCGGATTGTCTAAAGCTAGTATAGGTGATATTTTAGGAAATCCATTTAAAGTACCTAAAACTCCAAGTATTGCCAAGCCTCTTTTGACTATTCAAGTATTTTCAAAGCTTAAGGAAGATTACATAAAATTAGTAGAAGCATTACAAGAGTTAGAAGAAGAAGATCCATTATTAAATCTTCAATGGATAAAAGAAAAGAATGAAATTCATATTCAAATTATGGGTATGATTCAGCTTGAAATATTAGAAAGTATATTAAAGAGTAGGTTTAATATAGAAGTCACCTTTGGAAAACCTTCTATAATATATAAAGAAACCCCATGTAAAAGAGGCATAGGTTTTGAAGCTTATACCATGCCTAAACCTTGTTGGGCTGTAGTAAAATTTGAAATTGAACCATTGCCAAGGGGCTCTGGGTTAGTATATGAGTCTAAAGTAAGGACTGAAGATATAAAACTTAGATATCAAAGGGAAGTAGAGAGTCAATTGCCAATAGCTCTTAAGCAAGGATTATATGGATGGGAAGTAATAGACTTAAAAGTTACTTTATTAGAAGGTGAAGATCATGTTATGCACAGCAATCCAGGAGATTTCATTATAGCAACAACTATGGGAATAATGAACGGTTTAGCCAGCGTAGGCACTACATTATTAGAGCCAATAATTAGTTTTAGAATATCTGTACCAGAAGAAGTAGGAGGAAAAGTTCTAAATGATATTATTCAAATGAGAGGAAGCTTTGACAGCCCTCTAATATTAAATGGGGTATTTACAGTAGAAGGTCAAATGCCAATAGCCACATCTTTAGATTATCCTATAAGGCTTGGAATTATATCTAGTGGCAAGGGAATAATGAGCAGTAAATTTTTATGTTATAGCCCTATAGCTTCTGAATTAGGATGTAGTCGAGAGAGAGTTGGAGTAAATCCATTAGATAGAGCAAAATACATACTATATGCGAGAAATGCAATTAAGTAAATCTTAGACTTATAAGCAGTGATAGTGGCACTATGTTTTTAATTAGGGTAATGTTAAAATATAGATAATAAAGAAAATATAGTATGTATAATATGTGAATAATTAATAAATAATGGAGGGTATTATGGCAAACTATATGCTTGAATTAAGGGGAATTGTAGGATGTAGGCCGCTTATTCAATGTGGAACAAGTGTTATTATAAAAGATGAAAACAAAATTCTATTGCAATTAAGAAGGGATAATAATAAATGGGGGTTACCTGGTGGCTCAGTGGAAATTGGTGAAAGGGTAGAAGAAGCTGCTACTAGAGAAGTTAAGGAAGAAACAGGCTTAGAAATAAACTTAAGTAATCTAAAATTGTTTGGTGTTTTTTCAGGGGAAGGACAGCATTATATATATCCTAACGGTGACGAAGTTTATAATGTGGTTACTGTATTTGTAGCAGATAAGTATAGTGGAGAATTAGACTTAGAAAATGATGAGAGTATTTCTTTGCAATTCTTTGAATTAGATAAAATACCTAATGAAATAAATCCACCAGATGTAGAGATTATAGATAAATATATTAATAATTATTACAGTACTTTTAGATAGAGAGTGTCTATTATTTTATTTATAAATGTTTGGTATTATATAATTTACAAGAGGAGGAAAGAGCATTGAAATTTATTAAATCTGAGATGCCCTTAAGTGAAGAATTTGATCCTACTCAAGGAAATTGGATAAAAGCAAAAGAACCTAGTCAAGATAAATATCTTCTATATTCTGTTCCAATAGCAATTATAACTTGTGTTATTATGTGGATTGTTGGAATAACTTTATTTAAGCAAAGTAGGGTTTTTAGCTTTATCTATTTTATTATATCGTTTATACTCATCATTCCAATTCATGAGACTATTCATGCATTGGTTTTTCCAGAGAGCATAAAATCAGACAATGTTATATTTGGCATGTGGTTAGAAAAGGGAATATTTTATGCTTACTACGAAGGTGAGATGAGTAAGAAAAGATTTATATTATGTTTATTAATGCCGCTTATGATTTTGTCTGTGCTTCCCATTATTTTGATGTATTTTTTAGGATGGAATAAATTTGTTTTTAATTTTGCTCAATTAAATGCTTTTCTATCTTGTGGAGATATATTAGGTTTTTTTATTATGGCTTTCAATTTACCTAAAGGAGTAATTGTGAGAAATAAAGGATGGGAAACATATTATAGATTTTAATTAATGAGTAAAAAAGAAATTATGGGGGGATGAACATTATGAATAGTAGCTTTGAATTATCAAAAGCAGAAATTTTTATTTTAGGCACATATCATTTTGACCCACCAGGAACTGATTTTATAAATTTTAAAGTATCGAATATATTATCCTCAGAAAAACAAGAGGAAATAATTGAAGTAGTGAATAAATTAAGTGACATAAATCCAAATAAAATAGCTGTTGAAGAATGTTTAAAATGGGATAGAGTATTGAACAATTCATACAGACAATATTGTAACGGAAACTATTCTTTAAATAAAAACGAAATTCATCAGTTAGGGCTTAGACTAGCAAAAGTTATGAATCATTCAAAGGTTTATGCAATCAATGAAGAGATGGAATTACCTTTTGAAGATGCCATGGAGTATGCCCAAGAGTTTCAAAAGGATTTTTATAATAATTTTATTAGAAAGACTAATGAAATTGATAGTACAGTAAATAATTTAATAAAAACTGCAACAGTTATGGATGTACTAAAATATTTAAATACTTCTCAATGGGTTATGGAGAATCATAGTCTTTATGTAGATTTTGCTTCCATTGGAGCGGGTGACACATACTGTGGTGCTAAAGTTCTTTCTACTTGGTATGAAAGAAATATACGTATATTTGGCAATTTAAAAAGTATAGTAGAACCAGGAGACCGTATCTTAGTAATATATGGAGCGGGGCATAAAGCAATATTGAGTGAATTAGTTAGTTCTTGCAGCAATATGCAATTAAGGGAAATTTCTAATTACTTATAAGTTGCGTAGACAATATATTTAAGATTTATCCGATGACTACTATCCGTAATACTCCCATCGCACTCTGTGAAAGCGATTCACGTAAAATCAAAGATT
>JBFNFA010000030.1:0-8402 GCA_040797845.1 Clostridiaceae bacterium
GAGTAAGTATTCCTTTTAAGCAAACTCCATCTGAAGCTAAGAATCACTTGATTATTCAATTAATCGCTTAGCCGTATCACTATCGGTGATTAGTACATCTAAATAGTTTCCTTTTAGTGCTCCTAAAATAGCCTTATACTTACTTTCTCCCCCTGCTATTCCTATAACTAATGCATTACTTTTATTTTCAAGTATGTCATATCCTATAGTTTTATCTTTATAGTCATGCTCTACAATTTCACCATTTTCGTTATACCATCTAAATCCAATATCCCCGATACATTGGCGAGATAGAAGATGCTCTATATATTTTTCATTAAATTGCGTTTGCTTATATAAAGTATTATTTGTGCTCAATTCTCCTATACCCGCTATTATGATGTTACATTGTTCCATATTTTTGAAAGTAGTTTTTAAACTTTTATCGGACATAATTGCAGATTTAGTTTCTTTATTTTCTACAATGGCTGGAGCATATAATAAATAAGGTTTTCCTCCTAGCTTTTCTGCAATGGTTCTAGTGATTTCATCAGGCTGTAGAGCAGTAAATGCTATATCCATTCCTCCTATTAGTTGAACAACTGAGGTTTCCAACTTATTGTTATACGATAATCTATTAGCTACCTCTGATAATGTTTTGCCCCAGGTTACTCCTATAACGTCATCTTTTACAATCAATTTTTCTAAATACTCAGCACCTGCTACCCCTAGGCTACTAGTTATGTTTTTCTCATCCATAGCAGAGATAACTACACTTTGTGTTAAATTAAATTTTTCTTCTAACTTAGTCTCCAATTCCAAATTATATTTGTCTATATCTATAATTTGAATTTGAACTATATTTTCGTTAACGGCTTTTTTTAGTAATCTGTTTACTCTTTGTCTAGACATAACCATTTTTTCTGCTATTTCAGCCTGTGTTAATCCTTTTTTATAGTAATAGTATGCAACTTTTATTATTTCTCGATTGTCATGGTTTGCCATTCAATCCCTCCCTGTTACATTTGCTCACTATAGTGTATTTTGTAACATCTTGATAAAATTATATCATCCAATTCAATATAATTCAACATTTTTTTCAGTATTTTTATAATTTTCTAACAATAATAAGTGTGCTATAATGTTTATTTCACATAAAAAACTAGGCTGATAATATTTCAGCCTAGCTCTAAACTTATAATTCTAAAAATAATTTTAAACTTATGATTCTAAACTTCCCTCCATAATTACCCCTGATTGGATAACTGGACTATTAACTGTTGAATATGGTGGAGAATAGGATAAATCTATTAGCGCTAAATCTCTTTTTCTTGCTCCAAAGGTTATAGCTGCTACATAAGTATCTATGGTCTTATCTACTCCCTCTCCTCCAACTATTTGGATTCCTAATATCTTTTCACTTTCTTTTTCCACCATTATTTTTATATACATAATGGAAGCTCCAGACATAAAAGGCGGTTTATTATAGGTCTTTACATAATGAATATCTACTTTCTTCCCTAATGCCTCTGCTTCTCTTTGGTTCATTCCAAGAAAAGCTACTGTCTTATCAAATATTTTAAATATGCCTGTAGAAAGAACTCCTTCATAGGATAGATCTTCCCCTGTGGCATTTTTTCCTGCTATTCTTCCCATCTTATTTGCAGTAGTTCCAAGAGGTCTATAAACATAATCTTCATGTATCAATGAATAAATTTCTGTACAATCCCCCGCTGCATATATATCTTCAATATTAGTCTCCATTTTCTCATTTACTCTTATGCCTTTAGTTTTTCCAATATTTATTCCAGCATTAATTGCTAAATCTACATTAGCTCTTATTCCAATAGAAAGTATAACCATATCTGTGTCTATAACTCTTTTATCTGTTACAGCTTTTTTAGCTGACTTTTCTCCTAGCAAACTCTTTACTTCTTCTCCTGTGTATACCATTACTCCCTTTTCTTTTATATATTCCTCTATCCTATTAGCCATATCTCTATCTAGTGTTGGCATGACTTGATCCTTAAGTTCCACCATGGTTACATCTATTCCTATTTCGGTGAGATTTTCACATAATTCCATGCCTATAAATCCCGTACCTACTATTAAAGCTTTCTTAGGATTTTTTTCTTCTATATATTTTTTTATTTTATCTGCACTTTCAACATTTCTTAAAATAAATACATTATCTTTCTCCATCCATTCCTTGTTAGGTATAAAAGGTGAAGCTCCTGTAGCTATAACAAGCTTATCATAGTGATCTTCAAACTCTTCCCCTGTGGATAAATTCTTTACCTTTACTTTTTTATTTTTAGAATCTATAAAAGTTACTTCATGTAGTATTTTCACATCTACATTAAACTTCTCTTTAAAGTATTTACTATCTCTTGGCACAATCTCTCTTCTTGTATTAACAATTTTTCCTATGTAATATGGAAGACTACATCCTGAATAAGAAATGTCCTTATCTCTATCATATATAATTATTTCTGCATCCCTATCATTTCTTCTAGCCTGAGTTGCCGCTGTGGTTCCCCCTGCTACACCACCTATTATAACTATCCTCTTACTCATATAAATCCCCTTCCTTTACTTTTTACTCTTCACTTTTCGCTTTTCACTCTTAACTCTTCACTTGTTATAATTCTCAATTATAAGCTTTCCATTCCTCTCTTCTATTATAATTCTCAGTTATCAAAGTTATCAATTTTTCGTTCTCTACTGTTTAATATCTAACATCAATTATCAACTATCAACTATTAACTTCTATAACCCTTAAACTATATTAGTAATTTTCAAAACCTAAGAGTTTACCATCTTTCATCAAAGCCTTCTTTTTCCCAATAAGCTCTGGCACTTCACCTTCACCTTTTGCCCATTCCTCCTCTGTATCATTAATATCCCCGATAAAACTTCCATCAGCATGATATATGTCTAAATACGCCGTTACCTTACCATCTTCCTCTACCATTTCTTTAACTTTTGCAAAATTATAACTTCCTCCACTAGCAAGAGGAGCAATATATTTATTATCTATAAATTCATACTTTGGAGTGGTGAAATGTTTTTCTACTTTCTTTCCGAAAAATTCATTTATGGTATCCTCGATATATTTTTGCTCTATATAAGCACAACATTTTTCTTTATACACGGAAAACTTCTCAAAATTATTATCAAAATTATATGCTACAGCAAAATTTATAGCATTTTCATCTGTTAATGAGTTCTCTTTAAAATCTTCTAATTTATATTTTACAAAAAGAGTGAAATAATTATTCAACTCTTTTCTCTTATTTTCACTTAATTCTATAGAGTTTTTACTTACCTTTACTTCTTTGCTTTTAATGTATTTGTAGGTTATTCCTAAAGATACAGCTACTATCAATAATATAGCTATTACATATTTTTTCATAATTTTATCACCTTCTCATTAGTTTTTATTAATATTATACACATATATTAGCACTATTCTATACACCTATTAACACTATTCTGTTCACTCATTAATACGTTCCATATACATATTAATACTGTTCTATGTGCATATTAATATTATTCTATATATATTTAATAACATTATATACGTAAATGGTATATTTATCAAAGCTATTGAAAATATTATTTATATGTGATATTATAATATTAATAAATAATTGTTATTAATTAATAACAATTTCACTTTAGGAGGTACTTAATATGACGATAAAATTTGACGGAAATCCATTAAACCTTGTAGGAGAACAAGTAAAAGTTGGTGATGTTGCACCAGACTTTACTGCTACAAATAATGATTTAAAAGATGTTTATTTTAAAGATACAAAAGGAGTTAGAGTAATATTAACAGTTCCTTCCATAGATACCCCTGTTTGTGACTTGGAAACAAGAACTTTTAATTCAAAAGCTACTTCAATTCCAAATGTATCTATATATACTATATCCATGGATTTACCATTTGCACAATCCAGATGGTGCGCAGCTCATGGAATAAAAAATGTAACTACACTATCTGACTATAAAGATAGATTAGTTGGCAGCAACTATGGAACATATATTAAGGAATTAGGACTACTTACAAGAGCAGCTTTCGTTGTAGATAGCACTAACAAAATAGTTTATGTAGAATACTTAGATGAAATAACTGAACAGCCTAACTACAATGCCATACTAAAAGCTGCTAGTGAAGCAAAATAAAATCTAAGTGTAAAATTAAAATGCTAACATTATACTGTAAATAATTCATACCCCCTATGAATTATTTATAGCTAATAATTATATAAATAAAAAAACTAAGTACATGGTAAGAAGGGCACCCCCCAACCCCCCGCTCAACTTCACTATGTACTTAGTTTTTTGTGAAGGTGATTAAAATTTTTAATGCTTTTTTCTACGCAACCTTTTAAAACCTCCAAAGGTTAGTATGCATCCTATAATTATCTGCATAGCTTGGTTTAACAGTGTAACTACATTAAAATCTTTTATTATATTATATATTGCTGGAATTAAAAATATAATTCCCATAGTTATAAGTACTTTAGGCGATTTAAATAAATTTTTTGTAGCTAAATTAACTCTTCCTGATCCTACATAATAACCAGGATTAAAAGCATTTTTCTGATATTCTTTAATTTCGTCTAACTGTTCTTCAAATGAGTTAATTTCCTTATTAGCTTCTTTATTATACATAAACAACCCCCTTAAAAGGATTTTCTATGTCAATTCACAACTTCGCTATACTAATCATCCATGACATTTCCCTTACTATCAAACCCAATTGGCATTGCCTTTTTTATCTCAAACTCCAATGTTTCTCCTAATTTATTCATATTTTCATCTTTAGGAGCATCTATAATGTATTTAAAACTATTTTCACCTTCTAATACCTCAGGAATCATTGAGAATACTACATTTATATCTTTTAAATCTTTTGGTTTTATTCCTCCATCAATATTATCGCTATTAATCAAGCTAGCATTTATTTTCTCATTATCTTTATTAGCAATAAATCCTTTATTAGGCTCTATATATTTAGTGGAATCAGAATCGTTATATATAACCATAGTTATAATCATTATATCTTTTGATTTTCCATTCATTTTACCATTAATAATTTTAAGGCTTGACAATCTAACACTTAATTCATCTCGAGTTTTTTTAGCATTATCAAATACTTCATCAAATATTTTATAGTATATATACTCTTCATCATTAAATTCAACTATTCCTCCAATAGAATCCTCAGAATTCTTTTTAGTTTTTTGGCAAGCAGTAATGTTAACAAGTAAAAGTGTGATTACAAATATACTGACTACTTTTTTAAAAATATTAATCATAATCCCTCCCAATTACCCCTTCTATACTTTACTATTAATTAATATTATACTAATTAGACAATTCGTTAATAGTACCATAACTCCTTCCCCTATTCACAACATTTTAATGTTATAATCAGTATGAAAATAAACTTTAATTTAGTACATACTTGTATGATATTATACAAAATTATAATATGAACAGTGAGGATAAAAAATGGAAATCGAATATGCAAAAGGGATACATTTTCAATATATATTTGATAATGATAAACATATATCAAAGGAATTAATACAAGCTAAAATAGAAAATAAAGAAATTATCATTATAAAAGATAATAATAAAAATATTGGTTGGCTCAGATATAGTTACTTTTGGGATAATACTCCGTTTATGAATATGCTTTATGTTGATGAAGATTATAGATATAAGGGGATTGGAAAGGAATTAGTTGACTTTTGGGAAGGCGAGATGAAAAGTAAAGGCTATGATTTAATTATGACATCCACTTTATCAAATGAACAGGCGCAACATTTTTATAGGAAATTAGGATATAAAGACTCGGGCAGCTTACTATTAGAAAATGAACCTTTAGAAATAATTTTTGCTAAGAATATATAAATGATAATAAATTGAGAAATCATTTTAGTTATATTTAGATGTATAGTTTTTTAAATTTTTAGATTATAAATCTTTATTTTTTATTGTTTTTACTATTATTGATGTACAAACAGCTATAACGCTACTTAGATAAAAAACTCCATATAAAATTATTTCAGCCTCACTACTATTATGACTATATGAGTCTGTTATAAGTACACTAATGATTAAACCTAAAACAAAAACCTTTATTCCTATAAATATTGGTTTAAATTTTTCTTTTATGATTCTCAATCCTTCTTTAAAAGATTCCCATTCATTCATTATAATCTCCCCCATAATTAAGTTATAATAAATAAAGTGTGAGCTATTCTTAACCCTTATATCTATAAAAACGATTATTCTGGTTATGTGTGAATCCAAATTTCTTATAAAACTTATCAAGCTCACTTATTGCAATCAGACCAACAATAGCATCATCTGTACAATTATCATCAATATAATCCATCAGTTTCCTCATAATTAATGTGCCAATTTTTTGCTTTTGATATGATGGCGAAACTATTATGTCTTGTATGTAAAAAACTGTTCCACCATCTCCAATAATCCTACCAAATCCTATTATATTACCCTTGTCTTCCACGCAAATACAGCAAATTGAATTGTTCAACCCTTTTTCAATTTTATCATACTGTAATATTTTCCAACCAACAGAATTTCTTAACTGAATATATTCTTCAACTGATGGTTTTCTTTCGACTACTGTAATATTTTTCATATTTGAACTTTCCTCCATATTAAGTTTTAACTACAAACTACTCCTTATTTTTATACTAAAGTTTAACATTATATTTTGCTAAAATTTCTCTAAGTGTTCTATTAGTTTATCTATAATCAATTAATTTTCCACCTATCTTTTTTAAAATATATATTAATACTAATAAAAATATCCCCACCATAACTGTGGATACAATTATTTCACTTAAACTAATAATCTTATTATTTAATGAAAAATTTATGATTAAGCTATTGAAGGGTATTATAAGAAAAACTCCTGTAATTAATCCCGGACAATACTTTTTTAACACAATGCTTGAAACCAAGTGCGGAAAAATAACATTAATCATCATTGATCCTATAAAGCCAAAGAAAAAATATTTTAGTATTACAATTTGAGGAAAAGCCATAAACAAACCTGTTGCTAAATATGCTAGCATCGTAATTATTAATACAGCAAAGCAAAATTCATCTCTGCTCACTTGTTTACCAAATTTTTGTACATGCTTTGACCACTCTGGCAGCCAAAGTGCTTCTTCTATGTTATGCAATGTTATTGCAAAAATAAACAGTAAGTATATGCTCGATGTATTCATAACACTTTCCATTCCTTCAAATTATTTATTGTTTTAATCTGTAATATGAGGAGATTACGGATTAATCTCTGCAACTGTACTAAATTTTTATTGCTCTGAAAAATAAAAATTGAGGTCTCTTAGTTAATTTATCATAAACCTTTAGCTGTTCTACTTTAAATTGTTCTATTGGCATAGGTTCTAATAACTTTTCTATAATAAATCCGTTTTCTATAACTGGGGAAACTATCTTATTCAAAGGTCTCCTGTAGAATTGGACTTTAACCTTACCTTTATGCGTATCCCACTCATCATCTATAATCTCTGTAGAGAAATAATTTTCCTTATTAAAAGTCGTAAAATCCATAAAAGGATGATGAACTGAGAAAATAAGTTGGCCATTTTTCTTTAGAATTCTATTAAATTCACTCATTACTATATCCCAATTTTTAATATAGTGAAGTGTTAAAGATGATACCACAACGTCAATGGACTCGTCTTGAATAAAACTTAGTGGCTCATTTAAGTCAGCTCTTATAATTTCAGCCTTATCTCCAACTCTCTCTTTAGTCATCTTTATCATATTGGGACTAAAATCTAATGCTATTACACTTGCCCCTTTATCCAATAGCCATTTAGTGTACCATCCTGCTGCACAACCTGCGTCTAAGACTTTCTTTCCTTTTACATCTGGAAGTAAAGATATGGTTGCAGGTCTTTCATAGTAAGCATTGAATGGTTTTTTATCAATATATTCAAAGTACCATTCTGCCATTTCTTCATAAGATTCAAGTGAAACTGAGTCTTTATTTATAACTTGTTTCTGCTGTGGTAGATTATTCACTATACTTCCCCCCTCACGTAATATCTTACAAATTGTATAGTTAAATTGCATATTTTTATATACTAATTATAACATTTATTCTAATAAAACACATATGATTTGGAATCCTAATTATCTTTGTAGAAGCTTATAATTGCCAAATCAATTTAAGGTTACAACAAATAAAAATGCTATGCAATGCTTATTATGCTGTCTCGCTTCAATAAGAACTTCTAAAATTTATTTTATAAAAATCCCTAATGCTAACAAACTTCCTTCGGTCTGAACTGCACCCTGTCAAGTAGACAGTGAAAATAATAAAAATTAACCTAAAC
>JBFNFA010000031.1:0-6335 GCA_040797845.1 Clostridiaceae bacterium
GTTGATTCTCTTTAGAATCGACTGGTTTCATTCCTCTGTTTAATTTTCAAAGACCACTTATTTAACAGTGTATAAATTATATCGTATAAATTTTGTCTTGTCAACATTTATATTTACATATTTCTTTTATGTTTGTTCTTGTTGACGACATGGATTATTCTATCATAATTATACTTAGTATTATTGTTATGATTGATAATTATACGTATTTATTTTAGTTTTTCTTTAATTTTCTCCTACTTATTTAATATTATTACTAATGATACACTAGAATAAGTTGGTGGTAATTTTTTAATATATAATTTTAGCTAATTGTTTTATAATAATAAGTATATGATTTATAGGAGGTGTTTTCATTTTGAAAAATATTGGTGTGTTTTTGTATTCATTAATATTTATAAATACTTTATCAGTTATAATAATTATTCTATTAGAAAGAAAGCGACCTGAAAAAACTATTGCTTGGCTTCTTGTTATAATTTTATTACCTCCTATAGGATTGTTTATGTATATATTCTTAGGAAGAGACTGGAAGCTTCACAAACTCAATAAAGATTTTTCACCTAAGATAAAACAATTAATAAACAAAGTAATAAACAAAGTAGATGATATGGAATATATACCATTAATTCAACTACTAGTACAAAACAGTGAATCTCCTTTATTTATATATAATGATATAACCATATTCGAAGATGGATTAAAAAAATTTAATAAATTAAAGGAGGAAATTACTAAAGCAAAACATCACATACATTTAGAATATTATATAGTCAAAAATGATACAATAGGTAATGAAATAAAAGATTTACTCATTAAAAAATCCTTAGAAGGGGTGGCAGTAAAGTTTATTATAGATAGGGTTGGCTCTATAAAACTTGGAAAACAATATATAAATGATATGCTTGACGCTGGAATAAATGTAGTTCAGTACTCTTATTTTTTAGCCCCTTTAGTAAGAAAAATAAATACTCAAATTAATTATAGAAACCATAGAAAAATTGTTGTTATCGATGGTAAAGTAGGATTTATTGGCGGTATAAATATAGGAGATGAATACCTAGGAAAAGGTAAATTAGGATACTGGCGTGATACTCACCTAATGATAAAGGGAGATTTTGTTTTAGGTCTTCAAGGGGTTTTTATTGATGACTTTATGACTATTAAAAAGGCTAACGATGATCAAATAATTTTAGATGAGGATGATTTCTTTTCATATTTCCCTAAAATCCACAAAAAAGACACTAAAATAATGCAATTAATAAAAAGCGGACCCGACTCCCCATATCCATCAATAATGCAAGGTATACTTAAAATGATAAACATGGCTAAAAAAAATATATATATTACTACACCTTATTTTGTTCCTCCTGAGTCTATTATGGACGCCCTTAAAATATCACTTTTAAGTGGAGTAGATGTTAGAATTTTATTTCCTGGAAAATATGATCACCTTACTGTATACTATGCTTCTAAAACATATCTAGCTGAATTGATAAAGTGTGGTGCTAAGGTTTACCTTTATGATGATAAAAGTTTTATACATTCAAAAGTTATGACCATAGATGGAAAAGTTTCCACAGTTGGAACTGCTAATATGGATATAAGAAGTTATGAATTAAATTATGAAATAAATGCAGTTATATATGATGAGCATGTTACTACACAATTAGATGAATTGTTTTTTAACGATTTAAAAAATAGTGTAATGTTAACAGAAAAAGAATATGAATCTACTCCTTTTTTAACTAAATCTATGGAAACTATAGCAAGACTTTTTTCAGCTTTATTATAATATTTACAAAAATTATTAAAAAGGAGGTATAAAGAAAACATAGGTTTTCTTTAAGAATATGGATATAGAAAAACAGTTAATATCAATTGAAGAAGAAATCAAAAATATATCTGAAAACTATACTGATGATAATATAGGCGGATGGATAACTGGTTTCGGTTCTGTACCTTCTGATATATTATTCATCGGAGAAGCTCCTGGCAAAACAGAAGTAGAAGAAAAAACTCCTTTTGTTGGCATGGCAGGGAAAAATTTTGAACACTACTTAAATTTAATAAATATCAAAAGAGAAAATATTAGAATAACAAACACTTGCTATTTTAGACCAATAAAAATTAAAGAATCTATTAACGGAAAATCCTCCATAAGTAATAGAACTCCAAAAACTTCTGAAATATCTCTTTTTAAAGATGTATTATATAAGGAAATAAATCTAGTTAACCCTAAGATTATAATAACTTTAGGTAATGTTCCCTTAAAAACTTTAACCGACTATAAATCCATAGGTGAGTGTCACGGGAAAATTATTTTTAGTGAAAAAATAAATAGATATGTTTTTCCAATGTATCATCCATCATCTTTAATTTATAATAGGAGTGAAGATTTCAAACAAAAATATATAGAAGATTGGTATAAACTAAAAGAAGCCTTAGAAACTGTATAACCTAAGGCTTCTTTTCTTATAATATTCCCTTTAAAATTTTAATACATTGATTAATATCCTCACTGCTTACCATTGCAGAAAATGAATTTTTATATTTACAAGGTATGCTTATTTCTCCTGTCTTAATTCCATATCCTTCTTTATGAATCAGCCCTCCATCAGAAGTTGAATTAGAAATTCCATATTGGAGATTAATTCCTAGAACTTCTGCTGATTTATCCAACATTTCTTTTATTTCTTCATGCATTATAAGTGTCTTATCCATTACTTTTATTAGTGATCCGTTACCTAGTTTAACGCCATCTCCATTTATTACATCTTTAATATCTTCTAAGTCTAACACTATACAATATTCTGGATTTATCTTGTATGCTGCTGCTCTTGCACCTCTTCCCCCAAGTTGCTGTTGTGTAGAGAACACGAAGTATATCTCATTTTCACTATGTGATAATTCCTTTAATAATTTTAAAAGAACATAACATCCCACCCTATTATCTAAATTAGCTCCTATTATACTATGCTCTTTTGATATGCAAGGGCCTACTAAGCAAGCAGTATCTCCTTCTTCTACAAATTTTAATACTTCCTCTTTTTCTGTTAATCCAATATCTATAAATAATTCATCTTTATTTATTACCATTTTCCCAATGGTACCATTTTTAAATTTAACTATGCTATGTACTATATCTTTAGATTGGAAGTTCCCTATTTTTTCAACCTTTATTAAGCCATTGTTTTCTATAAAGGAAGCAATAAACCCTATGCTGTCCATATGAGAACATACCATTATTTTCTTTTTGCCAGTTCCCATGGTTACAATCAAATTCCCCAATGAGTCCTCAAGTATTTTAAAATTGGTTTCCTTTAATTCTTCCTTTATTATATTTTTAACTTCATCTTCATTTCCACTTACTCCAAAAGCATTTATTAAATCAATCAATAATCTATCCAATTTCTTTCTCCTCCACTATTATAATTTTTTTAAATACTCAATCACCAACCTACAAGTATTATTAAAGTCATTTACGCTTGCCACGGAAACAGATGAATGTATATATCTACAAGGTACTGATATAGTTACAACTTTAGCCCCTTCCCCAGACATATTAATCGCTCCTCCATCATTTCCTCCTGAAGCACTTTTCCTTAATTGATACGGTATGTTTAGTTCATTAGCAATTTTTATTATTTCTTTAGATAACTCTATATTGAAGAGGCTTGTTTGATCCATTATAGATATAGCTGGTCCCTTACCAATCTCCGTAACTTTCTTGTTATTACTTACATTAGGCATGTCTGCACAAACAGTACCTTCCAATACAATTCCTATATCTGGTTTTATTTTATATGCTGAAGTATATGCCCCTCTTTCTCCAACTTCTTCTTGAACATTAAACACTCCATATATATCACAGTTGTACTGTTCTTTTAAAACTTCTATTAAAACCGAACATCCCATTCTATCATCGAAAGCTTTTCCTTTTACAAGATCATCTCCAAATTTACCAAACCTTGTACTAAATACAGCATATTCGCCTAAATTTATTATTTTTTTCGTTTCATCTTTTGAGTTAGATCCTATATCTATACAGTAATCTGAGTAGCTCATTACTTTTTCTTTTTCTTCCTTGCTTTGGAGATGAATAGGCTTAATTCCTATTACTCCTGGAATCCCATTTTTACCTACTAATACCACTTTAGCAGGTGGTATTTTGCTATTTATACCTCCTAATGAATAAAACCTTAAAGTTCCATCTTCATTATATCCCGTTATAATAAATCCCACTTCATCCATATGTGCATCTATTATTATTTTAGGGCCCTTTCCTTTTTTATGAGCTATTATGTTTCCCATTCTATCAACTATTACTTCGTCTACATATTTTTTTACTTCTTCCTTTATAATATTTCTTACTTCACCCTCATATCCTGAAGGTCCTGAAGCATTACTAAGTTTTTCTAATAGCATAGTAGTTCCTCCAGCTCTATTTCATTTAGCTTCTCAACAAACTTAGCTAATAATTTTCCAGTGTTTTTTATATCTTCAATATTTATAACTTCTACAGAAGTATGCATATATTTAATTGGAATTGATATAAGTAATGTTGGTATACCTTCACCTGCAATTTGTATATCCCAAGCATCAGTACCTGTATTGCCAGGTTCTACTTCAATTCCATATGGTATATTGTATTCATTGGCTATTTCTATTAATTTTTCTCTTAATTTAACATGTATATTAGGACCTATACATATAATAGGTCCCTTTCCTAAGTGATTTTCTCTTTCTTTATCTCCTAAATTCCCTGAGTCGAAAGTCACATCTACTGCAATTCCAATATCCGGATTTACTCTATTACTTGCCACTTTTGCTCCCCTATGTCCTACTTCCTCTTGGCATGAAGATACAAAATATATATCAAAATCATGATTTATGTTTTTTAATTCTTTTGCACATTCATACATCGCAGCTATACCAGCTCTATCATCAATAGCCTTAGAAGTTACATTGTTATTTAGTAATTCATAAAAACCACCTTTCAATGTAATAAAATCCCCAATTTTTACTATATCTTTTAATTCATCTAATTTATATCCCGTATCTATTAGTAAATCTTCTATTTTTACAGCTTTCTTTTTTTCATCATCATTCATTAAATGTGGAGGCTTTATTCCTATTATTCCATGTATTTTTGCTTTTCCATGAATGATAACTTCTTGTGATACTAAACTCTTTGGATCAATTCCATTACTCTTAAATTTTAAAAAACCATTTTTTGAGTACTCAGTAACCATTAAAAATACTTCATCGGCATGGGCCATAATCATTAATTTACCTTTACCATTTCCTTTTTTGTTCACATATAAATTATTCAAATTATCTATACTTACTTGTCCAAATTCTTTAAAATTATCTTCTATAATATTATGAATCCATTTTTCTCTACCACTAGGAGCATGTGATTCACATAAAATCTGCAATAAATCCTTACAATCCATATTTGAATCTCCTTTAGTACATAATAAATATATTATATCACATAGGATAAATTCCATAAAAAAAGGTAAATCTAACTTTTACTAAAGTAGATTCACCTTTTACTAACTATTTAATTATATCACTTTCATCTTTAGGTTCTTCAAAATTACAAAGACTTCCCTCACAATTTTCTACAATTTCATCTTCCACTTCTTCAATTTTTTCTACTTCTTCTACTCTCTCACAGCAACTGCAAGCATTTTCGTCTTCATCTTCATCTTGATATTTCTCACTGCTATCATTAGCTTTATCTTTCTTTATTTCCTCTATTTTCTCTTTAATTTTTTCTATATTCTTATGTGATTCTTCAATACTCTTACATGCTTCCTCTAAATCTACATCTATCATAGCTCCATTTTTATATTTTTCAAAAATCATTTCACCAATTTCTTTATACAATTTTTCGATATTGTTTTTTTCAGATGAAATGTTTAAATTTAATTTAGATGTTTCAACTATTTCACCAGATTTCTTTGCTACTGTTGCAGCCCCATCTCCTACTGTTTTAGCGATTTTGGATAATCCTGATGTTATACTATCTTTTATTTGCATATATTTACCCCCAATTTAATAAATAATTTCCATTAATAATATTATTAATAGTATTGCATAATATTGTTAATATATTATGTATATTAATTAAATTATTTGTAAAGTTTTTCGCATAAAAAAAACCACCACTATTTAGTGATGGTTTTTGGTGACTCACCGGGGAATCGAACCCCGGACAACCTGATTAAAAGTCAGGTGCTCTACCGACTGAGCTAGTGAATCACATGATCTGGCGACGACCTACTTTCCCACAAGGCCTCCCTTGTAGTATCATCGGCGCATTG
>JBFNFA010000032.1:0-5301 GCA_040797845.1 Clostridiaceae bacterium
AGGTGTACCACTAAACAATTTAATCATTATTCTATCACCTTAACCCATCTTAAAACTACCTGAACTACGTAATATATAGCTATAGCTCCAACCCAATATGTTAAAACTGATACGCAAAATGATATAGGCAATACCCAATTTAATGTATCTATATAAGGTAAATTTAAACCTTCTAAGACCTTAAAAGGTGAGGTAGGTAATAACAATACTACTAGTCCTGCTACACTTGATAAAGCCTTTAAAATAAGATTTATAACTGCTACTAATCCTGTCCAAATCATTTAAGCACCTCCTATAAATTTTCGTGTACTAATTATCATTGTAGTTACAAAAATGATACTAAAAAATGTTCGTGAGATACTTGCCCATAATTCAAATTGAGAAAAATCTAATTCTATTTTATGATCTAGAATAGATAACTCAAAATAAGGAGCAGATGGAGGAGAAACTAATATATCAAAACTCCTTTTCAAATCCCAAGGCAAACAGAATGGAAATTTATCTGTAAGTGCTAAACCTTGAAATCCTGAGAAATCTAAAGACAAATTTTCTGGAATTACAAATAGTGAATTAATAAAAGCTGGTATAGTAGACAACAAATTCATGATAGATTGTAATAGTCCAACATTCTTACCCTGAAATTCTGCTTGATTTTCAATTGGACCGAAATCAACATCAGGATATGGTACTGGAATAGAAGGACTATCTTCGTAAGAAATTTCTAATCCTCTACTTGTTTCTACTACAGAATAAGGTACATCTGTAATCAAATTATCATATTCTACTTCTTTTAATAGAACATCCTCTAAAAGTTGTTCTATTGTACCGTCATAAACATCAGAGACAGTTCCATCCGGATTAATTATCTGCTCTATACCTAATCCATGTAAACTAGGTTGCCAAGGCTGAACAGGATACGAATCATCTAAAACATGAGAAGATGGAGCAACTACATAAGGTATAGATTGACTAGGCAAATCAGTTGAATTACTATAACTTGAAGCAATTCTCATACCATTAGTACGTTCAGTAACTATTCCACTACTAGAAATCTTAGAATCTGTAGTTATTCTATAATAATATTCTTCTGTACGTTCAATTGCTTTAATATGAAACCAATCTTGATTAACACCAACATTAATAACAGTACTAGGCGAACTCATATTACTATAACGAGAAAATTGTAAATAATGTTGTACATGTCTAAAATATATAACTTTACCATTAAATACGATTCGCTTAATTTCATTTTCAACTAAAGGTATAGAAACATTGATTTTTTGACCTATTGCAATATCATAAACATTACTACCATCATAAACAATATTATCACCTTCAACAGCTCCTTTACTTCTAAAAAAATCCTTAACATTAGATACAGCATTATCAAATACATTACCTACTTTAAAAGCAAGTTTTGACCAATCTAATTCTGAAAGTTGATTGCCCATTTCTTCCCACCAAGCATTGAACATTTCTTCTGCCATATCTAAACTAGCAAATGTAACTCCAACACCAGCACTCATCATTATAAAAGTTAATATTTTAGAGCCTAGAGGAATACCAAACTTAATGCCAAGAGCAACAGCCAAGCCTGATGCGTATATATAAGGTGTCATTATAAAGTTAAACAATATAAAAAATAATAAAATTAAAGTAATTATCTTAAATCTTAATGATTTACATTCAATCATAATAATCCTCCCTTTAAAATAAAAAGAAAGACTAGATTAACTAGTCTTTTCTTTAACCTAGTAAAGATTTGAAAAATTTCTTTCCGTATTTCCAAACCATGAAAGTTCCGAAAATACCTAATGCAATAGGAGCAACAGCTGTAATAGTTCCTGTAATTTGTCCTGCTGTAGCAGTTAATGCATCTGCAACAGCATCACTTCCTTCTGTAGCATGTGCTACAGTTGTTCCAACAACAGCTACTGTTGCTGGTAATGAAATTGATAATTTCTTAAGCTTATCTTTCATCATGATTCCTCCTTATTTATTTTAAAACTCCAAAGAGTTTCAGACAAAGGTTAATACCTAAAGCTATAAAACCAACAGTAAATCCTACTATAAAACCTGATTCAGCACCTTGAGTTAATGAGTGAGATAGAAATGATTCATCTATTATAATGAGTTGTTCTAATATATCAGGATTCATTTCTTAAAAGCCACCTTTATAAAATTTAAACTGATTATGCAAGTTACAATAAAAAATAATAATGCTGATATTACATTAAGTGTTTCTACAGAATTATTAATTTGATGAACTTGCAACTCACGAATATTAACTAATTCTTCGTATAAATCATCAAGCTGATTACTATAATCTATTGATTCATAATAATAAGTTTCAGATTCAGATTCAGTATAATTAATATCTTCATCCATCTATACAACCTTCTTAATATCTAATGTTTTAAGCTGAATATAACGGCCAGGGACTACTTTAAATGTTACTTCAACTCTATCTAATTGCTTAATGTCAGAAGGTATTTGACAATCTGCTACTGTAGAAAAAGTTTGACCGTTTTCACCTAAATAAGTAATCAGCTGATAATCTACTCGTGTTTTCGTACTAGTTCTCTCATCACTTCCTGTGTAAATTAATTTCTCTTTAAATTCTAGCATATCTTCATCTCCTTATTTTCTTAATATTTATTAATATTACTTATTAATTATCATTATAACTTAATAATTATTAAGTTTCAATAATATTTTGTATTATTTTATCAAATATTTATAATGTTAATATAATAATAATTATGATAATGTATAAAAAAGGAGTTGATACAATGAATACCACTATAATAAAAGCAAGAATATACGAAAAAGGATACAATATAAAAGAAGTATCAAATATTTTAAATATAAATGAAATAACGATAACTAATTGGATACATGGAAGGAACATAAAGCAAATAAATAAATTTTTAGAATTACTAGATTTACTAGACATAACCATTGATGAAATAAAAAAAGACTAGTAAACTAGTCTTTAAATTGCTATCTCATATTTCTTCAATAATTCATCTATTTTATAATCATCATTACATTGTCTATACCTAGAATTTAAATATGGCACAAAATCTATAATATTATCTTCTCTCTTCTCAACTATAGTATTATTCCAAGAACAATTACACTCAATCAACATCTTCCTATGTTTATAAAATGTAGCTTTTGACATAATACCCTTAGTCTTTTCTTCTCCTTCAAGAGAAAATTTAAGCCAAGTTCCCAACAATGAATTAGCCATAGAACCTGAATAATTTTTAAATAATATATTCTTAACATCATCATATTTATAGTAATAAGCATTATCACCAGTTAATTTAATCAATTTATTCACCTCAGTTTCATATAAGGACATATAATATTCAATATCTAATTCTCTAATAGTATGTAATCGTCCTAAATCATATATGATTTTTTTCTTTTTTATTTCTAATTCTACCCTTAATATATTATTAGCTATATTACTAATTTTAGTTAATTCAACATTATCCAAATGAGATTTTAAACGCTTTTTATCATGCTTATTAAATTCTTGACCTTTTGAATACAACTTCAATGTAGTTGTAGTCCCTGGTACATAAATACCAGTTTTATCAAACTTCTTAATCTTCCTCCTTCCCCAGTAACTGTTATTTAAATTTATAATATAATTATACACGTTTTGTTCACCTATTTCAAAATTCTCAGCATAATCTAAGCGAACAACTTGCCAATCACAAAAATCAGGAAATTCACAATCAAGTGCTATTTCAACTAATCGTAACAATAAATACAACTGATTTTTATCGTTCGAACCTCCATAAACATTATGACCATAAATCAATTTATTTACACTAGCTTCTATAACTATGTAATATTCAGAGCCTGACTTTTCAGCTACACCCTTATACTTATTGTATTCCCAACAACCCTGCTCAATTATAACACTTATATTGCTGTCATATGTACCTAGTAACTGTTTAGTTGTGATAGTATATATAATCTCTCCTGATACCATATCAATACCTTGTCTCAAAAATGATTGAGATTCGATATACTTAGCTAACTTATAAGAAATTTCAGGACTTTTTAATCTAACTGTATCTATCAAAAGTTACTCCCCCTTATAAAAAAGTCTCTCCCGTGAGACTCTCGGAGGGTGTTACTATATACCCTCCGAAAATTTATGTAATTTTTAATGTACTAATTCGGGGCATAAAAACATTGCTCCGCTATGCCCCTCTAAAAAGAACGGACCTAAATTCGAATTAATAAACATACTTATTCCTCAAAGTAATCATATTTTCATTTACATGCAGGTGTCCTAGTGCTAATTAAAAATAGATCACTTTTAGAATGAAATCATTTCATCTCATCTGGTATGCGTTTTGACAATTCATTCTCTATTGATTCAATTATTAAATCATTAACTTTTTTTCCTTCATGAATAGCTAATACTTTCAACTTCTTAAGCAATTCTTCATCAATATATAAAGTTGTCCTTTTAACTGCCATAATGTAACCTCCTATTAATTTTAATAATAACATTATAACATTATGACATTATAATATCAATAATTTATTTTAATTTAACATTAACTATTTTCTAAACTAGGTGAAGGAGAGGGGACCCCTAACCCCTTCTCCTTCTTACCTAGTTTAGAAACTGTTTCATCTAAATGAAATCTACCATATGAATCGTAAAACTGACCCCATTTTTTGCGATATATAAAAAACTCAGATTCAAGTCTTTCATTAATTCCATACCAATATTCTATAGATGCAAAGCAAGGAAATGGTAATATCTTTCCTATCTTAAAATTATTAACTTTACGGTGAATCACTTGATATTCTATCAATGCTCTAATTTGTCTATCTATCATTCTATCATTTTGAGTAACTAGTATAAAATCATATCCTAAATGCCTATGCATTGTAAAAAATTTAATCCAATCAAGTCTATCAGAATTATTTTGCCATTCCCTAGCATTCCACTTCACTTGGCATTCATCTACTACAACTAACGTTTGATTCTCTTTACCAGCAGTATGATTTTCCAATGCATATTGAACTAAAAATTCTACTGTTAATTCTGAATTATCTTTATATATAAAATTTGGTTGTTTACCTTTTTTTCTCTTTAGTATCATTTTTTCATTTATAGAAAAATTAGCTATTACAGATGGATATCTAATATTTTTATTAAGTCTATTATACATAACCCTTGCTACGTGAAGAGATTTCCCACTCCCAGGTGTACCACTAAACAATTTAATCATTATTCTATCACCTTAACCCATCTTAAAA
>JBFNFA010000033.1:0-5075 GCA_040797845.1 Clostridiaceae bacterium
CTAGTGATAGATTTTTTATTTTTTAATCTGTCTACCTTAAGGGGAGCATATCAGTAATGAATTTTACGGTATTTTTACATTCTTTTTTAAAAACAGCTTCAACTTCTTTATAAATATCTTTAAATTGAAATCCTAGTTCTCTAGCTTTTTTATTGCTTAAAGTATATCTGTGAAATCCATTAAATGCTCCTATAATGCCTTCATGATTTTCTTCTGCAATCCATCTTTTATTTCGCTTTTCTTCACACATCCTAATTATTTCTTTTATTTTTATAGTGCCATTACTACATGCATTTAATGCTGCATTAGGACTATAACATATATTATCATAAATGATATTAAAACTTTTATCCTTAAAAGCTTTTTCTAAAGCGCCTTTGTTATCTCTATCCACAGTTATTCTCTTAACCTTATCTTCAAAATTGTCCTTAGTAATTCCTCTTGTGGCAATAGTTACATCATATTCATTATCTATAAGAGTCCTTACTAAACTCTTGCCAAAAAATCTAGTTCCTCCAAAAACTAAAACTTTACTCATAAAAATCTCTCCTTTTTTATTAAGTAGAAGTAAATGTATATCTTTTAATCAATTTTACATAGTTTATAATTTAATGTAAATATATGTATACAACTATACTTTTTACTTCATTTTTCATAAAAATTAATGTTATAATTTACTATATAAATTAAATTGAGATATGAGGGAGATAAACTATGTTTAATTATAAAACTTTAGAAAATATAGATATAAAAATATTGCATATAGCATTCTTAAATGCATTTTCTGATTATCAAGTAAAATTAGACCTGCCTCTTTATAAATTTGAACAAATGCTTAAGAGAAAAGGTTATTCTCCTGAACTTTCCATAGGTGCATTTAAAGATGAAGTTTTAATAGGTTTTATTTTTAATGGACTTAGAAACTGGGAAGGTAAAACAAGCATATATGATTTAGGTACAGGTGTTGTTCCAGAGTATAGAAAACAAGGAGCAACAAGCAATATGTTTGACAATATGCTAAAAATCTTAAAACAAAGAAACATAAAACAATATTTGCTAGAAGTAATTCAATCTAATATATCAGCTTTTGAGCTTTATAAAAAACAAGGATTTAAAATCATAAGAACTTTTTCCTGTTTTCAGCTAGATAAGAGTAGTTATAATCCATTATCAACTTATAAAGTTGAGCATATTAATGAAATTGATTCAACTATTTTGGATCAATTAATTAAATTTTGGGAGGTTACACCTTCTTGGCAGAATTCTATTGATTCTATCAAGGCTCTACCAGATTCATTTATATACACAATTGCAAGCTTAAATAATACCATTGTTGGCTATGGTATTATTGATAAAAAAACAGGAGATATTCCTCAGATAGCTGTAGATAATAATCATCGACATAAAGGAGTTGGACAAAGCATTTTAACAGATTTAATAAGTAGCACAGAATCTAATAAGATCTCTATCCTTAATGTGGATGATCAATCTACAACATTAAAAAACTTCTTATACAAATCAGGTTTTAATAACTACATTAATCAATATGAAATGCTTTTAGAGTTGTAGATTTTATATCCTAAAAGAATACAGGACCAACAGATAATTGCAACATTAATCCTAGTAAAAATCCTTGAAAGAAAAATATTTGAAATAAATTCTTTCAAGGATTTAGTATCTTTTACAACTGCTTTTTTCCACCCTATTCAATATTAATAATTTAATTAATATTGAGTTTGAATATTAGAAATAACAGGTTTACCTTCCCTATCCAGTAAGACTGTTAGACCACCTGCATTTCCCTCATTAGTGAATAAATAGTTCACACCGGTTTTTTTATCCACTAAAATCTTGCATTGATTTAAAACTCCTTGCTCATATATTACTTCAAACCTACTCTCTGAACTTTTCTTAGACATATTAACCCTCCATTTAATGTATAATTAATTTCTTAGTCCTTTAACTTTAGATATTAATTTATCGTATACCTTCTTCATGTGAGGTTCATTGCTATATATATTTACTTCTTCTATGGGTATCCATTTAACATCACTATTTTCATCTGCTTTTACTATCAATAATTCATTTTCATCCCCTTCAAGCAAATAAGCAACTGATAAATGTAAATGAGGTGATATATACTTTCCTCTTTTTCTATGTCCCAATACAGGGAGTATGTCCAACGAAAAAATGTCCTCTATAACAGGACGGACATTATTTATTCCTGTTTCCTCTTTTACTTCTTTAATTGCAACTCCTAATAAATCCTCTTCCCCGTCTGCGTGGCCGCCTGTCCATGACCATGAATTGTATATATTATGATGAATCATTAATACCTTATCCTTCGTTTTATTTACTACAAAGGCTGAACTTGTTATATGTGCAACTTCATTATCTCTAGTTAGAATATTATCTAAGGCATTTATAGAATATAAAATTATCTCTTTATCCTTTTTCTCTTGTTCATTATAAGGATTATATTTTCTTATTTGTTCAATCCAGTTCATATTTTCTCTCCACTTCTGCTTCCTAACGCATTAAACTCAACCTCTTTTGTATTTCTCTTCTTTATTTGAGTCAACCATTAGTATGTTCATAAATTTCTTGTATCTTTTTCTTACTTAAAGAATTTAATACTAATTCATATGATATATCTATCATTTGTTTTAAAACATCATCTGGTACATCTCCCTCTAAATATACAGAATTCCAATGTTCTTTATTCATATAATATCCGGGAATAATATGTTCATATTTCTCTCTTAAAAGCTGGCCAAACATTGGCTGGCATTTCAATGTAATAATAGCTTTTTTGTTTTTGTCTCCCCCTTGCATAGCGAACATTTTTCCCCCAATAAGGTATCTTGTTGCATTCCATTCTTCCTTAAAGTCCTTTTCTGCTCCTTTTTTAGAAATGCAGTATTCATCAAGCCATCCGTATCTCATGTGATCTTCCATCCCTTCTTATGTTAGTAATTATTTAGTTATCTATATTAACAAAGATTATTAAAGAAATCTTTCTCCTGTGATTTCTTTAATAAATTTTTTCAGATGATAGTAGTTTCCTACTTTTATTATAAGTAAGGCTTAAACCGCAGCCATATAAAGATAATATTAATAATGGCAAATGAAGTATTCCCATTAGATACAATTCTGGTGAGAATACAAACCATATAGTACAGTTCAATATGCCAAAAATAAGTCCTACAAAGGATGAAACTCTAAATAATTCTATATTTATATTTGGGAAAAATAAAATAAGTATTCCTAATATTGTAGGTGTTACAAGGCAATAAGCTGTTGCTGATTCATTCAACATAATATTTTTAATACTAAAATCCCATATTAGTTCACCTGTTTGAGTAAAATTTAGTGGAAATATCATAGCAAGTACCATCAGAGGAAGAACCCATAATCTTGCTTTGTTTAAATTATTATGTGCAAAATTATTACGAGGTTTAATTAATTCCATGATCCAAAACACTCCGACTAAACTCATAATTATTGTGTTCCCGATAATCCAAACAAATCCATATTCTTTTGTCACTGCTATGCTTTGAAATATACCTATTAAAAACATTGATAAGGCTGAATATACTGCAACAATACGTGCTGCTTTTTCACCTATTAAAAATGGAACTATTAAAGTGCATAATAATAGTAATTTTGCAATGGGAAATAAAGCGCTAATAGAACTGGATAATGGAAACCTCAAAGCAGTAGAAATAACATTACTTATTTCATTTGGCGAAACTTTAATTTGGCTATATGGTGGTATCATAAATGTAAGCCCCAAAAGTAATATATAAAACCACCATCTGGATGTAATGCTTTTTTTCATTTCCTCTCAACTCCTTATATAATGTATGATTTTTACATTTCTATTCTATTTTAATCCTCCACATCTATAATTTTACATCATAATCTTTTAAAAATATAGTCCTATGCCCTACAATTAATGGTAGTACATCATCTACATGGCATGATATAAATTTATATTTATCATACATTTTTCTGGATGCTCTAAAATATATGAGACCTTAAGAGTTTCTATATATTTAAAAGTTTTAGAGCTAGGATTAAAACTAATTTCAAGAATATTACAAAGCACAATCTTATATGCTTGCACATAACATATTATTGAATATAATTCTATTAATGGGAGAGAAATTTATATGGGATACTATGTTAAAGTAGAACCCGATGTAAAAATTTATGTAGAAGATATTAACCCTAAGGGAAACAAAACAATCTTGTTTATACATGGTTGGCCAGCAAACCATAATTTATTTGAATATCAATTTAATCAGCTGCCTAAAATGGGATATCGATGCATAGGAATGGACATTAGAGGGTTTGGTAATTCCGATAAGCCTTGGAGAGGATATGACTACAATAGATTGGCTGACGATGTTAGATGTGTAGTTGAAGCACTAAAACTAAAAGATTTCACACTTGCAGGACATTCTGTGGGTGGAGCAATTGCAATTCGATATATGGCTCGCCACAACGGTTATGGTGTATCCAAACTTGCCCTTTTCGCAGCTGCCGCTCCTAGTTTCACTAGGCGTCCAAATTTTCCATATGGATTGCCAAAAGAAGAGGTAACTAAGCTTATTCAGGGAACATATAGTGACCGCCCTAAAATGTTACAAGGATTTGGAGACATGTTTTTCTTTCAAAATACAACATGCCCTTTCTCAGATTGGTTCTTCCAATTAGGACTACAAGGAGCAAGTTGGTCAACTGCGGCGCTTGCTACCACACTTAGGGACGAAAGCTTATTTTCTGATCTAGGAAAAATTTGCGTTCCCACTTTAATTCTTCATGGTATTCATGACAAAGTTTCCCTATTTCCATTGGCTATTGCACAAAATAAAGGAATTAGGAACTCTAAGCTAGTACCGTTTAAATATAGTGGTCACGGATTATTCTGGGAGGAACGTGATAAGTTCAACATGGAATTGACACAATTTATTGAAAATTAAATTGTTTTATAAAAATACCGTATTACTCAGAAATGAACTGCACCCTGTCAAGTAGACAGTGAAAATAATAAAAATTAACCTAAACGG